>NZ_QHHO01000046.1:1298274-1344305 GCF_003184165.1 Achromobacter sp. RW408
GGAGCGTTCGCTCCGGACTGCCCCTTACTCATCCTCGTCCTCGCCTGCGGCGACTCCTTCGGATTCCGTCGGGCGCATCTACACGCCCCCCATTCCCCACGCCACACCGCAAAGGGCTGCGCTGAAGGCTCATCGCGGGTGCTGGGACGGACGGTGTGCTTGGCATTCTGGTGACGCTGCGCGGGGGTGGAGGACCTTCACGTTGCATGGGCGCCTGGCGGCAGACGATGCATGGCGACCTGCCCTATTGCTCCAGTGTTGAGGTGTCGGCATCGGGGGGTGGCGGGTGGATGCCCGCCACGCCTTCGCACGGCTTAGCTATTGGCCTTGATGACCTCGCGGGCGATGACCAGTTGCTGGATTTGCGAGGTGCCTTCGAAGATGCGGAAGAGGCGCACGTCACGGTAGAAGCGTTCCACGGCGTATTCGGACATGTAGCCGGCGCCGCCGTGGATCTGGACGGCGCGGTCGGCGACGCGGCCGACCATTTCGGTGGCGTAGAGCTTGCAGCAGGCGGCCTGCATGGTGGTGTTCTCGCCGCGGTCGCGCAGGCGGGCGGCGTCCAGCACCATGCAGCGGGCGGCGTAGAGTTCGGCCTGGCTGTCGGCGATCATGGCCTGGATCAGCTGGAACTCGGCGATGGGCTGGCCGAACTGCTTGCGTTCGGTGGCGTATTTGACGGCGTCGCGCAGCAGGCGGTCGGCGATGCCGACGCACAGGGCCGAGATGTGCAGGCGGCCCTTGTCCAGCACGCGCATCGAGGTGCGGAAACCGTTGCCTTCCTCGCCGCCCAGCAGGGCCGAGGCGGGGACGCGGCAGTTGTCGAAGACCACGTCGCTGGTGAGCGCGCCGGCCTGGCCCATTTTCTTGTCGGGCTTGCCGATGATGAGGCCAGGCGTGCCGGCTTCGACCAGGAAGCACGAAATGGAATTGGCGCGGCGTTCGGGCGCGGTGCGCGCCATCACCGAGAACAGGCCGGCGATGGGCGCGTTGGTGATGTAGCGCTTGGTGCCGTTGAGCACGTAGTGGTCGCCGTCGCGTTCGGCCGACAGGCGCAGCGCCATGGCGTCGGAGCCGGCGTCGGGTTCGGTCAACGCGAACGAGCCGATCAGTTCGCCGCTGGCCAGGCGCGGCAGGTAACGGGCGCGCTGTTCGTCGGTGCCGGCCAGCACGATGGCCTGCGAGCCGATGCCGATGTTGGTGCCGGCCAGCGAACGGAACGCGGGCGAGGTCTGGCCCAGTTCGAACACCACCTTCACTTCTTCTTCCATCGTCAGGCCCAGGCCGCCGTGGTCGGGCGAGATCGACAGGCCGAACAGGCCCAGCTCGCGCATTTCGGCGACGATGTCCGGCGGCACCTGGCCGCTGGCGGCCAGTTCGTCCTCGGCGGGAATCAGGCGTTCGTGCACGAAGCGGCGCACGGCGTCCAGCAACAGGGTCAGGGTTTCGGTGTCCAGGGCCATGATGTCAGTCTCTCGGGAGTGCGGGGCGGCGGCGCTCAGGGGCGCATGCCGCCAACCAGTAAATCGAAATAGCCGGCGGCGATGGTCTCGGCGCTGTCGCCCTGGCCGGGCTTGTACCAGCGCACCATCCAGTTCAGCATCGACAGCACGGCGCGGCCGGTGGCGGGCACGTCCAGCGGCCGGAACGCGCCTTCGGCCACGCCCTGCGCGATCAGGTCGCGCAGGCGCTTCTCGTAGCCGTCGCGCAGCCGGGCGGCGTCCTCGCGCTCGGGCAGCGCCATGCCGGAATAGCCGATCAGCATGGTGACGAACTCGGCGTGGTGCTGCTCGAAATAGCGGGCGTGGCCGACCATGAAGGCGCGCAGGCGGGCGGCGCCGCCCTCGGCGCGCGCCACGTCCTGGCCGACGCTCTGGTTCAGGCCGCTCAACACCGCCAGGATGATGGCGTCGTAGATGTCCTGCTTGGTGGTGAAGTAGTGATAGATGGCGGCCTTGGACACGCCAATGGCGGCGGCCAGGTCCGACACCGAACTGCCGTCGTAGCCGCTGCGCGCGAACAGCTTGGCGGCTTCGGCCAGGATGCGTTCGCGCGGCGCCGCCAGGGTCGGCGGGCGGCCGGCGCGGGCGCGTTTGGTGGCGGGGGCTGCGGAAGTCGCCATGAGGGAACCTGGTGAGGCGGCGTCGAGGCAGGCAATGCCGGACCGCGGGCGGTCCCGTTCCATTGACAGCGGTTCGGCGCTTGCCGTTAAATAAAGATTAATTAATTACCGGACGGTCGGTAGGTAATTGTAGGCACATCCCTTTCCGCCATGCAAGCGCGGCTTGGGCGCTCAACCCGAAACCACACGTGACGCCGTTATGCCCCACTCCCTCGTGACAGATCTGTATGGCCAGATGTCCCTGCCGGTCATCAGCGCCCCCATGTTCATCGTGTCCAACCCGAAGCTGGTCGTCGCGCAATGCACGAGCGGCATCGTCGGTTCGTTTCCGGCGCTCAACGCGCGTCCGCAGAGCCTGCTGACCGACTGGCTGGACGAGATCCAGGCGGGGCTGGCCTCGTACCGCGAGGCCAATCCGGGCGCCACCGTCGCGCCCTACGCCGTCAACCAGATCATCCACCAGTCCAACGACCGGCTCGAACAGGACCTGGCGGTGTGCGCCAGCCACCGCGTGCCGCTGATCATCACCAGCCTGCGCGCCCCCGGCGACCTGGTCAAGGGCATCCACGACTGGGGCGGCAAGGTGTTCCACGACGTCACCACCATCCGCCACGCCGAAAAGGCGCTGGAAGCGGGCGTGGACGGGCTGATCCTGGTGTGCGCGGGCGCGGGCGGCCATGCCGGCACGCTCAGCCCGTTCGCGCTGGTGTCCGAAGTGCGCCGCTTCTACGACGGCCCGCTGATCCTGTCGGGCGCCATCACCTCGGGCGCCCAGGTGCTGGCCGCACTCGCCATGGGCGTGGACTTCGCCTACATGGGCACGCGCTTCATCGCCAGCGAGGAAGCCAACGCCAGCGAAGGCTACAAGTCCGCCATCGTCGAGGCCAGCGCCTCGGACATTCTCTACACCCCGTTCTTCACCGGCATCCCCGGCAACTACCTGAAGGCCAGCATCGCCGCCGCCGGCCTCGATCCGGCCAACCTGCCGCAGCCCGACAGCGGCGCCTCCAACTTCGGCTCCAGCCGCGTCAAGCCGTGGAAGGACATCTGGGGCGCGGGCCAGGGCGTGGGCAACATCGGCAGCGTGCAGCCGACGCGCCAGATCGTCGACACGCTGCGCCGCGAGTACGCCGAGGCCAAGACCCAGCTGGCCGCCAGGACCTTCGCATGAGCGCCGGGCTGCGGGTCACGCGCGAAGGCGCGGTGCTGACGCTGGTGATCGACCGCCAGGACCGCCGCAACGCGATCGACACGGCCACCTACGCCGCGCTGACCGAACAGCTCGCGCTGGCCAGCGCCGACACCAGCGTGTCGGCGGTGATCCTGGCCGGCGCCGGCGAACACTTCACCGCCGGCAATGACCTGCGCGACTTCCAGGCCGAGCGCGGCGCCGGCGACAGCGCCGGACTGACCTTCCTGCGCGCCCTGACGCAGGCCGACGTGCCGGTCATCGCCGCCGTCGAGGGCTATGCCATCGGCATCGGCGTGACGCTGCTGCAGCATTGCGACTTCGTCTACATCGGCGAAGGCGCCACGCTGCGCATGCCGTTCGTGGCGCTGGGCCTGTGCCCGGAGGGCGCGTCCAGCCTGCTGATGCCGCGCCTGGCCGGCGCCCGCCGCGCCGCCGAATGGCTGTTGCAGGGCAAGGCGTTCTCGGCGCGGGAAGCCTGCGAGGCCGGCCTGGCCACCGCGGTCACCGCCAAGGGCGGCGCCCTGGCGGCCGCGCAGGCCACCGCCGCCAGCCTGGCCAAGCAACCGCCGGCCGCCTTGCGGCTGACCAAGGCCATGCTCAAGCGCCCGGAGCGGCAGGCGATCCAGGACACGCTCGATTACGAGGCGCAGCAGTTCCGCGCCCGTTTGCAGACGGAAGAGGCGCAGGCCGCGTTCGCGGCGTTCT
Source organism: Achromobacter sp. RW408 (assembly GCF_003184165.1). Lineage (NCBI taxonomy): Bacteria > Pseudomonadati > Pseudomonadota > Betaproteobacteria > Burkholderiales > Alcaligenaceae > Achromobacter > Achromobacter sp. RW408. The sequence continues at coordinate 1,302,294 of NZ_QHHO01000046.1, forward strand.
TCAAGAAGTGAATCCGGCACGGCCGGGCGCCTTGGGCGCCCGCCGCGCCGCATGCGACGCCTGGGCCGGCGCGCTTGGCCAGATCCCGCCCGGCGCGGGGCCGGACGCGGCCGGCAGCCGCCCTTGTCAGAACGGCGAGTCGGGCCGGAAGTTCGGCGCCCGCCGCTCGCGCAACGACTGCACGCCTTCGCGCACGTCCGGGCCGCCGAACCCCATGAATTCCAGCGCCAGCGACGTATCGAAGGTCGGGCCGGCCATGCGCAGCCAGTTGTTCAGCGAATACTTGGTCCAGCGGATCGCGGTCTGCGAGCCGGCCGCCAGGCGGTTGGCGACCTCGAAGGCGCGGCCGATCAACTCGGCCTCGTCCACGCACAGCGACACCAGGCCGATACGCTCGGCCTCTTCGCCGCTCACGGTTTCGCACAGCATCAGGTAGTACTTGGCGCGCGCCATGCCGCACAGCAGCGGCCAGACGATGGCGGCATGGTCGCCAGCGGTGACGCCCAGGCGGGTGTGGCCGTCGATGATGCGGGCATCGCGCGCGGCGATCGAGATGTCGGCCAGCAAGCCGGCCACCAGCCCCGCACCCACGGCGGCGCCGTGCATCGCCGACACGATCGGCTTGCTGCAGTTGATGATGTTGTAGACCAGATCGCGCGCCTCGCGCCAGACGCGGGTGCGCACGTCGAAGTCCTCGGCCATCTGCTGCACCAGGTCCAGGTCGCCACCGCCCGAGAAGCCCTTGCCCTCTCCGCGGATCACCACCACCCGGGTGTCCGGGTCGGTATCGATATCGCGCCAGATGTCGGCCAGCTCGCGGTGCATGCGGTCGTCGGCGGTGGACAGCTTGCCCGGCTTGCCGTCCTTGGAGCCCATGATCAGCTCCAGCACGCCGTTGGGATGGCGGCGCAGCTTGAGGGACTCGTAGGCGGAATAGTGTTCCAGCGTGATATCGGTCATCGTCGTCTCCGGTGGCGCGGGCGGAAGGCCGCGCGTTTTGGGGCACTATAGTGGATAGCCCCTGCCCCGACGATCCCGGAGCCTCAGCCCATGAACACCCCCGACTCCTCCTTTGCCGCCGAGATCCGCCGCGACGATCTGCCCGCCCTGTTCACCGCGCGCGGCCCGGACACCCACAAAGGCAGTTTCGGCACCGTCGGCGTGGTAGGAGGCGGGCGCGGCATGGAAGGCGCGGCGCTGCTGGCCGCGCGCGCCGCGCTCAAGACCGGCGCCGGCAAGGTGCTGGTGGGCTTCGCCCAGGACGCCGCGCCGCTGCCCTGCGATCCGCTGCAACCCGAACTGATGCTGCGCGACGCCCGCTCGCTGCTGGACGCGGACTGGGGCGTGACCGCCTGGGTCGCCGGGTGTGGCATCGGCACCGGCGCGACGGCCGCCAACGCCCTGTCGGAACTGTTCGTGCTACGCCACGGCGCGCCGCTGGTGCTGGATGCCGACGGCCTGAACCTGCTGGCCAACGGCGGCATCCGGCCCAACTGGGGCGACGGCCCGGTGGTCCTGACCCCGCACCCGGCCGAGGCCGGCCGCCTGCTGGGCCAGGACACCGCCCGCGTCCAGGCCGACCGCGGCGCCGCCGCCCAGGCGCTGGCGCGGCGCTTCGGCGCCTGGGTGGTCCTGAAGGGCGCCGGCACGCTGATCTGCGCCCCCGACGGCACGTGGCGCCGCAACACCAGCGGCAACCCGGGGCTGGCCACGGCCGGAACCGGGGACGTATTGGCCGGCATGCTGGGCTCGTTGTTGGCTCAGCGCCTGCCCCTCGAGCAGGCCGTGGCCGGCGCGGTCTGGCTGCATGGCGCGGCCGCCGACGCCCTGGTGGCCCGGGGCATCGGGCCGATCGGGCTGACCGCGGGCGAGCTGGCGGATGCCGCCCGGGGCCTGCGCAACGGTGGACCGACAGCCTAAGTCCCCGGCGGCAAATACATTTTTACAACATACTAGGGTTTTCCCCTAAAAACGCGTTGCTTTTGATTTAGGGTTATCCCTATAATGGTTTACCCCAAGACGAAACGGACTGGAGAAAACCATGAGCGAACTGACCCTGAACCACACTGCCCGCCTGACCGACGCGCTGGAGCGCGACCTGCTCCGCGGCGCCCTCGAGAACCAACCGAATTCCCACCCGCTGACCAACCTGAAGAAGGCCGGCAAGTCGATCGCCGCCGCTGTCGCCGCCGTGTTCGCCTTCATCGACGAAGTGAACGAGTCGATGAACAAGGCCCGCGCCGCCAGCTCGCGCTTCTCCGGTTCGCAGTGGTAAGAACAGCCGTGCCGGACTGAGTCGCGACCGATCTCCCGCGATTCAGCCTGGCGCGCTGCCGCTGTGACGCCCGCCGCCGATGCGGCGCCCGTTGCATCGGACCCGGCGTCCGGGGCCTTTGGCCTTTCCCCTCACCGGGCGCCATCGCGCCGCGCCGGCCCCACTTGCGGGGCCCCGCGACGCCCTCCACGACGCAATTCCCCCGTCGCCCCAGTGCGAAGCCGTCCCGAAGCGGGACCGCCTCGAACTGGGGCGATTGGCATTTTTCGCGCGGCTTCGCCGGCTATTCCCCCTCTCGGCGTTTACCCTGACGTCGGCCCGGCGCGCATTGACAGCGCGCGAAGCCCCTACCGATAATCGGCCCCTTGCCGTCGTGCCTGGCGCCAAAAACACCGCAAGCCCCCCGGCCGACGTTGCGTTTCCCCGGTAGGCCCGCCCCTGTTCCGCGCCGCCAGCACGATCCGGTTCGTTCCCCATCCGGAGTTGTCACCATGAAGTTGCGCACCACCCTGGCCCTCGTGGCCGCCGCCATTCCCTTGGCCGCTGCCCAGGCCCAGACGCTGAAGATCGGCCTGTCCGCCGAACCCACCTCGGCCGACCCCCACTACCACAAGATGACGCAGAACGACGCGTTCTCCGCGCACGTCTACAGTTCGCTGGTAGGCCGCAGTGCCGACATGAAGCTGGTGCCCGCGCTGGCCACGTCCTGGAAGAACCTGGACGACCTGACCTGGGAATTCAAGCTGCGCGACGACGTCAAGTTCTCCAACGGCAAGCCGTTCACGTCCGAAGACGTGCTGTTCACGATCTGCCGCACGCTGAACAACGAGACCAACGTGTCGCAGTCCTACATGGACACGACCAAGCTGATCACCGACGTGCAGACGCCGGATGCGCACACCGTCATCATCAAGACCGGCGCCCCCTTCCCGCTGATGCCCGCCGAAATGGCGCGCTCGCTGCCGATCATCTGGAACGGCATCGTCGAGCACGGCAAGCTGACCTTCGACCCGAAGAAGGGTTGCGGCGTGACCGGCCCGTGGCCCACGGTGGCCGACTTCAACAACGGCAAGGACGCCATCGGCACCGGCCCGTACACCCTGAAGTCGTACGTCAAGGGCACCGGCATCGAACTGGTGCGCAACGAGAACTACTGGGGCCCGAAGCCCTACTGGAAGGAAGTGAAGTTCGTGCCGGTGCCGGCCGCCGGCCCGCGCCTGACCGGCCTGCTGTCGGGCGACTTCGACATGATCGAAAACCCCGCCGCGCGCGACCTGCAACGCCTGAAGGACAACCCCAAGTTCGGTTTCGTGGCCACGCCCTCGACCCGCCTGGTGTTCTTCCAGCCCGACGTGGCGCGCAACCCGAGCCCGTTCGTCAAGAGCGCCGACGGCAAGAACCCGCTGCAGGACCTGCGAGTGCGCAAGGCGATCTCGATGGCCATCGATCGCAAGACCATCACCGCCCGCATCATGGACGGCATGGCCACCCCGGCCTACCAGTTCATGCCCGACGGCATGTTCGGCGCGCTGCCCAAGGCCCCGGAAATCAAGTACGACCCGGAAGGCGCCAAGAAGCTGCTGGCCGAAGCCGGCTACCCCAACGGCTTCGAGCTGACCCTCTCGTCCACCAACGACCGCTACGTCAATGACGGCCAGGTGGCGCAGGCCGTGGCCCAGTACCTGGCCCGCGTCGGCATCAAGACCAACGTCGACGCCATGACCGCCTCGATCTACTTCCCCAAGCGCGCCAAGCGCGAGTTCAGCTTCTCGATGGGCGGCTGGCCGGCGGAAACGGGCGAAGCCTCGGCGCTGTTCCAGCTGTGGGTCGCCTCGCTCGACTCGCCCAAGAGCCTGGGCACCAGCAACTACGGCGGCTTCACCAACGCCGATTTCGACAAGGTCTACAAGCAGGCCATCGTCACGGTCGACGCGCCCAAGCGCGAGAAGCTGCTGCAGGAAGCCACCCAGATCGCGCTGGACAACGTGCCGCTGATCCCGCTGCACTTCGAAAGCAGCATCTGGGCCTTCCGCAAGGGCATCTCCTACGAAGGCCGCCGCGACCAGTTCACGCTGGCCACCTCGGTCAAGCCCGACGCCAAGTAATCCGGCGCGGGACATGAAAACGGCTGCCCTCGGGGCAGCCGTTTTTGTTTGTGCCAGCGTCCGCGCGTCTTGCCTCAAGCGCCCGGGCCGTCCTCCAGCAGCACGTCCAGCTCGCGCGACAGCAGGGCAATGAAGGCCTCCGTCTTGGACGGCAGCTGGCGCCCCTGCATGACGTGCAGCTGCAAGGTGCGCGACTGCAACTGCGCGTTGGAGATCGGCACCGCCACCAGTTCGTCGCGCTTCAGGCTCCAGGCCACCGAGATGTAGCCGCTGAGCATGATGGCGTCGGACCCGAACACGAAGCCGTGCAGCGGCGACGAATCGTTGCAGGTGAAGGTCGGTTCAAGCTGCACCGACTCCAGCAGGCAGCCCATCTCGAACAGATGCCGGGTGGTGGTGCCCGGGCCGGTCAGCGCCAGCGGGTAGCGGCCCAGTTCCTGCAGGCTGACGCTTTTGCGGCCGGCCAGCGGATGGCCCGCGGCCATGACGGCGTGTACCGGCGCGCGCCGCGAATAACGCACGCTGACGCCGCTGAGCCGCTCGACGTTGAAGGTCATGCCCAGCTCGACGCTGCCCTCGGCAACGCGGCGCGCGACGTCGGCCGGCGTGCCCACGTGCAGGTCGAAACGCACATCGGGCCAATCACGGCGGAACCGCGCCATGGCCGACGGCAGGAAAATGCGCGCCACGCCCTCCACCGCCGCCATGCGGATCTCGTTGCGCGCCATGCCCTTGAGCGCGGCGATCTCCTGCAGCACCGAGTCCGATTCAAGCAATGTGCGGCGCGCGTGGGCCAGCAGCAGTCGGCCGGCCTCGCTCAGCACCATGCCGCGCGCGGCGCGCTCGAACAAGGGCGCGCCCGCCTCTTCCTCCAGCTTGGCGATCTGCCGGCTGATGGCCGACACCGCCACGTGCAGGCGTTCGGACGCGCCGCTCAGGCTGCCCGCCTGGGCCACTTCGACAAAGTACCGCAGGGCGATGCCGTGCATGTTCGCGCCTCGTTGGGGGTGAATCCATGAAGGAGGAAGCTTTGCCTTTTTTGCAAGGCTTCCGATAAATATTCTAATTGTAGAGAAAGCTTCCCTGATCCTAGAATTTGCGCAACGATCCAGCCGGACGCCCCCCTGACGCGTCCGGCCAGAAAAGGGGAAGTCCGTGTCAGCAGCAATCCCGAGCGCCAGCCGCGCCGCGGCCGTCGGCCGCGCGACCGCCTATGCCGAGAGCGGCGCCTTGCAGCGCGACCTGGCAACGCTGGTCGCCCATCGCACCGAAAGCCAGAACCCCGACCAGCGCGAGGCGCTGTACGACTACCTGCGCGCGGCGATCGCGCCGCGCCTGGAAAGCCTGGGCTGTGCCTGGCGCGTCGAGGACAACCCGGTCGCAGGCGGCCCGCCGTTCCTGCTGGCGGAACGCATCGAGAACCCGGCCCTGCCCACCGTGCTGATGTACGCCCATGGCGACGTGGTGCGCGGCTACGACGAACAGTGGCGCGCCGGCCTGGCGCCGTGGCGCCTGACGGCCGAGGGCGATCGCTGGTACGGCCGCGGCACCGCCGACAACAAAGGACAGTACTGCGTCAACATGACCGCGCTGGAACAGGTGCGGGCCGAACGCGGCGGGCGCCTGGGCTTCAACCTGCGCATGCTGGTGGAATGCGGCGAGGAAGTCGGCTCGCCCGGTCTGCACCAGGCCTGCGCCGCCTGGCGCGAAGCGCTGGCGGCGGACGTCTTCATCGCCTCCGACGGACCGCGGCTGGCGGCAGACCTGCCGACGCTGTTCCTGGGATCGCGCGGCACGCTGCTGTTCGACCTGACGGTTGACCTGCGCGGCCACGCCCACCACTCTGGCAACTGGGGCGGCGTGCTGCCCAATCCCGGCACCATCCTGGCGAACGCGCTGGCCAGCCTGGTGGATTCGCGCGGCCGCTTGCTGGTTGATGGCCTGCGCCCCCCGGCCATTCCGGCCGCGGTGCGCCAGGCGCTGGCGGACATCCAGGTGGGCCAGGACGACGACGCGCCCGACGTCGACCCGGACTGGGGCGAGCCCGGCCTGTCGCTGGCCGAACGCCTGTTCGGCTGGAACACGCTGGAAGTGCTGGCCTACAAGACCGGCAACCCCGACAACCCGGTGGGCGCGATCCCGCCACGCGCCAGCGCCACCTGCAACCTGCGCTTCGTGGTCGGCACCGACTGGCGCCAGGCCGAGGGCATCCTGCGGCGGCACCTGGACGCGCGGGGCTTGCAGCAGGTCAATGTCCGCGTGCGGCGCGGCACGCCGGCCACCCGGCTGGACCCGGATGATCCGTGGGCGCGCTGGGCCGTGGCCTCGCTGGCCGCCACCACCGGCAAGACTCCGGCGCTGCTGCCCAACCTGGGCGGCACGGTGCCCAACGACGCTTTCTCGGAAGTGCTGGGGCTGCCCACCATCTGGGTGCCGCATTCCTATCCCGCCTGTTGCCAGCACGGCCCCGACGAACACCTGCTCGCCTCCGTGGCGCGCGAAGGCGCGGCGGTGATGGCCGGCCTGTTCTGGGACCTGGGCGAACAGGGCGCGGCCGTGGCCGCGCAACGCGAGCGCCTGACCGCCACCTGACCGCCTTCGGGCGCCATCCCTTATACAATCCCCCTCGCTTGATCGGAGTTCCCATGTCCTCGTCCCCTACCGCGTCCCGTCCGCGCCCCTTTTTGCTCGCCTGTCCGGATCTGGCGGCCGAGCGCGTGGGCAACACGGATACCCCCGGCGTCTGGCATTTCGACTCCGGCGTGCCGGGCAAGCGCGTGATGCTCAGCGCCCTGGTCCACGGCAACGAGCTGTGCGGCGCCTGGGCCCTGAAGGACGCGCTGGCCGCCGGCCTGCGCCCGCGCCGTGGTTCGCTGACGCTGGCATTCTGCAACCTGGCCGCGTTCGACCGCTTCGATCCGGCCAACTACGCGCCGGCGCGCTTCGTCGACGAAGACATGAACCGGGTCTGGAGCGACGACAAGCTGGCCCAGCCCATCAGCCAGGAACGCCGCCGCGCCGCCGCCATCCAGCCCTGGGTGGCGCAGGCCGACTGGCTGCTGGACTTCCACTCGATGAGCAATTCCGACGTGCCGCTGCAACTGACCGGCATGGAACAGCGCAACATCGACCTGGCCCTGTCGCTGGGCAACCCCGCCACCATCATCGCCGACGCCGGCCATGCCGCCGGCGTGCGCATGCGTGACTACGGCCGCTTCGGCGAGGCCGGCGACAACGGCACCCGCTCGCTGCTGATCGAATGCGGCTTCCATGGCGCGCCCGAGGCGCGCGGCGTGGCGCTCGACCAGATGGCGCGTTTCCTGGTGGCGGCCGGCACGGTGGACGAGGCCGACCTGCCCGCCGCCTGGTTCGCCCCCCAGGCCAGCGCCCAGCGCGCGCTGCGCGTGACCCACGCGATCGCCGCCAAGAGCGCCGACTTCCGTTTCGCCGAGCCCTGGAAGGGCCTGGAGACGCTGGCGCGCGCCGGCAGCGTAATCGGCTGGTCCGAGGGCGAGGCCGTGACCACGCCCTACGATGATTGCGTGCTGATCATGCCGTCGACCGCCAACCTGCGGGCCGGCGTCACCGTGGTCCGGCTGGCCCAGCCCATCGTCTGATTCTTCGCGCGGCGCGCCCTCGATGGCGCGGCGCCTCATATAAAAAAACACCAAGGGAAGCAGCATGTCCGCAAACGTTTTCATCCGCAGCGCGTTATCGACCTGTACGCTGGCGGCCGCCCTGGCCGCTGGCGCCATGGCCCAGGCCCAGTCGGCCCCGCAGACGCTGCGCATCGGCCTGTCGTCCGAACCCACGGCGATGGACCCGCACTACCACCAGGTCACGCCGAACGACGCGATGACCTCGCATATCTTCGAGACCCTGGTCGGCCAGGACGCCAAGATGAACCTGGTGCCGCGGCTGGCGACCGCCTGGAAGGCGGTGGACGACACCACCTGGGAATTCACCCTGCGCGACGGCGTGAAGTTCTCCAACGGCCAGCCGTTCACGCCCGATGACGTGATCTTCACGCTGTGCCGCGCGCTGCACAACGAACAATCGATCGGCGGCTCGTATGCCAGCGTGGTGCAGAAGCTGGCCAGCATCGACGTGCGCGACGGCAACGTGCTGGTCATCAAGACCCACCTGCCCTACCCGCTGCTGCCCAACGACCTGACCCGCAACGCCATGCTGTGGAGCGGCATCGTCGAGCACGGCCCGATCCGCTTCGATCCCAAGAATGGTTGCGGCGTGACCGGCCCCTGGCCCACCATCAGCGACTTCAACAACGGCAAGTCCGCCATCGGCACCGGCCCGTACACGCTCAAGTCGTACGTCAAGGGCAGCGCCATCGAGTTGGCGCGCAACGACGCCTACTGGGGCGACAAGCCGGCCTGGCCGAACGTGCGGCTGATTCCGGTGCCGGCCGCCGGCCCGCGCCTGACCGGCCTCCTGGCCGGCGACTTCGACCTGATCGAGAACCCCGCCGCGCGCGACGTCAAGCGTATCTCGGAAACGCCGGGCTTCGGCTACGTCATCACGCCGTCGGTGCGGGTGGTGTACTTCCAGTTCGACGTGGCGCGCAGCCCCAGCCCAATGGTGCGCGCCGCCGACGGCAAGAACCCGCTGCAGGACGTGCGCGTGCGCCGCGCCATCTCGATGGCGATCGACCGCAAGGCCATCGCCGCCCGCATCATGGACGGCGCCGCCACGCCGGCCAACCAGTTCCTGCCCGATGGCATGTTCGGCACGCTGCAACCGCCGCCAGAACTGAAGTACGATCCGGCCGCCGCCAAGAAGCTGCTGGCCGAGGCCGGCTACCCGGACGGCTTCGAGCTGACCATCTCGTCCACCAACGACCGCTACATCAACGACGCGCAGATCTCGCAGGCCGTGGCCCAGTACCTGTCGCGCGTGGGCATCAAGACGACCGTGGACGCCATGACGCGCTCGGTCTACTTCCCCAAGCGCGCCAAGCGCGAGTTCAGCTTCGCCATGGGCGGCTGGTCGTCGGAAACCGGCGAAGCCTCGTCGTTCCTGCAGTACTGGGTCAGCGCCTTCGACAAGGAGCACGGCCTGGGCACCAGCAACTACGGCGGCTATGACAATCCGGCCTTCGACAAGGTCTTCGAGCGCGCGCTGACCACCGTCGATCCGGCGGTGCGTGAGAAGCTGCTGCAGGAATCCCTGACGCTGGCGCTGGCCGACCTGCCCAGCATTCCGCTGCATTTCGAAAGCAGCATCTGGGCATTCCGCAAGGGCCTGACGTACGAAGGCCGCGCCGACCAATACACCCTGGCCATGTCGGCCAAGCCCGCCAATTAAGATCGCCGTTTGCGGCGCCTGCAACCCCGAGCCCACCAAGGAAATATCACGTGGCCCTTTTCATCCTACGCAGACTGATCCAGAGTCTGTTCGTGCTGCTGGCCGTCTCGGTCGTGGTCTTCTTCGCGGTGTATGCCGTGGGCGACCCGATCGAACTGCTGGTCAGCCCCGAAGCCAGCCAGGCGGCGCGCGAGGCGATGATCGCCCGCCTCGGCCTGGACCTGCCCGTGTGGCAGCAATACACAGGGTTCCTGTGGCGCGCGCTGCACGGCGACCTGGGCACCTCGTTCGTGCACGGCATCCCGGCCATCGAGTTGATCGTGCAGCGCATCCCCGCCACCTTCGAACTGGTGATCGTGGCCATCGGCCTGACCTGTGTGATCGGCATTCCGCTGGGCCTGGTGGCCGGCCTGTACCGCGATGAGCCCCTGGGCCGCGGCATCATGGCGTCGTCGGTGCTGGGCTTCTCGCTGCCCAACTTCTGGCAGGGCATGATGCTGATCCTGCTGTTCGCGGTGTGGCTCGGCTGGCTGCCCGCCACCGGCCGCGGCGACACCGTGACGGTGCTGGGCGTGCGCCTGTCGATCCTGACGGCCGACGGCTGGTCGCACCTGATCATGCCGGCCATCAACCTGGCGCTGGCCAACATCGCGCTGGTGCTGCGCCTGACCGCCTCGGGCGTGGTCGAGGCCCGCAGCCAGGACTACGTGAAGTTCGCGCGCGCCAAGGGCATCAAGCCCGGCCGCATCGTGCGCCGCCACATCCTGCGCAACATCCTGATCCCGGTGGTCACCGTCATCGGCATGGAATTCGGCAGCCTGATCGCCTATTCCACCATCACCGAGACCGTGTTCGCGTGGCCCGGCATGGGCAAGCTGCTCATCGACAGCGTCTACCAGCTCGACCGGCCCGTGGTGGTCGCGTACGTGATGCTGGTCACCCTGATCTTCGTGGTCATCAACCTGGTTGTGGACATCCTGTACGCCGCGCTCGATCCGCGCGTGCAGCTCGTGACCCCCGCTCAATAATCGCCATGGCTCAATCTCCCAATACCGGCCGCACCCGTACCGTCCAGCCCCTGGCCGATACGCCCAAGCGCGCCTCGATCCTGAAGAAACTGCGGGCCCGCCCGACCGTGCGCGGCTCGGTCATCGCGCTGGCCATCCTGGTGCTGCTGGTGGTGTTCGCGCCCTACTTCGCGCCGCAGAACCCCTATGACCTGGCCAACCTGTCGCTGATGGACGGCCGCCTGGCGCCGCGCCAGGCGCTGATGGACGGCAGCATCGCCTGGCTCGGCACCGACGACCAGGGCCGCGACATGCTCAGCGCCATCCTGTACGGCCTGCGCATCAGCCTGATGGTGGGCCTGTCGGCGGTGGTGCTGGCCACCGCCGTGGGCGGCGCGGTCGGCCTGGTGGCCGCCTACGTCGGCGGCCTGGTCGATACCGTGCTGATGCGCATCGTCGACTTCATCCTGGGTTTCCCGACCATCCTGGTGGCGCTGGTGCTGCTGGTGGTGCTGGGGCGCGGGGTCGACAAGGTGATCCTGGCGCTGGTGCTGGTGCAATGGGGCCACTATGCCCGCATCATGCGCAGCCGCGCGCTGCAGGAGCGGCGCAAGGAGTACGTCGAGGCCGCCGCCAACCTGGGCTTCCCGGCCTGGCGCATCATGGTGTTCCACCTGCTGCCCAACTGCCTGGGCCCCGTCATGGTGTTCGCCACCATCCAGATCGCCACCGCCATCGCGCTGGAAGCGACGCTGTCGTTCCTGGGCGTCGGCGTGCCGATCACCGAACCGTCGCTGGGCCTGCTGATCTCCAACGGCTTCCAGTACCTGCTGTCGGGCGACTACTGGATCAGCCTGTTCCCGGGCATTGCGCTGTTGCTGCTTATCCTTTCCATCAATATCGTCGGCGACCGCCTGCGCGAAAGCCTGGATCCGAGGAAATGACCCACCCCCGAAGCGCTGCGCGCTTCCCCCTCAAGGGGGCATGCCAGCGGACCGGCGGAGCCGGCTCCGCGGCATCCCGATTGGGCAAGGCCTCCCGCATGCTTGGCGGCTGGCGCAATGGACAAATGATATGAATGACACGCTTCTAGAAGTGCGCGGCCTGCGCACCGCATTCCATACCGAGGCCGGCGCCTGGCTGGCGGTCGACGGCGTCGACCTGACCGTGCGCCGCGGCGAGATCGTGGGCCTGGTCGGCGAGTCCGGCTCGGGCAAGTCGGTCACCGGCTTTTCACTGCTGGGGCTGATCGATCCGCCCGGGGAAGTCGTCGACGGCGAAGTGAAGTTCAAGGGCAACGACTTGCGCAAGCTCTCCGAAGAGCAGATGCGCCAGTTGCGCGGCAACCGCATCGCCATGATATTCCAGGACCCGCTGATGACGCTCAATCCGGTGCTGCGCATCGGCGAGCAGATGATGGAGGCCATCCTGACGCACGAGGACGTGCCGCGCGCCGAAGCGCTGGAGCGCTGCCGCGAGGCGCTGGCCATGGTCGGCATCCCGTCGCCGGAAAAGCGCCTGAAGAGCTACCCGCACGAATTCTCGGGCGGCATGCGCCAGCGCGTGGCGATCGCCATCGCCATGCTCAACAAGCCCGACCTGATCATCTGCGACGAACCGACCACGGCGCTGGACGTGACCATCCAGGGCCAGATCCTGTACCGCATGCAGGAGATCTGCCGCGAGCACAACACGGCGCTGATCTGGATCACCCACGACCTGGGCGTGGTGGCCGAGCTGGCCGACCGCGTCGCGGTCATGTACGCCGGCCGCATCGTCGAGAGCGGCCCGGTCGAACAGGTGCTGGACGCGCCGCGCCATCCTTATACCCGCGGCCTGCTGGACTCGATGCCTGGCGCCACCACGCCGGGCGCGCGCCTGCACCAGATCAACGGCATGGCGCCCAGCCTGGCCGGCCGCCCGTCGGGCTGTGCCTTCCGGCCGCGCTGCACCCACGCGGTCACGCGCTGCACCGAGCAAGCCCCCACCGTTACCACCGAAGGTTCGCGCAGCTATCGCTGTTACGTCCCGATCGCCCGCGAGGCCGAGCAAGCATGAGTCAAGCCGATACCCCTGTCATCGAGCTCAGGAACGTCCACAAGCGCTTCGAACAGCGTCCCGACCTGGCCCAGCGCATCCTGGCCCTGGGCGGCCGCCCGATCGACCGCCGCACCGTGTATGCCGTCAACGGCGTCGACCTGCGCATCGGCCGCGGCGAAGTCGTCGGCCTGGTGGGCGAGTCCGGCTGCGGCAAGTCCACCCTGGGCCGCGTCGTCGCCGGCCTGCACCGCCAGACCGAAGGCGACCTGCTCTATCAAGGCCAGGATGCCCGCCGCCTGCGCGGCGCCGACAGGCTGGCCTACACGCTGGGCGTGCAGATGATCTTCCAGGACCCACAGGCCTCGCTCAATCCGCGCCAGCGCCTGCGCCAGATCCTGGGCGAATCGCTCAAGGTGCACAAGCTGGCGCCGCCGGCCGAGATTCCCGCGCGCATCGACCAGGCCCTGAAGGAAGTGGGCCTGGACACGGAATACCGCGATCGCTTCCCGCATCAGATCTCCGGCGGCCAGCGCCAGCGCATCGGCATCGCCCGCGCGCTGATGGTGGCGCCCAAGTTCCTGGTGTGCGACGAACCGGTGGCGGCGCTGGACGTGTCGATCCAGGCGCAGGTGATCAACCTGTTCATGGACCTGCGCGAGCAGCACGGTTTCACCTACCTCTTCATCAGCCACGACCTGGGCGTGGTGCGCCACATCTCGGATCGCGTGGCTATCATGTACCTGGGCAAGATCGTCGAGATCTCCACCTCGGCCGAGATCTTCGCGCGCGCCAACCATCCGTACACCCAGGCCCTGATGGCCGAGGTGCCGGACGTGGCCCGCCGCGGCCGCAAGTTCACGCCGATCAAGGGCGAGATCCCGTCGCCGCTGAACCCGCCGTCGGGCTGTACCTTCAACCCGCGCTGCCCGCACGCCATGCCGCGCTGCCGCGAGCAGGCGCCGACGCTGAAGGAAATCTCTCCGGGCCACTGGTCGGCCTGCCACCTGAACGAAGCCACCGCCTGAACGCCATGAAACCCTCTGACATGTCCAACGTGGACCGCATCGCCATCGAAATGGGCCATGCCGGCCGCAACGCCATCACCTATATCGACGAGGATCGCAATTCCGATCGCCCGTTCAAGCTGCAGACCTACCGCCCCTACGGCTACACCCCGGACCGCCCGGTGGTGATCGTGCAGCACGGCGTGCTGCGCAACGGCGACGAATACCGCGACTTCTGGGTCGAGGCCGCCGACAAGCACAAGCTGCTGATCGTGGCGCTGACCTTCTCCAACGAGATCTGGCCGGGCGTGGAAAGCTACAACAACGGCCGCGTGTTCTCGGCCGGCGGCAACCCGCGCCACATCGACGGCTGGACCTATGCGCTGGTCGGCAACGTGATCCGCGACATGATCGCGGCCGAGATCACCGATGGCGAGAACGTCTACCTGTTCGGCCACTCGGCCGGCGGCCAGTTCGTGCACCGCCTGATGAGCAGCCAGTCGCACGCGCCGTTCAAGGCGGTGACCGCGGGCAACCCCGGCTGGTACACCCTGCCGACATTCGATTATCCGTTCCCCGAAGGCATGGACGGCGTCGGCCTGACCGAAGACCACCTGGTCAAGCTGCTGGCCTATCCGATGACCATCCTGGCCGGCGACCAGGACATCGCCACCGACGACCCCAACCTGCCGTCGGAACCGGCCGCCATGCGCCAAGGCCCGCACCGCTTCGCCCGCGCCCACAACTACTTCGAGGCCGGCCGCAAGGAAGCCGAGCGCCGCGGCGTGCCGTTCAACTGGACGCTGCAGGTGGTGCCCGGCATCGGCCACGACGGCCGCGCCATGTCCGCGGTCTGCGCCAGCCTTTGGTTCGAGGGCGGCATGCCGAGCGACGCCGAGCTGGCGCGCCTGGCCGGCCAGCAGGTCGCTTGAACGTTCCCTTTCATTCCCGCTAGCAGAATCGCCATGTCCACTTCCCGCACTGAACAACTCGTCGCCGGCATCCAGAGCTGGCTGCAATGCGAATCGCCCTCGAACTTCCCCGACGGCATCGCCGCCATGGCCCGCATCATCGCCGACTACGCCGCCGCGGCCGGCCTGACGGTGGAACTGTCGTCGCTCGGCCCCGCCACCGGCCCGCTGCTGTACGCCACCAACCGCGCCGCTGGCGACACCCGCCCCGGCATCCTGATCCTGGCGCACATGGACACGGTGCACCCGGTCGGCACGCTGCTGGAGAACCCGGTGCGCATCGACGGCGACCGCCTCTACGGCCCCGGCAGCTATGACATGAAGGCCGGCATCTACCTGGCGCTGACCGCCCTGGCCGGGGTCGCCCGCCCCGGCGCGACGCAACTGCCGGTGGACTTCCTGGTGGTGCCCGACGAGGAAACCGGCAGCCACGCCTCGCGCGCGCACATCGAGCGTTTCGCCGCCAACGCCAAGTACGCGCTGGTGTGCGAACCGGCCCGCCCGAACGGCGGCAAGTGCGTGACGGCGCGCAAGGGCACCGGCATGCTGAACCTGAACGTCAAGGGCCGCCCGGCCCATGCCGGCATGCAGCACGAGAAGGGCCGCAGCGCGATCCGCGAAATGGCGCACCAGGTGCTGGCGCTGGAAGCGATGACGGACTACGAGCGCGGCATCACCGTGAGCGTGGGCACCATCGCCGGCGGCACCGTGACCAACACCGTGCCGGCGCTGTGCCGCTGCGTGGTGGACTTCCGCGTGCCCGACATGGGCGCGGCCGAAGACGTGCTGCGCCGCATGCGCGAGCTGTGCGCGGTGGGCCCGGACGTGGAACTGGACATCGACGTGGAACTGAACCGCCCGCCGATGGTGAAGACCGAGGAAGCCGCCGCGCTGCTGGCGCTGGTGCAGGGCTACGCGGAACGCGCCGGTTTCCTGCTGGAAGACGCGCCGATGACCGGCGGCGGCAGCGACGCCAACTTCACTTCGGCCATGGGGATTCCGACGCTGGACGGCCTGGGCGCCGATGGCGACGGCGCGCACACGCTGAACGAGTACATCCTGGTATCGACGCTGGAACAGCGCCTGAAGTTCTGGGAGCTGCTGTTGAAGGAACTGGCGTAACGCCGGTCCGATGAAGCGGCGGGCCGTGGCCACGGCCCGCCCGCATCACGCGCCCGCGCGGTGCGCAGCGCGGGCGGCGCCCGCCTAGTACTTCTCCGGCACGAACATCTCTTCGGGCACCGGATGGCGCAGGTAGTCCTCGTGATGGACGCGTTCGGGCAGCACCACGTCGGCATGTGACACCGCCTGGTAGGGCACCTGTTCCAGCAGGTGGCTGATGCAGTTCAGCCGCGCCTTCTTCTTGTCGTCGGCGCGCACTACCCACCAGGGCGATTCCGGAATGTGCGAGCGCTCCAGCATGACTTCCTTGGCCTGCGTGTAGGCCTCCCAGCGGCGCCGGCTTTCCAGGTCCATCGGGCTGAGCTTCCATTGCTTGAGCGGATCGTCGATACGGCTCTGGAAGCGCGATTCCTGTTCATTGTCCGACACCGAGAACCAGTACTTGATGATCTGGATCCCGCTGCGCACCAGCATCTTCTCGAATTCGGGCACCGAACGGAAGAATTCCTCGTACTCGGCATCGCTGCAGAACCCCATCACGCGCTCCACCCCGGCCCGGTTGTACCAGCTGCGGTCGAACAGGACGATCTCGCCGGCGGCGGGCAGGTGCGCGGCATAGCGCTGGAAATACCATTGCGTGCGTTCGCGCGAGGTCGGCGCGGGCAGCGCGGCCACCCGGCACACCCGCGGATTCAGGCGCTGCGTGATACGCTTGATGACGCCGCCCTTGCCGGCCGCGTCGCGCCCTTCGAACAGCACCACCAGGCGGTGGCCGCCATGCATCACCCAATCCTGCAGCTTGACCAGCTCGCCCTGCAGCCGCAACAGCTCGCGAAAGTACAGCCGCCGCTGCGCGTGCCAGCTGTCGCCGCCGGCGGCGCCATTGCCCACCCGCCAGTCGTCCAGTTCCATCTCCAGCTCTTCGTCCAGGCTATCGATCAGGTCTTCCTGCAGGCGCATTTGGCGCTGCAACGCATCCGTATCGCGTTCGAGCCCATTCTCCATGGCGGCCTCCCATTGTCGTTTCAGTCGTCGGCGCACGCGCCGTGCGCCCGGATCTGCGCTAGGGTGGCTGGCGAATGTGACAGGCGATCAAGGCCCCTGCCCGCGGTCAACTGGCCCTAAAATGTTCGCCGAGAGAGGCCCAGCAGAAAAACACGCCATGCAAGAAAACCCCGCAAGCAGCGCCATCGCCTACGGCCTGGCCACGATCGCCGCCGACGGCGCCATCCTGGACACCTGGTATCCGCGCCCGTCCCTGGCCGACCACACGCCGGCGGGCGGAACCCGGCACCTGACGCCGGAGGAAGCCCGCGCGGCGCTGGGCGAGTACGTGCCCACCTCGCTCGGGCGCGACACGCGGCGCAAGGTCGACATCGTCGCCGTGCGCACCGCCATCGCCTCGCTCGACGCCCCGCCCGCCGACGCGCATGACGCCTACCTGCGGCTGCACCTGCTCAGCCATCGGCTGGTCCGGCCGCATGGCGTCAACCTGGACGGGCTGTTCAACGTGCTCGCCAACGTCGCGTGGACTTCGGCCGGGCCGTGCGCCGTCGACCAGGTCGAGGCGCTGCGCTGGCAACTGCGCGCCACCGGGCAGGTCCTGGAGATTCGCGGCGTCGACAAGATCCCGCGCATGACCGACTACGTCGTGCCCGCCGGCGTGCGCATCGCCGACACCGCCCGCGTGCGGCTCGGCGCGCACCTGGCGGCCGGCACCACCGTGCTGCACGAAGGCTTCTGCAACTTCAACGCCGGCACCCTGGGCGCGTCGATGGTCGAGGGCCGCATCAGCGCCGGCGTCATCGTCGACGACGGCACCGACATCGGCGGCGGCGCCTCCATCATGGGCACCATGTCCGGCGGCGGCAAACAGGTCGTGGCGATCGGCAAGCGCTGCCTGCTGGGCGCCAACTCCGGCATCGGCATTTCGCTGGGCGACGACTGCGTGGTTGAGGCCGGCTGCTACATCACCGCCGGCACGCGCGTGCTGACGCCGGAAGGCGCGGTGGTGAAGGCCGTGGAGCTGGCCGGCCAGCACGGGCTGCTGTTCCGCCGCAACTCGCAGACCGGCGCGGTCGAGACGCTGGTGCGCACGGCGGCCTGGGGCACCTTGAACCCGGCGTTGCACACGGGGCACTGATCGGGCGGGCCCGCGGCGCGGCGCCGTCGTCAGGCGTGCAGCAACCGCCGCATCGCCTGCGGCGACTGGCCGAACGCGCGCAGAAAAGCCTTGCGCATGCGGTCGCGGTCGCCAAAGCCGGTTTCGCGCGCCACCACCTCGGCCGCGTGGCGGCCGGACTGCATCATGTCCTGCGCCGCTTCCAGCCGCAGGTGCTCCACCGCCTTGGCCGGAGACTGGCCCGTTTCCTGGCGGAACACGCGGCTGAACTGGCGCGGGCTCAGGTGCGCGGCGCGGGCCAGTTCCTCCACCGACAATTCCGCCTTCAGGTTGGCCTTGGCGTAGGCCAGCGCCGTCTGCACCCGGTCGGACTTGGCATCCAGCTCCAGCAACGCCGAATACTGCGACTGCCCGCCCGCGCGGCGTTGCGTCAGCACCAGCTTGCGCGCCACGGCGCGCGCCATTTCCGCCCCCAGGTCCGCTTCCACCATGGCCAGCGCCAGGTCGATGCCCGCGCTCATGCCCGCTGACGTCCAGATCGGGCCGTCGGCCACGAAGATGCGGTCCTCGTCCACCTTGACGCGCGGGTGCTCGCGTTGCAGGCGGCGCGCATAGAACCAGTGGGTGGTGGCGCGCCGGCCATCGAGCAGGCCGGCCTGCGCCAGCACGAATGCGCCGGTGCACATCGAGGCGCAGCGGCGCACCCGCCGGCTGGCGCCGCGCAGCGCGCGCAACAGGCTGTCGGAAGCGCCTTCGGCAGTGTTGTCGCCTGCGACGATCAAGGTGTCGAAGGTGCGTCGCCCCAGCCCGATGGTGTCCTGCGCGAACCCCAGCGAACTGGCCACGGGGCCGCCATGCTCGGACACCAGGACGACCCGATAGGCCGGCTCGCCGGTCTGCCGGTTGGCCATCTCGAAGACGGCGCTGGCCGCCAGGCTCATGAGCTGGAACCCAGGGTGCAACAGGATCGCGATGGTTTTCATGGCGGCGCCGTCCGTTCTTGCCGTATGTCTGAAAAAGACGTTTCTATGTCATTGAGGATATTCCATCCCGACTCTACTCTGCAAGCGTACCGGCACAACCCGCCGTCCCTCTTTTCGGAGCACATCTCATGAGCAACACCCCGCTTGGCAACATTCCCGGCCGCGCCCTGGTCACCGGCGCCTCATCCGGCATCGGCGCGCGCTACGCCCATCATCTGGCCCTGCGCGGCCACGATCTGACGCTGGTGGCGCGCAACGTCGAACGCCTGGAAACCCTGGCCGCGCGCCTGCGCGCCGAGACCGGCCGCGACGTGCGCGTGCTGCCGGCCGACCTGTCCCGGGCCGACGGCGTGCAACGCGTGGCGCAGGCGCTGCGCGAGGACGACACGCTGACCCTGCTGGTGAACAACGCCGGCATCGGCGCGGTGGCGCCGCTGCTGCAATCCGAGCCCGGCCAGATGCAGGCCATGATCGACCTGAACATCAGCGCCCTCACCCACCTGACCATGGCCGCGGCGCCCGCCTTCGTGGCGCGCGGTGGCGGCACCATCATCAACATTGCGTCGATCGTCGGTCTGCACCCCGAGCTGCTGAACGGCGTCTACGGCGCCAGCAAGGCCTATGTGCTGGCCTACTCGCAGTCGCTGCGCCACGAACTGGCGGACAAGGGCCTGCGCGTCCAGGCGGTGCTGCCCGGCGCCACCGGCACCGAGTTCTGGGACCTGGCAGGCAGGCCGGCCAGCGAGTTGCCGGCCGCCATCGTGATGAGCGCGGACGACATGGTGCGCAGCGCCCTGGCGGGCCTGGACCAAGGTGAGTTCATCACCATTCCTTCGCTGACCGATCCGGCCCTGCTGGAACGCCTGGAAGCCGCGCGCCAGGCCCTGGGGCCGGAGCTGTCACGCAACACGCCAGCGCCGCGCTACGGGCTTCAGGCGCCCGGCGGCACCGGCACGAACGGATAGTGATCCACCCGGCCGCGGCCGGCGATGATGGCGGTGGATTCGGGCACCTCTTCCCAGGCGCCCGGCATCTCGCTCAGCGGCTCGGACAGCAGCAGGAAGGCGTCGTCGTCCAGCGCCGCGACCTTCGGGTCGTCGGGATAAAGCTCGCGCAGGTGCCGCACGCAGGTGTTGTGGAACAGCGTGCGCGAATCGCGCTCGCTGGAATAGCGCACCGCGATCAGGCGCTCGCCGTCCAGGGCGCAGACCGTCATGTTGATCGGCCGTGCCACGCCGTGGCGCCGGCCGGTTTCCTCGACCGCCCCCACCATGCGCGCCAGCGCCGGCAGCGGATCTTCTTCCAGGCCGAAGGTCAGCGCCAGCAGGAACATCACCTCGGAATCGGTCGACCCCTCCAATGAACCGAAATACGCGGGCGCGATCATCAGCATCAGATCGCGCCGCAGCAGCGGATAGTCGCGGATCACGCCGTTGTGCACGAACAGCCAGTTGCCATGGCGGAACGGATGGCAATTGGTTTCCTGCGCCGGCGTGTCGGTGGCGGCGCGGATGTGGGCCACGAACAGCGGCGAATGGATGGCGCGCGCGGCCTCGCGCAGGTTGCGGTCGTTCCAGGCCGGATGCACGCTGCGGTAGCGGAACGGCGGTTCGGGCGGCCGGCCGTACCAGCCCAGGCCGAAACCGTCGCCGTTGGTGGTGGTGGCGCCCATGCGCGCATGCAGGCTCTGGTCGATCAGCGAGTGCGTGGCCTTGAACAGCACGCTCTCCATTTGCAGGGGACTCCCGGTATAAGCCAGCCAGCGGCACATGATGCGCTCCTTGGAAACCGGCCCGGCCAGTGGCGGCGGGCCGGTCCCAGTGTAGGAGCGGGGCGCAATTTTCTACAAGTCGGCGCCGTCCGGGCCGGGCATAGTCCGAGGCTTGTCTGTATCGCCGGAGCATCCGCCTTGGACACCCCCGCCTCACCTTCGCCACAGCTGGGCTTCGCCAGTGACAACACCGCCGGCGCCAGCCCGCAGATACTGGCCGCGCTGCTGCACGCCAATGAGGGACAGGCCCCCGCCTACGGCGCCGACGACATCACCCTGCGGGTCGAACGCCGCCTGGCCGAGATCTTCGAGCACGAGGTCGACGTGCTGCTGGTGCCCACCGGCACCGCCGCCAATTCGCTGTCGCTGGCGGCGCTGACGCCGCCCTGGGGCAGCGTGCTGTGCCATGCGCACAGCCACATCGCCAACGATGAATGCGGCGCGCCCCAGTTCTACAGCGGCGGCGCGCGCCTGGCGCTGCTCGATGGCGCCGCCTCCAAGCTCGACCCCGGGCAGCTGGCGCATGAAGCGCACCGCAAGGCCGGCGACGTGCATTCGATGCCGCCCGCCTGCGTCAGCATCACCCAGGCCACCGAGACCGGCAGCGTCTACTCGCTGGACGAGATCCAGGCCATCGGCGCCATCTGCCGCGACGCCGGGCTGCCCCTGCACATGGATGGCGCGCGCTTCGCCAATGCGCTGGTCAGCCTGGGCTGCACGCCCGCGGAAATGACCTGGAAGGCAGGCGTCGCGGCGCTGTCGTTCGGCGCCACCAAGAACGGCGTGCTGGGCGCCGAGGCCATCGTGCTGTTCGAGCCGGGGCGCGCCACGGAACTGGCCTACCGGCGTAAGCGCGGCGGCCACCTGTTCTCGAAGATGCGGCTGCTGTCGGCGCAGATGGAAGCGTATCTGGCGGACGACCTGTGGCTGGACAATGCGCGCCAGGCCAACGCCATGGCGGCGCGGTTGGCGGCCGGCATGGACGGCCTGCCCGGCGTGGCCTTGCAGGGACCTGTCCAGGCCAACATCCTGTTCTGCCAGTTGCCGGCCGCGGCCATCGACGGCCTGCTGGCACAAGGCTTTCGCTTCTACCATGACCGCTGGGGCCCGGGCGTGGCGCGGCTGGTCACCTCGTTCAGCACCCGCGAGCAGGATGTCGATCATTTCCTGGCGGCATTGCGGGCGCTGGCGCGGTAGGGATGCCCCGGGGCTGCGCCCCGCTCAAGCCGCGCGCCGGTAGGCCGAGGGAGGCACCCCGTAGGCGGCGCGGAAGGCCCGATTGAAATGGCTTTGGTCGTAGAAGCCGACATCGGCCGCGACCTGCGCGATCGTGGCTGGCGCGCGCGCCAGCGCGGCGCAGGCCCGTTCCAGGCGCAACCGCGTCAGCCAGGCGTGCGGCGTCAGGCCCACCGACAGCGCGAAGCGGCGTAGGAACTGGTAGCGGCTCAGCCCGCACAGCCGGGCCAGGTCTTCCAGCCCGATCTTGTCGCCCAGATGGCCCTGGCAGTAGTCCAGCACCGTCCGCTGGTGCGCGGGCGACAGGCCGCCGCGCACCGCCTGCGGCGCCACCGTGCCGGTGCGCGCGAACAGCGCGCCCATCAACGCCAGCGACGCGGCCTCGTGCGCCAGCGGTCCGGCGGCCGCGTCCGCCATCCAGGATGCGTGCAGCGCCACGAAGCGGGCCGCCAGCGCGCGATCCTCGATCAGGGTGCCCAGGAAGCGTTCGTCCGGCGCGCCGCCCGATACCTCGGCGATGAAATCGCGCATCAACTCGGGCGCGATGCGGAAGGTCTTCAGGGTATACGACTGGCCATAGTCGGCCACGCCAGCACCGTCATGCACCTCGCCGGGAGGCATCAGGGCGATACCGCCCGGCCCCAGCAGCGTGCTGCGGCCACGGAAGGTCTGGCGCTGCACGCCCTGGGTCACCAGGCCGACGTGATAGTCGACGTGGTAGTGCCGGTCGAACTGGAAGTCGACCAGGCGCGCCACGCCCAGCACCAGGCCGGGCGTGCCGGACACCGCTTGGTAACGCACATCGTCCTTCATCGTTGGCGCCATGATGCAAAGCGGCAGGTATAGGTCCTGGACGCGCCTCCCGTCATGTAATTTATTGCGGCGCTATTTCTTCAGCAAGGCCTTGAGCATGGCCATGCGCTCCTTGGGATTCATGGCCGCGGTGGCCTCGTCTTCCTGGATGCCCGGGGCGTCCAGGCCCATTTCCTCGATGAAACGCGACGGCTCGCGCACCAGGTCCTCGCGCGCGCGGCGGCGGCGCTTGCACCAGCTCAGGTTGAGGCTGCGCTGGGCGCGGGTGATCCCCACGTACATCAGCCGCCGTTCTTCCTGGATGCGGGTGGCCAGATTCTCGGCGGCGCGCGCCGGGTCGCCGACTTCGTCGTCCTTGCCCAGGTGCGGCAGCAGGCCTTCTTCGACGCCCGCCAGGTACACGTGCGGATACTCTAGGCCCTTGGAGGCATGCAGCGTCGACATCTTGACCGCGTCCGGTTCCTCTTCCTCGCCCCGCTCGAGCATGGTCACCAGCGCCACGTGCTGCACCAGCTCGAACAGCGACATGTTGTCCTCTTCGGCCTTGCGCTTGAGCCAACCGGTCAGTTCCAGCACGTTCTGCCAGCGGGTCTGCGCCGGCCGCTCATCGAACAGCTCGAACAGATGGCGTTCGTACTGGATCGCCTGCACCAGGTCGTCCAGGATCACGCCGGCGGGTTCGGCCGGCGCGCCATCGGCGCCGGCGGTGGCGCCACGGCCGGCGCGCCACTGCATGCGGCGGATGAATTCGGTGAAGGTGCGCAGCGGTTCGAGCTGGCGCGGCGCCAGCAGGCTTTCCAGCCCGGTCTCGTCGACCGCCGCCAGCAGCGACAGCTCGCGGCTGGCGGCATACTGGCCCAGCGTCTGCAGCGTGGCCTGGCCGATGCCGCGCTTGGGCGTGGTGGCGGCGCGGATGAAGGCCGGATCGTCCTCGTCGTTGGCCAGCAGCCGCAGATAGGCCAGGATGTCGCGCACCTCGGCCTTGTCGAAAAAGCTCTGGCCGCCCGCGATCGTGTACGGGATCTTCAGGTTGCGCAGCGCCTGCTCCAGGATGCGCGACTGGTGGTTGCCGCGATACAGGATGGCGAAGTCCTTCCACTGCGCCTGGCGCTCGAAGCGCGAGGCCGAGATTTTCATGGCGATGGACTCGGCCTCGTGTTCCTCGCCGTCCATCGCCGACACCAGGATCGGCTCGCCCACGCCCAGGTCCGACCACAGCTTCTTCTCGAACAGCTTGGGGTTCTTCTCGATCACCTGGTTGGCCGCGGCCAGGATGCGCTGCACCGAACGGTAGTTCTGCTCCAGCTTGATGAGCTTGAGGTTCGGATAGTCGGTGGTCAGCTTGGCCAGGTTCTCGATGGTGGCGCCGCGCCAGGCGTAGATGGCCTGGTCATCGTCTCCCACCGCGGTGAACATGGCGCGCGGGCCGGTCAACAGCTGCACCAGGCGGTACTGGCAGACGTTGGTGTCCTGGTACTCGTCGACCAGCAGGTAGCGCACGCGGTTCTGCCAGCGCGTGCGCACTTCTTCGTTGTTGGCCAGCAGGATGGCCGGGATGCGGATCAGGTCGTCGAAGTCCACCGCCTGGTAGGCGGCCAGCGTGGCGGCGTAGCTGCGGTAGACGTTGGCTGCCTCGACGTCGCCCGGCGTGATGGCTTCACGCGCGGCATCGTCGGGCTCCATCAGCGCGTTCTTCCACAGCGAGATGATGCCCTGCACGTGGCGCAGGCGGCCCTTGTCGGTGGTGGCCAGCAATTCCTGGATGATCGCCATGGCGTCATCGGCGTCGAGGATCGAGAACGTCGGCTTGAGACCCGCGTTGCGCGCCTCTTCGCGCAGGAGCTTCACGCCCAGCGAGTGGAAGGTACTGATGGTCAGGCCCTTGCCCAGCTTGCGGTCCACCAGCGTCCTGACGCGCTCGTCCATTTCGCGCGCGGCCTTGTTGGTGAAGGTCAGCGCCACCACGTTGCGGCCCATGTAGCCGCATTCGCGCAGCAGGTAGGCGATCTTCTGCGTGATGACGCGCGTCTTGCCACTGCCGGCGCCGGCCAGCACCAGGCAGGGACCGTCCAGGTACAGCACCGCCTCTTTCTGCGCGGGGTTCAGGCCGTGGCCGATGGGTTCGTGTGCGGACATGGGATTCGGGGAAAGGGGAACGACATAGAGTAATCGGACGGGCGCGGCGCGCGGGTCAGATTTCCAGCGGGTCGACCTCCAGCTGCCAGCGCACCCGGGCCTCGTTGGCCAGGTACGGCAGGTGGTGCGACCACGACGCCAGGAAGGCCTGCAACGCCGGGCGGCTGGTGCTCTCCACCAGCAGCTGGGCGCGCTCGATATTGGCCACCCGCACCACGCGCAACGGCACCGGGTCGTACAGCATGATCGCGTCCAGCCCCGGAAAATCGGCGGCCCACTCGCCTTCGGGCAGGGCGCGCGCCTGTTGCAGGAAAGCCTGCGCCACCGCCAGCTCGCGCGCCTCGGCCGTCAGCAGGGCCTGGTAGGCGAACGGCGGCAGGCCGGTGCTTTCGCGCTCTTGCAGCGCATGGCGCGCAAAGCCCGCGTAGTCGTGGCGCAGCAGCGCCTGGTACACCGGCTGCTCGGGATAGCCGGTCTGGATGATGACCTGGCCGTTGCCCTGGTGGCGGCCGGCGCGGCCCGCCACCTGCATCAACTGGGCGAACAGGCGTTCGGGCGCGCGGAAATCATGCGCGAACAATGCCGAATCGGGGTTGAGCACGCCGACCAGCCCGAGCCGCGCGAAGTCGTGGCCCTTGGACACCATCTGCGTGCCGACCAGGATGTCGACCTCGCCCGCATGCACCGATGCGAACAACGCCTCGGCGCTGCCTTTCTTGCGGGTGCTGTCGGCGTCGATGCGCAGGATGCGCGCCTCGGGGAACAGTTCGGCCAGGTGTTCCTCGACCCGCTGCGTGCCGCGCCCCATCGGCGCCAGGTCCTGGTCGCCGCATTCGGGGCAGGCATGCGGCACCGGCGCCTGGTAGCCGCAGTGGTGGCATTGCAGGCGGTGGCCGCGGCCGGCGGCGCGGTGCAGCACCGTGAAGGCGGTGCAGCGCGGGCAATTGCTGACCCAGCCGCAGGACTGGCAATGCAGCACCGGCGCGTAACCGCGGCGGTTCAGGAAGATCAGCGACTGTTCCTTGCGCGCCAGCCGTTCGCCCAGGGCCTCCAGCAACTGCGGCGACATGCCGTGCTTCATCTGCAGGCGGCGGGTGTCGACCAGCTTCATGGCCGGCAGCGAACTGGCGCGGGCGCGCGCCGGCAGCGCCAGCCGCAGGTAGCGGCCGCGCTCGGCATGCTGCCAGGTTTCCAGCGACGGCGTGGCCGAGCCCAGCACCACCGGAATGTCGAGATCATGGGCGCGCCACACCGCCAGGTCGCGCGCGGAATAGCGCAGGCCGTCCTGCTGCTTGTACGAGGCGTCGTGCTCTTCGTCGACCACGATCAGGCCCAGCTCGCTCATGGGCGCGAAGATCGCCATGCGCGTGCCCAGCAGCATGCGCGCCTGGCCACGCTGCGCGCGCGCCCAGGCCTGCAGTCGTTCGCCATCGGACAGGCCGCTGTGCAGCACCGCCAGGCCGTCCGGCCCCAGCAGGCCTTCCAGCCGGGCGCGCAACGCGCCTTCCAGCTGCGGCGTCAGGTTGATTTCCGGCACCAGCAGCAGCACCTGGCGGCCCGTGGCCAGCACTTTTTCGGCGGCGCGCAGGTAGACCTCGGTCTTGCCGCTGCCAGTCACGCCATACAACAGCACGGGCTTGAACCTGGCGAGCCCCGCGATGGTGTCCACCGCTTGGCGCTGCGCATCGTTCAGCTCGGGCGGCTGGTCGGCCGTGGCCGGGTCGCGGACCGCCTTGCGCTTGCGTCCGTCCAGCCGCGCCACCGGGCCGCCGGCCGAGCGCTTGCCCTGGTAGGCGGTCGGCTTGCGCAGCGGCGGCGGCAGCGTCGGCAGCATCACCTCGCCCAGCGGCCGCTGGTAGTACTCGGCGGCAAAGCGCGCCAGGCGCAGCCAGCCTTCGTCAAAGGGCGGCAGGTCGCGCAGCACTTCCTCGATCGGCTTGATCTGCCTGGGCTCGTAGGACGGCTCGGCCGGGTTGTCCACCACCACGCCGATCAGCTTGCGGCGGCCGAACGGCACGATCACCCGCAGGCCGGCGGCGATCGGCTCGTGGTGGCGGTAATCGAATGGGCCGGGCAAGGGCACGTCCAGCGCGACGCGCACCCAGCAGACCGCCGCGGGCGCGGCCGGCGTGGATTCGACCAGCGCGAAGACTTCAGACATGGAGGAGAAAACGGAACATGGACGGTGCGGGCCCGCAAGTCGGGAAAACGGTGTCGGGAAAATGGGCCGGGCCGGCCAGAGGGGATTGTCGCCTCAACCCCTTCCAGAACGCCAGGGGAAGCCTGTGGATAACTTTGGGGAAAAGGCCGGGGCAACGTTAAATATTGGAATAAGGCAAGATTGCATCAAGTCTTGCAATCCTGTTGAAAACTTATTTTATTCCATTAAAAACAACGACTTGTACAAACTTCCAAGATTGTAAAATAGCTTATAAAGGGTTTTCCCCGAGCGCAATCTTGCTGTGCACAACTGCGCTCGGGAGGCCTCGACGCCCGGCCCTGCGGGCCGAAGCGTTCACTCACTTACCCTCTGAGCGAACGGCTGTGACGGTGGACTTCATCCACCAATTCCGCTACCGCGTCTGGGGGAGTGAAGCGCGAAATGCCATGCCCCAGGTTGAACACATGCCCACCTTTGCCCACCGGCCCGAAAGCGTCCAGCACGCGGCGAGCCTCGGCGCGGATGGCGTCGGCGCCGCCGAACAGGGCCATCGGGTCGAGGTTGCCCTGGAACGCGACGCAGTCGCCGGTGCGGCGCCGCGCCGCCGCCAGGTCGACGGTCCAGTCCAGGCCCACGGCGTCGCAGCCGCAGGCGGCGATGTCTTCCAGCCACTGGCCGCCGCCCTTGGTGAAGACAATGGCCGGCACGCGGCGGCCTTCGTGTTCGCGCGTCAGGCCGGCCACCACCTTGCGGGTGTAGGCCAGCGAAAACTGCTGGAACAGACCGTCGGCCAGCACACCGCCCCAGCTGTCGAACAGCATGACGGCCTGCGCGCCCGCCGTGATCTGGGCGTTCAGGTATTGCAGCGTGGCTTCGGCGTTGATTTCCAGGATGCGGTGCAGCAGGTCCGGACGCGAATACAGCATGGTCTTGATCAGCCGGTAATCGTCGCTGCCCTGCCCTTCGACCATGTAGCAGGCGATGGTCCAGGGACTGCCGGCAAAGCCGATCAGCGGCACCTTGCCGTCCAGGTCGCGGCGGATGGTGCCGACGGCATCGAACACATAGCGCAGCTTGTCCATGTCGGGCACCGCCAGGCGCGCCACGTCGTCCTCGGTACGCACCGGACGGGCAAAGCGCGGCCCCTCGCCTTCGGCGAAGTCCAGGCCCAGGCCCATGGCGTGCGGCACGGTCAGGATGTCGGAAAACAGGATGGCCGCGTCCAGGTCGAAACGCTCCAGCGGCTGCAGCGTGACTTCCGAGGCGTAGTCCGGATTCTGAGCCAGGCCCATGAAGGAACCGGCCCGGGCCCGCGTCTCGCGGTATTCGGGCAGGTAGCGGCCCGCCTGGCGCATCAGCCAGATCGGGGTGTAGGGCACGGGCTCGCGCAGCAGCGCGCGCAAGAACACATCGTTCTTCAAGACGGAAGCGGACACGACTATCCTCGATGATCGGAAGCCGTGATTTTACTGCCCCAAGCTGACAGGGTGCGGCGCGCACGCGATCCGGGCTTGCCGTGACGCAAGCCGCCGCGCTTTCGTCACGGGTTGGCGACACGCGGCGCCGCGACCGCCGCGCAACCGCTGCCGGGCAGGGCCGCCGGCGCTAGTCTCGCGCCTGCTCGGCCTGCCGGCGGTAGGGTCCGGCATCGATGCCATGCTTGCGCATCAGCGCCCAGAAAGCCCGCCGATGCTTGCTGGAGGCGCGCGCGGCGCGCGCCACGTTGCCCTGGTGGCGGGACAGCGCCAGGCGGATATAGTCGGATTCGAAACCATCGACCACGCGCGCCTTGGCCTGCCGGAAGGGTTCCTGGGCTTCGCGGCCCGGCTGGTAGCGCATCCCCGCCAGCCCCTGTTGCAACACCTGCCGAGGCACCCGCGGCCGGACGTCGGCCGCGCCAACGGCGCGTGGCGCGGCGGCGGCGTATATCACGCCGGGTTCTTCCACCAGGCCGCCCGGCAAGGGCGCGCGCCGCGCCAGCCGGCCGAGCCGCACGCGCAGGCTTTCCAGGCAGTACGGCGACGCGATGAAATCGGCGGCGCCCAGGCGCAGCAGGTCTTCGATGGCGGGCGCGGTCATGTCGTGCACCAGCAGCAGGATGGGCGTGGCAAGCGTGCCGCGGGCCTGCTGCAAGGACATGCGGGTCCACGCCAGCGAAGCCGGCGCGACCGGCAGGACGCAGTGATCGTAGCGGCGCAACCCCACCGCCAGCCCCGCCAGCGCGTGCGTATCCGGACCACCCGGACCGCTGCCCGGCAGCCGCAGGTGCACCAGATGCAAACGCACCCGCGCCAGCCGCGGCTGGTCGCGCGCGACCCAGTCGCCCATGGCGGTTTCGTGGCCGGGCGCCAGCAGCACCCCGCAATCCATGGTTTCTCGCACGCCACCCTCCAGCTTCGAATTGCAATGCCTGAAGGCTACCGGCGCGCCAGCCGGGCCGCCATTCGTAGCGAACGCAGGCCGGCCTGCGGCTGACCGAGGGGTTGCGCAGCCGTGGCCGCGCAAATGAAAAAAGCGGCCCATGGCCGCTTTTCCCGGATCCGGGGCGAACCCCGGCAGGTCATGCTTGCGCTCAGTGCGAGCGGCCGCCTTGGCGCAGCTTGCGCGCCGCGATGGCTTGCGCCGCCAGCATGGCCAGCTCGGCCTCGACAACCGCGATGTCCGCCTTGTCCTTGGCGTTGGCCAGGGCCTCTTCGGCGCGCTTGCGCGCTTCCAGGGCACGGGCCTCGTCCAGGTCGGCGGCGCGGATGGCGGTGTCGGCCAGGACCGTCACGCTGCCCGGCTGCACTTCCAGAATGCCCCCGGCGACGAAGATGTTCTCCTCGCCTTGGTCGGCACGGACGATCTTGACCGTCCCGGGGCGTACGCGCGAGATCAGCGGGGTGTGGCCGGGCAGGATGCCCAGCTCACCCGCCTCGCCAGGCAGCACCACGAACTTCGCCTCACCGGAGAAGATCGCTTCCTCTGCGCTGACGACATCCACATGCAGGGTAGCCATATCGGTTCCTTATTGCAGTTTCTTGGCCTTCTCGAAGGCCTCGTCGATCGAGCCGACCATGTAGAAGGCCTGTTCCGGCAGCGCATCGCACTCGCCGTTCACGATCATCTTGAAACCACGGATGGTTTCGGCCAGCGGCACGTACTTGCCGGGCGAACCGGTGAACACTTCGGCCACGTGGAACGGCTGCGACAGGAAACGCTGGATCTTGCGGGCGCGGGCCACGGCCTGCTTGTCTTCCGGCGACAGTTCGTCCATGCCCAGAATCGCGATGATGTCGCGCAGTTCCTTGTAGCGCTGCAGCGTCTGCTGCACGCCACGGGCCACGGCGTAGTGCTCTTCGCCGACGACTTGCGGGTCGAGCTGGCGGCTGGACGAGTCCAGCGGGTCCACGGCCGGGTAGATACCCAGGGCGGCGATATCACGCGACAGCACGACGGTCGAGTCCAAGTGCTGGAAGGTGGTGGCGGGCGACGGGTCGGTCAAGTCGTCAGCGGGCACGTACACGGCCTGGATCGAGGTGATCGAGCCGGTCTTGGTGGACGTGATGCGCTCTTGCAGCTTGCCCATTTCCTCGGCCAGCGTGGGCTGGTAGCCCACCGCCGACGGCATACGGCCCAGCAGCGCCGACACTTCGGTACCGGCCAGGGTGTAGCGGTAGATGTTGTCCACGAAGAACAGGATGTCGCGGCCTTCGTCGCGGAACTTCTCGGCCATCGTCAGGCCGGTCAGCGCCACGCGCAGACGGTTGCCCGGGGGTTCGTTCATCTGACCGAACACCATGGCGACCTTGTCCAGAACGTTCGACTCTTCCATTTCGTGGTAGAAGTCGTTGCCTTCACGGGTACGCTCACCCACGCCGGCGAACACCGACAAGCCGCTGTGCTGCTTGGCGATGTTGTTGATCAGTTCCATCATGTTGACGGTCTTGCCCACGCCGGCGCCGCCGAACAGGCCGACCTTGCCGCCCTTGGCGAACGGGCACACCAGGTCGATAACCTTGATGCCGGTTTCCAGCAGTTCCACCGACGGCGACAGCTCGTCGAAACGGGGAGCCGGTTGGTGAATGCCACGCTTTTCGTCGTGCTGGATTTCGCCAGCTTCGTCGATCGGGCGGCCCAGCACGTCCATGATGCGGCCGAGCGTGCCGGTGCCGACCGGCACCGAGATCGGGGCGCCGGTGCCGGCGACCTTCATGCCGCGGCGCAGGCCGTCGCTGGAGCCCAGGGCGATGGTACGCACCACGCCGTCACCCAGCTGTTGCTGCACTTCCAGCGTCAGACCCTTTTCGGCGAACGAGGAACCCTCGTCGACCAGAGTAAGCGCTTCGTAGATCTTGGGCATGTGATCGCGGGGGAACTGAATATCCACCACGGCGCCGATGCACTGAACGATGGTTCCGTTGCTCATGTCGATTCCTTGCTTGATAGCTTTTGACGGGATGCTGCCTGCCTCAGACGGCGGCAGCGCCCCCTACGATTTCCGAAATTTCCTTGGTGATCGCGGCCTGGCGGGTCTTGTTGTAGACCAGCTGCAGATCGCCGATGACCTTCTTGGCGTTGTCCGACGCCGCCTTCATGGCGACCATCCGGGCCGACTGCTCCGAAGCCATGTTCTCGGCCACGGCTTGGTACAGCAGGCCTTCCACGTAACGCTGCAGCAGGTCGTCGATCACGCTACGAGCGTCGGGTTCGTAGATGTAATCCCAGCTGTAATCCGATTTCACTTCCGAAGTCTTGGCCAGGCTTTCGGCGCCCGTCTGGTACGGATCTTCCAAACCGCTGGCCAGGGGCAGCAGACGCAGGAACAGCGGCTCCTGCTTCATCGTGTTGACGAAGCGGGTCGAAGCCACGTACAGCGCGTCGATGCGGCCTTCCAGGTAGGCGTCCAGCTGCACCTTGATCGCGCCCAGCAGGCGATCCAGTTGCGGCTTGTCGCCCAGTTGCACTTCCTGGGAAACCAGCTTGGCGCCGATACGGGACAGCACGCCCACGCCCTTGTTGCCGAAAGCGGTCGCTTGAACGGCGATGCCGTTTTTCTCGAACTCTTTCAGCTTCGACAGCACCACGCGGGTGATGTTGGTGTTCAAGCCGCCGCACAGACCCTTGTCCGTCGTCACCATGACCACGCCGACCGCCTTGACTTCGCGCTCGACTAGGTACGGGTGGCTGTACTCGGGGTTGGCCTGCATCAGGTGCGCGGCGATCTCGCGCACCTTGGTGGCGTACGGACGGCCCGCGCGCATCCGCTCCTGCGCCTTGCGCATCTTGGATGCGGCGACCATTTCCATCGCCTTGGTGATCTTGCGCGTGTTTTGCACGCTCTTGATCTTGGTTCGGATTTCCTTAATTCCGGGCATTGCGCTTTCCTGTGAAGACTGGCCGATGGGTTGGCGCTTGCGCCTCAACCATCCGATAAGGATGGGTGAGGCGCAGCTGACGCCTAACCCATCACTTTCTTAAAAAGCACCGTGCTTCTTGAATTCCTGGATGGCGGCGGCGAGTTCGCCTTCGTCGTCCTTGGACAGTTCCTTGGTGTCTTCGACGCGCTGGATCAGGGCGGCGTGCTTGGCCTTGAGCTGGTCCTTGAGCGCCTTTTCGAACGACAGCACCTGGGCCACGTCCACGTCATCCAGGTAGCCGTTGTTGACCGTGTACAGCGTGACGGCCAGTTCCCACACCTGCAGCGGCTGGTATTGCGGCTGCTTGAGCAGTTCGACCACGCGCTTGCCGCGCTCGAGCTGGCGACGGGTGGCGTCGTCCAGGTCCGAGGCGAACTGCGCGAAGGCGGCCAGTTCACGGTACTGCGCCAGGTCGGTACGGATACCGCCGGACAGCTTCTTGACGACCTTGGTCTGGGCGGCGCCGCCCACGCGCGACACCGAGATACCGGCGTTGATGGCGGGACGCACACCAGCGTTGAACAGGTCGGTTTCCAGGAAGATCTGGCCGTCGGTGATCGAGATCACGTTGGTCGGAACGAAGGCCGACACGTCGCCCGCCTGGGTTTCGATGATCGGCAGCGCGGTCAGCGAGCCGGTCTTGCCCTTGACGGCGCCATCGGTGAACTTCTCGACGTAGTCTTCGTTCACGCGGGCGGCACGTTCCAGCAGGCGCGAGTGCAGGTAGAACACGTCGCCCGGGTAGGCTTCGCGGCCCGGCGGACGGCGCAGCAGCAGCGAGACCTGGCGGTAGGCCCAGGCTTGCTTGGTCAGGTCGTCATAGACGATCAGGGCGTCTTCGCCGCGATCGCGGAAGTATTCGCCCATCGTGCAGCCGGCGTAGGCGGCCAGGTACTGCATGGCGGCGGAGTCCGAAGCCGAGGCGGCCACGACGATGGTGTATTCCATCGCGCCGTGCTCTTCCAGCTTGCGCACCACGTTGTTGATCGTCGAAGCCTTCTGGCCGATGGCGACGTACACGCAGGTGACGCCCTTGCCCTTCTGGCTGATGATGGTGTCGACGGCCACGGCGGTCTTGCCGGTCTGGCGGTCGCCAATGATCAGTTCGCGCTGGCCACGGCCGATGGGAACCATCGAGTCGATAGCCTTGATGCCGGTTTGCAGCGGCTGCGACACCGAGCGGCGGGCGATAACGCCGGGGGCCACTTTTTCGATGATGTCGGTGGCCTTGGCGTTCACGGGGCCCTTGCCGTCGATCGGCTCGCCCAGCGTGTTGACCACGCGGCCTTTCAGCTCGGGGCCGACCGGCACTTCCAGAATGCGGCCGGTCGTCTTGACCGCGTCGCCTTCGGACACGCCGGTGTAGTCACCGAGAATAACGGCGCCGACGGAATCACGCTCGAGGTTGAGCGCCAGACCGAAGACGTTGTTGGGGAATTCGAGCATTTCGCCCTGCATCACGTCGGACAGGCCGTGGATGCGGGTAATACCGTCGGTCACGGACACGACGGTGCCCTGAGTACGGACATCAGCCGAAGCGCCCAGGCCCTCGATGCGGCTCTTGAGCAGTTCGCTGATCTCGGAGGGATTGAGTTGCATATTGACTCCTGGAATCCTGTTAGTGCTGCCTTTAAGCGGCGAGCGTATCGCGCATGCGGGCCAATTGGGCTTGTACGGAAGTATCGAGCACCTGGTCCCCGACGGCCACGCGCACGCCGCCGATCAACGACTGGTCGACGGTGACGACGGGCTTGAGCTTCAGGCCGAATTTCTTCTCGAGGGCGGCGACCAGTTCTTGGACCTGGGCGTCGCTCAGCTCGAACGCGCTGGTGATTTCCGCCTGCGCCGTGCCGTCGTGACGGTTCCGCAGCACCACGAATTGCGTGGCGATCTCGGGCAGCAGCAGCAACCGGTCGTTTTCGACCAGCAGCTCGATGAAATTGCGGGCGGCCTGGGGCAGTTCGGCCTTCACCAGGCCGGTGAACAGCTCGACGCGCTGCTTGTCACCCAGACGCGGATCGGCCATGGCCTCGCGCACGTCGGGGTTGGAGGCGACCTGCGACAGCTCGCTGACCAGGTCGGCCCAAGCCTGCAGGCCCGCCTTGTCGTCGCGCGCGGCGGCGAACAGGGCTTCGGCGTACGGCCTGGCAACAGTGGAAAGTTCAGCCATGACGGTCCCGGATTAAAGCTGCGCGCGAAGCTGGTTCAGCAGCTCGGCGTGGGCGCGGGCGTCAACCTCGCGCTTGAGGATCTGCTCAGCACCCTTGACGGCCAGCGCGGCGACGTCGTCGCGCAGCGAATCACGGGCGCGCTGGACTTCCTGCGCGGCATCCTGTGCAGCTTGCGCCACGATGCGGGCACGCTCGGCTTCCGCTTCACGGCGGGCCTGCTCGATCAGGGAGGCGGCTTGCTTCTCGGCCTCGATGATGCGGGCGTGGTTTTCGGACTTGGCAGAAGCCTCGATCAGACTGACACGCGCCTGGGCCTGGGCCAGATCGGCCTTGCCCTTCTCCGCGGCGGCAAGGCCGTCGGCGATTTTTTGGCGGCGCTCGTCCATCGCCTTCGTCAGAGGAGGCCACACGAATTTCATCGTGAACCAGCCCAGAACGAAGAACACGAGCATCTGGAAAATGATCGTCGCGTTCAGATTCACGGTCGTTCCTTTAACACCTTGCGGCTCCGACGGCGCCCGGGACGGGCAACGCGGAGCACTCGATACTTTGCCGGCCGGCGACGGGGCTCAAGCCCGCATCGCCGCCAGCGTCATGACCCGCCTTTTCGCCGGCGGGCGTGCCTTAGCCGACGAACGGGTTGGCGAAGGCGAACAGCATGGCGATACCCACGCCGATCAGGAATGCCGCGTCGATCAGGCCAGCCAGCAGGAACATCTTGGTTTGCAGAGCGTTCATCAGTTCAGGCTGACGAGCCGAAGCTTCCAGGTATTTGCCGCCCATCAGTGCGATGCCGATGCAAGCGCCGATAGCGCCCAGACCGATGATAAGACCGCAAGCGAGAGCAACGAAAGCGACGTTGGTCATGACAACTCCTTGGTTAGAAATCTGAAGTCAAAAAATAAAAAGATTGGGGTACTGCTCAATGCAAGATGATCTTGCTATCCAGCGCCGGCCGGGTGGCCGACGCCGGAAATTCGGGGGATCAGTGGCCTTCGTGCGCCTGGCCGAGGTACACCAGGGTCAGCATCATGAAGATGAAGGCCTGGAGCAACACGATCAGGATGTGGAAGATGGCCCAGATCGAGCCGGCCAGCACGTGGCCGATTCCCAAGCCGATGCTGGCGCCGTTGAAACCGGTCCAGGCACCGCCCAAGAGGGCGATCAGCATGAAAATCAATTCGCCGGCGAACATGTTGCCGAACAACCGCATGCCCAGCGACACGGACTTGGCGGCGTATTCGATCAGGTTCAGCAGCAGGTTGAACGGAGCCAGGACGAGGGCGCCCAGGCCATGCGCATGGAACGGCGCGGTGAACAGTTCCTTGACGAAGCCGCCCGGGTGCTTGATCTTGATGCCGTAGTAGAACATCAGCAGCAGCACGCCCAGCGACATGCCCATCGGCACGTTCAGGTCGGCGGTCGGCAGCACGCGGTGGTAGTAGAGGGGGTCGCCATGGTGCGCGCCCAGGCCGGTCAGGCGCCAGATCGACGGCATCAGGTCGACGGGCAGCAGGTCCAGCGCGTTCATCAGGATGATCCAGAGGAACACGGTGAGGGCCAGCGGAGCGATGAAGAGGCGGCTCTTGGCATTGTGGACGATGCCCTTGGCCTGGTCGTCGACCATGTCGACGATCATTTCCACGAAGGCCTGGAAGCGGCCCGGGACGCCGGCGGTCGCGCGGCGGGCGGCGCGCCACAGGAAGAAGATGACGATCAGGCCCGTCAGGCCGGACCAGAACAACGAGTCGTAGTTGATGATGTCAAACTGAGCAATTGCAGTCTGTTTTTCGCCCGTATTGTTCAGGTGCACCAGGTGGTGCTGAATATAAGCGGACTGAGGCGACACGTCGCTGGCAGCAGCCATTTGAATCCTACCCTATTTGCTGTATGCCCGAGCCCTTGCGAGCCGGACGATTCCACGATTCCGTTTGCCGTAACCTACCCGGCAGCGCTATGACAACTTGCGGAACATCAAAAGCAGGAGATATCCCTTCAGGGTGAGTATCAGACCCAGCAGCGCGGCGGGCCAGACGAGGCTGTCCTGCGCCACACGCGAAAGCAGCCACAACAGCAATGCCGTTGCGAACAGCTTGATCAACTCACCAGAGAGAAAGGTAAAGGGACTGGCTTTACCGGCCCGAACACTGACAGCCAGGCGCAATGCGAACAACGCATTGGGTATGAAATACGCTCCTGCCCCCGCCAGCGCCGACCAACCTGCCGCCGCCCCTCCGACAACCCCCGCTATTACTGCTGCTGCGAGCCCCATGGCGCCTTGCGCCGCCAGTGCCAACAGGAGACCGCGGCCCGCCTGAGCATCCAGCGCCGCGCGATCCGCGTCACTGAGAACCAGCACCCGGTCCACCGGATCCTGACCCGCCAGAACCTGGCGTGCCTCGCCCTGTTGCGCAAGGGACTGGTTCATTCCACAGGACTCGTCCCGGGCCTTTCCACCCCAACCGCGCGCAGGTTCGTGCCGCACTGTGTTCTGCTGCATCAAACTTCCCCGCCTAAAGCCGTCGTATTAAAAGCCGTATCAGTAGCCGCGCACTAGCCGTCCTACAGCCGTTCATTACGAGCCTTGCCCCTGTCAGAACCGGCGAAATCATCGCCCTGTGTTCTTATCCCGCAAGCGTCAAACCCGCAGAGTATAGCGTGTTTTTTTTTGCCCAAGCAAATGAACTTTAGGGGGTTTGTAAGGCGACAACAGGCCCGGCCGGACGGCGCATCGGGACGGAAATTGGGGACGCGAATGACGTCGGCCACCGCGCCAAAGCGCGCGCCCGCGGGACGAAAAAATGCGACTCCCGAAGGAGCCGCGTGGAGCTGCCCGGCCGGTGGCGCCCACACGCCGCCCGGCCGCGCGCAGCGCGTCAGTCTTCCTTGACCGGCGGCGGCGCCCACAGCCCGTCCAGCGCCACGTCCTGCGGCCAGTACAGGCGCATGCTGAGCAGGAACGGGCCATCGGCGGCCGGCGTGGCCAGCCAGTTGGAACGCTTGCGCTCGCCCGGATCGCGGCGCTGGATGTAGATGTCGAGCGAACCGTCGGCGTTGTACTTCAGGTCGTCGGTGCTGCGCAGCGCGTAGCGATTGGCGGGGTTGTCCGGGAAGCCGTGCTTGTCGTTATAGACATGCAGCGACCAGAAGGCATTGGCCGGCGGCAGCTGGCCCTTCTCGAAGTGCAGCACGTAGTCTTCGTTCGAGTTGAGCGCGCGGCCCTTGTTGTCGGCCACCGTGACCGGATAGAGCACGTCTTCCGGCGTCGGCGCGCCCAGGCCGGCGTAGGCGATGGCGGCGCGGCGCGTGTAGTCGGTGCCGTAGGTGCCGATGCCGGTGAGCACGGTGTTCCAGCCATTGATCGGCGTGGCCAGGCGCGACACGCCGTCGGCGATGCGGCGGCCGGCCAGCGGCTGCGCGTCGGCCAGGGCCTGCTGCACGGTGGGGCTCAGGCGGCCATACGAAAACGGCTGGCGGCCATCCAGGCCGATGCGGCGCATGCGATCGAGCATGGGCGTGTCATTGGCATGCGGCGGGTTGTTGCGCAGCACGTCGAAGAACAAGGTGAAGAACGACGCGGCGTCCATGCTGGCGGCCTGCTCGGCCGGCGTACCTTCCGGCAGGTTCACCGGCATCGGCATGGGCACGTCGCTGCCGATCGGGGCCGAGCCGACGCCCGGGCCGGTCTGCGGATAAGGCGAGGCGCTGCCGGCGCCACGATGACGGCCGGGCACCGGCGCCGCCGCCACCATCGGACTGGCCGTCATGTTGGCCTGGATCTGGTTGACCCCGGCGTAGTCCTGCGGACCGCTGGTCTGGGTCCAGCCGATCAGCCAGCCGGTCGAGGTCGGGCTGTGGATCACGTCCATGCCCGGCGGCAGCGCGCCCTGCCAGTTCGGGCCGACGATGGCGAACGACTGGGCGCCGGGGCCGTTGGTGCGCGTGCCGCGCGAGGCGAACACGTCGCTCCACATGTCCAGCGCCGACAGCACCGTGTAGCGCTTGCCGGTATCCGGCAAGCGCACGATCAGCGGCGCGCGCGACACGTCGAACCACAGGCTGGAATACAGCGCGTCGGCGCTGGGCCACGGCGTATCGGCGGCGCGCGGGTCGGGGAACGCGGCCTTGTGCCCGAACTGGTTCATCGGCGCCTTGCCATCCAGCGGCGACTGCACGGCGGTGGCCTTGCGGCGCGCCAGTTCCATCAGCACCATGGGATAGGCGTAGACGTACGCATCGATCGCGGTGTCGCGCAATTCCTGCGCGCTCATCTGCGGCGCGGGCGCGGCGGCGGCGGGATACGGCGTTTCGGACACCAGCCGCAGCGTCGACCGCGGCGATTGGGCTTGCGTAGCGGTCACGAAGCAGACGCTCAACGCGCCCGCGAGCGCGGCGGCGGACCACCGGCGATTGAAGGGGGAAGTACGCATGCAAGGCTCCTTGTTGCTATTGTTTGCAGACGAGCCGCCGCGCATGAGGCTTACCAGTTCGGGCAAGCCTCTCTGGCGCGGCACCTCGTTTTCAGAGTGACGCCTTTTCAGGATAGGGCCGATCCCTGCAACAAGGTGCTGTCCAAAAGTTTCAAGGCGCAACGCCCGCGCGGAATCGCGCAGCCATGAAAAACGCGCCCGGGGTGGGCGCGTGTCGGAAACAGGGCGTCGAACGCGGATGCCCTGGTCCTGGCATGCCCGGCCCGGGGGGCCGGAGCGGGCGTAACAAGAATTAACGGTGTTTGAAGTCGGGTTTGCGCTTCTCGGTGAAGGCGGCCATGCCCTCCTTCTGGTCCTCGGTGGCGAACAGGGAATGGAACACGCGGCGCTCGAACAGCAGGCCTTCGTTGAGCGAACCCTCGAAGGCGCGGTTGACGCATTCCTTGGCCATCATGACCGACGGCAGCGACATCGACGCGATCACGGTGGCCGCGTCCATGGCTTCTTCCATCAGCTTGTTGGCCGCAACGACGCGCGACACCAGGCCGGCGCGCTCGGCTTCCTCGGCGCCCATCATGCGGGCGGTCAGGGCCAGGTCCATGGCCTTGGCCTTGCCCACCGCGCGCGGCAGGCGCTGCGTGCCGCCGGCGCCGGGGATGACGCCCAGCTTGATTTCCGGCTGGCCGAACTTGGCGGTGTCGGCGGCGATGATGATGTCGCACATCATGGCCAGTTCGCAGCCGCCGCCCAGGGCGTAGCCGGCGACCGCGGCGATCACGGGCTTGCGGATGCGCTTGAGGGTTTCCCAGTTGCGGGTGATGTATTCGCTGCCGTACACGTCCATGTACGACCAGTCTTTCATGGCGCCGATGTCGGCGCCCGCGGCAAAGGCCTTTTCACTGCCGGTGATGACCACGGCGCCGATGTCCGCGTCCGCCTCGAAAGCCAGCAGCGCCGCCCCGAGTTCGTTCATCAGTTGATCGTTGAGCGCGTTGAGCGCCTTGGGGCGGTTCAGCGTCAGCAGACCGACGCGGCCGCGGGTTTCGACCAGCACAAACGACTCGCTCATTACCTGTCTCCAGAGGATGGGATGAAATAAGATATACGCATGGAAAAAACCGATGCTTTCCCCATACTTTACCGCCTCGCGCCCCACGACCCCGCGGGGCACCGCTACCGGATAACCCTAACCGTCCAGGCGCCCTCGCCGGATGGCCAGCGCCTGTCGCTGCCGGCCTGGATTCCGGGCAGCTACCTGATCCGCGATTTTTCGCGCCAGATCGAGTCGCTGACGGCCCATGCGGGCAGCCGCCGCGTGCCTGTCGACAAAATAGACAATCACACCTGGCAGGCCGCGCCTTGCGACGGCCCGTTGCGGGTGGAGTACACGGTGTATGCCTGGGACCTGTCGGTGCGCGGCGCGCACCTGGACGAAACCCACGGCTTCTTCAACGGCACCAGCGTGTTCCTGCGGGTGCATGGGCAGGACCACCTGCCCTGCCTGGTGGACCTGGCGCCGCCGCGCGGCATCGATGGCTGGAAGGTCTACACCAGCCTGCCCGAGGCCCGCGGCCACAAGGGCGCGGCGCGCCGCCATGGCTTCGGCCTGTACCTGGCGCCGGACTACGACGCGCTGATCGATCATCCCGTTGAAATGGGCACGCCGCAGGTGGCGAGCTTCACGGCGCATGGCGCCGAGCATGAACTGGTGTTCACGGGCGTGGCGCCCAACCTGGACCTGGCCCGCATCACCGACGACGTGCGCAGGATCTGCGAAACGCAGATCGCCTTCTTCGAACCGCGCGGCAGGCGCGCGCCGTTCCTGGACAGCAGCGATCGCTATGTCTTCATGACCATGGTGACGGGCGACGGCTACGGCGGCCTGGAGCACCGCGCCAGCACGGCGCTGATGACGGCGCGCAAGGACCTGCCGGTGCTGGGCCAGCAGGGCCAGGGCGAAGGCTATCGCGGTTTCCTGGGACTGGTCAGCCACGAGTATTTCCACACCTGGAACGTCAAGCGCATCAAGCCGCAGGCGTTCGTTCCCTACGACCTGGCGCAGCCGGACCTGACGCGGCTGTTGTGGGTGTTCGAGGGGTTCACGTCCTACTACGACGATCTGCTGCTGCTGCGTTCCAACGTGATCACGCAGAACGATTACCTGCGCCTGCTGGCCAAGACCATCACCAGCGTGGCGCGCACGCCGGGTCGCCACAAGCAGTCGGTGGCGGAAAGTTCGTTCGACGCGTGGACGCGCTATTACAAGCAGGACGAGAATTCGCCCAATGCGCTGGTCAGCTATTACACCAAGGGCGCGCTGGTGGCGCTGGGGCTGGACCTGCTGATCCGCCAGGAGTCGGCGGGCGCGCATTCGCTGGACGATGTGATGCGGCTGTTGTGGCAGCGGTATGGGCGCGATTTCTATCGCGGCAAGGCGCAGGGGTTGGCGGAGGATGGCCTGCCGGCGCTGATCAAGGAGGCGACCGGGGTGGATGCGCGGCGCTTCATTGCGCGGCATGCCTACGGGACGGCGGATGTGCCGCTGGCGGAGCTGCTGGCCGCTCAAGGCGTCAAGCTGCAATGGAAAGCCTCGGTCAATATTCCTTCGCTGGATGTGCGCACGCGCAAGCAGGGGGATTCACTGGTGCTGGCGACCGTGCTGGAAGGCGGCGCCGGGCACAGGGGCGGGCTGTCGGCCGGGGATGTGCTGGTGGCGATCGATGGCTTGAAGGTCGAGGGGGCCGCGGGCGTCGAAGTGTTGCTGGGCCAGTATCGGGTGGGGGATCGCGTGAGCGTGCATGTGTTCAGGCGGGATGAGTTGCGGGTGTTTCAGGTTCGGTTGAGTGGGCCTGAGGCGTTGGATTGTGTGTTGTCGGTTGGGTGAGTATTTTTTTTTGGCCTTCTTTATTGGAAGGCCTTTTTTGCATTGGGGCGGTGGGGTTCT
>NZ_QHHO01000009.1:0-23509 GCF_003184165.1 Achromobacter sp. RW408
GCGCCCGTGATCATGTTCTTGACGTAGTCAGCGTGGCCCGGGCAGTCAACGTGCGCGTAGTGGCGCGTTTCCGTTTCGTACTCGACGTGGGCCGTGTTGATCGTGATGCCGCGAGCCTTTTCTTCAGGAGCCGCGTCGATCTGGTCGTAGCCCTTGGCTTCGCCGCCGAACTTGGTCGACAGAACGGTCGTGATCGCCGCCGTCAGGGTGGTCTTGCCGTGGTCGACGTGACCGATGGTGCCGACGTTCACGTGCGGCTTGGTGCGTTCA
Organism: Achromobacter sp. RW408; assembly: GCF_003184165.1. NCBI lineage: Bacteria > Pseudomonadati > Pseudomonadota > Betaproteobacteria > Burkholderiales > Alcaligenaceae > Achromobacter > Achromobacter sp. RW408. The sequence continues at coordinate 271 of NZ_QHHO01000009.1, forward strand.
AACTTGCCTTTTGCCATGATCTCTATCCTTTGACTTTCAAGGAAATTTCGATATTTGCCGCGCCGCCTTGTGGGCGGTCGCGGCGAGGGTTATTTACTTGGCCCGAGCGGCGATGACTTCGTCAGCGACGTTCTTGGGGGCCTCGGAGTAATGCTTGAATTCCATCGTGTACGTGGCACGACCTTGCGTCAGCGAACGCAGGTTCGTGGCGTAACCGAACATCTCGGCCAGCGGAACTTCAGCCTTGATGGTCTTGCCACCACCGACCATGTCGTCCATGCCCTGGACCATGCCGCGACGCGAGGACAGATCGCCCATCACGGTACCGGCGTAGTCTTCGGGCGTTTCGACTTCAACGGCCATCATCGGTTCGAGCAGCACGGGGCTGGCCTTGCGCATGCCTTCCTTGAACGCCATCGAGCCGGCCATCTTGAACGCGTTTTCGTTCGAGTCCACATCGTGGTACGAACCGAAGAACAGCGTGACCTTGACGTCCACGACCGGGTAACCGGCCAGGATGCCGGCAGGCAGCGTTTCCTGGATGCCCTTGTCCACCGCGGGGATGAATTCGCGAGGAACCACACCGCCCTTGATGGCGTCCACGAACTCGTAGCCGCCGCCCGGCTGGAGCGGTTCGACCTTCAGGACCACGTGACCGTACTGACCACGACCGCCCGACTGCTTGACGAACTTGCCTTCGACTTCTTCGCAGGTCTTGCGGATGGTTTCGCGGTAGGCCACCTGGGGCTTGCCGACGTTCGCTTCCACGCCGAATTCGCGCTTCATGCGGTCGACCAGAATTTCCAGGTGCAGCTCGCCCATGCCGGAAATGATGGTCTGGCCGGATTCTTCGTCGCTGCGCACGCGGAACGACGGATCTTCCTGCGCCAGGCGCGACAGCGCCAGGCCCATCTTTTCCTGGTCGGCCTTCGACTTGGGTTCGACGGCCTGCGAAATCACGGGCTCGGGGAACTCCATGCGCTCCAGCAGGATGTGCGAATCGACATCGCACAGCGTTTCGCCGGTCGTCACGTCCTTCAGGCCCACCACGGCGGCGATGTCGCCGGCCAGAACTTCCTTGATTTCCTCGCGGTTGTTCGCGTGCATCTGCAGGATGCGGCCGATACGTTCCTTCTTGCCCTTGATGGGGTTGTAGACCGTATCGCCCGACTTCAGGACGCCCGAGTAGACGCGCACGAAGGTCAACTGACCCACGAACGGATCGCTCATCAGCTTGAACGCCAGCGCCGAGAACTTCTCGTTGTCGTCAGCCTTGCGGTTGATGGCGTTGCCATCGTCGTCCTGGCCGTCGACCGGGGGAATGTCCACGGGCGAAGGCAGGTAGTCGATGACCGCGTCCAGCATGCGCTGCACGCCCTTGTTCTTGAAGGCGGTGCCGCACAGCATCGGCTGGATTTCGCCAGCGATGGTGCGTTGGCGGATGGCCAGGTTGATTTCGGCTTCGTCCAAGGAACCCGTTTCCAGGTACTTGTTCATCAGCTCTTCCGACGACTCGGCGGCGGCTTCAACCAGCTTTTCACGCCATTCGGCAGCGGTACCTTCCAGCTCGGCCGGAATGTCCTTGTAGTCGAACTTGGTGCCTTGGCTGGCTTCGTCCCAGATGATCGCCTTCATCTTGACCAGGTCGATCACGCCTTGGAACGTGTCTTCGGCGCCGATGGGGATCACGATGGGCACGGGGTTCGCGCGCAGACGCGTCTTCAGCTGGTCATAGACCTTGAAGAAGTTCGCGCCGGTACGGTCCATCTTGTTGACGAACGCCAGACGCGGCACGCCGTACTTGTTGGCTTGGCGCCACACGGTTTCGGACTGGGGCTGAACACCACCCACCGCGCAGTAGACCATGCAGGCACCGTCCAGGACGCGCATGGAACGTTCCACCTCGATGGTGAAGTCCACGTGCCCCGGGGTGTCGATGATGTTGATGCGGTGCTCGGGGTAGTTGCCGGCCATGCCACGCCAAAACGCCGTCGTAGCAGCCGACGTAATGGTGATGCCACGCTCTTGCTCTTGTTCCATCCAGTCCATGGTGGCGGCGCCATCATGCACTTCGCCAATCTTGTGATTGACGCCGGTGTAGAACAGGATACGTTCGGTCGTGGTGGTTTTCCCTGCATCGATGTGCGCAGAGATGCCAATGTTGCGATAGCGCTCGATCGGGGTTTTGCGGGCCATGGTGGGTTAGTCCTTAAATTACCAGCGGAAATGGCTGAAGGCCTTGTTGGCCTCGGCCATCTTGTGCGTGTCTTCGCGCTTCTTCATCGCGGCGCCACGACCTTCGGAGGCGTCGATCAGTTCGCCAGCAAGGCGCAGATCCATCGACTTCTCGCCACGCTTCTTGGCGGCTTCACGGAGCCAACGCATAGCCAGGGCCAGGCGGCGCACGGGGCGCACTTCAACCGGCACTTGGTAGTTGGCACCGCCAACGCGGCGGCTCTTGACTTCGACGATCGGCTTGATGTTGTTGATCGCCAGGCTGAACACCTCGATCGGCTCCTTGCCGGTCTTGGTGGCGACTTGCTCGAGGGCACCGTAGACGATGCGCTCGGCGACGGCCTTCTTGCCGTCCAGCATGACGACGTTCATGAACTTGGCGAGTTCGACGCTGCCGAACTTGGGATCGGGCAGAATCTCGCGCTTGGGTACTTCGCGACGACGGGGCATTGTTGCTTCCTTGTGTCTGTTCAGTTGAACCGTGTTTCATTACACGGCCATGGCCGTCCAATAAGACGACCCCTTACGTGCCGCGCACCTTCCTGTATTGCGGTTGGCGCGGTTGCACTTCCCTGATGACGGATGGCCGTCACTCGGGGGTACTGCTGACTCGCGTTGCGAGCCCTTAGGCCTTCTTCGGGCGCTTGGCGCCGTACTTCGAGCGGGCTTGCTTGCGATCCTTGACGCCTTGCAGGTCGAGGGAACCGCGCACGATGTGATAACGCACACCGGGCAAGTCCTTCACACGACCGCCACGCACCAGAACCACCGAGTGCTCTTGCAGGTTGTGGCCTTCACCGCCGATGTACGAAATGACTTCGTAACCGTTGGTCAGACGCACTTTGGCAACCTTACGCAGAGCGGAGTTCGGCTTCTTGGGGGTGGTGGTGTACACGCGAGTGCACACGCCGCGGCGTTGCGGGCAGTTTTCGAGCGCGGGGCTCTTGCTTTTGATGATGCTGACTTCGCGCGGCTTGCGCACGAGTTGGCTAATGGTAGGCATGACCTTTGAAATCCCTTTTACGTACCACTGGGTAAGTACTTACGTACTCGTCTCCTCGAGCAATGGACTCTTGGAGAAGGCGGCTCGCGCAAAACCGCCTCAAACGTTCAAATACGTAAAAGAGCGGGCTTGCCAACAAACCATGACAAACGCACAAACCTGATGTTTGGGAGCTGGCAGCGTCGGTCGACGGAGGCTCGTGACGCACCCCTTTGGCCTTGGGCGCTTCGCTAGCACGAAGGGCCGGACCTGTCTTCCTGGCGCTTTGACCACACGTCTTTGACCACACATGGTCGCCGCCCCTGGCATCAAACTTTGCGCGCGAATAAAGCAGTAAGCCCTTTAGCATAGCTTAGAACTTGGCGCACTGTCAAAAACTTTTGCGCGCATGGCGCGTGGGCGTGTTGCCGGCAAAAGACGGCCAGATAAGCGCAACTCGCGCCCAGGTCGGCAAAAATGGGGCCAAATTACCAACCGCCGACGGGAACGGCCGGTGCGGGATAGCACGGGGTCGCGAACCTCACGCGACGCGTGGCGCGAGCGCGGGGTCCAGGGAGCCAGGCGGCAATGGTAGCCGGTGGCGGACGATGCGGGCGGCTTACTGATCGGCGAACAGGTATCCGCTGCCGTAGACCGTGCGGATCGGCAACATCACACCGGCCAGCTCGGCCTTGCGGCGCAGGCGGCTGACGATGACGTCGATGCTGCGCGTGCCGCTGGAGCGCGAACCGCCCCCTTCCACCCGCAGCTCGTCACCCAGCTCGTTGCGGCCCACCGCCCTGCCCGCCACTTCCAGCAGCGAACGCACGATCAGCCGCTCGTTGGCGGACAGGGAAATCGTGGTGCCGGAGGGCGCCGCCAGGGTCCAGCCCTGATCGCGCAGCTCCCATTGGCCAGGCAGGGGTTCATCGGCCGCGGCGGCGTCCTGGCCGGCCGGCAGGCGGCGGGCCAGCGCCAGCAGGATGCAGGCCAGCTCTCTTGGGTCATGCGGCGGCGGCAGGCAGGCGTCGGCGCCGCTCTGCAGACAGCGCAGGCGGGTTTCCAGGGACAGATTGTTCCCCATCACCACGATACCCAGGGACGAGGAGCCGTGCAGGCGGGCGACCAGGGCATAGCCGATCTCGCCAAGCGTCCCTACATTCAGCACCACGGCATCATAGGTGCCATTGCTGAGCAGGCCGAACAATTCCAGAGAAGTCGAGCAGCCACGGGCCGAAATTCCAGCTTGAAGCAGTGCGGACACAGCGGTGTTACGTGCGGCCTCGTCCGGCGACATCATCAGTACGCGCAATTGATTCATAGGTTCTTTCCATCCCTTCTGCCTCCCCTTGCCCGGCAGACCGCGCCGGTTGGAGGAAGGTTGAGGACAGTTTGACCCGTTGTTGTGCAACAACTCCAGTCAAGATTCGTCAAGTTTGCAATGTTTGACAGTTCTTGGCACAACGTAGCCAACAGTGACGCGACGCGAGTTATCATTCCATTACACAATCCTTTCTTCTTCTTGCAGTAGGGCGCCACAGGGCGCGCTTGCGCAGCCAACCTTCGCGAGACCACGTCTGATGAAAATCGCGTCGCTGGAAGACGACCTGGACCAGGCGAAACGTATCCAGCAAGTCCTGACTGCCGCCGGATACACCTGCACCAGTTATCAGCAAAGCCGTGACCTGCTTGCCGCTTTGCGTAATGAAACGTTTGACCTGGTGCTGCTGGACTGGCACCTGCCCGATATCGACGGCGACGATGTGGTGCGCTGGTTGCGCGCCAACATCGGCCCGCGCGTTCCCGTCATCTTCCTGACCAACCGGTCCAGCGAGGACGACCTGGTGGAAGGCCTGCGCGCCGGCGCCGACGACTACATCGTCAAGCCGCTGCGGCCGCTGGAACTGCTGGCCCGCGTCGCGGCGTTGCTGCGCCGCAGCCAGATCGCCGAGCCTGCCGACGAACCGTTCGACGTCGCCAGCTATCGCGTCGACCCCGCTGCGCGCGCGATCTCGCTCGATGGCGCGCAGGTCGCGCTGGCGCCCAAGGAGTTCGAGCTCGCGTTGCTGTTCTTTCGCAACCTGGGCCGGCTCATGTCGCGCGATGTGCTGGCCGAATGCGTCTGGAATCGCGAGATTCCAGCCACCTCCCGCACGCTCGACACCCACCTGTCGAACATCCGGCAAAAGCTCCAGCTGCGCCCGGAACATGGCGTGCGCCTGAGTTCTTCCTACGCGCTCGGCTACCGGCTGGAGTTGCTGAGTCCGCCTGAAGATAGCCCGCCCCCCACGCGTTAGCGCCTGGCGGCATTACCTGGAGATTTGAAAGTCATGAGCCGCTGCCGCGCGCTTTCTTTGCTTGCCCTGCTTTCCGGCCTGCTGCTCGCCACTTCCTCGCATGGCCAGCCCGCTGGCGCGCTGGGAGACAATTTCATCTATCGCGTGCGCCAAGGCGACACGCTGATCGACATCGCTTCCACCTACACGCGCAATCAGGCCAACTGGAGTCCGCTGCAGACGCTCAACAGCGTCACCACGCCCGAGCGCCTGCCCATCGGCCTGGAGCTGCGCATCCCGTTGTCGATGATCCCCGAACGCGCCGCCGACGCGCGCGTGGTGCATGTCAGTGGCCAGGCGAACATCGACGGACAGTCGCTCAAACCCGGCGCGAGCGTGAGCGAAGGCAGCAAGGTCGTGACCGCGCCCAATGGTTTCGTGACGCTGGAATTGGCCGACGGCTCCAAGCTCACGCTGCCGGCCGACGGCGCGGTCGAATTGACGCGCCTGCGCCAGTTCGAAGGCACCAACCTGACCGATTCAGTCATCCATGTCGAGCGCGGCAGCGTCGAATCGAGTGTCGCGCCGGCCGGCCAGGGTGTAGGCCGTTTCGAAGTGCGCACGCCGGTCGCCGTCACGGGAGTGCGCGGCACGCGTTTCCGCGTGCAAAGCGGCAGCCATGGTGTCCACAGCGAAGTGCTGGAAGGCAGTGTGCGGCTGCAGCCGCACGCGCCCGGCGCCGCGCCGGCGCAACCCGTGTCGGTGGCCAAGGGCTATGGCGCAGCCATCGGCGCGGACGGCAACGTCTCGGGCGTGCGGCGGTTGCTGGCCGCGCCGCAACTCGGCCAACCCGTGCGTGCCGGCGGCGGCGTCTGGACCAGCGCATTCGAACCGGTGCCCGGCGCGCGAAGCTACCTGGTGCGCGTCGCGCGCGATGCCGACGGCACGCAGCTGGTGTCCTCGACCCGCTTTCCCACTGCCGACATCCGCTTCAGCGCCCCCGGTCCGGGCACCTTCTACGTGACGGTGCGCGCGGTCGATGAACTGGGCCTGGGCGGCCGCGACGCCATGGCCACTTTCACCGGGGTGAACCAGCTCATGACCAGCAGCGGCCTCGGGGTCGCCACCGGCACCGGCGGACTGGTGACCCTGACCGAGTACTAGGGCCCATGGCAGACGCCACCGATCCCATCGACCGGGCCTCGCGATCAGGCCTGTGGTTGACGGTGGCGCTGGCGCTGCTGGCGGCGTTGCTCGGCTGGTTCAATGGACTGGGGCGCGTCGACCAGATCCTGTATGACCGCGCCGTCGCCTTGACGGGGCGCGATATCTCGCCCGACATCGTAATCGTGGCGATCGACGACAGCAGCATCGACGCGCTGGGGCGCTGGCCCTGGCGCCGGGCGGTGCATGCGGCGCTGCTGGACCGGCTGCAAGGCGCGCGCGCGGTGGGACTGGACCTGATCTTCGCCGAACCCGACACCACCTACCCCGGTGACGACGTCATCCTTGCCGACAGTATCCGGCGCAATGGCCGCACGGTGCTGCCGGTGGTACTGGACCGGCTGATCTATCCCACGTCGATCAGCGCCCCCATCCCCGCCCTGGCCCAGGCGGCAGCCGGCAGCGGCTTCATCAACGCCAACCTCGATGCCGATGGCGTGCTGCGATCAGCGGTCCTGACGGCGCGTTTCGCCGGCCAGCGCTGGCAGCATTTCGCGCTGACCATGCTGGACGTGGGCGGGCAGGCGGACCTGGCGCAACGCCTGCTACGGCGCGCCCGGGCGGACGGCAGCATCCTGATTCCGTATGCGGGCCCGGCGGCGCATACCCGCGCCGTGTCCTATCTATCGGTCCTGCGCGGCGACGTGCCAGCGGAGCAGCTGCGCGGCAAATACGTGCTGGTGGGCGCTTGGGCCACCGGCCTGGGCGACGCGTACACCACGCCGGTATCCCACGAGGTCAGTGGCATGCCGGGCGTGGAGATCATCGCCAATTTGCTGCAGGCGGCCAACGACGACATCGCCTTCCAGCCGCCCGCCCCGTGGCTGAACGCGCTGTATTCGGCCCTGCCCGTGCTGCTGGCGTGCCTGGCGCTATGGCGCTTGTCGCCCAACCTGGCGCTGTTGGTGAACATCGCCCTGCTCGCCCTGGTGCTGCTCGTCAGCCTGTTGCTGCTGGGCCACACCTATCTGTGGTTCGCGCCCACCGCCGCGCTGGTGGGCGTGGCGTTGTGCTACCCGCTGTGGAGCTGGCGCAGCCAGGAAGCCGCGCTGCGCTACATGGACAACGAACTGCGCCGGCTGCAGCGCGAATACCCGCCGGTGCTTAACGAAGCGCGGGCGCAATCCGGCGGCCCCAGCGCATCGCTCGAAAGCCGGGTCGGTGAATTGCGGCGCGCGCTCGCGCGCGTGCGCAACCTGCGGCGGTTCCTGGCCGACGGCCTGGACGGCATGCCCGACGCCACGCTGGTGTTCGACCAGGATGGCCGCATGCAATTCCGCAACCAGGCAGCGGTGATGTATTTCCAGCGGCTGGGCATGCGGCCACCGCGGGTCGGGCACCCGGCGGTCCACCTGCTCGAGAAGACCATCGGCGACGAATCGACACGCCAGCGCGTCGCCCAAGTACTGAGCGGCCAGGGACCGATCGCCGAGCAATCCCCCTGGACTGCCGATCTGGAGGTGCGCGATCACGCCGGCCGCGACCTGATCCTGAAATGCGCGCCGATCCATACGGCCGAAGGGAATTTCGCCGGCACCGTCGCCACGTTGACCGATATCTCCGGCATCCGCCAGGCCGAGCGCCAGCGCGAGGAAACGCTGCGCTTCATCTCGCATGACATGCGGGCGCCGCAGAGTTCGATCCTGGCGCTGGTGGAGATGAAGCAGGACGGCGGGACAACGGATGGCGGGGATGAAACGCTTACCCGGATCGCCGCGCTGGCCAACCGCACGCTGCACCTGGTCGATGATTTCGTGCATTTGACGCGGGCCGAGTCGATGGCCATCAACGCGGTGGAGCTGGACCTGGGCAGCCTGCTGCAGGACGGCGTCGACGAGTTCTGGGCGGCGGCGCACAAGCGCGGCATCCGGCTGGAGGTGGCTGCGCCGCTGCCCGCCGCCTATGCGCGCGGCGACCAGACACTGCTGATGCGGGCCCTGTGCAACCTGATCGACAACGCCATCAAGTACAGCCCGGCCGGGACGCGCATCGAATGCGCCATCGACCAGGCGGCGGGATTCTGGCGGATCCACGTGCGCGACCAGGGGCAAGGCATCGCGGCACACGACCTGGCGCGATTGTTCGAGCCGTTTTCACGCGTGGGGGTGGCCTCGCGTGGCGACGTCGGCGGAGCGGGCCTGGGACTGGCCTTCGTGCGCACGGTGGCGCAACGCCATGGCGGCGAGGTCGAAGTCACCAGCGAAGCCGGCAAAGGTTCGGTGTTCACGCTGCGGTTGCCCGTTGCGCCCGAGGACGCGCCGGCGACTTGAGGCCAAGGGCGCCCCGCCCCGGGCGCTATTCAAAGACGTGGGAAATGACGGCAGGCTTGCCCGGCCTGACTTCCAGCGTGGTCCGGTATGGCGGCAGATCGGCATTGCGCAGCACCACCTGATACTTGCCGGGAATCAATCGCAGTTCCTTGACCGGCGGACTGATGCCGCGGGCCACGCCATTGATCCATACCTCGCCCCAGGGCCGGATATCGAGGCGGACCAGCACGGGAACCGGCTTGGGCTTGGGTGCTTCGTCCTGCGCCGGCGCGGCGGCTTCCGGGATCGGCGCCGTGGCGGCGGCGGCTGGCTCGGTGGGCATGGCGGGACTGGCCGGGGCTGGCGGGGCTGAGCCAACCGGCGCCTCGGCGGACGTCGCGGCCGCGGCCCCACGTTCACCTGTGGGGGCCGCCTCTGGCGCGCTGCCCTGCGCCGTGCCTGCCACCGGGACAGGCGGCGCGGGCTGGGGCGCCGGCGTCGAAGCTGGCGCCGCCGTTGAAGCCGGCGGGTCGGCCGGCGCCGTGGTCGGCACGGGCGGCACGGCAGGCGGATTGGGCTGTACCACTTCGGACCGGGTGATGAGCGAATTCGTCGTTCCGATACCCAGGCGGACCCAGGCATAGATACCCACCCCGATCAGCGCCACCAAGAGCAACAGCACCAGCAACGGCCGGCCGGCATTGCGCGGCTTGCGCACCTCTTGTGCCGCAGGCGCGACCGGCGCGGCGACATCGGCCCGGGACGCTTCGCGGGCGACGGGCGCGGCCTCGGCATAGGCCGGGATGTCGAGCATGGCGGCCAGCTCGGCCAGGGTCTGCGGCCGATCGGCCGGCAGCATGGCCAGGCCGCGATCGATCGCGCCAAGAAAGGCCGGGCTGTACTTCGTCAGGCCAAGGGACAGCAACGGCTCATAACTGTCGGTGGCGCGGCGTTCCGGCGCGGGTGGTGGCCGCAGGCCGATCACCAGCGCGTGCATCACCGCACAGAGCGCATAGACGTCGGTCCAGGGACCGCGCGGCCATTCGGCGGAGTCCGTATACAGCTCGAACGGCGCGAAGCCCGGGATCGGCGTCAACCCGGTCCGGCGCGATCGCGGCAATGCCAATTCCGGCAGCAGGTGAGCACGCGCGCCTTCGTCCATGCCGACGGTATCGAGCGAAATGTCGCCACATATTTCGCCCTGCGCATGCAGGCCCATCAGGGAGGGCAGCAGGTCCGACAGCAGCCGCTTGATGCGCGCCTCCGGCACCCCGCCCGCCGCGCTGGCGGCGATGGCGCTCAAGGGGCGCAGGGCAAGCGGCGCGGCGCCTGAGAAAGGGCTGCGCGGCGTATGCAGGCCGGCGGATGAAGACATATTCAAAATACTGCGCAACGGGCGCGAAAACGGGTTAACGGCTGATAGGCGGAATATTATCCAATCCGTTACGCAAGGACATTGCCGAAAATGTCCGAGCGCATCAGGCTGTGGCACGATAGCGTATCGCCAAATTCCTCCCTTCGCTGAAAGCCTATGAAAATTCGCCTTCTCTGCAATGTGCTCGGATCCTCGTTTGTGCTGGCCGGCTGTGCCGGCCTGCCCGCCAGCGCCCCCGACCGCGCGCCCACGCCGCAAGCGCTGGAGCAGCTACAACAGGTGCGCGACCAGTACAGCGCCGGCCACTACGGTGAAGTGATCCGCGGCGTCGCCCGTTCCGATGAGCTGGCCGCGTCCAGCAAGGCCGTGCGCATCGAGGCCTACAAGCTGCAGGCGTTCAGCTATTGCGTCAGCCGCTACGCGCAGTTGTGCGAGGACAGCTTCAGCCGCATCCTGCAGATCGATCCCAACTTCGAACTGGCGCCCAACGAGGCCGGCCATCCGGTCTGAGGTCCGGTGTTCCAGCGCGCCAAGAGCCAGGCCGCCAAATAGCGCCGCCATGGCCCGCGCGGGCAAAAAAAAGGCCGCTGATGCGAATCAGCGGCCTTTTTGCTTCTGGCCTCCCCCGCCGGACCTGCGCGGGGGGCGCACCGGACGTCGCCCTTATTCGGCGGCGTCCTCGCTGCCCAGGTCGGACGACGGGACATCGGCGTCCGAGCCCACCGTGACCGGCGAGTCTTCGAACGGGTTGGCCAGCTGGCGGGCGGCTTCGCGTTCCGCGGCCTCCAGGGCTTCCTTGTCCTTGCGGGCATGGTGGTACGCCAGGCCGGTACCGGCCGGGATCAGGCGGCCGACGATGACGTTTTCCTTCAGGCCACGCAGGTCGTCGCGCTTGCCCATGATGGCGGCTTCGGTCAGGACACGCGTGGTTTCCTGGAACGAGGCGGCCGAGATGAACGAGTCGGTCGACAGCGAGGCCTTGGTGATACCCAGCAGCACGTTTTCGTAGGTGGCCGGACGCTTGTCTTCAGCGTTGACGCGGTCGTTCTCGTTCAACAGCTCGGAGCGCTCGACCTGCTCGCCCGGGATGAACTCGGTATCGCCCGCATCGACGATGTTCACACGGCGCAGCATCTGACGAACAATCACTTCGATGTGCTTGTCGTTGATCTTCACGCCCTGCAGACGGTACACGTCCTGCACTTCGTCGACGATGTAGGTCGCCAGCTTCTCGATGCCCTGCAGGCGCAGGATGTCGTGGGGATCGGCCGGGCCGTCCACGATCATTTCGCCCTTGTTCACCACCTGGCCGTCGTGCACCAGCACCTGCTTTTCCTTCGGAATCAGGAACTCGTGGCTGACGCCTTCCAGGTCGGTGATGACCAGGCGCTGCTTGCCCTTGGTGTCCTTGCCGAACGAGACCGTGCCGGTGACGTCGGCGAGCATGCCGGCATCCTTGGGCGAACGGGCTTCGAACAGTTCGGCCACGCGCGGCAGACCGCCGGTAATGTCGCGGGTCTTTTGCGATTCCTGCGGAATACGCGCCAGGACTTCGCCCACGGCAACCTGCTGGCCATCACGCACAGTGATCAGCGCGCCGACCGGGAACGAGATGTTCACCGAGTGATCGGTGCCGGCGATCTTGACGTCTTCGCCGTTCTCGTTGACCAGCTTGATCTGCGGACGCATGACGATCTTGCCGCCACGGGTCTTGGGCGTGATGACGACGAGCGTCGACAGGCCGGTGACTTCGTCCACCTGCTTGGCCACGGTCACGCCTTCCTCGATGTTCTCGAAGCGGACGGCGCCACCATATTCCGACACGATCGGACGGGTCAGCGGATCCCACGTCGCCAGGCGCGCGCCGGCCTTCACGGCCTCGCCGTCGCCCACCAGCACGGTCGCGCCGTACGGGATCTTGTGGCGTTCGCGTTCGCGGCCGTTGTCGTCGAAGATCGCCAGTTCGCCCGAGCGCGAGATCGCGACGCGTTCGCCCTTGGCGTTGGTGACGTAGCGCATGGTGCTGGCAAAGCCGACCACGCCGCTGGACTTGGTTTCCACCGCGCTGGCCAGGGCCGAACGCGACGCCGCGCCACCGATGTGGAACGTACGCATCGTCAGCTGCGTGCCCGGTTCACCGATGGACTGGGCGGCGATGACGCCAACCGCTTCGCCCTGGTTCACCGAAGTGCCGCGGCCGAGGTCACGGCCATAGCAGTGCGCGCACAGGCCGTGGCGCGTTTCGCAGGTCAGCGGCGTGCGGACCTTGACTTCGTCCACGCCGATGCGGTCGATCATGTCAACCATGTCTTCGTCCAGCAGGGTGCCGGCGGTGATGGCCGTTTCCTGCGTGTCCGGGTTGACGATGTCGATGGCAGCCACGCGGCCCAGGATACGGTCGCGCAGCGGCTCGATGACTTCACCGCCTTCCACCAGGGCCTTCATGTTGTAGCCCTGCGACGTGCCGCAATCGTCCTCGGTGATCACCAGGTCCTGCGTCACGTCGACCAGACGACGGGTCAGGTAGCCCGAGTTCGCGGTCTTCAGTGCCGTGTCGGCCAGACCCTTACGCGCGCCGTGAGTCGAGATGAAGTACTGAAGCACGTTCAGGCCTTCACGGAAGTTCGCGGTAATGGGCGTCTCGATGATCGAGCCGTCCGGCTTGGCCATCAGGCCGCGCATGCCGGCCAGCTGGCGGATCTGGGCGGCCGAACCGCGGGCGCCCGAGTCAGCCATCATGTAGATGGAGTTGAACGACTCCTGGCGCACTTCCTCGCCGTGACGGTTGATCACGGGTTCGGTGGCCAGTTGTTCCATCATCGCCTTGCCGACCTTGTCGCCGGCCTTGCCCCAGATGTCCACCACGTTGTTGTAGCGTTCCTGGGACGTGACCAGACCCGACGAGTACTGCTTGTCGATTTCCTTCACTTCACGGCTGGCTTCGGCCAGGATGCCTTCCTTGGCCGACGGGATCAGCATGTCGCCCATGGCGATCGAGATACCGCCGCGGGTGGCCAGGCGGAAGCCCGACTGCATCAGCTTGTCGGCGAAGATCACCGTGTCGCGCAGGCCGCAACGGCGGAACGACTGGTTGATCAGGCGCGAGATTTCCTTCTTCTTCAGCGCCTTGTTCAGGACGGTGAAGGGCAGGCCCTTGGGCAGGATCTCGGACAGCAGCGCGCGGCCGACGGTGGTTTCGTGGCGGCGGATCACCGGCTGCCATTCGCCATTCTCGTCACGCTCGTGTTCCTTCAGGCGCACGGTGATGCGGCTTTGCAGCTCGACTTCGCCGTTGTCGTAGGCGCGTTGCACTTCGGCCACGTCGGTGAAGAAGATGCCCTCGCCCTTGCCGTTGATGCGCTCGCGCGTCGTGTAGTACAGGCCCAGCACGATGTCCTGGGACGGCACGATCGACGGTTCGCCGTTGGCCGGGAACAGCACGTTGTTCGAAGCCAGCATCAGCGTGCGCGCTTCGAGCTGGGCTTCCAGCGACAGCGGCACGTGGACGGCCATCTGGTCACCGTCGAAGTCGGCGTTGAACGCCGCGCAGACCAGCGGGTGCAGCTGGATGGCCTTGCCTTCGATCAGCACCGGTTCGAACGCCTGGATGCCCAAACGGTGCAGCGTGGGCGCACGGTTCAGCATGACCGGGTGTTCGCGGATGACTTCTTCCAGGATGTCCCAGACCACCGGTTCCTGGCTTTCCACCAGCTTCTTGGCGGCCTTGATGGTCGTGGCCAGGCCCATCATCTCCAGGCGATTGAAGATGAACGGCTTGAACAGTTCCAGGGCCATCAGCTTGGGCAGGCCGCACTGGTGCAGCTTGAGCTGCGGACCCACCACGATGACCGAACGGCCCGAGTAGTCGACGCGCTTGCCCAGCAGGTTCTGACGGAAACGACCGCTCTTGCCCTTGATCATGTCGGCCAGGGACTTGAGCTGGCGCTTGTTGGCGCCGGTCATGGCCTTGCCGCGGCGACCGTTGTCCAGCAGCGAGTCGACCGCTTCCTGCAGCATGCGCTTTTCATTGCGCAGGATGATTTCAGGAGCCTTCAGCTCCAGCAGGCGCTTCAGACGGTTGTTGCGGTTGATAACGCGGCGGTACAGGTCGTTCAGGTCGGAGGTCGCGAAACGGCCGCCGTCCAGCGGCACCAGCGGACGCAGGTCCGGCGGCAGCACGGGCAGCACTTCCATGACCATCCACTCGGCCTTGATGCCGGACTTCTGGAAGCCTTCCAGCACCTTCAGGCGCTTGGAGATCTTCTTGATCTTGGCTTCCGAGCTGGTGGCCTTCAGTTCGCCGCGCAGCGTTTCCACTTCGCGGTCGATGTCGATGGTGCGCAGCAGTTCGCGCACGGCTTCGGCGCCCATCAGGGCACGGAAGTCGTCGCCGTATTCTTCGGTCTTGGCCAGGAAATCGTCATCCGACATGATCTGGCCGCGCTTGAGCGGCGTCATGCCGGGTTCGATCACGCACCAGGCTTCGAAGTACAGGACGCGTTCGATGTCGCGCAGGGTCATGTCGAGCACCATGCCCAGACGCGACGGCAGGCTCTTCAGGAACCAGATGTGCGCGACGGGGCTGGCCAGCTCGATGTGGCCCATGCGCTCACGGCGAACCTTGGCAACGGTAACTTCAACGCCGCACTTCTCGCAGATCACGCCACGGTGCTTCAGGCGCTTGTACTTGCCGCACAGGCACTCGTAGTCCTTGATCGGGCCGAAGATCTTGGAGCAGAACAGACCGTCACGCTCGGGCTTGAACGTGCGGTAGTTGATGGTCTCGGGCTTGCGAACTTCGCCGTAGGACCACGAACGGATCTTCTCGGGCGAGGCGATGCCGATCTTGATGGCATCGAATTGCTCGTCTTGCGAGACTTGCTTAAAGAGGTCGAGTAGCGCTTTCATTAGTTACGCTCCAAATCCATGTCCAGGGCCAACGAGCGGATTTCCTTGACCAGCACGTTGAACGATTCCGGCATGCCGGCATCGATGACGTGATCGCCCTTGACGATGTTTTCGTATACCTTGGTGCGGCCGGTGATGTCGTCGGACTTCACCGTCAGCATTTCCTGCAGGGTGTAGGCGGCGCCGTAGGCTTCCAGCGCCCACACTTCCATTTCCCCGAAACGCTGGCCACCGAACTGCGCCTTGCCGCCCAGCGGCTGCTGGGTCACGAGCGAGTACGGGCCGGTCGAACGCGCGTGCATCTTGTCGTCGACCAAGTGGTGCAGCTTCAGGTAGTGCATGTAGCCGACGGTGACCGGACGCTCGAACTTCTCGCCGGTGCGGCCGTCGTACAGCCACGCCTGCGTGCGCGAGGGCGTCAGCGCCATGCGCTTGGCGACGTCGTCCGGATAGGCCAGTTCCAGCATCTTGGTGATTTCCTCTTCGGTCGCGCCGTCGAAGACGGGCGTCGCGAACGGCACGCCGTTCTTGAGGTTCTGGGCCATTTCCATGACTTCTTCGTCGGTCAGCTCGTCGATGCGCGCGCCGGTGCCGGTCGTGTTGTAGACCTTGTCCAGGTAAGCACGGACGTTCTTGACCTGCGCGGTGCGCTCGTCGCGCAGCATGTCGGCGATGCGGTGACCCACGCCCTTGGCAGCCCAGCCCAAGTGCACTTCCAGCACCTGGCCCACGTTCATCCGCGAGGGCACGCCCAGCGGGTTCAGAACGATGTCGGCCGGCGTGCCGTCAGCCATGTGCGGCATGTCTTCCACCGGCGTGATGCGCGAGACCACGCCCTTGTTGCCGTGACGGCCTGCCATCTTGTCGCCAGGCTGCAGACGACGCTTCACGGCCAGGTAGACCTTGATCATCTTCAGCACGCCCGGGGGCAGCTCGTCGCCCTGCGTCAGCTTCTTGCGCTTCTCTTCGAAGGCCAGGTCGAACTGGTGACGCTTCTGCTCGAGCGATTCCTTGGCCTGCTCCAGCACCACGGCGTGGGGCTCGTCGGCCAGGCGGATGTCGAACCACTGCCAGCGATCCAGGTCGGCCAGGTAGGCCTTGGTGATCGTCGCGCCCTTGGCCAGCTTGCGCGGGCCGCCGTTGACGGTCTTGCCGACCAGCATCTTCTCGATACGGTCGAACTGGTCGTTTTCAACGATGCGCAGCTGGTCGTTCAGGTCTTGGCGATAGCGGCGCAGTTCATCGTCGATGATGGACTGGGCGCGCTTGTCGCGCACGATGCCTTCGCGGGTGAACACCTGCACGTCGATCACGGTGCCGGTCATGCCCGAAGGCACGCGCAGCGACGTGTCCTTAACGTCGGACGCCTTTTCACCGAAGATGGCGCGCAGCAGCTTTTCTTCCGGCGTCAGCTGGGTCTCGCCCTTGGGCGTGACCTTGCCGACCAGCACGTCGTCGGCGCTGACTTCGGCGCCGATGTAGGTGATGCCGGAATCGTCCAGGCGGTTCAGTTGCGTCTCGGCCAGGTTGCTGATGTCGCGCGTGATTTCTTCCGGACCCAGCTTGGTGTCACGGGCAACGACCGTCAGTTCCTCGATGTGCACCGAGGTGTAGCGGTCATCGGCCACGACCTTTTCGGAGATCAGGATCGAGTCTTCGAAGTTGTAGCCGTTCCAGGGCATGAACGCGATCAGCATGTTCTGGCCCAGGGCGAGTTCGCCCAGGTCCGTCGATGCGCCGTCGGCCAGCACGTCACCCTTGGCGACACGGTCGCCGCGCTTGACGATGGGACGCTGGTTGATGTTCGTGTTCTGGTTGGAACGCGTGTACTTGATCAGGTTGTAGATGTCGACACCGACTTCGCCGGCGACGTTTTCTTCGTCGTTCACGCGGATCACCACGCGCTCGGCGTCGACGTGGTCGACCAGGCCGCCACGCAGCGCCTGCACGGTGGTGCCCGAGTCAACGGCCACGGTGCGCTCGATACCCGTGCCCACGACCGGCTTTTCCGGACGCAGGCAAGGCACGGCCTGACGTTGCATGTTGGCACCCATCAGCGCGCGGTTCGCGTCGTCGTGCTCCAGGAACGGAATCAGCGAGGCGGCGACCGACACGATCTGCGACGGGGCCACGTCCATGTAGTGCACGTTGGCCGGGGCGGTCAGCATGGTTTCGCCGGCTTCACGGCAAGCCACCAGGTCGTCCACGAACTTGCCTTCCTCGTCCAGCGCGGCGTTGGCCTGCGCGATGACGTAGTGGCTTTCTTCGATGGCCGACAGGTAGTCGATCTGGTCGCTGACGCGGCCGTCGACGATCTTGCGGTAAGGCGTTTCCAGGAAGCCGTACTCGTTCAGGCGAGCGTACAGCGCCATGGAGTTGATCAGGCCGATGTTCGGGCCTTCCGGCGTTTCGATCGGGCAGACGCGGCCGTAGTGGGTCGGGTGCACGTCACGCACTTCGAAGCCGGCGCGCTCGCGGGTCAGACCGCCCGGGCCCAGTGCCGAAACACGACGCTTGTGCGTGATTTCCGACAGCGGGTTGGTCTGGTCCATGAACTGCGACAGCTGGCTCGAACCGAAGAACTCCTTGATGGCGGCCGAGATCGGCTTGGAGTTGATCAGGTCGTGCGGCATCAGGTTTTCGGTCTCGGCCTGGCCCAGACGTTCCTTGACGGCGCGTTCGACGCGCACGAGGCCGGCGCGGAACTGGTTCTCGGCCAGTTCGCCAACGCAACGCACGCGGCGGTTGCCCAGGTGATCGATGTCGTCGATCTGGCCACGGCCGTTACGCAGCTCGACCAGCACCTTGATGGTTTCAAGGATGTCTTCGTTGGTCAGCGTCATCGGGCCGGTGATGTCCTCACCACGGCCCAGGCGGCTGTTGACCTTCATGCGACCGACGCGCGACAGGTCGTACGTTTCTTCGCTGTAGAACAGGCGCTGGAACAGCGCTTCCACCGCTTCTTCGGTGGGCGGTTCGCCAGGACGCATCATGCGGTAGATGGCAACGCGCGCGGCCATCTGGTCGGCGGTTTCATCGGTGCGCAGCGTTTGCGAAATGTACGGGCCGCGATCCAGGTCGTTCGTGTAGAGCGTCTGGATGTCGTGCACGTTGGCGGCGCGCAGGGCGCCCAGCACGCTTTCGGTGATCTCGTCGTTGGCGTTGGCGATGACTTCGCCGGTATCGGCGTCAACGATGTTCTTGGCCAGCACGCGGCCGTACAGGAAGTCTTCCGGCACGGAGATGCGCTGGATGCCGCCGGCAGCCAGGTCGCGCAGGTGCTTGGCGTTGATACGCTTGTCTTTCTCGACGATGACCTTGCCCGAACGGTCCGCGATGTCGAAGCGGGCCATTTCGCCCTTCCAACGCTCGGGCACGAATTCCATCATGGCGCCTTCGCTCTTCAACTCGAAGTTGTCGAAGTCGAAGAAGTTGGCCAGGATCGATTCCGGCGTCATGCCGATGGCCTTGCACAGGATCGTGACAGGCATCTTGCGGCGACGGTCGACGCGGAAGAACAGGATGTCCTTGGGGTCGAATTCGAAATCCAGCCACGAACCGCGGTAGGGAATCACGCGGGCCGAGAACAGCAGCTTGCCCGAGCTGTGCGTCTTGCCGCGGTCGTGCTCGAAGAACACGCCAGGCGAGCGGTGCAGCTGCGAGACGATGACACGTTCGGTGCCGTTGATGACGAACGAACCGGTGCCGGTCATGAGCGGAATCTCGCCCATGTAGACTTCCTGTTCCTTCACTTCCTTGACGGTGGGCTTGCTGACTTCGCGGTCAAGCAGCACCAGGCGGACCTTGGCTCGCAGGGGCGAGGCATAGGTCAGGCCACGTTGCTGACATTCCTTGACATCGAACACCGGTTCGCCGAGCACATAGCTCACGAACTCCAAGCGCGCCATACCGTTGTGACTAACGATCGGGAAAATCGACGAAAACGCCGCCTGCAAACCGTCGGCTACGCGATCGGACGGGGCGGTATCCGCCTGCAGGAAAGTTAGGTAGGATTGAAGCTGAGTCGCCAAAAGGAAGGGAACGTTTTGAACGTCTTCACGCTTGGCGAAGCTTTTGCGGATGCGCTTTTTTTCGGTGTACGAGTAAGGCATGAGCACTCCGACTCGAGGTTGCATGGGCCGTCAACCACGGCCCCAGGTGATACGACTCCAGGAAACCCCTCTGGAAAGGGCATGACCCCAGCAGGGGTTTCCTGGAAACGCAAAAGCCCGGGGACGGCAAATTGCGCTGTCCCCGGGCAAGTTGACGCAGGTCTTATTTGACTTCGACCTTGGCGCCAGCTTCTTCCAGCTTCTTCTTGGCGGCTTCGGCGTCAGCCTTGGCAACGCCTTCCTTGACGGGCTTCGGAGCGCCGTCGACCAGGTCCTTGGCTTCCTTCAGGCCCAGACCGGTCAGCTCGCGCACGGCCTTGATGACGGAAACCTTGTTGGCGCCGGCTTCAGCCAGGACAACGGTGAACTCGGTCTGCTCTTCAGCAGCGGCGGCGGCGCCACCAGCGGCGGGAGCAGCGACAGCGACAGCGGCGGCAGCAGCCGACACGCCGAACTTCTCTTCCATTTCCTTGATCAGCTCGGACAGTTCGAGCACGGTCATGCCAGCGATGGCGTCAAGGATTTCAGCTTTGTTAAGTGCCATTTTTAAGAACTCCAAATATTGGGTAATGCCAGGGTTTGGGTGTCGCTCGGTCGTTCAGCGAATTTCCGTGAAGGGCGGGGATTAAGCCGCGGCCTTCTGGTCGCGCACGGCGGCGAGGCCACGGGCGAACTTGGTCGGAACTTCGTTGAGCGTACGCACGAATTGCGCGATGGGGGCTTGCATGGTGCCCAGCAGTTTCGACAGCAACTCTTCGCGCGAGGGCATGGTGGCCAGGGCCTTCACGCCTTCTTGGTTCAGCAGGCTGTTGGGCAGAGCGCCCGCCTTGATGACCAGCTTGTCGTTGCTTTTCGCGAAACCTGCGAGGACCTTGGCCGCCGTAACCGGATCAGCGCTGATGCCATAGATCAGCGGACCGGTCAGTTGCTCGGCCAACGGCTCGAAAGCCGTGCCGGCAACAGCACGACGGGCCAGCGAGTTCTTCAGAACACGCAGATACACGCCCGATTCACGCGCAGTTTTGCGCAGTACGGTGACAGAGGCGACGTCCAGACCACGGTACTCGGCGATAACAATCGATTGCGCCTTGGCCACTTCGGCCGAGACTTCCTCGATTACCACCGCTTTCTCTTGACGATTGAGACTCACGGTTTGAACACTCCATCAAAAGACGCCTGGGGCCGGAGCCTTGCGCGTCAACCGAATGCGGCGCCTGGTCGAGTTCTTCGGGTAAAGAAATCTTCCTGGGGACGCCGTCTACGCTGGATCCGAACTTTGCGAGCTTCGGGATTAAGCGGGGCGGCGGGATAGTGCTTCCACCGACCTGCTCCAGCGGTCTTTGACAGCAGCATCCGGAGGAATCCGGATGCGGCCCAAAGTACGTTTACAGCTGTTGGCTTAGTTGGTAGCCGACAGCGAGGCAATTTCCACGCGCGCACCGCCGCCCATCGTGGACGAAACGGCCAGCTTGCGCAGGTAAATGCCCTTGGCAGCGGCGGGACGAGCCTTTTGCAGGGCGTCGACCAGAGCGGCCAGGTTGGTTTGCAGCTGTTCCACGCCGAACGACGCGCGGCCGATCGTGGCGTGGATGATGCCGGCCTTGTCGGTGCGGTACTGAACCTGACCGGCCTTGGCGTTCTTGACGGCGGTGGCGACGTCGGGGGTCACGGTGCCGACCTTCGGGTTCGGCATCAGGCCACGCGGGCCCAGGATCTGACCCAGGGCGCCGACGACACGCATCGTGTCGGGCGAGGCGATGACCACGTCGAAGTCCATCTGACCGGCCTTGATCTGGTCAGCCAGGTCGTCCAGGCCGACGATGTCGGCGCCGGCGGCCTTGGCGGCCTCGGCCTTGTCGCCTTGGGCGAACACGGCGACGCGGACCGACTTGCCGGTGCCGGCGGGCAGCACGACCGAGCCGCGAACCAGTTGGTCCGACTTCTTCGGGTCGATGCCCAGCTGCACGGCCACGTCAATCGATTCGTTGAACTTGGCGACAGCGGTTTCCTTGACCAGGGTCAGGGCTTCGGCGACCGGGTACAGCTTGGTGCGGTCGATCTTTTGCGCAATGGCGGCGGCGCGCTTGCTCAGTTTTGCCATGATTAGATCCCCTCAACCGTGATGCCCATGCTGCGGGCGCTGCCAGCGATCGTGCGGACGGCGGCGTCCAGATCGGCGGCGGTCAGATCGGGGCCCTTGGCCTTGGCGATTTCTTCAGCTTGCGCGCGGGTCAGCGTGCCGACCTTGTCGGTATGCGGCTTGGACGAACCCTTTTGCACGCCGGCGGCCTTCTTGATGAGGACCGTCGCGGGCGGGGTCTTCATGATGAAGGTGAAGCTCTTGTCGGCGAAAGCGGTGATCACCACCGGAATCGGCAGACCAGGCTCCATGCCTTGGGTCTTGGCGTTGAACGCCTTGCAGAATTCCATGATGTTCAGGCCACGCTGACCCAGGGCCGGGCCAATCGGGGGGGAGGGGTTAGCCTTACCAGCCGGCACTTGCAGCTTGATAAAGCCGACGATCTTCTTCGCCATGCTTTGCTCCTTGCGGGTTATATCGCCCTAGCGCGCGGCCAGGGCTCCCCGGGGGTTGAAATCAGGTCTTTTCGACCTGGCTGAAATCCAGTTCGACGGGGGTGGCACGACCGAAGATCGTGACAGACACGCGAACCTTGCTCTTTTCGTAGTTGACTTCTTCGACGTTGCCGTTGAAGTCCGCAAACGGACCTTCCTTGACCCGAACCATCTCGCCCACTTCGAACAGGATCTTGGGGCGGGGTTTCTCGACGCCCTCTTCCATCTGGGAGAGGATCTTTTCGACTTCCTTTTCGGAAATCGGGGTCGGACGATTGCCCGAGCCACCCAAAAAGCCGGTGACGCGGTTGGTGTTCTTGACCAGGTGCCACGTTTCGTCGGTCAGGTCCATTTCAACCAGGACATAACCGGGGAAAATGCGGCGCTCGGTGATCGACTTCTGGCCACCCTTGACCTCGACGACTTCCTCGGAGGGCACAAGAATGCGGCCGAAAGACGTTTGCAGGCCCGCGCGCTCGATGCGCTCGTTCAGGGCCTTGTGTACGCTTTTTTCCATGCCGGAGTACACATGGACGACATACCAACGCTTACTCATTCGCCGTCCTTATTTCCAGCCCAACAACAGGCCGTAGAGAATCCATTCGATGCCCTTGTCGAGCACCCACATGAAAATGCCCATGACCGCCACGAACGCGAAAACGATGCCCGTCATCTGGGTCGTTTCCTTGCGGGTCGGCCACGACACACGCTTGACTTCGTTGTAGGACTCGCTGGCAAAGCTCAGGGTGCGACGGCCGGGTTCGCTGAACCAGGCGATCACGGCTGCGATCACGAGGCCGCCGACAAAGACGCCGATACGGGCAGGCATCGGTTGCGCGCTGAGCACGGAAAACCCGACGATGCCAGCAATAACGACAAGAACCGCCAGCCCGAGCTTGACCCGGTCGGCGGTACTGGTTACGGTTTCTACGCTGGTATTAGACATATTGCGACGCGAGCCGCCGTGAATGCGTAACTCGCGATGATCTCCCGCGGGTTTATCCTGGCGGTGGCAGGGGCAGTAGGAATCGAACCTACAACCTTCGGTTTTGGAGACCGACGCTCTGCCAATTGAGCTATGCCCCTAAAACTCACACATCACTACACGTGCACTACACTTTCGCCGTTCCAGCCAGGCCGCCACGCGTAGCGGCTTGCGGAACCAAACATCATACTACTTTTACAGCAAAGATGGATAGAGGGGCTTGAGAGCCCACTCTACCCATCCGGGTATGCTTACTTCAGGATCTTGGCGACGACGCCGGCGCCGACGGTACGACCGCCTTCACGGATGGCGAAACGCA
>NZ_QHHO01000047.1:0-72076 GCF_003184165.1 Achromobacter sp. RW408
TCGGCCAGGGCGGGGGTAGGGGAGGAAAGTGCGGGATTTTAGCGGGGAAGACCCCCGGGCGCACCGCGACCGCCGCGGGGCCGCCAGGAGGCTTGATAGAATTCCTGTCCGCCAACCAGGGGCCGCCGGCCCGGGAATCGATGCAAAAGCGCACCAGAGGGATCGTGATCGGCCTGGTCCTGTTGATCGCCATCCTGCCGCTGTGCCTGCTGTTCTGGTTGATCGACGACGGCGACAATTTCGCCGCCATCGATCGTGGCGAGTCCTACGGCAGCAGTATCTACAAGCGCTACCAGGGCGAGGTCTATGCGGCCGTGCCCAGCAATGGCTATTACCGGATGCCCGAGGCCGACCCGGCCGGCCTGCAGACGTTCGACACCGGTCGCTACGACGGCCGGCAGGCGGCGCGCGACAGCCGCCACGTGTATTGCGGCAACCGCGTGCTGCCTGGGATGCGGCCCGGATTGACGCGCTACCTGGGCAACAGCTATTTCAGCGACGGCGCCATCACCTATTTCTGCGACTTTGCGTCCGAACTCAACCGCGACCTCGGCGGGCTGGACGAGGTCTGGCAGAAGATCCTGTATCGCGCCGGCAAGGGCGACAAGCCGCAGACTTACCTGTACCCGTTCCTGGCCCTGCCGGCCAGCGCCCAGCCGTATCGCCCTTTGCTCGACCGCCAACTGGCCACCGACGGCGCGCGCGTGTTCTACGAGGGCCGCGAAATGCCGCGGGCGGACCCGTCGCGGCTGCGCCGTATCGCGGCGATCCAGGGCGGTGAAACGCGGCCGGGCAACGACTTCTTCGCCGATGGCAGCCGGGTGTATTACCGGGAAACGCCATTGCCGCTGTCGGATGATCCGGCGCTCTATACCTTCATGGTGGGCAACCTGCACCGCCAGCCCTATCTC
Source organism: Achromobacter sp. RW408 (assembly GCF_003184165.1). NCBI lineage: Bacteria > Pseudomonadati > Pseudomonadota > Betaproteobacteria > Burkholderiales > Alcaligenaceae > Achromobacter > Achromobacter sp. RW408. The sequence goes on from NZ_QHHO01000047.1 coordinate 912, forward strand.
TATGACCGGCGCGATGGCATGGTGTACCTGGGCGCGCTGGCGTTCGACGCGGCGCATGCGCCGTACCGGCTGCTGAACGAGCCGGGACGGCACGTGCACCACGCCCTGTTCGCCAGCAAGGACGGCATCTACTTCTATGACAGCGAGAAGCGCCAGGTGGAGCGCGCCGGCGACGATCCGTTCGCGGCGGGCGGCTTCACGGCGCTGTCGCCGTACGTGTTCTGGGACGGCAGGCAGCTGCTGTTTCTCAAGAGCAAGGAGGTGTGGAGCCGCTCGCGCGGCGGGGGCGGCCTGATGTCCCGTTCCACGCTGGTCCTGCGCATGAAGGACGCGCCGACGGGCCAGTGGACCAAGCTGGGCGATGTCTATCACGGCTTCGGTTCGGTCTGGCGCCACGGCGATGCGCTCTATTATCTCGACGAGTTGGGCGCCACCCAGCTGATCTACAGCCCGATCTACCGCATCCTGGACCACAAGGCGGCGGATTTCCTGTTGCGGTCGCAGCAGACCCGGCAGATCAAGGCGGATGACATCCGCAAGCTGGTCCACGGCGGCACGCTGGCCGTGCCCGCGTTCGACGAGGTGCTGGAGGCAAAGACGCGTTATCGCCGCGGCTTGCTCTCCCTGTTCTGATGTGCCGGGCGGCGCATCCTTGCCCGTTCGGTTCCCCTTTTTTCGTGTTCGCCGGCAGGGCTGGGGCGGGCCGGCGATTTCCCGGTCTTGAAATATTTCGGATGGCCCCCATCACAACAGGGTTTCCCGGAAACCGCCTGGGCTGCGCGCCCCGCCATCCGGCTTTCTTTTGTCCCTAATTTTCCGACTTTTCATACAACGATGAGCCAAACCGCCACGTCCGAAACCCTGGGATTCCAGGCCGAGGTGAAGCAGCTGCTGCACCTGATGATCCATTCGCTGTACAGCAACAAGGAAATCTTCCTGCGCGAGCTGGTGTCGAACGCATCCGACGCCTGCGACAAGCTGCGCTTCGAGGCCATCGATAATCCGGCGCTGCTGGAAGGCGATGGCGAGCTGGCCATCACCGTCAGCTACGACAAGGACGCGCGCACCATCACGATTTCCGACAACGGCATCGGCCTGTCGCGCGAAGAGGCCGTGGCCAACCTGGGCACCATCGCCCGTTCCGGCACGCGCGAGTTCTTCTCGCAGCTGACCGGCGACAAGCAGAAGGACGCGCAGCTGATCGGCCAGTTCGGCGTGGGCTTCTATTCCTCGTTCATCGTGGCCGACAAGGTCACGGTGGTCAGCCGCCGCGCCGGCGCCACCGACGCGATCCGCTGGGAGTCCGACGGCCAGGGTGAATTCACCATCGCCGCCGCCGACAAGGCCACGCGCGGCACCGACGTCACGCTGCACCTGCGCGCCGACGAAGACGAGCTGCTCAACGGCTGGAAGCTGCGCGAGATCCTGCGCCGCTACTCCGACCACATCTCGCTGCCGATCCGCATGGCCAAGGAAGAGTGGGATTCGGAAAAGGGCGAACAGGTCAAGAAGGACGAACTCGAAACGGTCAACCAGGCCAACGCGCTGTGGGCCCGCAACAAGGCGGATGTGACCGAGGAACAGTACCGCGAGTTCTACAAGACGGTGTCGCACGACTACGACGACCCGCTCGCCTGGACCCACAACCGCGTCGAAGGCCGCAGCGAATACACCCAGTTGCTGTACGTGCCCAAGCACGCGCCGATGGACCTGTGGGACCGCGACGGCCGCCGCGGCGTCAAGCTGTACGTCAAGCGCGTCTTCATCATGGACGATGCCGACCAACTGTTGCCGTCGTACCTGCGCTTCGTGCGCGGCGTGATCGACTCGGCCGACCTGCCGCTGAACGTGTCGCGCGAGATCCTGCAGGAAAGCCGCGACGTGCGCGCCATCCGCGAAGGCTCGGCCAAGCGCATCCTGTCGCTGCTGGAAGACCTGGCCGAAAACAGGCCGGAAGACTACGCCACGTTCTGGTCGGAATTCGGCCAGGTGCTCAAGGAAGGCGCGGGCGAAGACCACGCCAACCTGGAACGCATCGCCAAGCTGATGCGCTTTGCCTCGACCCACACCGGCGACCAGGCCCAGACCGTGTCGTTCACTGACTACGTGGCGCGCATGAAGGAAGGCCAGGACAAGATCTACTACGTCACGGCCGACACTTTCGCCGCTGCCAGCAACAGCCCGCACCTGGAAATCTTCCGCAAGAAGGGCATCGAGGTGCTGCTGCTGTCCGACCGCGTCGACGAGTGGATGCTGTCGTACCTGCGCGAATTCGACGGCAAGTCGCTGGTGTCGGTGGCCAAGGGCGGCCTGGACCTGGCCGAGCTGGCCGACGAGGAAGAAAAGAAGCACCAGGCCGAAGTGGCCGAGGACTTCAAGCCGCTCGTCGAGCGCCTGCAAAAGACCCTGGAAGACCAGGTCAAGGAAGTGCGCGTGACGCTGCGCCTGGTGGATTCGCCGGCGTGCGTGGTGGTGGGCCAGAACGAACTCAGCCCGCACCTGCTGCGCATGCTGAAGGCGGCCGGCCAGGAAGCGCCCAACGTCAAGCCGGTGCTGGAAATCAACCCGGAACACCCGCTGCTGGCCCGCATCCGCGCCGCCGAAGACGGCGAGTTCGACCAATGGGCCCGCCTGTTGCTCGACCAGGCCCTGTTGGCCGAAGGCGCGCAGATCGCCGACCCGGCGGCGTTCGTCAAGCGGCTGAACGCGCTGCTGCTGAAGTAAGCGCGGCGGTACGAAGGCAGGAAAAGGGCGCCCGCGAGGGCGCCCTTTTTCATTGGCGAGCGGCGGTTGTGGCCGGACTACCTCGTTGGGGATGGAATCGTGCAATCGGTCCCTGTTGTCCTCGACGCATATTCCCGCTCGGTAATTTCTTGATGAACAACGCGATTTCCGTCGAAAGAATTACCGAGCGGGAATTTTCTTGTGCAATCCGCGCGCATAAAACGTGTGGCGTTGACGGGCCGAGCGCGTTCCTCTCTCGAACCCCCCACGTCATTCATGACTCCAGGTCAAAAGTCTTTCCCCGTTTAGTCGCTTTTTCCGTAAGGGTATACCCGTCATACTGGCCGCCTGTCTTCCGATCAGACCCGCCCCACGCTCCGGCCTTCGCCGCGACGCTTCTGGATTCCCTGGTCGGCGCACCCAACCAAGGAACCCGTATGTCTACCTATGAAACCCCGCCGGTGAAAGCCGGCCTGCCATTGCTGGCATTGGCCGTCGGTGCCTTCGGCATCGGCGTCACCGAATTCTCTCCCATGGGCCTGCTGCCCGTGATCGCCGACGGCGTGGGGGTGTCCATCCCCAGCGCCGGCATGCTGATCAGCGCCTACGCCATCGGCGTGATGCTCGGCGCGCCGCTGATGACCCTGGCGCTGTCGCGCTGGTCGCGCCGCAAGGCGCTGATCGTGCTGATGGCGATCTTCACGCTCGGCAACCTGCTGTCGGCGCTGTCGCCCAACTACACCACGCTGCTGCTGGCGCGCCTGGTGACCAGCCTGAACCACGGCGCCTTCTTCGGCCTGGGTTCGCTGGTGGCCGCCAGCGTGGTGCCGCGCCACAAGCAGGCCAGCGCGGTGGCGACCATGTTCCTGGGGCTGACCATCGCCAACGTCGGCGGCGTGCCGGCCGCGACCTGGCTGGGCCAGGTGATCGGCTGGCGCATGTCGTTTGCCGCCACGTCGGTCCTGGGCCTGGTGGCGATGCTGTCGCTGTGGTTCGCGCTGCCCGCCGGCGAGGCCGGCCGGCGTCCGGATATCCGTCATGAACTGGCGGTGCTCAAGACCCCGGTGGTGCTGGTGGCGCTGTGGACCACGGTGCTGGGCGCGGGCGCGATGTTCACGCTGTACACCTACGTGGCGCCGACCCTGGCGGAACTGACCGGCGCATCACCCAATTTCGTGACGGCGATGCTGGTGCTGATCGGCCTGGGCTTCACCATAGGCAATACCGCGGGCGGTCGCTTCGCCGACCGTTCGCTCGATGGCAGCCTGATCGCCTTCCTGGTGCTGGTGATCGCCGACCTGCTGGCCTTCCCCTGGCTGGCGCAGACCCCGGTGGGCGCCGCGATCGGCCTCTTGATCTTCGGTTTCGGCACGTTCGCCGTGGTGCCGCCGCTGCAGATGCGGGTGATGCGCGCCGCGACCGACGCGCCCGGCCTGGCGTCGTCGGTCAACGTGGGCGCCTTCAACCTGGGCAACGCGGTGGGCGCGGCGGCCGGTGGCGGCGTGATCTCGGCCGGGCTGGGCTACGCCGCGGTGCCGGTGGCCGGCGCGGTGATCGCCGCGGCCGGCCTGGGGCTGGTGCTGTGGCAACGCGCCGCCAACCAGCGCCAGCGCAAGCTGGCGGTGCAAGGCTGCTGAACGTCAGAACTCGAACGTCGCGCCCAGTTCGTACGTGCGCCCCGGCGCCAGCAGCACCTGGCTGGTGGCGCGGCCGCCGTAGTAGGCGTAGAGCTTGTCGGTCAGGTTGCGCACGCGGAAAGTGATCAGCGCCGGCCGGATGCGGTAGCTGACCGCCGCGTCCACCGTGGTGTGGCTGTTGATGCGGACCTGGTTGGCGTTGTCGGTGTAGATCTTGCCGGTGTGGTTCAGGCCGACGAAGAAGTCCATCGGCACGTCCTTCAAGCGGTAGGTGGCGTACAGGTTGGCGACGCGCTCGGGCACGTTGGGCGGGGTGTTGCCCACGCGGGAGGTGCCGTCGGCCTCGGTCAGCGAATCGAAGCGCGCGTTCAGCGCGGCGATGTTGCCCGACAGCGTCAGCTGTGGCGTGATGCGCCAGTCGGCCGACAATTCCACCCCGCGCGAGGATTGGCGGCCATTGTTGACCGTCACGCGCGGGTCGTTGGCGTCGCGCGTCAGCACGTTCTCCAGCTTGATGTGGTAGACCGCCGCGGTCCATTCCACGTCGCCCAGGCTCTGCTTGAAGCCGGCTTCCCATTGTTCGCCCTTGGCCAGCGGGAACGAGGCATTGGACTGCGACAGCAGGAACAGCGAGCCCACCGGGATGGTGGCATTGGTGTACTGCGCGTAGACCGACGACGACGGCGCTACGTCGTATACCGTGCCCAGGCGCATGGAATTGGCGCTGTAGCGCGTGCCGAAGGCGCTGCGGGTGCCGGCATTCAGGTCGGTGACGCCGCGGTCGACGCGGATGCGGTCGTAGCGGTAGCCGCCCACCACCGTCCAGCGCTCGGTCAGCTTGAGCGAGTCTTCCAGGAACAGCGCGGCGCCGCGCACGTCGGTGGTGAAATCGGTGCGGTTGCCGGGGCCGCTCATCAGCGCCGGGTCATCGTTGAAGTAGCCCACGTCCGGATTCCACAGCGAGACGCGCAGCGCGTCCGCGGTGGCGGCGGAGCGGTTGGAGAAGCGCCGCTCGCTGTCCAGCGTGGTCTTGCTGAGTTCGCCGCCGATCACGAACTTGTTCGACAGGCCGGCGATGGTGCCGTCATGGCTGGCGTCGAAGCGGTCGATGAAATAGCGTTGGTGGTGCGTGATGATGGTCTGGTCGCGGTCGATCGACGCGGGGGCGCTGAAGGTGGCCGATTCCGAGTTCTTCCACAGGCGGTCGACTTTGTTCATCGCGAATTCATTGCGCAGCGTCCACGACGGCGTCAAGCGGTGCGTGACGCGCGCCCGCAGCCAATAGGATTCGGCCTCGTTGCGGTCGTCCAGCACGTTGTAGTTCTTGCGCGCCAGGGCGCGGTCCAGCACGCGGCCATCGGGCGTGCTGACCACGCCAGTGGGATCCTTGGCCAGGCTGCGCGGGATCAGCGGCGTGCCCCAGTAGGCGTGGCCGGTGTCGCGCGAATAGTCGAACGACAGGTCCAGCCGGGTGGCGGGAGCGACGTCGAAGGCGATGCCTGTGGTCAGGTGGTCGAGCTTGTTGCTGTTGCGGTCGATGGTGCCGACGCGGCTGTCGTTGTGGCTGTAGTCGATGCGGTAGGCGCCGGTCTCGCCGAAGTTGTCGCCCAGGCCGATGCCGGTGCGGGTGCTGCCGTAGCTGCCGTAAGAGAACATCGCTTCGCGCGAAGGGTTGTCGCGATCGGGGCGCTTGGTCTGGAAGTTGACGATGCCGCCGATGGCGCTGTCGCCCTGCAGCACCGACGCCGGGCCTTTCAGCACCTCGATGCGTTCGTAGTTCCAGGTGTCTTCGACCCGGTTGGTCGAGCCCGCGCCCGACATGCGCAGGCCATCGTACAGGTACAGGATGTCGGTGAAGCCGCGCGAGGACAGCGTGGTGGGCGAGGACGGCGGGCCGCCGCCGGCCAGACCGGTGGCGCCGCGCAGGGCTTCGCTGAGGGTGCTGGCGCCGCGCTCGCGCATGGCCTGTTGCGACACGATCTCGACCGATGCCGGCGTCTCGCGCAATGTCAGGCCCAGCCGCGAGGCGCTGCTGCTGCGGCTGTCCAGGTGCAGGCTGTCCGCGTCGCTGGCGGCTTCCACGCGGATGCTGGGCAGTTCGGCCTCGCGCGCCTGGGCCTCCTGGGCCTGGACATTGGGCACGGCGGTGCATGCCGCGAGGGCGGCGGTGGATACGACTCTTCTCATGACGCTTTCCCGAAACTCGATGGGGGGTGAAAAACCTGTCTCTAGACCACGCGGTAGCGGCGCAGGCGCCAGCCGGCCAGGGCCAGCAGCAGCGCCGCGGGCACCAGCAGTTGCAGCAGCGCGCGCGCGGCCCGGGCGCGGACGGCGGCGGGATCCTCTTCCCGCCACTGGAATACCGGCATGGCGGCGAAGTCCGCGGGCGTGATGGCGCGGCTGGCTTCGATGCGGGGCAGGAAGAAGTCCTTCCAGGCGCGGTGGTAGGCGTCGATCTGCCGCATGAAATGCGCGTGGCGGCGTTGGCCGGTGCCGGCCAGCGCGGTGATGCCTTCAAAGGCGACCGCCGCCGGCGACAGCACGCTGTAGCGCGCCACCAGCGCCTGCTGGCGCGCCATCTGCGCGTCGAAGCGATCCAGCTCCGGTTGCATTGCCGCATCCACCTGGCGCTCGACGCGGGCGTGGCCCAGCGGACGGCCGGTGATTTCCAGGCGGCCATCGCGTGGAATCAGGGCGTCGGGCTTGTCCATGTGCTCGTAGTCGGTCGACAGCAGGGCGGCGTGGTCGCGCATGGCCAGCGCCGTGGCCACGCGGGTGCGGGTGGCCAGTTCGGCGCGCGACGGCGCCGGGCTGGCGTAGGCGGCCACCAGGTTGAGCAGCACCGGCACCACCAGGACCAGCAGCACCCAGCTGACCATCAGGATCATGGCGTTGGCGGCGGAAGACTTGCCAAAGGCGTTGACCGCGACCACCGCCGCGAACCAGAACAGCGCGTAGGCGCCGACCAGCAGCGCCCACCACAGCGTGGCGCTGGCGGCCTGCAACGCCTGGGGGCGGGCGATCAGCAGGGCGGCCACCGGCAGCAGCACCGCGGCGCCCAACAGAACCGCTGCGCGCAGGACCACCTTGCCGCTGATCAGGGTCAGCAGCGACAGCGGCTGCGACAGCAGCAAGCGCAGCGTGCCGTCTTCCTTTTCGCCGGACAGCAGGTTGTGCCCGAGCGCGAAGATCAGCAGCGGCAGCAGGTAGACCACCACGAACGCCAGGTCGAAATGCCCGCTGAGCAGGTGCCAGGGGTTCTCGATGTCGTTGTTGTGGATGAAGTTGACCTTGCTGTCGTAGGTCACCTTGAATTGCGACGGGAACAGGTCGGTCTGGCCCAGCGCCACCGGCGCCAGCGGCACGCTCGGCATGATGGCGTAGTGCGCGCCCAGGCCGCCGCCCATGTTGGCGGGGCTGGCGGGGTTGCCGAACGGCGTGGGGGTCTCGCTGCCGTCCATGATGCGCTGCAGCTGCGCCAGCTGGCTGGCGCGGTTGTGCGCATCGGCGCGCGCCAGCGCGGCCTGGGCCTCGTCTCGCTGCGACGTCTGCAGCAGGCCGTTGAAGACCGCGTAGGCCACTAGCAGCAGGAACAACAGGCCGCACAGCCACAGCGCGCGCTCGCGCGTCAGCAGGCGGAGTTCGTGCCGCAGGACCATCCCGAAGCGGCGAAATTGCGTATCGTGCACCGGAAGTCTCCTACAGGGCGGTCTGGCGGGCCACGGCGCGCCAGGCGAAGGCCACGCTCAGCAGCAGCGCGGCGGCCAGCATCAACAGGCTCAGGCGCGCCTGGTGCAATGCCCAGCCGGCCGCGGGCGGCTGGTAGCGGAAGGGCGGCACGCGCGCCCACAGCGACGGATTGGCCTGGTACGAGAAATGCTGGTGTTCCAGCGTGTCGGCGTGCGCCACCAGGTCGGCGCTGACGATGTCCTGGATCACGCGGCGCTGTTGTTCGGCGGCGGTGGTGAAATCGCGGTGGTGCGCAAAGTCGGTGCCGGCCATGGCGGCGGACAGGGCGCGCACCGCCAGCAGCGGCATCAGCCAGCCGGCCGATTCCTGCACGGCCTGCTGCCGTTCCCAGGTGTCCCACAGGTGCCCGAAATGGCGGTCGTAGACCGCGTAGCTGGACTGGTCGTCGAGCTTGAGCGCCAGACCCCATTGGTTCAGCGGTACGTCGCGGCTCCAGCGCTCGGTCGTGCCGAAGGCCTGCATCCAGACGCGGTCCGACGTGGCTTTCAGGTCATCCTGCAAGGCCTGGTTGAATTCGAGGCGGGTGGGGCTGGGATAAAGTCCGCGCGACAGCTCGGCCATGACGCGCGGGGCGATCACCGTATTGGCGATCCACAACGCCAGCAGCACCGTGATGGCCACGCGCGAGGAGCGGGCGGCGGCCGACACCCCCAGCGTGACGAAGATGAACGCGGCCAGGTACACCGCGTAGCCGCCGGCCAGCACGCCGAAGCGCCACAGCGCATCGGCCCGGCCGCCCGCCAGCCACACCGCCACGATGGCGGCCAGCGCGGCCGGCACCAGCAGCAGGCCCAGGCTCAGCGCCAGCGCCGTGGCCTTGCCCCACAGCAGGCGCCAAGGCGCCACGCCCAGGCTCAGCGTCTGGCGCAGGATGCCCTGTTCGCGTTCGCCCGAGAAGGCGTTGAAGCCCAGCACGATCACCAGCAGCGGCCCCAGCGCCTGCAGGATCCAGGCGGCCGACAGGTCGCCGAAGCGCTGCAGGCCGGTGGCGTCCTGCGCCGGGCGGAACTTCACCTCGCTCTGGCGGTGCGCCTGCAGCCACACGGTGCTGCCGATATACGGATTGATGCCGGGATCGAGCAGCGCCAGCGTGGTGTCGGGCTTGAAGACGTGCATGCCCTGGTGGGCGGCATCGTGCGGATGGCGCGCGCCCTGCTTGAGCCAGTCGCTGTAATCGGTGTTCTGGGCCGCGGCCTGTTCGGCGCGGGCCTCCTGCTGATGCAGGTAGCCCACGGCCAGCGCCGTCATCAGCAGCACCGCGACGATGCCGCCGGCCCAGTAGAGCCGGCCGTCGCGCAGGCGTTCGCGCAGGTCCTTGAGGGCGATCAGGAGGATCATGCCTCGGTCCTCATGTGCGCCAGGTACAAGGCCTGCAGATCGACGTCGCCGATCTGCCGGGCGTCGAGGTTTTCGACCAGCCGGCCGCGTTTCATGATGCCGACGCGGGTGGCGGTCTGACGCGCATGGAACAGGTCGTGGGTGGTGGCCAGGATGGCCACGCCGCGTTCGGCGGCGCGTTGCAGCAGGCGGGTGAACTCGGCGGCGGCCGACGGGTCCAGCCCCGAGGTGGGCTCGTCCAGCAGCAGCGCGCGCGCGTCCTTGGCCAGGGCCACGGCAATCCACACCTTTTGCCGCATGCCCTTGGAATAGGCGGCCACGCGCTTGTCGGCCGCGGTCGGGTCCAGCCCGACTTCCGCCAGCAGTTCCAGCAGCCGGGCGCGCGGCGGCGCCTCGCCCAGCGCCAGCGTGGCGAAGTAGCGCAGGTTTTCCAGCCCGCTCAGGGTGCCGTACAGGTTCACCTGTTCGGGGATGTAGGCCACGTGGCGCTTGCTGGCGAGCGGTTCACGCGTCACGTCCAGCCCATGGATCAGCGCCTGGCCGCCGTCGGGGGCGATGAAGTTCAGGAACAGGTTGATGGTGGTGGTCTTGCCGGCGCCATTGGCGCCCAGCAGGCAATAGATCTCGCCCGGCTCGATGCGCAAATCCAGCGGGTGGAGCGCGATCTGGTCGCCGTAGCGTTTGGTCAGGCCGATGGCTTCGAGCACTGCAAGTCCTTCTTCGTCCGAAGATGCCGGGAAATCGAGGGGAGGGGGCGGAGCGCGGATGACGCCTGGGCAGGCCTTCCGGACTCCAGTGGGAATGACTATCGTTAGATATGATATAACATAACGTGATTATATCGCCATTCTCGCGCGGAACTCCGGCAAAAACGACAACCCAAAGCAGAAGGGCGCCCACGTGGGCGCCCTTCGCATAGGCTACGGCGGTGCGTGCGGATCAGGCCTCGATCCGCTCCACCTTGCCCACCAGCAGGATGTACGACAGCGCGCCCAGCAGCGCCAGCGACGACACGTACACGATGGCCGGCGCGAAACTGTCCTTCGACACCAGGAAGCCGATCACGATCGGCGTGCAGATCGACGACAGGTTGCCGACGAAGTTGAACACCCCGCCGGTCAGCCCCAGCAGCCGCACCGGCGCCAGCGCCGACACCAGCGACCACGTGATCGACGCCAGGCCGTTGCCGAAGAAAGCCACCGCCAGGAAGAAGATCACCCATGGCGTCGAGTCGGTGAAATTGGCGCCGATCATCGACGTCGAGATCAGCAGGCCCAGGATGATGGGCAGCTTGCGTGCCAGGCCCACGGTGGCGCCGCGGCGGATCAGGAAGTCCGACAGCACGCCCGAGCACAGCACGCCGATGAACGCCGCCAGGAACGGCACCGACGCCAGGAAGCCCGACTTGATGAAGTCCATGCCGCGGTACTTCACCAGATAGGTGGGGAACCACGTCAGGAAGAACCACAGCGTCGAGGTCAGGCAGAACTGGCCCAGGTACACGCCCCACAGCTTGCGCTGGCTCATCACCAGGCCCAGGTCGTTCCAGTTGAACGGCGCCTTCTTCTCGGTCACACGCTTGTCCAGGTCCACGACGCCGCCGCCTTTCTGGATCAGCTCGATCTCGGCCGCGTTGGCGCCCTTGAACTGGCGCGGTTCACGGTAGATCAGGTACCACAGCACGCCCCAGACGATGCCCAGCAGGCCGGTGCTGACGAACACCATGTGCCAGCCGTAATGATGTTGCAGCCAGGCCAGCACCGGCGTCAGGAACGCCAGGCCGACGAACTGGCCCGAGGTGTAGAAGCCGATGGCGGTGGCGCGTTCCTTTTCCGGGAACCAGGTCGTGACGACGCGGTTGTTGATCGGATAGGCGGGCGCTTCCAGCGCGCCCACCGCCAGGCGCAGCACGAACAGGATCACGAAGCTGCCGGCAAAGCCCATGAAGAACGTCGCCGCCGACCACAGGATCAGCGCGGCCGCGTACAGCACGCGCGGCGACACGCGGTCCACCAGCCAGCCGCCGGGGATCTGCATGGCGGCGTAGGTCCAGCCGAACGCCGACAGGATCAGCCCTTCGTGCACTGTGTCCAGGCCGAACTCGTCCTTGAGCGCGGGCGCGGCGATGGACAGGTTGCTGCGGTCCAGGTAGTTGATGACGACGGTGATGAACAGCATCACCATGATGAGATAGCGGCTGCGCGTCGGCCGCTGGGCGCTTTGCAGGCCCGGGTGGGTGGCGGTGGTCAAGGGGGTCTCCTCTTTCGCTTTTTTCTACCGGCTTACCACTCGGCGAAGCTGCCGTCGGCGTGGCGCCAGATGGGGTTGCGCCAGCGGTGGCCGACCGCCGCGCGTTCTTTCACGTATTCCTCGTTGACCTCGATGCCCAGGCCGGGGCCCTGCGGAATCGCGACCATGCCGTTCTCGTAGGCGAACACCTCGCGGTTGCTGACGTAGTCCAGCAGGTCGTTGGCGGCGTTGTAGTGGATGCCCAGGCTCTGTTCCTGGATGAAGGCGTTGTAGCAACCGGCGTCGATCTGCAGGCAGGTGGCCAGCGCGATCGGGCCCAGCGGGCAGTGCAGCGCCAGCGCCACGTCGTAGGCCTCGGCCATGGCGGCGATCTTGCGCGTTTCGGTGATGCCGCCGGCATGCGACGGGTCCGGCTGGATGATGTCGACGTAGCCGTCGGCCAGCACGCGCTTGAAGTCCCAGCGCGAGAACAGGCGCTCGCCCAGCGCGATCGGCGTGGACGTCAGCGGCGCCAGTTCCTTCAGCGCCTCGTAGTGTTCGCTCAGCACCGGCTCTTCGATGAACATCAGCTTGAACGGGTCCAGTTCCTTCATCAGCACCTTGGCCATTGGCTTGTGCACGCGGCCGTGGAAGTCCACGCCGATGCCGACATTGGGGCCGACCGCGTCGCGCACGGCGGCCACGTTCTCCAGGCACTTCTCGACCTTGTCGAACGAATCGATGTACTGCAGTTCCTCGGTGCCGTTCATCTTGACGGCGGTGAAGCCGCGCTCGACCGCGCCCTTGGCGGCCGCGGCGGTGTCGGCCGGACGATCGCCGCCGATCCACGAGTACACGCGGATGCGGTCGCGCACGTTGCCGCCCAGCAGTTGCGACACCGGCACGCCCAGGTCCTTGCCCTTGATGTCCCACAGCGCCTGGTCGATGCCGGCCAGCGCGCTCATGTGGATGGCGCCGCCGCGGTAGAAGCCGCCGCGGTACAGCACGGTCCAGTGGTCCTCGATGTTGCGCGGGTCCTTGCCGATCAGGTAGTCCGACAGTTCCTCGACGGCGGCGGCCACCGAGTGGGCGCGGCCTTCCACTACCGGTTCACCCCAGCCGACGATGCCGGCGTCGGTCTCGATCTTCAGGAAGCACCACCGCGGCGGCACGATGTAGGTAGTGAGCTTGGTGATCTTCATGCTTGGGTCTCCTGGGCGGGATAGGCGCGTTGCCAGGCGGCGATGAAAGCGCGCGCGTTCTGGCCGACTTCGTTGGCCGACAGGCCGGGTTTGTACAAGGCGGAGCCCAGGCCGAAGCCGCTGGCGCCCGCCTGGGCGTAGGTGGAAAGGTTGTCGGGCGTGATGCCGCCCACCGGCACCAGCGCGATCGGCGGACGCATCACCGCGCGCCAGGCCTTGAGCACGGCCGGGCCGAGCTGTTCGGCGGGGAACATCTTGAGCACGTCGGCGCCGGCTGCCAATGCCGCGAAAGCCTCGGTCGGCGTGGCCACGCCGGGGCACGACGCCAGGCCCGCCGCCTTGGCGGCGCGCACCACGGCCAGGTCGCTGTGCGGCATGACGATCAGCTCGCCGCCGGCGTCCTTGATGCGGGCCACGTCATCGGGATCCAGCACCGTGCCGGCGCCCACCAGGCAGTCGGCCGGCAGCGCGTCGCGCATGGCGCGGATGCTGGCCAGCGGTTCGGGCGAATTCAGCGGCACTTCGATCAGGCGAAAACCCGCGTCGTACAGCGCGCGCCCGATGGGCGCGGCCTCGGCGGGCGTGATGCCGCGCAGGATGGCGATCAGGCCGCAATGGGCCATGGCGGTTTGCAGTCCGGTATGGGTCATGGTGTGGTCTCGGAAGAAGGCGCGGCGGGCACCAGCCCGGCGCTGACGGCCAGATGCCACAGGCCGCGTTCGGTGGCGTGTTGCGCCAGTTGCGGCGTGCCCAGGCCGTAGTGCCGCAACGCCAGGATGTAGCGCTGGCACAGCGCATCGTCGCCGCACAGCACGATGCGCGGCTGGTCGCCCTGCAGGCGCAGCATGTCGGCCAGCGCGGAGATTTCGTGGCCGATCAGCAGGCCCGACAGGTAGTCGGCCTGCGACACGCCGGCCAGCTCGCCGGTCAGCCCCAGCGCGCGGGTGCTGAAGATGGTCGACAGCACGCCGGCGCGGCCGGCCGGCACGCCGGCCACTTTCAGGCCGCGCTCGAAGGCCGCCATGTCGGACGCCGGCGCCTCGACCATGGTGCGGCCCAGGATGGTGTGGCCGCGCAGCGCGGCATAGACCTCGCCGGTCATGAAGGTATCGAAGTGGGTGACCTGGCCGCGGCGCGCGTTGACCCATTTCGAATGGGTGCCGGGCAGGCCGATCAGCACGCTGTCGGCGGGGTCGCCGGCCTGGTCGAACAGCACGCCGAAGACCTGCGTTTCTTCGCCGCGCATCACGTTGGGCAGGCCGTGGCGCTGGATCAGGCCGGGCACGATGTGCACCGGCGTCGCGCCGTTGCGCTCGACGCGCGTCAGCAGGGTGCCGATGCGTGCCAGGTCGACCGGCACGTCCAGGTAGGCGGCTTCTTGCCAGCCCTGCGCGCTGCCGACCATGCCGCAGGCGATCACCGGCAGCTGCGGTTCGGCCCGCAGCCAGTCGCCGCAGGCCTGCTCGAAAGCCAGTTCGAAACCCGATTGGCCGCTCGGGGTGGCGGCGCCGTCCTGCAAGGGTTGCGGCAGGCGCATGATGCCCCACGGCAGGTGGCGGGTATCGAGCGTGCGGCCGGCGCCATCCAGGCGATAGGCGCGCAACGAAGAGGTGCCCCAGTCCAGCGCTATGAGGGCCGCGCGGGCAGGCGATCCGGTTGTCATCAGAATCTGTCTCGTCTCGGGGCGGCGGCGCGCTGCGGGCGAGGGCGCGCAAAGGGCGCGTCATTCGCGGGCTTGCAGGACCTGGCCGGCCTTGTTGTCGTCAAGCCCGCGATGGCGCCGGGGCGGCGTCAGTCGGGCTGGGAAAAATTCTAGATCAGCGCTTGAAAAATCTCAAAATATAGAATTAAATCCCATATATAGGGAATAAGCTTCGATTCCCGCTCCCCATATCCGACTCCCAGCGCCAGCCTTGTCCATGCCCGATTCTTCGACCGTCTCCCCCGCCTACGATCCCGACGCCGCGGCGCCCGCCGGCACGCAGACCCTGATGCGCGGCTTGGGCGTGATCCAGGCCGTCGCCGCGGGCGCGCGCGACCTCAAGGACATCTGCGCCCACATCGGCGTGGCGCGCAGCACCACGCACCGGCTCGCCAGCTGCCTCGTGCAGGAGCGCTACCTGCGCTCGCTGCCTGGCGTCGGCTACGTGCTGGGGCCGAAGCTGATCGAACTCGGTTTCCAGGCGCGCGAAGCCTTCCCCATGGCGACGCTGGCGCGGCCGTATCTCGACAGCCTCGCGGCCGACACCGGCGACACCATTCACCTGGCGGTGCGCGACAACGACGAAGTGCTGTATCTGGAAAAGATCCCCGGCAAGAAGGGGCTGGAGATGCGTTCGCGCGTCGGCCACCGCATGCCCTTGGCCGCCACCGGCGTCGGCAAGGCGCTTCTGCTGGATGCCGACGAACCGCAATGGAAGGCGCTGCATCGCGTCGGCGCGCCGGTGTCGTCGCGCGCGCCCGGCGGCCGGCAGACCTGGGAGGCCTTCCGCGACCGCATGCGCGACTACGCCGCCAACGGCTATGCCTTCGACCTGGAAGACAACGAGCCGTCGATCCGCTGCGTGGCGGCGCCGGTGCGCGATGCCTCCAGCGGCATCGTCGCCGCGATCAGCGTGTCCAGCACGGTGCCGTACATGTCGCTGGATCGCATGCGCGACATGGTCGACGTGGTCAAGGAGGCGGCGGCGCGCATCTCGGCGGAACTGGGATGGAAGGTGCAGGGCGCGCCCGCCAAGCCGCGCGACGCCGCCACGTAGCGCAGCACGCTGCCCAACAATGGGCGACCGCTGGCAAGCGGCGCGCGGCGTCCGCCGGCAATGCCAACCTCGGTCAAATCTCCGACCAATCCATATGCCGCCGCCACCGGCAGGGCGCCTTATCGGTGCTAGTCTCTTGCTCAATCATCAATGACGCTCATCACGAGTGAGTAGATCCCCGGCGACGAGCAAGTGGCGCCCCAACCTGATGTCGAGCGCCTGTATGCCGCCCATGCCGAGCGGCTGCGCCGTTACCTGTTCCTAAAGACTGGCGAAGCCGAGCTCAGCGCCGACCTGGTGCAGGAATGCTTCGCCCGCATCGTCGCGCAGGAAGACGAGCTGCCGTCCGACAACGTGCTGGCCTATCTGTACGCCATCGCCAACCGCCTGCTGATCGACCATCGCCGCAATCATCACCAGTCCCACACCGATGCTGTGTCGGACGACCTCCTGGAAAATATGCGCGACCTGCGCACCGCGCCCGACGTACACGTGCACGTCCGCCGGCAACTGGCGCGGCTGGCCGCCACCCTGGCGGAACTGCCCGTGCGCACGCGGCAAATATTCCAGCTCTGCCGCGTCGAGGGCCTGAGCCACGCGGAGGCCGCCCGCTACCTGGATATCTCTCCCAGCTCGGTGCAGAAGCACCTGGCGATGGCGTTGGACCTGATGCGCGAACGCTTGGGAGACGACCCTTGAACGCCCGCATCCGCGACTTTTTTTACTGTATTTCGTGGCTGGGCCGTTTATCTTGTTTATGAAGATCCCATCATGTACTCCTTGAGCCGCCCCGGCCGCGAACGACGCCTGCGCCGGCAGGCCAGCCAGTGGGCGTTGCGCCTGGCCGCCGGCGCGCTTGCGCCGGCCGAGCAACGCCGGCTGGACCGCTGGCTGGCGCGCGACGCGCGCCACGGCCCGGCCCTGGCCGATGCCGAGAGGGTCTGGGCATTGGCGGGGGAGTGCCGCGGCCTGCCGTTGTTCGTGCAGCCGGTGCCCCGGCCGCGCCGCTCGCATTGGCGTGCCTGTGCTGCGTCGTGGTGGCGGTCGGAACCCATGGCGCCGTGGCGCCGCGCGGTCGTGATGGCAGGTGTGGCGTTGGTGGTCGCCGGCGCGGCCGGTGCTCCGGATGCCGTGGCGCCCTGGTTGGCCGACTACCGCAGCGCGGTCGGCGAAATCCGCTCCTTCGATCTCCCGGATGGCAGCCATGTGCTGTTGGGCAGCAACAGCGCGCTCGACGTGGAATACGATGCCACGACGCGCCGCGTACGGCTGCTGCGCGGCGAAGCGGTGTTTGCGCCTGCGCCCACGGGCACGGACGAACCGCGCAGATTCGTGGTGGCGACCGCCGGCGGCAGCATGACCGCGCTGGGCACGCGCTATGCCGTGCGTCGCCGCGATGCCGGGCATGGCTGGATCGGCGTGTTGCAGCATCGTGTCGAGGTGGCGCTGGATCGTCCGCCCGCCTCGGGCGATGCGCGCGCGGTGCTGGCGGCGGGCGACAGCGCCACTTTCAGCCGCGCCCATGGCATCGAGCGTAGCGCCGTCGCACCCGCGCGCGGCGCGGCCTGGGCCGAGGGCTATCTCCTCTTCGAAGGCGAATCCCTGGGGCAGGTCCTGCAGCGCATCGGCAATTTCCGGCCGGGCCTGTTGATCCTGGCGAACCGCGCCGCGGCGCGCAGGCCGGTCAATGCGCTGTTCCATCTTGATAACCTCGACGGCGCATTGGCCACGCTATGTGGCGAGATGCGGCTTGCGCAGCTGCGGTTGCCAGGAGTGACGGTGCTGTACTGAATTTCCGAATACAAATCATATGCTGTAAATCCAAAAAACAAATCATGATTTGTATATTTGAAATACAGCCTATATTGCGTATGAACCGTTTACAGCCTATGCTTTGTAAACCTGAAAAACAGCGTGAGACGTGTATGGCCGACTACACCGTACGCACCGCGGAGCAATTGCCGGCATTGCTTCAGGCATTCCGAAAAAAGGCTGGGCTGACCCAGGCCGCCGCGGCTTTGCGGCTGGGTATCACGCAACAGACGCTTTCCGCCTTGGAGCGCAACGCGGAAAAGGTCGGTGCGGATCGGCTCCTGCAATTGCTGAGCATCCTGGGCGTGGAACTGGTGTTGCGCGAACCCGAGGAACCGCTGGCAAGCCGGCAGGTGTCCGATCAGGACTGGTGAGCCATGGGGCGTCGCTCGCACACACAGTCCCTGCACCTCTGGATGAACGGCGTCATGGTCGGCACCTGGAGTGTGCAGCCCCGCGCTGGCGACATCCTGCAATACGCCGACGCCTGGGTCAGCGCCGATCAAGGCAGGCCGCTATCGCTGTCGCTTCCCTTCACGCCCGGCAACCCGCCGCATCGGGGGGGTGCGGTTCGCACCTACTTCGAGAACCTGTTGCCCGACAGCCGGCAAATCCGCGAGCGTGTCGCGCGGCGATTCCATGCGACCGCAACCGATGCGTTCACGCTGCTTGCCGAAGTGGGCCGCGATTGCGCGGGCGCATTGCAGGTGCTGCCTGATGCCACGCCGCCCCAGGACGCGCGCGTGCTGAACGCGACGCCGCTGAGCGAGGCCGAAGTGGCGCAGGTACTGCGCAACACCCTTGCGCCGACGCCCTTCGGCGGCGCCGGCGCCGCCGATACCGACGACTTCCGCATTTCCATCGCGGGCGCCCAGGAGAAGACGGCTTTGCTGTGGTTCGATGGCCGATGGTGCCTGCCACATGGCGCGACCCCGACCTCGCACATCCTCAAAATGCCCTTGGGCCGGGTCGGCAATCTTCAGTATGACATGAGCGAGTCAGTCGAGAACGAATGGTTATGCTCGGAGATCCTGCGCGCCTACGGCCTGCCGGTGGCCCGCACGCAACCGCTGTTGTTCGAGGACATGAAAGTGCTGGCCGTCGAGCGCTTCGACCGGCGCTGGGCCCGTCGGTCGACGGGGCAACCTGGGCTGCTGCGGCTGCCGCAGGAAGACATGTGCCAGGCGACGGGCACACCGCCGCATCTGAAATACGAGGCGGATGGCGGGCCGGGCATGGGGCTCATCATGAGGCTGCTGTCCACGTCCCTGGACCCTGACCGTGATCGGCGGATCTTCTTTCAGGCACAGGTTATCTTCTGGATGCTGCGCGCCACGGATGGGCACGCCAAGAACTTCAGCATCTTCCTGCGCCCCGGCGGCGCCTACGAGCTTGCGCCGCTCTACGATGTGCTGTCCGCCTACCCGGTCATGGGAGCGCGCGCGAATCAGCTGTCGCCGTTCAAGGCAAGAATGGCCATGGCCGTGCGCACCAGGAATCCGCACTGGAAGATGCAGGACATTCAACGCAGACACTGGCTGGCGCTGGGCGCCGAGCATGGCGTCGTCACGCCGGACGGGCGCGACGCGCGTTTCGTGATCGACGACCTGGTAGCCCGGACCGAGCAGGTGATACGCACCGTCAGCGAACTGATTCCAACCGGATTTCCCGAAGCGCTCGCGGACGGCATTCTCGGCGGGCTGCAAGCCGCGGCGGAAAAACTGGCCGGGTAAATCACCGGCCGCCGCGAGATACGCTCGGCTCGGATGCACGGCCCTGAGTAAGACCAAGTCAGGACGCCTTCGCGCCGCTCTCCCTCTGGCAACTGTCTTTTCCGAACTTTTTTTACTGTAGTTCGATTCTCAAACGTTAATGGTAATGATGCGCGTTTGCATCGGCTGAAACCAGAGACGAAAGTGAAGAGAAGATTGATGAAGGCGAGGTTGGCCCGGCGAATGATGTGCGCGGGGATGCTCGCGATGCCACACGCTGCCTCGGTGTGGGCTCAACCGCAACCGGTGGCATCGGGACAGCCCGACCGTCAGCAGGAAGCCATCCGCCAGACGCGCGCCTTCGACATCTCGGCCCAGCCAATGATGCAAGCGGTGCTGGCGTTCGCCCGGCAAGCCGGCGTCGATCTCTACGTGGGCGATGTCGATCTCTCCTCGTACACCAGCGTCGCCACCCAGGGTACCTACAGCCTCATCGCCGGGCTCAAGCATCTTCTCGGCAACAGCCCCATCGGCTATCGGATTTCAGAAGGCAGCGGACGCCTGAGCTTTCAATTGGTCGATAACGGCCCGGGCGGTCGTTCCCAGGTGTACTCGCTCAAACCAGTGGTGGTTCAAGGCAACACCGTCAACGAGCGTGTCTATCAAGCGCCCCGCGCCGTCAGCATCATCACGCGTGAAGAAATGGACCGCGTGCCGGTCCGCCACGCCGCCGAACTCATCCAGGACACCCCCGGCGTCGCCAGCGCCGTCAACCGCCAGAACCCCGGCCTGTCGATCAACATCCGCGGCATGCAGGACTTCGGCCGCGTCAACATGATGATCGACGGCATGCGCCAGGACTTCGTGCAGAACGGGCACATGCAGCGCAATGGAGAAATGTATGTCGATTCGGAACTGCTGTCCGAGGTAGAGGTGGAGCGGGGCGTGGTGCGTGGGGTGCATGGCACCGGCGCGATGGCGGGGAGCGTGGATTTTCGGACGCTGGATTTTGGGGATGTGCTGCGCGAAGGCAGGGATATCGGGCTGAAGCTGCGCGGCACGTCCGGGATGGGATATCAGGGGAACGGTACCAACTTCATCGGCAGCGCGGCGGGCGCGGCGCGCGCGGGTGAGAACCTGGAAGTGCTGGCGGCGGTGTCGCGGCGGTCGATTGGGGATTATCGGATTGGCGCGCGCGGAGGTATCGAGGGCCAGAATTCAGTGTGGTTCAACGGCGGAAAGATTGAATTCAACGATGTGAAGTTCGCCGCTCAAGAACAGGACTCCGGTCTGTTTAAGGCACGCTGGAAACTGAGTGATGATCAGTCGCTGTTGTTCAGCTACGTTGGCACGCGAGTCGGCTACTCCTACACCACTGATGCCGACACGTCGGTACAGGAGAGCGGCACTCCTTGGCGCAAGATGGGAACTTCGAAGGCCCAGTCAAACAGCTACGCCCTCGATTACAAAATCAAGCCGGTGGACAACCCTCTACTTGATCTGAAAGCGAAGGTTTATGGCGTCGAAACCAATGTTGAGAATTACACGATGCCAACCTATCCATTATCCAGATTTGATGGCGGATTCACAGACGCAACAAAGATCCGAGAGAATATTGATAAGGAGTATTGGGATAGCGGCGCTTGTGAGAAGCCCGATAAAACTCCCTACGCACTCGACGTTTGCAGGCAGTACGGTGTGGGCCGAAACAATCGCCTGTCCACCAAGACCCAAGGATTTCAGCTCGACAACACATCGCGTTTCGTGTTCGGGGCGACAACGCTCAGTGCGAACTACGGCGTAGAGTATTTCACTGACCATACAACTTCGAACCAGCGCTGGAATCACGATGGTCGCGAGGTGCGTCCCATTGGCACTACAGGTAAGGATGCGCTCAATCCCCAAGGTCGTCGCAGCATGGGCAGCATCTTCACAGAACTGAAGCTCGAAGACGATTTCTTCACCGTATCTGCCAGCCTTCGTTACGAACGCTACGGACTCAAGGGAAAGACGCAAGTTCCCGGCAAACAGACAGTCCACCTATCCAGGCTCGATAAGTTTGCAAAAGAAATGTGCGCTTATGGCGCCTTTCCAGCGCTGGCACCAAACGAAAACCCGCGCAGCCAAGTTCAGTCTGTTTACGGGCCAGGTTGCCGTTTGGCGTTAGCTGGCGACGAATCGGCCATCGCTGCTTGGTGGGCCGATGTGCCGAAGTACGTCGATCAACGTGGAAGAACGAAGAACTTCTACATACCTGGCGGCCGTAGATCCTCTGACTACGAAAAGGAGTTTCAGCCTGAAGACCTCGACGACCAGAACGCCTTGTATGACTACGACGTGAGTCGCAGTGCCGGGATGCTGTTGCCCGCGTTGTCCGGAGCGATTCGGCCAACCAATTGGCTGGAGGTGTACGGTAGCTGGGGTAAGTCCTGGAGGCCTCCCGCCATCAACGAAATGCTGATGGTGGGCAATCATCCTAGAGATGGATTTGCCTCCATCTACCCCAATCCGAATGCAGAGCCGGAAACCTCACGGACCTGGGAGGTAGGCGCCAACACCATATTCCAGGACGTCGCGTTGGATGGCGACAGTCTATCGCTAAAGGCGGGCTACTTCGACACGAGGGCGGATAACTACCTTTTTTCGTCTATGGACGTCATTTTGCCCGGCTCCAACCTGGAAAGATTGCCATTGCCCGGCACAACAGCCTTCGTCAATAACCGCAACCGCACAAAGTTCCGCGGATTGGAATTTGAAGGGCGTTATGAGGCTGGCTGGATCTATGGGGGGGCGAGCTATACCCATTATCTAGGCGGCCCCAACAAGTTCTGCGAAGACCTTTACTTCCTGGGGTCTGGCGAAAACAAATTCGACCGCCCGAATGCAGATGGAAGCTATCCGGTCGAGCATCAGACAGCCCTCGCGCGCGGGTATGAATCGTGGCGAGCTTGGGCTGATGATCAGGTCGTGTGCGACAACTTCGTCTTCAACAGCGCGATCGCCAAGCCGGTGGATAAAGGCACGCTGCTGGTCGGCGTGCGCTTGCTGGAGCGCAAGCTGGATACTGGCGTGAGATTCAACTACAGCGGTGACGGTTGGTACAACCGCGATTCTGGCCGCTCCCAGGTTTGGTTCAAGTACACGACTTGGGACTGGTATGCCAGTTATCAAGCCAATGACAACGTCAAGCTTATGGCGTCAGTCGAGAACATCACCAACCGAATGTATGTCGACGGATATTCCGATGCGATGGCACGCACATTCGCGCCGGGGCGCTCTGTTGCGTTAGGCATGGAGGTTCGCTTTTAGGCAAGTAATCGCTCGGGGGGGCGCATGCCTATCCCGAGAAAGAGACATGCGGATTCTTCGCATGTGCGGCGCACGCATAGTGCGGCGCTTTTTTGGGTCGGGGATTCACCCCGGCAATTGGTAATAAACGGAGCATGACAATGTCTGCACAAGTAAGCTTTATCGATATCAGCCACCTTCCCACGGGTATCACAACGGAGAGTTCGTTGGAGCTCATGCTGGACGCGTTCCAGAATGGAGGGGTTGCCGGTGAGCACACCAGCGTTCCCAATAAGGGCGGATTCTTCGGCGGCAACGCCTTCAACGGCACTGACTATGGCTATGTCAGCAAAACGGTCGCCAACTACGCCTTCGTGGCTTCGGGTGATCTGCACTACTTCTTCCCTCCTTACAGCGGCCACGCAGGTGACGGCCCGACCGCGCACACAGTGTGGGGTTCATTGGATTCCATCACCCTGGGCGGTGGCCTGGACGGAGCCGGACATGTGGTCGATCCGCTCATTACATTTACTTTCGATCAGCCTATCGAGGGTGATGTTGCCGATGGACGAGGCAATGAAGTGCATGACATCGTTTGGGGCCTGATGAACGGTTCGGTTGTTGGCACGCCAGACAAGATCAGCCACATCACGAACGGAGGCTTGGTCGAAGCCTTGGAACAGAACGGGATGGATATGCACACATCCATCGCCGACCTAGTCGGCCACAACCTCGCCACCGAGACCGATCTGGCCCTGGCGGCGTAACCCACCCGCGAGTTTCCCCGCGCTTTCTCGGGCGCGTGGGTCACGGTCGCGGCGGGCCTATCCCCCGTCGCGACCGTCTTTTTGTTTCTTCATTCTGCGTGTCCCGGCAGTCATCCGGGCTAGGAAAACCAATGCGGCAAAACCAGACGCGTACAGTTGCGGCACAGGACGTGGGCGCCCTGGAGATCAAATCGCTCCTGGCGCGCTTTCGCACCGGCTGGGTCAGCGTGGCGGCCTTCAGCGTCGCCGCCAACCTGTTGATGCTGGCGCCGTCGCTCTACATGCTGCAGGTGTACGACCGTGTGCTGGCGTCCGGCAATGTCTTCACGCTGGTCATGCTGAGCCTGATGATCGTCGGGCTGCTCGCGTTGATGGGCGCGCTGGATTACGCGCGCGGCGTCGTCATCATCCAGATCGGCGCGCGCTTTGACGCGGCGCTGGCGGGGCGCGTGCATGAAGCGGCGTTCCGGCGCGGCCTTGCGGGTGTGCCAGCCAACGCCGGACAGGCGGTCAGCGACTTGAATACGGTGCGTCAGTTCCTGACCGGCAGCGCCGTGTTCGCGTTCTTCGATGCGCCGTGGTTTCCGCTGTTCCTGTTGGTGATGTTCCTGTTCCATCCCTGGATGGGCACGCTGGCGTTGGCGGGGACCATCATCCTGGTGGCGTTGGCATGGCTCAACGAGCAGGTGTCGCGCAAGCTGTTGGCCGAGGCGGGCGGGTTGTCGGTGCGGGCCGGCGTGGAGGCGGACGGGCAATTGCGCAATGCCGAGGCCATCCAGGCCATGGGCATGCTGGATCGATTGCGCGCGCGCTGGCAGCGGCTGCATGTGGGCTATGTGCGGCGCCAGGGCATGGCCAGCCAGCGCTCGGCGGTGATCGCGAGCGTGTCGAAGACGGTGCGGATGGCCCTGCAATCGCTGGTGCTGGGCCTGGGCGCGTGGCTGGTGCTGCAGAGCCATGTCAGCGCCGGCATGATGATCGCGGGTTCCATCCTGATGGGGCGCGTGCTCAGTCCGATCGATCAGGTGATCGGCGCCTGGCGGCAATGGGCCGGCACGCGGCTGGCGTGGCGGCGCTTGCAGGAGTTGCTGGCGACGTATCCGGCGCCAGCCGCGGGCCTGACGCTGCCCGAGCCAAAGGGCGCGCTGCGGCTGGAGGGCGTGACGGTGACGCCGCCGGGCGCGGCGCAGCCGACGCTGGTGAACGTGTCGCTTTCGCTGGAGCCAGGGCTGGTGCTGGGGGTGGTTGGCCCCTCGGGCGCGGGCAAGTCGACCCTGGCCAGATTGGTGGCGGGTGTCTGGCCGGCCCGCCTGGGCACGGCACGCCTGGATGGCGCCGACCTGCGGCAATGGGAGCGAGGGCGGCTGGGGGAGTGGCTGGGGTATGTGCCGCAGGACGTGGAACTGTTCTCCGGGACGGTGGCCGAGAACATCGCGCGCTTTCCCACCCCGGACAGCGATGGCGAAGTACTGGCCCAACGCGTGATCGACGCTGCCCGCATGGCCGGCGCGCACGACATGATCCTGGCCTTGCCGCGTGGCTATGACACGCCGATCGGTACCGGTGGCCAGGGATTGTCGGGCGGGCAGCGCCAGCGCATCGCCTTGGCGCGGGCGCTGTACGGGACGCCGCGCCTGGTGGTGCTGGACGAACCCAACGCCAGCCTGGACGACGCCGGCGAGCAGGCCTTGCTTGATGCGCTGGGCCGGCTGCGGGAGGCGGGCGCGACGGTGGTGCTGGTGACGCACCGGCCCAAGGTGCTGGCGGCAACGACGCACCTGCTGTTGTTGCGCGATGGCCAAGCGCAGCGCTTCGGTGCAACCCATGAGGTGCTGCGGCCGCCGCCTGAGAGCGCGTCAGGGACGATGGCATCGCCCTCGGCGTCGACCTCCGCGGCGGGCAACCGCCCGGCGGCGACGGCCAGCACGGCGGGCGCGGCGGCTTCCGGCGGGACAGCTCCACCGGCGCAGGCACGCCCTGGCGGGGCCGTGGCGCAGGTGTACCCCCTGGCCGGCGGCGCGTTTTCAGGGCTGATCTTCGGAGGCAAGGCATGACGGGACGCGCCGGCAATCGTGTGGTGGTGCTGCGGCCCGAACTGGACAAGGCCGAGCCGGTAGCGGACGCTGACGAGAACGGCGGCTGGTCGGCCCGCTTCGGCTGGTGGGTGCTGGCGCTGGGCTTTGGTGGCTTCCTGGCGTGGGCGGCGTGGGCGCCGCTGGACAACGGTGTGGCGATGCCCGGCATCGTCGTCGTGACCGGCGAGCGGCAGGCGGTGGACAGTATCGAGGGCGGCGTGGTGAGCGCCTTGCTGGTGGCTGAAGGCGACCCGGTCCGGGCCGGCCAGGCGCTGGTACGGCTGGACGATACCCGGGTGCGTGGCGAGGCGCGGAGCCTGCGCGCGCAGCAGGCGGCCGTCATGGCCCGCGAAGCGCGCCTGCTGGCCGAGCGCGATGGCCGGGATGATCTTGCGCCGCCCGATGCGCAGGCGAATGCCGAAGCGGCCGCCGCCTACGCGATGGAGCGCCAACTGTTCGCCAGCCGCCGCGCGGCGCTGGCGGGCGAACTGGCCGGCATCGAGGCCACGCTGGCCGGCAGCCGGGCCCTGGCCGGTGGCCTGGAATCGACGTTGGCGCACAAGCGCACGCAGCGCGCCCTGCTGCGGGAACAGCTGGGCAACCTGCGCGACCTGGCGCGCGAAGGCTACGTGCCGCGCAACCGCGTGCTGGAACTGGAGCGCAGCCTCGCGCAACTGGACGGCGACTTGGCCTCGGACCTGGGCGCCCTGGGACAGACACGCCAGCAGATCGCGGAACTGGCGCTGCGCGGCCAGCAGCGTCGCGACGCGTTTCAGCGCGAGGTGCGCACCGATCTGGCGGAAACCCGCGTGCAGCGCGAGCAGTTGACGCAGAAACTGGCGACGGCCGAATTCGACCTGGCGCACAGCGAGATCCGCGCCCCGGTCAGCGGTACCGTCGTGGCGCTGGCCACGCACACGGTCGGGGGCGTGGTGCAGCCCGGCTCGCGCCTGATGGAGATCGTGCCCGAGGACGTGCCGCTGGTGGTCGAGGGGCGGTTGCCGGTGGAGTCCATCGACAAGGTGCGCGCGGGCCTGCCGGTTGAGCTGATGTTCACGGCTTTCGATGCCAGCAGCACGCCGCGGCTGGAGGGAACCGTGACGCTGGTGTCGGCGGACCGGTTCGAGGATGACCGCAACGGCCGCCCTTACTATCGCCTGCGCGCCGACGTGGCGCCGGGCCAGCTGCGGCGCATCGGCGATGCGCCGTTGCGCGCCGGCATGCCGGTGGAGGTGTTCGTGCGCACGGGCGAGCGTTCGCTGCTGAATTATCTGTTCAAGCCCCTGCTCGATCGCGCGCGGCTGGCGTGGGGTGACGCATGAAGCGCTGGCAGGGCAGGCTCGCGGCGGCATGGATGTTGATGGTGGCGGTGTTCATGCCTGGATCGGGGGCGGCGCAGGCGCTGGATTTTCAGCAGGCGTACACGATGGCGCTGGCGTCCGATCCCACGTGGCAGGCGGCGCGTGCGCGCGAACGGGCCGACGCCGAGGAGGCGGCATTGGGGCGCAGCGGCCTGTTGCCGAACCTGAGCTATCACTACAGCCGTGCCCGCAACGATACGACGTCGCGGCAGCAGACGCGTTGGGGCGCGCTGGAGCAGCGCTCGCGCTACGCCAGCTATGCCTCGGGGTTCACGCTGAGCCAGCCGCTGTTCGACGCGGCGGCGTTTGCGCAGTACCGCGCCGGGCGCGAGCGTGCCGAAGCGGGCGGCTTGACGCTGAAGCGCGCGCGCCAGGCGCTTGCCGTGCGCCTGTTGCAGGCGTACACCGCCGTGCTGTACGCGCAGCAAGCCCTGGCATTGACGCAGTCGCAGGAGCGCTCATTGCAAGAGGACGCGCGCCGCAGCGCGCGCTTTGTCGCGGCGGGGCAGGGCACGCGCACGGATCAACTGGAGATCGAGGCGCGTGCGCACGTGGTGCAGGCGCAGGAGATCGAGGCGCGGGACCGGCTGCGCGACGCGCGCAATGCGCTAAGGGCGATTGTCGGGCCGGGGCTGGCCGACAATTTGCTTGCGCCCTTGCAGGAATCAGCCCTGGCCGCGCTGGCGGTGGAGGGACGCGATTTGTCCGCGTGGCGACAACTGGCGCTGGCGAGCAATCCGGAATTGCTGGCCCAGCGCCACCTGCTTGAAGCCAGCCGCCAGCGCTACCAGGCCGCCCGCGCGGGGCACCTGCCCACGGCGCGGCTGGTGGCGCGCAAGCAGCTGACCAATTCCAACGGCGAGAACCAGATAGGGCAGCGCTATGACTCCGGTTCCGTGGGCATCGAGGTCAGCATTCCGCTGTATTCCGGCGGGCGCACGTCGGCGGCCAGCGGCCAGGCATTGGCTGAAGCGGAGGAAGCGCAGCACAAGCTCGACGCCGCCACATGGGCGTTGCTCGATGACCTGGCGCGGCAATTCCACACGTTCGCCAGCAGCCGCGAGCGTATCACCGCTTACCGGCAGGCGGCCGAGGCGGCCGCGCAGCGCGTGCGCGCCACACGGCGCAGCGTGCTCGGCGGCGAGCGCACCAATCTGGATGTGCTGGACGCCGAACGCCAGCGCTTCGAGGCGCTGCGGGACCTGGACCGGGCGCGTTACGACAACCTGCTGGCGTGGCTGACGCTGAGGTGGCAAGCCGGGGTGTTGAGCGACGACGATGTGGCGCGCATTGGCGCGTTGTTCGTGGCGGGCTGAGCCGGCAGTCGGGGGGGGGCGCGTTCGGTGCAAGACCGCTCTGGCGTTTGGCCAGGGGCGCTGTTCGTGGCGGGGTGCACCGGCATGCGGATGCGCGTTCGACCGTCGACGAATGGAGCGCGTCGTCGGATCACTTCACCGGCGGCAGCGGCAGCAGCCGTCGAACGATCTCGTCCATGGCCGTCGCCAATTGCGCCGCCAGCGCCTGCGCGGCCGGCGACAGCGAGCGGTCGCGCCGGTGCAGCAGGCCGATGGCGCGGCGGGCCGAGGCGTCGCACAGCGGCGCGGCGCGCAGGCCGGCCAGGTTCAGTTCCGGCAATGCCAGGCGCGGCAAAACGCTTACTCCCAGGCCCTGGCGCACCATGCCGGCTGCGGTGCCCATGTTGGTGACGTCGTAGCGCAAGGCGGTGGCCGGCGCGCCGGTTTCCTCGCGCACCGCGCGGTCGAACTGCTGGCGCGCATTGGAGCCTTGCGACAGCAGGATCAGGTCGTAGCGCAGCACGTCGCGCCAATGCAGCGGGCCGCGTTTTCTGTCCAGGCGGTGGCCTTCGGGGTAGATGGCGCAAAAGCAATCCTCGGCCAGCGGCGTGAACGACAGGTCCGGCGCCGGCTCGGCCAGCGCGCCGACGGCGAACTCGATCTGGTTGGTGCGCAGCATGGCCACCAGCTCGTCGTTGTGGGCCTCGACCACCCGCACTTTCAGTGCCGGATGCAGTTGACGCAGCGCGCCGACCGCCACCGGCAGCAGCGCCAGCGCGGTCGAGGGCAGGGCGCCCAGCGTCACGTTGCCGCGCCGCACCGCCGCCAGGTCCGCCAGGCTGCGATAGGCTTCTTCCAGGTCGGCGATGGGGCGCTGCGCGCGGGCATAGAAGTCCTGCCCGGCCGAGGTCAGGCTGATGCTGCGGGTGGTGCGCTCGAACAGGCGCAGGCCCAGCACGTCCTCCAGGTCCTGGATCAGCGCGGTGAAGGACGGCTGCGTCACGCCCAGCTGGCTGGCGGCGTGGGTGAACGAACCGGTATCCACCGCCAGCAGGAAGGCCTTGAGCGGCCGGTACTTGATATTCATAGCCATGGGCTAAGAATATAAGAAAAATATCGAATTGTGCCTAATAGTCGACGGGCCGATGATGCGTCTACCGAAGTCCCCTGGATTGCCCGACCCTTATGCACGCATCGAGCCACAAGCCCTTCCGGCTGGGCGCCGACTGGCGCCACAGCCAAGACGGCGACGCCGTCATCACCTCCATCAATCCCGCCGACGGCAGTATTGCCGGACGCGTCACGTGCGCCTTGCCGCGTGACGTGGATACGGCCGTGACCATCGCCTGGGACGCGTTCCAGCGCCAGCCGTGGCGCAAGCTGCGTCCCGACCAGCGCGCCGCCACGCTGTACGAAATCAGCCGCCGCCTGGCCGCCGAGCGCGAGCCGCTGGCGCGGCTGCAGATGATCGACAGCGGCAAGCCCTGGAAGGAATGCCTGAACATGGTCGACAGCGCGGCCGGGCATTTCCGCTACTACGCCGCCGTCTGCGAGACCTGGCAGAACGAGATGACCTCGCCGCGCGGCGAGTACTTCTCGATGGCGCTGGCCGAGCCGTTCGGCGTGATCGCGGCCATCACGCCGTGGAACTCGCCCATCATGAACGAGGCGCAGAAGGCCGCGCCGGCGCTGGCCGCGGGCAACGCGGTGCTGCTCAAGCCGTCCGAGGAAACCCCCCAGCTGGCGTTGGAACTGGCGCGCATCTGCGCCGAGGCCGGCCTGCCCGAAGGGCTGTTGACGGTGCTGCCGGGCCACGGCGAAGACGTCGGCGCCGCGCTGGTCAAGCATCCCGGCGTGCGCATGGTGTCGTTCACCGGCGGCACCGAAACGGGCCGCGCCATCGGTGGCATCGCCGGCCAGCGCCTGATTCCCGTGGGCCTGGAGCTGGGCGGCAAGTCGCCGCACATTGTGTTCGATGATGCCGACCTGGACCGCGCCGTGGCCGGCGTG
Organism: Achromobacter sp. RW408; assembly: GCF_003184165.1. NCBI lineage: Bacteria > Pseudomonadati > Pseudomonadota > Betaproteobacteria > Burkholderiales > Alcaligenaceae > Achromobacter > Achromobacter sp. RW408. Next base: position 30,871 of record NZ_QHHO01000047.1, read on the forward strand.
GTGTCGGGCATCTTCGGCTCGGCCGGGCAAAGCTGCGTGGCCGGTTCGCGCCTGTTCGTGCAGAAGTCCATCTATGGCCGCTTCATGGAGGCGCTGGTGCAACGCACGCGCCAGGTGCGGGTGGGCCTGCCCGATGATCCGGCCACGCAGATGGGGCCGCTGGTGTCGCGCGCGCATCGCGACAAGGTCGCCGGCTATGTCGATATCGGCCGCGCCGAAGGCGGCCGCGTGCTGGTCGGCGGCGCCGCGCCGGATCGCGCCGAGCTGGCCAATGGCTGGTTCTACCTGCCCACGGTGATAGACGGCCTTGGCAATGGCGCGCGCGTCTGCCAGGAGGAGATCTTCGGACCGGTGCTGGTGGCGCTGCCGTTCGAGGATGAGCAAGACGTAATCGAGCAGGCCAACGACACGCCCTTCGGCCTGGCCGCCGGCATGTGGACCGGCGACTACGCCCGCGCTTGGCGCGTGGCGCGCGAGATCGAGGCGGGCTCGGTCTGGATCAATACCTACAAGCAATCGCATATCGCCACGCCGTTCGGCGGCTTCAAGGCCAGCGGCATCGGCCGCGAGAAAGGTCTGCACGGCCTGCGCCTCTACAGCCAGGTCAAGAGCCTGTACTGGGGCATGCACAATCAACCGATGGGACTGTGAATCACATGACGACAGACAAGAAAAGCGCGGCGCTGCCGCTGGCCGATGCCCGCATCCTGATCGCCGGCGCCGCCAGCCTGGTGGGCTCGCACACCGCCGACGCGCTGCTGGCCGCCGGCGTGCGCGAGGTGATCCTGCTGGACAACTTCGCCTTTGGCACGCCCGAGGCCATCGCCCACCTGCAAGGCAATCCGCGCGTGAAAGTGGTGCGCGGCGACCTGATGCGCCTGCCCGACCTGCTGGCCGCGACCGAGGGCGTGGATGGCGTGCTGCACCTGGCGGCGTATATGACGCTGGGCTTCGCGCAGACGCCGTGGCAGGCGGTGGACGTGAACATCCGCGGCGCGCAGAACATGCTGGAAGCCTGCCGCGCCAACAAGGTGAAGAAGTTCGTTTTCGCTTCGTCCAACGCGGTCTACGGCTACGGCAGCGGCATCGCCGGCGCGCTGGTCGAGAACGGTCCGTTCCATTCCGTCGGCGCGCCGCCCGCGGCGATCCTGTATGGCGCCTCCAAGATCATGGGCGAGCAGCTGTGCCGCCAGTACTACCAGAAGGCCGGGCTGGACTATGTGGTGTTGCGCTATTCCACCGTGTATGGCGAGCGCCAGCACTACCGCGCCGCGAATTCGCTGTACATCATGGAGACCTATGACCGCGTGCGTCAGGGCGAGCGTCCCGTGCTGCCCGGCGACGGCACCGACACCAAGCACTTCGTGCACGTCTCGGACGTGGCGCGCGCCAACGTCGCCGCGTTCCAGAGCGACGCGACCGATGTCGCGGTGAACGTGTCCGGCCCGGCGCCCATCACCACCGGTGAACTGGTGCGGCTGGTGCTCGACTACTGCAAGAGCGACCTGGAACCGGAGATCCGGCCGGACCCTCCGGGCACCGTGCGCCTGACCTCGGGCGGCGCTTTCCATATCCCGCACGATCTGGCGGGACAACAGATCGGCTGGCAGCCGCAAGTGGGCATGGCCGAAGGCGTGACGCGCCTGCTGGCGTGGCGCGAGGCGCAGGAAGGGGGGAAGGTCGGTTAGGGAACAGTTTGAACCGGGGCGGCCGTCGCAGCCGTCCCGCGTGACCGGCCGGCATTTCCGGCCAATCACAACGCATAACAACAGCATTACCCAAACAGGAGACAACCATGTTCTTTTCACGCAAGGCGGCCGCTCGCGCCGCGCTGTCCGTGGCCGCGCTGTGCGCCGCATGGCCGGCCTGGGCCTGGCCCGACCATCCCATCGAACTGGCGGTGGGTTTCGCGCCCGGTGGCGGCACCGACCTGACGGCGCGTTCGCTGGCGGTGTTCCTGGAAAAGGAGCTGGGCACCACCATCGTGGTGCAGAACAAGCCGGGCGCGTCCAGCGCCATCGCGCTGTCGTACGTGGCGCGCGCCAAGCCCGACGGCTATACGCTGGCCATGACCAACATGCCCGGGCTGGTGTCGCTGCCGATCGAACGCAAGGCCGGCTTCACCACCGCCGACTTCACCTACCTGGCCAACCTGGTGCGCGATCCCAGCGCCTTCAGCGTCGCGGCCGACAGTCCGTACCAGACGCTGGATGCCTTGATCAAGGCGGCGCGCGAGAAGCCGGGTTCGATCAGCTATGGCTCGACCGGCGTGGGCACCGATGATCACCTGGCGCTGGTGCTGTTCCAGAACCTGACCGGCACCAGGCTCAACCACGTGCCCTACAACGGCGCGGGGCCGCTGCGCAGCTCGGTGCTGGGCGGGCACACCGTGATCGGCGGCCTGAACCTGGGCGAAGTCATGCCCTACCACGGCAAGAACATGCGCGTGCTGGCCCAGGCCAGCGAGACGCGCTCGCCGCTGGGGCCGGACGTGCCGACCTTCAAGGAGCTGGGCGTGAACCTGGTGTTCGCCTCCGAGCGCGGCATTGTCGCGCCCAAGGGCTTGCCGGCGGATGTCGCCGAGAAGCTGCGCCAGGCGTTGGGCAAGGTCGCCGCGAATCCGGAGTTCCAGGCGCAGATGAAGCAGCAGTTCACCGAGATGGATTACCTGGATGGGCCGCAGTGGCAGGAACGCTTGAAGCAGGATGATGGACGGCTGCGGAAGATCTGGGCGAGCACGCCCTGGGTGGAGTAGCGCGTCAGATGGGGTCTCCGCGATTGCGGCGACATGCTCCGGATCGCGGGACGCGGGCCCGTGTCTGAGAACTGGTCTGAATTGCGGCTTTTTTTACTGTAAATCGCGGCTCAACCGTTTATGTCTATAGACGGTCGCCCGCGTGCCTGCGGGCGGCTATTGATGATCCGCGATCAGGAGCCCCATCATGCCTACGCCTACGCTTGCCCCCGTCACCGTTTATGGCACTTGGCCGCCCGAGCCGCCGAGTTGGGGCGGTGGATTAGGGTCTGGGCTGTGGGACGGCATCGGCTGGTCTTACTTCTCGACACCACGGATCGTTCCCGCCTGGTACATCGCGCAGATTCTCAACCAAAAAGAAGCGTATTACTTTTCGCACTACAGCGAGGAATCGAGGTATTACCACGATCCGAAGACGACGCGCGGGATGGTGGAACCGTTGGTCAATGCGCTTATTCCGGAGACGGGAAAAGTGTTGGGGTACATGCAAGACTTGCTGAAAAGCAGTCTGGACGAGTCCTCCTTCAAGATTCTCAAGGCGATGGCGCGTACCCATGCTTACTTTATGCAGAGCGTCTTCAGTTGGAGCGCAATCCAAAAAGACATCGCTTCTGGCACGGATCCCAAAGTTGCAGTGGGCTCGGAGGTGGCATCCGTAGCGGTCAGCGCGATGATCGCCGGCGCGCTGGCCGGATTGGCCGGTGCGCTCATTGCTATCGAGGGGCCCGCCGCCGTTGCGACCATTGCCCTCAACATCGGCGTTTCGACGCTGTTGGATACGCTTGGACTGAAAGGGGAGGCCGCCAAGCTCATCAACGATGCCCTTGCTGGTGCCGAAAAGCATATATCGGCCGCAGGGGAGCCCCCCACGGCGACAACGCCATCACCTGATGAAGGCGATCATCAGGCACCTCCAGCAAACGTTGAGGCTGGCTCGCCGGCGCAAGGCGAGGTACCGCCTTTCAATGATGACGTTACGATTTTTTCCGATTATCAGCTTTATTTGGCTATGAAGGAAATAGGCGCGCATCCGGATGACTATCCAGATGCTGCGGCGATCCTGCCCGCAATTCTTGCGGACGTCGCAGACAGGATTGTGAGTGGCGATGACCCAGGTATTGAGGCCAACGGTAATGGTTCAGTCCTGCGGACGCCGCCAGAGATTGTGCACTATGCCGACATCGAGCCGGAGAATGGCGTGAAGTCATTCGTGGGGGAGGATGGGAAGTCTTATCTGTTCATCGGCGACGACACTCCGAGCGAAATGGTGGGCGGCGATGCAATCAACTGGTTCATGCCGGGAAACGACGATGAATGGTCCAACAAGGTTGTCGGCAATCCGGATGGCTACAACGTGCTGGACTTCTCCTTAAGTGAATGGGGTGTCGATATCACTGTGAATGGCAACGATCGCATGGACAAGTGGATAGCGGATCGGGCCAACGCGCTTGGGCTGAAGAACTATGAAATCAATCACCATTTCCTCACCCATGAGAACGCCCTTGGGAAACTCCGTGGGTACGCACCTGTGGCGTTGAAATCCGGTTCTATGAGCTCATGGAGCGAGGAGGAATATCGCAATATCGACTATGTCATCGGCAGTGACCATGACGACATTTTTGTCGGCGATGTACTTGGAGGAATGACGTTCACTGGCCGTGGCGGCAACGACACCTTCGTCGTGCACGGCGGCGGCAATCGCATCGTCTTCAACGATGGCGATTTCGCAGACCCCGGCACCGGGGAAATTACGACAAAGTTCATCCACGGGCTGACCACGGCTCGCGAAGCGCGCGATTTCAACCTCAAATACTACCAACCCGCTTATATGGGGGGATTTGGGGGGCTGCGGATCGAGCCGGATGTGTTGGATTTTTCAAATCTGGATGGCGATCTGAGTACCGAAGGGCATCAGGCCATGCGGTTCATCGGAACTGGCAAGTTCACCGGGCATGCTGGAGAACTTCGATATGTGACCGAGGACCATCACGGAATTGAATGGCCCGTTACTCACCATGACGATAGCGGTTGGTGGTGGGCATCCACCGTGCGATTGGAGGGAGACAGGACCGGAGACGGAACCGCGGACTTATTCATTGAGTATACAAACTACACCGATCCTTCCACGCCGTATGGATGGATGATAGCTGGGGTGGTCGGCGCCAATTACCCCTATCTCGATGGTGACAATCTGTTCTTCGGTTAAACGGAGACATATGGGATGCACGGGTTCTGGAGATAGTGATGCGTTCGGGTTTTACATACACCGGCTTGTTCGAGACCAAGGAAGACGGCACGACTATCTACTATTACGGTAGACGGGATGGTCATGCGCTCGGATACCACGTGGACGAGGCCGCCATGCGTTCCATCCGGCGTTTGTACGTGGAGTTATTTGCAGCTTCGGCCTTTGGCATCTCTCCTGCGTTCACCGCGGGGTATCGCTGGACGGCGATGCTGCTTGCAGCAGCGGCGGCCGTTTCCTTTTATGTTCGGCACAACAGGCTCATCAAGACACTGCCGGTTTCGCTATATCCACGGCCTCGGTTCGGTAAGAGGCTGATGTTGATCGGCAGAAGCATGTCTTATGCCCTGATCGTGCCTAACATCTTTCTGCTGCCCGCTGTCGCCGCCCTGGCATTTTCAAAGCTTGATGGCGCATCCCGATTGAGCCCGGCCTTGATATGGTCGGTCGTCATCGTCGCGTTTGCGGCGTGGGCAGTAAATTTCGCCTTCCTGTTTGCCAAGATCAAGGCGCGGGTCGGCTGGCGCGGGAGATAGTCGTGCCACGATCTTGCGGACGAATTGTCCATCGAGATGGGACATGAACTTGGCACCGAGAGGGCTGTTCGAAACCCTGGACGACGGCACCATCATCTACTACGGCAGGATGGGTTGGAACAAGCCCGGCTACATCGTCGACGAAGCAACCATGAGGGCGATCCAGAGGCTGACTGCGGCATCGACAGGTACGGCGATTCTGACCATTCCGGCTCTGTTTCGCGCCGGTTTCTTATGGCTGTCGCTGGCGCTGGGGATCATTCTGGTCGCCGTGACTCACGTTCAACACAAAAAGCTTGTCAAAGACCTGCCGGTCTCCACGCTCCACTGCACGCCGGGGTTCAGGCGACGGTTTGTTTTGATAAGCGTGGACATGTCCTATTTCGTGCCGGTCCTGTGCCTGATCTTCGCTTTTCCAGTGCTTGCGTGGATAGGTTGGAGCAGTCTGGATGATCCCGATATCAAGCCGATATTGTCGTGGGCAGCATTGGCTGGCGCGGCTTTGGGATGGCTGTTCAGCGCCGCCATGTTGTCCGTCAAAGTCACGATGTCGGTGCGCCGCGTCAGGGCGTGGATCAAAGACCGCCGGAAATGAGGCGGGTCTCTTTCCCCCATTAGGTTGTCGCCGCAGCCTGGGCAATGAACGTCGCCATCCTGGCGTGCCGGGATGGCCCTACTCCAACGGCAACGTCAACACCCCCTGCGGCGCCGGCCGCATCATCACGCGGCGGTACCACGCCGACAGCGCCGGCGTGTCCGGTCGTTCGATCGGCAGCCCCAGCCAGCGGTGCGCGGAACACACCAGGGCGATGTCGCCGATGGTCAGGTGGCGGCCGGCGATGAACTCGCGGCCTTGCAGCGCCTGGTCCAGAATCTGCGCGCGGGCGTTGCTGCGCTTGACCGACAGGTCGATGGCGGCGTGGTCGCGCTTGGCTTCGGGCGTGCGGATCAGGCCCAGGAAGGCCGGGACCATGGCGCCTTGCCATTCGGTGGTCTGCCAGTCCATCCAGCGATCGGCGTCGGCGCGCAGGCAGACGTCCTCGGGCCAGAGGGTGCCGGCGCCGTAGCGCGCGGCCAGGTAGCGCACGATGGCATTCGATTCCCACAGCACGAAGCCGCCGTCGTCGATGGCGGGCACGGTGCGGTTGGGGTTGATCTTGGCGTACTCGGGCGTGTCGACCACGCCGAACGGGCCGCCGGCCTCGATGAAGGTGTGCGGCAGCGCCAGTTCGCGCACGGCCAGCATCACCTTCTGCACATTGACGGACGTCAGCCGTCCCCAGATCTTCAACATAACCGGTCCTTGTAAGGTCAGGCGGGCGGCAATTGCCGCCGCGCAAAGCCGCTGTCGCGCCCGAAGCGCGTCCAGTTGAAAGCGGGCCCCGGGTCGGTCTTGCGGCCGGGGGCGATGTGTTCATGGCCCCAGGCGGCCGCCAGGGGGTAACGCGCGCGCAGCACCGGCGTCAGCCGGCGCAGCGCCAGATATTGCTCGTCAGTGTAGGGCAGGGTATCGGTGCCTTCCAGCTCGATGCCGATGGAGAAGTCGTTGCAGCGCTCGCGGCCAGCGAAGCGCGACACCCCGGCATGCCAGGCGCGCGCATCGGTGGAGACGAACTGCACGATGCGGCCGTCGCGGCGGACGAAGAAATGGGCCGACACCCTCAGGCCGCGCAGGCGTTCCAGCCAGGGGTGCGAGCCGTAGTCCAGCGTGTTCAGGAACAGGCCGGCGACTTCGGGGCCGCCGAATTGGCCGGGCGGCAGGCTGATGTTGTGCAGGACCAGCAGCGACACCTGGGCGCCGTGGGGACGCGCGTCGCAATTGGGGGAGGGCAGTCGGGAAACGCCCGGGGCCGGCGCCAGCCAGCCATGTCGATCCAGAAGCAGGGGCATGGGAGGAAAGCAGGTTGGTATCCAACATGCATTATGCCGTGCGTGAAAAAAGGGAGCGAATGAGGGCGGGGCCCACCGGGGGCGGTGCCGTCGTGCGTCCGGTGATGGGCGAGCCTCTCCTGGCTGGCTAGCTAGCAGGCTGGGCCGGCTGGCGGAATGGCGGGCTGGCTGGCCGGCGAATCCGGACCGGCCAGCCGTTCAGGCCAGCCTTTATTTGGCCGCCGGCCCCAGCCGGGCGTGTTCCTGGCTGCACCAGGTCCGGCCGCCTTGCAGCAGGGCTTCGGAGCGTGGCAGGTGGATGCCGCAGTGGGCGCAGCGCACCATGGCCTCGGGGGCGCCGGCGGCGGGCGGGTTGGCCGTGCCGCGGGGCTTGGCGCCGGCCGGAGGGGCCTGGCGGGCCGCGGCCATGCGGCCGGCGATGCGCGCCACGAACAGCACGCCGATGACAATGACGATCCAGAACAGCAGCTTGCCCACGTCAGCCTCGATGCAGAATGACTTCCAGCACGAACCGGCTACCGGTGTAGGCCAGGATCAGGAAACCGAACCCGGTCAGGGTCCAGCGCAGGGCGACGCGGCCGCGCCAGCCCCAGATGTGGCGCCCGGCCAGCAGCACGCCGAAGGTGAACCACGACAGCAGGGTGAAGACGGTCTTGTGGTCGAACGGCAGGATCTGGCCGGTGAGCTTCATGGAGGCGATGGAGCCCGAGCCGACGGCCAGGGTCAGCACCACGAAGCCGATCCAGATGATGCGGAACAGCAGCTGTTCCTGCACCAGCAGCGGCGGCTGCGAGTCCAGTACGCGGCCGATGATGCTGCGCTCGGCGGGGGCGTCCAGGGGACGGTGCAGGTGGCGGTCGAGCAGCGCCATCATCATGGCGTGCAGGGCGGCGATGGTGATCAGGCCGTAGGCGGCCAGGGCGATCAGCAGGTGCGCGCGCAGCCAGGCATTGTCGGCGTGGGGCACGAACTGCCCCTGGGGGAACAGCGCGGCCAGGCCGCTGGCCAGGGTGGCGGCCGGCAGCAGCAGCAATTGCAGGCCGTCGATGCGCACCAGCAGGCTTTCGAGCCAGAAGACGACCATGCCCAGCCAGATGGCGGCCGACAGGGCCAGCGCCCACCCGATGAACAGGTGCGGGGCCCCCAGCATGGATTGTTGCAGCCCGATTCCATGGAGAACCAGGGCTCCCAGCAGGCACAGACGGGCGATCTTGCCCGTTTGTTCGACTTCCCCGGCGCCCGCCAGGCGGATCCAGAGGGATCCCCCCAGCACGGCGTACGCCAGGGCGGCCGCTGTGTGAAATACAATGCCTAGTGACATAGAAACCGTTGTCTGGATGGGGCCTGGGGGCGCATGCCGCCCGACAGTGCGCAATCCGCGCCTGCGGCCACCGTTCAATCAACTAGTTTAAGCGGAAACGCCTCTCATGCTCGATAACCTAACTCAACGCCTGTCGCGCGTCGTCAAGACGCTGCGCGGCGAAGCCCGCCTGACCGAGGCCAACACCCAGGAAATGCTGCGCGAAGTGCGCATGGCCCTGCTGGAAGCCGACGTGGCGCTGCCCGTGGTGCGCGACTTCGTCGCCCGGGTCAAGGAAAAGGCGCTGGGCGAAGAAGTCGCCGGCAGCCTCAGTCCCGGCCAGGCCCTGGTGGGCGTGGTCCACAAGGAACTGACCGCCCTCATGGGCGGCGACCTGGGCGCCGATTCCGGCGAACTGTCGCTGGCGGTGCAGCCGCCCGCCGTCATCCTGATGGCCGGCCTGCAAGGCGCGGGCAAGACCACCACCACCGGCAAGCTGGCCCGCTGGCTGAGCGAAGGCCAGCACACCCAGCACGGCCGCAAGACCGGCAAGAAGAAGGTGCTGGTGGTGTCCGCCGACGTCTACCGCCCGGCCGCCATCGACCAGCTGAAGAGCGTGGCGGCGCAGGTCGGCGTCGATTTCCTGCCGAGCGACCCCAGCCAGAAGCCCGAGGACATCGCCCGCAACGCGGTCGACCATGCCCGCCGCCATCATTACGACGTGTTGATCCTGGACACGGCGGGCCGCCTGGGCATCGACGAGGCCATGATGCGCGAGATCCGCGCGCTGCATGACCTGGTCAAGCCGGTCGAAACGCTGTTCGTGGTCGACGCCATGCAGGGCCAGGACGCGGTCAACACCGCCCGCGCCTTCGCCGAGGCGCTGCCGCTGACCGGCGTGGTGCTGACCAAGCTGGATGGCGATGCCCGCGGCGGCGCGGCCCTGTCGGTGCGCCATGTCACCGGCAAGCCGCTCAAGTTCGTCGGCGTCTCGGAAAAGCTGGACGGCCTGGAGCCGTTCTATCCCGAGCGCATGGCGCAGCGCGTGCTGGGCATGGGCGACATCGTCTCGCTGGTCGAGCAGGCCCAGAAGAACATCGACATCGCCGAGGCCCAGAAGCTGGCGGCCAAGATCAAGTCGGGCAACAAGTTCGACCTGAACGATTTCCGCGACCAGCTTGGCCAGGTCAAGAAGCTGGGCGACATGGGCTCGCTGCTGGAAAAGCTGCCGGCCCAGTTCCAGCAGGCCGCCGGCCAGCTGCAGGGCGGCCAGGCGGAAAAGCAGCTGCGCCGCACCGAGGGCATCCTCAATTCCATGACGGCGGCCGAGCGCGCCAAGCCGGAACTCATCAAGGCCTCGCGCAAGCGCCGCATCGCGGCGGGTTCGGGCGTGCCCGTGCAGGAAGTCAACCGCCTGCTGGCCCAGTTCGAGCAGATGCAGGGCATGATGAAGCAGATGAAGAAGGGCGGCATGGCCAAGATGATGCGCGCCATGGGCGGCATGAAGGGCATGGGCCGCTTCATGAAGGGCTGAGCGGCGCGGCAAGGGGGCGGCACGGCCGGACCCGCCCCGTGGGCCTGTCGATGGCCGCCGGCCCGTGCTCCGGGATCTCCGCCAAAAAAATGGCCAGGCATTGCGCCTGGCCAAATCATCGCGGCAGGCAGGGGGTTCTGCGCCGCGATACTGGCCCGCGAGGGCCGGTTCGCATGGTTTACGACAGGGGCGGGATGCGCAGCACCTGGCCCGGATAGATCTTGTCGGGGCTGGTCAGCATCGGCTTGTTGGCCTCGAAGATCAGGGTGTTCTTGGCGCCCTGGCCCTTGCCGTATTGCGCCTCGGCGATCTTCCACAGGTTGTCGCCCTTTTGCACCGTGTACATCTTGGCTTCCGGCGCGGCCTGCTTGACCTTCAACTGGTTGTCCACCGCGGCCACGCCGACGGTGTTGCCCAGCGCCAGCGCGATCTTCTCGGCGGCTTCGGTGTTGGCGGCCTCGCCCGTGACGGTGACCTTGTCGCCGTCCACCGAGATCTGCAGGCCATCGGCGTTCAGGCCGTGCTTGTCGAGCTCTTTCTTCAGTTCATCCGGCGTCGCCGCCTTGGCCTCGCTGGCACCGAAGAGTTTTTCTCCAACGTCCTTGATGAAATTGAGCAGACCCATCGTGTTTCCTTTATCTATGTTGCGGTGAGAAAAAGAGCGATGCATGTCAGGGCGCGCGGCCCACGAACATCTTGCGCACGATGCCGGCGATGAGCGTCAGTACCGCGCCGCCCACGCCGCCGCCGACCACGCTGCTGGCAATCGCGGAAAGATCCATTCCGCTGTTGCCCGCCGCGACGGCGCCGGCGCCGGCGGTGATCATCGGCGCCAGCCAGGAACCTCCGGCCAGGCCGCCGATCGCGCCGGCGATGGTGTTGCCCAGGGGCCCCAGGTTGAATTGCTGAAGCATTTTTCCCAGGCCGTTGCCACCGGCCGCGCCGGCGACAAGCTGGATGATGAGGTTGATGATGACGGCGGTGTTCATGATGCCTCCTCTGCCCCGCAGGGCATTGTGCAACGTTAGAACAACAACACGACAACCTGACGACGACAACGCCAGCAACGACGATTATGACTCGCGCCGTTGCCGCCAGACGAGGGGTTAACGTGTAACAGGTTGCTAGCCCTCCGTCAGATTGAGGAAAAAAGGGCTGCATTGCTGCAGCCCTTTTTGCGATATTCGATCTTTCGCAGGAGTTGGCGCGATTGCCTCAGCCTCCGCCCACCGCGACCACGATCTCGACCTGGTCGCCATCGGACAGCGCGGTTTGCGCGTGCTGGCTCTTGGGCACGATTTCGCCGTTGCGTTCCACCGCGACGCGCTTGCCGGCATAGCCCAGCGTTTCGAGCAATTCGTTCACCGTGGTGTCGAGCGGGAATTCGCGGGCGTCGCCGTTCAGGGTGATGTGCATGTCGGTCTCCTCAGCGTTTGGCGTAGGCGTCGGTGGCGGCGATCAGGCGCGCCAGCGTGCCGGGTTCGTCGAAGGCGTGGCCCGCGTCGGGCACGATGTGGAATTCGGCCTCGGGCCAGGCGCGATGCAGGTCCCAGGCGCTGCGCGCGGGCGTGCAGACGTCGTAGCGGCCCTGCACGATGGTGCCGGGGATGCCGCGCAGCTTATGGGCGTCGCGGATCAACTGGCCTTCTTCCATGAAGCCGGCGTGCGTGAAATAGTGGTTCTCGATGCGGGCGAAGGCCAGCGCGGCGCGGTCGGCGGCGTGGCTTTGCTGGTGGCGCGGACTGGGCAGCAGCGTGATGGTGCTGTCTTCCCATTTGCTCCAGGCCTTGGCGGCGCGCAATTGCTCGGCCGGGTCGTCGCCCGTCAGGCGCTTGTGATAGGCCGCAACCAGGTCGCCGCGCTCGGCTTCGGGGATGGGCGCCAGGTACTCTTCCCAGCGGTCGGGGAACAGCCACGACGCGCCTTCCTGGTAGAACCAGTGGACTTCGGCGCGGCGCAGCGTGAAAATGCCGCGCACCACCAGTTCGCTGACGTGCTGCGGGTGCGTCTCGGCGTAGGCCAGCGCCAGCGTCGAGCCCCAGGAACCGCCGAACACCAGCCATTTGTCGGCGCCCATGATTTCGGTGCGCAGGCGTTCGATGTCGGCCACCAGGTGCCAGGTGGTGTTGTTGTCCAGGCTTGCGTGCGGCGTCGAACGGCCGCAACCGCGCTGGTCGAACAGCAGCACGTTGTAGCGCTGCGGGTCGAACAGTTGGCGATGCACCGGCGAGCAGCCGCTGCCGGGGCCGCCGTGCAGGAATACGGCGGGCTTGCCCTGCGGATTGCCGCAGAGCTCCCAATAGACCTGGTGGCCGTCGCCGGTATCCAGGATGCCGTGGCGGTAGGGTTCGATCGCGGGGTAGAGCATCAGGCCACTCGCTTGAAGATCAGGTCCCAGACGCCGTGGCCCAGACGCAGGCCACGGTTCTCGAATTTGGTGAGGGGACGGTAGTCGGGGCGCGGGGCGTAGCCGTCCACCGTGTTTTTCAGTTGCGGTTCGTTGCCCAGCACGTCCAGCATCTGCACCGCGTAGTCTTCCCAGTCGGTGGCGCAATGGATGTAGCCGCCCGGCGCGATGCGGCTGGCCAGCAGCGCGATGAACGGCGGCTGCACCAGGCGGCGCTTGTGGTGGCGCTTCTTGGGCCAGGGGTCGGGAAAGTAGATATGGACGCCGGCCAGCGAGTCCGGCGCGATCATGTCGCGCACGACCTCGACCGCGTCGTGCTGGATGATGCGCAGGTTGGGGATGCTGGAATCCTCGATGCGGCGCAGCAGCGAGCCGACGCCGGCGTTGAACACTTCCACGCCCAGGAAGTTGTCGCCCGGGCGCGCCAGCGCGATTTTTTCAGTGGTCTCGCCCATGCCGAAGCCGATTTCCAGCACCGTCGGCGCTTCGCGGCCGAAGGCGGCGGCCGGATCCAGGCGCCGGGCGGCGTAGGGAATCGACCACTTGCCCAGCAACTGTTCGAGCGCGGCCTGCTGGCCCTGGGTGATGTGGCCGCGGCGGTGGACGAAGCTGCGGATGTGGGTGGCGCCCGGGCTGTTGGGGGCGTGCGCGGCGCTGGCCAGCGCGGCTTCGGTCTGGGGGGAAACCGGCGCGGGTGCGTCGGGGTTGCCGGGTGTTGCGGGGGTGTTCACGGGAGGATTCCCAAAGCTGTTCGTTGTCATAGGCGGGATTGTAGTGGCAGCCCCGCCGGGCTGCAGTCCGCCTTGTGGATTAAATAGGGACTTATTGCCCGCGGCCGCCCTGGGGGGCGGTGACGGGGGCGGGCCGCGCTATAGTGCAGCCGCGGCGCCCGCCTGGCGCCGTCCGTTCGCCATGAATATCGCCCGCATCGACCTCGTCACGCTCTCGCTTTTCGTCTCGGTGGCCCGCCAGGGCAGCATCTCGGCCGGCGCGCGCCAGTCGCACCTGGCGGTGGGCGCGGCCAGCAAGCGGATCTCGGACCTGGAGGCGGCGCTGGATACCCAGCTGCTGTACCGCAATGCGGCCGGCGTCGAGCTGACCGAGGCCGGCCAGGCCTGCCTGGTGCATGCCCTGCGGGTGCTGCAGGAAGTCGAGCAGATGGCCGGCACGCTATCGGACTATGCCCGCGGGGTGCGCGGGCAGGTGCGCATCGCCGCCAATACCTCGTCGCTGACGCAGTTCCTGCCGGAAGACCTGGCGTCCTTCATGGAAGCGCATCCCGCGGTGCGCATCGACCTGGAAGAGCAGAACAGCAGCGACATCGTCACCGCCGTGCTGGAGAACCGCGCCGACATCGGCGTGTTCGCCGACCGCACGCCGGCGGCGGGGCTGGCCACCGTGCCGTACCGGCTCGACGAGCTGGTGCTGATCGTGCCGCAGCGCCATCCGCTGGCGCGCCAGGCCAGCGTGGCGTTCGCCGATACCCTGGCCTACGATTACGTCGGCCTGCCGCCCGCGACCTCGCTGGCCACCCGCCTGGCCGACGAGAGCGGCCGGCTGGGCCGCGACATGCGGCTGCGCATCCAGGTGCGCAGCTTCGACGCCATCTGCCGCATGGTGGCCGCCACGCGCGGAGTCGGCATCCTGCCGCGCCTGGCGGCCGAGCCGCATGCGCGTTCCATGCCGATCCGCCTGATTGCCCTGTCCGACGACTGGGCGCGCCGCTGGCTGCTGCTGGGCGTGCGCGACGCCGATGCGCTGCCGGTGGCGGCGCGGCTGCTGCTGGCGCATCTGCGCGGCGCGCAGGACCCGGGCACGACCTAGAGGCCGGCTCGCACGCAAAAAAGCGCTTCGTGGCGGCCGGCAATCGGTTGGCCTGTCCGGGTTGGCCTGTCCGGCCGGGGCGCGGCCGCCGCGCCGGGCTTTCTCGATCCGGGAATGCCCCCTTCCCGAATCGTCCATTCCGCCGCCCCGGGCGATGACGCACACTGCGGGCCATCATCGGTTGGATGCGCCCGGGAGGCGACATGGCAGGGCAGATACTCGCCGGCATACGCGTGCTGGAACTCGGACAACTCATCGCGGGGCCGTTCGCCGCCAAGACGCTGGCGGACTTTGGCGCGCAGGTCGTCAAGATCGAACCACCGGGGCAGGGCGATCCGCTGCGCAAGTGGCGCCTGCTGCACGAGGGCACCTCGGTGTGGTGGGAGGCGCAGTCGCGCAACAAGCAGTCCGTGTGCGTGGACCTGCGCCAGCCTGAAGGCCAGGACATCGTGCGCCAGCTGGCGGCCGAGGCCGACGTGCTGATCGAGAATTTCCGTCCCGGCACGCTGGAGAAGTGGGGCCTGTCGTGGGAGACCCTGCACGCGTTGAACCCGCGCCTGATCATGCTGCGCATTTCGGGCTACGGCCAGACCGGGCCAAAGGCGCGCGAGCCGGGCTTTGCCGCGATTGGCGAAGCCATGGCCGGCCTGCGCTACCTGAATGGCGAACCCGGCCGCGCGCCGGTGCGCGCCGGCCTGTCGCTGGGCGACACCATCGCCGGCCTGCATGGCGCGCTGGGCGTGCTGCTGGCGCTGTACCAGCGCGATGCCCGTGGCGGCCAGGGCCAGGTGATCGACGCGGCGCTGTACGAAAGCCTGTTCAACCTCAGCGAAAGCCTGCTGCCCGAGTATTCGGTGTTCGGCGCCGTGCGCGAACCGGCCGGCGCATCGCTGCCCGGCATCGCGCCGTCCAACGCCTATCCGTGCCGCGACGGCTATGTGCTGATCGCGGGCAATGGCGATGCCATCTACACCCGGCTGATGGCGCGCATCGGCCGCGACGACCTGGGCCGCGATCCCGACCTGGCGCACAACGACGGCCGCGCGCGCCGCGTCGCCGAGATCGACCAGGCCATCGGCGCCTGGACCGGTGAACGCAGCATCGATGAGGTGTTGCAGGCCATGCGCGAAGCCGACGTGCCGTCGGGCCGCATCTATTCGGTGGCCGACATCGCCCACGATCCGCATTACCAGGCGCGCGGCGCCATTACCCGCCTGGAGGCCGCCAGCGGCATCGCGGTGGACATGCCGGCGGTGTTTCCGTGCCTGTCGGCCAACCCCGGCGCGGTGCGCGAGCGCGCGCCGACGCTGGGCGAACACACCGACGCGGTGCTGGCGGCGGCGGGCCTGAGCCCGGAACAGCGCGAGGCGCTGCGGGCGCGCGGCGTGATCGCATGAACCGCGTCATTTCCCTTAATCCGGCATCGAGGATGCGCTCATGAACACCGGTTCCCCCGTCCTGGAAATCAACGAGGTCGGCCCGCGCGACGGCTTGCAGATCGAAGCGCGCATGGTGCCCACCGAAGACAAGATCGCCTTCATCGACGCGTTGTCCGATTGCGGCTTCGCCCGCCTCGAGGTCACCAGCTTCACCTCGCCCAAGGCGATTCCGGCCCTGGCCGACGCCGGCGCCGTGATGCAGGGCATCCGCCGCCGGCCCGGCGTGATCTATACCGCGCTGGTGCCGAACATCCGCGGCCTGGAGCGGGCGCTGGAAGCGGGCGTCGACGAGATGAACCTGGTCATGTCGTGCAGCGAGACGCACAACCGCGCCAACCTGCGCATGACCCGGCAGCAGTCGTTCGACGAACTCAGCCAGGTGCTGGCGGCCGCCGGACGCGCCGGCGCGCCTTGCAACGTCTCGCTGTCGACCGCGTTCGGCTGCCCCTTCGATGGCGACGTGCCGGCGGGGCAGGTGCTGGACCTGGCCGCCCGCCTGGTCGACGCCGGCGCCCGCGGCATCACGCTGTGCGACACCACCGGCATGGCCTACCCCAGCCAGGTCGGCGAGCTGTGCGCGCAGGCCGCGCAGCGCTTGCCGGGCACAGCGCTCACCGTTCACCTGCACAATACGCGCGGCATGGCCCTGGCCAACGCCGTCACCGCCTGGCAGGCCGGCATCACCCGATTCGACGCGGCCGCGGGCGGCCTGGGAGGCTGTCCGTACGCGCCCGGCGCCAGCGGCAACGTCAACACCGAGGAACTGGTCCACATGTTCGAGTGCATGGGCGTGCGCACGGGCGTGTCGCTCCAAGCGCTGCTCGCCATCCTGCGCGGACTGCCGGGGCTGGTCGGCCGCGACCTGCCCATGGCGCTGTTGCGCGCCGGGCCGCGCCTGGCCGCGCATCCGCCGCCCGCGTGGCTGGCGGAGCGGTTCGGGCCGGCCGGCGGCGCCGCATAGGTTTTTGCTTCACACCACGCGCCTGGGGGCGCTTCATACAAAAACAGCAAGGAGACAACCGCATGACCGCATTTCGATCCATTCCCGTTCTACGCGCCTGCGCCATCGCGCTGGGCCTGGCCGCCGCGGGCGCTGCCCACGCGCAGGCGGATTTTCCCAATCGTCCCGTGACGCTGATCGTGTCCGCCGCGCCCGGCGGCACCACCGACATCGCCGCCCGCCTCATCGCCCAGCCCCTGGGCGCCGCGCTGGGACAGAGCGTGGTCGTCGAGAACAAGCCGGGCGCTTCCGGCGGCATCGCCGCCCAGGCGGTTGCCCGCGCCAAGCCCGACGGCTATACGCTGTTGCTGCAGTATTCCGGCTTCCAGGTCATCACCCCGCACGTCACGCCGACCTCCGGCTGGGATCCGATCAAGGACTTCGCGCCGGTGGCCAATGTGCTGTCCGCGCCCCAGGTGGTAGTGGTGCGGCCGGACCTGCCGATCAAGTCGCTGAAAGACCTGGTCGCGTACGCCAAGGCCAACCCGGGCAAGCTCAACTACGCATCGTCCGGCAATGGTTCGTTGCAGCAGGTCGCCACCGAACTGCTCAACCAGATGGCGGGCACGCAGATCACCCACATCCCGTACAAGGGCACAGGCCCCGCGCTGAACGACCTGCTGGGTGGCGCCGTCGACATGACCATCACCACGCCGCCGCCGCTGCTGGGCCAGATCGCCGCCGGCAAGCTGCGCGCGCTGGCCGTCACCGGCAACACGCGCCTGGCGTCGCTGCCGGACGTGCCCACCGCCGCCGAGGCCGGTTATCCCGGCCTGATCGTCTCGTCCTGGTTCGCCATGTACGCGCCCAAGGACACGCCCGCGCCGGTGGTGGACAAGATCGCCGGTGAAATCCAGAAGATCATGCAGACCGACGCCTTCCGCCAGAAGGCGGCCGAGCAGGGCGCCGAGGCGGAATTCATGGGGCCGAAGGCGCTGGGCGACTACACCCAGGCCGAGCTGGACCGCTGGGGCAAGGTGGTGAAGGCGGCGGGCATCACGGCGAATTGAGAGGGACGGCCTGGGGCGGAAAAACCCAGGCTATAATCTTGGCCTCTGCCCCGGTCTTGTGCCGGGGCACGACACCCGAGCGGGTGTAGTTCAATGGTAGAACGGCAGCTTCCCAAGCTTCATACGAGGGTTCGATTCCCTTCACCCGCTCCATTCCAAAGAATGCCAGGACGGCTACTGACGTCCAGATCCGCGTGAGCTGCCTCTCTCTCGCATGATGCTCCAACCTGAATTACCGTTTGAGTTCCTGGTAAGGCAGCGTCTTTCAGTGCAGTGATCGGAGGCTCCGGCAGGCCGCGAGGTTCGTGCCTGGCCCCTGCGGTCATGACTCAAGTTCGCAGCGCCATCGCGCGCAGCAGCGCATCGATCTGCCCGAATGCATCCTGCTGCCATTGTTCGGGTGTGCGGTCTCCCAGCGCATGCGTGTCTTCGACGAAGCGCCTCACGCAGGTGGGGCCGTATCCCTCGAAGGCATCGAACTTGTCGGCGATGTGTCGAAACCCGCGCTCGCCGCTTGCGTGTTCCAGTAGAGGGAGACATTCTTGCGCCAGCGCTTCGATGCCACCAAGGTAGTTCCGCACGCAGTAGTAGATATCGTAGGCATCCTTCTGCTTGTAGCGGCCCGCCAGCGCATGACCTTTCATGGCCAATAGGGCAGGGATGGAGCACACCGCGATCTCTACGCGGTTGGTCCCTCCGTCCGGCATTGGGCCCTCCACCGCCACCAGCCGATAGAACCGCATCGCCAAGTCAGCGCCGTCGGCCCGTTGTACGGCAAAGTCGCTGATCAGGGGAGGGGTGTTCTTGACGATCTCCGCGTCGCGCGGCATCAAGAAATCGATCACGATGTCGATCGCCTCCCCGTCATCTCGCGCGGGAACCTGGCGAACCAGCTGGAAGCGCCGAAGCCCGTCGCGCTGGGTGTATCCGTGGCTCTGAAGCGCACCGATCAAGGTTGCGTACTCACCGTCGCCGAGCGTTTCTGCATCCAGACCAACGTCCACATCGAGCGTGCCGACGTGGGGCATGTCCTCGTTGGCCAATAGCAACCAGGGTACTGCCCCGCCGATGATGGCAAACTTGCCTTTGAAGCTGCCAAGTATCTGACCGATTTCGATCAGCACGGATTTCACGGCCGCGGTCGTGCGGTCGTCATATTCGGCGGCCGATTGTGGCTCCTGAGATGGCTTCATTTGGGCCATGAAAGCTCTTCCTTGCGCAGGTGGTCGGCGGCCTCGGCGCCGCGTTCGCCGGCAATGGAGAGGTCGAGGTAGGTTTGAACCAGACTCGTGCAGACTGCGCCCGGCGCAGGTTCAACGGTGTCGGTAAGCAATCCCATGTCCTTCGGCACGATGATGACCACGTTCTCGCCCTTTGCGGCAGGCGCGAGCTCCAGCGCCGACTGAAGCTTGCGTAGGCCATCCTCGTCGGCGAAGAAGTATTGTGTGCCGGTACGACCGTAGGGCGAAAGCCACTGCGCTGCCGAGAACGATGCGAAAGCAGCACGTCCAGGACCGTCGTCAGCGCGCAGCGCGGTACGGGCCGCGTTTTCGAACATGCTGCCATGCAGGGGTGTGTAGAACCGCAGATGTTCACCTGACGGTGCGGTGTAGCTGTCTCGCCATGCGTCCAGCAGTGCATCGGGTTCCGAGAGGATGAGGCCATCGTTCGAGGCGCGTGCCCATTCCCGATTAATCAAGCCGGTGCGTACATTACTGACGTGCCCCAGGCTGACGCCGGAAATTTCCGACAACTCGGTGACGCGCCATGCACGGTCGGGTTCGCGTAGCATGACGCGCAGAACCTGAGCCGATTTTGGCCTGAACAGCGATTTGAGTTCGCGTTGTTCGGCCACCGGTTTGTCCGCCACCATGCGCTCGATGAATACGCCGCCAAAAGCGATCCGGGCGTTGCCCTCCAGGTCGAGATAGCTGACGTCCTTCTCTTCGCACAACCGCCTCACCGCGGGCGAGATGTAGGGAGCGATGAAGACAGGCGTTGCCTCGGGAGCTCGCTCCGCAACGTAGTTCCGCAGTTCCAGCAACGCGGACCGGGCGTACCGCGGTTGCCCGTTCGATTTGTATTCGCAGATAAGCAGGTGCCGTTGGCCGTTGACGAGCAGCCGAGCGGTCAAGTCCGGCTCCCAATCACCGGATACGACTTCGGCTTCGATGCCTTCTATCTGAAGGATCGGGATCTTTTCAAGGACCCACCGCAGCGCCTCACCAGCCCGGGCCTCCGCTTCTTTCATTGGATGATCCTCTTTCATCATTCGCTGAAAGTACCATATTTATTGAAAGCCGTGGTCAAGATTTCATTCTTAATGGGATTTCAGCGTCTGCTGAAATTTATTCATAAAGTGAAATTTTGTTCCCTTCACCCGCTCCATTCACCGACGACCAACCGTAGCCTGCCGTGCGATGACGGCATCGACGATCCGCCGCAACTGCCGGTCGGCGTCGCGGATTGAGCGGTTCTGCGCGGACACCTGCGCGCCCTCGAACAGGAACGTGAGTTCGCTCGCCGCGTCTTCAGGCGACGCCAGGCCCGCCCGCTCGCACAGGCTGGCCAGTCGCCGCCATTGCCGCACCTTGTGTTCCTCGATCAGTTGGCGGCCGGGATGTTCCGGATCGGGCAGCTCCGCGATCGAGTTGATGAACGCGCAGCCGCGGTGCGACCAGGCGCGCGCCTCGTCCGAAAAATAGGTGACCCATCCAATGATCTGCGCGCGGGGATCGTCCGGATGCGCGGCCTCGATGGCATCGAGCGCGCGCCAATAGTCGTCGATCACCTGGCGCAGCCATTCGGTCACCAGCACATCCTTTGATTGGAAATGGCGGTAGATCGCCATCTTCGTCGTGTTGCCGCGAGCGGCGATGGCCTCGACGCCGGTCGCCCGGATGCCTTCGTTGTAGAACAGTTCGCCGGCCGCCGCGAGCACGCGTTCGCGCGGCGCGGGAGTGGCCTCGTTCTGGTTGTCGCTCTGTTTTCTTTTCATGGGTGCTTGACGATGATACTGATCGGTATCATCATTCGGGTTCCGTTGATACTGATCAGTATCACTCAGTGGCGATTCTATGCCACCCCTGGTCGATAGGAAACCGTAATGAAGCTCTCGGAGTACGTGCAGTACGACGCGATCGGGCTGGGCAGCCTCGTCGCGCATGGCGAGGTGAGTCCACGTGAGCTCGCCGACGCGGCGCTGCAAGCGTGCGCGCAGCTCAACCCGCGGATCAACGCGGTGATCGAAAGCTGGTCGCCGGACCTGGCCGACGTTGCCCCCGCGCGGGAAAGAAATTCGCCCCTCGCGGGGGTCCCTTTCCTGATCAAGGATGTGGGCGTCGCGATGGCCGGCAGGAAAAACGAGTTCGGCAGCCGGCTGGCGCAAGGCTTCACGGCGGCGGCCGATTCGCTGCTGATGCGGCGCTTTCGCGAGGCCGGGCTGGTGACCCTGGGGCGCACCGCCACGCCAGAGTTCGCCTGGAGTGGCACGACCGAATCCACGCTGTGCGGCCCGACGCGCAACCCCTGGAATGTGGCCCACGGCTCCGGCGGGTCGAGCGGCGGCGCCGCGGCGGCGGTTGCCGCCGGCATCGTGCCGTTGGCCCATGCCACCGACGCGGCCGGCTCGATCCGCATTCCCTCGGCGGCTTGCGGCGTGTTCGGGCTCAAGCCGACGCGCGGCCGCGTCTCCAATGGGCTCGCGCTGGAAGAGGCCATCAACGGCCTGGCGGCCCAGCTTGGCGTCAGCCGTTCGGTGCGTGACAGCGCCGCGCTGCTGGACGCGGTGCACGGCGCGGCGGATGGCGAGCCGTATGCGATTGCGCCGCCGGCTGGCCGTTACCTGGCGCAAGTCGGCATCGAGCCGGGCAAGCTGCGCATCGGCGTCATGCCGCAGGCGTGGGGAGGCAGGCGTACCCAGGCGTGCGTCCTGGAGCGCCTGGCCGAGGCGGTGCGGCTGTGTGCCTCGCTAGGCCACGAGGTCGAAGAGGCCGAGGCGCCGCTGGGCGTCAGCTGGGAGGCGTTCGTGCATGCCAGCTCGGTGCTGTGGTCCGCCAATATCGCCGCATGGATCGACGGCATCGCGGGCGCCATGGGGCGCCGGCCCGATCTGGCAACCCTGGAGCCGCAGACGCTCGCGGTCTATCGGACGGGGCGCGGGATCGGCGCCATCGAGATGGTCCATGCCCTCGATCTGCGCAATGCCGTGACCCGCAGCGTGGCGGCGTTCTTCTCGCGCTACGACCTGCTGCTGACCCCCACGCTGCCTGAACTGGCTCCGGCGTTGGGGACCTATGCCGCCGGCGCCGACACGATGGACGGCCACCAGTGGACCGACTGCGTCTTCGGCAATTCGCCGTTCACCCCGGTGTTCAACGCCGCCGGATTGCCGGCCATGTCGGTGCCGTTGTTCCAGGACGCCGCGACCGGCCTGCCGATTGGCATGCAGTTCGTTGCGCCGGCCGGCCGCGAGGATGTGCTGTTCCAGGTGGCCGGCCAGTTGGAGCGCAGCCTGCCTTGGGGGGGGCGGGAGCCCGGCGTGTGGGCGTCGACGGTGAACGAGTGAGCCGGCGCGATTCAAGTACCCTATAGCCCATCCCCGTGCCAGAACCACAAGTATGCAAGACGATCTTTTCGGCGATGCGCTGCCCGTGCCGCCGGCCAACACGCCGGATCAGGCCGCGTCTCGTGCCAATCCCGACCTTTCCGCCCTCCGGAGCATGGCCAGGGTGCTGCCCGCGCCTGCGGGGCAGGAATGGAGCGCGCTCGCGGGGCAGTTGCCGGCGCAGTTGCGCTTTGGCGTCTCCACCTGGTCGTACCCCGGCTGGGAAGGGTTGGTCTGGGACGGCGAATATGATTCGAGCACGCTGTCCAGGCACGGCCTGGGCGCCTACCACCAGCATCCGCTTTTGCGCACGGTCTGCGTGGACCGCACGTTCTGGCAGCCGTTGACGGCGAGCCAGTACGCCGCTTATGCGGGGCAGGTCGATGAGGATTTCCGTTTCGTCGTCAAATGCCCCGCCAGCGTTACCGATGCCCAGGTGCGTGGCGAAGCAGGCAGGACGCGGCAGGCCAATCCGCTTTTCCTCGACCCGTCGGTGGCTGTCCAGGAATTCGTGCGCCCGGCGCTCGAAGGCCTGGGGGCCAAGCTCGGTGTGCTGGTGTTCCAGCTGAGTCCGTTGCCGCTGGGCATGTTGAGCCGCTCGGCATCGCTGTTCGAGAAACTGGGGCGCATGCTGGCCGCCGTGCGTGAGGCATTGTCCGCGCATGATGCCGTGATCGTCGCCGTGGAAGTGCGCGCCCCGGAACTGCTGGGCCGGGCGCTGGTCGACACGCTCAAGGCGCATGGCGCCACCTTCTGCCTGGGGCTGCATGGCAAGATGCCGCCGATCGACGCGCAACTGCCGATGCTGCGCGCGCTATGGCCGGGGCCGCTGGTCTGCCGCTGGAACCTGAACCGCGTGTTCGGCGCATACGGTTATGCCGACGCGCAGAAGAAGCATGATCCGTTCAATGCCATCCTCAGCGAGGACATCCCCACGCGCACGGCGCTGGCGCGCACGGTCCGCGGCATTACGGGCGCGGGCCAGCCGGCCTACGTGACGGTCAGCAACGACGCCGAGGGCTGCGCGCCGCTGTCCATTCAGCAACTGGCCCAGGCCATTGCGGGGTAGGGCTGGACGGCAGACTCGGCGCCAAGGCCCGTCATTCCGGCTTTATACCCGCTGTCTTGACAGCCTCTCGCCACATCTCGACTTCGCTGGCTACCAGCCCGGCGAACGCCTGGGGCGTGGAGGATTTGGGTTCCAGCCCTTCCCTGGCGAACTGTTCCCGCAGCGCGGGCGCTTGCAACGCCTCGGACAAGCGTGCGTTGAGCAGGCTGACCACCGCGTCCGGGGTTCCCGCTGGCGCCGAGAGGCCATGCCACAAGGTCGCGGAGAATCCTGGAACGCCGGCCTCCGGCGCTGTCGGGATATCGGGCAACAGGCTGCTGCGGTTCTCGGTTGATACGCACAAGGCCGCCAACCGCCCATCGCGGACATAGGGGGTCACCGACGCCGTGCTCGCCAACATGAACTGAACCCGACCGGCCAGCAGATCGGTCAAGGCCAGACCGGTGCTACGGTATGGCACGTGGGAGACCGAAATTCCGGCTCTGCGGGCGAACAGCTCGGTGGCCAGATGCGTCGACGATCCGGTGCCCGAGCTGGCGTAGTTCAGACTGCCGGGTTTTTCCTTCGCCGCGCGCAGCAGATCCGCCAGGCGGGTGAAGCCGGTTTCCTTTCCTGCTACGAGCAACCAGGGACCGGACGCGATCATCCCCACGGCGCTGGTGTCCTTGACAACGTCATAGTTCAGCCGCATTACCGCGCCGTTGGTGGCGTGCGAGGTGGACAGCAGGACCAGGGTGTAGCCGTCGGGCTGCGAGCGTACCACCGCCTCCAGTCCCATGGCGCCGCCCGCGCCGCCGCGATTTTCCACCACCACACTGACGCCCAGCCTGTCCGTCAGGCCGCGCGCCACCACGCGCGCCAGCACGTCGGAGCCGCCTCCTGGCGCATAGGGCACGACCAACCGTATCGGCCGCTCGGGGTATCCCGCAGCCGCCCAGGCTGGCCGTAGCGCCGCGCCAGCCGCCAGGGCCATCGTTGTTGTGAGGAATTTGCGTCGTTCGTTCATGTGTGTCTCCTGCACCCTGTCCGGTGCGTCAAGCGAAGCTGGGGTCGAACAGCGACAGCGCGACGTCGCCGGGCGGGTGGCCGTCCAGGATGGCCTCGTCGACGACGATCCCCAGGCCGGGTTCGGCGCTCGCGCGGAAATGGCCGTCGCGCAGCACGGACGCGTTGCCGCGCACACCGGTCTCGAACAACGGCGACTCGGCGAACTGCTGTTCGACCGCCTCGGTGATGCCGAGCGCCGCGCACACATGCACGGTGTGCGCATGGGCCACCGGGCCCGAAGGGTTATGCGGCGAGACGGCGATATCGTGACCGGCCGCCAAGGCGGCGATGCGGGCGAATTCGCCATAGCCGCCGCAGTACTTGATATCCGGCATGATGACGTCGTACAGCCCTTGCGCCACGAAAGGCAATGCGCCGGCCACGCCGATGATGTTCTCGGCGCCGGCCAGTCGCATGCCGGCATGGTTCGCATGCCTGCGCAACGCGCGGATGCTGTCGTGCCATTCGGGGGACTCCGGTACGGGACATTCGAGCCAATGCAGGCGGGCGTCGGACAAATCATCGATGAAGCGCCTGGCGGCGTCGCCATCGAGGCGCCAGTGGCAGTCGACCATCAGCGGCAGGTCCGGCCCGATCGCGTCGCGCACCGCCAGGATGCGCTGCACGGCGCGCGCGGCCTCCGCCACGCCCTCGGCGGACGATGCCGTCCGCGGCGTCACCGCATCGAACGGCATGATCTTGATGCCCTGGAAGCCCGCGCCGACGGCGGCCTTGCAGGCTTGGGCAAAACCCGCCGGCGTGCGTTCCCTGACACTGCGATTGACGGTCGCGTAGGACCGCAGCGGCGTGCGATCGGCTCGGCCCCACAGATCGCAGATTGGCAGGTCCAGATACTGGCCGGCGAGGTCGAGGCTGGCCTGATCCAGCGCACTGATAACCGCATTGCCCGCGCGCCCTGCGGGCATGCCGGGGTAGGCTTTGCAAAGCGTGGCGAGTTCGTCCAGCGTCAGGTTGCGGATAGACGGCATCAAGCGTGCCAGGATGGCACTCATCGCACCCTCATGGGCGCGCAACGTCAGCTCGCCCCAGCCATGGCGACCGTCGTCCATGATGAGCTTCAGGAAGCTCCAGTTCGACCGCGGCGCGACGCCGGCCACGTGCAGGCTTACGTCCGCGACGCGGGCGGCCGCGCCTGTTTTTCGAGTTTCCAGGATGATTGAATGGCTGCGCATGCCGTGGGCTCCTCCGCCGTGATCGCATTGATGGGACCGAGGCACGAAGCCTCGCTGTGTTGTGTTCGACGATCTTATCGGCCACACTATTCGGGTCAACGTAGATTCGCCGAATCAATGCATGGAAAGCCACATATCCCGCGAAAAAAAGCGGATTCCGCTGATCGGATCCGATGAGGCGGCGAAGTTGCTCGGGATATCCCTGCGCACGCTCTACTCCTACGTCAGCCGTGGCCGCATCGGCCGCGTAATCGATCCCGTCACGGGCAACAGCCAGTACAACAGGGCGGAGGTCGAGGAATACGCGCGCAAGCGCGATCGCGGCCGCAGCGCGGGCAGCGCCGCGCGGGCTTCGCTCAGTTTCGGATTGCCAGTGATGGACAGCCAGGTCTGCGCCATCAAGGCCGGCAGACCGTGGTTTCGCGGCCAGGACGCCATCGCTTTCAGCGCGACCGCCACGCTCGAGCAGACGGCGGCCTTGCTTTGGGACGTGGATAGCCTGCCCGAGACGGGCCGCGCGGATGTGGCGGAGGACGCCGGCGCGGGCGGCGAGCGCTTTCTGCCGCGCTTTCATCAATGGCTGCTCACGAACATGGATCGGCTGCACGTGCGCGAGGCGCTGAGCCGCGACGAGCAGCTTAGGCACGCCAGCCGCATCCTGCGCGCCGGCGCGATCCTCGCGGTTGGCGATGAGCTGCATGGCGCTGCGATACACGAGACCATGGCGCGCGCCTGGGGCGTGCCGGCCGGCGCGGCCGACATCATCCGACGCGCGCTCGTGCTGCACGCCGACCACGAGCTGAATCCGTCCAGCTTCGCGTTGCGCTGCGTCGCCTCGACCATGGCATCGCCCTATGCCGCCACCCTTGCGGGTTGTTGTGCGGCCAGCGGCGTCAAACACGCGAACTTTTCGGCGGTGATGGCCTTGACTGGCGCGACATTGCGCGGCGAGGAACCAGCCGCGTTGGTGGCCGCCCACGTGGCGACAGGCCAGGCGTTGCCGGGCTTCAACCATCCGCTCTATCCCAAGGGCGACCCGCGCGCGACGGCCCTTCTCGATGACCTCCGGGGCATCGCGTCCGGCCGCGATATGGCGCGCATCGACGGGCTGCTCCATGCTGCCCGCTCCAGTCAGGGCCTGCTGCCCAAGAACGATTTTGCCTTGGCCGCGGTCACGCATCTGCTGCGCCTGCCGACGGACGCGTGCGAGCGCATTTTCGTGGTCAGCAGAATCGTCGGTTGGAACGCGCACGCCCTGGAGCAGTACAGTTCGCCGCTGCTCATCCGGCCCCGGGCGCGCTACGTGCCGGACTAGGTGCCGTTGGCCCGGGAAAGGGCGTGCAGCGCCGTCAACGCCGATCCGCGGTCGGTGGTTTGCGGCGGGCCTGCAAGGTCTGCTCGACGGCCAGCGCCAGCCCCAACAGGCGCACGTCGTCGCCGGGCCTGGCCAGCATGTCCAGTCCGACCGGCAATCCGACTGGCGCGCCAGCGTCGGGTGGCGTGAAGCCGGCCGGCAGGTCGATCGCCGGGAATCCCAGGGCCGATGCGAATATGCCGTTGCGTTCCGGCCTGGGGGCATCGCCCACGGCCAAGGGGGGGCGCTTCTGTGCCGGGTAGACCATGGCGTCCAGCGCCTGGGTGTCCATCAAGTCCAACATCTTGCGGCGTAGTGTGTCGCCGTAGCGCAGTGCCTCGCGGTACTCCGGCATGGCAAGAGGGTCCTGCCAGGCCACGGCCTGCTGCAGGAACTTGCTCATCCCGGCGGGATACCGGCCCGCGGCCACATATGCGCGCAGCGAGGCCGGCCCGGCGCCCGTGGGCAGGCGCGCCAGGAACGCCTCGAACAATGGGCCGAACTCATAGTTGGCCACGTTGAGCCGCTTGCTGCCCAAGTCGGAATCGAATTCCGCGTCGTCAATCTCGACGATTTGCGCTCCTTGCGCGCGCAGGGCGTCCAGCGCCGTGCGTATGATCGCATTCACCGGCTCGTGTTCGGGACCTTTGCCGAACAGGTTCGCCAGCACGCCGAAACGCTTGCCGGCCAGGGACGCGCGCGCCGGCGGGCCCGCCCGCAGAGCCGTTGCCGCGCGCGCCGCCTCGGCGCCGGCAGGCCGCGGATCTGCCATGACGGCAAGCACCCGCGCGGCGTCGTCCACCGACCGGCAGATTGGGCCGACCACGTCCATGGTCGAGGACTGCGCGATGGCGCCGCGCCGACTGACCAGCCCGGCCGTGCTGCGCAGCGCCACCACGCCAGCGGAACTGGCGGCGTTGCGCAGTGAATTGACGGTTTCGGTGCCCAGCGCGCACAGGCTCATGCCGGTGGCCACGGCCACCGCTGAGCCGCCGCTGGAGCCGGCGGCAAATCGCGTGGGATCGTAGGCATTGAGCGTCTGGCCGCCCAGCGAACTGATGGTGCTGCCGGCCACGGCGAGCTCGTCAAGGTTCGTTTTACCTATGAACAGCGCGCCCGCGTCGCGCAACCGGCTCAGCGCGTCCGCGTCTTCGCCCGCCACATTGCCATGCAATAGAACGGAGCCCCCTGTCGTGGCCATGCCTTTTGCGTCGAGGTTGTCTTTGACCGCTATCGGTATGCAATGCAACGGCAACACCGTGCCCGCGCGCCGAAGCGCATCCAGCTTCTGCGCGTCCGCGAGCAGGTCCGGGTTGACCGAGATGAACGCCTTGAGTTGCGGGTCCCGCTGCCTGATCGTTGCCAGCGCATTGCGCGCGACGTCTGCGCAACGGATGCGGCCCGCGGCTTGCGCCTGGAGCATTTCGGCGATCGACAATTCGCCCGGGTCCGGCGCGGACGCGGGCGAAGCGTCGGCAGGCGGGATTGGCAAGGCCAGGGCGCATGCCAGGATGGTCTTGATATGGTGGCTCACGGCCATGGTGGTTCTCCCCATTCCCGCGCGGCGGGATCGTTCTGGTTGGATGCAACGCCGGCTCATCATGAGCGCGGCGGCGCGCGGCGTCCAGGTTGATTCGTCGAAGCAACGTTTACGTCGCCTGCGCGCATCGCCATAATTTCCACGCGGTCTCCTGCGCGCCGCCGGCGCGGCGCATTCTTCTTCTGGAATATCGAATGTCACAAGATTCTCCGCGCACATCCTGGCCGACGGGCTACTTGATCAAGCCCTGTGCCGATGCCCTGCCCGACGGTTGTGTCGACTTCTTCCGGGCCGCACCGGCCGCGGTGGTGGCGGACTGCGCCGGCCTGCAGGTTGCCTGTATTGGCCTGCGGCCTTTCCACGGCGCTGCGGGGGCGAAGCTGTGCGGTCCCGCCCTGACCGTTCGCGTGCGTCCCGGCGACAACCTCATGATCCACAAGGCATTGCTGATGGCGCGCACGGGCGACGTCATCGTCGTCGATGGGGCAGGCTACCTGTCCCGCGCGCTGGTGGGGGGACTGATGCGCGCCACGGCGCTGGCGAAGGGGCTGGGCGGGTTTGTGGTGGACGGCGCTATCCGCGATCTTGATGAGTGGGCTGACGGCAAGGTCCCTGTCTATGCGCGCGGCCATACGCCGCAAGGGCCGGAAAAGCAGGGGCCGGGCGAAATCAACGTGCCGGTGGTGTGCGGCGGCATAGACATCGTCCCCGGGGATCTTGTGATCGGCGACACGGATGGCGCGATTGCCGTCCCTCGCAAGGTGCTGCATGGCCTGGCAGAGCGGGTAACCCTGCACCTGCGGCGCGAAGCGAGCATCCGGGAACAGAACGCCGCCGGCCGGCCGGATGCCGCGCGCATAGATGACCTGCTGCGGGCGCGCGGCGTGCCTGTCTAGGTCGGACGCAACTTTTGGAACGCTCCGATTCCCGCGATGCCGGCAAGGCCATGGTCCTTGCCCGACCGCCTGCCGTTGCTTCTGGCCGGGCGCGGTAAAATCCGCTCCCCATGCGCTATTCCGATTTCGACCAACGTCTCGCCGCCCTGGGCGCCCAACCGGCCCATCGCGGCCGGGTCATGCGCGCCTGGCTGACCGGTCAGGCGTTCGACAGCGACACGTGGCGGCGGCGCTTCGACAACTATCTGCCACTGGCGCTGCGCGAGGCGCTGCCCGCCCTGTCCGCGGAGCTGGACGGCCTGGCGCGCGTCCGCTCCGAACATACCGGCCACGATGGCTCGCGCCTGCTGGTCGACCTGGCCGACGGCCAGATGGTGGAAAGCGTGCTGCTGCCGCGCGACGGACTCTGTGTTTCCACCCAGGTCGGCTGCGCGGTCGGCTGCCGGTTCTGCATGACCGGCAAGAGCGGCCTGATCCGCCAGGTCGCCAGCATGGAGATCCTGGCGCAGGTGGTGCTGGCGCGGCGGCAGCGCGCGGTCAAGAAAGTCGTTTTCATGGGCATGGGCGAGCCGGCGCACAACCTGGACAACGTGCTCGAAGCCATCAACCTGCTCGGCACCGAAGGCAATATCGGCCACAAGAACCTGGTGTTCTCCACCGTGGGCGATCCGCGCGTGTTCGAGGCGCTGCCGCGGCAACCCGTCAAGCCCGCGCTGGCGCTGTCGCTGCATACGACCCGGGCCGAACTGCGCGAACACCTGTTGCCGCGCGCGCCGAAGATCGCGCCGCAAGATTTGGTGGAAATGGGCGAACGATACGCCCGTGACACGGGCTACCCGATTCAGTACCAATGGACGCTGCTCAAGGGCGTCAATGACGGCGACGACGAACTCGACGCCATCCCGCACCTGCTCAAGGGCAAATTCGGCGTGCTCAACGTCATCCCCTTCAACAGCCTGGAGGGCGACGACTACCAGCGTCCCGAGACCGAACGCATCCGCGAGATCGTCCGTATCCTGCACCGCCGCGGCGTCCTGACGAAGGTGCGCAACAGCGCCGGGCAGGATGTGGATGGCGGCTGCGGCCAGCTGCGGGCCAGGGCGGTGGGCGCGGAGCGGGTGGTGCGGTTGCGCCGGTCACGGGGCGCGACCGCCTGACTCGGCCGCGCGGGCGGGCGCGCCGGCTACGCTGCGCGATATGCGCTGAGGCCTACCCCGGCATGTCCGCCGGATGATCCGCCGGCTCGCGGTTCAGTTTCGCGCAACGGTACAGCCCCTCCCGGTCCAGGATCGTCATCCCGCCATAGTGGGTCTGCAGTATGCCTTCCCGCGCCAGCCGGGTCAGGGCGGTGTTGCAGCGCTGGCGCGACACGCCGCACAGGCTGGCGATCTCTTCCTGCGAGATCTTGAGGCGGCCATTGGTGCCGGAATGCTGCTCGGCGTTCAGCTGCGCGGCGACGGCGCGGGCCACGGTGGTGTCGACGTCCAGCAGCACGTTGCCGGTATAGCTGGCCATCAGCCAGTTGACGCGCTGCGCCAGGTGCATCATCAGCGCCTTGGTGAACTCGATATTGTTGTTCCATAGGCGTTCGCAGGTGTCGCGCGGCAGGATCGCGACCTGGCTCGGCCGCAGCGCCACCACTTCGTATTCGAACGGCTCGCGGCGGATCATGGTGGCCTCGCCGAACCAGCTGCCGGTGCTGAAGCCGGCCAGCGACAGCGATTTGCCGTCCGAGCCGCGCGACGACCATTTCACCAGGCCGTCCACCACGCCGTACCAGCCCAGGGACTTCGAGCCCTCGCGGAACAGGCGTTCGCCCGCCTGCAATGACACCACCCGCAGTTCGGCCCGCACCACCTCGCGTTCGAGCTGCGGCAGGCCGTTGTACCAGGGTACGACGGCCAGCATCCGCTCCACCGGGTCTTGCCTGGCTCGCCGCTTCGGGCTGGCAGGTTCATGGCCGGTTCCGGCCGCTGCTGCGCGCATGGTTGTCCCCGTTCCGCCGTGGTGAGGGCGCCCAGGTAAACCCTAGGGCGCTTTGTCAACATGATGACTGTTCGCATTTGGGGCCGGTCCGAGAATATTCGGGGCCCCAGAGCCAAAAAACCATAAGAGGAGACAGGTATGTTGTCAATGCCACGCAGGTTTTCGCGCGCTGTCCTGGCCGGCGCCATCGCCGGCGCCCTGCTGCACGCGGGCGCGGCCCAGGCGCAGGTGTCCGACGACGTGATCCGGATCGGCTTCATCACCGACATGTCCGGCGTCTATTCGGGGCCGGACGGCCCGGGCGGGGCCGAAGCCATCAAGATGGCCATCGAGGAGATGGGCGGCGAGATCAACGGCAAGAAGATCGAACTGTTGACGGCGGACCACCAGAACAAGGCGGACATCGCGTCGGCCAAGGCGCGCGAGTGGTTCGACCAGCATGGCCTGGACATGCTGATCGGCGGCACCAATTCCAGCACGGCGCTGGCGATGTCCAAGGTGGCCGCGGACAAGAAGAAGCCGATCATCGTGGTGGGCGCGGGCGCGCCGGCCCTGACCAACGAGCAGTGCACGCCGTACACGCTGAACTATGCCTACGACACCGTGGCGCAGGCGCGCGGCACGGGCGCGGCGGTGGTGAAGGCGGGCGGCAAGAGCTGGTACATCCTGACGGCGGACTATGCCTTTGGCCATGCGCTGCAGGCCGATACCACCAAGGTGGTGGAGGCGGGCGGCGGCAAGGTGGTCGGGTCGGTCAAGCATCCGCTGTCGACCAGCGATTTCTCGTCGTTCCTGCTGCAGGCGCAGGCCAGCAAGGCCGAGATCCTGGCGCTGGCCAATGCCGGCGCGGACGCCACCAACGCGATCAAGGCGGCCAACGAGTTCGGCCTGACCAAGACGATGCGGCTGGCCGGCATGATCATGTTCATCAACGATATCCACGCCATGGGCCTGGAGACGGCCAAGGGCATGTACCTGACCGACAGCTGGTACTGGAACGCGTCGGACGAGACGCGGGCCTGGGCGCAGAAGTTCTACGAGCGCCGCAACGCCATGCCGTCGTCGCTGCAGGCGGCCGACTATTCGGCGGCCATCCAGTACCTGCGCGCGGTCAAGGCCACCGGCACGGACGACGCCGACAAGGTGCTGGCGTATCTGCGCGAGAACAAGCTCGACGACGTGTACATCAAGAACGGCGTGGTGCGCCCGGACGGCCGCGTGGTGCATGACATGTACCTGCTGCAGGTCAAGACGCCGGAGGAATCGAAGGCGCCCTGGGACTACTTCAAGGTGGTCCAGACCATCGATGGCAACGAGGCCTTCACCACCAAGGCCGAGACCCGCTGCGCCCTTTGGAAATAAGAGAACCGCCATGGCAAAACGCAAAGTGATCGTGACCATTGCCCCCACCGGGGGCATGGCGTTCAAGAGCCAGAACCCACATCTGCCGACCCAGCCGGCCGAGATCGCCGAGGATGTCTACCGCTGCTACAACGCCGGGGCCAGCGTGGTCGCGCTGCACGCGCGCCGTCCCGACGACCAGGCCACCTGCGACGCGGCCATCTACCGCGACATGAACCAGCGCATCCGCGAGCGCTGCGACATCGTGCTGAACAATTCCACGGGCGGCGGCGTGCACGGCGACATGGTCAAGGAAACCACGCCGGGCACCTGGGAGATCCTGTGGGAAGAGCGGCTCAAGGGCATGGACGCCGGCGCCGAGATGTGCACGCTGGATGCCACCACGCTCAATCTGGCCTTCGGCGACCGCGAATACCTGATGAACACGCCCTTGACGCGAGCCCGCGAGCTGGCGGCGGGCATGAAGGCGCGCGGCATCAAGCCGGAGTGGGAGGTGTTCAGCCCGACCCACATCCTGCAGGACGCGACTACGCTGATCAACGAAGGACTGGATGAAGAGCCGCATTTCATCAACCTGGTGATGAATGTGCACCGCAACTTCCAGAACGCGATGCCGTTCTCGCCGCGCCACCTGCAGATGATGGTGGACCTGCTGCCCAGGAACAGCATCTTCTGCGTCAGCGGCATCGGGCCGTCGCAACTGGAGGCCAACATCAGCGCGCTGCTGCTGGGCGGCCACGCCCGGGTGGGCCTGGAAGACAACCTGTATTACCGCCACGGCGAGCTGGCGACCAATGTGCAGCTGACCGAGCGCATCGTGCGCATCATCCGCGAGCTGGACATGGAGCCCGCGACGCCCGCCGAGGCGCGCGAGATCATGGGGTTGCCGCTGCGCAGCGGGGTGCGGCCGGAATTCGCGCTGTGAGAGCGGTGCGGCATTTTTCCAGGGATGTAGCCTGATGATTGAATCGTTGAAGGGCAAGCGGGTCCTGATCACCGCCGGCGCGGGGGGCATCGGCCTGGCCATCGCGCGCAAGTTCCTGGCCGCTGGCGCGCAAGTGCACATCTGCGATGTGGCCGCGGAAGCGGTGCAGGCCGCCGTGCAGGCGCACGCCGGCTTGAGCGGCAGCGTCACGGACGTGGCCGACGAAGCCCAGGTGCTGGCCATGTTCGCGGAGTTGGCCGAACGCTGGGGAAAACTGGATGCGCTGGTGAACAATGCCGGCGTCTCGGGCCCCACCAGCCGGCTCGAAGACACGGACCTGGCGGCGTGGCAGGCCACGCTGGACGTCAACCTGACCGGCACGTTCCTGTGCGCGCGCAGCGCGGTGCCGCTGCTGCGCGAGGCGGGCGGCGGGGCCATCATCAATATCTCGTCGGTCGCGGGCCGGCTGGGCTTTTCGCTGCGCAGCCCCTACAGCGCCAGCAAATTCGGATTGGCGGGGCTGACGCAGACCTGGGCGATGGAACTGGGACCGTCCGGCATCCGCGTCAATTCGGTGCTGCCGGGCGTGGTGGCGGGCGACCGGGTCGAGCGCATCATCGCCGCGCGCGCGGCGGCCGGCGGCGTCAGCAACGACGCCATGCGCGCGCAGTTGGTGGAAAAGGTGTCGCTGCGCAAGATGACCCAGCCCGAGGACATCGCCAACCAGGTGGCGTTCCTGTGTTCGGACGAGGGCGCGATGATCAGCGGCCAGAGCATCTCGGTGTGCGGCAACGTCGAATACCTGGGGTAGCGAAGAGGCGGCGGGGCACGCCGGCTATGCCCGGACACTGAGTCCGGGCGCCTCGATGCGGATCGGCGTGCCGATATCGCGGCGCCATTGCGCGGGCCCCGATACGTGCAGGTTGCCGCCGTAGGCGTCCACCGCCACCGTCACCGGCATGTCGACCACGTCGAACTCGTAGATTGCCTCCATGCCGAGATCCTCGAACGCGACCACGCGGGCACGGCGGATCGCCTTGGACACCAGGTAGGCCGCGCCGCCCACGGCGATCAGGTAGGCGGTGCGATGGCGCTGGATCGCGGCGACCGCGTCGGGGCCGCGTTCGGCCTTGCCGACCATGGCGATGAGGCCGGTGTGTTCCAGCATCATGTCCGTGTAGCCGTCCATGCGGGTGGCGGTGGTGGGGCCCGCCGGGCCGACGGCCTCGTCGCGCACGGCATCCACCGGCCCTACGTAGTAGATCACGCGGCCGCGGAAATCCGCCGGTAGCGGCTGGCCCCGCGCCAGCAGCTCGCGGATGCGCTGGTGGGCGGCGTCGCGGCCGGTGAGCATGCGGCCGTTCAGCAGCAGGGTCTCGCCGGCGCGCCAGCGGGTGACCTCGTCGCGGGTGAGCGTGTCCAGGTCCACGCGCCGGGCCGTGGCGGCCTGCGCCGACGGACCCAGGTCGGGCCACAGGTCGAGCGAGGGCGGTTCCAGGTGCGCCGGCCCGCTGCCGTCCAGCACGAAACGGACGTGGCGGGTGGCGGCGCAGTTGGGGATCAGCGCGACCGGCTTGGCGGCGGCGTGGGTCGGGTAGGTCTTGAGTTTCACGTCCAGCACCGTCGTCAGGCCGCCCAGGCCCTGCGCGCCGATGCCCAGCGCGTTGATGCGCTCGTACAGTTCCAGGCGCAGCGCCTCTTCAGGGGCAAGCGCTGCGCCGCTGGCGGCGCGTGCCTGCAACGTGTGCATGTCCAGCGGCTGCATCAGGCTTTGCTTGGCCAGCAGCACGGCCTTTTCGGCGGTGCCGCCGACGCCGATGCCCAGCATGCCGGGCGGACACCAGCCGGCGCCCATGGCCGGCACTTGCGCCAGCACCCAGTCCACCACGCTATCGCCGGGGTTCAGCATGGCCAGGCGCGCCTTGTTTTCCGAGCCGCCACCCTTGGCCGCGACGGTGATTTCCAGGCGGTCGCCCGGCACGATCTCGACGCTGGTGACGGCCGGCGTGTTGTCGCGGGTGTTGGCGCGCGCGAACAGCGGGTCGGCGATGACCGAGGCGCGCAGCGGATTGTCCGGGTCCAGCCAGGCGCGCCGCACAGCGGCGTTGACCGCGTCTTCCAGGCTGCCGGTGAAGTCCGTCCATTGCACGTCCATGCCGACCTTGAGGAAGACGTTGACGATGCCGGTGTCCTGGCAGATGGGGCGCCGGCCTATGGCGGCCAGGCGCGAACTGGCCAGGATCTGCGCCATGGCGTCGCGCGCCGGGGCGCTGGCTTCGCGTTCATGGGCGCGGGCCAGGTGCGCGATGTAGTCGGGCGAGTGGTAATGGCTGATGTACTGCAGCGCGCCGGCGATGGAGTCGATCAGGTCTTGCTGTCGGATGCGGGTCATGGGCGGGGACGATTGCGCGGGAGGAGCGCCGTCCGGAATCCGCGCGGATCCGGACGGCGGGTGTCATTCGGCGTGCAGGGTGACGCCGGGCCGGTCCTTGACCAGCGTGACGGCGATGAACGAGACCGCGGCCATGACGACGACGTACACGCCCACCAGCCACGACTGGCCGGTGGCGGAGATGATGGACTGCGCGATCATGGCGGCGAAGGCGCCGCCCAGGATAGAACCCAGCGCATAGCCGGCCGACACGCCGGAATAGCGCACGTCGGCGGGGAACATCTCGGCGTAGAGCGCGGCCTGCGGGCCGTAGGTCAGGCCCAGCGGCAACGACAGCGCGGCCAGCGCCAGGGCGAATTGCAGCGGATCGCCCGACTCG
Organism: Achromobacter sp. RW408; assembly: GCF_003184165.1. Taxonomy (NCBI): domain Bacteria; kingdom Pseudomonadati; phylum Pseudomonadota; class Betaproteobacteria; order Burkholderiales; family Alcaligenaceae; genus Achromobacter; species Achromobacter sp. RW408. The sequence goes on from NZ_QHHO01000047.1 coordinate 67,560, forward strand.
ATGAAGGTCCACATCGGAATGGCCCACAGCGCCAGCAGCAGGTAGCCGAGCTGGAAGGTGCGCACGCGGCCGATGCGGTCGCCGAGCCAGCCGCCCAGCAGCGTGGTGCCGAGCCAGCAGGCGGCGGCCAGGGTGCAGATCATCAGCACCTGTTGCGGCGGCATGCGCAGGGCGCGGCTGCCGTAGCTGATGAAGAAGCCCACCAGCAGGTAGCCGGCGGTGCTGTTGCCCACGAAGATCAGCGTGGTCAGCGCGATCTGGCGCGGGTGCTTGCGCAGCAGCGCGCCCAGCGGCGCCGAGGAGTGGCTGCGGCGCGATTGCATGCGCAGGAATACCGGCGATTCCTCGACCGCGCGGCGGATGAAGACGCCGACGATGATCAGCGCGATCGACAGCAGGAAGGAGATGCGCCAGCCCCAGGCCATGAAGTTCTCCGCGCCGACCAGGGTGGTGATGCACCACAACGCGCCCGTGGCGACGATCATGCCCAGCGGCACGCCGATCTGCGGAAAGGCGCCGAACAGCGAGCGCTGGTCTGTCGGCGCGTGCTCGACCGCCATGAGCGCCGCGCCACCCCACTCGCCGCCGGCCGAGAAGCCTTGCAGCACGCGCAAGCCCACCAGCATCACTGGCGCCCACAGCCCGATCTGGGCGTAGGTCGGCAGCACGCCGATCAGGGCGGTGGATACGCCCATGAGGATCAGGGTGGCGGCCAGCACGCGCTTGCGGCCATAGCGGTCGCCAAGGTGGCCGCAGACGATGGCGCCCAGCGGGCGGAACAGGAAAGCCACGCCCACGGTGGCGAACGACAGGATCAGCGACAGTTCGGGATTGTCCTGCACGAAGGGGGCGAAGAACAGCGTGCCCAGCACCAGGCCCGCGGCCTGCACGTAGATGAAGTAGTCGTACCACTCGATGGCCGAGCCGACCAGCGTGGCGGCGAGCACCTTGCGGTCCTCGGCGCTGACCAGCGCCGCGGATGGCCGGCGTTCGCCGGCGGACGCGGGCGCGACGGCGCCCTGTCCGGGGAAATCTGTCTGCATGCGTGTCTCCTGTGGGGGGCGCGGACCGTGCCGCTGTGTTTTTGTTCGAGGGTTGGCCGGAGCGGATGAAGACCCGCTCCGGCCGTCGCGTCAGGCGGCGGCTTGCGCCGGCCGTGGCGCATCGGGCTGGTTCTCGGGACGGGCGGCGTCGAAGGCGGGCAACGCGGCGCAGGCCTGGACGATGGCGCGCACCTGGGTGAATGGCGCCAGGTCGACGCCGTAGCGCAAGGCGTTGTAGACCTGCGGCACCAGGCAGCACTCCACCAGCGTTGGCGCATCGCCCAGGGCATAGTGGCCGCGCCTGGCGGGCAGGGCGGCCTCGAAGGCGCGGAAACCCTCTTCGCACCAGTGGCGGTACCAGTCGTGTACCTGGTCGTCGTCGGCGCCGAATTGGGCGCGCAGGCGCTTGAGCGCGCGCAGGTTGTTCAGCGGATGCACCTCGCAGGCCACCAGCAGCGCCAGCGCCCGCGCCTGGGCGCGACCGGCCGGGTCGGCCGGCAGCAGCGCGGGTTCGGGGTGGCGGGCGTCCAGGTACTCGATGATGGCGAGCGACTGCTGCAGGCGCAGCCCGTCGATCTCCAGCATCGGCACCAGGCCGAACGGCGCCAGCGCGCGGTAGGCCGGCTGCAGGTGTTCGCCCTGGGCCATCTGCCAGGGCACCTGGCGATAGGGCAGGCCCTTGAGCGCCAGCGCGATGCGCACGCGGTAGGCCGCGGAGCTGCGCCAATAGCTGTGCAGTGTGAGGGAGGATGTCTCGGCCATGGCGCAGTCCCCTTCAGGCCGTGGCGGCTTGCGGCGCCGACCGGGCGGCGGGCAGCGGGCGGGTGCCGGGAATCCGCACCTGCTGGTCGATGTCGCCGAACAGGCTGTTGCCGGCCTCGTCGCGCATGGCGATGCGGACGCGGTCGCCGTGCTTGAGGAAGGGCGTGCGCATCTGGCCGTCGCGCAGCTGTTCGCGCACCCGCGCTTCGACCAGGCAGCACACGCCGACTGCGTCGCTGGCGTTGGAAATGGTGCCGCTGCCCAGGATCGTGCCGGCGCCCAGCCGGCGCGTGCGCGCGGCATGGGCGATGAGTTCACCGAAGTGGAATTGCATTTCCTCGCCGGCCTGGGGCTGGCCGATTAACCGGTCGTTGAGCCACACTTGCATCGCGCGGTGCAGCTTGCCGTCGCGCCAGTAGGGCGCAAGCTCATCGGGCGTGACGAAGACGGGCGACAGCGCCGACGCCGGCTTGCCCTGCAGAAAGCCGAAGCCCTTGGCCAGTTCAGGCAGCACCACGTTGCGCAGGGTGACGTCGTTCACCAGGCCCAGCAGCACCACGTGTTCCAGGGCGGTCGCGGGGTCCACGCCTTGCGGTACGTCGTCGGTGATCACCACGATCTCGGCCTCCAGGTCGACGCCCAGGTCTTCACTGGTGGCGGTGATGGGGTCGCGCGCGCCCATGAAGTCATCCGAGGCACCCTGGTACATCACGGGATCGGTGAGAAACGACGGCGGCATTTCTCCGCCACGGGCGCGGCGGGTCAGGTCGACGTGATTGAGATAGGCCGACGCGTCCAGCCATTGGTAGGCGCGCGGCAGCGGCGCGGCGCAGCGTGCCGGATCGAACGGCTGGCCGTCGCTGGCGCGCAGGTCGTCGCATTCCGCTTGCAGCAAGGGCGCGCAGCGGGCCCAGTCATCGAGCGCCTGCTGCAAGGTGGCGGCAATGTGCGGCACCGCCCGCATGCGGGTCAGGTCACGGTTGACGACGACCAGCTGGCCGTCGCGGCTGCCGTTGTTCAGGGTGGCGAGTTTCATGGGTGGCAATTCCGTGGTCAGGCGCGCCGAGACACGCGGCGCGCGATATCGAAAGGGGATCAGGCGGTCAGTTCGGCCCACATCTCGCGGTCGCGCTGGGCGGTCCAGACGCGCGGGTCGGTGATGCCGCTGGCTTCGTCGAAGGCACGCGAGATGTCGAAGGGAATGGCGTGTTCGTAGATCACGACGTGGCCGAACTCGGGGTCCATCACGCGGCGGGTGTCTTCATAGACCTGCTTGAGGCCCTTGCCTTCGCTCACGCCTTGGCGGGCGCAGCCGTACAGCGTCTCGACCCAGCGGCGGGTGTAGCCGATGGCCTCGCGGCAGGCGCCGGCGCTGGTGAGCGCGGGGCCGCGGCCGGGCACCATCTGTTTCGGCGCCAGGGCCTGCAACCGGTCGAGCGTGGCCGGCCAGTCCGACAGGTAGGCGTCGCCGGTGTAGACGCCGGCGTTGAATTCGACCAGGTCGCCGGCGAAACAGATGCCTTGCGAGGGAATCCAGACGATGGAGTCGCCACGCGTGTGGCCGGCGCCCAGATGCATCATGCGCACTTCCAGCTTGCCCATGAACAGGGTCAGCTCGCGCTCGAACACGGTGGTGGGCCAGGTCAGCCCGGGAATGGTCTCGGCGGACTGGAACAGGCGCGGGAAGCGGCCGATCTCGGAATCCATGTCGGCCTGGCCGCGTTCGGCGATCAGCTCGTAGGTGCCGCGGCTGGCGTAGGTGTTGACGGCGCCTTCGGCGGCGAAGGCCGACGCGCCCAGCACGCGCACGGCGTGGTAGTGCGTCAGCGCGACGTGGCGGATGGGCTTGTCGGTGACGCCGCGGATGGCGCGGATCAGGTTCCGCGCCATGGCCGGCGTGGCGGTGGCGTCGACCACCATCACGCTGTCGTCGCCGATGATGACGCCGGAGTTGGGGTCGCCGTCGGCGATGTAGGCGTAGGCGTTTTCGGACAGGCGCTCGAAGGAGGTCTTCTTTTCCGCCACGTCGGCCTGGGATGCGAAAGGCTTGCTCATCGTGTTCCTTGTCTGGATGAATGAAGGGATTCGGGGTCAGTCCGCGCCGCCATGGTGGCGCGCATGGCTGGTGGTGCCGGTGGCGCCGGGCTTAAGGCCGGCGGCCTTGTCGCGGTTCCAGGCGGCCAGTTCCTCGTGGGCGCTGCGGCGCTTGCGCGCCACGTAGTCGGCCACGGGCAGGCGCGCCGTCAGTTCCAGCCGGATGCCGTTGGGGTCGAAGAAATAGATCGAGCGGATGAAGTGATGGTCGGTCGGGCCGACCACCTCCACGCCATGCGCCAGCAGGCGCTGGCGCATGCGCTCCAGTTCGGCCTCGCCGCGGATTTCCATGGCGAAGTGGTTGACCCAGCGCGGCGTGCCGGGATCGGGCTGGCTCAGCGCGTTGTCGCCCAGGTCGAAGAAGGCAATGTGCGAGTGGTCGGCGAATTCGAAGAACAGGTGCACGAAGGGACAGTGTTCACCGGTGGACGGCACCCGTTCTTCCTTTACCACGTGCACCAGCGGCAGGCCCAGGATGTCTTCGTAGAAGCGGCGGGTTTCCTCGGCATCACGGCAACGCCAGGCGAAATGGTGCAGGCCCTGGATGGGCGGGCAGGCGGCCGCGGGGGTGGGGGAATCGGTAAGCTGCGTCATGGCGCGGTCTCCGTGGGTCAGGGG
>NZ_QHHO01000047.1:72086-101999 GCF_003184165.1 Achromobacter sp. RW408
GGCCCCGGCGCTCACGCGAAACGCGCGCAGCCATTCTACGAGTTTTTCGCGTCAGGCGGCCCGCTTGGCGGCAATGGCGTTGCCGGCGCGGCTGGAACCCTTGCGATTCAGGTTGGCTGACATCCATTGGCCGATGTCGACCACCGCGTCGAAGTCCACGCCGGTGTCGATGTCCAGGCCGCGCAGCATGTACAGCACGTCTTCGGTGGCGACGTTGCCGGTCGCGCCCTTGGCGTAGGGGCAGCCGCCCAGGCCGGCCACCGAGGCGTGGAAGATCGAGATGCCGGTTTCCAGCGACGCCAGGATGTTGGCCAGCGCCTGGCCGTAGGTGTCGTGGAAGTGGCCGGAGACGCGCGCCGGGTCCACCACGCGTGTGACCGCGGCCATCACGTCGCGCACGCGCTGCGGCGTGCCCACGCCGATGGTGTCGGCCACGTCGATCTCGTCGACCTGCATGGCCAGGTAGCGCTGCGCGACGTCGACCACGGATTCGATGGGCACCTCGCCCTGGTAGGGACAGCCCAGCGCGCAGCTGATGCTGCCGCGCACGCGGATGCCGGCTTCGCGGGCGGCCTGCACCACGGGCTCGAAGCGCGCGATGGACTCGGCGATGGAGCAGTTGATGTTCTTTTGCGAAAAGGCCTCGCTGGCCGCGCCGAAGATGACGATCTCGTCCGCGCCGGCGGCCAGCGCGCCCTCGAAGCCCTTCATGTTGGGCGTAAGGACGGAATAGATGGTGCCGGGGCGGCGCTGGATCCGCGCCATCACGTCGGCGCCGTCGGCCATTTGCGGCACCCACTTGGGCGACACGAACGAGGCCGCCTCGACGTTGGGGAAGCCGGCGGCCGCAAGGCGGTCGATCAGTTCCACCTTGATGTCGGTGGGCACGAATTCCTTTTCATTCTGCAGGCCGTCGCGGGGCGAAACCTCGACGATCTTGACGCGTGTGGGCAATGCCATGTCTCTTCCTGTATCGGTATCGGGGGCGGCCGCGATGGCGGCCCGGTGCCAGGGACAATATTAGCGCCATCGCATCCGGCCCCGTCCGTGGCCGGCGCCAGCCCTGTCCATGCCCTGGCCGGCGCGTCGGACGGCAGGGGGCCGCAGCCTATTTCAGGCGCTGGAAGCGGCCATCGTCCAGGCGCGCGACGCGCGCGGCCAGTTCGAGTTCGAGCAATTGCGCTTGCAGCGTGGCGGTGTCCAGCCCGCAGCGTGCCTGCAGCGCATCCAGGTGCAAGGGGTCGAAGCCCAGGGCTTCGAGCACCGGATGGGTCGGGTTGTCGGCGTCGCCCGGATCGTCGGCCGGCTCGGGCGGTCGGCGCGTGCCCGGTTGGGGGCCGCCGCCAAGTTCGTCGGTAATGTCGGCCGCGGTCTCCACCAGCTTGGCGCCCTGGCGGATCAGCGCATGGCAGCCGCGCGACAGTGGCGAATGGATCGAGCCGGGGATGGCGAATACTTCGCGTCCGCTCTCACCCGCCAGGCGCGCCGTGATCAGCGAGCCGCTCTGCCGGGCCGCTTCCACCACCAGCACGCCCCGCGCCAGGCCTGCCACGATGCGGTTGCGCTTGGGGAAATGCTGCGGCAAGGCGCCGGTGCCCAGCGGCAGCTCGGATACCAGCGCGCCGTGCGCGGCGATGCGGTGCGCCAGGTCGCGGTGGCGCGCCGGGTAGATGCGGTCGATGCCGGTACCCATCACGGCGACCGTGCCGGCGCCGCCCGGGCCGGCGTCCAGCGCGCCTTCGTGGGCCGCGGCGTCGATGCCCAGCGCCAGGCCGCTGACCACGCGCCAGCCGCTGCCGGCCAGGTGGCGGGCGAAGGCGCGGGCGTTTTCCTGGCCGCCGGGCGTGGCGTTGCGCGCGCCCACCACCGCCAGCGCGGGGCCTTGCAGATAGGCCGGATCGCCATTCACGTAGAGCAGGATGGGCGGATCGGCGATGGTGAGCAGGCTTTGTGGATAACCCGGATCTGACAGCGTCAGGATGTGATGGCCGGGCGCGTCGACCCACTGCAGGGCGCTGTCGACCTGAGCCGCCATGTCGGCGGGCATGGGCGCGGCCAGCTGGCGGGCCAGCGCGTCGGGCAGCTGGCGCGCCAGGGCGGTGGCGCGCTGGGCGTAGATCTGTTCCGGCAGCCCCAGGGCGCCCAGCAGCGTGCAGGCGGTGGCGGAACCTATGCCCGGTTCCAGGGACAGGCGCAGCCAGGCGGACAATTCAGCGGCGGTATGGGTGAGCGGCATGGGCGAAGAGCGCGGGATGGGCCGGCGCGGGAAAGGCGCAGGGGGCGCGCTTGGCGCGCCGGACGTCCGAGAGTGTCTCATGACGGTGTGGCCGGGGCGGGCGGGGCGGACCGAATCGTCCCGCCCGCCATCGGGCAAAACGGTGCCGGACAGTGCTCCGACAATCCCGGATTTAGCCGAAAACTATTAGAAATCAAGACTCTAATGAATTAAACTGTTGGTCAGACACCAATTACCAACGATCCCTATTCAATGGCTTTACTTCCCATTCTTCGCTACCCGGATCCGCGCTTGCACAAGAAGGCCAAGCCGGTCGCCGAGGTCGATGACCGCATCCGCCAACTGGTGCGCGACATGGCCGAGACCATGTACGACGCGCCGGGGGTGGGCCTGGCCGCGACCCAGGTGGACGTGCACGAGCGCGTGGTCGTCATCGACGTCTCCGAAGAAAGCAACCAGCTGCTGGTGCTGATCAACCCCGAGATCACCTGGCGCAGCGACGATTACAAGATCTACGAGGAAGGCTGCCTGTCGGTTCCGGGCATCTACGACGAAGTCGAGCGCGCCTCGCGCATCCGTTGCAAGGCGCTGGACATCGACGGCAAGCCGTTCGAGTTCGACGCCGATGGCCTGCTGGCCGTTTGCGTGCAGCACGAGCTTGACCACCTGGAAGGCAAGGTGTTCGTCGAATACCTGTCCAACCTGAAGCAGAATCGCATCAAGACCAAGCTGAAAAAGGCCGAGCGCGAAGCGCTGCGCGCCTGACGCCCGTCCCATCCTTCCCGGTCCGACCCTCATGCGCCTCGTTTTTGCCGGCACGCCGGAATTCGCCCGTATCGCCTTCGACGCCCTGCGGGCGGCAGGGCACGACATTCCCCTGGTCATGACCCAGCCCGACCGTCCGGCCGGGCGCGGACTCAAGCTGACGCCCAGTCCCGTCAAGCAGGCCGCGCTCGACGCCGGTATCGAGGTGGCCCAGCCGCGCAGCCTGCGGCTGGATGGCCGCTATCCCGATGAAGCCGCCGAGGCGCGTGCCCTGCTCGAACGCGTGGCGCCCGACGTCATGGTGGTCGCGGCCTACGGCCTGATCCTGCCGCAGTGGGTGCTGGACCTGCCGCGCCTGGGCTGCCTGAACATCCACGCCAGCCTGCTGCCGCGCTGGCGCGGCGCGGCGCCGATCCAGCGCGCCATCGAGGCCGGCGATGACCGCACCGGCGTCACCATCATGCAGATGGACGCGGGCCTGGACACCGGCGACATGCTGCTCGAACGTATCGTGCCGATCGGCGCCGACACCAATGCCGCGCAGTTGCACGACGCGTTGGCGCTGGCCGGTGGCGAGGCGATCGTGGCGGCCCTGGCCGCGCTGGCGCAGGGCGGCCTGGCGCCGCGCAAGCAGTCCGAGGAAGGCGTGACCTACGCCGCCAAGCTCGACAAGGCCGAGGCGGCGCTCGACTGCAGCCAGCCCGCCGCGCTGCTGGCGCGCTGCGTGCGCGCGTTCAATCCGGTGCCCGGCGCCAGCATCCGCCTGCCCGGCCTGGTCGATCCCGTGAAGGTGTGGCGCGCCGAGGCCGTGGCGCAGGCAGTGACGGCCGCGCCCGCAAGCGTGTTGCGCACCGCTGCCGACGGCATCGACATCGCCACCGGCGATGGCGTGCTGCGCTTGCTGGAACTGCAGAAGGCGGGCGGCAAGCGCCAGCCGGTGGACGTGTTCGTGCGAGGCTGGCAGCCGGACTGACGCCGGCCGATGCTGCCCAGGCCGTGCCGCCACCCTTGGCGCCGGGTTCAGCCCCGTTGGGCCAGCAGATCCAGATAGGCGCCGGACACCAGCTGTTCCGGGGCGATCCGCAGGCTGGCCAGCAGTTCCCGCGCTTCGGCCATGCCGGCCTCGGCGCTTTCCCCGTCGCGCAGCACCACTTCGAGTTCCAGGAATTCCCCCAGTCCCTCGACCCGGTCCAGATGGATGCGGGTGCGGCCGGCCATGAACAGCAGGCGCTGCTTGCGCACGCGGCCGATGACGCCGTAGGCCAGCCCCAGCGCATCGCGCAGCGTGTCCGGCGACGACGTCGGCGAGATGACGTAGAAGCTCTCCTTGGGCCCGGTGTCGTCGGCGCGGCGGTAGAAGATCAGTTCGCCCGTGCCGTCGCTGAAAGCGCGCAGCTTGAGACGGCCATCGGGACAGGCGAAGAAGGTGTCGTCCTGCGCGATGGCGACCGGCTCCTTGCCGGACAGCGCCGCCGCCAGGGATTCGACGGCGGCCAGGCTGGCCACCCGCGCCTTGATCTCGATGTTGCGTGCCATGGGTGCCTCCGGGGCGAAAGCCGCGTCAAGCGAGCACGGCGGGCAGATCGGCGACCTGCATGATCAATTCGTCGGGGCCGCGCTCGCGCAACGCGTCCACGTGGTTGTAGCCCCAGGCCACGGAACCGACCCTGACCCCCGCCTTGCGCGCGGCGTCGATGTCGCGCATTTCGTCTCCGACCAGCAAGAAACGTTCCGGCGCGGTGTCGTGGCGCTTGAGCAGCCGCTCGATCTTGGCCGCCTTGCCGAACAGGTCGGTGCCACATTCGTAGTCGTCGAACAGGGCCGCGGTGTCGGGCCCCAGCACGCGCCGCACGTTTTCCAGCGAATTGGAGCTGACCACCGCCAGCCGCACCCCGGCGGCCTTCAGGCGGGCCAGCGCGTCGGGAATGCCGTCGAACATGTGCACGCTGGGATCGATCTCCTGCATCAGGGTGCGCACGTGCGCCATGATGGCGGGCAGCTTCCACAGCGGGATGCCGAGGAATTTGAGGATCTCGGCGGCGTCGCGGTGACGCAGCTGGTCGCGTTCGGCGGCGTCGATCTTGCGAAAACCGTACTTGTCCGCGACCGTGTTCAGGATGGAATTGAACCAGGGCATGGTATCGGCCAGGGTTCCGTCGAAGTCGAAGGCTGCGATGTCGTATTTCAAGTAAACAATCCGATGCCGAGCTACATGGGGTGAAGCAGATACTGCACCACTGGCGCCAGGTCTTCAAGCGGCGGGGCGCCGGCGACCACGCGCTGCGCGTTGGTCCAGGGGTAGTCCAGCGCCAGCAGCCAGCCGAAGACGGCGTCGGCGTCGCCGGGCGGCAGGGTCACCATGGTCTCGATAGTGATGGTCAGGCGCGAAGCGCGGTAGGGCTCGGGCTGGAACGTCCAGTCGTAGCGACCGCAACCCACGCGCACGTTGCCCGTGGCTTTTTCGGTCATGCCGACGATCCAGTCACAGGAATAATCGGACAGACGCGCATCGGCGTCGGGCCGCGCCAGATAGAAGGTGTAGACGTTGTCGTAGGTCTGGCCGAACTTGCGCACCAGTGTGTCGGTGATCGCGGCCAGGCCGTGGGATTCGGGCGGAAACGCAATGGCCTGCGTGCGCAGCGCCATCTTCAGCACGGCCTGCGGCGCGAAGGCGCGGGCCATGTAGTGCGGACGGTTTTCGTCCTTGGCGTGGAAGTAATCGCGCAATACGGACTCGGTGCTGGCGGGGAACGACGAACCGTTGGACATTGCGGGCTTTCCTTGGGGCGGGTTAGGGGGCGCGATGCTCGGGCTTGACCGGCTCGAACCACTTGGAGACGTTGGGCGGCTCGTAGATGGCGTAGCGGTCCAGCAGCGTGGCGGGATCGCTTTCCACCACCAGCATGTCGCGGTGCTGGGGGCGCATGAAGGCTTCGTCGACGGCGTGGTCGACGAACTGCATCAGCGCGTCGTAGTAGCCGGCGATGTTGAGCAGGCCGCAGGGCTTCTGGTGCATGCTGAGCTGGGCCCAGGTCCAGACTTCGAAGAATTCCTCCAGCGTGCCGGCGCCGCCGGGCAGCGCGATGAAGCCATCGGCCTTCTCCATCATCATGGCCTTGCGCTCGTGCATGCTTTGCACCAGGTGCAATTCGGTCAGGCCGCGATGGGCCTGTTCCTTCTTTTGCAGCAGTTCAGGGATCACGCCGATCACCCGGCCGCCGCCCGCCAGCACCTCGTTGGCGATCACGCCCATGATGCCGACGATCGAGCCGCCGTAGACCAGGCCCAGGTCACGCTTGACCAGTTCTCGGGCCAGCACGCGGGCCTGTTCCAGATAGTCGGGGCGCGCGCCGGGATTGGAGCCGCAATACACGCAGATGTTCTTCAGGGTCATATGAAGCTACTTATTGCCGGGCCCGTTACAGATTGCGTCACGGGCCGTCCGGGAAGCCGATAGTTTACGAGAAGCGCCGGACGCGCTTTTGCGCGGCGCGTGAAAGGCCGATCCGGGGCCATGGGCAATGTTTGGACACAGCATCTTTTTGCGTGGCCGGTAGACTGGGTTGTTCGGAACGACTGGAAATCCAGCGTCGTCTTGCTAACCCAAAAGGAGCTAACGATATGGAAAACACGACCCGCAACCGCGAACAGGCAAGCCGCCCCTTCGACATGGATGTGAAGGCGATCCGCGCCAAGGCGCGCCAGGACATCGAGTCCGGCGCCGTCACCGACACCTACCGCGCCGACCGCAAGACCGTGCTCAAGCTGCTGAACGAAGCGCTGGCCACGGAAATCGTCTGTGTGCTGCGCTACAAGCGCCACTTCTTCATGGCCCGCGGCCTGAACGCCGAGCCGGTGGCGGCGGAATTCGCCGAGCACGCCACCCAGGAACAGGAGCACGCCGACAAGTTGGCCGAACGCATCGTGCAGCTGGGCGGCGAGCCCAACCTGTCGCCCAAGGGCCTGCTCGAACGCAGCCATTCCGAGTACGTCGAGGGCAGCACGCTCGAAGAAATGATCAAGGAAAACCTCATCGCCGAGCGTATTGCCATTGACAGCTACCGCCAGATGATCGAGTACATCGGCGAGCAGGATTCGACCACGCGTCGCCTGCTGGAGGAAATCCTGGCGGTCGAGGAAGAGCACGCCGACGACATGTCTGATTTTCTGGCCAAGCATTAAGGCCGACGCCGGCCGAGGGCGGGCCGTCCGCCCGGGACGCGCCGGCTGGCTGTGATCAGCCGGCGCGCGCGGCCGCCGCGTCATGGCGGCGCGCCGCCGCGTCCAGTTGCGCATGGTGCCTTTCGGCCCAGCGATCCAGCGCCACCAGCGCCACATTCAGCGATTTCCCCAGCTCGGTCAGGTGATAGCGCACGTGCGGCGGCACGGTGCGCATGTCCTCGCGCCGCACCAGCCCGTGGCGTTCCAGGTCGCGCAGCGTCTGCGTCATCATCTTCTGCGAGATGCCGCCCAGCTTGCGCAGCAGTTCGTTGTTGCGCAGCGGGCCGCGCGCCAGCGCGGGAAGCACCAGCGGCACCCACTTGCCGGAAATCAGTTCGAGCGCGCGGCGCGACGGACAGGCGGCGTCGAAGACGTCCGCCGATGAAGAGGAAGAGACAGCCATGGTGAGCCTTTCATGGTTACCAAAAGGTGCGTACTTGTGTATGGGTAACTATAGGCCCTAAGCTTGCCGCATTCCAATATCGAAGGGAGGCCGCGATGGCCTGGTGGATCCTGTTGGCCGCGAGCGCGGTGGAAATCGTGATGGCGCTGGCGTTGAAGTACGCAGACGGCTGGACGCGGTTCTGGCCCAGCGCCATCGGCATCGCCGCGGCCTTGGGCAGCATCTTCCTGTTGACCCTGGCGATGCGGCACCTGCCCGCCGGCACCGCCTATGCGGTGTGGACCGGCATCGGTTCCGTGGGCATCACGGTGCTGGGGATCGTGTTGTTCGGCGATTCGCCGTCCGTCGCGCGCCTGGCGTGCATCGCCCTGATCGTGGGCGGCGTGGCGGGCCTGAAGCTACTGGAGGCCTGAGCCGCAGGGGGCTGGGGCTTCCTGCCGGCGGCGGGCGCCGCCGGCAACATGGCGCTCAGACCGTGTCGGCCCAGAGGTCGTATTCGTCGGAGTCGGTGACGCGGGCGCGCACCAGGTCGCCGGCCTTGAGCTTGCGGTCGGAACTGACGTAGACGCAGCCGTCGATTTCCGGCGCGTCGCCAGCGCTGCGGCCCACGGCGCCGTCGTCGTCCACTTCGTCGATCAGCACCTCGATCTCGCGGCCGACCTTGCGCGCCAGACGGGCGGTGGAAATCGACTGCTGCATTTCCATGAAGCGTTCCCAGCGTTCCTGCTTGACCTCGTCAGGCACCGGATTGTCGAGCAGGTTGGCGGGCGCGCCTTCGACCGGCGAATACTGGAAACAGCCGACGCGGTCGAGCTGGGCTTCCTGCATCCAGTCCAGCAGGTACTGGAAGTCTTCCTCGGTTTCGCCGGGGAAGCCGACGATGAAGGTCGAACGGATGGTCAGGTCGGGGCAGGTCTCGCGCCACTGCTTGATGCGCGCCAGCGTCTTGTCCTCGAACGCCGGGCGTTTCATGGCCTTGAGGATGCGCGGGCTGGCGTGCTGGAACGGGATGTCCAGATAGGGCAGGATCTTGCCCTCGGCCATCAGCGGAATCACTTCGTCCACGTGCGGGTAGGGGTAGACGTAGTGCAGGCGCGTCCAGACGCCCATTTCGGACAAGGCCGTACAGAGCTCGGTCATGCGGGTGCGCACCGGGCGGCCGTTCCAGAAGCCGCTGCGGTACTTGACGTCGACGCCATAGGCGCTGGTGTCCTGCGAGATCACCAGCAGTTCCTTGACGCCGGCCTTGACCAGGCGCTCGGCTTCGCTGAGCACGTCGCCCACCGGGCGGCTGACCAGGTCGCCGCGCATCGACGGGATGATGCAGAAGCTGCAGCGGTGATTGCAGCCTTCCGAAATCTTCAGGTAGGCGTAGTGGCGCGGGGTCAGCTTGACGCCCTGCGGCGGCACCAGGTCCAGGTAGGGGTTGTGGTCCTTCTTGGGCGGCGCGGCGTCGTGCACGGCGCGCACCACTTCCTCGTACTGCTGCGGGCCGGTCACGGCCAGCACGCTGGGGTGCACGTTGCGGATCACCGATTCCTCGACGCCCATGCAGCCGGTGACGATGACCTTGCCGTTCTCGGCCAGCGCTTCGCCGATGGCTTCCAGCGACTCGGCCTTGGCGCTGTCGATGAAACCACAGGTGTTGACCACCACGACGTCGGCGTCGTTGTATTCGGGCGTGACTTGATACCCTTCGGTGCGCAGTTGGGTCAGGATGCGTTCGGAGTCGACCAGGGCTTTGGGACAGCCCAGGCTGACGAAGCCGACTTTGGGGGAAGACATGGAATACCTCGGTGGGCGCGAGCCGGCGCCAGTGATCAAATACTGCGCAATTCTAGCGCGGCAGGGCGGGGGGCCGTTATTTTAGCGGGTCGCCGAGGGCGATTCCCGGCTGGTGTGCGTCCCTAATATCGGAGCAGGGCGACGCCGGGCGTCAGGCGCCGCTGCGGCGGTACAGCGCCAGGGTGCCGGCCAGCCCGATCATCAGCGAGCCGCAGACCCGGTTCAGCCAGCGCAGGCCCGAGCCGCGAAAGGCTCGCACCAGCTGCGCGCCCAGGGTGGCGTAGGCCAGCATGGTCAGGATGTTCATCAGCGCCAGCACGGCGGCCACGGTGGCGTATTGCGGCAGCAGGGGCGCCTGGGTATTGATGAACTGCGGCAGGAAGGCCGACATGAACAGCAGCGCCTTCGGGTTGGTCAGCGCCACCACGAAGCTGCGCAGGCCCAGCTTCAGGCCCACCGGCCGCGCGGCGCCGGGTTCGGCGGCCGGCAGCACCAGCGCGGCGTCCGAGCGCAGCATCTTCCAGCCGAGATAGGCCAGGTAGGCAGCGCCCGCCCACTTGATGACATGGAAGGCCACTTCGGAGGCGGCCAGCACCACGCCCAGGCCGGAAGCGACCGCGCCCACCAGAATGAAATCCGCCAGTACCGCGCCGCCCATGCCCCAGCAGGCGGTGCGCACGCCGTGGCGCGAGCCGTTGCTCATGGCGAGCAGGACGGTCGGGCCGGGCGTCACGATGGCGACGGCCGAGGCCAGGATGAACAGCAGCAGCGTGGCGGTGGACATGGCGGGCTCCGAGGCAAGCGGCCAGTGTGACGCGCCCGGCCGGGTTCGTCCAGCGCTCCGGGGCCGGCCGTCGCGGCGAGGAAAGGCCGCGCCGGGCTACCATAGCGGTCTTGTCCTTTGATTTCCTGCCATGTCCACGCGTTCCGCCCCCCCTCATCTGGCCCCCCCGCTGTCCACCGTCCTGCTTGCCAGCGCGGGCGTCGTGGAGCAAGTCCTGGACGGGCGGTCGCTGACCGAGGCGCTGGCCGACGTCGACGGACCGCTGCGACCGGCCGTGCAGGCGGTGTCGTTCCACGCCATGCGCTATCTGGGCTGGGCCGACGCGGTCGGCCGCGAGTTGGTGCAGCGCTATCCCAACGTGTTGTTCGAGTCGCTGCTGCTGGTCTCCCTGACCCTGCTGCGGGCCGAGGGAGAGGCCGCGGCCGCGCTGCCGGGCATGCCCGTGTACGCGCCGCACACCGTCGTGGACCAGGCCGTCACGGCCGCCTCCAGGAACCGCAGCCTGGCCTCGTTCAAGGGCCTGCTCAATGGCTGCCTGCGCCGCTTCCTGCGGGAACGCGAGGCGCTGGCGGCCGCGGTGGCCGACAGCCCCGAGGCCGAATGGAACCATCCGGGCTGGTGGGTCAAGCAACTGCGCGTGGCCTATCCCCAGCAATGGCAGGACATCCTGCGTGCCGCCAACCTGCCGGCGCCGCTGACCCTGCGCGTCAACCGCCGCCGCGCCAGCCGCGAGCAGGTGCTGGCCGCGTTCCGGGACGCCGGCCTGGCGGCCGAGCCCGTCGGCGTGGCGGGCCTGGTGCTGGCCACGCCCCGGCCCGTGGCGCAACTGCCCGGCTTCGCCGAGGGCTGGTGGTCGGTGCAGGACGCCGGCGCCCAGCTGGCGGCCGAGCTGCTGGCGCCGGTCGACGGCATGCGCGTGCTGGACGCCTGCGCGGCGCCCGGCGGCAAGACGGCGCACCTGCTGGAGCTGGCGGACATCGACCTGCTGGCGCTGGACGCCGATGCCGGGCGCTTGGCGCGGGTCGGCCAGAACCTGGACCGGCTGGGCCTGGCCGGCGAGCGGGCGCGGTTGCAGGCGGCCGACGCCGCCGATCTGGACGCCTGGTGGGACGGCCGGCCGTTCGATGCGGTGCTGGCGGACGTGCCCTGCACCGCATCGGGCATCGTGCGGCGCCACCCCGACATCCGCTGGCTGCGCCGCGAAAACGACCTGCGCCGCACCGCCACGCTGCAGACCCGCATCCTGGACGCGCTCTGGCAGACCGTGGCGCCTGGCGGCCGGCTGCTGTACGTGACCTGCTCGGTATTCCCGATCGAAGGCACGCGCCAGGCGCTGGAATTCCTGCAGCGCCACCCCGACGCCCGGCGCCTGGAGGCGCCGGGGCAATTGCTGCCAGTTGCTGTCGACGCAACACCCGCGGCGCAGCACGATGGGTTTTTCTACGCCTTGTTTGCCAAGCAGTCGTGAATCGCCAAGAATAGGGGGCATGACGGGGGTTCTGGTGTCGTATGTCCATCATTTCACGCTTATTTCTCGGGTTGTTGTTCGCATCTGCCGCGCTGTCATTGGTGCCGGCCGGCCAGGCGCATGGATCCGAGCCGAAAGTGGCGCGGGTCGAACCGGTGGTGCGTGGCGACAAACTTGAAATCGATGCCGACATCGAATTCGAACTGAACCCGCAATTGCGAGACGCCGCCCAGCGCGGCGTGCCCCTGTATTTCACCGCCGACCTGACCATCACGCGCGAGCGCTGGTGGTGGTTCGACAAATCCCTGGTGGATACCTCGCGCACCTGGCGCGTGATCTACAACGCGCTGACGCGCCAGTGGCGCGCCGGGGTGGGCGAGCTTTCCTTCCCCGTGGCATCGCTGGACGATGCCATGAGCGTCATCCGCCACGTCCGCAACTGGCAGGTGGCCGACGCCGACGAGTTCGACGAAGGCGTGGTCTATGGCGGCCAGCTGCGGTTGCGGCTGGACACGTCGCTGCTGCCGCGGCCCTTCCAGGTCAATGCCCTGAACAGCAGTTCCTGGATCCAGGCGACGCCGTGGACCGATTTTTCGTTCACGCTGGGTGACAAGGAGAAAGACCCCTCATGAGGCTGCTGCTTCGGCTGGCCTTGATGGTCGGCGCCGTGAGCGGCCTGGCGTTGCTGGGCCTGCTGGCGTGGTCCACCGGCAATGCCTCGCGCTTTGCCCGCTATTACGACACGCTGTTGATCCTGAACGGCATTTTCGCCCTGGCGCTGTTCGTCTGGGTGGTGGCGCTGACGGTGCGGCTGGCGCGGCAGATCCGCCGCCGGCAGTTCGGCGCCCGGCTTACCGCGCGGTTTTCGCTGGCCTTTGCCCTGATCGGCGTGGTGCCCGGCGCGCTGATCTACACGGTCTCGGTGCAGTTCATGTCGCGCTCGATCGAGTCGTGGTTCAACGTTCGGGTCGATAGCGCGCTCGAGGCCGGCCTGAACCTCGGCCGCGCCGCGCTCGACTCGCTGCTGGCCGACCTGGACGCGCGGGCGCGCTCCATGGCCGCGGAACTGAACCGCAATTCCGACACCGGCGTGACGCTGGCCCTGACCCGCCTGCGCGAAGCCAACGGCGTGCAGGAAGCCATGGTCTTCACCGGCAGCGGCCGCATGGTGGCATTCTCCACCAGCCAGTATGGCCAACTGCTGCCGGCCATGCCGCCGCCCACCGTCATGAACCAGTTGCGCCTGTCGCGGGGTTACTCGGCCGCCGAGGCCGACGATCCGGTCAAGCCGGGCGTGGACGGCGGCCTGCATCTGCGCGTGGTGATCCCGCTGACCGGGCCCGACCGCTACGACAACCTGCTGGGCGCCGCCTCCGAGCCGCGCTGGCTGCAGCTGCTGCAGCCGGTGCCCGAGCAGATCGCGCACAACGCCAACCTGGTGCAGCAGGGCTTTCGCGACTACCAGGAATTGGCCCTGTCGCGGCTGGGCCTGCGCAAGCTCTATGGCATCACGCTCACCCTGGCGCTGCTGCTGGCCGCATTCGGCGCCATCGCCGTGGCGCTGTCGCTGTCCAAGCGGCTGGTGCGGCCGCTGCTCAGCCTGGCCGGCGGCACCCAGGCCGTGGGCGTGGGCGATTACCGGCCGCTGCCGGAGCCGCCCGAACGCGACGAGGTCGGCCAGCTCACCCGTTCGTTCAACGCCATGACGCGTCAGCTCGACGAGGCCCGCCGCATGGTCGAAAGCAACCGCCAGCAGCTCGAGCGCTCCAACGTCTACCTGGAAAGCGTGCTGTCGAACCTGTCTTCCGGGGTGCTGGTGTTCGACGAGTCCTTCCGCGTCACCACCGTCAACCAGGGCGCCCAGACCATCCTGCAGGCCGACCTGCGCTCGGTGATCGGGCGGCCGCTGGAAACCGTGGACGGCATGCTCGAATTCGCGAATGTCGTGCGGCAGGCGTTTTCCACCCACGCGGCGGTGGGTTCGGAACGCCAGCACTGGCAGCAGCAGTTCGAGATCGCTCCCAAGCAGGGCGACACGCCCAACGGGCCGCAGGCGCTGACGCTGCTGGCGCGCGGCACTCACCTGCGGGTCGATGGCCGTGGCAACGGCTACCTGGTGGTGTTCGACGACATCACCGAGGTCATTTCGGCCAACCGCACGGTGGCCTGGGGCGAGGTGGCGCGCCGCCTGGCCCACGAAATCAAGAATCCGCTGACGCCGATCCAGCTCTCCGCCGAACGCCTGGCGATGAAGCTGGAGGGCAAGCTGCAACCGGCCGAGGCCCAGATCGTCGAGCGGTCCACCAACACCATCGTCAACCAGGTGGCGTCGCTCAAGCAGATGGTGGACGATTTCCGCGAATACGCCCGCACGCCGCCGGCGGTGATGCAGCGCATCGATTTCAACGCCCTGGTGGCGGACGTGCTGTCCTTGTACGGCTGGGAGCCCGACGGCGCCCCCTCGGTGCGTTCGGCGTCGGGCAAGGCGCTGAACCTGGACGTCAGCCTGGGCGCCGACCTGCCGGCCATCGAGGGCGACCCGACCCAGCTGCGCCAGGTGATCCACAACCTGCTGTCCAACGCCCGCGACGCCATCGCCGAGAAGGGCGGCGAGGGCCGGGTCAGCGTCACCACCCAGCTGATGCGCAGCGAGCAGCCCGACCGCGCCGACCAGCAGGCCCTGCGTTTCACGGTCGCCGACACCGGCCCGGGTTTCCCGCCGCAGGTCATGCAGCGCGCCTTCGAGCCCTACGTAACCACCAAGTCCCACGGGACTGGGTTAGGATTGGCAATCGTACGCAAGATCGTGGAAGAGCATGGCGGTCGGATCGACCTTGCCAATCGCAAGGAAGGCGGCGCGCGGATCTCCATCTTGTTGACCCGGCTTGCGCCCGGGGCCGATACTATGGACGCGACCGCGCAAGAAAAGGATAATGCGGCTACGCAATAGGTGGATGCTTTATGGCCAGAATTCTGGTGGTTGACGACGAAGTCGGTATTCGCGAGCTTTTGTCGGAAATCCTTTACGACGAAGGGCATACGGTCGAACTGGCCGAAAACGCGGCGCAAGCGCGCGCCGCGCGCCTTCGCATGCGTCCCGATCTGGTGCTGCTGGACATCTGGATGCCGGACACCGATGGCGTCAGCCTGCTCAAGGAATGGGGCTCGCAAGGCCTGCTGGACATGCCGGTCATCATGATGAGCGGCCACGCCACCATCGACACGGCGGTCGAGGCCACGCGCATCGGCGCCATGGACTTCCTTGAAAAGCCCATCACGCTGCAACGCCTGCTCAAGACCGTGGCGGCCGGCCTGGCCCGTGGCAGGGTGCCGCATCCGGCGCCCGTTGTGGCGCCGGCGACGGTCAGCGCCACCGTGGCCCTCGAAGACGAACTCGATCCGCCGGCGTTGTCGGCTGCTCCCGCCAACGAGGTTCCGGTCACCGCCAACGGCCAGCTGGGCAGCATCTCGCTGGACCAACCGCTGCGCGAGGCGCGCGATGAATTCGAGCGTATCTATTTCGAATACCACCTGGTTCGCGAAAGCCACAGCATGACGCGCGTTTCCGAACGCACCGGCCTCGAGCGCACCCACCTGTATCGCAAGCTCAAGCAATTGGGCATTGAATCGGCGCGCAAACGGGGCGCATGAAGATCCTGATCATCGGCGCTGGTCGCGTAGGCACCAGCGTGGCTGAAAACCTGGTGTCCGAGCAGAACGACATCACGGTGATCGATTCGGATCCGGCCCAGCTGCAATACCTGCAAGAACATTTTGACCTGCGCGTCGTCCACGGCGACGGCTCGCAGGTATCGGTGCTGGAGGGCGCGGGCGCCGCCGATACCGACCTGCTGATCGCCTGCGCCGCCTCCGACGCGGCCAACATGGTGGCTTGCAAGATCGCCCGCCAGTTGTTCAACATCCCACGCCGCATCGCCCGCATCCGATCGGGCGAAATCGCCGAATATCCCGAACTGATGAGCGAAGAGGGCTTCTGCATCGACGCCATCATCAGCCCCGAGCGCAGCGTCACCACCTACCTGCACAGCCTGATCGAGTTTCCCGAGGCGCTGCAGGTGGTCGAATTCGCCGAGGGCCGCGTCAGCGTCGTGACCGTCCGCGTCGGGCATGGCAGCCCGATGGCGCATCATCCCGTCGACAAGCTGCGCGAGGTCTGGCCCGACGTCACCGCCCGCGTGATCGACGTGCTGCGCGGCGGCCGGCCGCTGCGGGCCGGCTCCGGCACCGTGATCGCGCCCGGCGACGAAGTGGTGCTGGTGGTGGACACGCGCCATGCCCGCCGCGCCGTGCGCCAGCTGCGCGAGGCCGAGAAGGCCGTGCGCCGCGTGATGATCGCCGGCGGCGGCAATATCGGCCTGCGGCTGGCGCGCACGCTGGCCGAAGAGAATTACAGCGTGCGCATCATCGAGCGCGACCTCAAGCGCTGCGAATACCTGGCCACGCAGTTGCCCGACAGCGTGCTGGTGCTGCATGGCAGCGGCACCGACGAGGCCCTGCTGGAACGCGAGAACATCGAGGACATGGACACCTGGCTGGCGCTGACCAGCGACGACGAGGACAACATCATGTCGTCGCTGCTGGCCAAGCGGCTGGGCGCGCGCAAGGTGATCGCGCTGATCAACCGCCAGGCCTATGGCGAACTGATGCAGGGCAGCCATATCGACATCGCCGTGTCGCCGTCGCAAGCCACCATGAGCGAACTGCTGCGCCACGTGCGCCGCGGCGACGTGGCGGCGGTGCACCGCCTGCGCCAGGGCGTGGCCGAGGCGCTGGAGGCGATCGCCCACGGCGACCGCTCCAATTCCAAGGTGGTGGGCCGGCCGGTGGGCGAGATCAGCCTGCCCAAGGGCGCCAGCATCGGCGCCCTGGTGCGCGAGGACGAAATCATCCTGCCCGACGCCGATACCGTGATCGAGACCGACGACCACGTCATCGTCTTCGTGCCCTCGCGCAAGCAGATGCCGCGCGTGGAAAAGCTGTTCCAAGTGTCGGCGTCGTTCTTCTGATGGATCCGCGCGCCCAGCTTCCCGGCGGGCCGGCGGCGGCCGGAGGGCTTCCCGCATGAAGCGCGTCCTGGCCACCCTGCATATCCTCGGCCTGACCATGGTGATGTTTGCCCTCACCATGCTGATCCCGCTGGGCGTGGCCTACGTGGGCGGCGACGCGGCGCGCGACGCCTTCCTGCATGGCTTCCTGATTTCCGTCGGCATCGGCGTGGCGCTCGCGGCACTGACCCGGCGTTCGCGCAGCGAGCTGCGCGCGCGCGACGGATTCGTGCTGGTGTCGGCGGTTTGGGCCGGGCTGCCGCTGCTGGCGGCGATTCCGTTGCTGATCTATTTCCACCGCGCCGGCCTGCCGCTGTCGTTCACCGGCGCGTATTTCGAGGCCATGTCGGGGCTGACGACCACTGGCGCCACCGTCCTGACCAATCTGGATGCGCTGCCCGCCTCGATCAACCTGTGGCGCGCCACCCTGATCTGGATCGGCGGCATGGGGATCCTGGTGCTGGCGGTGGCCATCCTGCCGCTGCTGGGCGTGGGCGGCCACCAGGTGGTACGGGCCGAAACGCCCGGCCCCATGAAGGACGAGCGGCTCACGCCCCGCATCGCCAGCACCGCCAAGGCGCTGTACGCGGTGTACTTCGCGTTTTCGATCCTGTGCTTCCTGGCGTACCGGGCCGTCGGCCTGTCCTGGTTCGAGGCCTGGTGCCACATGGCCACGACCATGGGGCTGGGCGGCTTTTCCACCTGGGATGACGGCTTCGCCCATTTCGATTCCGTGGCCGTGGAAATGGTGGCCATGGTGTTCATGCTGATCGCCGGCATCAACTTCGCCACGCATTTCAACGCCTTCCGCCAGCGCAGCCCGCGCGCCTACCTGCGTTGCCCGGAAGCCATTCCCTACCTGGTGGTGGTGCTGGGCGTGGGCCTGGTGATCTCGGTGTTCCTGTACGTCAAAGGCGTCTACCAGGAGCCGCTGCAGGCGCTGCGCTATGGCATGTTCAACACCATCTCCATGGCCACCACCACCGGCTACGCCAACACCGATTTCGCCCAGTGGCCGTTGTTTGCGCCGCTTACGATGCTGCTGCTGTCGGGGTTTGCCACCTCGGCCGGGTCGACGGGCGGTGGCATCAAGATGATCCGGGCGATCCTGCTGGTCAAGCAGGCTCGCAATGAGTTGGTAACAATGTTGCACCCGCATGCGGTCAGTCCGGTGCGCATCAATGGCCGCGCGGTGGAAGCGCGGACCATGTCGTCGGTGCTGGCGTTCATGCTGTTCTACGGCCTGTCCATCGCCGTTTTCACCAGCCTGCTGCTGTTGTCCGGGCTGGACCCGATCACGGCCTTCTCGGCCGTGTTCGCCAGCGTCAACAACACCGGTCCCGGCCTGGGCCCGGTCGGGCCCATGGGCAATTTCGCCGTGCTGTCCGACTTCCAGATCTGGGTGTGCACCTTCGCCATGCTGATCGGCCGCCTGGAATTGCTGACGGTGCTGGTGCTGTTCACGCCCATTTTCTGGCGCAAATAGCGGCGCATTCCGGATCCGGCCCGGCAGCGGCGTGCCGTCGGGCGCGAGTGACCTGACGCCCGGCCGAAGCGAGCGAATTTGCTTGGGGATAACCCTTGTAAGGGTTATCCCGCCCCAAGCGAAAAGCCCCGTCCAGCCTGCGCCTGCGACCTTCACGGGCCGGCGAGCCCCGCCATCCCTACGTTGTGAGTGCTCGCTCACTTTGTCGTATAGGGCAAAACCGAATGCATCGCGATGTTGCACACAAATGTCACGATTTACATTCGTTTTGCCACAAACCTGCGGCTATTATGCAGTCACAAGCCGCCGTCTAGCGCCCCCCGGGAAGTTACCGGGCTTCAAGGTCGAACGGCGCATCCCCTCATCACATATCCGAAGGAGTCCGAGATGGAACAGATCCCGTTCATTTCGTCGGCCCCCAACACCCTGGGCATCGAACTCGAGCTGCAACTGATCGACCCCCGCAGTTTTGACCTGACCGCAGCTTCTGACGAACTGCTGGCCCAAATGGCCAACCATCCCATTGCCGACCGCGTCAAACCGGAAATCACGCGGTCCATGATTGAATTGAATTCCTCGGTGCACGAGCACCCCATGGGCCTGCTGGCCGAAATGCGCGAAATGCGCGATGCCCTGGTCGAAGCGGCCGATGCCGTCGGCGTTTCGGTGGCGGGCGGCGGCGCCCACCCCTTCATGCGCTGGCAGGAACGCTCCATTTCGGATACGCCCCGCTTCCAGTACCTGGCCGAAATGTATGGTTACCTGGCGCGTCAATTTACGGTTTTCGGCCAGCACATCCACCTGGGCGTGAAAAGCGGCGACGAAGCTATCAAACTGTTGCGCCGGCTTTCGCCCTATGTGCCTCACTTCATCGCCTTGTCCGCCTCGTCGCCGTATTGCGAAGGCGTGGATACCCTGTTCTCGTGCTCACGCCTGAACGCGGTCAACAGTTTCCCGCTGGCTGGCCACATGCCGGCCGAGGTCAAGGACTGGTACCAGTTCGAGGCGCACCTGGCGCAGCTGCGCGCCTACGGCCTGGCCGAGAGCATCAAGGACCTGTACTGGGACATCCGTCCCAAACCGGAATTCGGCACCGTGGAAATCCGGGTCTGCGACACGCCGTTGACCGTCGAGCGCGCCTGCCAGATCGCGGCGTTCGCCCAGGCGCTCGCGGTGCTGCTGATGCGCGAGGACGATCCCAGCGACAAGGCCTGGCTGTCCTACCGCAGCAATCATTTCCAGGCCTGCCGTTTCGGCCTGCAAGGCAGCTACGTGACGCCGGATGGCCAGCGCCTGCGCCTGATGGACCACCTGCGCGCCTTGTTCCAGCGGCTGATGCCGGTGGCCGAAGAACTGGGAACCGGGGACATGATCGCGGCGTTGCGCGATGAGGCCATGCGCAGCGGCAACGATGCGCGCTGGTTGCGCAGCCAGTTCCATCGCCTGCGCGATCTGCCGCTGGTGGTGGAGTCGATGTCGCAAGCCTGGCGCGGCGAGTCAACCCAGGCGGCGGCGCCGGCCGAGCCGACCGCGGTGTTGCGGCGGCGCATCCGCGCCAACTCCGAGCCCATGCAACCCTTGTCGGCGGCGGAACCGGGCGTGACGGTGACGCTGCCCGAACGGCTGCACTAAAGGGGTAGTTCTGGCTTTACCGGCCCCGGCAGGCGCCCCTTCCCGGGGTTGCCGCCGGGGCGGTGTCTTTCAAGGCGTGCCGCGCTGCCGGCCGCCGATGGCGCTGACCGACAGGCGGGTCTCTCCCGCCACGCCGCGATGGGTGGCGGCCCGCCACGCATGGCCATAGGCCACTTCGATGCTCAGGGCGATGACCCCGTCCGGCCGCCGCTGCGCTTCGAGCGCCGCGCACAGGCGATCGCGCCAGTCCCGTCCCACCAGGCCGCCGCGGCGGCCGGCAGCGGGGTTGCCGCCCAGCGCCCGCACGTCCTGCAGCAGTTTTTCCGGAGTGCGGTAGGTCAGCGTCAGGATTTCCTGGTCCATGACCGGATCGGCGAAGCCATTCTCCACCAGCAGGTCACCGAAGTCGTGCATGTCGACGAAGGCCGGCGTGGCCGTGCGCAGGCCGGCGTCGTCCAGCGCCTGGCGCAGTTCGCGCAGGGTGGCGGGCCCAAGACAGGAGAACATCGCCAGTCCCCCCACCTTGAGGATGCGGCGCCATTCGGCCAGGACGGCGTGCGGCTCGCGATGCCAGTGCAGGGCAAGGTTCGACCACACCAATTCCAGCGATTCGGGCGCCAGGCCGCTCGCGGCCAGGTCGGCGTTGACGAAGGCGTTGGCCGGGCCGCGCCGCGCCAGCTTGCCGATCCAGGCGGACAGTCCGCCGGGCGCATGGCGCTTGCGGGCGACTTCCAGCAAGGCTTCGCAATTGTCCAGCCCGGTGTACGCGGCCTCGGCATAGCGTTCGCGCAACAGCGGCAGGTTGTCACCGGCGCCACAGCCGGCGTCGAGCATGGCCTGGGGCTGGACGCGGATGTACTGCAGCCGTCCCAGCATGCGACGGGCGACCTCGCCGTACAGGAACTGGGCCTCCGACAGGTCGCCGCGGCGGGCGAACTGCCGCGGCACGTCGGCGGCGACCAGGGGGAGCGAAGGCGGGGTGGCGGGTGCTGGCAGGGACATTTCGGTCGCGCCCGGGTCGGCGCCGCGGGCGGATCATGATTTCATGGGGGGATGGCTCACATTATTGCCCATCCCGGCCGCGGCGGCCGATTGTCCCTACAGGCCATGGGGCGGCGCCTGCTGGCCCGGGTGCCTTGCGACTGCCCGCTGTGCGGAGCGCGTGTCGCGGGCGCCAGGCTGTGCGAGGGCTGCGAAACCGACCTCGCCGATGCGTCGTTCGCGCCGCGCTGCCCGCGCTGCGCCTTGCGGTTGGAGCCGGATGCCTTGCATTGCGCCGCCTGCCTGGCGCGGCCGCCGGCTTTCGCGCGCACGATCGCCGCGTTCGATTACGAGGCGCCGGCCGATACGCTGATCGGCCAGCTCAAGACCCAGTTGCGACTCAGCGCTGCGCCGGTGCTGGCGCGCCTGCTGGCACATGCGGTGTGGTGCGAGCCGCCGGCGCAAGCGCTGCTGTTGGTGGCGGTGCCGTCCAGCCGTGCCTCGCTGCGCCGGCGCGGGATGAACCCGGCGGCCGAGATCGCCCGTAGTCTCGCGGCGCAACTGGGTTGGCCATGGTTGCGGGCGGCGCTGCTGCGGCGGCGCGAAACGCCCCGGCAGACGGCCCTGGGGCGCCAGGCGCGGCTGGCCGGCGCGCGCGGGGTGTTCCATTGTCCGCGCGATCTGCGCGGCCGCCATGTCGGCCTGGTGGATGACGTCATGACCACGGCCAGCACCGCGGATGCCGCCGCCCGCGCCTTGCTGGCGGCGGGGGCGGCCAGCGTGACGGTGCTGGTGGCGGCGCGCACGCCGCGCGGCCGCTGACCCGCCGCGTGGTTGCACCGGCTTACGCGCGCGGCCAAGCGCCGGGGGAAGCGGGCCGCCAAATCGGCGACAATCGCTCCAACGCGGCTCCGGCCGCCAGCCCGTCTTCAACGTCTTTCCGCTCGTTCACCATGTTCCACGTCATCCTCGTCTGTCCCGAGATCCCGCCCAACACGGGCAATGCGATCCGCCTGTGCGCCAATACCGGTGCGCAGTTGCACCTGGTGCGTCCGCTGGGATTCGAGCTCGACGATGCCCGCATGCGGCGGGCGGGGCTGGATTACCACGAATGGCAGCCGGTGCGAGTGCACGACACCTTGCAGGAGGCGCTGGGCGACACCGGCGCGTCCGCCTCGCATATCTACGCGTTGACGACCCAGGCGCAGCGCAGTGTGGGCGACGTCCGCTTCGAACCGGGCGATGTGTTCGTGTTCGGGCGGGAAAGCGCCGGGTTGTCGGCCGAGCACCACGCGCTGTTTGCGCCGCAGCAGCGGCTGCGATTGCCGATGCGGACCGGCCAGCGGAGCCTGAACCTGTCGAACGCGGTGGCGGTGACGGTATTCGAGGCCTGGCGGCAGCAGGGGTATGAAGGCGGCGTTTAGGCCTGGATGAGCCTGGCAGCCCCGCCGTCGGGCGGGGGCAGGTTATCGAGCCGCGCCTTGGCATGCGCGCGGGATGGCGGCGGGGTCAGTCCAGCGACAGGTTGAGTTTCTGGATGACCTGGTCCCAGCGGGCCTTTTCGTCGCGGATGCGGACGGTGAGGGCTTCGGGGGTGGAGGCGGCGGGGGTGAAGTACTGCAGCGCCATCTGCTTGCGGACCGTGTCGCTGTTGATGATGCGGGTCAGTTCGCTGTTCAGGCGCTCGATGATGGGCGTCGGGGTATCGGCGGGGGCCAGGATGGCATTCCAGGAGATGGCCTCGAAGTCCGGGTAGCCCTGCGCGGCCATGGTCGGGATGCCCGGCAGGGTGTCGCTGGGTTGCAGGCTGGTGACGGCCAGGACCTTGACCTTGCCGTCGCGGGTCTGCGGCACGGCGATGGCGGGGACCATGAAACCGGCCTGGATGTCGCCGCCGATGATGGCGCTGATCACCTGCGGGAAGCCGGCGTAGGGGATGTGCGCCATGTCGATGCCGGCGCGTTCCTTGAACATTTCCATGGCGAGATGGGCCGAGCTGCCGGGGCCGACGGAACCGTAATTCAGCGAGCTGCCGTGCTCCTTCACCATGCGAACGAAGTCCTGCACCGAGTCCACGTTCCGGAGGTTGCCGGGCACGGTCAGCACATTGGGGCTGGTGCCGACCAGCGTCACGGGCGCCAGGTCGTGCAGCGGGTCATAGCCCAGCGTCTTCTTGTAGAGCGTGGGGGCGGTGACCAGCGGGCCGTTGATCGTATAGAGCAGGGTGTAGCCGTCGGGCTTGGCCTGGGACACGATGCGGGTGCCGATGTTGCCCCCGGCGCCGGGCTTGTTGTCGATGACGATGGGTTGTCCCAGGGCCTGGGCCAGGGGTTCGGAAATGGTGCGCGCCAGGATGTCCGGCGACGACCCGGGCGGGAAGGGCACCACCATGTGGATGGGGCGATCTGGCCAGTCGGCGTGAGCGGCGGCTGGCAGGACGGCCGCCAGGCTCAGGCAGAGGCCGCGCAACAGGCGGCCGACCCGGAACTTGCGGGTGTGCGTCATGGGGTGTCTCCAGGGTGTCGTGCGTGGTGTTGTTATGGAAGACTGGGAATAGGGCCCGACGGCTCGGGCGATTCAGCCGCCGTCGCCGTGCTCGTCGCGGGCATTGCGCGCCAGCAGCGCGGAGACGGCCGTCATGGGCGCCACGCCTTCGAACAGCACGGCGCAGACGGCCTCGGTGATGGGCAGCTCCACGCCGATGGCGCGGGCGCGTTCGAGCGCGGCGCGCGCGCAGCGTACGCCCTCGGCCGTGACGCCGCTGGCCAGGATGTCGGCCAGCTTGCGGCCGGCGCCGATTTCCAGGCCCACGCGGCGGTTGCGCGACAGTTCGCCGGTCGCGGTCAATACCAGGTCGCCCAGGCCGGTCAGGCCGGCGAAGGTTTCGGCCTGCGCGCCCAGGGCGACGCCGAAACGGGTCATTTCGGCCAGGCCGCGCGTGATCAGCGCGGCGCGGGCGTTGGTGCCCAGCGCCAGGCCGTCGCCGATGCCGCAGGCCACGGCGATGACGTTCTTGAGCGCGCCCCCGACTTCCACGCCGACCAGGTCGGCGCTGGCGTAGACGCGCAGCGCGGCGCCGTGCAGGGCCTGGGTGGTGGCGGCGCGCAGGGCAGCGTTGCCGCTGGCGACGGTCAGCGCCACGGGCAGGCCCTGCGCGACTTCGCGGGCAAACGACGGGCCCGATAGCGCGCCGCCGATGGCGCCCGGCAGGGCTTCGCGCACGATTTCATGCGGCAGCCGGGCCGTGTCGGCCTCGAAGCCCTTGCAGGTCCAGACGATGGGTGTGTCCTGCAGGCCCAGGGCGGGCAGGCGGTGCGCCAGTTCGGCGCAGGTGGCGGCAAGGCCTGCCACCGGTACGCCCAGGATGATCAATCCCGCCGCGCCGTCCTGCTTGAGGCTGCGCAGGGTCGCGTCGAGATCGGAGGAAAGGGTCAGAGTCTGCGGCAGCGCAATGCCGGGCAGATAGCGCGCGTTTTCATGGCGGGCGGCCATGTCGGCGGCCTGCGCCGGATCGCGCGCCCAGAGTACGGTGGGCTGGCGGCGGCTCGCGGCCGCCGCCAGCGCGGTGCCCCAGCTGCCCGCGCCCAGGACGGCGACGCGCAGGCCGGGCGGAGTGGGTTGGTTCATGGGGCGCCGCGGATCGCCTTATTGGCGGGTGGCGCTGGCGGGCAGGATGATGCCCGAGTCGCTGCCATTGCCATTGCCGTTGGCATTGCCTTGCTGTTGTTGCTGCAGTTCCGCCAGGCGTTGCTCGTACAGGGCCTGGAAGTTCACTTCGGTCAGGTGCAGCGGCGGCATCGAGGTGCGGGTGATCGCATCGGCGATGTTGGCGCGCAGGTACGGGTACAGCATCGTCGGGCAGACGATGCCCAGCAGCGGATCGAGCTGCTCTTCGGGGATGTTGGCGGCTTCGAAGATGCCGGCCTGAGTGCCTTCGACCAGGTACACGACCTTGTCGTTGACGCGGGTGGTGACGGTGACGGTGACCGTGGTTTCGAACACGGTTTCGGCCAGGCGCTGGCCGCCCACGGTGATGCTCACCTCGACCTGGGGCGCTTCCTGCTCCAGGAAGACGTGGGGCGCGTTCGGCATTTCCAGCGAAAGGTCTTTCAGGTAGACGCGCTGCAGATTGAACGAGGGCGCGTCGTTGCCGCCTTCTTGCTGGGTGTTTTGGTCTTGATCAGCCATGAGTGTTTCCGTTGGTGGGAGGGGCAAAAAGGGGCGAATGGCCAGGCGGTCAGCCGGGGCCTGAGCCGTTGAGCATGGGCACCAGGCCGCCCGAGCGGTCCAGCGCCATCAGGTCGTCGCAACCGCCGACGTGGGTATCGCCGATGAAGATCTGCGGCACCGTGCGCCGGCCGGTGCGTTCGATCATGCGATCGCGCTGGCCGGGTTCACGGTCGATCTGGATGATTTCCAGGTCGGTCACGCCGCGCTGCTCCAGCAGCGCCTTGGCGCGGGCGCAATAGGGACAATAGTCCTTGCTGTACATGACAACTTTGTTCATAGGCGCTCCAGGCGGATTCTGTCAGTAATATGGGGGCGCGCCGCGCCGGTTCAACCCTTCTGGGTGACCGGCAGGCTGGCGGCCAGCCAGGCGCGCATGCCGCCTTCGAGCGGCACGACGTCGGCAAAGCCCTGCGCGCGCAGCTTGGCGGCGGCGCGGGCGGAATCGCGGCCATTGTCGCAAACCACGACCAGCGGCTTGTTCTTGGGCAGCGAGGCGGCTTTCTGTTCCAGGTCGGCAACCGGCAAGCTGCGTGCCTGGGCAATGTGGCCGGCCTGGAACTGCTCGGCGGGACGCACGTCGACCCACACGGCCTGGCGCTGGTTGACCATCTGGATGGCTTCCGTGGTGCTGACGGCCGAGCCGGTGCGGCCCTTGCGCAGGGCGGGAATGGCCAGCATGACGCCGGAAACGAGGGTTACGGCGACAATGAAGATGTTGTTTTTATCGAGCAAGAATTGCAGAAGGTCCACGGGGCATCCTGAAGTGCGGCGTCTAGCCTGGTAAGGGCGAACCCTGACGCGCCGCGCCGCGAAATCGACGGGTGCGCCGGGGCAAAATCAAGGGCAAAATCGCTCAATTATAAAATGAGCGCATTCCGCAACTTTAACCCGCGTTACACGCCTGCCAAACCATGCACAAACTCGTTCTCATGCGCCACGGCGAAAGCCAGTGGAATCTGGAAAACCGCTTCACCGGCTGGACCGACGTCGACCTGACGGAAACCGGCCGCGAACAGGCCCGCAAGGCGGGCGAACTGCTCAAGAAGGAAGGCTACACCTTCGACCTGGCCTACTCGTCGGTGCTCAAGCGCGCCATCCGCACCCTGTGGATCGCCCTGGACGCCATGGACGCCATGTACACGCCGGTGGGCGTGAACTGGCGCCTGAACGAGCGCCACTACGGCGCCCTGCAGGGTCTGAACAAGGCCGAGACCGCCGCCAAGTACGGCGACGAGCAGGTGCTGATCTGGCGCCGCGCCTACGCCATCGCGCCGGAACCCCTGTCGCTGGACGACGAGCGCCATCCGCGCTTCGACAGCCGCTACGCCCGGATCCCGGCCGACCAGTTGCCGGCCACCGAGTGCCTCAAGGACACCGTGGCGCGCGTGCTGCCGTTCTGGAACGAGTCCATCGCCCCGGCCATCCGCGCCGGCCGCAAGGTGCTCATCGCCGCCCACGGCAACAGCCTGCGCGCCCTGATCAAGCACCTGGACAACGTGTCGGACGACGATATCGTCAACCTCAACATCCCCACCGGCCAGCCGCTGGTGTATGAACTGGATGATGACCTGCGCCCCATCCGCCACTATTATCTGGGCGATGCCGCCGAGATCGAGGCGGCCATGGCCGCCGTCGCGGCCCAGGGCAAGGCTAAGAAGGACTGATATCCATGGTGCGCATGGCGGGGTGGTTGTTGGCGGTCATGCTGGCCGGTGGAGTGCTGCCGGCGGGCGCCGTGTCCAACGATCTCGCCGGCCGCCAGTCCGATGCCGAGAAGCAGCAGGCGCAGCTGCGCGACCGTATCGAAAACCTGCAGAAGGACATCGATACGCGCGAAGCCGCCCGCAAGGAAGCCGCCGATGCCTTGAAACAGTCGGAATCGGCGATTTCCAGGATCAACCTGCGCCTGAAGGAACTGGCCGAGGCCAACCGCCAGGCGGCGGCCGACCTGTCCGGCCTGGAAAAACAGATCACGGCCCAGCAGGCCGTGCTGGCCAAGCGCCGGGTCGAGCTGGCCGACCAGCTGCGCACCCAATACACCAGTGGCCTGTCGCCCTGGACCGCGCTGCTGTCCGGCGATGATCCCCAGGTGCTGGGGCGCAACCTGGGCTACCTGGATTATGTCTCCCAGGCCCGGGCCCGCGCGGTCGAGGCGCTGCGCGCCGATATCGACCGCCTGGCGGCCCTGCAGGGCCGCGCCGATGCCCGCCGCGCCGAGATCGAAAAGCTGGTCGCCGAAACCTCCGAACAAAAGACCGCGTTGGTGGCCCAGCAGAAAGAACGCGCCACGCTGCTGGCGCAGCTGGAAGGCCAGATCGCCGCCCAGCGCGCCGAAGCGAACAAGCTGGGGCGTGACGACCAGCGCCTGTCGCGCCTGATCACCGACCTGGACGCGGCCATCATCAAGCAGGCCGAAGAGGCCCGCAAGGCCGAAGAGGCGCGGCGTCGCGCCGAGGAAGCCCGCAAGGCCGAGGAAGCCCGGCGCGCCGAAGAGGCCCGCAAGAAGGCCGAGGCCGACCGTCGTGCCGAGGAAGCCCGCCGGAAGGCGGAAGCCGACCGCAAGGCGGCCGCCGACAAGGCCGCGGCCGACAGCGCCCGGCGTGACCGCGACGCGCGCGAGGCCGCCGCCGCCCGCGAACAGGTCGAGGCCGCGTCGCGCCAGGGCCGTGGCCCGGTCGCCGTGGCCGATCCCGACGCCGCCGGCCTGCGCCCGGCCGATTCGCGCCATCCCCGCCTGACCGGCCCGGCCGAGACGCCGCCGGCAAAACCCGCGGAGCCCCCCAAAAAGGCGGAACCCGTGGAAGAGCCCGCCACTCAAACCCGCAGCGCGCCCAGCCAACAGGCGACGCGCGCCGCGCCGGTCGGCGGCGGCAATGGCCTGCGCCATGGCCTGGCGGCACCCGTGCGCGGCCAGGTGCAGGGCCGTTTCGGGGTCGACCGTCCGGATGGCGGCGTCTGGCGCGGTATCGTGCTGCGCGCGCCCGAAGGAACGCCGGTGAAGGTGGTGGCGCCCGGCACGGTGGTCTACGCCGATTGGCTGCGGGGTTTCGGCAATCTCATCATTGTGGATCATGGCCAGCAATATCTGACCGTCTATGCTTACAACCAAAGTCTGCTCAAACGGGTGGGCGATTCCGTCGCGGCGGGGGATACTATTGCTTCGGTAGGCGCAACCGGCGGCCAAGTGGAATCCGGCCTATACTTTGAAATTCGCCATCGCGGCGCTCCTGTGGATCCAGCCCAGTGGCTGACCCAGTAAAGCCAGACGGCCAAACGCTCCGGGGCCAACCCAAGGGCGAAAACCAATTCGGGAAGTGTGCATGGGCACTCGCAAGTTTCGTGGTTTCGGTCTGATTGCCATCGGTGCGGTGGCAGGTGTCTTGCTCAGCGTGGGTGTGACGGCTGTCGCCCAGCGCGGCAGTCCCTTGCCGCTGGATGAGCTCAGGCAGCTGAGCAACGTCTTTGCGGCCATCAAGAACAACTACGTCGAATCGGTCGACGACAAGACCCTGATCGACAATGCCATTTCCGGCATGGTGTCGAACCTGGACCCCCACTCTGCATACCTGGATGCCGACGCCTTCCGCGAAATGCAGACGGCCACCCAAGGCGAGTTCGGCGGCCTCGGTATCGAAGTCGGCGCCGAGGACGGCTTCGTCAAGGTCATCTCCCCCATCGAAGACACCCCCGCCGCGCGCGCGGGCGTCATGGCCGGCGACCTCATCATCAAGATCGACGACACGCCCACCAAGGGCATGTCGCTGAACGACGCCGTCAAGCTCATGCGCGGCGCCCCCAAGTCGCCCATCACGCTGACCATCATGCGCGCCGACCGGCCGCAGCCGATCGTGCTCAAGATCGTGCGCGACATCATCAAGGTGCGCAGCGTGCGCAGCAAGATGCTGGACAACGGCGTGGCCTATGTGCGCATCGCCCAGTTCCAGGAAAAAACCGGTGCCGACCTGGCCAAGCAGCTCAAGGACCTGGGCGCCAAGGAAGCCCCCAAGGGCCTGGTGCTCGACCTGCGCAATGACCCGGGCGGCCTGCTGACCAGCGCCATCGGCGTGTCCGGCGCGTTCCTGCCGGCCGACGCCCTGGTGGTCTCGACCGACGGCCGTACCCCCGACGCCCGCCACAAGTACCTGGCGACCCCGTCGGAATACGCCCGCGGCGAAAGCAATTACCTGTCGGGCCTGCCGGCCTGGACCAAGACCGTGCCGATGGTGGTGCTGGTCAACGTCGGTTCGGCCTCGGCCTCCGAGATCGTGGCCGGCGCGCTGCAGGACCACAAGCGCGCCAAGGTGCTGGGCAACCGCACCTTCGGCAAGGGTTCGGTGCAGGTGATCCTGCCGCTGTCGGAAACCACCGCGGTCAAGCTCACCACCTCGCGCTACTTCACGCCCAGCGGCCGTTCAATCCAGGCCACCGGCATCGAGCCCGACTACGTCGTGGCCGATACCGCCGACGGCGACCTGTTCCGCCTGCCGCGCGAAGCCGACCTGCAGCGCCACCTGTCGAACCCGGGCACGGCCAACGAAGTGAAGTCCAACTCCGAGCAGGACAACGTCGACGTGCCGACCAAGGTGTTCGAGTTCGGCGGCAAGGATGACTTCCAGCTGCAGCAGGCGATCAACCTGCTGGCCGGCAAGCCGGTGCAGAAGGGCTCGGCCCGCGCCCAGGCCAAGGCCGACGCCAAGCCCGGCGCCGGCAACGCCCAGCGCATGAAGATCACGCCGACCGGAGTCGAGCCCAGCAAGGACAAATGAACGACGAGCAACTGCTGCGCTACGCCCGCCACATCCTGCTCGACGAGCTGGGTATCGAAGGGCAGGAAAGACTGCTGGCGGCGCGTGTGC
>NZ_QHHO01000047.1:102009-263576 GCF_003184165.1 Achromobacter sp. RW408
CACGCCCAGGCCGACGCCATGCTCGATTTCTACCGCGATGTCCTGAACCTGCCGCAGGATCCCGCGCGCTGGAAGATTCCGGGCATCTATGGTTCGTGGATCAACCTGCCCAATGGCACCCAGCTGCACATCCTGGGCAGCGAGGGCCCGTCGCGCTACGCCAAGGGACCGGGCAAGGATCCGGTGTCCAACCACATCGCGCTGGCGGTCGAGGACGTGCTGGCCGCCGAGCAGGAACTGATCGCCCGCGGCATCGAGTACTTCACGCTCGACAAAGTGGCCTCGCCCAGCCTCAAGCAGCTGTTCCTGCGCGACCCCGCCGGCAACCTGGTGGAACTGCACCAGTCCAGCGCCCGCCGGGCCGGCGTCGAAAAGCCGGAGCAGGATCCGGCGCGCGCAGGCAACGAATAAACGACCAGGATCTGCCAGCCCATGTACTTCGACATGCAAGCGCTCAGCGGTGAGCAGCGCAGCAAACTCATGCATTCCACCGTCCTGCCCCGGCCCATCGCCTGGGTCGGGTCGCGCGATGCGCGGGGCGCGTTGAACGTCGCGCCGTTTTCCTTTTTCAACGTGATGTCCGGCGATCCGCCGATCCTGTGTTTCTGTGTCGGTTCGCGCGATGGGCGGCTGAAGGACACCGCGCGCAACATCGCCGCGCGCGGCGAGTTCGTCGTCAACCTGGTGTCGGCGACGCAGGCGCGCCGCATGAACGTGACCGCCATCGACTTCGATGCCAGTATCGATGAGTCGATGGAGGCGGGGCTGCTGCTGGCGCCGGGCCGCAATGTGGACGTGCCCCGGATCCAGGACAGTCCCGCGTCGATGGAGTGTCGCGTGCGCCAGCTGGTCGATATCGATGCGCGCCGCACGCTGGTCATCGGCGACATCGTGGGCATGCACCTGATCGACGCGGCCGTGACCGATCCCGATCGCATGTTCATCGATCCCTTGCCGATGCAGCTGATCGGCCGGCTGCACAATCCGGGCTGGTATTG
This sequence comes from Achromobacter sp. RW408, assembly GCF_003184165.1. Lineage (NCBI taxonomy): Bacteria > Pseudomonadati > Pseudomonadota > Betaproteobacteria > Burkholderiales > Alcaligenaceae > Achromobacter > Achromobacter sp. RW408. The sequence goes on from NZ_QHHO01000047.1 coordinate 103,008, forward strand.
CGAAGTGACGCGCGCCTTCCAGATGGCGACGCCGTCGGTGGAGCAGTGGCGCCAGATGCAGCAGGACGGCGTGGCGCAGCAGTACCTGGAGGAATCGCCGGTTCCTGCGTAAACTGGCGCCATGCTACGCATCGACAATCTCACCAAACGCTACGGCGACCATCTCGTCTTCCAGGGTCTGACGCACGCCTTCGGGCCGGGCTGCGTGGCGCTGTGCGAAGAGGAAAGCACCGGCAAGTCCAGCCTGCTCGGCATCATCGCGGGCGCGATCGCGCCGGATGAGGGCGAGGTCTGGATAGATGGCCAGCCGCTGGCGCAAGCGCCGCGGCAGGCCAGGGCGCGCCTGGCCTACGTGCCCGACAACTGCCTGGCGCTGCCGCAGCAGACCGGGCGCGGGCTGCTCGAACAGGCGGCGGCGGAAAAGGGCGTGGCGGTGGACGACGCGGTGCTCGACCTGGCCGCCCGGCTGGGACTGGAGCCGCACCTGGACAAGCGCTTCGAGCAGATGTCCACGGGCACGCGCCGCAAGGTCTACCTGACCGCGGCCGCCCTGGGCGACCCGGCCGTCGTCATCGCGGACGGCCCCAGCAACGGGCTGGACACGCCGGCGCGGCGCGCGCTGGCCGAGTTGTTCAAGACCTGGGGCAGGGACCGGCTGGTGCTGTTCGCCAGCCATGATCCCGAGCTGGTGCAGGCCTGCGGGGCAACCGTCGTGGACGTTGCCGCGCTGCGCTAGCGGGCGGTTCCGGGCTTACTTGCCGCCCGTGACGTCGACGAAGGTGCCGGTGACGTACGAGGCCTCGGCGCCGGCCAGCCACAGGATGGCCCGCGCCACCTCTTCGGGCTGGCCGCCACGGCCCATGGGCACGGTGTCCTTGATGCGGTCCACCCGTCCCGGTTCGCCGCCGCTGGCGTGCATTTCGGTGTAGATGTGGCCGGGGCGCACGCAATTCACGCGGATGCCCTCGCGCGCCACCTCCTTGGAAAAGCCGATCGTGAAGCTCTCCAGCGCGCCTTTCGAGGCGGCGTAGTCCACGTATTCATTGGGGCTGCCCAGGCGCGCCGCGGCCGAGGATATGTTGATGATGGCGCCGCCGCGGCCATTGTGGCGCTGCGACATGCGCCGGGCTGCCTGCTGCGCGCACAGCATCGGGCCGAGGGAATTGACCGCGAAGATCCGCTGCATGCGCTCGAAGGCCAGGTCCTCCAGGCGCGACTGGCGCGCGATGATCGCGGCATTGTTGACCAGCACGTCGAGACGGCCGAATTCGCGGTCGATCGCGTTGAACAGGCCGGCGATCTGGTCCGGGTCGGCGCTGTCGGCGCGCACGGCCAGGGCGCGGCGGCCCAGCGCCCGCACGTCCGTCACCACCGCCTGCGCGGCCGCCTCGTTGGCGACATAGCTGATCGCCACGTCATAGCCCTGCGCCGCGGCCAGCCGCGCGGTCGCGGCCCCGACACCGCGACTGCCTCCGGTGATGAGGATAACGGGGGCTTGAGCGTCGTTCGTCATGGGAAATCTCCGTGTATGGGGCAAGGTCGTGGCAACCGGCGCGCGGGCGCCGCGTCGATGACTATACTTCCCCGGGAACCGCAGCATCCATTGCCGGCGTCCCCGCAATGGACGGGCGCCGGCCCTGTTTTCCGAGGAGTTTTTCCATGGCACGCATCTTCATCACCGGTTCGGTCGACGGCCTGGGCCTGGCGGCCGCGCGCGCACTGCAGGCGGACGGACACCAACTGGTCGTGCACGGCCGCAGCCGCGAGCGCCTGGAGGCCGCGCGCGACCTGCTGGCGCGCGGGGCGCGGGCGGTCGTGGGCGACCTGGCCGATCTGACCCAGACGCGGGAGCTGGCCGAACAGCTCAACGCCCTGGGCCAAATGGACGCGGTCATCCACAATGCCGGCGTGTTCACCGGCGCCGCCATCCTGCCGGTCAATGTGGCGGCGCCCTATGCGTTGACCGCGCTCATCACGCGGCCGCGGCGCCTGATCTACCTGAGCAGCGAAATGCACTACGACGGGCGGCCCGAGCTGGGCGGCCTGGCCTGGGACGGGGCGCGCGAAACCGCTTCGTATTCCGACAGCAAACTATTCGTGACGGCCCTGGCCGCCGCGGTGGCGCGGCGCTGGCCGGACGTGATCAGCCAGGCCGTCGATCCCGGTTGGGTGCCCACCAAGATGGGAGGCCCGGACGCGCCGGGAGACCTCCGGCTGGGCCACGTGACGCAGGCGTGGCTGGCCACGACCGACGATGCCGCGGCCCGCGCGAGCGGCGGCTATTGGCACCACCAGGAGCGGCGCGAGCCGCATCCGGTCGTGCATGACGAGGCCTTCCAGGCGCGCCTGCTCGACGCGCTTTCCGGGGCCACGGGGATCGACCTGGCGTGACCGCCTCAGTGGTTCTCCTTGGCATGATTGAGCGTGTATCTGGGAATATCGATGGTCAGGTCCTGCTCGCCGACGATGGCCTGGCAACTCAGGCGTGACTGCGCTTCCAGGCCCCACGCGCGGTCCAGCAGGTCTTCCTCGGTTTCGTCCATTTCGTTGAGCGCGTGAAAGCCCTTGCGGACGATGCAGTGGCAGGTCGTGCATGCCCGGCTTTGCTCGCATGCGTGTTCGATGTGGATGCCATGGTCGAGCAGGGCGTCGCAGATGGACGCGCCTTGCCTGGCGTCCACAACGGCGCCCTCGGGCGCGAGGTCGGGGTGGGGGAGAACCGTGATTTTCGGCATGTCGGGGTACCTTTGTTCGTCGGGACGGCAGTGAAACGCCCGCGCACGCTGAAAGGGGCGGCGTTTCACCGTGCGACCAGCGTAAAGGTGGCCACCTTGGCAAGGTCAAGCGTGTCCTGGCCCGGGATTCGAGGCCTTGCCGGAACCGCCGGATGGAGATTGAGAATAAATCTCAGTACAATGCGGCAAGTTTCAACCGGCCCGCGGCGTTCGCGCCATGGGCCGATGGCCAATCAGTGGGCGCCGTGTTCGTCATTCCGTATCCCTTTTCCATCGCTCGTCCGGCCGCGGCCCGCTCCAGGCCGGCTTGTCCGCGGCCCGTCCGGTCGAGCGCGGGATGAGCCGCAATCCGTTGCTGGCCTCCGAGCAGGCGGCCGCGCCCGCCGACGCCCAGGCCGAGAACGGCGGCGCCATCGCGAAAGCCTATGCGCGCTGGCGCCTGCCCTTGCTGCGCGGGCTGGCGCGGTTCAAGGGCAGCGTTGGCAGCGCCGAGGACGTGCTGCACGACGGCGTCGTCAAATGGGTCGCCGCCAACCCCGCCCTGGATTCCAGCGAAGAGCAGGGCGCGTACCTGCGCAAGACCGTCATGAACGGCGTGGCGGACGAATTCCGCGAGCGCAGGGCGGGCCGGCGGTTGCAGACGGTGTCGCTCGATGAAGCGGCGCGGGACGGTCAGGCCTGGGAGGCCGACGATGCGTCATGTCCCATGCGCGCGGCGGCTTGCCAGCAGCGGCTGGAGCGATTGGCTGAAGCGTTGCGGGAACTGCCGGAGCGCCAGCGCGAGGCCTTCGTGCTGAGCCGCTTCGATGGGCTGACCCAGGATGAAGTCGCCGAGCGCATGCAGATTTCCCGGCGCATGGTCGTCAAGCACCTGGCGCGCGCCATCGCCTACTGCGAGGTCCGGGTGCACTATGCTACGGTTGCACAGATGCAGCAATTGCATCGGCCCGCCAGCGATGACGGCGGCCCGGACAATAACAACAATAGCGACTCCGCCTCTTCATGACCGATCCGTCTTCTTCCGCTTCGCCCGACGCGCTTGCCCTGCACGAGGCGGCGGCCGAGTGGCTGGTGCGCCGCCAGGACGCCACGTGGTCGGCGGCGGACCAGCGCGAGCTGGACGCCTGGCTTGCCGCGCACCCGACGCACCGGCAGGCGTTCGCGCGCGTATCCCGCACCTGGCAGGACCTGGCACGGACGCCGCGGCCCGCGCTGGCCTCCGATCGACTGCCCGCGGCCGCGACACCCCGGCCGGCGCCCGCGGCGCGTCCCGCGCCGGACCGGGGGCGGGCCCCTGGGCGGCGGCCGGGATTCTGGCTGCCGCTGCCGGAGCTGGCGGCCTTCCCCAAGGCGTTGGCCGCTGCCTGTGCGGTGCTGGTGATCGGTGGCGGCTACGGCTGGTACCGCTGGGACAACACTCCCGGCTATGTGCTGGACGTGAGCACCGCGGCGGGAGAGATACGCCAGCTGGATCTGCCCGATGGCTCGCGCATTGCGTTGAATTTCGGCAGCACGTTGCAGGTGCGCTACTACCCGCGCCGCCGCGAGGTGGTGCTGAACCAGGGCGAGGGATTCTTTGACGTGGCGCCGGACACCGGCAGGCCATTCACCGTCGACGCGCGCCAGAGTCGCGTCACCGTGGTGGGCACGGCGTTCAATGTCCGCACCACGCCGCAGGCCGTCATCGTCAAGGTGTTGCATGGCCGCGTGCGCGTGCAGCCCGACCGCGACCACGGCGGGCAGGCGCTGTCGTTGGGCGCCGAACAAGGCGTGTCCGTGGACGCGCGCGCCGCTACCTACCAGACCGTGGCGGTGGCCGCGGACAGCGTGGGTGGCTGGCGCAACGGCCGCCTGGTGTTCCGGCGCACGCCCCTGGGCGAAGTGGCGCAGGAAGTGGCGCAGTACCTCGGCAAACCGGTGGCGTTGGCCAGCCCGGACCTGAAAACGCTGCCCGTTTCCGGCTTCGCGGCGACCAATGCGCCCGCCGCTTTCCTGGAGGCCTTGCCGGATCTGCTGCCGGTGCGGGTCACGCGCGCGGCCGACGGCGGCTATCTGATCCTGGCCCGCTGAACCGCGGCGTTCCGGCAAGAATTTATTTTTCCCCGCGGGTTCCCACTCCCGTCCCGGAATCCGTTCACCCCTGCAAGGCCGGTAGCGGTCAACAACGAGGGAGTGGGAATGGGACGGGGCAGGTTGAGAAGCGCGCTGGCAGGCAGCGCATTGACGGCGCGCATGCAGCTCAAGGCGGTGCCGGCGCTGGTGGCATGGGCGCTGACCGCCCTGGCCGCGCCGATTGCGCAGGCGCAGCCGCAGGCGGCGCCGATGCAGTTCAGCATCGCGGCGCAGCCGTTGGACCGCGCACTGCGACTGTTCTCGGAGCAGTCGCGGCACCAGGTGCTGTTCGATGAAGCGGCGGTGGCGGGTCAGCAGGCGCCGGCGATCGAGGGCCGCTACACGCCGCGCGAGGCGCTGGACAGATTGCTGGCCGGCACCAACGTGCGCGTCAACGGCAGCCGGCCCGACGTCTTCACCCTGACCGCCATCGGCCGCCCATCGAGTGACGCCGTGACGTTGCAGCCGGTGACGGTCAGCGGCGGCAGCCTGCGCGATCCGACCACGGAACTCACGGGTTCCTACACCAGCGGCGCGCTGACCATCGGCAAGCTGACGCAGTCGATCCGCGAAACGCCGCAGTCGGTCAGCGTGATCACGCGGCAACAGCTGGACGACAAGAATCTGACCACGCTGGACGAGGCGCTGGCGCAGACCACCGGCGTGACCAAGACGGCGCGCAACTTCGGCAACCACAAGTTCTCGATACGCGGCTTCACGGTCGACGACAACAACTATCTGGTCGACGGCGTCGCCGGCATCGTCTATGCCCCGGTGGGGTGGCTTCCCATCGACACGGCGGTGTTCGACCGGGTCGAGGTGCTGCGTGGCGCCGGCGGGCTGATGCTGGGCTCGGCGGATCCCAGCGGCGCGATCAACATGGTGCGCAAGCGGCCGCGTGGAGAAGGCCATCTCGAAATGAACACCACGGCGGGGTCGTGGGACAACTACCGCATGGAGTTCGACGGCGGCGGCCCGATCAACGCCGCCGGCACGGTGCGCGGCCGCCTGGTCACGGCCTACCAGGATCGCCATTACTTCTACGACGGCACCAAGTCCCGATCGCCGCTGTTCTATGGCGTGATCGATGCCGATGTCGGGCAGCACACCACGCTGACGTTCGGCGCCCGTCACCAGGCCACGGACACCGACGGCTACTGGCTGTTCGGGCTGCCGCGCTATACCGACGGCGGCGCGCTCGATATCAAGCGTTCGACATCGCTGATCCAGGACTGGAACCGGCAGACGGGACAGGTTGACGAGATCTTCGCCGAAGCCGAGCACCGCTTCTCCAAGGACTGGAAGGCGCGGCTGTCGCTCAACAGCACGGAGGTGGACCTGGACCAGCGCGTGGCCATTCCGATCGGCGGCGTGGATCGGGCGAGCGGCCGCGGCTCCAGCTTCTACACCGTCTACTTCAACCGCGCGCGCGTGCGCAGCGATGGCGTCGATCTGAACACCACGGGCAATTTCCAGGCGCTGGGCGGCTCGCACCAGATCCTGCTGGGCGCCAGTTGGGCGCGCCAGCGCATCAACCAGAAGTCGGCCAGCCTGGACGCCGACATGCCGATCGACGTGTACGACCCCGATCATTCCGCCATTCCCAAGCCGGCGCGCCCGGCCTGGGACTCGAAGGAAACGGCGCGGGGCGAGCAGGCGGCGCTGTACGGCAATTTGCGACTGCAATTGGCGGATCCGCTGCATCTGCTGCTGGGCGGCCGGTTGAGCTGGCTGAAGTACCAGTCCACCAATGGCCTGACCGGGGCCAGGACCCGCGATTACCAGCAGAGGCATGAGTTCACGCCCTATGCCGGGCTGGTCTACGACCTGGACCGCCAATGGTCGGTCTACACCAGCTATGCGGACACCTTCCAGCCGCAGAGTTCCTATGTGACGTCATCGGGTTCGCCGCTGGACCCGGCCATCGGCGCCAACTACGAAGCAGGCATCAAGGGAGAGCTCTACGATGGGCGGCTGAACCTGTCGGCGGCGGTGTTCGCGGTGAAGAAATCGGGCATCGCGGTGGTGGACGAGTCCAACCCGGGCGGTTGCACCGGCTCGCTGGCTTCGAGCGACTGCTATCGCAATGGCAGCACGCTGCGCAGCAAGGGTTTCGAGCTGGAAGCCAGCGGGGAATTGTCGCCGGGCTGGCAGGTGATGGCGGGCTACACCTTCGTCACCAGCCGCGATGACGAGGGCGAGACCATCAGCGCCGAGACGCCGCGCCACCTGTTCCGCCTGTCGACCACGTACCGTTTGCCGGGCCGCTGGAACGCCTTCAGCGTTGGCGGCGGCGTGTCGGCACAGAGCGGCTATTCGTATCCCGCCTATGACGACACATCCGTGCGGATGGGCGTGCCCGGTCGCGCGGTGTGGGACCTGCGCGCCGGATACCGCATCGACAAACACTGGAGCCTGGCCTTGAACGTGGCGAACGTGTTCGACAAGCACTACTACGGGATGGTCAGCCAGATCCGCCGCGGCAACCATTTCGGGGAGCCGCGCAACGTGATGCTGACCCTGCGCGGCACGTTATGACGCCACGCGCCGCCGTCGCGCCGGCGCGGCACGCGCGCCAGGCCGGCATGAAACCGGGACTGCGCCAGAGCATGGCCTGGCTGCATACCTGGTGCGGCCTGGTCTGCGGCTGGCTGCTGTGCGCCATCATGCTCACCGGCACGCTCAGCGTGTTTCGCGAACCGATCACGCGGTGGATGCAGGCCGAACCCTTGCCGCGGATGACGGCCACGGCGGCGGTCGACGGCCAGGCGCAATGGCTGGCGCGCGCGACCCGGTTCCTGGCGTCCCGCGCGGGCGACGCGGCCGCCTGGGACATTGCCTGGCCAGTGAGGCCAGGCCAGCCGATGCGCCTGGCCTGGCGCGCCGCCGAGGGCCGGCCACAGCAGGCCTGGATGGACCCGTTGACCGGCGACGAGCAGGCGCCGCCGCAATGGCGGCGGACGGAGGGCGGCCGCCATTTCATGTCCTTCCACTACACCTTGCACGGCGGCCTGCCGGGCTATTGGCTGGTGGGCGCGATTTCGCTGTGCATGCTGGTGGCGCTGGTGTCCGGGGTGGTGGTGCACAAGCGCATCTTCAAGGACTTCTTCACCTTCCGGCGCGGCAAGGGTCAACGTAGCTGGCTTGACGCCCACAATGCCACGGCCGTGCTGACGCTGCCGTTCCTGTTCATGATCTGCTACACGGGACTGGCGTTTTTCTACACCAGCTATATGCCATGGCCCTTGCACGCCGCGTTCGGCGGGGATGATGGCGCCTATCGCCGCTACCAGGCGGAACTGGCGCCCACGCCGCCCGAGCCGCGGATCGCCGGGCCGGACCGGGGCGGGGTGCCGGACCTGTATCCCTTTGTCCTGCGGGCTCGCGCGCTGACCGGCCAGGACGCGGCACTAGTGACGGTCGATCATCCAGGCAATGCGCGCAGCATCGTCCGCGTGCTGGGCGACAAGGCCGACACCAGCTCCGGCCGGCGCCTGCCCGTGCGCGCCAGTCGCGTCGCGTTCGATGCGCGCAGCGGCGCGGTGCTGCAGGTGGCGCCCGCCGTGGCGGACGAAGTGGCCGCGCGGCATGTCCATGAAGTGATCGAAAGCCTGCACAAGGTCGACTTTGGCGGCTGGACGATGAAGTGGCTGTACTTTTTCAGCGGCCTGGCGGGCACCGCGATGGTCGCCACCGGCACGTTGCTTTTCGCCCTCAAGCGGCGCAAGAAAAGCGAGCACGAGTTCGGCGCGGCCACCGCGCAGATCTACCGCTGGGTGGAGGCGCTGAATGTGGCGGCGCTGGGCGGGATCGCGCTGGCGAGCATTGCCTATCTCTATGCGAACCGGTTGATTCCCGCGTCCTGGGCGGAGCGCGACACGTGGGAGATCCGGCTGTTCTTCGCCGCGTGGGCCGGGTCCTTGATTCACGCGCGATGGCGCGCGCCCCGGCGCGCCTGGATCGAGCAACTGGGGCTGGCGGCGCTGCTGTGCCTGGCGCTGCCATTGCTGAACTGGGCGACGACCGGGCAGCATCTCTGGGCCTATGCCAGGCTGGCAGACTGGCAACCGCTGGCGGTGGAACTCACGGCGCTGGCGTTCGGCCTGGCGCTGGCGTACGCGGCCAGTGCCTTATGGCGAAAGGCAAGGGATGCGCCGATCGAGCCGGATCGCGCGCCGCCGCGCGCCGGCCAGGACCGGACGGCCTGGCGATGGCAGGTCGCCAGTCGCGTATTGGCCGCCGCCGCGGGTGGCTATGGGGTGTCGGCGCTGGCGATGTCGGCGCTGGCGCTGGCCTTGCCGGCCGTCATCGGCGCATCGCGGGCGGTCGGCGTATTGACCGGAACGCTGTCGAGTTTCGTCCTGTACGCCGCGATCGTGATCGGCGTGTTCCACGCCCGCAGCGCCCGGCGGGCGTGGGGCGGGTTGGCAGTGGCGGGCGCGCTATCGGCGGGGGTCTTGCTGTGGTTGCGCCTTTGAGGCCAGCTTATCGAGCGCCGGCGGCACTGGCGCGGAAGGCAAAAAAGCTGTCACCGGGGATCAGCCGCGATACCTCCACGTTTGCATAACCGGCGTCGCGCAACTGCTGCCGCATTTCGTCGCTGTCGGGCAAGCGGCCGCCGTGCCGGTTCGACGCGCCCCATAGATTGAGGGCTTCCATGCCGGCGTTGCCGCCCTGGCAGCAGGTGGCCAGCAGGAGCTGCCCCGCAGGCTTGAGCAGTTGTCTTACCCGGGCCAGCAACGCGACCCGCTCGTGGACCGGGAAATAGTAGATATTGTTGTACAGCGTGACCAGGTCGTAGGCCGGACTCAGCTCCCCGTGTCGTATGTCGCCGGTTTCGATGGTGACGCGGTCCCGCAGCCCCCAGGCCTGGATATTCTCTTGGGCGACGCGCGCGACCCGGGGTTGCAGTTCCAGCCCGGTCGCGGTCAGGTCGGGATTGTGCAGGGCGGCGTGGCGGATGTAGATCGCCGAGCCGCAGCCCACTTCAAGCAGCCGGCAGGGCCCGGTGCGCGGCACGAAACGCCGGATGGCCTCGACCAGGAAAGGCTCGAGCGCGCGCGATGAGCGCGCGGTCAGTTCGCCGTCCTGGTTTTCCAGGTCCCAGAGTTCCCCCTGGCGCAGCTTGGCCGGCGTCTGCAGGATCAGGCGGTGATGCATGCTGGCCGCTTCCTGGACCAGCGCCAGCGTGGCGTCGTTTTCGGGCCGCGCCAGTTTCCTGGCCAGGCCGCGCAATGCATATCCCTCGGGCCCCACTTGCAGCAGTCCGAGCCGGCAGCCCATCTGTAGCCAGGCGCGCAGGGCTTCGCGCGCGCCGGCCGCGTCGCCCGCGGTGTTGCCGGCCGCCAGTTGCGCCAACGGGATCGGCCCGTCGGCCAGCCGCGCCATCAGTCCGGACGCGCTCAATGCCGCCAGGAAACTGAGCCGGTAGAACGGCCGGTACAGCGCATTGGCGGCCAAAGCCGGCAAGAGCTGTTTGTTCCTCAGCATCTGCAACAGCGGTCTGAACATGATGATCGATCCAATTATTAAACGTCGTTAAATATTAGACGTCGTTCAATATTATGGTCAAGTTGCGGGAAGGCGAGTCCCTCGCGCTGGCATGGCGGCGCGCATGCCGGGCGGGCGAATGCGCCGGAACGGGGCGCGCTGCGGTACAGTGGGATTCCCATTCCACCTGCCCACCGCTGGAGCCTGAACCATGGAATTCGTGATTCCCAGTACCGCAAACCTGGCGCTGTTCGTCAGTGCCGCGCTGATCCTGTTGGCGATTCCCGGACCGGCCGTGCTCTATATCATTGCCCAGTCGGTCGAACAGGGCCGCAAGGCGGGGCTGGTGTCGGACCTGGGCATCCACGCGGCCACGCTGGTGCACGTGCTGGCGGCCGCGCTCGGATTGTCGGCCTTGTTGGCTTCCTCGGCGCTGGCGTTCAGCATCGTCAAGTATGCTGGCGCCGCCTACCTGATCTGGCTGGGCCTCAAGAAAATCTGTACGCGCCCGGCCGCCGCCTCCGTCGACGCGCCGTCCAAGCCGCGTGGTTACGGCAGGATGTTCCGCGACGGCTTCATCGTCAATCTGCTCAACCCCAAGACGGCCCTGTTCTTCATGGCGTTCTTGCCGCAGTTCGTGGACGTCAGCCGCGGCCATGTGGCCGCGCAGGTGGTATTCCTGGGGCTGGTCTTCACCTTGCTGGGCCTGGCCAGCGACGCGTGCTACGCCTTTGCCGCGAGCGCCGCCGGCCAATGGCTGCGGCGCAGCCGCGGCTACCTGCACTTCGAGCGCTATGTGGGGGGCGCCATGTTGATCGGTCTGGGCATCACGGCCGCATTCGCCGGCAACAACAGGAAATGACCGCGCGGTAGCGATGGCCGGGGGCCGGCGTCAGTCCGCCGTCTCCGTGCCGCTCATGAACCATCGCAGGTAGGCGTTCTCGCGGCTGGCGCGGGCCAGCACGGGGGCGTCGCGCGACCAGCCTTCGCGGTCGCCGCGATACGCCGCCAGCGCGCTGCGATAGAACAGGTCCAGCACGGCGCGTTCGCCGTCGATGTCGGTGGCCCAATCGGCTGGCGGGCCTTGCAGGGGCGGCGCGCCGCGCAATGCCATCAGCGCAGGCAGCGTGCGGACGATCTCGCGCGGGCGGACCCAGGGGGCGTATTCGATCGAGGGCCTGTCGTCCGTCACCGGCGCGGCGTCCTCCGCAAAGCGCGCCAGTCCCTCGCGGTCGGTCACCCAGGTCGCCATCAACGCCGCCACCGAGGACACGCCGACTTGCGCCAGGGCGGCATGCAGGGCCGGCGCGGCAAAGCGCCGCGCCATGCGTTCGGGCACCAACGGCAGCGGATCCGGCGACCCGACCAGCAACATTTCATGTAGCTCGGTGGTCCACAGCGAGGCGTGCGGGAATACCGCGATGAAGCTGGCCACCAGGGCGCGGGTGTCGTCCAGGTTCTGCGTCGGCAGGGGCAGCCACTGGGCCACGATGCCTTGCGGATTGAGCCGGCGCGCCGCCAGCTCGTAGAAGTCGCGGGAATACAGGTTGACCACGCCCGCGGCCGACGGCGGCGGCGGCTCCAGCGTGATCAGGTCGTACGTGTCGGCGCTGGCCAGCAGCTCGCGCCGGCCGTCGCGCAGCCGCACTTGCAAGCCGCTGTCGCGATAGGCGTCGTAGGTGCCCTGGAAAAACGGCGCGGCCTGCAGCACGCCGGGCAGCAGTTCGGCCACCACCCGGCGTTTCAGGCCGGGATAGCGCGATAGCGCGCCCGCCGTGATGCCGGTGCCATAGCCGATGACGAGGGCGGATTCCGGTTCGCCGGCATGCACGATCAGCGGCAGCAGGGCTTGCAGCCGCATGTAGCGCAGCGATGGCATGGCATCGCCCGAGTTCGACACGCCCTGGATGTAGAGGCGGTTGAAGCGCTGCCCGCCGCGGCCGTTCTCGACCACGGCAACGGTGCCGCCATGGCTTTCGTGGTGGAACACCAGGGGCTTGCCGCGCGCGCCCGGCATGAGCCGCGCCAGATGATCCTGCGGCAGGGCCCAGCCGACGATGAGCGCGGCGACGCCGAGCGCGCCGGCCAGCGCCGGGGCCATGGGGGCGACCGCGCGGCCGCGCCAGGCGGCCGCCACGCCCACGGCGCACGCGGTCGCGGCAAGCAGCGTCAGGCTGCGGATCGTGCCCAGCCAGGGCAGCAGCACGAAGGCGACCAGCGCGGTGCCGGCGATGCCGCCCAGGGTGTTGGCCGCCAGGGCCAGGCCCGCGCCACGGCTGCGGCGCTCGCCCGGGGCGACGATCTGCAGCACCGCCGGAAAGGCCGCTCCCAGCAGCAGGGTGGGCAGCAGCACCACCGCGCCGGCGGCGACGGCGAAGCGCGCGCTCATTCCGGCCAGGCCATTGTCGAAAATCCTGCGCATGCCGGCTTCGGCCAGATCCTGGGCCGGCACCAGCCAGAGGCCCAGCAGCGCGGCCTCGGCCAGGGCGATCAGGCCCGCGCCCGCGATCAATGTCGCGAACACGCGCCACGGATCGCCGAACCGGTGGCCCCAGCGGGCATAGCATGCCGCGCCCAGCGCCAGCCCGGCCAGGTAGACCGCCAGCACCACCGAAAAGGCGAAGGCCCGCGTGCTCATGAAGGGGATGATCATCTGCGACCACAGCACCTCGTAACCCAGCGCCACGGCGCCAGCCACCGCATACAGCGCCACGGCCAGCCGGGCCTGCGGCGACAGGCGCGACGCCTCGCGGGCGGCGGGGCCGTCGACCGCCGGGGCCGGCGGCCGGCCGCGCAGCGACCACGCGCCGCAGGCGGCCGCCAGGTTCAGCGCGGCGGCGGCCAGAGCGCTGCCTTGCACGCCGAGGGCGGGAATCAGCAGGAAGGCCGGCAGCAACGCGCCGGCGATGGCGCCGGTGGTGTTGGCGGCGTACAAGGCGCCGCCATCATGGCCGCTGCGGCCGGCGCTGACCGCGCGCATCAGGATGGGCAAGGTGCCGCCCATGAAAAAAGGCGCCAGCGCGACCACCGCGAACAGGATGGCCCAGGCCAGCAGCGGCTGCTGCGGCTGCCAGCGGGCGAACAGGCCGGCGCCGTGCGCCAGCAGGAAGGTGACCGCCAGCGCGGCCAGGCCGATCGCCAGTTCGACGGCGGCATACAGGCGCCAGGGGTTGGCGTGCCGTTCCGCCAGCCTGCCCAGCCACCAGCTGCCCGCCGCCAGCCCCAGGAAAAAGGCGCTGACGGCCGTGGCGATGGCGTGGACTTCGACCCCGACGATCAGGGAAAGCTGCTTGATCCACAGAATCTGGAATATCAATGAGGCCGCGCCCGACAGTCCCAGCAGCGCGCAGGCGGGCGCCAGGCTCGCGCCCGCGCCCGTCAAGGTTCCGGCTTCGTTCGGTGACGCGCTTGCCACGCCTGCTTGTGCCATACGGGACGCTCCATGGATTGAGGGACTGCCATCACGCGCAGGCGGCGCCCGCCGCGGCGGGCGCCGCCCGGCGCGCTACGAGCCGGACTTGCCTTGTTTCCTGGCCTGTTCCTCGAAGTGCTTCTCGATGGCCTTGTCCACTGCTTCCTGCACCTGGTCGACGCTGAAGCTCGCCGGCCGCTGGCTGGGCGGATACTCGACGAAGGTCTGCAGGAACTCCGACGCCTTGGCCGAGCCGATGAACGCCAGATAGGCGTTCTTGGACAGCCAGTCGTTGTACTGGTCGGAGACGATGTCGGCGCGTTCGTACGGGTCCATGCGCAGGTTGAACACCTTCGGCACGCGCAGGCACACGAACGGGTCGCTCCAGACCGCGAAGCCGCCCGGCGCGCGCTGTTCGCAGAACACGATCTTCCAGTTCTCGAACCGCATGGCCACCAGCAGGCCATCGTCGTTGAAGTAGTAGAAGTCGTCGCGCGCGCTCTTGTCCGACTTGCCGGTCAGGTAGTCGAGCTGGTTGTAGCCGTCCAGGTGGACCTTGTAGTTCTTCTGCCCGCCACCGGGCGTCCAGCCCTTGAGCAGGCGGTCCTTCACGTCGGTGTCGCCCACCGCCGCGAGCAGGGTCGGGAACCAGTCCAGGCCCGACACGATGCCGTTCTTGACCGTGCCCGGCTCGATCTTGCCGGGCCATCGCACCATGGCCGGCACGCGGAAGGCGCCTTCCCAGTTCGAGTCTTTCTCGTTGCGGAACGGCGTGGTGGCGGCATCGGGCCAGCTGAACTGGTTCGGCCCGTTGTCGGTGGTGTAGACCACGATGGTGTTGTCGGCGATGCCCAGGTCGTCGAGCTTCTTGAGCAGCTTGCCCACGTCCTGGTCATGCTCCCACATGCCATCGGCGTAGTCGTTGCCGGGCATGCCGCTCTTGCCCTTGTACTCGGGCCGGATGTGGGTGTAGATGTGCATGCGCGTGGTGTTCATCCACACGAAGAACGGCTTGTCGTCCTTGGCGTGCTTGTCGATGTAGTCCAGCGCCGCGCCCACGGTCTCGTCGTCGATCGTTTCCATGCGCTTGGTCGTGAGGGCGCCGGTGTCTTCGATCTTGCCGTCGGCCGAAGCCTTGATCACGCCGCGCGGCTTGTAGGCCGCGATGATGGGATCCTTGGGATTCTGCGGCCAGTAGGGGCGCTCCGGTTCCTCCTCGGCGTTCAGGTGGTAGAGGTTGCCGAAGAATTGGTCGAAGCCGTGCTTGGTCGGCAGGTACTCGTCGCGGTCGCCAAGGTGGTTCTTGCCGAATTGCGCGGTGTTGTAGCCATGCGACTTGAGCGCCTGGGCCATGGTGATGTCGCGATCCTGCAGGCCCACCGTGGCGCCCGGCACGCCGACCTTGGACAGGCCGGTGCGCCGTGGCGACTGACCCGTGATGAAGCTCGACCGTCCGGCCGTGCAGCTGTTCTCCGCGTAGTAGTCCGTGAAAATCGCGCCTTCCTTGGCGATGCGGTCGATGTTCGGCGTCGTGTAGCCGACCACGCCGCGCGTGTAGGCGCTGATGTTCGCCTGTCCGATGTCATCGCCGAAGATCACCAGGATGTTTGGTTTCTTCCCGGAGGTATCGCCCTGGGGTTTGGCCTGCCCCGTTGTCGCCTGCGCCTGCGCGCCGCCCATGGCCACCAGGCTGCTGGCGGCCAACAGCGCGGCTCCCCACCATCGTCTTGCCTTCATGACTGTTCTCCTTGCCCGCTCGGGGCGCGTTGATTCACCACAATCACTACTGGTCGAACGAATACACCTGCTTCCACTCCTGCTGCATGTCCACCACGGTCCACCCCTGGCGGCGAGCCTCGTCCAGCGCCTTGTCCAGGCGGCCGATCTTGGAATCCCGGTCGTAGGCCCACTCACGCCGGGCATCCGTGTGATGCACCAGCGCCGCCAGCCGCGGTCCGGGGCCGGCGGCGGTCCACTGCAGCATCTGCAGGTCGCCGTCCGAATTGCCGAAAGCCAGGATCGGCCGCTTGCCGATCTGGCGCTGGATCGACACGGGCTTGCCCGGGCCGTCATCGTTGAATTCCAGCTTGGCCGTGCGCCACAGGGTGGGCTTGCCGTCACGCACGTCGAAGGTCGTCACGAAGGTCGTGCCGATGACCTGTTCGGGCGGAATGCCATAGGCCTGCTGCGCCCAGGCGCGCATGAATTCGACCTCGCCGCCCGACACGATGTAGGTCTTGAAGCCGTTCGCCCTCAGGTAATCGAGCAGTTCGCGCATCGGCTTGTAGATCATGGCGGTGTAGGGCTGCTGGAAGCGCGGATGGCGCGCCGTGCCGACCCAATGCCTGACACTGTCGGTGAAGGCCTCGGTCGTCATGTCGGCATGCGTGACGCCGACAATCTTGATCAGGCCCTCCGTGCCGCTGGCCGCGAGCGCCGCATGGTCGCCCGCCAGCGCCGCCTGATAGGGTTGCTCGCGCCGCCACTGCGGGTGGCTGGGCGCCATTTCCTTGACCCGGTCGAGCGAGAACAGCAGTTCGAAATACGCCGGTTGCTCGCTCCACAGCGTGCCGTCATTGTCGAACACCGCGATGCGGTCCGCCTCGGGCACGTAGCCCGCGCCGCCCGGCGTGGTCACGGTCCGCACGAAGTCCACGATGGCGCGGCGCGACGGCCCGTCGTTCCATGAAGGCAAGGTGGCTGCCGGGTCGGCGCGGTGGCCCGCGCAAGCCGACAACAGCCCGATCGCCATCACGCCACACAGCAGGCGCCAGCGGCGCCACACCTGCATTCCCCAGTCGCTCATGGGTTGCTCCTTGCGGGCCCGCGGCCCGTTGCCGATGCGCCGTCCGGGCGCGGATTCAGGTGGCGCGGCAAGGCATGCGGCGCCGGGTGCGCCGCCGCGGCGCGCCACGCCCGACGCCAGCCGCGCGACAGCGCCAGCCACTGCGCGCACGGCGCCGCGCCCTGGCGCTGCGGACCATAGGTGGCTTCGAGCAGCGCGTTGCCGGCGTCCCGCTGCGATGCCTGCGCGGCGCGCAGCGCGCCGCGCAGGTCCGGGCTGTGGGCGGCAAGGCCGAGCCAGCGGTAGAACGCGGTCAGGCCGGCGGCCGCGTCGCCGGGCGCGCGCCGCCACTGCCGCCAGGCATAGCGCTCGCCCGCGCGGTAGCGCGCCCGCGCCGCTCGCAACCGGGCGCGCGCCGCCGTCGCCAGCCGCCGCAGCGGATAGCGGGCCGACCAGGCAAGCAGCGCCAGTGCGATCACGGCGGCCGTGGCATGTAGCCAGGCGGCCGGAATCACCCAGCGCAGGCCCTGGCGCAGATGCGCCAGGTCATCGGCCAGCGAAAACGGCGGCGCGGCGGCGGGCGCGGCGCCGACCTGGAAGCTGCGTCCCGGCAGGCGGGCCTGCGCGCCGCCGGCGCCGCTCGCGTCCCGCGAGTCCCAGGACAGGGCGGGCAGGGCGGCTTCGCCGGCCGCCAGCGGCTCGTAGTCGCTGCGGTCGACGCGCTGGCCGCCCAGGAAGCCGCCGCGGCCGTCGGTCAGCGTCGTCACTTCCGGCTCATGCGGATAGCGCTTGAAGCCGGGCACGTCGCGCAGCGGGGCCGGGGGCAGCATCATCGGCTGCACCCCCATGGCGCGCTGCGTGACCGACCGCGTGATGCGCCCGCCCACGACGGCCGGATCGGGCGCCAGGCTGAATGCCTGGGATACCTCCGGCGCGGGTGCCGGTGCGGCTGCGCCGCCCGCCGTGGCGGGCGTGGCCGTCACCTCGAACGTGAGCGGCTGGCTGGCGCCCGCGGCGTCACGCTGGCCCGGACCGACCTTGGCGCTGACCCGCAACGGCGGCACCGTCACCGTGCCGGCCGCGGCGGGGCTGAGCAGGTAGGTGTAGCGCAAGCCGCTGTAGGCCACGCCGTCGATGGTTTCATGCAGGATCGCGCCTTCACCGGTGGCGGGCGTCACCATGACGCCCGGCAGGCTCAGCGCGGGCAGTTGCGGCGGCTGGGTGAACCAGGTCGATGTAAGCACGTCCAGTTGCAGCGGCACCGTGGCGCCCTGCGCGATCCGCGCCGCGTCCTGGATAGCGGCGCGCACGCGCAACGCCGGCGCGGCGTCCTGCGCCCGGGCGGGGACGCACGCCAGGGCCAGCGCCCACAGCAGGCCGGCGAGCATGGCGGTTTTCATGGCGTGGCCTCGCGCATGCTGTCTTCCACCGCGAACTTGCCGCGCAGGAACTGGGCCGGCGACAGCGTCAGGTTGCGCAGCCATACGTCTTCGGAAACGGCCTTGGGCGCCGCGGCCGTCTTCATCCTGGCGTCCTTGGCGGCGCGGTCCTGGCGGCTCTGGTCGGGCGGTTCGGCCTGGTCGCCCTGGTCTTCCTGCGTCATGGCGGCCAGCAGCCGGCGCAGGATGTCGCGATTGAAGACGGCGTCGGGCCACTCCGGGCGCAGGGCCAGCGCCTTGTCGTAGGCCGCCAGCGCGGCGTCGTATTGGCGCAGGCGAGTCTGGCAGTTGCCCACGTAGAAGTGGGCCTGCGGTGTGTCCAAGGCGGAGAACGCCGTCAGTGCCGCGGCATAGTCGCCAGCCTCATAGGCGGCGCGGCCCTTCCAGTACGGATCGGCGAAATGGGCCGCGGCAGCCGCATAGTCGCCGTGGTCGAATGCCCACCGGCCTTGCTGGTCCGGCGTGAGGAAGGCGTCCGCCCAGGCTCCCGCCTGGACCGGCTGCGGCGCGGTCCAGATGCCGGCCACCAGCAGGCAGGCCGACCACGACACGCGCCAGCCCCGCCGCAGCGCCATCAGCGCCAGCAAGGCCAGCGGCCAGCACAGCCAGTAGCCGGCGTCGCGCCAGTGTGGTTGCGCCGTGGCGGCGTCCTGGACCGCGCGGAAATGCTGTTGCGCATGCAGCCGGACCCAGTCCAGATCGTCGGCGCTGCGCGTCAGGCTGCCCAGGGAGGCGTGCGCGGCCTGCGCCAGGTCGCGCAGCGCGCCGGTGTCCAGGCCGTTGATACCCACGGCCATGACCAGTACCTGCAGGTCGGGCGCGGCGCGGGCGGCCTTGCCCACCGCGTCCAGGGTGGCGGGATCGGCGCCATCGGTCAGCAGCAATACCGAACCCCCGGCGCGCTCGGCGCGCAGCACCTGGTTGGACAAGGCGATGGCGCCCGCGACGTCGCGGCCGCGCGCCGGCAGCAGATCGGTGGCCAGCGCCTGCGCGAACAGGTCGAGCAGGGCGGCATCGTCGGTCGGCGGCAGCACCAGATGGCTGGTGCCGGCATACACCACCAGGCCGGTCTTGGCGCCCTTGCGCTGGGCGGCGATGTCGCGCACGCTGCGCTTGACGGCTTCGAGCCGGCTGGGCGGCACGTCCGCCGTGTCCATCGAGGCGGACAGGTCCACCGCCAGCACCAGCGGCGCCACATTGTCCAGATAACCGGGCTCGTCGCGCTGCCAGGTGGGCCCGGCCGCGGCGACCGCGCCCAGGGCCAGTAGCGCCGCCAGCACGTCGATGGGGCGCGGTCCACGGCTGCCCGCCGATTGCAGCAGCAGATAGGGCAACAGCTGCGGCGCGATGCCGCTGTGCCGTGGCCGCGCGCGCAGGGCGCGCCACCCGGCCCACAGCAGCGCGGCGGGCACCAGGCCCAGCAGCCACAGGGGCCGCAGGAAGTGGAAGGCGCTCAGGTCGAGGTCCATGCGCCGTCCTCTTTTTCCCGCGCCACCGACTGCCCATCCCGCCGCCATGCCAGCAGCGCCGCGATCGCATGCCACAGCGCCAGCAGCAGCACCGCCAGGCCCACTGGCACCCAGAAGAAATCGCGCTTGGGCTGGTGGCTCAGCGTGTCGACCCGGCGCGGCGTGATCTGGTCCAGGGTCGCATACACCTGTTGCAGGCTCTCGCGGTCGTTGGCCTGGAAGAAGCGCCCGCCGGTGGCCTGCGCAATGTGTTCGAGCAGGCCGAAATCGACCTTGTCATCGCCGCGCGCTTGCGGGTCGCCCATGCCGATGGTGTGGATGCGGATGTGATGCTGCGCGGCCAGGGTGGCGGCGCGTTGCGGCGGCACCGCGCTGCCGGTGTCGTTGCCGTCGGTCAGCAGGATCAGCACCTTGTCGGGTTCGTCCACGGCATCCAGCATGCGGATGGCCAGGCCGATGGCGTCGCCGATGGCGGTATTGGGCCCGGCCATGCCAACCGCCGTGTGCCGCAGCAGCAGTTGCAGCGCCGCGTGGTCCAGCGTCAGCGGCGCCTGCGGATAGGCGGCCGTGCCGAATACGATCAGCCCCAGCCGGTCGTCGCCGCGCCGGGTGATGAAGTCCGCCACCACGGCCTGCACCGCGCTCCAGCGGCTGACCGGGCGCCCCTGCGCGTCGCGGAAATCCGTGCTGTCCATGGACTGCGAAATATCGAGCGCCAGCAGCACGTCGCGCACCGGCCGGCTGTGCGTGAGCGGCGGCTCCACCCATTGCGGCCGTGCCAGCGCCAGCACCAGCAGCAGCCAGACCGCCACCCCGAGCCACGCCTGGGCGCCGCCGCGCGACGCTTCGGGCCGGTGCGGCGAGCGGCCGGTGAGCGTGGCGATCTGCTCGAAGAACGGCATGCGCAGCGCCGAGCGGGCGGGTCGATAGGGCGGCAGCAGGCGCCAGGCGACCCAGGCCAGGGGCGCCAGCGCCAGCAGCCACGGATATTCAAGCCGCCACATGGTGCCGCTCCATCCAGACGCGCGTTTCGCGCAGCAACTGCCGCGTCTGCGCCGGCGCGAGGCCGCGCAGGCGATCGTCGGGCGCATAGGCGATGACCGCCAGCAGCCGCGCGCTGTCCGGCGCCAGCGCGACGCTGCCGGCCGCCAGCGCGCGCACCCAGGCGTCGCCGCTGAGCGCGCCGACGCCGCCGGTCTTCCCGCGGCCCCGTTGCGCCGCCAGGGCGGTGCGCTTGATCAGGCCGGGCAGGGCGCGCAGGGCGAGCGGATCGGCCTGCACGGCCCGATCGAGCCGGCCGAGTTCGGCCAGCGCCTCGCGCCGGTAGCGGTTGCGGCGGCGGTGGCGCAGCGCGGCAAACAAGCCGCCGCCCAGCAGCGCCAGCAGAATCACGCCCAATACCAGCCAGCCCCAGGTCTGCGGCCAGTAGGGCACCGCCGCCGGCAGCGGCAGCTCGCGCAGTTGATCGAGTCCGGGCGGCTCGGCGCTCATGCGCGGCCTCCCGGCGCCGGCATGCGCCCGAGTTCGCGGCGCAGTTGCATCAGCGCATCGTCGGCCGTGTCGATCGAGAGCAGCGGCACCTGGCTGCGGCGCAACAGGTCCGCCACCTCGCGCAGGCGGCCGCTGAAGAAGTCGGCCAGCGGCCGGCGCTCGCGCTCGCGGCCGATGGCCACTTCGATCTGCAATTCTCCCTGCGAGACCACCAGCCGGCCGCGCCGCGGCAGGTCCTGCGCCATGGGGTCGTACACCAGCATCGCCAGCACGTCGTTGTGCGCGGCCAGCAGCCGCAGCAGGCGCAGCGTCTGCGCATCGGCGCCGACGAAGTCGCTGATGACGCAGACCAGCCCATCGTGCGGCATCAGGGCCTGGGCGGCCCGCAGCGCCTGGTTGAGCGCGCCGTCGGCGTCCCGCGCGGCGCTGTCGGCCGAGAGCGCGCCGTTGACGCGCGCCACCGCGGCGAGCATCTCACGCACCCGGTCGCGGCTGCGCAGCGGAGCGATGGCGTGGCTGCCGTCATCGCCGAAGACAATGCCGCCGACGCGGTCGCCAGCGCGGTAGACGGTCCAGGCCGCCAGGGCGGCCATCCGCGCGGCGACGGCGCACTTGAAGGCGCGCACGGAGCCGAAATACATGCTCATGCGCTGGTCCACCACGATCAGCGCGGGCCGGTCCCGTTCCTCGGTGTAGGTGCGCACGTAGGGCTTGCCGTAGCGTAGCGAGGCGCGCGCGTCCAGTTGCCGCAGGTCGTCGCCCGCGACATAGCGGCGCAGTTCGGAGAAATCCAGGCCGCGCCCGCGCAGGCGGGAGGCGTGCAGGCCGGCCAGCACACTGTGCGGTTTCTGGCGCGCGCCCAGCGAAAGCCCCTGGACGGCCGCCTCCAGCCCGACGAGTTCGGACAGGGGCGGATGCACGGGATGCGGGGGCACGCTCATGGATCTAGGCCGGCACGGCGACGGTATCGAGCAGGCGACCGATCACGGCCTCGGGCGTCAGCCCATCCGCCACGGCGTCGTACGAAAGGTGCAGGCGGTGGCGCAGCACCGGCAAGGCCACGGCGCGCACATCGTCGGGCGTGCTGAAGGCGGCGCCGCTCAGCCAGGCATGCGCGCGCGCGGCGCGATCCAGGGCGATGGCGCCGCGCGGACTGGCGCCGATCTGCAGCCAGCGCCCCAGGTCCGCGTCGTGGTCGGCCGGCCGGCGGGTGGCATTGACGAGGTCCACGATGTACTCGTCGACCGCGGGCGCGACCTGCACCGCCGCCACCTCATCGCGACAGGAGAACAGGGCTTCCTGAGACAAGGGCGCCGCCGCGCGCGTGCCGCCGGCCGCGGCCGGATGGCGCAACAGCGCCAGCATGGCGGCCTCGTCGGCGGCGGCCGGGTAGTCCAGCCGGATCTTCATCAGGAAGCGGTCCATCTGCGCTTCCGGCAAGGGATAGGTGCCTTCCTGCTCGATCGGGTTCTGGGTGGCCACCACCATGAACAGCGCCGGCATCGGGCGCGTGGTGCCGCCCACCGTGACCTGCCTTTCCTCCATGGCCTCCAGCAGCGCCGACTGCACCTTGGCCGGGGCGCGGTTGATTTCGTCGGCCAGGATGATGTTGCCGAACAGCGGTCCCTGCTGGAACTGGATGCGATGGCCGCCCGCGCCATCGGCTTGCAGCACGTCGGCGCCGGTGATGTCCGAAGGCAGCAGGTCCGGCGTGAACTGGATGCGGCTCATGCGCGCGTCCAGGTTGGAGGCCAGTGCCCGCACCGTGCGGGTCTTGGCCAGGCCCGGCAGGCTTTCCAGCAGGATATGGCCGTCGGCCAGTAGGCCGACCACGATCATCCGGACGACCGCGTCCTGGCCCAGCACCTGTTGGTTGATGGCGCTTTCGAGCGCGAGAATGGCATCGCGTTGACTCATGAAGACAAGCCCCTCCCCAAGTGGTGGCTTCATTCATGCGGGCGCACGCCGCGGACGGCGCGGCGGCGCGGCAGTTCGACTGCGTGTTATTTCAACGTTGCGCCAGGGCGTCCTGGCGGGCGCGCGCGACCTTCCATTGTTCCGGCGTCATCACCGTGCGAAAGCCCAGGTGCGACATGCCGTTCATGGGATCGTTGCCGCGCCTGGCGCTGGCGCGATAGCTGATGCAATAGGTGTCGCTGCACAGGAACGATCCGCCGCGCACCACCCGTTTGGGCGCATTGCGCGGCACGTTGCCGTCGTCCGGATCGAAGCTGTCTTTCGGCCC
Source organism: Achromobacter sp. RW408 (assembly GCF_003184165.1). Classification (NCBI taxonomy): domain Bacteria; kingdom Pseudomonadati; phylum Pseudomonadota; class Betaproteobacteria; order Burkholderiales; family Alcaligenaceae; genus Achromobacter; species Achromobacter sp. RW408. The sequence continues at coordinate 126,186 of NZ_QHHO01000047.1, forward strand.
GGCAGGGTCCAGCGGCGGCCGGCGGTATTGCGATTGGGTCAGGAAGGCATCCGCGCGATACCAGTCCGCGGTCCACTGCCAGACGTTGCCCGCCATGTCGTAGAGGCCGTAGCCATTGGGCGGAAAGCTCGCCACCGGCGTGGTGCCGACCTGCACCTTTTCATCGGTCACCACCGGGAAGGGCTGGCGTTGCTGCGTATCCCAGATGTTGGCCATGGCCTGGCCGCGCGGGGCGAGTTCGTCGCCCCAGATATAGGTGGCCTGCTCCAGTCCGCCGCGCGCCGCGAATTCCCATTCGGCTTCGGTGGGGAGCCGTTTGCCTGCCCAGGCGGCGTAGGCCTGGGCGTCTTCGTAGGAGACCTGCACGACCGGATGGTCGTCCTTGCCTTCGATGCTGCTGGCGGGCCCCTGCGGGTGCCGCCAATTCGCGCCCGCCACGAAGCGCCACCAGCGGCTGTAGTCGCGCAGCGAGACTTCCTGTTCGGTGCCGGTGAAGACCATGGCGCCGGGCACCAGGGCGGCATCGATGGGGCGAGGCGTGCCGGGCGGCAATTGCACCGCCAGGTCTTCCCAGCGGGGTTTGCGTTCGGCGGTGGTGAGGTAGCCGGTGGCGTCGACGAAGCGGCGGAATTCGGCGTTGGTGACGTCGTGGGCGTCCATCCAGAAACCCGTCAGGCGCACCCGATGCGCGGGCCGCTCGTTCGGTTGCGACATGCGGTGGTCGTTGCCCATCAGGAATTCCCCGGCGGGAATCCAGGCCATGCCTTGCGGGCCGTTCTTGCCGTCGCCCATTCTGGCGACACCCTGCTGTGACGGGGCGGGGGTGGACGTGCTGGCGACGTAGCCGCCCAGCGCGGTGGCCGCGGCGATGATGGACGCGACTGTCAAACCGATCTTCAATTGCTGTTTCACGTGACCTCTCCGAATTGCTGCCAAGACGGACTGCCAAGCCCTTGCAGCCTGGCGGGACACCACAAACCTGCCTGATCGTACTGACTGAACCGATTATCGAATTAATGCGAATATTACATAAATGAGGATACAAAGCTAATACGACTGATCAGCGCCGGCATAGCGCATTATCGAAACAACATGTAATCAGGGCGGCTGTTGCGGCGCGGAATATCGCGAACATTAAAACGCGGTCGCCAGCAAGGCGTAATCCGGGCGCATGCCGCATGCGCGGGATATTCGCAAAAGTGTTGATATCGCCGTGCGGATCGGTTAATAACTGAAAACCCCGCCACGAGAAACCAGGGCGCGGCGCGGAAATAATGCGGATTATTCTCCGTGCGCGTTCGCCCTGGCCGCAGTTTGCAGGTTGTCATTGGCCGCTTTCCAGGGTGATCGATGAAACACGCTGCACCGCCTTCCCGAAGTCACGTGTCATTCATGGCGCGGCAAGGCGCGCGCATCGGCCCGCCGCCGCATCGACGAGCATTGCCATTGCCGCCACGCTCCGCGACCGCGCCATCCGCCGGCCGCGGCAGGCACGAAACACATCCGGTTGGATTCAAGGCGCATGACTACGCACAGGTGACGGCATGGATTATTCCCTGATTCTGTTTTTCCTGGCGCTGGCGTTCTTCCTGCTGCTGTTGCTGGCCATGAATATCGGCAGGCGGCTCGGCCGGGGCGGCGACGAGAAGAGCCGCGCGGGATCGGCGGCCGTCGAGGCCTCGGTGTTCGCGCTGCTCGGGCTGTTGATCGCCTTCACCTTTTCCGGCGCGGCGCAGCGCATGGCGGAGCGCCGCAACCTTCTGGTGCTGGAGGTCAACGCCATCGGCACGGCCTGGCTGCGGATCGACCTGCTTGCCGCGCCCGCGCAACCCGCGCTGCGCGACGCGTTCCGCCGCTATGTCGACGAGCGCATCAACTACTACCGACATGTGGCCGACCTCGAGGCGCGCGAGGCGATCGCCGCCAAGGTAGCGGGCTTGCAGAAGCAGATCTGGCAGGGCTCGATCCAGGCCGCCAACGACAGCGTGCCGCCGTTTGCCGCGTCGTACATCAACGCGGTCAACGAGATGTTCGACGTCGCCACCACGCAATCGGTCGCGCAGAAGGTGCATCCGCCCATCATGGCCTACCTGTTCCTGGGGCTGCTGGCGCTGGTCAGCGCCGCACTCGTCGGCATGAACCTGGCCGTCGCCAATCGCTCGGGCTGGATGCACCAGGTGGTCTATGCGCTGGTCATGACCGCCGCCCTCTACATCATCATCGATTTCGAATTCCCGCGGATAGGCACCATCCGCATCGACCAGAGCGACGCGCTGCTGCTGTCGCAGCGGCAGGCCATGGTGGACCCATAGCGCGCGCCGACGCGCGCTGTCTCCCACGCATTTTCCTTCTCATGGCGAGGATCCGGATCATGGCGGCATCGAGGTTGCGGTGGTGGCGGTCGCAATGGTGGCTGGCGGGGCTGCTGGCCTGTGCCGCGCCGCCGTTGGCCGGCGCGCAGGGCCTGCGGCTGACGCACGATGATCTGCAAAAGCGCGCCAACGGCGTGCTGGCGCTGATGTCGTTTTCGATCGTGCCCGACATCACCACCAGTTCGCTGAAAATCGGCAGCGGCGGCGGTTCGACCGCGGGTTCCAACGACTTCTTCATGACCCAGCTGGGCGGGGGCGACACGATTTCCCAATCGGTGCCGATCTACCTGGAAGGCGTGCTGGCCGCGAGCCGCTACGATCCGACCTTCGTCGCCACGCAGGGCGCCGAAACCCGCCGGATCCCGACGCGCTGGAACAGCATTTCGGCAACCGGCGGGATCGGCTGGGATTTCAAGCTCGCCGACGAACTCAAGCTGCGCCCCATCTTCAACTTCGCGCTGGGCAATGTATCGAGCGACCTGCGCGCGGCCAGCTGGTACGTGGGCCGCCAGACCGGTCGCGATATCGATTTCCTGGACAAGGGATCGCTCAACGCCTATGGCCTGGGCGGGTCCCTGATGCTCGACTACGAGCACTATCGCCCGGGCTATGAAGTCGACGTGGAACTGCGCTATTCCGATATCCGCCTGCAAAGCTTCGACAGCTCGGCCGCCGTCAAGGGCCGCGCCACCGCGCAGTCGGCCAATCTGTGGGCCCGCTACCGCGCGCCCACCGGGCTCACCGCGCTGCAGCGGCCGGTGCGCTATGTGCTGGAACTGACCCATTCGGAATTCCTGGGCGACCAGCGCGGCATTCTGGGGTTCGACCGACTGACCTCGCTGGGCGCCGGGCTGGAGTTGGACTCCAGCGCCTACGACGTCTTCATCACCCGCACCCGGTTGGTGGGCCGCTATGTGTTCGGCACCAATGTGCGCGGCTTTTCCGTGGGGCTGGCGGTCAGTTTTTGAAGTTGGCCGGGCGCGAGGGCCGGGACGTTATTCGTCGGCGGAACGTGCCGTACGCAAAACGCGCAGCGCGTCAGCCACCTCCTCCAGCACCGGCTGCCATGCATGCGGAGCCGGTTGGCGGAACAGGCGTATTGACGGATACCAGGGACTGTCGCGGCGCTCCCGCAGCCAGCGCCAGTCGGACGCGAAGGGCAATAGCGCCCAGGCCGGGCAGCCCAGCGCGCCAGCCAGGTGGAGCGGCGATGAGTCCACCGACACCAGCACATCCAGCTGGGTCAGAATGGCCGCGGTGTCGTCGAAGTCGCGGATATCCTGGCTCAACGGCACCATGCTCAGGCCCGGCGGGGGCGAGGCCGCCTGGGCCGACGCCTCGCCCAGTTGCAGGCCGACGAAGGTGACGCCGGCCTGCGCCAGCGGGGCCAGATCGGCCAGGGCCAGGGAACGCTGGGCGTCGCGCGGATGGGTCGGCCGGCCGGCCCAGACCAGGCCGACCAGGGGGCGCGGCAAGTCAGCCAGCCGCGCGCGCCAGAGAGCCACACAGGCCGGGTCGGCGCGCAGGTAGCCAGTGCGCACGGGCAGGTCGTCAAGCCGCAAGCCCAGCGCCAGCGGCAGGCTCATCAGTTCGCAGTGCGAATCGAACGGCGGCGGCGGCGAGCCAGTGACGATGACTTCGTCAATCCCGTCGCCGCGCCGCGCCAATGCGTGGCACGGCTCCTTGACCTCCAGGACGATGCGGGCGCCGCTGCGCGCGCGGGCCAGCGCCACCAATTGCAGGAACTGGAAGGTATCGCCGTAGCCTTGCTCGTCATGCAGCAGCAGCGTCTGGCCGGGAATGGGGCGGCCGTCCCAGCGCGGCTTTTGCACGTGGCGGGCCAGCGCCGCCGTGTGCGCCAGGTGATAGCGGTAGCGGTATTCGCGCCAGCCGGCATCGAAATCTCCTTCCGTCAGCAGCACCTCCGCCAGCTCGAAACGCGACCCCGCGTCGCCCGGCTCCGCGCGCAGCACGCGCTCCAGGGCGTCGCGCGCTTCCCGCAGTTTTCCCTGCGGCCGCAGGGCCTGGACCAGCAGGCGCAGCAGCGCGACATGATGCCCCGCCTGCGTCAGCGCGTCGCGCAACAACCTTTCGGCCTGGGCGTGTTGGCCCTCGCGGAGCAACGCCTCGGCCTCGCGCAGCGTGTGTTCGTCGTGCGGTGGGGGCTGCTTCGAATGTGTGCCCGGCCCCCCCTGTAGCGGGGACTGCCGTGGCCGCGCGCGCTCCAGCGCGGCCAGATTCAGGTGCGCCTGCGGCAGCAGCGGATCGATCTCGATGGCGCGCCGGATGGCGGCCAGGGCGGCCTCGTGCCGGCCGTCGTCGCCCAACGCCACCGCCATGTTGCTCAAGGCCTGCGCGTAGTCCGGGTCCAATTCCAGGGCGCGGCGGTAATGCGCCAGCGCCTGCGGGTTGTCGCCCAGGCGCTTGCAGGTGTTGCCCAGGTTGTTGTGGGCCTGCGGGCTGTCGGGCAGCAACGCGGCCACGCGCTGCAGGCAATCGAGGCTGGCGGCAAGCTGGCCTGCCTCCTGCAGGATGATGCCCAGGTTGTTCCAGCCCTCGGCCAGCCCCGGGTCGGCGGCTACCGCGCGGCGGGCGGCCGCCTCGGCTTCGTCGAGCCGTCCCTGCTGGCGGCACACTTCCGCCAGATTGCTGCAATAGGCGGCCGGCGCCGCGGGCGGCTGGCAGGCCGCGCGCAGGTGCGCCAGCGCCAGCGCTGGGTGGCCGTACGCATGCGCGATCAGGCCGAGCAAATGCCGCGCGTCGGGCTGGTCCGGAACCGCGTCCAGCACGCGCAGGCAAAGGTCTTCGGCTTGCGCGGCCTGACCGGCGTTCCAGTGCGTGTGGGCCAGGGCGATGGCCTCGCGGACGGTCAACGGCGGGGCGCCGCGGTCGGCGGTCGGGCCCAAGAAGGTCGCTCCTTGTAAATCGGCATTGGCGGCAAAAGTGTGATTATCTTCGCGGTGGGCAGGAATTGACCAGTGATTGCGCCTTTTCTTTTCGCTTCAGCCGCCGTGGCGCCGGCTATATTGTGCGCAAATATTCCACCCGTTGGCCAAAAAGGCCGCTCGTCCGGTCGTGGATGCGCCGCGCTGTCGCATGCGTCCGCACCACGTTCACAGTGCACCGGGATGACGCCGGCCATCGCAAATACAAGGGCCCCCGCTTTGAACCACATCTACCGTCTGGTATGGAACCGCCGCCTGCGCGTCTGGCAAGCGGCGTCGGAACTGGCATCGCAAGCGCGCGCGGGCGGGATCTCGCGCGGCCCCGTCCTGCCTTTCCCGCCGCGCCGTCATGCGCTGGGCGCCGCGCTGGCGCTCGCACTGGCCGGGACCGGCGGGGCGGCCCAGGCGGACTGTATCCGCGTCGGCCTTCTCGTCCAATGCGCCTCGCCAGCCAATCCTGTCACGCCGTCCTACGCGGATGCGTCCAATAACCTGGAGGTCACCGTGACTGGCACGGGGTCGTTGGGCGTCATACCGCCCGGCGGCGGCACCGCGCTCAGCCTGACCGGCAGCAACGTGACCGTGTCGAACCATGGCAAGATCGACCCTAACCCGCTTGGCGTGAATTCGGCCGGGTCGACCGGCATGTTCGTCGGCAACAGTTCGGCCGGCGTCACACGGGTGACCAATGAGATGACGGGGGCGATTGTCGGCGTCACCCCCGGCGTCGGCGGCGGCTCCAGCCTGCCGTCGCTACTGGGCATGGCCGTGGCCGTGCAGAACGGCAGCGGCGGGACGAGCTATCTCACCAACGCTGGCATGATAAGCAGCAGAGATGTGGACGGCACCGTCACCGCGGCGGCGGACAAGGCCGTCATTGCCGCTTACGGCGGCGCCAAGGTGGAATTCCTCAACGACCGTACCGGCACCATCGTCGGCCGCGTCGCGTTCGAAGCCGCCAGCATTCCCGGCGAGGGGCACAGTTTCACCAATGCCGGGACCATCGTCGGCGGCGTGTCGCTGGGCCAGGGCGGCAACAACACCTTCACCGCCGTCTCCGGCTCCGTCGTGTTTCGCGGCGGGGGATCGTCGTCAGCTGATCTGCCGGTGACCGGCCATGACGGCCTCGCGTTCGCGCCTGCCGGCACGGTCGATGGCGGCATGGGCGGGGGCAACACGCTGGTGCTGCAGAACGCGCTGCCGTCCGCGGGCACGGGCAGCGGCACGGGAGGGGCGGTCACCGCCATCTCGGGGCTGACCTACATCAACTTCCAGAACCTGCGTATCAACAGCGGTTCCTGGATATTGCAGGATTCGCCCCTGGTCTCCGGCGGCAGCGTGACACTCAACGGCGGCCTGGCGACGTTGCAGCACGGCGCCATGCTAGGACTCGGCCCGATCAACGCGAATGGGGGCGCGATTGCCGCCGGCGGCGCGCCGGGGACGTTGAGAATGGCCAACGACTTCGTGCTGGGTCCTGGCGGGCTCACGGTAACAGGCGCCAATGGCATGACGCTGTCCGGCACGCTGTCCGGCGCGGGGGCGCTGAGCCTGACTGGCACCGGCACCGTCATCCTCACCGGCGCCGGCAACCATGCCGGCGGTACTTTCGTGCAAGCCGGCACCCTGCAGATAGGCAACGGCGCCAACTCGGGCAGCCTGGCCGGCGACGCGGACATCGCGGCGGGCGCGGCGCTGGTCTTCAATCGTAGCGATACGGTCCGCTTCGACGGGATACTGCGCGGCGCCGGACAGGTGCGCCAGGCCGGCGCCGGCACCCTGGTGCTGGCTGGCGAGAACGCCTTCGCGGGCACCACGGTGGTCGACGCGGGCACGCTGCAAGTGGGCGATGGCGGCAATCGCGGCTCGTTGCGCGGCAATATCGTCAACAACGCCAACCTGCGGTTCGATCGCGCGGACGACTCCGCCTACAGTGGCGCGATTTCCGGCGCGGGCGCAACGACGAAGCTGGGAGCCGGGACGCTCGCGCTCACCGGCGACAGCAGCGCCTACACGGGCGCCACGCAGGTGGCGGCCGGCACGTTGCAGGTGGACGGCAAGCTTGGCGGCCAGGTGCTTGCCGCGAGCGGATCGACGCTGTCCGGCTCCGGAACGCTGGGCGCGGTGACCATCGCATCCGGCGCCACCCTGGCCCCGGGCAGCGCCAACCTTCCCACGGGCCGCATGAACGTGCAGGGGGACCTGACCTTCCAACCGGGCTCCGTCTTTCGCGTCGCCACCACCCCCGATGGCATGGCCAGCAGTGTGCGGGTGGCCGGCAGCGCCAGCCTGGCCGGCTCGGTCGTGCACATCGGCCAGAACGGCAACTATGCGCCTTCCACCACCTATACCATCCTGACCGCGGACAATGGCGTGCTGGGACGCTTCGACAGTGTCTCGAGCAACCTGGCGTTCCTGACGCCGTCGCTGGCCTACGACAGTCAGCGCGTCGATCTGATGGTGAGCCTCAAGCAGGTTCCGTCCGATGACGGCGGCTCCCGCCCGATCCAGTTTGTCGACGCGGCGGCCAGCGGTAACCAGCGCGCGGTGGCGCGGGCCCTGCAGAGCCTGGCGCCGGAGAGCGCGTTGTACCGGCACGTGTTGAACCTGCCGGACGGCATGCCCGCCCAGGCCTTCAATGCGCTCTCGGGCGAGGCCCATGCCAGCGCGATGTCGATCCTGCAGGGCGCCACCAGCGCAATGACGCAGATGCCGCTGTCGCGGCTGCGCGCCAATCTGGGCGCGGGCTGGGCCCCTGGCGCGCCGACGGCGCAGCTGGGCAGGGGCGATGCCGCGTCGCTGCCGCAATCGAATGCGCAACCGCTCTGGACCCAGGTGTTCGGCAATTGGACCACCCTGGGCGGCGACGGCAACGCCGCCCGTACCACGCAGACTGACTCGGGCATGATCCTCGGCGGCGACGTGGCGGTCGGCGCGCAATGGCGCCTGGGCGGCGCGCTGGGCTACACCAACAGCCGCAGCCGCACCAGCGACCGGGCCTCCAGCGCCGACGTCGACAGCTACAGCGTCACGCTATATGGCGGCCGGGCCTTCGAGGCCGGCGCGGGCCGCATCAACCTCAGCCTGGGCGCCGCCTATACCTGGCACGACGTTGACACCCGCCGCAGTACCGCCGCCGCCGGCCTGGACCAGACGCTCAAGGCCGGCTATGGCGCCAGCACGGGACAAGTATTCGGTGAACTCGGTTATGCCGTGCCGTTGAATGACCGGGTCACGCTCGAGCCTTTCGTCGGCGCCAACTTCAGCGACCTGCGTACCCGCGGCTTTTCCGAATCCGGCGGCGACGCGGCGCTGCGTGGCGAGAGCGGCCGCAGTCGCATCACGACCACCACACTGGGCCTGCACGCGCGCAGCGATTTCGAAAGCGCCGGCGCGCGCGGCGCGGTGCAGGGCACGCTGGGATGGCGGCATGCTTTCGGTGATCGCAACCCGCTCAGCACGATGTCCTTCGTCCAGGGCGGGGACGCGTTTTCGGTAACGGGGGCGCCGGTGGCGCAAGACGCCGTCGTGGTCGAACTCGGCGTGGGCATCGACGTCAGCAAGCGCACCACGGTAAGCGCACTGTATGGCGGGCAGTTCGGCGATGGCAACCGGCAGAACAGCGGCACGCTGGAAGTGAAATACCGCTACTGACTCCGGCAGCGTCCCGCGCGGCGCGAGCCCGGATTGTGAAAACGCCGCGCCACGGCAGTGCCGCGGCGCGGCGCATCGTTTACGCCACCGTCACCGGAATCTGGCGCGGCTGCGCTTCGCGCACACGCGGCACGCGCAGCGTCAGGACCCCTTGCTTGAGGTTGGCGCTGATCGCGTCCTTGTCGAATTCCGGTCCCAGCCGGAACGAGCGGCGAAACAGCGGCTCGCGCAGTTCGCTGTGGATCAGGCGCAGTTCCTGCGGCACCGGCACGGCGGCTTCGCCTTCGATGACGAGCACGTCGGATTCGACCTTGATGTTCAGGCGTTCCTTGGTGACGCCGGGCAGGTCGGCCAGCACCGTGACGCCGGCGGTGTCCTCGAAAATGTCCACGGCGGGCAGGGTGGCGGGGCGCCGCTGCGCGGCGCGGCTTTCTTGTTCGACAACGAGTTCGTTACGCGTATTCATGATGCTATCTCCTGAATAGTGCGATGGGCGGGCGTTACTGCACCGTGATGAGACGCGGCTTGGACGACTCCTTCTTCTTGATGGAGACCAACAGGCAGCCGTCGACATAGCGCGCCTGCACGTTGTCCGCGTCGACGTCGGCCGGCAGTTCGATGGCGCGGGTGAATGAACCGTCGGCGCGTTCACGCGCGTAGTAGCGCGCGTTCTCGGGCAGCGCCTGCGCTTCGCGCGTGCCGCTGATCGTCAGCAGGCCTTTCTCGATGGACACTTTCAGGGTGTCCGGATCGATGCCGGGGATGAATGCCACCACGACCGCGGCCTCATCCGACACGCCGATATTGACCGGCGGAAAATGCCCGCGCGGCAGGGCGCGCAGGGTGGCGGGCAGGCCCGCGCCGCGCAGGATGCGGTCCATCTGTTCCTGGACCGCGTCGAAGAAGGACTCGACACCGGTATCGGTGAATGGGTAGTTCGCCATGATTACCTCCCAAGATGGTTTGGACAGGATCGGGGCCGCTTCATGCGTCGCAATCGCCAGCCGCTCGACCGCTTCAACAGAGATATGAGTGCGGTCCGCGCGGATTCAAGACCCGCCATTTTTGATTCGTGAAATCGTGTGGCGCAAGCGCATAGACAGCATCGAACGGCGGCTCGCGAGGACGCGGGGACGACGTTTTTTTCGCGCCGCGCACGCAAAAAAAAGGCACCGCGCCAGTGGCGCGATGCCTTCACGCTGCTCCGGTCCGAGCCGGATCAGAAGTCCATGGCTTCGGCCGGCGCCGCCTGCGGCTTGGTCTCTTCGGCGGCCTGCGCGACGGTCGCGTCCGTCGTCAGGATCAGGCCGGCGATCGACGCGGCGTTCTGCAGCGCGGTGCGCGTGACCTTGGTCGGGTCGACCACGCCGATTTCCACCAGATCGCCGTACTCGCCGGTGGCCGCGTTGTAGCCATGATTGCCCTTGGCGTCCGCCACCTTGGCCACCACCACCGACGGCTCCTCGCCGGCGTTGGCCACGATGGCGCGCAGCGGCGCCTCCAGGGCGCGGCGCACGATGCGGATGCCGGCGTCCTGGTCGGCATTGGCGCCCTTGAGGTCCTGGATGGCCGCGCGGGCGCGCAGCAATGCCACGCCGCCGCCGGGCACGATGCCTTCCTCGACGGCCGCGCGGGTCGCATGCAGGGCATCGTCGACGCGGTCCTTCTTCTCCTTCATCTCGACTTCCGTGGCGGCGCCGACCTTGATGACGGCCACGCCGCCAGCCAGCTTGGCCACGCGTTCCTGCAGCTTCTCGCGGTCGTAGTCGCTGGTGGCGTCCTCGATCTGCTTGCGCAGCGTCTTGACGCGGGCGTCGATGGCTTCCTGCTTGCCGGCGCCGTCGATGATGATGGTGTCTTCCTTGCGCACCTCGATGCGCTTGGCGCTGCCCAGGTCCTGCAGCGTGGCCTTCTCGAGCTGCTTGCCGGTCTCTTCCGAAATGACCGTGGCGCCCGTGAGGATGGCGATGTCCTCCAGCATGGCCTTGCGGCGGTCTCCAAAGCCCGGCGCCTTGACCGCGGTGACCTTGAGCACACCGCGCATGGCGTTGACCACCAGCGTGGCGAGCGCTTCGCCTTCGACATCCTCGGCCACGATCAGCAGCGGCTTGCCGGCCTTGGCGGCGCCTTCCAGCACCGGCAGCAGTTCACGCACGTTGGAGATCTTCTTGTCGTACAGCAGCACCAGCGGGTCGTCGAGCTGGGCCACCTGCTTCTCGGGATCGGTGATGAAGTAGGGGCTCAGGTAGCCGCGATCGAACTGCATGCCCTCGACGATATCGAGTTCGTTGTCCAGCGACTTGCCGTCCTCGACGGTGATCACGCCTTCGCGCCCGACCTTGTCCATCGCGTCGGCGATGATCTTGCCGATGGCCTCGTCCGCGTTGGCCGACAGCGCCGCCACCTGCGCCGTTTCCTTGCTGGTGGAGATCGGCTTGGAAAGCTTGCGCAGCGCCTCGACCACGCCCGACACGGCCTGGTCGATGCCGCGCTTCAGGTCCATCGGGTTCATGCCGGAGGCCACGTACTTCATGCCTTCCTGCACGATGGCCTGCGCCAGCACGGTGGCGGTGGTGGTGCCGTCGCCGGCCACGTCGGCCGTCTTGGAGGCGACCTGCTTGACGATCTGCGCGCCCATGTTCTCGAACTTGTCCTTCAGTTCGATCTCCTTGGCGACCGAGACCCCGTCCTTGGTGATGGTGGGCGCGCCGAAGCTGCGTTCCAGCAGCACGTTGCGGCCCTTGGGGCCGAGCGTCACCTTGACGGCATCGGCCAGGATGTTGACGCCCTTGACCACGCGGGCGCGGGCGTTATCGTGGAATTTGACGTCTTTGGCACTCATTTCTTGCTCCTCGATTCGCGATGGCCGGGCCTCAGGCGGCCTTCTTCAATTGCTTGTCCTGCGGCGTGAGCACGGCGAAGATGTCGTCTTCGCGCATGACCAGCAGCTCCTCGCCGTCGACCTTCACGGTCTGGCCGGCATACTTGCCGAAAAGCACGTGGTCGCCCACCTTGAGTTCCGGCTCGCGCAGCGAGCCATCGGCGTTGCGCTTGCCCTGGCCGACGGCGAGTACTTCGCCTTGCTCGGGCTTTTCGGCGGCGGAGTCCGGGATGACGATGCCGGATGCGGTCTTGCGCTGTTGTTCGATTCGCTTGACGATAATCCGGTCATAGAGGGGACGGATCTTCATGACTCTATCTCCTGATGTCTTGATCATCAAAAAGTGAATACCGGCGCGTTACGCGCCGCACGGCGGCGCCACGCATCGGGCATCCACGATCGGGATGCGCAAAAAATCTATGGGCGGGCCAAAGACGCTTCAAGAGTCAAAAATGCATCAAAATGAAACTTAAAGAATCAGAAAATTCTTGCCTCGTCCCAGCCGGTAAAGCACCTTGCGGCGCAGTTCGCGGCCGTCCGGTTGCAGCGGCACCGGGCAGGGCAGGGTGCGTCCGCCGTCGGCGTCCAACGTATCGTCGTCGCCGTCCAGCTGGCGCCACAGGCCGCCCTTGCGCGGCCTGAACAGCCAGCGCACGTAGCCCTTGCGCGCCGCCAGTTCAAGCAGGTCTTGCTGATCCGGCGCTTCCACCACGACGGTGTCGTCCGATGGCGGCAGGTCGGAATAATCGGCGAAGGCGCGGTGGCCGGCCACGGCTTCCGAGGCTGGCGCGTTCAGGCGCCACCACGGCGGGCGCGCCACGCGCTCGACATCCCAGGCGCCGAGCGCCCATCCGGCGTCGATGATCGCGCGGTCCAGCACGGCAAAATCGTGCCAGCGCAGATTGAGCTGGACCGCCGACCCGGCGACGGAGCGCAGTCCGCCGTCCGCCGTGCCATCACGGTGAAAGCCATGCCAGTGCAGCGTGAGAATGAGCGGCGTGTCGGCCTTGCGGATGGCGCTGGCCGTCACGGCATACAGCGGCATGCGCAGGGCCGCGGTGTGCGAAGCGATCGTCTCGATGATATCCATGCGTGCGACTCCAACGACAAGCCTGCGTGGCAGGCCATGGCAACGATTTCGCTGGAGCAAATTTATCGCTTCGGGCGGGGATGCTCAAGATCGCGGCGGACACCGCCGGACGAACATGCCGGAAGCGCGCGGGTGGTTGATCTTCCATTACCTACCAAAAGTAGGCTACTATTTGTATATAGAAACTCTGTACGGAAGATCCCCATGCACGCGCTTATCGTTGTCGCACATCCCGACCCCGCATCCCTGACCCATGCCATCGCCGCCCAGCTCGCGCAGGGCGTTGTCGCCCGCGGCCCGGAGCATTCCTTCGAGATCGCGGATCTGGCCGCGGAAGGGTTCGATCCGAGGTTCACCCAGGCCGATGTGGCCCTGCATCTGAAGCAGGCCGCGCCGTCGCCGGACGTCGTCGCCGAGCAGGCGCGGATCGACCGCGCGGATGCGTTGGTGCTGGTCTATCCGGTTTACTGGTGGTCGTTCCCCGGCCTGTTGAAAGGCTGGATCGACCGCGTGTTTGCCAACGGGTGGGCCTATGACGCCGGCGCGGACGGCAAGCTGGTCAAGAAACTGCAGCGCCTGCCGGTGCATCTGGTTGCCAGTGGCGGCGCCGATATGCGAACCTACGGCAGGCATGGCTACTTCGGCGCCATGAAAACGCAGATCGACCACGGCATCTTCGGCTACTGCGGCGCGCGCGTCGCGACATCGGAACTGCTGCTGCCTTCGGATGCCGGTTTTCCGGCTTCCCATCTCGACGCGGCGCACGCCATCGGTCAGCGGATTTTTGCCGTGCAATCCTGATCGATACCCGAGAATACAGATGTCCGCCGTTCCCGCTCCCGCTTCCCCGCCACGCCGCCGCCTGTCGAAAGACGAGCGCTCGCGCCAGCTGATGGAGGTTTCCTGGAAACTGGTCAGCGAGGAAGGCACCGACGCCTTGACCCTGGGACGCCTGGCCGAAGCGGCCGGCGTCTCCAAGCCGGTGGTCTATGACCACTTCGGCACACGCAATGGCCTGCTGGCCGCCTTGTACCAGGACTTCGACGCGCGCCAGACGGCGATCATCGATGACGCCATTGCCGCCAGCAAGCCGAGCCTGAAGGACAAGGCCGGCGTCATCGCCGAGCGGTACGTCGCATGCGTGTCGACGCAGGGGCGCGAGATTCCCGGAGTGCTGGCGGCGCTGGACGGCTCGCCGGAACTGGCGGCCGTGAAACGGCAGTACCAGTATGCCTTCATCGAAAAATGCCGGCGGCTGTTTGCGCCCTTCGCCGGGCCGCAAGGCATTGCCACGGCCAGCCTGTGGGCCATGCTGGGCGCGGCCGACGCGCTGTCGACCGCGGCCGTCGCCGGTGAAATTTCCGAGGCGCAGGCGTGCGACGAACTCCGCAAGACCATCCTGGATATGGTCAGGCGAAACAAGTGACGCGCGGCGTGGCCAGCGCCGCGCGAATGAGGCCCGTCAGTACAATACCGGCCTGCCCGAAAAAGGAGTTTTCATGGACGTCGCACTCGGCGCAAGAATGGGAGGGCCGGAGGCCGGCTCGCGGTTCCTGCCCGCCGTCGTCGCGTACCGGCCCAGGCTGAAAGCCGCATTGGCGCCGGTCGTGGTGCCTGGCGCCGCCACGCTGGATATCGAGCTATTCGTGGGCGGCAGCATCAGCGACTACGCCGAGTCGGGGTTCAGCGCCGTGGCGAAGTACTCGGGCAAGAAAGCGGCCCTTACGGTTGCCATCCAGGTCCCGCGCCACGACGCGATGGTAGTGGCCGACGCGGACGCGAATGCGGCGGTGGCCAGTTGGGTGGTTCGCGGGCTCGAATCCATGAAACGCTCCGCCAGCGCCGGCGCGCTGGATCTGACCGGGGTGCTGGCGGCGCTCAAGCGCGCGTAAGCGCCGGCCGGCCGCCTCGGTCCGATTGCTGGCGCGGCGGCGCGCGGTCGCGTGTTGTCCGTCGGACACAGCGGGAAGGCACAGAGATGGCTCGGGTATAGTGGGCCCACCTCAATTTCCGGCCGTGTCCGCCCCATGCCATCGTCCATCTTCCGTCCTCGTCTCCCTTCCCTTGGCGCCCTGGCGCTGGCCCTCCTGGCGCTGCCGGGGGCGCAGGCCGACGCCGCCCAGCGCACCGTCTACAAGGGCACGCTGCAAGGGGCCGGCGAGGTGGTGCTGGAACTGGATGACGCGGCCGGCGCCAACGGGGTCGTGAGCGGGCGCTATTTCTACTCGAAGAGCGGCGTCGACATTCCCCTGCGCGGCACGGGCGACGTCCTGTACGAGCCCAAGCCGCACCCGGCGCGGCCTCCGGCTTCGGACACGGCCGCGATCGACGCGCCCGACCGCGCCGCCAGCTGGCAAGGCACGCGTGACGAGAAGGGCTATCGCGGGCAGTGGACCGACACCCGCACCGGCAAGCAACGCCGCTTCGACCTGCAGCGCGTGGCCGGCTACGACACCGCGCAACTCGAACGCGACCGCGCCAAGGCGCGCGCTACGCAGGCCGACGTGGGCGACATCGACCTCAAGGCGGGCATCGACGCTGCCCGCGCGCCCTATGAAACACTGAAGCTGGCCGGCCACGCCAAGCCGGTGGGCAAGGACGTCGGCACGGGCGCGATGGCCTACCGCATGTGGCAGGATCCGCGCACCGGGTTTGCCTATCCACGGCTCAGCCGTCATCCCGATCCGCAGGTCATGCGGCGCGTCAATGACCTGCTGGAACAACGCCACTGGCGCAAGAGCCTGGGCGCGCTGGAATGCATGGCCTCTGCCTACACCAGCACGAATCCCGGCGCGGGCACGCTGGGCGGGTTCGACGAAGAGAACATCAACGTCACCTGGCTGTCGCGCGCGCTGCTGACCGTGACCGAAGCGGGCAGCCTGGATTGCGGCGGGGCGCATCCCGCGAACCATTTCGAGCCATACACCTTCGACTTGCTGCGCGGCGAATACCTCGATTGGAACCGCGTCTTCGACGCCTACGCGCCGGGCAAGCGCAGCTTCGGCCGCGAGCCCAGCGCGGCCCTGCTGGGGCTGGTGGAACAGGTGGTCAAGGCCGGCCCGCCCGAAGACCGCGCCGAGCAGCATCCCAACCTGGAAGATTGCGCCGACCTCTGGCCGCAATACCTGGCCCTGGGCGCCTCTTCGCCAGGGGCATTGAGCCTGTCGGTGTCCGGCGTGGGACACGCCTCGGGCGCCTGCCTGGGCACGCACGGCAGCGTGCCGTTCAAGGCACTGCAACCCTACCTGAAGCCGGGCGGACAGGCGTATCTGGTGACTGACTTGGACTCAAACTGATAAACGACGTGTCATTCTTGACGGTCCAATGTTCGGCGCACAGGATGAGTCCTTGCAGACGCGATGCCGATTGGGATGCCGTGGGGTGAGCACAATTTCACCCTTCAATTCCCGCATCGTGTATCGTTACGGGATACGTTCACGAATGATCATTGGATTTCGCCACAAAGGCCTTGAGGTCTTCTATCGCACCGGTTCGACGCGAGGCATCCAAGCTTCACATGCCGGCAAGCTTAGGCGGATCCTGGCCGTTCTGGATGTGGCTGCCAGGCCTCAGGATATGAGTATGCCCGGCTATAAGCTGCACTCGTTGAAAGGCGAACTCGCGAACCAATGGTCAGTCTGGGTCAATGGCAATTGGCGCGTGACATTCCGCTTTACCGAGGCGGGTGTCGAGCTGGTCGATTATCGCGACTACCATTAGGAATCATCATGATGCATAACCCTCCGCATCCGGGCGAAGTGTTGCGGGAAGACGTTATTGCCCCCTTGGGCCTGTCGGTGACAGACGCTGCTGATCGCCTGGCGATGTCGCGGGTGGCGCTGTCGCGGGTACTCAACGGCAAGGCGGGTATCAGCCCGGACCTCGCCGTCCGATTGGAGCAGGCGGGAGCGGGCACCGCGCAGGCGTGGGTCGCGATGCAGGCGAACTACGATCTGTGGCAGGCATTGCAGCACGAGCAACCGCCAGTCAGGCCCCTGGCTTCCGTGGCGGATGTGCATTAGGCCCGCTTGCGTCACTGGCGTGTGACCGCCCTGGATGAAAAGCGCCCCAAAGGTGTAGCGCGGGAGGAGAGGGGGCAGCGTCGCCACGAGGGTTCAGGACATCGCCGCGTGGAAAAGGCGCACGCCGTGCCAGGCGCCCGCCAGGCACAGCAACAGGGCCGCGCAGGTGGCCGCCATGACGACGCGCGGGTCCGGCGCGCTGGCGCGCGCGCCAAGCGAGGTGGACAGGCGCGCGCGAACGCGGGCATACAGCCAGCCGGCCAGCGCCATGACGAGCAGCCCGACGCCGATCGCGGCGGGTTCCCCGTGCAAGGCTCCGCCGCGCATCAGCAGGAAACTGTTCAGCAGCAGGCCCAGGCAGGTGCGCCGCCAGGCCAGCAGGGTTCGCTCGGGTTGCAGGCCCGGATCGCGGGGATAGGTCATGGTTGGCGCACAGCTGGCCGGGTTCACAGGGGGGGATCAAGCGTGGCTGAGCAGCAGCCAGCACACGCCCGCGCCGATGGCAAGCATGGCCAGGCACAGCAGCGCCAGGGCCGGGCTGTGCGGCAGCGCCGCCGCATGGCGCATGGCGATTTCGTTGCCGCGCCAGCGCCGGTAGGCGCTGGCGCTGGCCAGCACCGCCAGCACGCACAGACCGAGCGCGAGTCCGGTGCGCACGGCCGGACTGCCGGCCATGCCGGGTTGATCGAGCAGCAGGCCGGCCGCCAGCAAGGCCAGCGCCGAGCGGATCCACGCCAGGAAGGTGCGTTCGTTGGCCAGGGAATAGCGGTAGTCGGGTTCGCTGCCGCGGTGACGCCACAGAGGGGATTTCATTTTTTCAGGTGAAGCGCAAGGGTCTTAGGGTAAGTCCCGACACGGCCGGGCATTGAACTTAAGAACTATATAGGACTATAGTTTTGACACGGCACGGAGTCAACGCGCCGAAACGCAAAACAAGGGGCGAGACATGGCAACTGCAGCACCAGGGAAGGTGAATGTACGAGGGTGGGTCGTGACAGTGCTTCTGGCCTTGTTCATGGTCATCAATTTCATGGACAAGGCGATTCTTGGCATCGTGGCCGTGCCGCTGATGCAGGAACTGAGCATCGAGCCGGCGCAGTTCGGCATGATCGCCAGCAGCTTTTTCCTGTTCTTCTCGGTCTCGGCGATCGGCTTCGGTTTCCTCGCCAACCGGGTGTCGTCCAAGGTCGTGCTGGTGGTGCTGGCCGGCATCTGGGGCGTGTCGCAAATGCCGCTGGCCTTCTTCGCCTCGGTGCCGCTGCTGTATTTCTCGCGGATTCTGCTGGGCATCGGCGAGGGGCCGGCGTATCCGCTGGCGCTGCACTCCTGTTACACCTGGTTCACGGACGACCAGCGCAACGTGCCGTCGTCGGTGATTTTCCAGGGCGTGACGGTCGGCCTGCTGATCTCCGGGCCGGTGCTCACCTACATCATGCTCAACCACAGCTGGCACGCGGCGTTCCTGCTGCTGGGCGTCCTGAGCATTGTCTGGATGGTGCTGTGGCTGCTGTTCGGCGGCGACGGGCAGGTCCGCAACGCCGGCGCCAGCGCCGACGCATCGCAG
The DNA here is from genome assembly GCF_003184165.1 of Achromobacter sp. RW408. NCBI lineage: Bacteria > Pseudomonadati > Pseudomonadota > Betaproteobacteria > Burkholderiales > Alcaligenaceae > Achromobacter > Achromobacter sp. RW408. The sequence goes on from NZ_QHHO01000047.1 coordinate 144,714, forward strand.
GCGCGCGTGCCTTACTGGGTGCTGCTGACGGATCGCACCTTCCTGGCCAACATGCTGTTGTACTGGACCACGTATTGGATCTTCTCGGTGATGTTCACCTGGATCCCGGCCTACATGAGCAAGGCGCTGGGTTACTCCACGCAGGAAACCGGCTGGATGTTCATGATTTTCACCGGCATCAACATTCCGCTGGTGCTGGTCGGGTCGTGGCTGTCGCAGCGCATGCTCAAGCGCGGCGTCGCTTCGATCTACGCCCGCGGCTGGCTCAGCTGTGCATTCGTGTTGCTGGGCGGGGCCTGCATCCTGCTGTCGCTGTACGTGGCCGAACACCCCACGCTGCGCGTGCTGTTGCTGGCGCTGGGCTGCAATCTGCCGCAACTGACATTCGTGCTGAGCTCGGCAATCGTCGCCGAGATCTCCTTCGATTCGCAGCGCTCGGCCGCGATGTCGATCAGCAGCGCGCTGGCGACCACGGGCGGCCTGGTGGCGCCGGCCTTGATGGGCCGTTTCATCGGCAGCGGCAACACCATCGCGGCTGGCTATGAGCAGGGCTTCCTGGTGTCCGCGGTGCTGGCGATCGGCGTGAGTCTCGTCGGCGTGCTGTTCATCAATCCGCAGGCCAGCCGCCGACGCATGCAGGCCCGCATGATCGCCGCGTCGGGCGCGGTCGCAGGAACCATGCCGGGCGGCGCGCAGCGGCTGTCCTGACGGATCTTCTTCCCTTTTCCAGAACCACGATGAGTCATAAGCCATGAAGGAAACGAAACAAGAGCGGGCCGCGGCGGCCGCGAGCCTGGATGCGGCGGCCTATCCCCAGGCGCTCGCCCTGTACGTGGGCGGACAGTGGCGCGGCGCGCAGGGGCGCGACACGCTGGCGGTGCGCAATCCCGCCAACGGCGCCGAGTTGGGCAGGCTGCCGGTGGCCACGGACGAGGACATCGACGACGCGCTGCGCCACGCCGACAGCGCGTTCGCCACCTGGTCGCGCACCAGCGCCTGGGAGCGGGCGGCGATCCTGATGCGCGCCGCGCAGCTGATCGACCAGCGGCGCGGCGAGATGGCTGTCGTTCTGACGCTGGAGAACGGCAAGCCGCTGGCCGATTCGGACGGCGAGCTGAGCCGGGTGATCGAGGGCATCATCTACTGCGCGGAGGAATGCAAGCGCGCTTACGGCCGGCAATTGCCGCCGCGCTCGCCGCTGTTGACGCAGACCACGGTCAAGCGTCCGATCGGGCCGGTGGCGGCTTTCGTGCCGTGGAATTTCCCGGCGTTCCTGGCCGCCCGCAAGGTGGCGGCGGCGCTGGCGGCCGGTTGCACGGTGGTGCTCAAGGCGCCCGAGGAAACCCCCGCCATCGGCATGCTGCTGCTGCGGGCGTTCCTGGATGCGGGCGTGCCGTCCGGCGCGATCAGCCTGCTGTATGGCAAGCCGGCGCAGATTTCCGAGCGCCTGATCGCCTCGCCGATCATCCGCAAGGTCTCCTTCACGGGCTCGGTGCCGGTGGGGCGGCTGCTGGCCATGCTGGCCGCGCGCCATCTCAAGCCGTGCACGATGGAACTGGGCGGCCATGCGCCGGTGATCGTCTGTGACGACGTCGACGTAGCCCGCGTCGCGCAGGCATGCGTCGCATTCAAGTTCCGCAACAGCGGCCAGGTGTGCCTGTCGCCCAGCCGCTTCTTCGTGCAGGACAGTCTCTACGAGGCTTTCGTCGCGCACTTCGTGGAATACGCCGGCCAGCTCGAAGTGGGCGACGGATTGGCCGCCGGCGTGCGGATGGGGCCGCTGAACAACGAGCGGCGCCTGGCCGCCGCGGCCGGCCTGGTCGAGGACGCGCAGCGGCGTGGCGCCAACGTCAGGCTGGGCGGGACTCGCCTGGCGGGCGAGGGCTACTTCTTCCCGCCGACCGTGTTGACCGACGTACCGGCCACGGCCCGCATCCTGCACGACGAACCGTTCTGCCCGGTGGCGCCGATCCTGCCGTTCGGCACCCTCGACGACGCCATCGCCCGGGCCAATGCCGTCGAGTATGGCCTGGCGGCCTATGCGTTCACCAACGACCTGCAGCGCGCCGCCACCTTTGCCGAGGGCATCGATGCCGCCTGGATCGGCATCAACAACTTCACGCCCTCGCTGGCGGACGCGCCGGTCGGCGGCGTCAAGGACAGCGGACTGGGCTACGAAGGCGGGCCGGAAGGCCTGGACGCATACCAGCAGATCCGCTTCGTCAGCCAATCGAATCTGCGTGTTTGATCCATTCCCATCATCAGGAGACAAGACATGACACAAGCCACGAGTTCCGTGCCCCCGACCCGCAACGAGCATCCGTTGCGGTTCTCCGGCTACCAGCAACGCAACCGGCCCGGCCCGGACCTGGAACTGACCAGCAGCAATCCCGGCACGCCGATGGGCGAATACATGCGCCGCCATTGGCAGCCGGTGTGCCTGTCGCAGGAACTGACGGACGTGCCCAAGGCCATCCGCATCATGGGCGAGGACCTGGTGGCGTTTCGCGACAAGAGCGGCGACGTTGGCGTCATGCACCGCCAGTGCGCGCACCGTGGCGCCTCGCTGGAATTCGGCATCATCGCCGAGCATGGCATCCGCTGCTGTTATCACGGGTGGCATTACGGCGTGGATGGCACCTTGCTGGACGCGCCCTGCGAACCCGACGCCACGCGCCTGAAGGAAACGGTGTGTCAGGGCGCCTATCCCGCGTTCGAGCGCGATGGACTGGTCTTTGCCTACATGGGCCCGGGCCAGGCGCCGCGGTTCCCGGAGTTCGATACCTACAGCCTGCCCGCCGACACCCGGCTGGTGCCGTTCTCGAATATCTACCCGTGCAACTGGCTGCAGGTCTACGAGAACATCATGGACCACATGCATACCGCCGTGCTGCACAACCACATGGTGGTCGAGGGCGTGGATGCGGCGACCTCGGCCGGCGTGTCGCTGGAAGGCTTCGGCGACATGCCGGTCATGCAATGGGAAGCCACGCGCGACGGCAATGGCTGCGTGTTCATCGCCTCGCGCCGCCTGCCCGGCGACAAGATCTGGGTGCGCATCACCGAAATGGTGTTCCCCAACTACCTGCAGATCGGCTCGCTGCTGCCGACCGCCGCGCGCGAACGCCATGGCACCGCCGGCTGCACCCGCTGGAGCGTGCCCGTCGACGACGAGAACATGATCATCTTCGGCTACCGCCACTTCAACAGCACCGTCGACCCGGACGGCCTGGGCAACGAAGCCGACTGCGGCGTCGACAAGATCGACTTCCTGGAAGGGCAGACCGGCAACCGCAGCTACGACGAGGGGCAGCGCGCGCCGGGCGACTGGGAGGCCATTGTCAGCCAGGGCCGCATCGCCGCGCATGGCGCCGAGCATCCCGGCATCTCCGACGTGGGCGTGTACATGTGCCGCAAGCTGTTGCGCAATGCCGTGCAGGACAAGACCGCGCCCTACGCGCTCTACCAGCAATTGCAGGAGCAGGGCCGGACGCTGCCGATCTATGCCCAGGATTCGGTGCTGGACATTCCCGAACTGGCCGACAAGCAGGCCGATCGCAAGCAGCTGGCCGCCGCCGGCAAGCAGGTGCTGGAGATCATGCGGTCGGCCGACGCGCTGCCGGCGGACCAGCGCGATGCGCACGTGCGCGCCCGGCTCGACGGCCTCGACCGCGCGAACCAGGCGGCCACCGCCGGCTGAGGGATGCGGAGAGAGCCATGCTGAAGTTGCGAGTCAGTGCGATCCGGTACGAGGCGCAAGGCATCTACGCCTTCGACCTGGTCGATCCGGACGGCGCGCCGCTGCCCGCCTTCGAGGCCGGCGCGCACCTGGATATCCGTACTCCAGGCGGCGCCAGCCGCCGCTATTCCCTGTGCAATGTGCCGGGCAGCACTGATCGCTATTGCATCGCCGTGCTGCGCGTGCCGGACAGCCGCGGCGGTTCGCGCGCCATGCACGAACAGGTGCGGCCCGGCGACCTGTTGGAGGTGGCGGGCGTGCACAACTACTTCCCGCTGCGGGAGGACGCCGGCCATTGCCTGCTGCTGGCCGGCGGCATCGGCATCACGCCGCTGCTGGCGATGGCCGAACGGCTGCACGCGCTGGGCCGGCCGTACACGCTGCACTACTGCACGCAGTCGCCCGAGCGCACCGCCTTCGCCCGCTATCTGGCCGGTGACAAGTGGCGCAGCCGCGTCTTCCTGCACCACGATGGCGGCAACCCCGCCAACGGGCTGGATCTCGGCCAGTTGCTGGCGCAGCGGCCAGAAGATGGCCAACTGTATTTCTGCGGCCCGCCCGGCTTCATGCGGGCGGTGCAGGCCGCCTGCGCCCATTGGCCGGCCGAGGCGGTGCATTCGGAGCATTTCGGCGCCGACCTGGCGCCGCCGCCAACGCCGCCGGCGGACGGCCTGCCGGCCAGCCTGACGCTGCGCCGCAGCGACCGGTCGGTGCCGGTGGCGCCGGGGCAGACCATCCTGCAGGCCCTGCGCGGCGCCGGCGTGGCCTGCAATTCATCCTGCGAGGCGGGGCTGTGCGGCGAATGCCGGCTGAACTACCTGTCGGGCCTGATCGAACACAACGACTACCTGTTGAGCGACGAAGAACGCGCCGACAGCGTACTGATCTGTTGCGCGCGCGTCCGCGAGGGCGCCGTGGTGCTGGACATCTGAGGGGAAGGGAACGTGGAGACCAGGGAGTTTGACTACATCGTCGTGGGCGCCGGATCGGCCGGATGCGCCGTGGCCGCCAGGTTGGCGCAGGATCGCAGGACGACCGTGCTGCTGCTGGAGGCCGGCCCGCGGGACCGGAACATGTGGATCCACATCCCCATCGGTTATGGCAAGACGATGTTCAACCCGCAGCTGAACTGGCAGTTCGAATCCGAGCCCGAGCCCAATCTGGACAATCGCAAGATCTATATTCCGCGAGGCCGTACCTTGGGCGGCTCCAGTTCGATCAATGGCCTGGTCTATATCCGAGGCCAGAAGGAGGACTTCGAGCGCTGGCGGGCGGCTGGCAATGTCGGCTGGGGCTGGGACGATGTCCTGCCCTATTTCAAGCGCTCCGAGGCCAACGAACGCGGCGCGGACGCATGCCACGGCGGCGACGGCCCGCTGGCGGTCTCGGATATCCGTGGCCGTCATCCGCTGATAGAGGCCATTATCGGTGGCGCCAACGAGCTGGGCGTGCCGCGCACCGATGATTTCAACGGCGCGCGCCAGGAGGGCGCCGGCTACTTCCAGCTGACGACGCGCAATGGCCTGCGCTGTTCGGCCGCCAAGGCCTACCTGAGGTCGGGCATCGCCGGCGCCAATCTGTGCGTCGAGTCCGACGCGCACGCCACCGGCGTGATCCTGGAGGGGCGCCGCGCCGTGGGCGTGTCCTACCTGCGCGGCGGCCGCGCCTGCCAGGCCCGGGCGCGTTGCGAGGTGGTGCTGAGCGCCGGCGCGATCCAGTCACCGCAGCTGCTGATGCTGTCGGGCATCGGCGATGCCGATGCGCTGCGGGCGCTGGGCATCGCGCCGGCGCACCATCTGCCCGAGGTTGGCCACAACCTGCAGGATCACCTGCAATCGCGGCTCATGTACCGCTGCACCCGGCCGATCACCACCAACGACGCCCTGCGCACCTGGTGGGGGACGGCCCGCATCGGCCTGCAGTGGATCCTGCGCCGCGCCGGGCCGGTGGCGGCCGGCATCCAGCTGGGCGGCATGTTCGCGCGCACCAACGACAGCGAGCAGACGCCCAACGTGCAATTTCATTTCGGCACCATCAGCGCCGACATGACTGCAGGCAAGCCGCATGATTTCCCCGGTTTCACCTTGTCGGTCTGCCAGTTGCGTCCGACCAGCCGGGGCCGGCTCGACCTGGCCTCGCCGGACCCGCTGGCCGCGCCACGCGCGCGGTTCAACTACCTGGACACCGAGTTCGACCGCCGCACCATGATCGAGGGAGTGAGAATGGCGCGCCAGCTGGTTCGCACCCGGTCGCTGGCGCCGTACGTCGCCGATGAATACCGGCCGGGGTTCAACGTCGAGTCCGACGATGAAGTGCTGCGTTTCATCCGGGGCTACGCCACCACCATCTTCCACCCGGTGGGCACCTGCCGCATGGGCCCCGACACCGCTTCGGTGGTCGACAACCGGCTGCGGGTCCGCGGCGTCGACCGCCTGCGCGTGGTCGATGCCTCGATCATGCCCCTGCTGCTTTCCGGCAATACCAACGCTGGTAGCATCGTGATCGGCGAGAAAGGCGCCGACATGATTATGGAAGACAGGGAGAAAATCTCATGAGTACCTTGGAACGTCGTCTGGAAGTTTTCGAGACGTTGCACGCACCCGATCCGACCCGCCGGCCCAAGTACCAGCGGCTGGTCGAGGTGCTGATCGACGCGATCCGGCGCGGCATCTGGCAGCCGGGCGACCAGTTGCCGGCCGAGGAGGAACTGGCGCAGCTCACGCCGTTCAGCCTGGGCACGGTGCAACGCGCGCTGCGCGACCTGGTCGAGCAGGGCCTGGTGGTGCGCATGCACGGCCTGGGCAGCTTCATCGCCGAGGCGCCGCGCCGGCTCGAAGATCCCTGGCATTGCCGCTTCCTGGACGACGACGGATCGGTGCTGCCGATCTTCTCGCAGGCCATCCTGCGCACCCCCGTGACCGGCGCGGGCCCCTGGAACCAGTATCTGGGAGGCGACGCCAATGTCATGCGGCTGGACCGCATCATCATCATCAACGACGAGTTCCGCGTCTCCAGCCGGTTCTATGCCGACCGGCAATTGCTCAAGCGCCTGTGGGACATGCCCATGGACAAGCTCAACGGCGCCAACTTCAAGAAGGTGATCATGCAGCAATTCAAGCTGCCGATCACCAACATCACCCATCTGACGAGGCTGGCCGATTTCGATGCCGAATCGTGCGAGCGCATCGGCGTGACGCATCCCTACCGCGGCATCTACATGCAGGCCGTGGCGCGTTCCGGGCGCGGGCAATGCGTGTACTACCAGGAATTCTTCCTGGGCCCGACCACGCGGGATCTGGCGTTCCCGCATTCGAATTTATCAAGCGGCTGACATCAGCCATTCAACCTAGTAGAGCCATGACCGTGAAACCGAAGAACCTGTTGATCATCATGTCCGACGAACACTCGCCCAAGGCCCTGGGCTGCTATGGCAGCGAGATCGTCCAGACCCCGAACCTCGATGCCCTGGCCGCGCGCGGCACGCTGTTCCGCTCGGCCTATTGCGCCAGCCCGGTGTGCATTCCCGCCCGGGCCTCGTTCGCGGTGGGCAAGTACATTCATCAGATCGGCTACTGGGACAACGCCGACGCCTACGATGGCGCGGTGCCCAGCTGGCATCATCGCTTGCGCGAACGCGATCACGACGTGGTTTCCATTGGCAAGCTCCATTTCCGCCAGCCCGGCGAGGACCACGGGTTCTCGGAAGAGATCATTCCCATGCACATCATCGAGGGCAAGGGCGACCTGATGGGGCTGGTCCGCAGCGAACTGCCGGTGCGCAAGGGCGCCTACAAGATGGCCCATTTCGCGGGGCCCGGCGAAAGCTCATACACCTTCTACGACCGTGAGATCACGGCCCGCGCCCAGGTCTGGCTGCGCGAGGCGGCCCGGCGCGAATCGGACAAGCCCTGGGTGCTGTTCGTCTCGCTGGTGGCGCCGCATTTCCCCCTGACCGCGCCGCCGGAACACTACTACCGCTACTTCAACCAGAACCTGCCGCTGCCCAAGCTGTACGACAGGCGCGAGCGGCCGGACCACCCCTATCTGGTGGACTACCGCAACAGCTTCAACTACGACGACTATTTCGAGGGCGACGCGGTCAAGCGCGCCGTCGCCGGCTACTACGGCCTGTGCTCGTTCCTGGACGAGAACATCGGCAAGATCCTCAACGCGCTGGAAGACGCCGGCCTGGCCGATGACACCCGCGTGATGTACACCTCCGACCATGGCGACAACCTGGGCGCGCGCGGCCTGTGGGGCAAGTCGACCATGTTCGAGGAAACCGCGGGCGTGCCGCTGATCATGGTCGGCGACGACATTCCGCGCGGGCGGGTGGTCGACGTGCCCGTCACGCATATCGACGCCTATCCCACGGTGCTGGACGCCGTCGGCAACACCGAACCGGCCTTGCGCGAAGGCTATCCCGGCCATTCGCTGTTCGACATCGCCCGTGGCGAGACGCCGCAGCGCAACGTGCTGGTGGAATACCACGGCATGGGCTCGACCACCGGCGCCTTCATGATCCGCCACGGCAAGTACAAGTACATCGAATACGCCGGCTATCCCGCGCAGTTGTTCGACCTGGAAGCCGACCCCGAAGAGCTCCAGGACCTGGCCGCCGACCCGCGCCACGCCGATGCCCTGCAAGCCTGCCGCCAGCAGTTGTACCTGATCTGCGATCCGCAGGCCGTCGACCGTCAGGCCAAGGCGCGCCAGCAGGCGCTGCTGCGCGAGAACGGCGGCCGCGAAGCGGTGATCGCCCGTGGCGATCTCGGCTTCACGCCGGTGCCCGGTTCGGCCTTGGCGTTCGACTGAGGCGGCACGGCGGCCGCGCCTCGCGCGGGCACCACGGCGGGCATCAGGGCTTGTGCGAGGCTTCTTTCAGCCTGAACAGGTCCTGGCCTTATCTTCCTTCGATTCCATTTGGGACAGCATATGCTCTTCGGGCCGATGTTGTGGTTCACCCTGGGCGGCGCGGCCGTCGCGGGCTTCGTACAGGGCTTGTCGGGTTTCGCTTTCAGCATGGTGTCGATGGCGATCTGGGCCTGGGTGCTGGAGCCCAGCCTGGCCGCGGTGTTGACGGTGTTCGGCGCGCTCGTCGGCCAGGTGACCGGCGCCTTATCGGTGCGCGAGGCGTTCCCTTGGAAACTATTGTTGCCGTTCCTGGCGGGCGGGGCGCTGGGCGTGCCGATCGGCCTTGCCTTGCTGCCCCTGCTGGATCCCGCCGTTTTCAAGCTGCTGCTGGGAATCGTGCTGGTCGCCTGGTGTTCGTTCATGCTGCTGTCGCGCCGCAAGATCGAACTGGACAGCCGTGGCCGCCTGGGAGAGGGCATCGCCGGCCTGTGCGGCGGGATATTGGGCAGCCTGGCGGGCCTCACGGGACTCGCGCCCGCTTTGTGGTGCACCCTGCGCCACTATCCCCGCGATGTGCAGCGCAATCTGATCCAGGGATTCAACCTGCTGATCCTGTCGTTCACGATGACGTGCTATGTCGTGTCGTCGACCGTGTCGGCGGCCATGCTGCCCTGGTTCGGGGCGTTGCTGCCCGTCGTCATGGTGTCGACCTGGCTGGGCGCGCGCCTGTACGCCCGCCTGTGCGACGAAACGTTCCGCCGCGTCGTCCTGATGTTGTTGACGCTATCCGGCGCGGCCTTGCTGGTCTCGTCAGCCCGCGCCTTCCTGTGACGCAGGCCGGTGACGGCCTGACTTGGAGACATCATGCTTCGAACTGCCATTCTCGTTTCCTGTTTTGCGCTTTTCGGCGCGGGCGCCCAGGCCAATCCCTGGCCGCAACGTCCCGTCGCTTTGATCGTGCCGTATCCCGCCGGCGGAGGGGTCGATACCGCCGCCCGCATCTATGGTGCCGCCATTTCCAGGATCCTGGGACGGCAGGTCGTCGTGGAAAACCGCGCGGGCGCTTCGGGCGCGATCGGCGCCCAGGCCGTTGTGCGTGCCGAGCCAGACGGCTACACGTTTCTGCTGTCGTCGCCGGCGGAAGTCCTGGTTACCCCCATCGCCGGAAAGCCCTTGCCCTATGATCCGGAAAAGGACCTGACGCCAATCGCGTTCGTGGGCGACACGCCTTTGGGAATCGTGGCGCATCCCGAGCGCGGTCCGAAGTCGCTAGGTGAATTGGTTGCCAGTTCACAAAAGCAAGGTGTCAAATTCAACTATGGCACGCCGGGCAGTGGCAGTACGATGCATTTCGCCGGCGCCGCGATGCAATCGATTGCCGGCGTGAATTGGCAACACGTGCCGTACAAGGGCGCCGCGCCAGCGGTCAACGACGTTCTCGGAGGCCAGATCGACTTCGTCATCACGGGCTTACCCCCGCTGGTAGCGCACATCAAGACCGGCAAACTGACCCTGCTGGCGGTTACATCCGCGAATCGTTCGCCGCTGTTCGCTGACGTGCCCGCCATCTCGGAGCTGCCGTCGATGGCTGGCTACCAATTCACCAACTGGCTCGGGCTCTTCGGCCCCGCTCAATTGCCTCCCGGGATCGGAAGAAAAATGAGCGCCGCATTCGAAAGCGCGGTCCAGGACGAAGCGGTCCGTCAACGATTGCAGGAAGCCGGCTGGCGTGCCGTCGTGCTGGAGCAGGACGCATTTGTTCAGTTCCTGGCGCAAGAGCGCTCTCGCTACCAAACGGTGCGCGACAAGGCCGGGATGATCAGTGAATGACCGCGCTTGCCCCTTGCGTCGTCACCGATGGCGTGATGGGCATGATTTCCCGTTCCCACAGTTTCTTACCAAGGACCTGAATGAATCCCGATAACCAGCGCCTGCTTGACGAATTGCGTGGCATTGTAGGCACCGCCCATGTCTTGACCGACCCGCAGCATACGCAACGGTTTCGGACAGGGTTCCGCTTCGGCTTCGGATCGGCGATCGCGGTCGCGCGCCCGGGCAGCCTGCTGGAGCAATGGCGCCTGGTCCAGGCTTGCGTGGCGCATGACAAGATCGTGATCATGCAGGCGGCCAATACCGGGTTGACCGGGGGTTCCACCCCGGACGGCAATGACTACGATCGGGAGATCGTGATCATCAGCACGTTGCGCATGAAGAAAATACAGCTGATCCGCGATGGGCGCCAGGTGATCTGCTTTCCCGGCGCAACCTTGGATCAGCTGGAGAAGGCGCTCAAGCCGCTGGGACGCGAACCACACTCGGTCATCGGGTCCTCATGCATTGGCGCTTCGGTGTTCGGCGGGATTTGCAATAATTCCGGTGGATCGTTGGTTCAGCGAGGTCCCGCCTTTACCGAAATGGCCGTGTTCGCGCAATTGGGGCAGGACGGCAAGCTATCCCTGGTCAACCACTTGGGCATCTCGTTGGGCGAAACCCCGGAGGAGATCCTGCGGCGTCTGGACGACGGGACCTATCGTCCCGATGACATCCGCGACGGTGGGCGAGGGTCCGACCAGGATTATGCACGGCACGTGCGCGACGTCGACGCGGACTCGCCGGCGCGATTCAACGCGGACCCGAAACGGTTGTACGAGGCTTCAGGGAGCGCCGGAAAACTGATTCTCTTTGCCGTGCGCCTGGACACGTTTCCGGCGGAGACACAGACCGACGTTTTCTATATCGGGACGAACGATCCCTCGGAACTGACGGATATTCGACGATACCTTTTGACGGCCCTGCCGGCATTGCCCATTGCAGGGGAATACATGCACAGGGACGCGTTCGATATCGCCGACGTCTACGGCAAGGACACCTTCCTGGCCATCCGCAGGCTGGGCACCGCAAGGCTTCCGACCTTTTTCGCATTGAAGGCACGCGTGGACAATTTCTGCGCGAGATTCTCGTTCCTTCCCAGGAACATGAGCGACCGGCTATTGCAGTTCTTCAGCGGACGCTGTGGCGATCACCTGCCCGCCCGCCTGCGCGACTTTCGCGCCCGGTATGAGCACTATCTGATGATCAAGGTGTCGAGAAAGTTGAAGGAGCCGCTTCAGGTTTTCCTGGATTCCTATTTCAAGAAGGCCAGCGGCGCGTATTTCCTGTGTACCCCGCAAGAGGGCGCGTCGGCTTTCCTGCTGCGATTCGCGGCGGCGGGGGCCGCCGTCCGCTACCGCGCCATGCATCCGGACGCGGTGCAGGACATCGTCGCGCTCGATATTGCCTTGAAGCGCAATGACCGGGACTGGCTGGAAGTGCTGCCCGCGGAAATGGAGACCGCCATGGTGGCCAAGCTCTATTACGGGCACTTTCTCTGCCATGTCTTCCACCAGGACTACATCGTGAAAAAGGGCGTGGACTGCCTGGAACTGGAACACCGTATGTGGAAGCTGCTGGACGCCCGTGGCGCGCAATATCCCGCCGAACACAACGTTGGACATCTGTATCGCGCCGGCCCGGAGCTCCGAAATTTCTATCGGGCCCTGGATCCGTGCAATCAATTCAATCCGGGGGTCGGACAGCTTTCAAAGCGCAAGAACTGGTTGTGAGGCGCCGAAGTCCCTCACCCTAGTGCTGCACGCGCGCTGGTCGTTGCCGACGACGCGTCAATCTTCCTTCAACAACGCCAACACGTTCTGCGCCAGCTGGTTGGCCTGCGTCAGCGCCACCTTGCTGGCCTGCTGCAGGATCTGCTGGCGGGTCAGGTTGGAGGTCTCCACCGCGTAGTCCGCGTCCTCGATGCGGCTGCGGGCCTGGCTGAGGATGCCGGCAGTGTGGTTGAGGTTGGTGATGACCGAACCCAGGCGGTTCTGCATCGCGCCCAGTTCGCCGCGCAGGCTGTCCACCTGGCCCAGGGCGTTGTTCACCCGCTTCATGGGCGCGACCTTGAGGTTGACGGTGGGCGGCGCGTCTTTCGGCTTGAATGACACCTCGCCGGTGGACGAAATGCTGATGTCGTAGAAATTGCCGTCGCTGCCGCTGACGACGTATTCGCCGTTGGCGTTGCCGCTGGCGTCGGTCAGGTAATGCACCTTGCTGTCCTGGTCGAACAGGGGCCGGCCATCGCGGGCCGTGGGCACCGGCGCGAGGCTCTGGAGAAAGTCGAACAGCCTGATGGGCGTGTCTTTCTTGACACCATCGGCGGGGACAGTGATCGTGCCGCCTGGCAGGGAGACAGTGCCCACCGCGATGGCCGCAACCTCTGCCGCGCTCAGTGTCGTCACGTCCAGCACGGGCAAGGTCGTGACGTCGATATCGAGAACCCCCCCTGTGGCGGTGGGCAGGGGCGTTACCTGGTAATTGACGATGACGCCGGGGGTGGGGAAATCATGAACCTGCGCGTTGTAGTAGGTCGCCCCATTGAAGTCATACCGAACCATGAAGGCCTGGAACATCGTGAGTGTCGTGGAGCCTGACCGCATGTTCAAGGTGGCGGTGGTGGTGGTCGGTGGCACGATCGCGGGTGGCGGCGCGACGGCCGGCGGCGGGGCGGTGGGCGCGGGATCGGGTTCGGTGTCGATCACCGTCCTGTCCACCGCGCCGCCCAGGCGCGGATCGTGCACCACGTCGATCCGGTCCAGTTCCAGGGTCTTCGTATCGACCCGCCTGGTATTGATGTCGATGGTGTCGCCGTCGTTGACGCCGATCTGGAGCGGGATGTCGACATCCTGCGCCAGCACATCGAGGTTGTTGAAGCGTGTCTGGTGGGAAATGCGCTCGATTTCAGCCAGGTGCTGGTCGATCTCGGCCTGGATGGCCTGAAGGTCGTCGAGCGAGAGGGTGCCGTTCTGCGACTGGACCGCCAATTCGCGGATGCGTTGCAGGCTGCGGCCCATTTCACCCAACGCGCCTTCGATGGTCTGCGCCAGCGAAATGCCGTCGTTGGCGTTGCGCGCCGCCTGGTGCTGCCCACGGAGTTGGGCGGTGAAATGGCCGGCGATCGATTCGCCGGCGGCGTCATCCGCGGCGTGGTTGATGCGCAGGCCGGACGACAGGCGTTCCATGGCGACACCCTGCGCGGATTCCGATTTGCCCAGGTTGGTACGCGCCCGTAGTGACAGGGCCTGGTTTCGGATCGAGGGCATGAGGTTCTCCAATGCAAGGTTGCGACAGGGCCATGCCGCGGCTGCAGCGGGCACGGCGTGCATGTTGTTGCGGACGGAATGGCGGGGGGCGATTCGCGCCGTTGTCGTGTCGCCGTGGACGGCGACATGTGCGACGGATCAACGCGATGGCCGAGACGGGGTTGATGATGGCACGCGGCCAGCTTGCGGTGACCCGCCACGGGCCGCCAAGACGCGGGTTGGCTTATCCAATCTGGAATAGATCATTTTGAAAATGCTAAGCCGATCGTCCGCCGGACGTCTCGCGGCGAAGACAAATCCCGGATCGATCCGACGCGGCGCCCGCGCCGGCGGTCAGGATGCGTCGGACTGCGCTTCCGTCGTCAGCCAGCGCTTGAGCGCGTCCACGATCTGCCCGGCATCGGCGCGGGCGTAAAGGCTGAACCGGCCACCGGTTTCGTGGAACCCGAGGGGCGCGGCCAGCCGGCCCGCGCGGATGTCGGCCTGCGCCAGTTCCCTGGGCGCCATGCCGATGCCCAGGCCGGCCGCCGCGGCTTCGAGCATGTGGCCGAGCTGGTCGAACTGGCGCCTGGGTTGGCGCGTGTCGAGCGTCAGGCCGCGGGCCTGCGCCCAGTGTTCCCAGATGGCGGGGCGCGAGGCGGTGTGCAGCAGGGGCGCGCCCGCCACGTCGGCGGGCTGGCGGATGCGCCGGGCAAGATCGGGCGTGCAGACCGGGCCGATGGCCTCCCGGAACAAGGGCAGCGCCTGGATGGCCGGCGACTGGTGCGCGTCGGCCACGATCAGCACGTCGACCACGCGCCGCTCCAGCAGGCCAATGTCCGTGGCGGTTTGCAGCCGGACCTGGACGTCGGGATGGTCGCGCTCGAAATGCTCCAGCCTGGGGATGATCCAGTTCGACAACAGGCTCGCCGGCGCGCCGATCACCACCTCTGGCGACGCCGATCGGCCGAGCAGTTCGGCCAGGCGTTGTTCCAGCATGTCGAAGGCCGGCAGGCTGGCGCGGTGCAGGTCCTGGCCCGCCGCGGTAAGCCGCACGCCCTCCGAGTGACGGTCGAACAGCTTGCGGCCCAGCCAGGTTTCGAGCTGCCGGATCTGCTGGCTGACCGCGCTGTGCGACACGCCCAATTCCTGCGCCGCCAGCGACAGGTTCAGGTGCCGGGCGGCGCTGTCGAAAAAGCGCAGCGAGTTCATCGGGGGCAGGTTACGCATGCTGCCGATATTAGAAAATCTGACACCAGTGCGCAAGAAATCTATGATTTATTCCGCCCATTTCCCTGGATACCATGGTGCCCATGTTCCCGAAGGGCTGAAGCCATGTCTTGTACCTTACATCCAGAATTTCCCGACGCGTCGGGGCAGTTCGGCGGCTACGGCGGCCGCTACATGCCCGAGACGCTGGCGCCGGCGCTGGACGCGCTTGAACGCACCTATCGCGCCGTCCGGGCGGAACCCGGGTTCTGGGCCGAGTACCGGGCCATGCTGGCGGACTACGTGGGCCGCCCGAGCCCGCTGCTGTATGCCGCGGCGATCAGCGACGAGCTGGGCGGCGCCCGCCTGTTCCTCAAACGCGAAGACCTGAACCACACGGGCGCCCACAAGATCAACAATTGCCTGGGGCAGGCGCTGCTGGCGCGGCGCATGGGCAAACGCCGCATCATCGCCGAGACCGGCGCGGGGCAGCACGGGGTCGCCACGGCCACGGTGTGCGCGTTGTACGGCCTGGAATGCGTGGTCTACATGGGCGCCGTCGACGTGGCGCGCCAATCGTCCAACGTGGCGCGCATGAAGATGCTGGGCGCCCAGGTGCGTCCGGTGCGGGACGGCAGCGCCACCTTGAAGGACGCGATGAATGCCGCCATCCGCGACTGGATCGCCCATCCGGACGACACCTACTACCTGCTGGGGACCGGCGCCGGCCCCCATCCCTATCCCTGGCTTGTGCGCGAATTGCAGAAGGTGATCGGCGAGGAAACGCGGGCGCAGATCATCGAGAAGACGGGGCGGCTGCCGGACGCGATGGTGGCCTGCGTCGGCGGGGGCTCCAACGCCATCGGCTTTTTCCATCCGTTCCTGAACGATGCCGGCGTGCGGCTGTTCGGGGTCGAGGCGGGCGGACGCGGCACCGAGACCGCCGAGCACGCGGCCAGCATCGGCGAGGGGGCGCCCGGCGTCCTGCATGGCTGCCGCAGCTATTTCCTGCAGGATGCGGATGGCCAGATCCGGAATGCCCACTCGATTTCGGCGGGCCTGGATTATCCGGGCGTTGGCCCCGAACACGCGTTGCTGCACGATACCGGGCGCGTCATCTACGAGTCGATCACCGATGCCGAGGCGGTCGACGCATTCGTCTGGCTGACGCGGCGGCAGGGCATCATCCCCGCGCTGGAAAGCGCGCACGCCCTGGCCTACGCCCGCAAGCTCGCGCCGCGCATGGCGCGCGACCAGACGCTGGTGGTGTGCCTGAGCGGGCGCGGCGACAAGGATATGGATTCGGTGCTGCAATTCACGGGGGAAGCGCGATGAACCGGCTTGAACGAACCTTGGCGGACCTGCGCGCCGCCGGCCGGCCGGGCCTGGCGGCCTACTTCACGGCCGGCGATCCCTGCTACGACGACTGCCTGGCCTTGCTGCGAGCGCTGCCCGCGGCGGGGGCGGACGTGATCGAGTTGGGCATGCCGTTCAGCGACCCGATCGCCGACGGCCCGGTGCTGCAACGGGCCAACGCGCGCGCGCTGAAGGCGGGGCAGACGCTGCGGCGCACCCTCGACCTGGTCGCCGCCTTCCGCGAGGAAGACGCCCACACGCCGGTCGTGCTGATGGGCTACCTGAACCCATTGATGCGCTATGAAGCGGCCAGCTTCATGGCCGACGCGGCCTGGGCCGGCGTCGATGGCCTGATCGTGGTGGATTTGTCGCCCGAGCATGCCGCCGGCATCGAACGGCTGGCGCGGCGGCACGGCATCGCCATCATCAGGATGACCGCGCCAACGACGCCGGACGACCGCCTGGAGCGGGTGCTGGCCGGCGCCGGCGGCTTCGTGTACCACGTCATGCTGGCGGGAACCACGGGAGCCGCGCTGCCCGCCGACGAAGTCATCGCCGCTTCGCTGGCGCGGCTCCGGGCGCGAACGCGGCTGCCCATCGCCGCCGGCTTCGGCGTGCGGACGGCCGACCAGGTGCGGGCGGTGGGGCGCCATGCCGATCTCGTCGCCGTCGGCACGCGGCTGGTCGAAGTGCTGGCGTCCTCCGGCGTGCCCGCGGCGCTGGCCGAAGTCCGGTCGCTGGCCGCCGCCGCCAGGGCGGGGCGCTAAACCGCGGCGATCCCGCGCCTGGCTTGCGCGCGGCGCCCTGGCGTTCCTCATTGCGAGCGCCGCGCCCCGCGGTCCGCCGAGGTGGGCAAATCCGTTCACTGGCCCATCCCCGGCGGGGCGGCGCGTCCTACGCTGATCCGTTTCTTGGGAGACGGATATCAAAGGGCGCATATTCTGCCTGGCCATGGTGGCGGGCGCCGGGGCGGTGCAAAGCCTGGCGGTGTTGCCGGGCGCGGCGTTGCGCCTGGTTGCGGGCGCGGCCTGCCTGCTGTTGGCGTGGGTGGCCCGCCGTTGGCGCAAGGGCACCGCGGGCGTGCTGGCGGTTTTGGCGGCGGGGCTGCTGGCCGGGGCGCTCAATGCCATGGTGCGGGCGCAATGGCGCCTGGATGACGCGCTTGCCGACGAACACCAGGACGCGGTGGCGCGACTGGTGCTGCGCGTGGCCGAACTGCCCGACGCCGACGCGCGCGGGGTGCGCTTCACGGCCGAGCAGGCGGGGCCGGGCCTGCCCGGCGTTCCCCGGCGCATCCTGGTCTCGTGGCTGGCGCCGCAGGCGGGCCGGCAGGAAGGGGCGCGGACCGCGCCGCCGGCGCTGCCGCAGGTGGTGCCGGGACAGGTGTGGCGCATGGCACTGGTGCTGCGCCGGCCGCATGCGCCGCTCAATCCCGAGGCGGCCGATGGCGAGGCGCGGCTCTTCGCGCGCGGCTTGCGGGCCACCGGCACGGTGCGCGGCCAGCCGCGCCTGCTCGATGACCAGCCCTGGGCCTCGGCCGGCGTCGCCATCGAACGGGCCCGTCATCAGGTTCGCGAAGGCATGCGGCGCGCGTTGGGCGGGCACCGCTACGCGCCGGTGCTGATCGCGCTGGCAATCGGCGACCAGGCGGGGGTGTCGCGCGAGGACTGGCGCATTTTCAATCGCAGCGGCATCACTCACCTGGTGTCGATCAGCGGCATGCATGTGACATCGATCGCCGGGCTGGCGGCGTGGCTGGTGGCGGCGGCCTGGCGGCGCGCGCGGTGGCGCGGCTGCGGCCTGGCCGAACGGGTTCCGGCGCGCATCGCCGGCGGCGTCGCGGCGGCGGTGGTGGGCCTGCTGTATTGCCTGTTGGCGGGGTGGGGCGTGCCGTCGCGCCGCACCTTCTTCATGCTGTCGGTGGTGCTGGCGGCCGCGTGGTCGCGCTTGCGGGTATCGGCGGGGCGGGTGCTGGCGTTCGCCGCCGCGGCGGTGACGCTGCTGGATCCCTGGGCGCCGATGGCGGCGGGATTCTGGCTGTCGTTCGGCGCGGTGGCGATTCTGTTGCGCGTTGCGCAGGCGCCGCGCGACGCCGACGCCGGCTGGCGGCAACGCTGCGGCGCGGCCCTGGCGCAGGCCACGCGGCTGCAACTGACCGTGACGCTGGGATTGACGCCGCTGCTCGCCTTCCTGGTACACCAGGTATCGCTGGGATCGCCGCTGGCCAATGCGGTGGCGATTCCGGCGGTGACTTTCCTGGTGACGCCATTGGCCCTGTTGTGCGCGCTGCTGTCGGTGACCCCGGCGATGGCGGGGGCCGCCGCCGTCGCCGGGCAGGCGGGGGCGCGGGTATTCGAGCTGGCAATGACGGTGGTGGCGTGGGTGGGCAACGCCGAGTGGGCCAGCTTCACGGTGGCGGCGGCGCCCTGGCCATGGCTGGCGTGGGCGCTGGCGGGCATGGCGTGGGCATTGCAGGCGCCGGGCTGGCCCGCCCGGCGCCTGGGATGGCTGTGCATGCTGCCGCTGTTGTGCTGGCGGCCGGAGCGGCCCGCGCCAGGCGAGTGGCGCATGAGCGCATTGGACGTCGGGCAGGGCAGCGCGATCCTGGTCGAGACCGCGACGCAGGCCCTGCTGTTCGATGCCGGCCCGCGCCATTTCGGCGGAGGCGACGCCGGCGAGCGGGTGATCGCGCCGCAATTGCAGGCGCGCGGCATCGGCCGGCTGGACGTGCTGGTGCTGTCGCACGCCGACCTGGACCACGTGGGCGGGACGCGTTCGGTGCTGGCGGCGGTGCCGGTGGCGCGTAGCTATGCGTCGTTCGATGTGGCGGCATGGCTGCGGCGCGACGCGCGCCTGTGGCCCGGGCAGGACGGCGCCG
The DNA here is from genome assembly GCF_003184165.1 of Achromobacter sp. RW408. Lineage (NCBI taxonomy): Bacteria > Pseudomonadati > Pseudomonadota > Betaproteobacteria > Burkholderiales > Alcaligenaceae > Achromobacter > Achromobacter sp. RW408. The sequence goes on from NZ_QHHO01000047.1 coordinate 163,867, forward strand.
GGGCGGACGGCAGGACGCCGGCGCGGATGCTGCGTTGCGAGCGCGGCGACAGTTGGCAGGCCGATGGCGTGACCTTCACGTTTCTGCATCCCGCGGCGGGCGCGCCGGTCGCCGGTGGCGACCGCAACGCCAACAGCTGCGTGCTGCGAGTCGGGGGCGCCCATCATTCCCTGCTGTTGACGGGCGATATCGGCGTCGCCCAGGAGCGCGAGTTGGCCGCCCTTGGGCTGCCGCCCACCAATATCGTGCTGGCGCCGCACCATGGCTCGGCGTGGTCGTCCGGGCGCGAGCTGGTGGCGGCGGCGCGGGCCGGCCATGCGATTGCGCAGAGCGGCTACCTGAATCGCTTCGGGCATCCGGCGCCGGCGGTGGAGCGGCGCTGGCTCCGCGCCGGCGCGGCGTTCTGGCGCAGCGATCGCGACGGCGCGGTGATGGCCGAATCGCGCGCCGGCGGCCTCGATGTATGGGCCCAGCGGGCGCGCCACCGGCGCTATTGGCACGGACGCTGAGGCGGCGCCGCCCGACTGGGGCGCGCCGGCGCGCGGGCGCCCTGGCGCTCAGGCGCTCAGGCGCCCGTCTCGCTGACGCCGCACCACTGCGCGATGAACAACGCGATGGTCTTGGTGATCAGCCGCAGCGACTCCAGGTGCACGCGTTCGTCGAAGCCATGGATGTCGAGCGATTTCGGGCCGTAGACCAGCGTGGGCATGTCGCCATAGATCACGAACACCCGGGCGTCGAGATAGCCGGGCGTGGTGAAGCTCTGCAGCTCGCTGTTGAAGGCCTGCTGGTGGCACGCGCGCAGGGTGTTCTCGGCGGCGCTGCCTTCCTCCAGCACATAGCCTTCGGCGTAGAAGCCGGTGTAGGTGACCTGAGGCGGCGTGCCGCCCAGGCGCGGGTCGGCGACGGCATCGCGCAGGCAGGCGTCGATCTGGGCGCGGGCCTCGTCGGCGGTGGTGCCAGGATAGATCGCGGCGCGCACGTCGAATTCACACCAGGGCGGCACGGTCGACGGCCAGTCGCCGCCTTCGATCTTGCCGATGTTGAAATTGATCGGATGATCCAGGTGCTCGAAATGGCGGTGGCAGTGATGTTCGGCGTTCCACTTGGCCTCGATGCCACGCAGGGCTTCGATGGCGGCGTAGGCGGCATCGATGGCATTGAAGCCGTTGGCCATTTCGCGGGTGTGGGTGGGATGGCCCTGCACGCGGACCTTGAACCACAGCACGCCCACGTTGGCGCGCACCAGCATGTTCTCCTCGGGTTCCGGGATGATCACGGCATCGGCGCGGTAGCCGCGCAGCAGCGCCGCCAGGGCGCCGTTGCCGGTGCATTCCTCTTCGACCACCGACTGGAAATAGATGGGGGCGCCGGGCGCGTAGCCGGCCGCGCGCACCGCGTCGTAGGCGTACAGGTTGGCAACCAGCCCGGCCTTCATGTCGGCCGCGCCGCGACCGTACATCCAGCCGTCGATGATGGCCGGGTCCCAGGGCGAGCGGCTCCACATGTCGACCGGTCCGGTCGGCACCACGTCGATGTGTCCGTTCAGGATGAGGGAGCGGCCGGTCTGCTGTTCGGGACGATAGGTGCCCACCACGTTGAAGGCGTTTTCGTACGACACGGTCACCGGGCCGAAGCCGGGATGCGACTCGATGTCGCGCACGTCGATCTTCCAGCGGTCCATGGCGAAGCCGCGCGCGCGCATCGCTTCGAACAGGAAGTCCTGCGCCGTGTGTTCCTGTTCGCGCAGCGACGGAAAGCGCACCAGATCCTGGGTGAAGGCGAGCTGGGCGTCGAACCGGGCATCGACGGCCTGCAGGATGCGGCGGGTCTGTTCTTCGGAAAGCGCCGGCGGGGTGGAGGTTTGTTGCGTCATCGTGTTTCCTTGGGGAGGCGGATTCAGGTTCAGGCGGCCGGCGCGTGCGCGGCGCGGGGCGTGTCCAGCGCCAGCCGGCGCTTGTGGCCGGCCAGGGCCCAGATCGACACCAGCGTGATCGCCGACAGGGTCGAGTAGAAGATCGCCAGCGGCAGCCATTGGCCGGGATAGTGGTAGGTCAGCCAGGTGCCGATCAGCGGTGTCATGCCGCCGGCGACCGCGCCGCAGAGCTGGTACGAAAGAGAGATGCCGGAATAGCGCACGTGCGCAGGAAACGCCGCGCTGATGTAGCCGGCCATCGCCGAGTAGATCGCGGCCATGAAGACCAGCACGATGGCGATGCCGCCGACGATGCTGTAGGACGTGCCCTGCGTGACGAGCATGAACATCGGGTAGGGCGCCAGCACCGAACAGACCGCGGCCGTGATGAGCACGCGGGTCGGACCGAGGATGTCGGCCAGCCACGCCGCCAGCGGCTGCACGAAGAACTGGATGATGGCGACCGCGAACAGGCAGTCCAGGATCAGCTTGCGGTCCAGGCCCATCGTCTGCGTGGTGTAGGACAGCATGAAGGTGTTGGTGAAATAGATGCCGCCGATGGCCACGGTGCACACGCCCATGCACAACAGCACGGTGCGCCAGGCGGTGCGCAGCACTTCCTTGGCCGGGACCTCGGCGCGTTCCTGGCGTTCGAGCACCTGGGCGAAGTCGGGCGATTCATTGACGCCGACGCGGATGAAGTAGCCGACCAGCAGCAATACCGCGCTGATCAGGAACGGGACGCGCCAGCCCCAGCTGACGAAATCGGCTTCGTCCAGCGCGGTCAGCAGGCGGAACGCGAGCAGCGACAGGATCAGGCCGGCCGGGCTGCCCAGCTGCGCGAACGAGGCGGCGAAGGTGCGGCGCCGCTGCGAGGCGTGTTCGCCCGCCATCAGCACCGCGCCGCCCCATTCGCCGCCGACCGCCAGGCCTTGCGCCAGGCGCAGCAGCAGCAACAGGGCGGGGGCCCACAAGCCGGCGCTGGCGTAGCTGGGCAGCAGGCCGATGCCGACCGTGGCCAGGCCCATGATGACCAGGGTGGCCATCAGCGCCTTCTTGCGGCCGACACGGTCGCCCAGGTGGCCGAAGATGACGCCGCCCAGCGGACGCGCCAGGAAGCCGGCCGCAAAGGTGCCGAACGAGGCCATGGTGCTGATGAACGGGTCGGCCGTGGGGAAGAAGACCTTGCCGAACACCAGGGCGGCGGCGGTGGCGTAGATGTAGAAGTCATACCACTCGATGGTGGTGCCGACGAAGGCGGCGGTCGCGGCGCGCACGGGCTGGCGCGCCGCCGGAGCATGGGCGGGAGCGGTCATGGGTTTCCTCTTGGGGTGTTGTCGTTGTTCGAAGGCGTGTTTATCGCTCCCGCCTCGATATAACGTCAATTTATGATTTTTAATTTCTCACTTAAGTAAAATTGATGTTTTGATTTAGCACGCCCGCCATCGATGAAGCAGACCCACCCCGATCCCCGCAGCGGCGACCGCCTGGACTGGAACCTGCTGCGCACCTTCCTGGTCATCGTGCAGGAGCGCAGCATCAGCGGCGCGGCCGCCAAGCTGCACCTGACGCAATCGGCCGTCAGCCAGGCGCTCAAGCGGCTCGAGGAGCAGCTGGACCGGCGCCTGGTCGAGCGGCACAACCAGGCGTTCACGGTCACCAACGCCGGCGAGGAGGTGCGCCGCGCGGCCGAGGCCATCTACGGCAACGTGGCGCAGTTGCTGACCGACGTGTCGCAGACCGAGGTGGAGGCGAGCGGCCGCATCCACCTGCTGGTGGCCAGCCGCATCCATTCCCAGGTCTATGACAATTTCTGGGCCGCGTTCCACGCCGCCTATCCGCGCATCGAGGTGCAGTTGGACGTGCTGCCCAGCAGCGAGATCGTCACGCTGATGCAGCAGCGCGTGGGCACGGCGGGCATCGCGCTGTGCCGGCAGATGCCCAAGCGCCTGGAGAACAAGGTGTTCCTGCACCAGCGCTATGCCTTGTTCTGCGGCCGCAATCACGCGCTGTTCGGCCGGCAGGACCTGCGCATCGAGGACCTGATGGGCGAGAACTTCGTGTCTTTCGCCAGCGATGCGCTGGGCGACAGCCTGTCGCCGCTGACGATCTTTCGCGACCAGCGCGGTTTTTCAGGGCGGGTGGTGGCGACGTCGACGCAGCATGACGAGGTCAAGCGTCTGCTCATCGCGGGTTTCGGCATCGGTTGCCTGCCCGAGCACAGCGTGCGGCGCGACCTGGCCGAGGGCCGGCTGTGGCGTCTGCCGCCCGGCGAAGGGGTGTGTTCGGTCGACCTGCACCTGCTGTGGCATCGCGATGCGCCGCGCAGCCCCGCCGAAAAAGCCTTCCTGACGCACTTTCGCGACTATATCGATGGGTTCACCATGGCCGAGCGGCTGGCGTCCGACAACCTGCCGCCGCTTTGACGCGCGCGGCCGGCTGGGGGTATCAGCGCGGCGCGATCCGGATGCCGTCGCGCACCTGCCTGAACATCGTCACGGCGGCCGGCATCGCGCCGCGCTGGGTGGCGCAGGCCATGCGGACGCGGCCCTGCGGCAGCGGCAGCTCGGCGTAGTACTCCAGCGTGTCGGCGTGGCCGGGACCGGCGCCGGGCGCCGCCACGTAGTCGATGCCGGCGCTGCCGGCCAGCGTGTAGTGGTCGTACAGCTCGATGCTCGCGCGTCGCTGGCGCTGGCGGCGTTCGGCGGCCTTGAGCTGGGCCTGCCAGGTCGGCGCGGCGGGCGCCTTGGCGCCCCGGGCCAAGGGCCGGGCGGCCACGAAGCCGACGCGGCACAGGTATTTGGCGTCCTGCGCCCGTGGCGGGAAGCCGTCGGGGCTGGAGATCTCGATCAGGGCGTCGAAGCGGCCGCGCGCCGGCGCGGGGCCGACCCGCAAGGGCGACGGCACGGTGACGGTCAGTCCGCTGGCGGCGTCGGCGTAGCGGCGCGGCGCAATGTCGGCGGGCGGCCCGCGGTCGTCCGCGCGATCGCCCGCCGGTTCGTCTTCCTCTTGCTGGAACCGCAGCGGCAGGCTCAGCGCGGTCTTTTCGCCCGCCATGTCGGCGGAAAAGGCGGGCAGCGGCCCGGCGCGCTGCACCATCCGGGTGGCGGCGCGGTCGACCGCCGCGTCGCCGGAGGAGCGATCGACGCTGACATCGGCGATGCTGCCGTCGCGCCGCACGATGATCTTCAGCGACAGGCTGATCGGGCCGCTCAGGCGCCGGGCTTCCGGCGGAAACTTGAAGCTGCTGATCATGCGCCGCTGCACGGCCTGAGTCCACTCGGCCTGATTGGCGGGGGCGGCCGCGAACACCGGCGGCGCGGCGCAGGCCAGGGTGAGGGCCAGGCTACAGGCAAGCACGCGCCAACGCATACGCAGGTCTCCGGTCAGGGGGGGCGGCGCCGGCGTGGCCGGCAAGAATTTGAAAGCGAGCATACCCGAGTGGCGCGCGTGGCGTGGGCCGGGCTGGCGCGCATCCGCCTGGCCTACGCAAACGCGGCCCGCACCGCATCGAACGCGGCCATCACCAGCGGCTCCTCGCGCCGCGCCGCGAGCGTGATGAAGGCCAGTTCGGCCTGGATCGACAGGTCCGGCGCCAGCGCCAGGCCGTGGGCCTGCGATTCGCGCAGCGCGATCGAGTCGCGCGCCAGGGTCAGCCCGACGCCGGAACGCACCAGATCCAGCATCGAGGCCTCCTGGTCGACCTCGGCAACGGTGTTGGGCGTGACGCCCAGTTCGGCGAATTTCGCGGCGAGCAGGCGATGGTGGACCGAGTCGGGCGGCGTCCATATCCAGGGCAGCGCGGCGATGTCGCGCCAGTCGCGCCCGGCCAGTTGCGGCCCCCAGCCCTTGGGCGCCACCACGTAGTAGGAAAAGCCTGCCAGCGGCAGGGCGTGCAGCGCCGGCTGGCCACGGGCCGCGTCGCGCGGGCCGAGGAAGAAGCCGACGTCCAGTTCGCCCGCGCGCACCTGGCGGCCGACCGAGCCGGACATGCCGTGGCGCAGGGTGGGGCGGATCTTGGGATAGTGCTGCACCAGGTATTGCAGCGTGGCGCCCAGCCGCAGGAATTCCGGATCCAGGATGGTGCCCAGGCGCAGCTCGCCCTGCACCGTGGTGCGCAGCGCGCCGATGGCGCGCTCGAAGTCCTCGAGCGCGTCCAGCACGCGCTGGGCCGAGGGCAGCAGGGCGCGTCCATCGGCATTGGGCGCCAGGCCCTGGGCGGTGCGGGTGAACAGCGGCAGGTCCAGGGCTTCCTGGAAGCTCTTGAGTTGCAGGCTGAGCGCGGGCTGCGTCAGGTGCAGGTGTTCGGCCGCGCGCGTCAGGTTGCCGACGCGCGCCACGGCGGCGAAGGTGCGGATGTGCTTGAGGTCCATGGCTCCGGTCCCGGCAGGGCGATACCCATTATTAAAGAGCCTTATAAAGCGCTTTTCAACAATTCATTGGACAGGGGCGGCCGGCTGCGCGACAGTGGCACAGCCCCTTGAGACTCAAAAGAAGAAGCGCAATGGAGACATACGACTACATCATCGTGGGCGCGGGGTCGGCCGGCTGCGTGCTGGCCAACCGCCTGAGCCGCGACCCGGCGGTGCGCGTGCTGCTGCTGGAGGCGGGCGGACGCGACAACTACCACTGGATCCACATTCCGGTCGGCTACCTGTATTGCATCGGCAATCCCCGCACCGACTGGATGTACCGCACCGGCGCCGAGCCGGGGCTGGGCGGGCGGTCGCTGATCTATCCGCGCGGCCGGGTGCTGGGCGGCTGCTCGTCGATCAACGGCATGATCTACATGCGCGGGCAGCGCCAGGACTACGACCAATGGGCCGAGATCGCCGGCGATCCGTCCTGGCGCTGGGACCAGGTGCTGCCGGTGTTCAAGCGCAGCGAAGACCATTATCGCGGGGCCGATGAATTCCACGGCGCCGGCGGCGAATGGCGGGTCGAGGCGCAGCGGCTGCGCTGGGACATCCTCGATGCCTTCGCCAGCGCGGCGGAACAGGAAGGCATTCCGCGCGTGGCGGACTTCAACCGGGGCGACAACTTCGGCGTCGGCTATTTCGACGTGAACCAGCGCCGCGGCTGGCGCTGGAACACCGCCAAGGCGTTCCTGCGGCCGGTGCGCGAACGGGCCAATCTGCAGGTGATGACGGGCGCGCATGCCGAGCGCCTGCTGTTCGAGGGCACGCGCTGCGTCGGCGTGCAGGTGCGCCGCGACGGCCAGTTCGCCAGCGTCCGCGCGGCGCGCGAGGTGGTGCTGGCGGCGGGCGCCGTCAATACGCCGCAACTGCTGGAACTGTCGGGAATCGGCGAGCCGGCGCGCCTGCGCGAAAGCGGCATTGCGCTGCATCACGCCTTGCCTGGCGTGGGCGAGAACCTGCAGGACCACCTGCAACTGCGCGTCATCCTGAAAGTGCGCGGCGTCAAGACGCTGAACCGCATCGCCTCGACCTGGTGGGGCAAGGCCGGCATCGGGCTGGAATACCTGCTGAACCGCAGCGGGCCGATGAGCATGGCGCCGTCGCAACTGGGGGCGTTCGCCAAGTCCGATCCGGGCCAGGCGCGCGCCAACCTGGAATTCCATGTGCAGCCCCTGTCGTTGGGCGCGTTCGGCGAACCGCTGCATGGTTTCGATGCGTTCACGGCCAGCGTCTGCAACCTGCGGCCGGTGTCGCGCGGCAGCGTGCACGCGCAGGGCGCGGACGGTTCGCTGCCGCCGGTGATCACGCCGAACTACCTTAAGGAAGAACAGGATCTGAAGGTGGCGGCCGACGCCATCCGCCTGGTGCGGCGCATCAGCGCGGCGCCGGCCTTGCAGCGTTACCAGCCCGAGGAATGGCTGCCGGGTCCGGCCTACCAGAGCGAGGCCGAGCTGCGCGAGGCGGCGGGCAAGATCGGCACCACCATCTTCCATCCGGTCGGCACCTGCGCCATGGGCCGCCGCGCCGACGACGGCGCGGTGGTGGATGCGCGCCTGCGCGTGCATGGTCTGCAAGGCCTGCGCGTGGCGGATGCGTCGATCATGCCGACGATCACCTCGGGCAACACCAATTCGCCCACCATCATGATCGCGGAGCGGGCGGCGCAGATGATCCTGGAGGATGCGGTGCGCGTCGGCGCCGAGGCGCGGGCGGCCGAGCTGGTCGAGTGACGCGTCCGTGGCGATCCGGGCGTGGCGCGTTGGAGGGGGGGGCGGCCAGGCCCGGCATTTCACGCCTGGCGCCCGGGTGGCGCCTTCCAGAGGGGTGCCCCCCGGGAAGGCGCTCTCCGAGTCCGTTTCAGCGCAGAGAACGGTACATCTCCTGGCGCTGCGGATGCGTCAGGATCACCTGCCACAGCTGCCCTTCGCGCGAGCGGAAGAAGCCCGCGCAACACATCAGGTAGTACTGCCACATGCGGTAGAAGCGCGTGCCGTAGCGTTCCTGCAATTGCGGCCAAGCGCGCTGGAAGTTGTCCCACCAGGCCATCAGCGTGCGATCGTAGTCGGCGCCGAAGTTATGCCAGTCCTCGATGATGAAGCGGCCTTCGACCGCGGTGCTGATCTCGCGCGCCGAGGGCAGCTTGCCGTTGGGGAAGACGTAGCGGTCGATCCAGGGATCGGTGCTCTGGCTGGTCGAGGCGATGCCGATGGTGTGCAGCAGGAAGATGCCGCTGGGCGCCATCAGCCGTTGCACATTGGTGAAGTAGGTGTCGTAGTTCTTGGGGCCGACGTGCTCGAACATGCCGACCGACACCACCTTGTCGAAGCTGCCCTGCAGGTCGCGGTAGTCCTGCAGCAGCAGTTCCACCGGCAGGCCGCGCACGCGCTCCTGCGCCAGCGCCAACTGTTCCTTGGACACGGTGACGCCGGTGACCTTGACGCCATAGCGCTCGGCCGCGAATTTGGCCAGCCCGCCCCAGCCGCAGCCGATGTCCAGCAGCGTCTCGCCGGGCTTGAGCTGCAGTTTGCGGCAGATCATGTCGAGCTTGGCTTCCTGCGCGGCTTCCAGCGTGTCGGCCTGTTCCCAGAAGGCGCAGGAATAGATCATGCGGCTGTCGAGCATGGCTTCGAACACGTCGTTGCCGGCGTCGTAGTGCTGTTCGCCGACCTCGAAGGCGCGGCTCTTGGATTGCAGGTTGAACAGCTTGTGGCGCAGGTGTTCGGCGATCAGCTTGACGCGCGCCAGGCCCAGCGCGGCCGAGCCCATGTCGGCGCGCAGCAGGCGGGTGAACAGTTCGTCGAGCTGCTCGCAGTCCCATTCGCCGTCCATGTAGGATTCGCCCAGCCCCAGCGACCAGCTGGCGAAGACGCGCTCGTACATGTGTTTGTCATGAACCTGGATGTCCCAGGGGCGCGAGCCGTTGATCTGCACATCGGCCCGGCCCAGCAGGTCCTGCAGGACCTTGGGCGGTTCGGGCGGCGGCGCGGCCTCGGGGCGGGAGGGACTCAGCTGAGTAGTCGGACTGCTTTGGTGCATAGTGGCTCCATATCAATTCTGGACTGACTGATCTGGCAATGCTCGAAGCGCATAACTCTCGCCCGGACCGGCGGATGGAATCCAATTTAATGATTGAATCGGCTCGATAGGCAATCGTAATTTCAGCGGGATGTCAGCGCCGTGACACCGCGGTCGCCGAACCGGGACTCGCCAATCTTAACCAACGTATGCTGCTGCGCAAGGCCCAGGCGCATCCTGCCACCAACAGGGGCGGCCCAATGACAAGACCATGGAGGCAATGGTGTCGTTGGCCCGCGCCATGCAATGCAGGCGTGGGCGCCGGGCGAACGCCGCTACACTGGTCGCCTGCACCGGTGTTCGCCACGGTGGCGTTGCCCGCCTGCGTGGCGGCGGCAGCCGCAATGGCTGCATTCGTGCCTGTCGTCGGCGGATCGTGATCCGCCGTGTCGCGTCCGTTTCAAGGAGAGTCCCATGGCTGCGCGCATACATCTGTTCGGCGCCTCCGGCTGTGGCGCCACCACGCTGGGCGCCGCGCTCGGCCAGCGCCTGGGCGTGCCCCATCTCGAAGCCGATGACTATTATTGGCTGCCGACCGATCCGCCCTTCACGGACAAGTATCCCAAGGAGGAACGTTGGCGCCGCATCCGCGAACGGCTGCAAGGGCACGACGATTGGGTGCTCAGCGGAGGTTCGGTCTACAACTGGGGCGAGGGCCTGATTCCCGAGTTCACGTTGGCGGTGTTCCTGCGCCTGCCGGCGGCCGAGCGCATGGCGCGGCTGCAACGGCGCGAGGCCGAGCGCTACGGCGCGGCGCTGGCAAACGACCCCGCGATCGGCGACAAGAGCCGGCGTTTCCTGGAATGGGCGGCCGGCTACGACACCGGCGCCGAGGGCACCCGCACCCCCGAGCGGCACCGCGAATGGATCCGCCAGCTGCACTGTCCGGTATTGACGCTGGACACGCGCGCCAGCGTCGACGACCTGGCCGACCAGGTGCTGGCCGCGCTGCGCTTCCGATAAGATACCGGCCATGCGCGGCGCCGCCGTCGCGGCGCGCGTTGGTCTTTTGGAGCACAACGATGCTGGATGCGAGCCTGGAACCCCGATTGGAATTCGTCACCTGCGCCAGCCCGGCGGGCCTGCACCGCATGGCGTACTGGGAATGGGGCGATCCGGCCAACGACCAGGTGCTGGTCTGCGTCCACGGCCTGACGCGCAGCGGCCGCGACTTCGACACGCTGGCGCGGCGCCTGGCCGGCCAGTACCGCGTGGTGTGCCCGGACGTGGTCGGCCGCGGCCGATCCGACTGGCTGGCCAATCCGGCTTTCTACACCGTGCCGCAATACGTGTCCGACATGGTGACGCTGGTGGCGCGGCTGCGGCCGGCCACGCTGGCCTGGGTCGGCACCTCGATGGGCGGGCTGATCGGCCTGGGGCTGGCCGGCGCCGCCGCTTTTGCGCGGGCGATGCTGCCGCTGCGCCCGCACGCAGGCATGTTGCCGCCGCAGGACGGCATCCGCCTGTCGCGGCTGGTGCTCAACGATGTCGGCCCGCGGCTGGAAACCAGCGCGCTGGCGCGTATCGGACAGTACGTGGGCGAACCCGGCGCGTTCGCGTCGTTCCCCGAGGCGGTGGCGGCCATGCGCGCCAATTCCGAGACCTTCGGCCCGCACACGGATGCGCAGTGGGATCACCTGGCGCGTTTCGTCTACCCCGAGCAGGGCGGACAATGGGTCAAGCACTACGACCTGGCGCTGGCGCAGCCGATGGCGCTGCAGACCGGCGATGAACTGGCCGCCGGCGAGCAGATCCTGTGGCGCTCGTACGATGCGGTCGACTGCCCGATCCTGATCGTGCGCGGCGAGCATTCCGACCTGTTGACCCGCGCCACCGTCGACGAAATGCGCCAGCGCAATCCGCGCGCGCGGGTCTACGAGGTGCGCGGCGTCGGCCACGCGCCGACGCTGATGGCCGACGACCAGGTGGCGGTGGTGGCGGACTTCCTGCTCACCTGACCACCGCAAGCGGCGCCAGCGCGCCGCGCGCCGAGCGCAACGCGGGCCGCCCCGGGGATGGTCCGCCAGCCGCCTTGCGGTCGGCATCCGTTGATTCATCCGTTCATATTGGGGACGCCGCCGCCCGCGCCGCTACCCAGGGCGGCGGGGCTTCTCTACAATAGGTTCCATGAATACGCCCGTGCTCAACATCGATCTGCATTGCCATTCCACCGTGTCCGATGGCGCCCTGGCGCCGCGCGACGTGGCGCAGCGCGCGCACGCCAACGGCGTCGATGTCTGGGCCCTGACCGACCACGACGAGGTCGGCGGCCTGGCCGAGGCCGCGGCCATGGCCGGCGAGCTGGGCATGCGCTTTGCCACCGGCGTCGAGATTTCGGTGACCTGGGCCGGCCTGACCGTGCACATCGTCGGCCTGCGTTTCGATCCCTCCAATGCCGCGCTGATCGAAGGCCTGCGCAAGACGCGCTCGGGCCGCGCCGAGCGCGCCCGCCGCATCGGCGAGCGCCTGGCCGAAATGGGCATGCCCGGCGCCTACGAAGGCGCGCTGCCGTTCGCCGGCAATCCCGAACTGATCAGCCGCACGCACTTCGCGCGCTACCTGGTCGAAGCCGGCTACTGCCCCGACGTGCAGACCGTCTTCACCAAGCACCTGGGCGATGACCGCCCGGGCCACGTGCCGATGCAGTGGGCCACGCTGGCCGAGGCGGTGGGCTGGATCCGTGGCGCCGGCGGCATCGCCGTCATCGCGCATCCGGGGCGCTACAAGTACACGCCGCTGCAGTTCGCCGCGCTGTTCGACGAATTCCTGCAGTTGGGCGGCGTGGGCATCGAAGTCACAACGGGCAGCCACACCGTGGAAGAGGCGCGCCAGTATGCCGAGGTGGCGCGCCGCTATGGTTTCCTGGCCTCGCGCGGTTCCGACTTCCACAGCGCCAAGGAAAGCCGCATGGACCTGGGCCGGCTGCCGCCGCTGCCCTCCGACCTGAAGCCGGTCTGGCACGACTGGTTCTAGCGCGGGCGGCGCGCCGCCGCCCGGCTCCTGGCATGGCGCGTCCATGCCGTCTTTGAACTGATTTGATCGCGCGCCGAGCGCGCTGCCCGCCATGAACAAAGCATTTGTCAAAGAATCCGACAACGAGGACGACGATGACCTGCCGCAGGCCCAGGCCTTGCCGGCCGGCACCAAGAACTACATGACGCCGGAAGGCTACGAGCGCCTGCGCGGCGAGCTGACGCACCTGATGAACGTGGAGCGGCCGTCGGTGGTGCAGGTGGTGTCGTGGGCGGCGTCCAACGGCGACCGTTCCGAGAATGGCGATTATCTCTATGGCAAGAAGCGCCTGCGCGAGATCGATCGCCGCATGCGTTTCCTGACCAAGCGCCTGGACATCGCCGAGGTGGTCGATCCGGCCGCCCAGCCGAATCGCGACCAGGTCTTCTTCGGCGCCACGGTGCTGTATTCCGACAAGGCCGGCGAGGACCACACCGTCACCATCGTCGGCGTGGATGAGGCCGAGCCGCTGGCCGGCAAGATCAGCTGGATCTCGCCGGTGGCGCGCGCGCTGATCAAGGCGCGCGAAGGCGACACGGTGGTGCTGCGCACACCAGGCGGGGTCGAGGAGCTGGATATCCTGGAAGTGCGCTACCCGCAGTAGCGCAACGGGCGGCGGCGCGGCGCGATTGCGTCGTTGCCGTTGCAGCCGCGCGCCCATGACGCGTCGCGGGTGTCGCGCGCTTGTCATGGCCGGGTCATGTCGACAGGGTAGCCTGCGGCCGGCGTCGCCCAAGGGGGTGGCGTCCATGCTTTTGGCTCCGATCCCCATGCCCGATTTCGCGCGATGAGATGCATCCCGGCACCGTTCCGTGTGCTGGCACTGGCAGGCGTGTGCCTGATGTGCCCGGACGCGCCTGCCCTGGCGGCGGACGCGGCCGGGGCGCGGCCGGCCAGCGCGCCGGCCGACCGCCTGGCGGGGGAACGGCATGACTACGCGCTGCCGGCGCAATCGCTGGGCGACAGCCTGGAGGCGATCGGGCATGCGGCCGGCGTGGCGGTGCTGACCGAGGAGCGCCATGCCCGCCGCCGCGCGCCGGCGCTGTCCGGCCGCTATTCGGTGCTCGAAGCCCTGCGGGTGTTGCTGGCGGGCTCCGGCCTGCGCATCCGCCAGACCGACGGCGCCGCCATCGTGGTGTATGAACCCGCGCCGGCCGCACCCGCCACGCCGGCCGCGCCCGTGGTCGCGGCCGGCGACATTCCCGGCGCCCGCGGCCGCGGCGCGGATTTCAGCGGCTATGTCGGACGGGTGCAGAAGGCCCTGCTGCGCACCTTGTGCGGCAATGCCAGCGCGCGGCCGGGGGCCTACCGGCTGGCGCTGCAATTGCGGCTGGACGACGCGGGCCAGGTGACCCGCCTGCGATTGCTCGATAGCACCGGCAGCGCGCGCGTCGATGCCGCCGTCACACGTGCGTTGCAGGGCATGGAGGTCGGCGCCGCGCCGCCGGCGGGCATGCCGCAGCCGGTGTCGGTGCTGCTGCTGCCGGGCGGCGCCAACTGTCCGGCCGCGGGCCGGCAGGCGGGGTGAGCGGCATGTCGATCCTGTCCTCGGCCCTGCTGCGCCTGCGCCTGATCGCCCGCTATGCGGAGCTGCGCCGCAGCCTGGAGCGCATCGTCGGCTCGCGCGACCAGGCCTCGGCGGCGCTGCACGAAACCTGGCTGCGGCTGGACACGGCCAAGCCGGCCAGCCCGGTGCTCAATCCCGACGCCTATCTGCTGCGCATGGCCGCGCGCATCGCCACCGATGACTGGCGCCGCAACCGCGAGCCGCTGGGCGACGACGAGCGCGAGGCGCTGCTGCAAGTGGCCGACGAGACCGCCGACCCCCTGCGCGTGGTGGCCGCGCGGCGGGACGTGCAGGCGCTGGAGGCGGCCATGCAGGAGTTGCCACCGCGCCAGCGCGCCATTCTGGCGGCGGCGCGGGTCGATGGCCTGCTCAACGCAGAGATCGCCGATCGCTTCCAGATTTCGGTGGCGATGGTGAAGAAGGAACTGGGCGCCGCCATGCGCCATTGCCGTGCGCGCCTGGCCGATAGCGACGCCGTGGCCAACGGCGAGCTTGTTGGCCGCCGCAAATTCTGACACGATGATCGGCGCCATGAATCCCCCCGACACCCCCGACCGCCTGCGGCGCGAAGCCGAGCAATGGTGGTTGCGCCTGCGCGACCGGGACGCCACGCGCGGCGACGCCGAGGCCTTCCGCCAATGGCGCGCCAGCAGCCCGGCGCATGGGCGCGCCTGGGACGAGGTGGCGCGGCTGTGGCAGGAGATGGGGCCCGCGCTGGCGCGGGCGGCCGCGCGCGAACCGGGCCTGGCGCATCCGCCGGCGCGGCGCGCCGGCCACGCGCCCCGCCACCCTGGCCGGCGCGCCTTCTTCGGCACGGCGCTGGCCGCCGGCGGCGCGGCGCTGGCGGTGTGGCCGCCGTTGTCGCTGTGGCCGTCGCTGCTGGAGTTCTCGGCCGACTTCCGCACCGGCACCGCCGAGCAGCGCGAACTGGCGCTGGCCGACGGCCTGCGCGTGCAGATGAACACCCAGACGCGCATCAACCGGCGCGCGGCCGAGGGCGGCGGCGCGGCCATCGAGCTGGTGGCTGGCGAAGCGCAGGTGCAGGCGGGCGTGGGCGAGGCGGTGGCGGTCTACGCCGGCGCCGGTGTCACGCATGCGCGCCAGGCGCGCTTGAACCTGCGCTACACCGGGCCGCAGGTCTGCGTCACCTGCCTGGAAGGACGGGTCGACGTCGAGCTGAATGGCCGCCGTCAGACCCTGGCGCAGGGGCAGCAGCTGTATTACGACCAGGCCGGCCTGCGCGAGGTGGCGGTCGCCGACCTCGGCGAGGTCGAAGGCTGGCGTAGCGGTTCTCTCAGCTTCTCGGGCCAGACCCTGGCCGAGGTGGTGGACGAGATCAACCGCTACCGTCCGGGCCGGGTGCTGCTGCGCAATGCCGAGCTGGCGACGCGGCGCGTGCGCATGCGCTTTGCCATCAACGAGACCGACCTGGCGCTGCGCATGCTGCGCGATCTTTACGGCGCACAACTGACCCGCCTGCCGGGCGGCATCGTGCTGCTGAGCTGACCCGCCGCGGCCGGCCCATGCCGCTGTTACAAAAAACCTTCCTGATTCCGGTAGCCATTCCCGATCCGATCCGCGTCATTGGGATATGGGCCGCCGTCACGCGCCGCGAGGCAATGACGGCAGGCCGCTTCCCAATTGGCTACTCGGATCAGGATTGCCCGTCATGACATCGCCTTCCCGCAAGTTCCCCTTGGCCCGTTCCGCGGCGGCCAGCCCCTGGCGCGGACGGCTCAAGCCCGTGCCGGCGGCGTTGCTGCTGATGCTGGCGGCGGGGGGCGCCCAGGCCGCGCCCGCCGCGTTCAGCAGCGGCTGGTTCGCGGCCAAGGGCGCGACGCAGGCGCAGACGCAGGCCACCGGCCGCGCGCCCGATGGCAGCATCGCGGGCGTGCCGACGGCGGCGCGGCAACAGGCGCAGGCGCGCCAGCAGCTGCAGCATTCGCTGACCAACCTGAACCGCACCGCGGCCGCCATCGCGGCCCAGCAGGCGGCGCAGGCGGCCGCGCGCCAGGCCGCCGGCGGCGCGGCGCCGGACGGGCTGGTCGAGGGCGGACTGAAGGTCGACACGCAGGCGCTGACGCGCGGCTGGCTCAACGCGCAGGCGCCGGTCGCCAGCGTGGCGGACGGGCGCACCACGGTCACGGTGACGCAGACGGCGGACCGCGCCATCCTCAACTGGGAGACGTTCAACGTCGGCCGCAACACCACGGTGGATTTCCGCCAGCAGGCCGAGTGGGCGGTGCTCAACCGCATCAACGATCCGGCCGGACGTCCCAGCCAGATCCAGGGGCAGGTCAAGGGCCAGGGCACGGTGCTGCTGGTCAACCGCAACGGCGTGGTGTTCGACGGCGGCAGCCAGGTCAACGTGCGCAACCTGGTGGCGGCGGCCGGCAGGATCAGCGATGAGCAGTTCCGCGAGCGCGGCCTGTATGGCGCGCAGGGCACGACCGCCACGTTCACCGACGCGCTGGGCCGGATCGACGTGCGGCCCGGCGCGCGCATCGACACGCACGCGCCGGCCAGCGTGACGCAGGGCGGCGGCTACGTGCTGCTGGCGGGCAGCGAGGTCCACAACGCCGGCGCCATCACCACGCCGCGCGGCCAGGCGCAACTGGCGGCCGGCGACAGCTTCGTCATCCGGCGCGGCGTCGGCACCCAGGACAACACCCTGTCGACCACGCGCGGCAACGAGATCGCGCCGCGCCAGGGCGCGACCGGCGGCCTGGTGCGCAATACCGGCCTGATCACCGCGGCCGAGGGCGACGTCACGCTGGCGGGCCGCGAGGTGCGCCAGGAAGGCGTGGCGCTGGCGACCACCACCACGCGCACGCGCGGCACCATCCATCTGCTCAACTCCGCCGCCGACACGCAGGGCAGCGTCGTGCTGGGGGCGCAATCGGTGACCGCGGTGCTGATCGATGACGACGGCAGCAGCGCGCTCGACAGCCAGCGCAGCGCCTTGATCAAGGAATCGGCCGAGCAGGACCTGCTGCGCCAGCGCGCGGCCTTTGGCGTCTTCGACAACCTGTCGCGCCTGTCGGACCGGCGCGACCAGTCGCGCATCGAGATCGTCAGCGGCGGTGACATCCAGTTCCAGGGCGGGGCGCTGGCGTTGGCCACCGGCGGGCAGATCGCGGCCAGCGCGACGCGCCGCAGCTTCGTCGCCGACGGCGCCGAGCTGGACGTGGCCGGCCTGGTGGGCGCGCGCATTTCGATGGAGTCCAACAGCGTCAAGGTCAACGTGCAGGGCAATGAGCTGCGCGACGCGCCGGGCAACCGCGATGCCGGCAAGCTGTTCAACGGCGATGTGTGGATCGACCGCCGCTCGCTGATCAAGGTGGCGGCCGGCACCGGCGGCTACGAGGGCGAGCGCTGGTACACGGCCGGCGGCTTGCTGGAAGTGGGCGGCTACCTGGGCAACCTGGGCCACGGCATCGGCGAATGGGCGGCGCAGGGCGGTACGGTCACGCTGGGCGGCAAGGAAGTGGTGGCGCAGGCGGGGGCGCGCATCAACCTGGCGGGCGGCGCGCTCGACGTGGCCGAAGGCAGCGTCAACCTGAGCTGGCTGCGCGGCGCCGACGGCCGCCTGTACGAGGCGTCCACGGCGCCCGCCGACGTGCTCTACAGCGGCATCTACAAGGGCTACGAGGACCGCCACCAGCGCTGGGGCGAGAGCGCCACGCGCTATTTCGACAACCCGCTGCTGGCGCCGCGCACGCGCCTGGAGGCGGGCTACACGGTGGGCCGCGACGCCGGCCAGTTGCTGCTGTCGGCGCCGACCGCGGTGCTGGAAAGCGAGATCGTGACCACGGTCTACGACGGCGTGCGCCAGACCCGGGCGCGCGAGGCGGCGGCCGATGGCTACCAGCAGGGCCATCTGGCGGTGGCGCGCGCGGGCACGCTGGCCTCCGGGCGCTATGGCGCCCTGGGCCGCATCGACGTCTACGCCACCGATGTGCGGCTGGGCCGCCATGGCGGCATCACGGCCGGCATGGCGGCGGACGACGCGCTCGATGCCGCGCGCATCGGCACGCTGTGGCTGGACGCGGCCACCTTGTCCGCGCGCGGCCTGGGCGGGCTGGACCTGGCCACGGCGGGCACGCTCACGGTGGCGGACGCGGTGGCCCTGGCCGATGGCGGGCGGGTGGCGTTGACCGCCGGCAGGATCGACGTGGGCGCCGGCCTGGCGGCGCGCGGCGGCGCCATCAGCCTGAGCAACACCTTCGTGTCGCCGGATGCGAGCGCCAAGCCGCGGGCGCTGTCCACGGCGGGCGCGGCCGCCATCGTGCTGCGGGATGGCGCGGTGCTGGACGCCAGCGGCCGCTGGGTCGACCTGCGGCGCCAGGAAGGCGCGACGCCGCAACTGGGGCGCCTGGACGGCGGCAGCGTGACGCTGGCCTCGCCGCATGCCATCACGCTGGAACGCGGCGCGCTGATCGATGTGTCGTCCGGCGGCGCGCTGTTGCAGAAGGGCGCGACGCGCGGCGGCAAGGGCGGCGACGTGAGCCTGCGGGCCGGCACGCCGGAAGTCGAGGGCGCGGCCAATGGCGCGCTGGCGATGGACGCGCAACTGCGCGGCTACGGCATGACGGGTGGCGGCACGCTGACGATCGAGCGCGATGGCGTGGTGCAGATCGGCGGCGCGCGCGAGGCCGCAGCCGACGGCGCGCTGTGGCTGGATCCCGCGATGTTGCGGACCGGCTTTTCGCACTACGACATCAACGGCCGCGGCGGCCTGCGGGTCGCGCCCGGCGCGGTGCTGGCGGTGGCGGCGCCGGTCTATCGCTATGGGGCGCCTGGCGCCGACGCCGCCGCGCTGCCGGAACTGTGGCTGCCGCCCGAATACCAGGACGATCCGGTCAAGGCGCGCCTGACGCCGCGCGCCGGCGCGGACCTGACGCTGCGTTCGCAGCGCATCGAGGACGGCGCCGACATCGTCATCGGCGCGGGCGCGCAGGTGATGGTCGATCCCGGCCGCGCCATCCGCCTGCTGGGCGGGGGCAACAGCCGCATCACGGTGGACGGCACGCTGCGGGCGCGCGGCGGCCGCATCGAGGCCGACATCGTGGCGCCGGATAGCGACCGGCGCGACAGCCCCGCGTCCAAGGCGCACAACCGCGCCATCTGGATCGGCGGCGGCGCCGTGCTGGACGTGTCCGGCCAGGCGGCGGGCGCGCTGGACGCGCAGGGCCTGCGCTACGGCAAGGCGCCCGCCGGCGGCAGCATTCTGCTGGGCGGCGCGCTCGACTGGGACGCCAGCGGCGCCGCCCCCGCCGCGCGCGACCTCGCCATCGTGATCCGGCCCGGCGCGCTGCTGGACGCCTCCGGCTCGCGCATCGCCATCGATGCCGCGCGCGGTAACGGGCTGGGCGCGCGTGACCTGGCCGGCGACGGCGGCCAGATCGTGCTGAAGACCACCTACGGGCTGTTCCTGGATGGCGAGATGCGCGCGTCCGCCGGCGGCGCCGGCGCGGCCGGCGGCACGCTGGCGCTGGCGCTGGAGACGCCGACCTTCCCGCTGTCGGTCAGCGTCGACGATGCCGTGCGCGGCGTGCGCGAACTGATCCTGTCGCAGACGACCCAGTCCAGCGGACTGGCGGCGAACCTGTCGCCCGGCCAGGCCGACCCGGCGCTGCGCCATGGCGCGGCGCGCCTGTCGGTCGAGCAATTCGAGGCGGGTGGCTTCGGTAACTTGTCGCTGCTGGTCAACGGCATCCTGGGTTTCGACGGCAAGGTGTCGCTGTCCGCCTCGCAGAGCCTGCGCATCTATGCGGGCAGCTATGCGGTGACCGACCGCGCGCCGGCGGATGTCGCGGTCAGCCTGGCGGCGCCGTACCTGCGGCTGGCGGGCGCGTCGCGCGCCAGGGGGGATGGCGTGACGCCCACGGTGGGATGGCGTGACGGTCCGTCGACCCGTGCCGGGATCGGCACTTTCACCGCCAGCGCCGACCTGATCGACGTGCGCGACCGCGTCGGCTTCGGCGCGCTGGGCGCAATCCGCATGGCCGACGGCTCCGCGGTGCAGGTCGACCGGCGCGGCTTCGATCAGGTGCGGCTCGACAGCCGCGGCGACGTGCGCCTGCTGGGCGGCCAGACCGGCCGCGGCCTGTCCGGCGATGCCTCGACGGAATTGGGCACGGTGGGCGACCTGCGCATCACCAGCGCGCAGCTGTATCCGGCCACGGGCGCCAGCGCCACCATCTGGGCCGGCTACGCGCCGGGCCGGCGCCTGGAAATCCTGCGGCAGGCCGGCACGGATGCCGCGCCGCCGCTGTCGGTGTTCGGCAAGCTCAGCCTGGGCGCGGACACGGTGATCCAGGCCGGCACGATCCGCGCGCCGATGGGCGAGATCATGCTGGGGCAGGATGCGCTCCACGTCGACGGCGCGCGGGCCGCGTCGGTCGAACTGATGCCGGGCAGCCTGACCTCGGTCAGCGGCGCGGGCGTGATGGTGCCCTACGGCGGCACCGCCGACGGGCTGGCCTATACCTACGCGGGCAAGGCGCTGGAAATGCGCCAGCAGAATGCCGGCGGCATCGAGTTCACCGGCCGCGCGCTTACCGGCTACGCGGGCGCGGCGCTGGACCTGGGCGGCGGCGGCGACCTGCGCGGCGCGGCTTTTGTCACCGGCCGCGGCGGCTCGGTGGACATCCTGCGCACGCCGCTGGTCAACGCCAATCCGGTGTTCCGCCACAGCGCGGCCGGCAACCGCGTCTACGCCATCGTGCCGGGCTATGCCGGCCAGTATGCGCCGGTGGCGCCGGATACCGCCGGCAACGAGCCGGAGGTGGGCCAGACCCTGACGCTGGCGCAGGATGCGGGCGGACTGAAGGCGGGCGTCTACACCCTGATGCCGGCGGCCTACGCGTTGATGCCCGGCGCCTATCGCGTCGAACTGGGTGCCGAGACCCTGGCGCCGGGCGCCGCGCCGACGCCGCAAGGGTCGCTGGTGGCGTCCGGCTACCTGGGCGTGGCCAATACCGGCCTGCGCGCCGCGCTGCCGCGCCAATTGCTGCTGACGCCGGGCGACCAGGTGCGCAAGCACTCCGGCTACAACGAGATGAGCCACGATGCCTTCGTCGCCGCCGATGCGCAGCGCCGCGGCGGCCTGCGCGGGCAGATCGCGGCCGATGCACGCACGCTGCGCCTGAGCTACGGCCGCAGCGTGGCGCAAGATGGCAAGCCCATGCTGGCCTTCGACGGCTCGGCGAATTTCGCCGCCGCCAAGGGCGGCACGGACGGCACGCTGGAAGTCAGCGGCACCGGCATCGAGCTGCTGGCGGACGGCGTCGGCCCGACGGCGGGCTACAGCGGCGCGTCGTTGTCGGCGTCGGCGCTGAACCGCTTCAACCCGGTCCGCATGCTGATCGGCGGCACCGTGTCGCTGCGGCCTGGCGACAATTTCGCCACCTTCCAATCCACCACCAATACCGTCGACCTGCGCGCGGGCGCCACGCTGCGCGCGGCCGAAGTGTTCCTGGTCAGCGGCGCCACCTGGGGCGGCATCACGGTGGAGGAGGGCGCGAGCATCTCCACCATCGGCCGCGGCAAGCCGGCCTACGATTCGAGTTCGGGCCTGGTGTACGCGGCCGGCATGACCGGCGTGCTGGGGGTGTCGAACGGCTGGGTCAACCTGTTGCCGGCCAATCCCAATGGCACGCAGGGCCCCGGCTACATCAACGTCGGCGCCTGCGCCGGGGCATGCACCGGCGCCGCCACCACGCTGGCCGGCGAGGGCACGCTGCTGATCGCCACCGACAAGGTCTTCACGCTGGCGGACAACGCGCGCTATGGCGCGCGCAACCTGCTGCTGGCGATGTCGGCGCTGAACCTGGGCGATGCGGCGGCGCTGGCGCAGGCGGCCGCGCAGGGCGTCCTGCCCAGCGGCCTGGCCATGAACCAGGGCGTGCTCGACCGGCTGCTCAAGGGCAATGCCGGGCCGGGCATCCCCGTGGTCGAGACCCTGGTGCTGAATGCGCGCGATTCCGTCAACGTGTTCGGTTCCGTGACGCTCGACACCACCGGCGGCAAGGGCGTGGGCCGGCTGGTGCTGGGCGCGCCCGCCATCTACGGCTATGGCGGCGCCGGCGATACGGCGGTGATCCGTTCGCGCGACCTGGTGTGGACCGGCATCTCGGCCCGACCGTTGAGCCAGACCGGCGAGTACGACCCCAGCATGCCCGGCGCGGCCATCGCCGACCGCCTGGGCGACGGGCGCCTGCAACTGGCCGCCGAACGCATCGTGTTCGGCTACGGCCCCGAGAGCCAGCCGCTGAACTGGCTGTCGGCCGACCGCCTGGCGCTGGGCTTCGCCGGCGTCGACCTGCTGGGCAGCGCCAGCGTCGGCGCCAACGGGCTCGGCACGCTCAAGGCCTATCATCGGCAGGGCGCGTATGAGGCGGGCAAGGGCTACGCCTACCGCGGCGGCGACCTGAATATCGTCACGCCGCTGCTCACGGGCGACGCCGCTTCCTCGCTCACGCTGGCGGCCGGCGGCGCGCTGACGCTGCGGCGTCCGGACGGCGCGCCGGTCCAGCCCGCCAACGCGGGCGCGCTGGGCGCCAAGCTGGCGCTGGAGGCCGGCTCGGTGGACCTGGACGGCACCATCGTGTTGGCCTCGGGCAAGCTCACGGTCAAGGCGCGCGACGACCTCCGCCTGGGCGCGCAATCGCGCCTGGATCTGTCGGGCCGCGAGGTCGGCTTCTACGAGCAACTGGGCTACACCTGGGGCGGCGACCTGGTGTTGGAGAGCGCCGCCGGCAACATCGAGCAGGCGGCCGGCGCGGTCATCGACCTGTCGGCGCGCCACCAGCGCGGCGGCACGCTGGCGGCGACGGCGCTCGGCGCCACCGCCGGCCGGGTGAACCTGGCCGGTTCGATCCTGGGCGGCGCGTCGGGCCAATATGACGCGGGCGGCACGCGGGTGCCGTACGACGGCGCCGAGATCACCGTGCGGGCGCAGGCGCTGGCGGACTTCGCCGGCCTGAACGCGCGATTGAACCAGGGCCAGGTGTTCGGCGCGCGCCGCTTCCAGACCAAGCAGGGCGACCTGACGGTGGGCGACGAAGTGCGCGCGCGGCAGGTCGCCATCACCGTCGACGGGGGCAATCTGACCGTGGCGGGGCGCATCGATGCCAGCGGCTTCCAGCCGGGCGTGATCCGCCTGGCCGCCAATGGCGACCTGACCGTGCTGGGCACGCTGGATACGCATGGCGCCGGCCTGCGCCGCGACAGCTACGGCAAGATCATCGACAGCCCCAACCGCGCGCTGGTCTCGCTGACCTCGCGCAACGGCACGCTGATCCTGGGGCCGGCGGCCGCCATCGACCTGCGCGCCGGCACCGAGGCCGAGGGCCATGACGGCGTGGCGCGCGGCACGCTCGACCTGAACGCGCGCCGGATCGGCGGCGCGGGGCCGCGCGGCGAGGGCGCCGGCGCCAACGACGTGGCCCTGCGGGTGCAGGGCGCGCCCCGGGTGCGCGGCGCCGCGACCGTCGCGGTCAACGCCTTCCGCGAATACGCCGACGCGCCGCTGGCGGACACGCCCGATGTCTCGGGCAGCAAGCCGCAGCTGATCACGCAGGACATGCTGATCCGCATCGACGGCGACAGCCAGACCTTCATCAACGCCGCGCTGGGCAACGGCGCGCTGCGCGCGCGGCTGGCCGGGCTGGATGGCTACCGGCTGCGGCCGGGGGTGGACATCGTCAGCGATCCGCTGGTCAATCCCGCCGGCAACCTGACGGTGGCGGGCGACCTGGACCTGTCCGGTTTCCGCTACGGGCCGGGCGCCGACCGGCTCGATCCGGCGCGCCGCGGCTTTGGCGAACCGGGCGTGCTGAACATTCGCGCCGCCGGCGACCTGACCCTGCACGGCAGCATCAACGACGGCTTCGCGCCGCCGCCGGCCACGCCCGACGACCAGGGCTGGTATCTGGTCGAATGGCGAACCAAGCTGGGCGACGGCACCACGCCGTTCGGCAGCGACGTGGTGATTCCCATCGACGGCGTGTCGCTGGACAAGGGCACGGTCTTCCCCAGGCATGCGGTGCTGAACTACGACCTGCCCGCCGACGGCATGGCCCTGCCCAAGGGCGTGGCGCTGCCGGTCATGGCCGAGCTGGCCGGCTCGTATGTGCTGCCGGCCGGCATGGTGCTGGCGGCCGACGTGTACTACGGCGATGGCTCGCTGGCCTGGCGCGCCGGCACCGTGCCGACCGCCGACATCACGCTCAGCCCGGGCATGAAGCTGGGCGCCGGCACCGTGCTGCGCGCCGAGACGCTGGTGGCGGCGCTGACCTGGCCCAAGGGCGTGGCGCTGCCGGTGGCCATGACGGCCAGCGGCGTCGTGCCGCTGGCGCGCGGCGCCGTGATCCCGGCCCTGACCAAGGTCGAGTTGCCGGGAGACAAGCCGATCGACCTGCGTCCCAAGACGGGCGAGTTCCAGGGCGCCAACTGGGCCCTGGCGCCGATGCTGCCGCAGGGCGCGACCAGCTGGAGCCTGCAGCTGACGGCCGGCGCCGACCTGGGTTCGGCCGATCCGCGCGCCGTCGATCCGGCCTCGCGCGGTTCGCTGGTGCTGGCCGATTCGCATAGCTCGTCGCGCTTGAAGGTTACGCCGGGCGGCGTCGGCATGGTGTACGCGCCCAACGACTACGGCTATCCGGAAGGCGAGCCGGTCGATCCGGACTGGGTCAGCGATTGCGACATCCTGCCGGGACTGTGCGTGATCGATCCCAAGCGCATTTCGCTGGTGTGGGGACCCGCCGCCTACGACATTATCGGCGAGGTCGAAGGCACGCCGGTGCTGGAAGGCATGGAGGGCGTCTGCGACCTGGTGCCCGGCATGTGCAAGACCGAAATCGCGCCCATCAAGGACATCGTGGCGTCCAAGCTGCTGGCGCCGATGTTCAGCGTGGTGCGTACGGGCGCGGCGGACCTGGGCCTGACGGCGGCGGGCGACCTGCGCATGCCGTCGCCCTACGGCGTCTACACGGCGGGCACGCCGTCGGCCGCGCTGTTGCGCGCCGATGGCGTCGATCCCTACGACCAGCCGCGCGGCAAGCACGTGTTCGACGCCGCCGGCGGCAGTGAACGCGTGTCGCTGCTGGGGCCTCAGGAAGGCGACTACGCCGCCGCCAATGGCAGCTATCGCGCCTGGTATCCGGAGCACGGCGGCAATCTGGACATCGCGGTGGGCGGCGGCATCAGCGGCGACCTGTGGAGCGGATTGCGCGCGCCCGAACGCGCCCAGACCGCCAACGCCAGTGTCGGCAACTGGCTCTGGCGCCAGGGCTCGGACGCGCTGCCGGCGTCGTGGTGGATCAACTTCGGCGCCTATGCGGTGCCGATGGGCGTGACCGAGGCCAACGGCAACGAGCCCTATCTGGTCGGCTTCACCGGCTTCGGCACCCTGGGCGGCGGCAACCTCAGCCTGCGGGCGGGCGGCGATGCCGGCGTCATGGCGACGCGCCCGGCGGATATATACGGCGCGCGGCCGCCGCGCAGCCAGGGCCTGGCCGTCGCCGTGGGCAGCACCGGACGCGTGGGCGCCGATGGCGGCCTGACGCTGACGGGCGGCGGCGACCTGACGGTACGCCTGGGCGGCGCGTGGAATCCGGATTTCGACGCCACCCAGCACGCCACGCAGTACATGACCAACAGCCAGAAGCCGGATCTGGACGGCATGGTGACCAACCTGCGCGGCACCATCCAGATCGCCGCCAGCGCCATCGGCGGCGCCCGCCCGCTGTACCGCAAGCACTTCCTGCAGCAGCCCGGCCTGGAAGGCGACGCGCTGGATGCGCGGACGATCGACCCGTTCACGCCGACCCTGGCCGCCGCCAGCGGCGGCATCACGCTGGTGCCGGGCGATGCCGGCGTCTATCTGGAAACGCTGGGCGACCTGGTGCTGTCCGGCGTCTCCGACGCCGGCCGGGTGCGCACGCTCAACACCTCGGTGCAGTCGCCGGGCGCGGCCCTGACCGCCGGCGGCGGCCAGAGCTGGTTCACGCTGTGGACCCCGGCGACCGCGATCAACCTGTTGAGCGCGGGCGGCAACGCCACGCCGTCCACCGCGCAGGCCTACCTGCCGGAGGCGTCGCTGTCCGTCATCAACGGCGACGGCGTCACCGTGTACCCGTCGATTCTGCGGGTGACGGCGGCATCGGGCAGCATCTACTTCGGGCGTTCCATCCGGAGCGGAAACCCCGACGCCGCGTCTCGCGGCGGCCTGTTGCTGGCGCCGTCGGCCAGTGGCGAGCTGAGTTTCCTGGCGCGGCAGTCGATCTATGGCGGCGGCTCGCCGGTGAGCATGTCCGGGGCCGACACGGCGTTGCCGACGCCGTTCCAGCCCGCCTATGCCGGTTTCGACGCCAGCGGCGCGGTTCAGGCCGGCAAGCACAACCTCGGCATCGACGCGTCGGCGCCGTTCGGTCCGGACGTGCCGGTCAGTCCCGCGTCGAACTGGCATCCGCTGTTCGCCTTCGGGCCCGATACGCCGGGCGTCCGTCCGCTGCACGCGGAAGGCGGCGCGCCGGCCCGCTTCTACGCGGTGCGCGGCGACCTGGTCGGCCTGAGTCCCGGCATGGCGGCGGACTTCGGGCCGCAGTCGAACCGCACGATCCTGCACTGGCTGCGCGCGGCCACGCCGGTGCGGGCGCTGGCGGGACGCGACATCGTCGCCCTGGACGGCACCTTCCTGCACAATGGCCCGTCCGACGTATCGCTGCTGCGCGCCGGCCGCGACATCTGGTATGCCGACGTCAAGGTGGCCGGTCCCGGCCTGCTCGACGTGATCGCGGGCCGCAACCTGCTGCAGGAAGACCGCGCCAGCATCGTCAGCGTCGGTCCGGCGCTGCGCGGCGACCGGCAGCCCGGCGCCAGCATTGCCATCACCGCGGGCGCCGGCGCGGCCGGCCCCGACTACGACGCGCTCGCCAGGCTGTACCTGGATCCGGCCAACCGCGCACTGGCCGGCCAGACCCTGTCCGGCCAGCCTGGCAAGGTGGTCCACACCTACGAACGCGAACTGGCGGACTGGCTGCGCAGCCAGGACGGCTTCAGCGGCAGCGACGCCGAGGTGCTGGCGCGCTTCGAGGCGATGCCGCTGGCGCTGCGCCAGGGCTTCCTGCGTTCGGTGTATTTCGCCGAACTGCGCGCCGGCGGCCGCGAGTACAACGATGCCCAGGGGCCGCGTCCCGGGTCGTATCTGCGCGGCCGTCAGGCCATCGCCGCGCTGTTCCCCGAGGGCGCGGCGCGCGAAGGCGGCATCGCCATGTCCGGCGCTTCGGGCGTGCGCACCGTGGCCGGCGGCTCGATCCAGCTGCTGGCGCCAGGCGGCCAGATCGTGGTCGGCGTGCCGGGCATCGCGCCGCCGGGCAGCGCGGGCCTGATCACGCAGGGACAGGGCGACATCCAGGTCTACTCGCAGGGCAGCCTGCTGCTGGGCCTGTCGCGGGTGATGACGACCTTCGGCGGCGACATCCTGGCGTGGTCGGCCGAAGGCGACATCAACGCCGGCCGCGGCGCCAAGACCACCGTGGTCTACACCCCGCCGCGGCGCGAGTACGACGCGATGGGCAACGTCGTCATGGCGCCGCAGGCGCCGTCCTCGGGCGCCGGCATCGCCACGCTCAACCCGATTCCGGAAGTGCCGCGCGGCGACATCGACCTGATCGCGCCGCTGGGCACCATCGATCCGGGCGAGGCGGGCGTGCGCAGTTCGGGCAACGTCAACGTGGCGGCGCTGCACGTGGTCAACGCGGCCAACATCCAGGCGCAGGGATCCAGCGCCGGGGTGCCGGCGGCAGCCGCGGTGAACACGGGCGCGCTCAGTTCGGCCAGCGCGGCGTCCAGCGCCGCGGCGGCCTCGGCCGAGAACGACGCGGCGCGCACCCGGTCGGCGTCGCGGCAGTCGCAGCCGTCCATCATCTCGGTGCAGATCCTGGGCTATGGCAATGAGCCGGCGCCGGGCGAGGGCGCGGCGCCGGCCGCGCCGGTGGGCGCGTCGGCGGTCTACGACCCGGCCAGCGCGGTGCGGGTGCTGGGGCTGGGCGAGCTGCCGGCGCAGGCGCGCCAGCAACTGACCGAGCGCGAGCGCGACAACCTGGGCCCGCTGTAGCCATGATGAACCCGATCCCTAGCGCGAGCCGCCGGGGCCGGCCCGCGCCGCCGCCGGCCTGGCGCGACGCGCCGGACTGGGGCGCGGCGCGAGCCGCGCCCTGGCCGGACACGGACACCGATCTGGCGCCGGACTGCCGGGTGGGCGGTTATGCGCGGCTGGCGGGCGCGCGGCCCGCGCCGGCGGCGAACGCGGCAAATGCCGCAAATGCCGCCGTCGCGGCAAACGCGGCGTGGCTCGACGCATCGCCATCGGCCGAGACCGCGGCGCGCCTGCGCGACCATCTGGTGCAGGGCTACGCGGCCCTGCATGGCCGCCTGGCGCGGCGGCTGGGCTGCGCCGACCTGGCCAGCGAAGGCCTGCATGGCGCCTGGCTGCGGCTGGCGCGCCCGGTGGCGGGCGAGGTCGCCAACGCCGACGCCTATGTGTTCCGCATGGCCTGCCACCTGGCGATCGACATCGTGCGCGCGCGGCCGTCCTGCGTCTCGCTCGATGATCCCGAGGGCGGCTGTCCGGACCTGTGCGACGACGCGCCCGGCCCGCAGGCCCGCGCCGAGGCCCGCTCGACACTGGCGGCGCTGGCGCGCGCCATGGACGGCCTGTCGCGCCAGCAGCAGGCGGTGCTGGTCGCGTTGCGGGTGGAAGGGCGCTCGCGCGACGAGGTGGCGCGCTGGCTGGGCCTGTCCACGCGTTCGATCGACACGGCGCTGCGGCAGGCGTTGCGGCATTGCGCCAAGGGCCTGGGCCGGCCCGTTTCCTGCGCGTGACGATGCGGCGGCGCCGGTAATCGCCGCGCGGGCGGTCGCGGGGTTCGCGGCGGGGCCGCGCGCCGTCACGCTCGCTGAAAAGGCGACGGGCGCCGGCTTGTGGCCGGCGCCCGTCTTTGGTGGGCGGGATCTGACGTCCCTGCCTCGGTTGGCGGCTTGCGCCGCCCGTTCCCCTGGGGCTTGCTGCTTGTTCGGTTGGCGTGCCGTCGTTTCGGCGGAATTACTTCTTGCGCGCCGCGATGGACTTCTCGGCCAGGTTGACCAGGTCTTCGCCGATCTGCTTCTTCCACTTGTCGTAGACGGGCTGGGTGACCTTGGCGAAGGCGTCATGCTCGGCCTGGTTCAATGAAGTCACGGTGACGCCGTGGCCCTCGATCTCCTTGAGCAAGGACGGGTCTTCCGGCGTGACGCCCTTGCGCGCGATCACGATCTGCTGCTTGCCGGCGTCCAGCGCGGCCTGGCGCACGATGTCGCGGTCCTTTTCCGACCACGAATTCCACACCTCGCGGTTGACCACGAAGATCAGCGGATCGGCCACGTAGTTCCACAGCGTCAGGTACTTCTGGCCGACGGTGTAGAGCTTGGAGCCGGTGTAGATCGACAGCGGGTTCTCCTGGCCGTCGACCGCGCCGCTGGCCAGCGCCGGCTGGGCGTCGGCCCAGCTCATCTGGGTCGGGTTGGCGCCCAGCGCGGTGAACGTGTCGATGTACAGCGGCGAGCCGACCACGCGTAGCTTCATGCCCTTCATGTCCTCGGGCCGCTTGATCTCGCGCTTGGAGTTGCTGAGCTGGCGGTAGCCGTTTTCGCCCCAGGCCAGCGGCACCACGCCGGCCTTCTCGATCAGCTTGAACATCTCCTTGCCCACGTCGCCCTGCACCAGCGCGTCGATGGCCGCGTAGTCCGGCATCAGGAAGGGCAGGGAGAACAGGTTGAGCTGCTTGACCTGCGGCGACCAGTTGATGGTCGAACCCACCGCCATATCGATCACGCCCTGGCGGATGGCGGTGAATTCACGGGTCTGGTCGCCTTGCACCAGCGAGGTTCCGGGGTAGACCTTGATGTTGATGCGGCCCTGGGTGCGCTCGCGCACCAGGTTCGACCAGATCTCGGCGCCCTGGCCCCACGGGAAGGTGGTGCCGACGACGATGGAGAGCTTGTATTCGGGCTTGTAGTTCTGCGCCTGCGCGGCCGCGGGAATGGCGGCGACTGCGGCGGCGCACAGCGTGGCGCCGATCAGCTTGCGGAAATTCATGTTGCGTCTCCTCTCTTTGCGGGTCTGTCTGTTGTTGTCATGAATGCATTCCGGGCGGTGGCGTCCAGATCCCCCGTCCGGTTCCCTCAATAGCCCAGCTTGTGCGGCAGCCACAGCGCCAGCTGCGGGAACACCAGCACCGCCACCAGCACCAGGAACATCGCGCCCAGCAGCCACACCACCCAGCGCACGGTCGATTCCATCGGCACGCGCGCGATGCGGCACGACACCATCAGGTTGACCGCCAGCGGCGGGGTGAACTGGCCCAGCGCCACCTTCAGCGTCAGGATCACGCCGAACCACACCGGATCCCAGTTGTAGGCCTTGGCGATCGGCATCAGCAGCGGCACGAAGATCAGGAAGATGGAGATGCCGTCCAGGAACATGCCGACCGTCATCAGCAGCAGGATCAGCAGCGCCAGCACGCCCCATTCGCCCAGCCCGGAATTGACGATGGCGTGGGTGATCGGGTCGATCACGCTGAGCGTGGACAGGGCCCAGGCGAAGATGCCGGCCAGCGTCACCACCAGCATGATCACGGCCGACAGCTCGGCCGCCTCGCGCAGGATCACGTACAGGTCGCGCAGCTTGATCGTGCGGTGGATGCACATGCCCACGAACAGGCCGTAGAACACCGCCACCACGGCCGCCTCGGTGGGCGTGAACCAGCCCATGCGCATGCCGCCCAGGATCAGCACCGGCGCGGCCAGGCCCCACGAGGCCTCGCGCAGGCTGCGCCAGAACGGCGGACGCGGCAGGTGCGCTTCCAGCATGCCCATCTTGTGCTTGCGCGACAGCCACACGGCCGGCACGATCAGCGCCAGGCCGGCCAGGATGCCGGGCACCATGCCGGCGGCGAACAGCGCCGGCACCGAGGCCTCGGGCACCAGCACCGAATAGATGATGAAGGCCACCGAGGGCGGGATGAGGATGTCGGTGGCCGCGCCCGCCGCCACCACCGAGGCCGAAAACGCGCCCGGATAGCCGGCGCGCGACATGGCCGCGATCATCACGGCGCCCACCGCGGCGGCGCAGGCCGGGCCGGAGCCCGAGATGCCGCCCAGGAACATGGCCACGGCGATCGACACCAGTGGCAGCATGCCGGGGCCGCGGCCGACGATGGCGATGGCGAAATCCACCAGCCGCTTGGCCACGCCGGAGCGGTCGAAG
This sequence comes from Achromobacter sp. RW408, assembly GCF_003184165.1. Lineage (NCBI taxonomy): Bacteria > Pseudomonadati > Pseudomonadota > Betaproteobacteria > Burkholderiales > Alcaligenaceae > Achromobacter > Achromobacter sp. RW408. The sequence continues at coordinate 195,168 of NZ_QHHO01000047.1, forward strand.
ATGGAGCCGACCAGCACGAACATCGGAATCGCCAGCAGCGGGTACTTGGCCAGCCCGGCGTAGAAATTCTGCGGCACGGTCAGCAGGCCATACCAGGGCGTGTCCAGGTTGGACAGCACGATGGCCACGGTGCCGCCGATGCCCAGCGCCACGCCGACCGGCACGCCGATCAGCATCAGCGCGATGAAGACGGCGAACAGGATGCCGGCGATCATGCCTGGCCCCCGTCGGCCTTGGGCAGCGGCGCCCGCCACAGCCGCCGCAGCGTGCCCAGCGTGCGCAGCGAGATGGCGGCGGCCATCACCGGCAGCCAGATCGAATACCACCAGGTCGGCACGCCGATGGCGGGCGAGGTTTCCTCATAGACGAATTCGTCGGACACCAGCTTGATCGACAGCACCGTCAGCAGCACGAAGAACGCCAGCACGCAGAAGTTGGCGATCAGCGCCATGATGCGCTGGCGCCGCGGCGAGCCGTTGTCGGCCAGGATCTCGATGCGGATGTGGTGGTTGCGCACGAAGGCCACGCTGCCGCCGGCCATGGTCAGCACGATCAGCAGGAACACCGAGATTTCCTCGGTCCAGGCGAACGACTGGTCGGTGAAGTAGCGCACCAGCACGTTCAGGAAGGTGATGATGGCCAGCGCCGCCAGCAGGATCACGGCCAGCCAGTCCTCGATGGCCAGCGGCACTTTCACGGCGGGGTCTGCTTCGGCGGGGATGATCGGTTCGACAGGCTCGGCGGGGGCTTCGGGGCGTGACATGTGAGGCAACGGCCAGCGCGGCGGGCGCTTTCTTGGTATGGGGTCGCTGCATCCTACCGTCGGGGCAAGGGCAGGGGTGTTCGTGTTTTCCCGCGCTGCGGTATGGCCGCAACATGGTGCGTCGCAATACCGCGGCCGCCCGCGCGGGGCGGGTGCACGCCATAACCCGCGATGCGGACAGGGATTTGGTGGGGATATTGCTGTGCAGCAGGCCGGCCGTTGCGTCGCGGAATTCTTTTGTAACAATGGCCAAAGCCGGACGAATTCGGGCCGGATCGGGACATGGCTGTCCTTCCGTCCGGGAAAACCCGCCAAGCGGGGTAAAATCCTTGTTTTGCTCCCTTCCTTATACGGCGCCCGCATCGTGTCCCTTGTTCAGCATCTGCCTGGTTCCTCCGTCCTGTCCTCCTTTCGTCGTGACCGCCTGCTGGCGCAATTGAAGGAAGCCGGCCTGCCCGTGGCCGACATTTCCGCCCGCTACGAGCACTTCGTCAGCACCGACGCCGCCCTGACGGCCGAACAGCAGCAGCAACTGACCCAACTGCTGGATTACGGCACGCCCGCCACCGGCGAGGGGCCGGCCAAGAGCCTGGCGCTGCTGGTGATCCCGCGCCTGGGCACGATCTCGCCGTGGGCCAGCAAGGCCACCGACATCGCCCACAACTGTGGCCTGTCGGCCGTGCACCGCATCGAGCGCGGCGTGCGCTACGTCATCACGCCCGAACGCGGCCTGCTGGGCAGCAAGTCGTTCGACGCCGACATGCTGGCGCGCGCGGCCGACTGCCTGCACGACCGCATGACCGAAACCGTGGTCGACGCCAGCTTCGACGGCCAGGCGCTGTTCCAGCCGCTGGCCGGCAAGCCGATGCGCACGGTCGACGTGCAGGCGCGCGGCGCCGCCGCGCTGGTCGAGGCCAACAGCGCGCTGGGCCTGGCCCTGTCCGACGACGAGATCGAATACCTGGCCCAGTCGTTCAGCGACCTGGGCCGCGATCCCACCGACGTCGAACTGATGATGTTCGCGCAGGCCAACAGCGAACACTGCCGCCACAAGATCTTCAACGCGCAGTGGGTGATCGACGGCCAGGAGCAGCCCAACACGCTGTTCGGCATGATCCGCGCCACCCACAAGGCGCAGCCGGAAGGCACCGTGGTCGCCTACTCGGACAACGCCGCCATCATGGCCGGCGGCCCGGCGCAGCGCTTCCAGGCCGGCGTGCCGGGCGTGACCGGCGAGGGCGTCGACGGCGCCAGGTACATCCGCCGCGACACCACCGTGCATACCCTGATGAAGGTCGAGACGCACAATCACCCAACCGCGATCGCGCCGTTCCCCGGCGCCTCGACCGGCGCCGGCGGCGAAATCCGCGACGAAGGCGCCACCGGCCGCGGCTCCAAGCCCAAGGCCGGCCTGACCGGCTTCACCGTCTCGCACCTGCGCTTCGACGACGCCACGCAGCCCTGGGAAGCCGACCACCACGGCCTGCCGGACCGCATCGCCTCGCCGCTGTCCATCATGATCGACGGCCCCATCGGCGGCGCCGCCTTCAACAACGAATTCGGCCGTCCCAACCTGCTGGGCTATTTCCGTTCGTTCGAGCAGACCGCCGGCGGCACGCGCTGGGGCTACCACAAGCCCATCATGATCGCGGGCGGCCTGGGCAGCATCGACGCCGGCCTGACCCACAAGAACGAGATCCCTCCCGGCGCGCTGCTGATCCAGCTGGGCGGCCCGGGTTTCCGCATCGGCATGGGCGGCGGCGCCGCCTCCAGCATCAGCATGGGCAGCAACTCGGCCGAGCTGGATTTCGATTCGGTCCAGCGCGGCAACCCCGAACTGGAGCGCCGCGCCCAGGAAGTGATCGACCGCTGCTGGCAGCAGGCCGAGAACAACCCCATCATCGCCATCCACGACGTCGGCGCGGGCGGCCTGTCCAACGCTTTCCCGGAACTGGTCAATGATGCCGGCCGCGGCGCCATCTTCGATCTGAAGCGCGTGCCGCTGGAAGAATCCGGCCTGTCGCCCGCCGAGATCTGGAGCAATGAATCGCAGGAACGCTACGTCCTGTCGATCCTGCCGCAGGACCTGGAGCGTTTCGACGCCATCGCCCGCCGCGAACGCTGCCCCTACGCGGTGGTCGGCGTGGCCACCGAAGAGCGCCAGCTGCGCGTGGTGGACGGCGAAGGCCTGCCGGGCCTGGACACGATCCGTCCGCAGGGCGAGGCCGAGGTGCGTCCGGTCGACGTGCCGATCGACGTCATCCTGGGCAAGCCGCCGCGTATGACGCGCGACGTGCGCCGCCTGCCGGGCGTGTCCGAGCCGCTCGACCTGGCCGGCATCGACCTGACCGAAGCGGCCTACCGCGTGCTGCGCCACCCCACGGTGGCCAACAAGTCGTTCCTCATCACCATCGGCGACCGCACCGTCGGCGGCCTCTCCAGCCGCGACCAGATGGTCGGCCCGTGGCAGGTGCCGGTGGCCGACTGCGCCGTCACCCTGGCTGACTACCAGGGCTTCCGCGGCGAAGCCATGGCCATGGGCGAACGCACCCCCATCGCCATGCTGAACGCGCCGGCCTCCGGCCGCATGGCCGTGGCCGAGGCCCTGACCAACCTGGCCGCCGCCGACGTGGCGCGCCTGGAAGACATCAAGCTGTCCGCCAACTGGATGGCCGCCTGCGGCGTCGACGGCCAGGACGCCGCGCTGTACGACACCGTGTCGGCCGTCAGCGAGCTGTGCCAGGCCGCCGGCCTGTCGATCCCGGTGGGCAAGGACTCGCTGTCCATGAAGACCTCCTGGGAGCAGGACGGCGAGCAGCGCCAGGTGGTGGCGCCGGTGTCGCTGATCGTCACGGCCTTCGCGCCGGTCGGCGACGTGCGCGCCAGCCTCACGCCGCAGCTGCGCACCGACGCCGGCGACAGCGTGCTGATCCTGATCGACCTGGGCCGCGGCCTGCACCGCATGGGCGGCTCGATCCTGGCGCAGACCTACAACCAGGTCGGCGAAACCGTGCCGGACATCGATTCGCCGGAAGCGCTGCGCGCCTTCTTCGTCACCATCCGCACCCTGGCCGAGGCCGGCACCATCCTGGCCTACCACGACCGTTCGGACGGCGGCCTGTTCGCCACGCTGGTGGAAATGGCCTTCGCCGGCCGCACCGGCATCTCGGTCAACCTCGACATGCTGACCTTCGACCCGCAATCGGCCGATTGGGGCGACTACAAGATCCGTCCGGAACAGGTGGCGGTGCAGCGCGACGAACTGACGCTCAAGGCGCTGTTCGCGGAAGAAGCCGGCGCCGTCATCCAGGTGCCGGCCGCCCAGCGCGACGCCGTCATGCAGGTGCTGCGCGGCGCCGGCCTGTCGGCCCACTCGCACGTCATCGGCGGCCTGAACGGCGGCGACGAGGTCGAGTTCTACCGCGACGGCAAGAAGGTCTGGGGCCAGCCGCGCGCCGACCTCGGCCGCGCCTGGAGCGAAGTCTCCTACCGCATCATGGCGCGCCGCGACAACCCCGCGTGCGCCCAGGCCGAGCTGGACGTCTGGAACGACACGCAGGATCCGGGCATGAGCCCCAACGTGGCCTTCGACCCGCAGGAAGACGTGGCCGCGCCGTTCATCAACAGCGGCAAGCGCCCGCGCGTGGCGATCCTGCGCGAGCAGGGCTGCAACAGCCAGGTGGAAATGGGCTGGGCCTTCGACACCGCGGGCTTTGACGCGGTCGACGTGCACATGACCGACCTGCTGTCGGGCCGCGTCGACCTGGCGCAGGTGCAGGGCCTGGTGGCCGTGGGCGGCTTCAGCTACGGCGACGTGCTGGGCGCCGGCGAGGGCTGGGCCCGCACCATCCGCTTCAACGGCAAGCTGTCGGATCAGTTCGCGGCGTACTTCGCCCGCCCCGACACCTTCGCGCTGGGCGTGTGCAACGGCTGCCAGATGATGGCCGCGCTGGCCCCGATGATCCCGGGCGCCGAGCACTGGCCGCGCTTCACCCGCAACCTGTCCGAAAAATACGAGGCGCGCCTGTCGATGGTCGAGCTGGCCAAGTCGCCGTCGATCTTCTTTGCCGGCATGGAAGGCGCGCGCATCCCGGTCGCGGTGGCGCACGGCGAAGGCTACGCCGACTTCTCGCAGCAGGGCGACGCCGGCCGCGTGCTGGCGGCGGCGCGCTACATCGACAACCGCGGCAACGCCACCGAGGCCTATCCGTTCAACCCGAACGGCAGCCCGGGCGGCCTGACGTCCGTCACCACCGCCGACGGCCGCTTCACCGTGATGATGCCGCACCCGGAACGCGTGACCCGCAACGTCATGATGTCGTGGGCGCCCGAGAAGTGGGGCAACGCCGACAGTGGCGGCCAGTTCAGCCCGTGGATGCGCATCTTCCGCAATGCGCGCGCCTGGCTGAAATAGAAGGGGCCTCCGCGCCGCGCGCTTCGCGCTAGCTGCCCCCCGAGGGGGCGGCCTGACGCAAAAAGCCCCACCGGAAAACCGGTGGGGCTTTTTTCATGCGCGCCGTTTTCAGAAACGGTACTTCACCCGCCCGATCACGCTGCGCCGGCTGCCCGGGTAGCAGTCGGTCAGGTCCGAGCACGTCGCCAGGTACTCCTTGTCGAACAGGTTGGTGGCGTTGACCGACAGCGTCAGGTGCTTGTCCACCGCGTACGACACGCCGGCGTCGATCAGGGTGTGGCTGTCGATCTTCAGCGTGTTGGCGTTGTCGCCATAGGTCGAGCCGACGTAGCGCGCGCCCACGCCCAGGCTCAGGCCGGCCAGCGCGGCGTTGCGCACGGTGTAGTTGAGCCAGCCCGAGGCGCTGTGCTCGGGCACCAGCGCCGGGCGCTTGCCCTGGGTGGCGTCGTTGGCGCGGCTGATGCGGGCGCGCACGTAGGTGTACGAGCCGGTGAAGTCCCAGCCGTCGCCCAGGCTGAACTTGCCTTCCAGTTCCACGCCGCGCGACTGCACTTCGCCCGAGGCCACCTGGAAGCCCGGGTTCTGCAGGTCATTGGTCAGCACGTTGCTCTTCTTGATGTCGAACACGGCCAGCGTGTACAGCGCGTTCGAGCCTGGTGGCTGGAACTTGATGCCGCCTTCCCACTGGCGGCCGCGCGACGGCGCGAAGGCGGCGCTGCCGTTGGCCGGCGCGGTCACGCCGGTGTTGGGCAGGAACGACTGCGCGTAGCTGACGTAGGGCGCGAGACCATTGGGCATGACGTAGTTCAGGCCGGCGCGGCCGCTGAAGCGCGAGCCGTCCTGGTCGGCGGTGTTGCCCAGCAGGCGGTTCTCGTTCTTCTGGCGGTACCAGTCGTAGCGGCCGCCCAGCGTCAGCACCCAGCGTTCGGCCAAGCGCACCTGGTCCTGCACGTACAAGCCGGTCTGGTGGGTGGTTTCCAGATAGTTGGCCATCGGCGTGGTGGGCGTGGGCACGTGCACGCCATACACCGGGTCGTAGGGATTCAGGCTGGGGGCGGGGCCGTAGGTGCGCGAGACGTCGGCGCTGCTGCGGTTGAAGTCCAGTCCCAGCAGCAGCGTGTGGGCCAGCGGGCCGGTGTTGAAATCCAGCTGCGCCTGGTTGTCCAGCGCCAGCGCGGTCATGCTTTCGTCGTAGCGGCGCGCGGTGCGGGTCAGGCCCGCCGGACCGATGCCCGACAGCAGGATGTTGTCCAGCAGCGCGTCGACCTGGCCGTAGCGCAGGTTCTGGCGAACCTGCAAGGTGTCGTTGAAGCGGTGCTCGAACAGGTAGCCGATGCTCTTCTGTTTCTGCGTGTAGCGGTTGAAGTCCGGATCGCCGTTGCGCAGGTCGGTCGGCTTGCCGTTGATGGTGACGGTGCCGATGGTGCCGCCGGAGCGGTCGTGCAGGTACTCGGTCTGCAGCGTGAAGCGGGTGGCGGCAGACGGCGCCCAGGTCAGCGACGGCGCCAGGAACAGGCGGTCGTCGGCAATGCGGTCGCCGTTGGGGTAGGTGAACTGGGTGTTGGCGTCGCGCGCCACGCCGATCACGCGGTACAGCAGCGTGCCGTCTTCGGTGGCCGGGCCGGTCAGGTCGACCGCGGCCTGCTTGCGCTGGAAGCTGCCGTACTCCAGTTCGGCCTCGTATTGCGGCGTGGCGGACGGCAGCTTGCTGACGCGGTTGATGACGCCGCCGGCATCGCCCTGGCCGTACAGCACCGACGACGGGCCGCGCAGCACCTCGATGCGTTCCAGTGCGTAGGGCTCGCTGCGGAACAGCGTGTAGCCCGACGTGATCTGGCGCAGGCCGTCCTTGTAGTCGCTGGTGGCCTGGGCATTGAAGCCGCGCAGCATGACCCAGTCAAAGCCCTTGGGATCGACGCCGTAGGTTTCCACCGCCACGCCGGGCACGTAGCGCAGCACCTCGGTCACGCTCTGCGCGTTCTGCGCCTCCATCTGCGCGCGCGTCACCACCGAGATCGACTGCGGCACCTCCAGGATCGGCGTGTCGGTCTTGGTGCCGGCGCGGCTGGCCTCGGCCACGTAGCTGTCGGGCGCCACGCCGCCGGCGCTGACCGTCACCGGTTCCAGCGTGGCGACGCCGCCGGCGCCGGCCGGCAGCCGGCGCAGCACGTAGCCGCCGCCTTGCGCTTGGGCCGCCAGGCCGCTGCCGGCCAGGATGGCGGCGAAGCCGTCGCGCAGCCCATAGGCGCCGCGCAGGCCGGCACTGCGCCGGCCTGCGGTCAGGGCGCCGTCGATGGCGATCATCACGCCGGCCTGCTGGGCGTAGGCGTTGAGCACTTGGTCGAGCGAACCGGCCGGAATGTCGTAGCGGACGGCGGCCGGGCCCGGGCGGGCCGGCGCGTCGGCGGCAAGGGCGGCGGGCGGCGCGGCCAGCGCCAGGGCTGCCAAGGCCAGCGCCAGGGTGCCGCGGGCGGCGTTCAGGGGAGTGCGGACAGACATGAAAAAGGATCCTCGTTGCGGGCGTGAATACTGCGGTTATGCAGGGTTCCCGAACGAGAACGGAAAAGTGCTACGGTTGGCCCGGATTTTTAGGTTCCACCACCACCCAGTAGCCGGTGTAGCGCGACACCCGCAACGGCAGCGCGGCCGCCAGCGATGCCAGGATGCGGTCGGTGTCGGCCAGCGGATAGACCCCCGAGACGATCAGGTCGGCCACGCGCGGGTCGCAGCGGATCACGCCGTGGCGGTAGCGCTCCACCTGGTCGAGGAAGTCGGCTAGCCGCAGGCGGTCGGCCACCAGTTGGCCCCGCAGCCAGGCGGGCGCGGCGGCGGAGGCGGCCGGCAGCAGCGCGGCCGTATCCGCGGTGAAGCCGGCGGCCTGGCCGGCCTGCAATCGCAGCGCGGCGCCTTGCCGCGGCTGGATCTCGACCGCGCCTTCGTACACGCCGACCCGCATGCGGTCGCGCTGGATCTCGACGCTGTAGCGCGTGCCCAGCGCCAGCACGCTGCCGTATTCCGTGGCGACCGAGAAGGGGCGGCCGGCGGCCAGCGCGCCGTGGCCGGTGGCCACGTACAGTTCGCCACGGCGCAGCACCAGGCGGCGCGCGCCGGCGCTGTATTGCACGTCGACGGCGCTGTCGCTGTTCAGGGTGAAGCGGGTGCCGTCTTCCAGCAGCACCTCGCGCCGTTCGCCGACGGCGGTGCGGTAATCGGCGGCATAGGCGGCCCAAGGCAGGCGGCCGGCCGCGAGGCCGGCGGCGCCGGCGCCCAACAGGCCAAAGCCCATCAGGCGCAGCGCCTTGCGGCGGCCGGCCTGGCGCCCGGACGACGCCAGCGCCCGGGCCGAGGCTTCGGGCGACACGCCCAGCAGGCGCGCGTCCAGCCGCTGCACCTGCTGCCAGGCGCGTTCGTGATCGGGATGGGCGTTGCGCCAGCGCTGCCAGGCGGCGCGCTCGTCGGCGGTGGCTTCGCCCGACCACATGACCACCAGCCACTCCAGGCCCTGGGCCAGGATCGGTTCGGGGATGCCCGCTGCGCCGGCGCTCATAGCGCCGCCAGGCAGGCCTGGGCGGCGCGCAGCATGTGCTTGCGCACCAGCGCCACCGAGACGCCCAGCTGCGCGGCGATCTCGGAATAGGTCAGGCCCTCGAAGCGGGACAGGATGAAGACCTGGCGCGCGCGGGCGGGCAGGGCGTCGAGCGCGGCGTCCACCGCCATCAACGTTTCCAGCGCCAGCGCGCGGGCCTCGGCAGACGGCATGTGCGGTTCGGGCAGTTGCGCCAGCGCTTCGAGATAGGCGGTTTCGAGGGTGCGGCGGCGGAACAGGTCGATCACCAGGCCCTTGGCGATCTGGGTCAGGAAGGCGCGCGCCTGGCCGGCCTCGGGCAGGCGGCCGGACACCATCAGGCGTTCGTAGGTGTCGTGCGACAGGTCGGCGGCGTCGTGCGCGCTGCCCAGCCGTCGCCGCAACCAGCCGGCCAGCCAGCCGTGGTGGTCGCGGTAAAGCGCGCTCAGGGAGGGGTGCGCCGTGGGCTGGTTGGCCGCCGTCACGATGGAAGTCCTTCTCTCGCGGGGTTCAAAGACTGGAAATGATAATCGTTGTTAATTCTGTTGGACAAGTCGGAAATTGCGCGTTGTCGATGTAACCCAATGAGATATTTAACTTTTCATTGCAATAAGCCGTAAACACTTCGACAGCCGCCCAAGGCTGCCCTCCGCAACCCCCGAGTGGCCCTCCCCATGTTCAAGAATCTGAGTATCCGCGCCGTCCTGACGACCGCGCTCTGTGTTTTTTTCGCCCTTTTCCTGGTCACCGGCATCGCCGTCTACCAGCAACTGACCTCCAACCGCACCTCGATCGAGGTGATGCTGGATACCAACCTGGTGCGCGCCAACGCCGTGGACGACGCCGGTTCCGAGCTGCTGCGCGCCCGCCTGGTGCTGCTGGCTGCCCAGACCACCTTGCTGGAAGGCAAGAGCATCGACAACCTGGCCAGCATGCAGCGCCTGGACGGCTACACCAAGAAGGCCGCCGACCTGATCCAGAGCGCGCGCCAGAATCCCGAGACCTCGCCCGTGGGCAAGCCCCTGTTCGATGATGCGCTGGCCGCCTATGACGTCTACCAGCGCGACGCCATCGTGCCGATGATCGCCGCCATCCGCGCCGGCAAGGCCCAGGATGCCAGCCGCCTGAACCTGGAGAAGGTGACGCCGCTGGGCATCACCTTCACCCAGGCGATCCAGAAGTACGTGGACTACGCCGACGAAGTCGGCCAACGCGTGGCGCGCGAGGCCAACACCCGCATCAATGGCGCCATCGCCTTCCTGATCGGCCTGCTGGTGGTGGTGGCCGTGCTGGTGGTGGGGCTGTACGCGGTCTTTGCCCGCTCGGTATTCCGGCCGTTGCATGACGCCGGCCGCCTGTTCGACCGCATCGCCGGCGGCGACCTGACCAACCGCATCGAGCAGCGCGGCAACAATGAAATCGGCGTGCTCTACGCCGCCGTCAAGCGCATGCAGGACAGCCTGGCGCGCACCGTGGCCGCCGTGCGCCAGGGCGTGGAAGAGATCCACACCGGCTCGCGCGAGATCGCGGCCGGCAACATCGACCTGTCCTCGCGCACCGAACAGCAGGCCGCCTCGCTGGAGGAAACCGCCGCCAGCATGGATGAACTGTCGTCCACCGTGAAGAACAACGCCGACAGCTCGCGCAGCGCCTCGCAATTGGCCGGCGCGGCTTCCGACGTGGCCACCCGCGGCGGCCAGGCGGTGGGTGACGTGGTGGGCACCATGCGCGCCATCGCCGACAGCTCCAACCGCATCGCCGACATCGTCGGCGTGATCGACGGCATCGCCTTCCAGACCAACATCCTGGCGCTCAACGCCGCGGTCGAGGCGGCCCGCGCCGGCGAGCAGGGCAAGGGTTTCGCGGTGGTGGCCAGCGAAGTGCGCGCGCTGGCGCAGCGCAGCGGCCAGGCCGCCAAGGAGATCAAGGGCCTGATCGACGATTCGGTGCAGAAGGTGTCCATCGGTTCCGACCAGGTCGAAGCGGCCGGGGCGACGATGCAGGAGATCGTGGTGTCGGTGCGCCGCGTGACCGACATCATCAACGAGATCTCCAGCGCCTCGGAAGAGCAGTCGCAGGGCATCCAGCAGGTCAACCAGGCGGTCTCGCAGATGGACAGCGTGACGCAGCAGAACGCCGCGCTGGTCGAGCAGGCGGCCGCGTCGGCGGCGTCGCTGGAGACCCAGGCGCAACGCCTGCGTGACGCGGTGGCGGTGTTCAAGCTGCAGACCGGCCGCGTGATCGACTCCGAGGCCGCTGCCCTGGGCCGCGCGGGCGAACCGGCATTGCTGGGCGCCTGACGCGGCATCTTCGAGGCGCCGGCGCGGGCGCCTTCAGGCCAGCGTCCGCGCCAGCCAGTCGATCAGGGCATGGGCTCGCGCCGGCAGGCGCCGGGAGCCCGTCAAGGCGTATAGGGTGACCGGCTCCAGTTCCCATCGCGGCAGCACCGGCACCAGCCCCGCGCCCCGCCAGACGGCCGCGCCCAGCGCGTGCAGCGCGGCGATGCCGACGCCGCGGGCGGCCAGTTGCAGCGCCATGGCGGGCGTGTCGACGCCATAGCGCTCGCGCGCCAGGACCACGACGCGCTCGGGGCCGCACCACAGGCGCCAGCGGGCGGGTCGTGTGTCATGGGCACGATGCGCGCCGACGTGCAGGCCGATGCAGTCGTGCATCGCCAGGTCGGCGGGATGCTCGGGCGCGGGCCGTCGCGCCAGATAACCGGGCGCCGCGTACAGGCTGGCGCGCAAGGCGCCCAGCCGGTGCGCCATCCATGCCGGGTCCGCCGGCGGTTCCAGACCGATCGAGATATCGCAGGGCTGCGGCGCCGCGTCCGCGCCGCCGGGCGAGTCCAACTGCATGGCCAGGTCCGGATGGCGCTCGGCGAAGGCCGCCAGCGCGGGGGCCAGCGCATGCCGCACGCTGGCGTCCGGCAAGCGCACGCGCAGCGCGCCGGCCTGGCCCACCGGCCGGTCGCGCAGGGACCCGCGCCGGCATGCGCGGGCCGGGGCCGCGTCGGCCGGAATGCGGCGCTGTTCCAGGTCGAGGCGGCCGTGTCCGCCCTGCGCCATGTCTTGCGTGAATTTCATCGATCCCGCTCCCGGCGCCACCGCGTTCGTTCAGAACGCGTAGACCACCCCGACGCTGCCGAACACGTTGGCGCGGCGCTCGGTCAGCGGGCTGTCGCGGGCGTCGCCCAGCAGCGTGTTCACGCCCACGGTGGTGACGGTGCTCCAGCTGGCGTCGATGCGATGCGACCAGGTGGCGAACAGGGCGGCGGATTTGAAGCCGGACGACGGCGAGTAGGTCGACAGCCCTTCGCGGCTGCGCGCGGCCTGCGAGGACGTGACGCCATACCAGGTCTGCATGTCGTCGTGGCTGGCCCACTGCGTGCTGGCGCCGAGGTTGACGCGGTTGGCGCCGTCCTGCCAGGCGGCATAGGTGGCGCGCAGTTCGAGCGTGCCGCCGTAGCCGCTGCGCGCCGCCTGGCGGTATGCCGCGCCCAATGAAAACGGACCCGGCGCCCATTCGACGAAGGCGCCATAGGTGCCGTGGAAATCGATGTCGTCCAGGCCCTTGGTGCGGTCGGCGTCGCTGGAATCGCGGCCCAGCGCCATGCCGACGAATACGCCGGCCTTCCAGTCGGGCGCCAGCGTGGTCTGCAGGCCCATCGCCGGCAGGCCGGCGCGCGGCGAGATGAAGAAATTGCCGGAATGGTAGTTGATCAGCGGCACCGGCAGGGCGCGGTATTCGCTGGAGCCCTGGTACACCGGCACGTAGCCGACGCCCAGGCCGATGAAATTGGTGCCAGATTGCTCGGCCTGCGCCGTGCCTGCGGCGCAGGCCAGGGCGGCGCCAGTTGCTAACATAGCCAGCTTCATTTGCGGGGAATTTCCTTTCTTTCGTGAACCGGTGCCCTGGCGCGAGCCAGGGGCACGACGAGCCGCCATTGTCGGAGCCGGCTTTTAAAAATTCTTTAAATCCAGGGCGCCACAATGGCGCGCCATGGACAGTCTGGGAGCGTTCTTGCAAGTTCTGCTGGTCGAAGATGACGCCATGCTCGGAGACGCCTTGCGATCCAGCATGGTGGGCGCGGGCCTGCGCGTCGATTGGGTGCGCGACGTGCCCGCCGCCCGGCTGGCGCTGGTCGAGCATGGCTACGGCGCGGTGCTGCTGGATCTGGGCCTGCCGGGCGGCAGCGGGTTGGCGGTGTTGAAACACCTGCGGGCGCGCTACGACGCCACGCCGGTGCTCATCATCACCGCCCGCGACCGCCTCAGCGAGCGGGTGCAGGGCCTGGATGCCGGCGCCGACGACTACATCGTCAAGCCGTTCCAGCTGGACGAACTGCTGGCGCGGCTGCGCGCCGTGGTGCGCCGCAGCAGCAATTCGGTGGTGTCGGTCTTGCGCTGCCGCGACGTGCAGCTGGATCCGGCGCGGCGCGTGGTGACGCGGGCCGGCGCCGAAGTGGTGCTCAGCGCCAGCGAGTACCGCACCCTGCTGGCGCTGATGGAACGCGCCGGCCAGACCGTCAGCCGCGAACAGCTGGAGGCCGCGGTCTACGGCGGCAGCGGCACCATCGAAAGCAATACCGTGGCGGTGTACGTCCACCAGCTCAGGCGCAAGCTCGGCGACGACCTGGTCGCCACCGTGCACGGCCTGGGTTATCGCATCGCCGCGGCGGACGCGGCATGAAGACGCTGCGCAAACGCCTGACCGTCACACTGCTGCTGACCCTGCTGTTGACCTGGGCGGCGGTGTTCATGTGCCAGCAGCACGCCATGAACGAGGCGCGCACCGGCATCCGCGACCAGTCCCTGGTCGACTCGGCCAACCAGACCATCCTGTCGCTGCGCCGCAGTCTGCTGGAGGAGCGGCCCGATGAGCGTTTCAAGCTGCCGCCGTCCAGCCATTTCCGCGGCGAGCGGACCACGGTGCAGATCTGGTCCAAGGGCGACCGGCGCCTGGCCCTGCGTTCGCCCGAGGCGCCGGACCAGCCGCTGAACCCGGACTTCGAAGACGGCTTTCGCGACAGCGTGATCGGCGACGACACCTGGCGCGTGTACTCGCTCAGCGACGCTTCCGGCCAGGTGCAGGTGCAGCTGGCGCGCGCCGACAGCGACCGGCGCGCCGAAGCCGTGGCCGCCTTCAAGCGCGGCCTGGTCATCGTGTCGGCGTTGTTCCTGCTGCTGGCGGCATCAACCTGGATCGTGGTGCGGCTGGCGTTCCGTCCGGTCGATCGCGCCGGTGACGCGATCCAGCGGCGCACGCCATTCGACCTGGCGCCGTTGCCGCTGGACCGCCTGCCGGGGGAATTGCATCCCTTCGTGCGCTCCATCAATGCCCTGCTGGTCCGGCTTCAGGCCGCCATGGACCACGAGCGCCGCTTCCTGGCCGATGCCGCGCATGAACTGCGCACGCCGCTGGCCGCGCTCAGCGCGCAGACCGAACTGCTGTCGCAGCGCATCGCCGACACGCCGGCCGCCGACGCCGCCGCCCCGTTGCGCGCGGTGGCGCAGCGCACGGCGCGCCTGGCCGAACAATTGCTGGACCAGGCGCGCATGGACGCGGTCAGTGAAACCGGCGCCGATCTCGACACCGTGTCGCTGGACGCGCTGGTGGTCCTGCTGGTGCGCGACGGCGAGGCGGCCGCGGCGCGCAAGCGCCAACGCATCCAGCTGGACGTCCAGGCCTGCGAGGTGCGCGGCGGCATGGATACGCTGGGCGTGCTGGTGCGCAACCTGCTCGACAACGCCCTGCGCTACACCCCCGAGGGCGGCCAGATCGCCGTGGCCTGCGGGCCGCACGAGCGGGGCGGGGCCTGGCTGCGGGTGGCCGACGATGGCCCCGGCATCGCGCCGGCCGAACGCGCGCGGGTGTTCGACCGCTTCTATCGCGCCCCGGGCGCCAACGGCGGCGGCAGCGGCATCGGCCTGTCGCTGGTGGCGCAGATCGCGGCGCGCCACGGCGCCGTGGTGGCCTTCGTGCCTGGCCTGAATGGCCGGGGCGTGGGCCTGATGGTCACTTTTCCCGCGACCGCGGCGGCATGAAAAGGGCCGGCCTGAATGGCCGGCCCGCGAACCAGGCGCGGTGGTGCGCGTGGTTTACTGATCCAGCTGGATCCTGGCGTCGGCCGCCACGTTCTTCCACTTCTTCACGTCGCTGGCGATCACGTTCTTGAACGCGTCGGACGTGCCGGCCACCACCGTGCCGCCCAGGCTGGCCAGCTTGGCCTTGACCTCGGGATTGTTCAGCGCCTTGACCGAGGCGTCGTGCAGCTTCTGCGTCACGTCGGCCGGCAGGCCCTTGGGCGCCAGCAGGCCGTTCCAGGCGTTGGCCTCGTAGCGCGGCAGGCCGGCTTCCTTGAAGGTCGGCGTGTCGGGCAGTTCCGGCGAACGGGCGTCGGCGGCGATGGCGATGGGACGGATCTGGCCGCCCTTGATGTACGGAAGCGAGGCCGGCACCGGCTCCCAGATCATCGACACCTGGCCGCTGATGACGTCGGTGAAGGCCGGGCCCGCGCCGCGGTAGGCGATGTGCATGAGCTTGGCGCCGGTCATCGACTTCATCAGCTCCATCGCCAGGTTGCCCAGGCCGCCCGCGCCCGACGAGGCGTAGGTGTACTTGTCCGGGTTGGCCTTGGCGGCGGCGATCAGGCCGTTCAGGTCGGCGGCGGGGAAGTCCTTGGTCACGCTCAGCACGCCGGGAACGGTCACCAGTTGCGTGATGGCGGTGAAGTCCTGCGCCGCGTCGTAGGTCAGGTTCTTGTAGACCGCCGGATTGGTGCCGTGGGTGCTGGACGAGGCCAGCAGCAGTACGTAGCCGTCGGGCGCCGCGTCGGCCACGAAGCGCGTGCCGATCGAGCCGCCCGCGCCGGCCTTGTTCTCGACCACCACGGTGGCGCCCAGTTCGGCGCCCAGCTGCGCCGCAAATACGCGGCCGATGATGTCGGCGGTGCCGCCGGGGGCGAACGGCACGATCAGGCGCACGGGCTTGTTGGGGTAGTCGGCCTGCTGCGCCGAGGCCGGGCCGGCGATCAGCGAGGCGCCGCTCAGCAACGCCACGGCGATTGCGGTTTTGGTCAGTTTCATGGTGTCTCCAGGCGAAGGTTAGTCGAGGCCGTTGAGCCAGTCGACGATGAGTTCGGCGATGCGGTCGCTGTTGCGGTCCAGCATGCAGAAATGGGAATTGCCGGCGATGCCGGCGGCGGGCAGGTCCAGCACGTCGGCGCGGCGGCCGGCCCGCCGCAGGGCGTCCCAGTAGGCGTCGGTCTGGGCGCGGTAGCGTTGCCAGGTGTCGTGGTGGTCGAAGTGGTCGCCCCATACCAGCAGTTGCGGGGGCAGGGAGCCGTCGACGCGTTCGGGCGTGCCGGTCGGTTCCACCGCCACTACCGCGCGGATCGGGCCGGGGCATTCGCGCGCCAGTTGCGTGGCGTAGCCGCCGCCCTGGCTGTGGCCGATGACGATGCAGGGGCCGGCCAGGTCGAGCAGTTCGCGATAGGCGTCCAGCGCCATGGCGTCGTGCGCCAGCCAGCGCGGCACGAACTGCTTGGCGAAGGTGTCGAAGGCGTCGGCCGGGAATTGCTGCCCCGGATGGGCGCCACGCGGCTGGCCGCGGGGCGCGTAGCCGTCGGCCGGGCCGATGCGGAACAGGTGCCAGGCTTCTTCCTTGGAACGGAAGATCGGCGCCGCGTCGTAGATCTGCGGGTACATCGCCCAGGAAGCGCGGCCGCGCTCGGGCGCGTCGGCCACGAATACGTCATAGCCGGATTGCAGCAGCCGCCAGA
Organism: Achromobacter sp. RW408; assembly: GCF_003184165.1. NCBI lineage: Bacteria > Pseudomonadati > Pseudomonadota > Betaproteobacteria > Burkholderiales > Alcaligenaceae > Achromobacter > Achromobacter sp. RW408. The sequence goes on from NZ_QHHO01000047.1 coordinate 211,693, forward strand.
GCCAGCCCTGGCGGCCGTCGGGAGTGCTTTCCCATTGCGCGCCGCTCATGCCGCCGCCGTGCCACAGCAGCACCGGATGCGGATGGCGCGGCTCGGCCAGGCGGTATTCCTGCACGTAGAGCTGGCCGGCGCAGTAGCTGCCGTTCATGTCGATGGCGCGCGCGGCGCCGTTGCCCACCACCTGCCTGCGCAGCACCGGCAGCCCGCTGGCCACGGCCTCGCGGCCGCCCAGGAAGTGGCTGCGCAGGGATTTCAGCAAAATGGGGGCGTCGGGCATCGGCATCTCCAGGGGACGCCGTAATACTAGTTGTAACAAACGCTGGGTTTGTGCAGAATGTGCAGCGCTTGTGCCGATACGGCACAACCCCACGAAAGGACAACGGAGACGAAATGGACATCAAGTGGCTGGAGGACTTCGTGGCGTTGTCGAAGTCGCGCAACCTGTTCCAGGCGGCCGAGGCGCGCAATGTCACGCATCCGGCCTTCGGGCGCCGCATCAAGGCGCTGGAGGACTGGGCCGGCGTGCCGCTGGTCGAGCGCGGCCACCAGGTGTCGACGCTGAACGCGGCCGGGCGCAGCATGCTGGCGGCCGCCATCGACGTGCTGGACATCCTGCGCGAGACGCGCCAGGGCCTGCAGAAGCCCGAGCTGGAACGCAGCCGCCGCATCGCCATCGCCTCGGGCAAGACGCTGGCGCATTCGGTGCTGCCGGGGCTGATGGCCAAGGTGCAGCAGGGCATGCAGCCGTTCCAGTTGAAGGTGGTGACCACCACGCTCAACTACGGCATCGACATGCTGGCCGACGGCGAGGTCGACTTCCTGCTGTGCCACGCGCACGAGCCGCTGTACGCGCAGATCGACAATCCCGATTACCGCTGCCGCCGGGTTGGCGCCGACAAGCTGGTGGCCGTCAGCGCGCCGCTGGCGCCGGGCAGCCGCCATCCGCGCCACGCCGTGCCCAAGCTGGCCTCGGATCCGGCGGTGCCGTTCCTGGCGTACGCCGACAGCATGTCGCTGGGCCGCATCCTGCGCGACCGCCTGCGCGGCCTGTGCGTGCCGGCGCGGTTGCAGACCATGTACGAGTCGGACCTGGCGGACGCGCTGCATGCCATGGCGCGGCAGGGCTTCGGCCTGGCGTGGCTGCCCCACACGCTGGTCGAGTCCGACCTGCGCGCCGGCGTCCTGGCGCGGGCCGACAGCGCGCGCAACGACATCCACATGGAGATCCGGCTGTACCAGTCGGTGGCCAACGCCAAGCCGCTGGCGCGGCAGGTGTGGAGCCGGATCGAGGCGTACGCGGCGCGCTAGGGTGGAGGGCGGCGCCAGCCGGCACCGTTTTTCCGGCGCCGCGCGACAAACAGGGACAAAAGATGCCGGCGGCGCCCGGCAGGCATAAAATGGCGGATTATTCCGCTTCCCGACCACAGGATCCCGCGCCATGAACGCACGCATCCCCGACGACGCACTACCTCCTACCCTCGATCCGAAGGCTCTGCAGGCTTTTGTGGACGACAAGTGGGACAACGAGATCATCCCCGCGCTGACCGACTACATCGCCATCCCGGCCAAGAGCCCGGCGTTCGATGCCGACTGGGAAAAGAACGCGTTCATCGAGCGCGTGGTGCGCGACGCGGCGCAGTGGGTCGAAGCCCAGAAGGTCTCGGGCCTGAAACTGGAAGTGGTGCGCCTGCCGGGCCGCACGCCGGTGATCTTCTTCGACGCGCCCGCCACCCGCAGCGACAACGGCGACACCGTGCTGCTGTACGGCCACCTGGACAAGCAGCCGGAATTCTCCGGCTGGCGCGCCGGCCTGGGCCCCTGGACCCCCAAGTACGAAGACGGCAAGCTCTACGGCCGCGGCGGCGCCGACGACGGCTACGCCGTGTACGCCTCGCTCACCGCCATCATGGCGCTGGACAAGCAGGGCATCCCGCGCCCGCGCTGCGTCGGCATCGTCGAGACCTGTGAGGAATCCGGCAGCTACGACCTGCTGCCCTACGTCGACGCGCTGCGCGACCGCCTGGGCAACGTGGCGCTGGTGGTGTGCCTGGATTCGGGGGCCGGCAACTACGACCAGCTGTGGATGACCACGTCGCTGCGCGGCATGGTCTCGGGCACGCTGGAAGTGCAGGTGCTGGACGAAGGCGTGCACTCGGGCGATTCCAGCGGCGTGGTGCCGTCGTCGTTCCGCATCCTGCGCCACCTGCTGGACCGCCTGGAAGACAGCGCCACCGGCCGCCTGCTGCCGCAAAGCCTGCATTGCGAGATTCCCGCCGACCGCATCGAACAGGTGCACGCCACCGCCCGCATCCTGGGCGACGAAGTCTGGCGCCGCTTCCCCTGGAGCTGCGGCGCCGACGGCGGCTTCGTGCTGCCCATGACCACCGAGCCGGAACAGGCGCTGTTGAACCGCACCTGGCGTCCGACCCTGTCGGTGACCGGCGCCGAAGGCCTGCCGCCGCTGTCCAGCGCCGGCAACGTGCTGCGTCCGCGCACCGCCTTCAAGCTGTCGCTGCGCCTGCCGCCGCTGGTCGACGCCGTTGCCGCCTCGGAGGAGATCAAGGCCTTGCTGGAAGCCGACGCGCCCTACAACGCCAAGGTCATCTTCAAGGCCAACGAGGGCGCCGCCACCGGCTGGAACGCGCCGGCCTCGGCGCCGTGGCTGACCCAGGCGCTGGATGCCGCCTCGCAGCAGTACTATGGCGCTCCCTGCGGCTACATCGGCCAGGGCGGCACCATTCCGCTGATGAGCATGCTGCAGAAGGGCTTCCCCAAGGCGCAGTTCATGGTCTGCGGCGTGCTGGGCCCCAAGTCCAATGCCCACGGCCCGAATGAATTCCTGCACGTGCCCTACGGCAAGAAGCTGACCGCAGCGGTCGCGCAGACCATGGCGGCGATGCCGGCGGCCTGATCGGCGTTGGCGGAGGAAAGAAAGCCCGGCCTGGCCGGGCTTTTTTCATGGCGTCGCGGCGGCGCGGTGCGCCGAGGGGCGGAAGACCACGTGGAGCGAAGCGTTGGAGGTCACGCGCAGGATCACGTCCGCGCGGGGGCGGCGTGAAAGGCAGTGGGCAAGAGACTGCAGCAGCAGCCACAGCCAGACAAGCAGGAAAGCGGCTTCCACAAACACGTGGGTGATCAGCCTGCCGGGAGATTCATTCAGGGGGGCGAGCCGCACGACGCTGTGCAAGCCGTCTTCGGCCAGCAACGCCCGCATGCGCGCCGTCAGGCTATTCATGGCATCGATGTTTTCGATGTAGAAGTCTTCGCGTCGCCGTAGCAGCGCCGCCAGCGCTTCGTCGGACAGGTGGTCGGCGAAATAGGTGAGCGCGATGGCCATCCGTTTCTCTCGTGGGGGGCGTGGCGCCACGCTAGCACAGCCCCGTCTCGCGGCGCCACAGGCTCCGGCAATGTCGGACGGAGGGTGGATGGCGAGCGCGACCATCAAGGGCGCCCCGGCCACCGCTATCACAGCGTCCGCACCAGCGCCATCGCCCCGAACAGCGCCGCCAGCCCCAGCCCGAGCGACAGGCCGGCGTACAGCAGTGCGGTGCTGATGCGCCCCTGTTCCACATGCAGTGCCGTTTCCAGCGCGAAGGTCGAGAAGGTGGTGAAGCCGCCGACGATGCCGGTGGTCAGGAACAGCCGGGTCGGTTGCGACACCGAGAACTTCAGCGCCAGCAGTTCGGTGATCAGCCCCATGACGAAGCAGCCGATGACGTTGGTGGCCAGGGTGGCGTAGGGGAAGGCAATCCAGCCCAGGCGCAACGCGGCCAGGCTCATGCCGTAGCGAGCGGCCGAGCCGAGGCCGCCACCGATGAAAACCAGCAATAGATTCAAGATTTCTCTCCAGGTGAAACGATGGAGAGCAACAGCCTGGGGCTTGTCCACGGGCCGCGCCGGTTGAAGGCGCGGGCGGCCAGCGACGAGGTCGCGGCCCGAAAAACAAGAAACCCGCCGCGGCGGGTTTTGTCTGGACGGCACCCGCTGCGGGCATGTTGCCCGGTCAGCAGGAGCCATCAGCCGAGGGATCGGCGGTTTTGGGAAGCTCCATTCCCATTGCGATCGATTGTATCCCAGGCGTGGCGGCAGGGCGTTGGCCCACGATGAACCCGGTCGCGGCGCCTCCCACCTGGTCGCCTATACTCGCGTTTTGCCAGGACTGCCCGCCATGATTTCCACTTCCGACGCCTACGCCAACGTGGTTGCCGAAACCCGCCATTGGCTCACCCAGGCCGTGATCGGCCTGAATCTCTGTCCGTTCGCCAAAGCGGTCCAGGTCAAGGACCAGATCCGCTTTGCCGTCAGCGATGCCACCGACGCCGAAGGCGTCCTGACCGACCTGCAGGACGAACTGGCCCTGCTGGCCGAGGCCGATCCGGAGAAGATCGACACCACGCTGCTGATCATTCCCGACGCGCTCGACGATTTCCTGGAGTTCAACGACTTCGAAGACCTGTCGGACCGCCTGCTCAAGCGCATGCGCCTGGTGGGGGAGTTGCAGGTGGCCACGTTCCACCCGCAGTTCCAGTTCGCCGACACCCAGCCGGACGATATCGAGAACTACACCAACCGGTCGCCGTATCCCATCCTGCACCTGCTGCGAGAGGACAGCATCGACCGCGCGGTCGAGTCCTTCCCGGACGCCGCCGAGATCTACGAGAAGAACATCGACACGATGCAGCGGCTGGGCCTGGAAGGCTGGAAGCGGTTGATGAGCAAGCCCGCCTGAAGCCGGGCGCGGCCGGCGGCGAAGGCCGTCGGCGCGGTTGTCGCATCTGTCGGGACGCCTCCGCATAAGGGCGCGACCGCGCGGGGCACGGTCGGCCGTGCGAACCTGGGTTCAGCGGGGCAACGAAGCCCCGCCGCAGATGGCGATGTCCTGACCGGTGATGGCGGCCGCCTCGGCGGACAGCAGGAACGCCACCAGGGCCGCGATCTCGCCGGGCTGTATCAGCCTGCCGATCGGGGGCATGCGGGCCGGACTGACGGCCCGGGCGGGGTCTTCCAGCATGCCCGTCTGCGTGGCGGCCGGGGACACCACGTTCACCGTGACGCCCTGGCCGGCCAGTTCCGCGCCCCAACTGTGCGCCAGCGCCACCAGCGCCGCCTTGGACGCGGCATATTGGCCGCGGCCGGGCATGCCCTGGGCCACGCGGCTGCCGACCAGCACCACGCGGCCGCCGCCTTGCGCGACCATCGCCGGCGCCAGATCGCGGGTCAACCGGACCGCGGCATCGACGTGCAGTTTCCACATTAGTTCGCCATCGGCGGATTCCGATTGCGCCAGCGGCGCCACCCGCAACAGCCCGGCCGCATGCACCAGGGCCGTGGCATTGTCCAGACCCTGCAAGGCCCGATGGGTGGCGGCGTCGTCACACAGGTCGACCGTGACATGCCGGTAGGCGGGATGCCGCGTCACGGCCGGCCCGAGGTCCAGTCCGGTCACGCGCCAGCGGCCATCCAGCAGCCGCTGCACGATCGCCTGGCCGATGCCGCCGGTGGCGCCAGTGACGACCGCGTGGCCTGGGGTGGGATCAGTCGACATGGATGTGGCCTTCTTCGATGATTTTGCGCGAGCGCGCCATATCGTCCTTCTGGAAACGCGTGAACCCGGCCGTGGTGATAGGCGTGATCGTCACGCCCAGCTGTTCGTACTTGGCCGCCATGCCCGAGGACAGGGCCTTGTTGACCTCGGCGTTGAGCTTCTCGACGATCGTCGCGGGGGTGCCGGCCGGCGCCCACAGGCCGTACCAGCTGTAGTACTGGTAGCCGGGCAGCACTTCGCCCACCGTGGGCACGTCGGGCAGGTTGGGCAGGCGCGTTTCCGAGGTGACGGCGAGGATCTTCAGCATGCCGCCCTTGTAGTACGACAGGGCGCCCAGCACCGGGTCGATGAATCCGTCGATGCGCCCGCCCACCAGATCCTGCAGCGCGGGCGAGGTGCCGCGGTACGGGATGACCATGTAGTCCAGGCCGCCCTGGCGCTTGAGCAGTTCGGTGGCCAGGTGACCGGCCGATCCGATCGAGCCGACGGCGAAGGTCAGTTTGCCCGGATTCTGCTTGGCATAGGCCAGCAGGCCGGCCAGGTCGGACACCGGCAGGTCCTTCTTGACCGAGACCGACAGTGGCGCCTTGCCGGCCATGGCGACGGGCACGAAATTCTTGTCGACGTCGAAAGGCACGGACTTCATCGTCATCGGCGCCGTGGTGAAGGTCGAGGCGTTAAAGAGCAGGGTGTAGCCGTCGGCCGGCGACCGGGCCACGACGTCGGCGCCGATGATGCCGTTGCCGCCCGAACGGTTTTCCACCACGAAGCTCTGGCCGGTCTGCTCGCTTAGTTTCTGCGCCACGTCGCGGCCCAGCATGTCGAGCGTGCCGCCCGGCGGGAAGGGGATCACGAACCGCACCTGGCGCGCGGGGTAGGCGGCCTCGGCGTGCGCCGCGGCGGCGCCAAGCGCCGTGCACAGGGCCAGCGCGGCGCGCAACAGAATGGTTTTTCGCATGATGTGTCTCCTCTGGTTTTGATGTCGTCGCGGCGTGGCCGGGGCTGTCCCGCCCCTTGGCCGCCGCGCGATGCGGCGTCAGCGCGCCAGCAGTTCCGCCTTGGCCAGGGCGGCGCGCAGCGCGTCCATCTCGGCCGCGCCGGGGGCTTCGGTGGGCGGACGCACCGCGGCGCTCTCCAGCACGCCGGCCAGGTACATGCCGGCCTTCATGCGGGCATGCGCTTCGCCAGTGGGCTCGCCGGCGCCGTACACCGCGTCCTTGAGCGGGGTGATCAGCGCCTGCACCGCCTGGGCGCGCTTCAGATCGCCGGCCTTCACCGCCTCCCACAGGTCGATGATGAGCTGCGGGATGAAGGTGGCGAAGCCGACCAGCGCGCCGTCCACGTCCTGCACCATCGAGGCCAGCAGGTATTCGTCGTGGCAGGTGAGAATGGCCTTGGAGGCATCGGCGTCGCGCAGCGCCTGGATGTCGCGGGCATACTTGTTCATGTCGCGCTGGCCGACCTTGAAGGCCTGCACGTAGGGCAGCCGCGCCAGGTCGGCCAGCAGGCTCGACGAATAGGACGCGCGCGTCCACGCCGGATAGACGTGGCAGACCAGGTCGAGATCGGGCGCGGCCTCGTGGATGGCCTGGAAGTATTCCAGCGCGTGGCCGGGCGTGAAGCCGAAACGCAACCAGTGGTGGGGCGGCATCACATCCAGCGCGGCGGCGCCGGCGGCGCGCGCGGCGCGGGCGTGTTCGGCGGCCTCGGCGATGCCTTCGCATACGATCGAGGAAATCACGGGCAGCCTGCCGCGCAGCTCGTCGGCCACGATGCGGGTGACCTGCGCGCGTTCGGCGGGCGTCAGCGAAAACACCTCGCCGGTGTGGCCGTTGGTCATGACGGCGACCACGCCATCGTGGCCCGCCAGCCAGCTGGCCAGGCGGCGCAGCGCGGGCTCGTCGATGCGGCGGTCGGCGGTGAACGGGCAGGCGATCGCGGGGATGATGCCACGGTAATTCGGGATGGAAGGCATGGGTGTTTTCCAGGTCCTGTGGGTGGGGGAATGGCCGCTATGATTGCGGCATCCCCTTTGGGCCGTCCAATACTCGAATTGCATAGAATTATCTATGTTGCGCTGCAAACAATCATGGGACCTGGAAACCGACCTCTGGACATGAATTGGCTGGAGGATTTCCTCGCGCTGGCCGACACCGGAAGTTTCTCGCGCGCGGCGGAAGCGCGCGCCATCGCGCAGCCGGCGTTCAGCCGCCACATCCGCGCGCTGGAGGAATGGGTGGGCGCCGACCTGTGCGATCGCAGCTCGCACCCCACCGAACTGACCGCCGCCGGCCGCCGCTTCCTGCCGCTGCTCAAGCAGGTGCTGGCCGACCTGGAGGCGGCGCGCATCAAGGCGGTCGCGGCCCATGCGCAGGATGCCGCCAGCCTGCGCTTCGCGGCGACCCATCTGCTGTCGCTGACCTTCTTTCCGAAATGGCTGGCCGGCCTGGAAGCGGACATGGAAGTCGGCGCGATCCAGATGATGTCCGACAGCTTCCAGGCCTGCGAAGACCTGATGGCGCAGCGCCGCGTGCAGTTCCTGCTGTGCCACCGGCATCCGCGCGTGGCCAGCCGCCTGGATGAAACCGCCTATCCCATGGTGCGGCTGGGCACCGATACGCTGGTGCCGGTCAGCGCGCCGGGCGGATCGGCCGCGCCGGCGCATCGCCTGGCGGGCGAGGGCGCCGTGGACTTCCTGGCCTATGGGCCGGCCTCGGGCCTGGGGCGCATCGTGGCCAGCCAATTGCGCAAGAAGGACCTCGGCGAGGAACGCATACGCGCCACCTTCGTCGGGCCGCACGCCACGTTGCTGCGGACCATGGCGGTGCAGGGCCGTGGCGTCGCCTGGCTGCCGAACATGCTGGTGCGCGAGGACCTGGCGCAGGGCAGGCTGGTGCGCGCCGGCGGCCAGGAATGGGACATTCCGCTGGAGATCTGCCTGTTCCGCCAGCCGACCGACATGGCCGCGGTGGCCGAGCAACTGTGGCGGCTGGCCGCGGCGCGCGCGGCGGGGCAGGCCGCCGACCCGGGATATCCCTAGATAGCCCCCGCGCCATATTGCATACAAGATACCGTCATTGAGACCCCCCGCCGTTCGGCGGGCGGCCTGTGCTTCCTTCCCCCTTGTTCATCGCATGGCTCGCGCGGCCGCCTGTCGCGCGGACGTCGTGCGCGCCTGTCTGGAGAGAGCCTTATGCCGTTCACCCGCCGCCACGCCCTGGGCGCGCTTGCCGCGCTGCCGTTGATGCCTCGCCTGGCGCATGCCCAGGCCCAGGCCAATTTCCCCACCCGTCCCGTGCGCCTGCTGGTCGGCTTCGCGCCCGGCGGCCTGACCGACATCGCCGCGCGCGCGCTGGCCGAACGCATGGGCAAGGTCCTGAAGGGCAGCGTGGTGGTCGAGAACCGGCCGGGCGGCCAGGCCATCATCGCCACGGTGGCGGTGGCGCGGGCCGAACCCGACGGCTACACGCTGGGCTTTGCCGGCACCAACGGCATGATCCTGAACCCCTTGCTCTACAACAACCTGCCGTACCAGCAGTCGGACTTCAAGCAGCTGGGTTCGATGGGCAAGTCGCCGATGCTGCTGATCGTGCATCCGGCGCTGGGCGTCAAGAACGTGCAGGAATTCATCGCGCTGGCCAAGAAGAAGCCGGGCGACATCACTTGCGCCCATGCCGGGCGCGGCGTCATCAACCACCTGGCGCTGCTGCATTTCCAGTCCAAGACCGGCACCCAGTTCCAGGACGTGCCCTACAAGGGCAGCGGCCCGGCGCTGCTGGACCTGATGGCGGGCACGGTGCAGAGCACCTTCGATTTCCCGACGTCGGCGCTGCCCAACATCCAGTCGGGCAAGCTGCAGGTGCTGGCGGTGACGGCCGACCAGCGCCTGTCGAGCCTGCCGGACGTGCCGACCATGAAGGAGGCCGGCGTCGACGGCTTTGAACTCTATACCCGCATGATGATCTCGGGGCCGGCGGCGATGCCGGCGGAGGTGGTCAGGACGCTGGAGCATGCGGTGCGCGAAGGCACGCGCGATCCCAGCCTGGTCAAGCAGTTCGCCGAGCAGGGCGTGACCGTGGAGTTCACCTCGTCGGCCGACCTGGACCGCGTCATCGCCGAGGAATCCGCCATGTGGGCCGGCGTGATCCGCGCCAACAACGTGCCCAAGACCGACCTGAAAGGCTGAGGAAGCGCCATGACCGAGCAAGCCCGCATCACCGTCAGCCCCGAAACGGCGCTGATCGACGTGCCGCGCCAGATCCGCATCGACGGCTTTCCCGCCTACGCCTTCGTCACCGTCACGGCCCGCATGCGGATGAGCGGCGTGCCGTGGCGTTCGCAGGCGGTGTTCATGGCCGGCCACGACGGCAGCCTGGACCTGGCGCGCGACTGCCCCGTGTCCGGCAGCTATGCCGAGCCGTCCGCCATGGGACTGGTGTGGTCGATGACCTGCGAGGAGATGGACCGGGTGGTGTTTCCGCCCGATCGCACCGAGCCGCTGGCGATCGACCTGCACGCCACCGACGGCCGGCATGAGGCCACCGCGCGGCTGGTGCAGACCTTCGTGGCCGAGGGCGTCACGCACCGCGCCGTGCGCGAACAGGTCGGCGGCATGACGCTGTCGGGCGAACTCTACACGCCCGCCGGCCCCGGCCCGCACCCGCTGGTGATCTACATGAACGGCTCGTCCGGCGGCGTCAACGCGCCGCGCGCGGCGCTGTTCGCGGCCCGCGGCTACCAGTGCCTGGCGCTGGCCATTTTCAACTACGACGGCCGGCCCAAGTACCTGAACGACATGCCGCTGGAGTATTTCGAGCAGGCGCTGCGCTGGGCCCGCGCCGAACTCAAGCCGCGCGACGGCTTCGTGGCGCTGTCGGGCATCAGCCGCGGCGGCGAGACCTCATTGCTGGTGGCGTCGCACTATCCCGACCTGGTGAGCGCGGTGGTGGCCTACGTGCCGTCGCCCGTGACGCACGGCGTGGTCAGCGCGGGCGAGCCGGGCACCGGACGCAATGCGCAGGTCTGGCGCAAGGGCGGCGAGCCCTTGCCGCACCTGTGGCAGGACAACGCCAGCGCCGATTGGGAAGCGGCCTACGCCTCGGACCCGCCGTACCGGCAGACCCATGCGTTTCTGAGCGCCAGCCGCGATGCCGCGGCGTTCGAGCGCGCCCGCATTCCGGTTGAACGCTATCCGGGCCCGGTCCTGCTGGTGAGCGCGTCGGATGACGGCTTCTGGCCCAGCACCGCATATTCCGAGATCGTCATGCGCCAGCGCGAGGCGCACGGGCTGCCCACGTCGCATTATGTGTGCAAGGGGGCGGGGCATCACGTGCACTATCCGTGCCTGCCGGCCACGCTGATCAGCAAGCCGCACGCCATGTCGGGCCTGTTGCTGGACGCGGGCGGTACGCCGCCGGCCAACGCGGCCGGCAACGAGGGGTCCTATCGCGCGGTGCTGGAATTCCTGGCGCGCGCGGCCGGGCAAGGCCAGTAATGCACACGGCCCCGACCGGCGAGGCCGGCGGGGCCGTGGGGGCGCGGGTTGGCGCGTGCGCCGGCCCGCGGGCGTTCCGGAAGATCACGCCTCGGCGGCTTCCTCGGCCGCGACCACCGGCTGCACCTGATCGATCAGGCTGGGCCAGGTGTTGATCGACAGCAGGTGGCAATAGACCAGCGGCAGCCAGCCATTGGCGCGCCAGCGCAGGAATTCCGCTTCCGGCAGCTTGTTGAACCTGGCTTCGTCGATCACCTTGAAGCCGGACATGGCCAGGCGCTGGCCGTCGGCCAGGGTGATGTCGGCGCGGTTTTCGACCAGCAGGTCGGCGTCGGCCAGGGCGCGCGCGAATTCCAGCGTGTAGGCGTGCTGGTTCTGGTAGTCGCGGCAGAATTCCAGGGCGCTGCGGGCCAGCGCGGTCGGCTCGCCGGCCTCGTCGAAGAACGGGTTGTCACGGCCCTCGACCACCGCGGCGGCCTTCTCGTCGATACACAGCGTGTACTGGCTGCGGTCTTCGTTCTCCATGAAGATGAAGGGATAGCGGCGCACGTAGGCCGGGATGTAGGTGCCGGGGCGCCATTGGCCCTGCGCGTCGACGAACAGGTTTTCCTGGCCGCGCACGCCCAGCACGGCGACCGGCGTGGGCTGCTCGCCATCGGTGAAGACGATGGGGAAGTGGCGGCACGCGGTCGGCAGCTCGGTGGCCACCAGCGGCACCGCGTTGGTCTTGGCGGCGTAGGCGAAGCCGGTATTGCCGGCCAGCGACAGGTTGGCGTGCACGCCGGCGGCGAGCGGACGGGGTTGTTCGTAGAACAGGGGAAGCGAAGTCTGCGTGGTCATGGTGTTGGATCAGAGAGTACGTGAGGGAGTGTCGGTGTCGCGGCGCGCATCATCGGATGACGGCACGCCTTCGGCGGCGGGGCGCTGCGGATTGGCGCCGGGCGTCTGCAGCACCGGGTTGTTGCCGGCCGGCACGCTCAGGAGCGCATTGTCGCCGGAAGGCAGCTGCCAGGTAAACGCGGAGGCCACGGTCAACACCTGCGGATCGGTGTACGCGCCCAGGGCGTCGGGGCCGAAGCCCTTGGACGGAACCGTGCCCTGGAACAGCGGGTTGGCGGTGGGCGTGGTGGGGATCACCGTGCGCGGCGCCGTCACGGCGGCCAGGCGGTCGATCACGTCCGTCGGGCCCCAGGTGGCGCCGTTCATGTAGTACGGCGCGCCGACCAGCGAACTGCGGACCATGGTGGCGGCCATGGAGCCGGTCTTGCCGCCGATCGCGCCCCACATGTCGGCCGAGCCGGCGTTCGGCACGGTCAGCCCGGCCACGTCCAGCTTGTGGCTCGGATCCGCGTCGTTCAGGCCGATGCGCAGCGCGCCCACGCCGGAGGCCAGCGTCAGCGAGGTCTGCGGGCCGCTCAGGCCGATGGCGGTGATGTCGCCGTTGGTCTGGATGACCGCGTTGCCGCCTTGCAGCTTCGCCGGCGCGCCCAGGTTGATGGGGCCCTGCGTCACCAGCAATTGCGCCGGCAGCGTCAGCCCGGCGCCGCCGGTCTGGGTGAAGCCGGTGGCGGCCCTCACGGTGCTGCCCGCGCCAAAGGACGTGGTGCCGGTCGGGCTGGTATTGGCGATGCGGATCGAACCCGTGTCGGCGGTGACGTTCTTGCCGAACGACAGCGTGTCGCCCGCGATGTCGATGCCGTCCGGGCCGGAGGCGCGCACCGCGCCGTTGTAGCTGGCGGACTTGGCTTCCAGCTGCTGCACGCGGTAGGCGCTGACATCGCCGTTGAACACGATGGTGTCGACGGCGCGCAGGGTCAGCGAACCCAGGCCGGTGGCGTCGCCCGCGACCTGGATGTTCTTGCCGGCGTTGACGTTCAGGTTGTTGCCGTTGCCGCCATCCAGCTTGCTGCCCAGGATCACCGAGCCGGTGTCGCTGGCCAGGTCGCGGTTGCCAGCCAGGGTCACCGCGCCGTTGTAGACCTGGTCGCCGGTGGTGTGCGTCTTGCCCGGACCCATGGTCGTGGCGCCGGAGATGGCCAGGTCGCGCAACGGCGTGGTGGCGCCGACGTCGCCCTGGATATCGGCGTTGCCGACGATGACCAGGCCTTGCTGGCCCGGCTGGGTGCCGTCGACGCCGGCCTTGAGCTGCACGTTGGCGCCGGTCAGGGTGGTGTCCACGCCGCTCAGGATGACGTGCTGGCCGTATTGCTGCGTGCCGGTGGTGTCCACCGAGCCGCCGTTGATCAGCACGTCGCCATTGCCGCCGGTCTGCACCGAGGCGGCGCGCACCGGGCCGTCCAGCACGATGTCGCCGGCGGCGCTGACCTTCAGGTCGCCCAGGCGCGAGCCCTGGCCGACCGGGCCGGAGAAGGTCACTTCGCCTTGATTGGCGACGACCGTCAGGCCGTGGCCGCCATCGACCGCGCGGTCGAAGCCGATGTCGCCCTGGCGGCTGGTCACCGAGACGTTGCCGCCCACGGTCACATTGCCCTGGTACGACTGTTCGCCGTCGGTGACGATGCTGCCGGCGCCCAGCGTGGCGTTGCCCGTGACCGTCAGGCTGGCCAGCGGATCATTGGCGCCCAGCGGTCCCTTGAGCACGGCATTGCCGTCGATTGTCAGGTCGTGCTTGCCGTCGCCGCCGCCCAGCAGGCTGACGGTGCTGCCCTTGAGCACGGTGTCGGTGCTGAACACGGCGCGTTCGCCATAGGACTGCGTGCCGGTGGTGTCGATCAGGCCGCCGTTGATGGCCAAGGTGCCGCCCGCGTCGGTGTTGACCGACGCGGCGTACACGGCCTTCTCGAAGGTGGTGGCGCCGTTGCTGTTGACGGCCAGGGCGCCCAGGCGGCCGGTGGCGGCGTCGCCGACCTGTTCGGCAAAGCGCACGTCGCCGCTGCCGCTGCTGACCGTCAGGCCGCTGCCGTTGCCGCTGGTGACCGTATCGTTGAAGGTCACCTTGGCGTCGGCGGTGCTCAGTTGCGCATTGCCGGACAGTTCGACCTTGCCCAGGTAGGACTGTTCGCCCACCGTCTTGAGCGGGCCGCCGCCGAGCGTCGCGTCGCCGTCGACGGTCAGATAGGCCAGGCGGCCATTGGCGCCGGCGCCCACCGGGCCGTTGATCGTGGCCGGACCTTCGATGGTCAGGCCCTGGCCCTCGTCGGTCGAGTTCGCGCCGCCGGCCAGGGTGACGCTGGCGCCCTTGAGCGTGACGTTGCCGCCCAGCGTGACCAGCTCGCCGAATCGCATGACGCCAGTGGTGTCGACGCGCTCGCCCGTGATGGTCACGGCGCCCGGGTCGTCGGTCTGCACCGATGCCGCGTAGACCGAACCATTGAAGGCGGTCGTGCCGGCCGTGTCGACCGTCAGGCTGCCCAGGCGTTGCGTGGCGCTGCCGACCGCGTCGAAGCTGACGTCGCCGCCGGCCGTGGACACGACGTGCAGGTCATGCGTGCCGTCCAGCGCGCCGTCGAAGGCTACGCCGCCGGTGGTGGCGCTCAGCGTGTGATCGCCGCTCAGCGTCACGGCGCCCTTGTAGCGCTGGTTGCCGGTGGTGGCGATGCTGCCCGCATTGAGCGTGGCGGCGCCGTCCAGCGTCAGGCTGGCCAGCTTGGTGGTGGCGCCGATGGCGCCGGTCAGCAGGGCCGTGCCGTCGATTTCCAGCGCATAGGCGCCGTCGGCGCCGTTGGCCAGCGTGACGGTGGTGCCGGTCAGCACCGCATCGTCGCCCAGCGTTACGTGGCCGACGTAGGTCTGCGTGCCGCTGCTGGTGACGCTGCCGCCGTTGATGGCCGTGCCGCCGGTGCCCGCCTGGTTGAGCGAGGCGATGTCGACCGCGCCGCCGTAGGTGGTGGTGCCGCTGCTGGTGACGGTCAGCGCGTTGGCGCCCGACACGGCGCCCGTGAAGGCGACCGCGCCGCTGCCGGTGGTCACGCTCACGGTGCTGGCCAGCGTGGTGGCGCCGTCGACGCCGAAGGCGCCGTTGGCGGTGGTGTACGCGCCGCGCAGCGTGGTGGCGCCGTTGTACTGCTGGGCGCCGGTGGTGGCGACCTGGCGCAGGTCGATGTTGTTGCCGGTGATGGTCAGGCTGGCCAGGTTGGAGGCATTGCCGCCCAGCGTGACGTCGCCGTCGTCGGCCACGATCACGGCCTGCTGCGCGCCGCCGTTCAGCGCGCCCGAGAGGGCGACGCCGCCGTTGGCGCCGTTGGCCGTCAGGGTGCGCTTGCCGCCGGCCAGCGTGGCGTTGCCGGTGATGCCGATGGCGCTGCCGGTCAGGTCGCCGTTGAGGGTGACGTTGCCGGTGTAGGTCTGGCTGCCGCTGGTGTTGGCGGCGGCCATGGCGATGGCCGCGCCGCTCACGGACAGGTCATGCGCGTCGGCGCTGGCGATATCGTGGCTGACGGTGACGTTGCCGGCGGTGGAGGCCAGCGCGACGTCGCCGCGGTTGCCGGCCGACAGGCCGACCGTGCTCGCCAGGTTGCCGGCGGAGGCGATGCCGATGTTGCCGTCAGCCGTCGCGACGCGGCCCAGCGTCAACGGACCGGAGGCGTCCACATAGATGTCGCCGCTGCCCAGGACATTGGCCTTGAGATTGCGGGCCGACGTGGTGAAGTGGTCGGCCTGGGTGCCGATGCCGGTCTTGCTGGTCAGGTCCAGGCTGTTGGCCGTGAGGGTGTTGTCCAGCCCCAGCAGCGAGCCCTCGGCGGCGCTCAGGATCACGGTGCCGCTGGCGGCGCCGGCGTTGACGATGCCGATCTCTAAATCGCCATGCTGCGAGGTCAGCGCGATGGTGCGGTTGCTGCCGACGGCGGTGGCCGAGGCGTTCAGCGAGCCGGTGGCCGTGGCGCTGATGTCGCCGTTGGCGGCGCTCAGCGACGCGTCGAGCGCGCCGGTGTTGGTCAGCGTCAGGTTGGCCGGCGTGCTGGTGCCGGTCAAGCTGGCCCCGAT
Organism: Achromobacter sp. RW408; assembly: GCF_003184165.1. NCBI lineage: Bacteria > Pseudomonadati > Pseudomonadota > Betaproteobacteria > Burkholderiales > Alcaligenaceae > Achromobacter > Achromobacter sp. RW408. The sequence continues at coordinate 227,676 of NZ_QHHO01000047.1, forward strand.
GGTGCGGGCTTCGGTCACCAGCGTGGTGTTGCCGCCCGCGGCGCCGCTGCTGAAATTCAGCGTGGTGCCCTTGACGTTGATCGTGCGCGGCGTGGCGCCGGCGGCCACCACGTCCTGCGTGCCCTTGAGCGTGATGGTGCCGTTGGCCTGTACGCCGGCGCTGGCCAGCGTCAGCTTGCCGCCCGAGGACAGCAGCAGGTTGGCGGCGGTGTTCGACATGCCGCCGCTGGCGTCCAGATCGCCGGCCGTGGTCAGGTAGACCGAGCTGATGGCGCCGCTCTGCTGGATGTTGCCGCTGTTGGCGCTGAGCGCACGCGTGCCGATGTTGTTGACCACGATGACCGCGCCGTCGGCGGCGGTCGACAGGTTGCCCAGGGCGCCGAGGTTGGTGCGCAGCGCGATGCCGCCCGAGCCATTGCCCGGGTAGGCGGCCGAGCCGATGCTGCCGCCGGCGACGGCTGTCAGCGTGTTGCCCAGGACCAGGTTGTTGGCCACCGCGCCCAGGATGGAGCCGGCCGCATTCAGGCTGATGTCGCCGCCCGCCGAGGCGTCGATCGTGTTCACCGACAGGTCGCCGCTGGTGGTGGCGATCGAGATGTTGTTGCTGGCCGAGCCGTTGCGGCTGATGGCGCTGGTGACCAGGGTGGAGCCGGCGGTGGTGATGCCGATCGCGCCGTTCTGGGTGATGACCGACGCCAGCGTGGTGCCGGCCGCGCGGTTGTCGTTCAGGTAGATCGAGCCCGCGCCGGTGACTTCGGCGGTGATGTTGGCGGCGGTCGTCTGCAGGTTGTCGGGCGAGCCGGCGGCGCCGCCGATGCCCGCGCCGGCCTTGAGCACAACGTTGTTGCCGATGATGCGCGTGGAGTCCTCGCGGTCGTCGACGATGGTGCTGCCCGTCTTGCTGAAGTCGATGTTGACGCTGCCGGCGCCGGCGTCGATGTTGCCGGCCACCAACTGGCTGTTGGCGCCGTTGCCGGTGATCTTGATCGCGCCATTGGACGAGATCGCGTTGGCGATCTGCAGATTGCCGGCGGCGGCGATGTCGATGATGTTGCCCGACAGGTAGGAGTAGACGGAGTTGTTGTCCGCCGCCAGGTACATGCCGCCGCTGGTGGTGGCTTCGACGCGCTGGCCGGTGGCGTTGATGCGGCCGTTGCTGGCGCCGATGGCGTTGGCGGCGTTGAGCGCCACGCCGTAGGCCTTGACGGTGGCGCCGGCCGCGTCGGCCAGGATCGAACCGTTCTCGGCGTTGAGCGTGACCTGGCCGTGGTTGGCGCCGGCCTGCACGTTCTTGACCGTGATGTTGCCCGAGGTGGTCTTGACCGAGATGTCGTTGCCGGTGGCGTCGGTGCCCGAGGTGACGCTGGTCAGCGCCAGGCTGCCGTTGCCGGTGATGCGCGTCTCGCCATTGGCGACCGAGGTCGTCAGGCCGCCCAGCAGGTTGCCGCTGCTCTCCAGGTAGAGCGAGCCGTCGCCGGTGACGGTGGCCGACACCGGGCTGTTGGGCGCGGCGATCTTGATGGCCGCGTCGCGCGTGCCGATGCCGTTCTGCGCGGACAGCGTGATGGCGCCGGCGCCCGCGCCCGAGAGCGTGCCGCCGCCGTACAGGATGCTGCCGGTCTGGGCGTTCAGGGTCAGGGCGTTGCCGGTGCCGTAGCTGACCGTGCCGACCAGGATGTCGCCGGTGGTGGTGGTGACCGACAGGTCGCCGCCCGCGCGCAGGTTGCCCAGGTTGATCGAGCCGTTCTGCTTGAGCCAGATGCCGCCCGAGGCGGTGGCGGCGATGTTCTTGACCTGCGTGCTCAGCGCCAGGCCGGCCGAGCCGATGGTGTTGGGCGTGTCGCCCGTGCCGGTGGACAGCGTCAGGTCGCCCGCCACGATCTTGGACGAGCCGTTCATGCCCTGGATGGAGCCGCCCGTGTAGTAGTACGGGTTGGTCGACAGCGTTACCGAGCCGTTCTGCGTGACGTCGATGTCGTGCAGGTTGATCGCGCCCACGGCCTGGTAGGTGAAGTTCAGGCCGGTGGTGTCGCGCACCACGGTCAGCGCGGTGGCGTTGTTGGAGTCGCCGCCGCTGAACGTCAGGTTCTTGGCGTCGATGGTCAACATGCCCGCGCTGCCCAGGTTCGAGCCCTGCGCGTTGTTGCGGATGATGGTCAGGTCGGACAGGTCGGCCAGGTTGTCGACGTAGATGCTGCCCGGCGTGGCCATGGTCAGCTTCTCGGTGTTCAGGTGCAGGCGGGCCGAGTTCGACGCGCCGATCGAGGTGCCCGTGCCGTAGTTGGCCGTCAGGTTGACGCTCTTGCCGGTGACCAGGTTGCTGTTGTTGGCGCCGACGATGCTGCCGCGCGCGGTCGACAGGGTGACCGCGCCGTCTGTGGACGTGATGGTGCCCACGGTCAGGTTGCGGCCGTTGTTGGCGGTGTCGGCGCTCAGGGTGATATCACCGGCGCCGGAGGCCGAGGCCACCTGCAGGCCATAGGCTTCCGTCAGCGCGATGCTGCCATCGGCGCGGTCGGTCTTGGTGGCGCTGAGGTTGACCGTGGTGGTGCCGTTGGCCAGCGCGGTGGTGCGAATGGCGCTCTTGTTGCCGATCGAGCCATTGGCCGTCAGGTTGACGGTGGTGGCGTTGTTGATCGTGCCGCTCAGGATCGAGCCGCCGGTGTTGTTGACGGTGAAGGCGTTGCCGTTGGTGTTGACCGTGCCCAGCTCGATGTCGCCGGTGGTGTTGCTGACCGAGCTGGCGCCCGTCGAGACCAGGCTCGGCAGGCTGGTGTTGCCTTCCACCGTGATGTACGCGCCGCCGCCATTGGCGCGGCCGTTCAGCGTGCTGACGCGGGTGTCGATGGCGTTGCCGGCGCCGGCCGCGCCGATGGCGTTGTTGGCCGTCAGGGTCAGGGCCGCCGCGTCGATCTTGGTGGTGCTGTCGCCGTCGCCCAGCAGCGAGCCGCCGCGCGAGGTCAGCGTGACGTTGTCGTTGCCGACATTGATCTTGCCGACCGTGATGGTGCGGTCGCTGGTGACGCTGAGGTTCAGGCCGCCCTGGTCGATCACTTGGCTCAGCACCAGGCCGGCGCTGCTGCCGCTGCCGCCGTCGGTGGCCTGGAATCCGATGTTGCCGCCGTCGCGGGTGGGCGAATTGATGCCGTAGCTGCGCGCGGCATTGCCGGTGGAGTACAGCGTCAGCGAATCGATGTGCGTGTCGGAATCGACGTAGACGTCGCCGGCGTTCTGGATGCTGACGATCGGCGCCGACAGGTTGATTTCGCGGCCGACCGCGCCGATGGCGCCCGAGCCCTGGGTGGTGATGTTGACCTGCGCGGCGGTGATGCGCTGGCTGTCGTCGGCGCTGCCCAGGATGCTGTTGTTGCTGGACAGGCGCACCGTGCCGGTTGGCTGCGTGTCGATGATGCCGATGTCCTGGCCGACGTTGCTCGACAGCATCAGGTTCAGGCCGGTGTTGTCGCGCACCTGGTTGACCTGCAGGCGGCTGCCGTTGTGGGCCACGTCGAACAGCAGTTCGTTCGACTGGATCTGGTAGGTCGCGGGCGCGCTGCCGGTGGCGTACAGCGACAGGCTGGCCAGGTCGCGGTCATTGTCCACGTAGACGTCGCTGCCGGCGGTGAGGTAGAGCTCGCTGGTGGTGGTGTGGATCGAGCCCGAGTCGTCGCCGGAAGCGACGCCGATCTGGCCGCTGGTACGCAGCGTGACCACGTCGCCAGTGATGTGCGAAGTCGGCGACAGGTTCAGGATATTGGCCCCCGAGCCATAGGCGTCCAGGCTCACGGTGTTGGCCGGGCCGACGTCGACGTTGCCGACGTACAGCGTGCGGTCACCGCCGAACGAGAAGTTCAGGCCGGTCAGGTCGCTGACCTCGGTCATGGCATAGGCGCCGGCGTCCGTGACATTGAACGTCAGGCCCTTGGCCGCGACCTGCAGCACGTTGTCCACTGCGCTGTTGGCGTGGTTGGCGGTGATGTTCAGCGAGAACAGGTCGCTGGCGTTGTTGACGTACAGGTTGCCGCCCGATTGCGTAGTCAGCTGGCGCGTGTCGGTCTGCACCGCGTTGCCGGCGCCACCGATGGACTGCGCGGCGGTCAGTGTCAGCGCCGGGGTGACGAAGCGGCCGGCGCCCTGCGTGATCGAACCGTTGGTCACGTTGACCTGGGCCGAGCTGGTGGCGCTGTTGTCCAGCAGCGTCAGGCTCTTGTTGTTCGACACCCACAGGCTGCCGCGGATGTTCGAGGACAGTGAGTCGACACTGACGAACAGCGGCTGGTTGGTGGCGTAGGTGCCCGTCACCGAGCTGGCGTTGAGCGTCAGCGCGCCAGTGGTGATATTCGGCGCGCTGGCGCCGTTGCCGTAGATGGTGCCGTTGCTGGCCAGAGTGACCGAGCCGCCGGCGGCGGTGGTGACCTTGTTGACGGTCAGCGCGCGGTCCGACGAGATCGACAGTGCCAGGTTGTCGGTATTGATGATGTTGCTGAGTGTCAGGCCCGAGACGTCGGTCGAATCATTCAGCGAGAACTCCGTCATGCCGGTGGCGCTGATGGCGTAGGTGTTGACGACCGCGCCGTTGGAACTGCTGTGATTGGCCGTCAATGACAGCGAATCGAGCTGCTTGTCGTTAGCCACGTTCACATTGCCAGCGGAGGCGATCGACAGGTTGGACGTGCTGGTCTTGGCAAAAACGCTGCCGTTGGTGCCCAGGGCGCTCAGGCTGACGCTGTTGCCGGTGATCAGGCCCGAGCCGCCGATGCTGGGGGCCAGGTCGCTGTTGACGTAGCGCGTGGTCAGCGACACCGAGCCGCTGCCGGCGTTGATGGTGTTCGAGGTGATCGCGGTGTCGGTGTTGATGGTCAGCGCCGCGCCCTGCATGTTGGCGCCGATCGTCATGTTGGTGCCGCTACCCAGCGACAGCGACTGCCCGCCCATGCCGGCGAAGGCATAGCTGTTGGTGTCGTAGTTGACGCTGCTGCCGGCGTCGCGGCGCGACAGGTACAGGTTCAGGCTGCTGAGCGCCTGGCCGCCGTTGTTCAGGTTGATGTCGCCGTTGTTGGTGACCGCCAGGTTGCTGGTGGTCACGCGCAGCGCCCGGGCGCCGGCGCCGATGGCGCCGGTATTGGCGTCGCGGGCGGTATAGCTGTCCGAGCCGGTGGCCGATAGCGTGACGCTGTTGGCCGTGATGCGGCCGGCGCCGCCATCGCTGGTGATGCTGGAGTTGACGCCGCCGCCGGTCGTGGCCAGGTTGACCGAATTGGTGGCGGTGATCGTGCCGGCCTGGATGTTCTTGCGGCCGCTGAAGCTGAAGTCGGTCAGGCCGCCGGTGACCTGTTCGAGGTACTGGGTGGTGCCGTCGTCGCTGATGCGGATGGTCTGGCCGGCGCCGCCGCCGATCTCGAAAGTGCTGGCGCTGCCGGCGGCCTTCAGGCTGTTGATGGCCAGGCTGCGCAGCACGGTGTCGCTGCTGACGTAGAAGTGGTTGCCGGCGGTCAGGCTGAGCGCCGACGTGCCGTTCAGGACCAGCCCGCCGCCCGTGACCGACGAGCCGATGGAGCCGCCGGTGCCCGCCGTCAGCGCCACGGTCGAGGCGCGGATGGCGCCGCTGTTGGCCGGATCGTCGTTGCTGATGTTCTGGTTCGAGGTCAGGCTGACCTTGCCGTTGGCGCCCGCGTCGATGCTGCCGACCAGCAGGTTCTTGCTGTTGGCGGTGAAGCCGAAGTCCAGGTTGGTGGCGCTGGCGATGTTCTTCAGGTGGATGCCGCTGGCGTCATCCGTCACGGTGAACGCCGTCAGGTTCGGCGCGGTGATCGCATAGGTGGCGTTGGCCGTGCCGTTGCGGGTGATGTTCAGGCGCGTCAGGCCGACCAGGTTGTCGACGGCGATGCCGCCGCCGCTGGCGAGGCTGACGTCCGGGGCCTGCAGGGTCAGCGCGGCGCCCGTCGCGCCAATGCTGCCGCCGGCCGCCAGCGCGATGCTGCTGGCGCGGATCTGCGTGGCGGCGTCGCCGTCGTCCAGCAGCGAACCGCCGGTGTTGGCCAGGGTGGCCGCGCCGGCGGCGCTCAGGCTGCCGATCGTGGTGTTGCCCGACGCCTGGGTGTAGCCGATCTGGCCGCTGCCGGCCTCCAGCCGCGTCAGCTTGATGTTGCCGGTGGTGCCGTTCAGGTAGACGTCGGTGCCGGCGGTGGCCTGCACGCTGGCCTGGCCGCTGCCGCCCACGCCGATGTAGCGCAGGCTGCCGTTGTACACGCCGCCGATGGCGCCGGCGGCGGTCAGCAGGATGTCATTGCCGCCCGCGTACACGTTGCCGGTGCCGTTGCCGAACAGCGAGCCGTTGGCCACGTTCAGGGCGACCGCGCCGTTCCAGCTGCGCACGGTGCCGGACAGCAGCGCGTCGCCCTGGCGCGTGTCGATGCGCACGTCGTCGGTGGCGGTGATGTTGTTCAGCGTGACGGTGCCGGTGGTGTTGGACGAACCGGTGGGGTGGGGCAGCTGGACGTAGAAGCCGCCATTGCCCGCCGAGCCGCTCAGGCTGCCGGCGATGATGTCCAGGTAGCCCGCGCCGCTGGCGCCGACCGCCTTGCCGGCGATCAGGTTGACCGCGTTGGCCAGCAGGCGGGTCTGCTTGTTGCCGTCGTCGCGGATGTCGCCGGCGGCGTTCAGGGTGATGCTGCCGCTGTAGCCGGCGTCGATGCTGCCAGCCGTGATGTCGCGGTCGCTGGTGAAACTGAAGTTCACCGAGTTGGCGTCGCGCACTTCGCGGATGGTGTGGCCGCTGGCGTCGTCGGTGATGTTGAACAGCAGCGACGGCGCGCGCACGTCCAGCACGTAGTGGTCGTCCGCGCTCTTGTGGCGGGCGGTCACCGACAGCGAGTTGAGGTCGGCGATGTTGGTGGCATACAGGTTGCCGCGCGTGTCCAGCGACAGGCTGGGCGCGTTGACCGCCACGTAGTTGGCGGCGGTGCCGATGTCCTGGTTGGCCGTCAGGCTGACGTTGCTGGCGGTGACGCGCGTATCGGCGATGCCGTCGTCCAGGATGCTGCCCAGGGTCGAGGTCAGCGTGATGACGCTGCCGGCGCGCAGGTTGCCCAGCTTCAGGCTCTGGTCGCCGGTGAAAGAGAACTGGTTCAGCAGCGAGCTGTAGACCTGGCGCAGCTCGTAGGCGTTGCCCAGGTTGTCATTGATATCGAAGGTCAGGAACGGCGCGGCCACCTGCAGCGTGTTGCGGCGGGCCGGGTCGGCGTGGGAATTGCTGATCGCCAGGTAGGTCAGCGTCTTGCCCGGGTTGTCGATGAAGATGTCGCCGCCGCTGCCCAGCGTCAGGCTGGTGGTGGCGGTGGTGAGGTGTTCGCTGGCCGTGCCCAGGTGTTGCAGGGCCTGCAGGTTGACGCTGCTGCCCGCCAGCACGCTGTTGGCATTGGCGCGCAGGACGCTGCCGCCCTGGGCGTTGAGCGAGAGCGTGCCGTTGCCGGCGTCCAGCTGGTTGGCCGTCAGGTTGGCGACGCCGGTCACATAGATGCCGTTGTTGGCCTTCAGGTCGTCCAGCAGCACCGAGCCCTGGGCCTGGTTCAGGAAGATGCTGCCGCCGGTGGCGTGCAGTTCGCCGGCGGCGGTGCGCAGGTAGGTGCCCGCGGTGCCGACGGTGTACGAGGTGTTGGAGGCCGGGGCCAGCAGGGTGACGACGTTGCCGGTGATCAGCGAGGCCGAGGTGCCGGTGATGCTGCCGGCGCGCGCGGTCAGCGTGACGTTGCCGCTGCCCGCGTTGACCTGGCCGGCGTTGATGCTGTTGCCGGTCAGGTTGACGGCGCCGCCGCCCGAGCTGACGTTGTTGGCCGAGACGCTGCCGGCGCCAGTGATGGTGATGGCGGCGTTGGCGGCCTGCGCCTGGGTGATGTTCAGGTTGCTGCTGGTGCTGTCCAGGTACACGCCGCCGCTCGAGACGGCGGACAGGCTGCTGGCGCTGGTCTTCAGGCTGCGTGCGCCGGTGCCGATGGTGCCGTTCGCCGCCGCCAGCGTCAGCGAGGACGTGGCGATCGTGGTGGCGTCGACGCCGTCGTCCACGATGTTGCCCAGGGCCGACGTCAGGACGGCGGACGCGCCGGTCTTGATATCGCCCAGGGTCAGGTTGCCCGTGGTCGTGGCGACCAGGCTGCCGGTGGTGTCGATGGCCTTCAGGATCGCCGAACCGGTGTTGTTCAGGTAGACGCCGCCGGTGCCGCTGGTGGCGGTCAGCGAGGCGGTCTGGGTGTTCAGCCCCTGGGCAGACGAGCCGATCGCGCCGCTCCTGCCGTCGCTGCCGGCGGCGCTCAGCGTGATGAAGCCCGCCTTCAGCAACGAGGTGGGCGTGCCCAGGATGTGGCCGGCCGTCGAGGTCAGCGCCAGCGCGCCGCTGCCCAGGTCGATGTTGCCCGCGGTGATGGTGCGGTCGCCGGTGAACGAGAAGTTCAGGCCCGGCTGCGTGACCGTGCTCAGCTGGTAGCTGCCGTTGTCCTGCAGCGCGAAAGCCAGGTCGGGCGAGGTCAGCTGGAAGCTGTTGTTGACGCCCGGTTGCGCGTGGCGGCTGGTGATGTCCAGCGACGTCAGCGTCTGGCGGTTGGCCACGGCCAGGTTGCCGCCGGTCGCAAGCGACAACTGGGCCGTGCGGGTGTTGACCGCCGCGGCCGGATCGCCGATGTTGCCGCCGCTGGCGTCCAGCTTGACGCTGCCGCCGGCCACGACCTGGTTGGCGCCGCCGGTGTTGCGGATCGAGCCGGCGCTGGTGCGGACCAGCGCCGCGCCGCTGCCGGCGTCGATGACGTTGGCCAGGTTGATGTCGCCGGTGGCGTTCAGCGTGATCGCGCCGCCGCGGCTGGTCAGCTTGCCGATGTTGTCCAGCGTGCTGCCCACGCCCAGCGCTTCCAGCGTGATGGAGCCGCCCTGGGTGCTGATCTCGGTGTTCGCGTTCTCGAAGCGGATGCCGCCCGTCTGGGTCGAGCGCATCGTGAAGCTGTGGCCGCTGGTGGTCTTCAGGTTGATCGCGGCCATGTCCGCGACCGTGATCTGGCCGGTGGCTTCCAGCTTGATGTTGGTGGTGCCGGCCAGGCTTTCCAGCAGGCCGCGCGACACGGTGTTGTTGGCGGTGTTGGCGTCGCCGCCGTTGATGGTGCCGTCGCCGGCCGCGCCGTCCTGCGAGCCGCTGCCGCTGGCGGAATCGACGATGCGCAGGTCGGTCGGGTCGATCAGCAGCAGGCCGGTCTTGCCCTTGGGCGCGCGCAGGTCGGCCGAGCCGGTCAGGCCGATGTTCTTGTTGCTGGAGACTTCGGCGAAGCCGCCATCGCCGCCTTGCGCGCCGCCGCGCGCCGACAGGCTGCCGGCAAACGCCGTGGCGTCGTTGGACCACATCGTCACGTTGCCGCCCTTGCCGTTGACCAGCGCGTCGGCCTTGAGGCTGGCGCCCGCCGCCACCTTGACGGTGGACGACTTGCCGCTGAACGCGGCCGAGCCGTCGTCGGGCGCGACGCCCTGGCTGCCCAGCGCGATCTCGCCGCCGCCGGCCGCGCCGGACACGTCGATGGCGGCGCCGCGCGCCACGTTGACGTGTTCGCCGGTTACCACCACCTTGCCGCCACGCTCGCCGGCGTTGGCGCCGGTGGCCTCGACCGTGCCCGCCACATTGACCGTGCCGGCGTCGCCGCCCGACAGCACGATCTTGCCGTTCTGCGTGCCCACCGCCTTGGCGCTGACGATGCCGTCGGTGTTGACCACGTTGTCGATCACGCCCTTGACCGCGCGCGCCGTCATCAGGACCGTGCCGCCGTCGGCGCGGATCACGCCGTTGTTGGCGACCAGGGCCGAGACCGGTTTGCCATCGGCGTCCTTGGGCAGCTCGCTGACGGCCGAGGTGGCGTCAAAGCTCAGCAGGCCGTCGCCGTGGAAGTCGACCGTGACGGTCTTGGCGCCGGCCAGGGCCACGCGGCCCAGCTTGGCCTCGATCACGCCCGAGTTGCGCACGGCAGGCGCCACCAGCACCGCCAGGCCGCTGTCCTTGATGCTGATCGTGCCTTCGTTGACGATCATGGCGTTGGCCTTGGACGACGGCTTATCGAACTTGTACTTGCCGGCCAGGAAGTCCTTGTCGCTGATGTTGGCGGTGGTGGCGACCAGGCCGCCCACGTCGATGCGGGCGCCCTTGCCGAACAGCACGCCGTTCGGGTTGACCAGCATCACCGTGCCGTTGGCGTTCAGGCGGCCGAAGATGGCCGACGGATCGTTGCCGACCACCCGGTTCAGCGTGATGCTGTTGCTGCCCGGCTGGCGGAAATTGACCGTCTCGTTGGCGCCGATGCTGAAGTCTTTCCAGTTGATGATCGCCTTGCCGGTCGACTGGTTGATGTCCAGCGTGCCGTTGCCGCGGTCATTGATGGTCGCGCCGCCGGCCACGACGTTGCTGCCGGTGGGGTTGGCGTGGGCGCCGCCGGAGACCAGCGAGCCGATCACCATCGCCATGGTGGTGAGCGCGGGCAGGGGCGGGGCCTTCAGGGACTGGCGGCGGGCGGATTGGGCGAGGATGCGGGATTGACGATTCATGGTCGGTCGCTTTTCTGTCGCGGATTAGTACTGGGCCGAGAGGCTGAAGAACACGCGGGGATCCTTGTTGCCCTGGGTCAGGACGTCGCTGCTCATGGGCTTGGCCACTTCGATCGTGGCGTACAGGTTCTTGGTCAGGTTGGCGCGCATGCCGGCGCCATACGAGGAAAGCTTGGCGCGCGTCAGCGGGGCGCTTTCGCTGCGCGACCAGATGTGGCCGCCGTCCACGAACGTGTAGACGTGCGCGCCCTGCGGCAGGAAACGGTCGCTCGACACGGCGTAGCGCAGTTCCAGCGAGGCCGCCACGCCCGAGTCCGCGGACATTTCGCCGTCGTCGTAGCCGCGGCCGAAGTTGGGGCCGCCCAGGGCGAATTCCTCGCTGGCCAGCAGCGGGCTGGCGCTGTACTGGCCGGCAAAGGTGGCCACCAGGCTGAAGCGGTCGGACAGCTGCTGCAGGCGGGTCAGTTCGGCCGTCAGTTTCAGGAAGTCGGGGCGGCCCTTGGCGCGCGAGGCCAGCTCATTGCCTTCCTGTGAGGCGCCCATGGCGTCCAGGCCCTGGTGCACGGTGCCGCGCACGGCGGTGATCCCGTTCCAGCTGTCGGTGCGGTCATAGCTCAGGCCGGCGCGCAGCACCCGCAGGCGGTCGCGCGTGAAGGGAATGCCGGTGATGTCGGTGGTGACGTTGCGCACGTCCAGCATGCCGAACGCGCGCAGGTTTTCCAGGCGCGAGCGGATCACCGGATAGGTGACGGTGGCCGAATACGCCTGCACGTCGCTGGCGACGTTCAGGGGAGCCAGTTCGCGGCCCGGTTCGCTCTTGGCGTAGCTGGCCGCGACGTCGACCGTCATGCCGCTGTCGCTGACCAGCATGTCGTAATTGGCGCCCACGGCTTTGCTGCGGTAGGCCGGAAAGCCCACCCTGCCGGTCAGGGTGAGGCTGTCGGCGCGCCCGCCGAACGAGTTCAGCGTGACCTGGCCGGTCATTTCGCTCCAGCCCAGGTAGGGCGAGGCGCGGTTGTCGATGCCCAGGCGCGCATCGACCGGCTTGCGCTCGCTGCGCACCACCAGCACCGAGCCGCCCACTTCCTTGGGCGAGGCCTCCAGCGAGGCGCGCACGGTCAGGCCGTTCAGGTCGTTGGCCAGCAGCAGCTGGCGCTCGACTTCCGCCACGTTGATGGGACGCACGCCGCGCAGGCGCTGCACCAGTTTTTCGACCGCCGCCTGCGCCGGGCCGATGTCGCCGTCGTACTTCACGTCGGAGATGTAGCCCTCGACCACCATGATGCGGAACTGGCCGCCTTCGATCGTCTGCGCCGGCACGATCACGCGCGTGGTGACGTAGCCGTCGTTGCGGTAGCGCAGCTCGATGTCGCTGGCCACCTTGAAAGCGTCCGCCACGGTGATGGTCTTGCCGACCAGGTCCTGGTAGAGCGGGCGCAGCGTGTCGGCGGGGTAGCGGGTCACCCCTTCGACACGCATGTCGGTCAGCGTGAACGTCAGCTTGTCCGCGCCGGCGGGCGCTTCGGTCGCGCCACCTTGCTGCACCGTCACCGGTGGCGCGGTGGGCGTGCTTTCGGGCATGACCGGCTGAGGCAGCTGGCGGCCCGGCTCGGCGCCCGAAGGCAGGTGAAGCTGCACGTTCTGCGCCGCCACGGGGCCGGCGGCTAACGCCAGCAGCACGGCGGCAACGCCGGCGCGCAGGGAGGAAGGAGGCTGGCGGAACAGGGCGGGGCGGCGGAGTGGAATAGGGCGGCGCATGGATGCTTGGGTGATAATTCGTTACATTCAGGCTTAAATGAAGCTATTTGATATATTTCGTAAACATCAAAAAACAAAATTTCTAAAGTTCTTTACAACTGTGGGGCACTGCGGGATTCTTGCTTGGGCGGTGGCATCCAGGAGATGCCCGGAGGAACGACCTGCCGGCGTGCTGTCGAGGGTGTTTACGTGATGTTGTTGTCGCGGGACGTTGCCGAAGATCGATGGGACGCCACGGATTCCCGGTCCATGGCTTGATGTAACAAACACTATCATGTGTGAATAATGATTGCGCCCACCAGGTTTGCCGGAATGCACGACACGTTTGCCGCAAGGAAAAATATTCACAAAACCGGCACGGTTCTGTGGGCTGTTACCAACGCGTCCAGCGGCCGGCATGAAAGAATGCGCGGCATGAATGACGCCTCCTATCCGCTTATCCCGGGCCAGCTTGCCGGCCTGCGCGTGCTGGTCGTCGAGGACCGTCCCGAGGACCGCATGCTGCTGGTGGATTTCCTGACCAGCCAGGACTGCCGGGTGTATGTGGCCGAGGACGGCAACGACGGCTATCGCAAGGCGCAACTGGTGCAGCCCGACATCATCCTGATGGACGTGAACATGCCGGTCTGCGACGGCCTGGCGGCCTGTCGCCTGCTCAAGGCCGACCCGGCCACGCGGGCCATTCCCGTCATCTTCCTGACCGCGGCGTCGTTGCCCATGGAGCGCGTGGCGGGCTTGTCGGCGGGCGCCGTCGACTACGTCGCCAAGCCGTTCGATTTCGAGGAAGTGCGCCTGCGCCTGCTGATACACCTGCGCGTGACGCCGGTGGCGCAGCCCGCCAGCGCGGCCGGCCCTTGCGAGGACGGCGCCCCGGCCGCGGGCACCGGGTCGACGCTCGATGGCGTCCTGTTCCGCGCCGCGCGCAAGCTGTTGCGCGAACGGCTGGACCACACGCCGGAGCTGGTGGCGCTGGCCCAGGCGCTGGGCACCAACGCGCGTCGGCTGAACCAGGCGTTCCGGCGGTGCGCCGGCACCACTGTGTTCGAATTCCTGCGCGAAGAACGCATGCGCGAGGCGCGCCGCCTGCTGTGCGAGACCGGCCTGGACATCCAGGCCATTTCGCAGGCGGTGGGCTATGGCAACCGCGGCAATTTCTCCACCGCTTTCCGCGAGCGTTTCGGCATGGCGCCGACCGCCCTGCGCCAGGAGCAGGATCCCCATGCCTGATCGTCGCGTGGGCTGGCTGGCCTGGTTGCTGTGGCTGGCCCTGTCCTGCCTGAGCCTGCCCGCGCGCGGGCAGGATCCCCAGCCCGTCATCGACCTGAGCACCGTGGGCGGCACCCTGCCGCTGGTCGGCGAGCTGCGGGGCATCGAAGACCATGCCGGCGACCAGGACGCCAGCCAGGTCCTCGATGGCGCCTGGCAGCCGGTGACCGCCCGCTGGCTGAACCGGGGGTATTCCGCCTCGGCGTTCTGGCTGCGGCTGGAGGTCAGCAACACGTCCGGCAGCGCCCAGGAACGCTGGCTCTCGTTCGGCGTGCCGCGGCTGGAGGACGTGCGTTTCTATCTGTTCGCGCCAGGGCAACGGCAGCCGTCCGGCATCCTGCTGGCCGGCAACCGCGAGCCGCTGGCGCGCCGCGAGATCCCGGCCACCGTCTCGGTGGTGCCGTTGCGGCTCGAACCGGGCCAGCGCATGACGGTATTGGTGCGGGTGCAGAGCCGTTCCGCCATCAGCATGGAGCCCACCCTGAGGACGCCGGCGGCGTTCGTCGGCGTGACCCAGCGCAACACCATGGTGGTGGCGCTGCTGATCGGCGCCCTGATGATGGTCGGCCTCTACGCCGCGGTGCTGGGCGCGGCCCAGCGCGACCCGGTCTACCTGTTGCTGTCCGCCGCCATCTTCATCGAGATTCTCTACAGTCTGTCGTTCCAGGGGCTGCTGTACCGCTACGTCCTGACCGGCGGCGGCGAGATGGTGTTGCGCGCGCCCAGCGTGCTGGCGACGCTGGCGGCGTCCCTGTTCGGTTTCATGGCGATGCTGTTCGCCGACCTGCACCGGGTGCGCATCTGGCGCGGCGTCTATCGCGGGCTGATCGCCGCCGGCGTGGCGGGCGCGGTCTGGGCCGCGCTGGGCGACTACCGCGAGGCGGCGCAGGCGTTGATCGGGCTGATTTTCCTGTGGGCGCTGGTGTGGCTGGTGTCCATGGCCGACGGCTGGCGCCGCGGCCATGCCAACGCGCGCATCTTCCTGCTGTCCTTCGCCATCTACTGTTCCTGCCTGTTCCTGCGGGTGGCCTACATCCAGGGGCTGCTGCCGGGCCGCTGGGCGGGCGGGCCGGAAGTCGCCTGGGACCTGCTGTCGGTGTCGCTGATGCTGGCCGTGCTGTTGCATGGCCGCTCGCGCCAGCATCGCCAGGAGCGGCTGGCGGCACAGCGCGAACTGGCGCAGGCGCGCGAACGCGAACACCAGCGGCTGGACCAGGCCGTCACCGAGCGCACCCAGGCGTTGCAGGCGGCGCTGATTCTGGCCGACGAGGCCGGCCGGGTGCGGCAGGACTTCCTGGCGCGCATCAGCCACGATCTGCGCACGCCGCTGACCTCGATCATCGGCTTTGCCGACCTGATCCAGGCCGGCGGCCGCGACGACGCGCCGCGCGGCGCCGTCATCCGCCGCAGCGCCGACCACATGCTGGGCATGGTCAATGACCTGATCGACTACGCCGCCGGCGCCGGCGGCCAGGCATTGCGGCTGGCGCCCGAATACGCGCACGCCTTGCTCGATGCCGTGGCCAAGGAAGCCGCGCCGATCGCGGCGCGCCAGGACAACCGCTTCGAACTGCGGGTGTCGGACAGCGTGCCCGCCGTGCTGGAGATGGATGGCAAGCGCGTGCGGCAGGTGCTCTCCAACCTGATCGACAATGCCGCCAAGTTCACCCGCGGCGGCGTGCTCACGCTGACCGCGGACTACGCCGCGCCGGCGGCGGGCGAGGCCGCGGGCTGGCTGACGCTGGCGGTGCGCGATACCGGCTGCGGCATCGCGCCCGAAGACCGGCAGCACATCTTTGAACCGTTCCAGCGGCTGACGTCCGCCGACAGCCAGCCCGGCGTCGGGCTTGGCCTGGCGATCGTCCAGCAATGGGTGCAGCGCATGAACGGCCGCATCCACGTCGACAGCGAAGTGGGCCAGGGCACAACGATCAGCGTGGCCCTGCCGGTCAGGCAGGTGGACGAATCACGCGTGTCGCACCACTACATCGCCGCCGCGGCGCACGTGCTGCCCTTGCTGGATGGCGCGGGCAAGCGCATCTGGCTGGCCGAGGACACCCCGGAAATCCGCGAGTTCCTGGTCGAGGAACTGGCCAGCCTGGGCTTCCTGGTGGAAAGCGAAGCCGACGGCCGCGGCATGGTGGCGCGCATCCAGGCCGACGACGCGCGCCGGCCCGACCTGATCCTGACCGACCACCGCATGGAAGGCGCCGACGGTTCCGCCGTGCTGCGGGCCGCGCGCGCGCGCTGGCCGGACCTGCCGGTGGTGGCGGTATCGGCGACGCCGCAGGAGACGCCGCCCCTGGACGGCGCAGGCTACGACGCCAGCCTGCTCAAGCCCATCAACCTGGTGGAATTGCGGCATCTGCTGGGCCGCCTGCTGCATCTGGCGACGAACCCCGCGGCCAATGAGCCGGCGCCGGCGGCATCGCCGCTGCCGCGCCTGTCGCGCGCCGAACTGGAACAGGTGCAGCGGCTGCTGGATATCGGCGGCATTTCGGACCTGATGGATTGGGCGCGCGCCGTGCAGGCGCGCGATCCGGCCTTCACGGATTTCAGCCAGCAGGTGCAGCGGCTGGCGCGGCAGGGCGATCTCGCGGCCATCGGCGAACTGTGCGGGCGGATGCCCGTGGCCTGAACGGGCGTCAGGGCGGGCTGTCGCGAAACAGCCGCTCCGCGAGGAAGTCGACGAACACCCTGACCTTGGGCGACAGGTTGCGGTTGGAGGGCCACAGCGCCTGGAAGCGCCCCGCGCCATTGACCTGCGCGTCCAGCAGCGCGCGCAGCCTGCCGGCCGCCAGCGCCTCGCGCGCCAGGAAATCCGGCATGCAGCCGATGCCGAACCCCTGGATGGTCGCGCCCAGCAACGCTTCCATGTTGTTGCAGGTGAACGCGGCCGTCAGCCGCGGCGCGGCCTCGCCCGCGGCCAGCGCCAGCGGCCATTCCTGCAGCGTACCGGCGTTCGGATAGCGGAACCGCACCGCCCGATGCCGTTCCAGGTCGCGCGCGCGCTGCGGCGTGCCATGGCGCGCCAGGTAATCGGGCGCCGCGTACAGCCGCAGCCGGAAGCTGCCGAGCGTTCGGGCCGCCAGGCGCGAATCGGGCAGGTCGCCGCTGCGGATCGCCACGTCGACGCGCTCGCCGATCAGGTCCACGATCCGGTCGTTGAAGTCCATGTCCAGTTCGATGTGCGGATAGCGCGCCGCGAAGGCCGGCAGCACCGGCAGCAGGAAGTGGTAGCTGACCAGCGGCGCGCTGACGCGCAGGCGCCCGCGGGGTTCGCGCAGCGTCTGCGACAGCATGGCGTGCGCATCGTCCAGGTCTTCCAGGATGCGTTTGCAGCGCTCGTAGAACAGCCGGCCTTCCTCGGTCAGCTGCATGCGGCGCGTGCTGCGCTGGAACAGCCGCACATGCAGGTCCTGTTCCAGCCGGGCCACGGCCTTGCCGACGGCCGAGGGCGACAGGTCCAGGTCGCGTCCGGCGGCGGCGAAGCCACCCAGTTCGGCGCTGCGGACAAACGGCAACAGGCCGCTCAAACGGTCCATGGCGATTCCATTGAAGAAATTAATTCCCGTATGTGTGGATTTTTACCCTATTTATCCGCCCATTGCGCACAGGTATCTTCAATGCCGTTCCCTTCCACATCGATGTCTGCCATGCCGTCTGTCGTTTCGCCGCCGCTGTCTGCGGCCCGCAAGTTCCTGGTCCTGGCCGCCGTATGCCTGGCGTGCGCGGCCATGCCGTTCACCTTTACCGGCCCCGCCATCGCGCTGCCCGCCATCGCGCGCGACCTGGGCGGCAGCCCGGTCGCGCTGAACTGGATCACCAACGCCTTCATGCTGGTGTTCGGCAGCTCGCTGCTGGTGGCCGGCGCGCTGGCCGACCGCTACGGGCGCCGCCGCGTCTTCCTGGCGGGCGCCGCGATCTTCATCGCGGCCTCCCTCGGCCTGGTCCATGCGCCGGACATCGTCGCCTTCGACCTGCTGCGCGCCGCGCAAGGCCTGGGCGGCGCGGCGATCTTTTCGGGCGGCGCCGCGGCCTTGGCGCAGGCGTTCGACGGGCCCGGGCGCATGCGGGCCTTCAGCCTGCTGGGCGCCAGTTTCGGCGCGGGCCTGTCGTTCGGGCCCATCGCCTCGGCCTTGCTGATCGAACGCTACGGCTGGCGCAGCATCTTCCTGCTGGTGATCGGCCTGGCCGCCGTTGCATTGCTGCTGGGCGCGCGTTGCCTGCGCGAATCGCGCGATCCGGCGGCGGGGCGCCTGGACTGGCCGGGCGCCGCCACGTTCAGCGCGGCGCTGGCGTTGCTGACCTGGGGCATCATGCGGGCGCCGCAAAGCGGCTGGGGCGATCCTTCCACGTTGGCGATGCTTGCGGCGGCGGTTGCGTTGTTCGCCGCGTTCGGCGTGATCGAGTTGCGCGCGGTCCGGCCGATGCTCGACCTGACGCTGTTCCGCTATCCGCGTTTCCTGGGAGTGCAACTGCTGGCGGCCGCGCCGGCCTATGCCTTCGTGGTGTTGCTGATCCTGCTGCCGGTGCGTTTCATTGCCGTCGACGGCCTTGGCGAAATCGAGGCGGGCCGCATGATGATCGCGCTGTCCGCTCCTTTGCTGTTGTTGCCGATCGTGGCTGGCCAGCTGACGCGCTGGCTGGCGCCGGCGCTGATCTGTGGCGCGGGGTTGCTGCTGGCGGCCGCCGGCCTGGCCTGGCTCAGCCTGGCCATGACGGCCGGGCAGGTGACGGCGCTGGTGGGGCCGATGCTGCTGATCGGCATCGGCATCAGCCTGCCGTGGGGTTTGATGGATGGGCTGGCCGTCAGCGTGGTGCCCGTCGAGCGCGCCGGCATGGCGACCGGGATCTTCAGCACGACCCGGGTGGCGGGCGAAGGCGTGGCGCTGGCCGTGGTCAGCGCGCTGCTGACCGGCTTGACCGCAAGCCACCTCGCCACGGCGTTGCCCGGCGCCGCGCCGCGGGCGACGCAGGCGGCCCAGCGCTTGGTCGCCGGCGACTTCGACGCGCTGGCCGCGATCCTGCCCGGGACCGGCCGCGCGGTATTGGCGCACGCTTCCGCGGATGCCTTCGCCGTGCTGCTGTGGATCCTGGCGGCGATCACGGTGCTGACCGCCCTGGTGGTGTTTCTCTTCCTGGGCAAGCCCGAGGCGCGCGAGGCGGCGCCGGCGGCGGCGCGGGCCTGAGACCGGTGTGGCGGCGCCTCACCCCAACCGCATCGACAGCTCGACGTCGTCGCCGAACGGCGTCGACAGGTAGCCCGAGTCCGGCGAACGCACGCGCGCCAGGTACTCAGGGCAATGGTCGGCATTGTCCGCCACGATCAGCGCGCCGGGTCGCAGCCGGCTTTCCAGCAAGGCCAGGATGTCGGAGTACAGCGCCTTGGCGCCGTCCAGCAGCACCAGGTCGATGCGCTCGGGCAGGTCGGCGGCCAGCGTCTGCAACGCATCGCCCTGGCGCAGTTCCACCAGGTCCGCCAGCCCGGCTTCAAGCAGATGGTCGCTGGCCAGGGCGACCTTGGAAGGCTCGAATTCGGTGGTGATCAGCCGGCCGCCGCCGTTGTCGCGCAACGCCGCCGCCAGGTGCAGCGTCGAAATGCCGAACGAGGCGCCGAATTCGATGATGGAGCGGGCCTGCGTGCTGCGCGCCAGCATGTACAGCAGGGTGCCGGTCTCGGGCGACACCGCCAGCGGCAGGTCCTTCATGCGGCCGTAGAACTCGCGGTATTCGGTCTTGCTGCGCATCAGCCGCGCCTGCTCGGCGTCGGACATATTGGCCAGGGCGGGGTCGGCATTCGACCAGGAGGCGTCGGCCTGGGTGAACAGGCGGTCCAGCAGCGCAGGCAGGGGCGCAGAGGTCAGGGTGTTGGTCATGATGATGGGTTTCCAGTCGGGGGGCAGGGGTTTAGAATACGACGAATTCGTCGCATTTCCCTATTCGCATTTCGCGCGCCGCCATGACCACACGCCGCAGCACCCGGCTTTCCGAGAGAAAACAACCGCAGCAGGCCCGCTCGGCCGAGCTGGTCGCGGCCATCCTGCAGGCGGGGGCTCAGGTTTTGGCCAAGGAAGGGGCCGCGCGCTTCACCACCGCCCGCGTGGCCGAGAAGGCCGGCGTCAGCATCGGCTCGCTCTATCAATACTTCCCCAACAAGGCCGCCATCCTGTATCGCCTGCAGACGCAGGAATGGCAGCAGACCTCGGATCTGCTGCGGCGCCTGCTCGAAGACGCGCGCCACGCGCCGCCGCAGCGCTTGCGCAACCTGGTGCACGCCTTCGTCCGCTCGGAGTGCGAAGAGGCCGTCATGCGTGTCGCCCTCAATGACGCGGCGCCGCTGTATCGCGATGCGCCCGAGGCGCGCGCCACCAAGGAAGAGGGCGGCCGCATCGTGCTCGCGTTTCTCGAAGAGGCCCTACCCAACGCGTCTGACGCCACCCGCGTCCTGGCGGGCGATCTCATCACCCACACGCTCAGCGCCGTCGGCAAGCAGTTCTCCGAAAGTCCGCGCACCGACGCCGAGATCGAGGGCTACGCGGACGCGCTGGCCGACATGCTGTGCGCGTATCTGGACAGCCTGGCGCGGGGCGTCGGCCAGGCACGCCGGCAAGCCCGCAAGTAACCTGTGGCATCCTCCTTCCGTGATGCACTCTCATACGACTGACACGATGCATGATTCCCTTCCCGTGGCGCTGGTGACCGGCTCCACCTCCGGCATCGGCGCCGCCATTGCCCGGCGCCTGTCGCGCGATGGCTATGCCGTGGTGCTGCATTCGCGCCAGTCGGCCGAGGCGGGCCGGGCGCTGGCCGCGGAGCTGGGTTCGGCCGTCTATGTGCAAGCGGACCTGGCCGTCGACGCCGACCGTGTGCGTCTGGTCCGCGAGGCGGTGGCGGCGTGGGGCCGGCTGGACGTGCTGGTCAACAACGCCGGCATCAGCCGCGTGATCGCGCACGGCGACCTGGCCGCGGCCACGCCCGCGGTCTGGCACGAGATGCACGAAGTCAACGTGGTTGCGCCATTCCGCCTGGTGGCCGAGGCGCAAGCCGCGCTGTCGGCGGCCGCGGCGCGGGGCCGGCCGGGTTGCGTGGTGAACGTCAGCTCGCATGCCGGCGTGCGGCCCAAGGGCGCGTCGATTCCGTATGCGGCGGCCAAGGCGGCGCTGAACCATGTGACGCGTCTGCTGGCGGTGTCGTTGGCGCCGTCGATCCGGGTCAACGCGGTGGCGCCCGGATTGGTGGACACGCCGTTGACGCGGGATTGGACCCAGGCGCAGCAGCTGTGGCGCGAACGGGCGCCGATGCGCCGCGCCGCGCAGCCGGACGACATCGCCCAGGCAGTGGCGTGGCTGGCGCAGTCCGACTACCTGACGGGCGAGATCCTGTTGTCGGACGGCGGGCTGAACCTGACCTGAGGCGCGGCCATCGCCACGGTCACGCGTCCGCTTCGGCGGGCGGCACGCCCGGCACGCCACGCCGGATATTGCGCGAGTATTGCGCCGCATCGCGCGTGGCGCGGGCGCGGTCGGTGTAGCGGCCGGCGGCGCGGTAGGCCTGGACGCTGCCAGCGCCTTGCAGCGCTCCCAGGCGGTACAGGTATTCCGGCAGATATCCCGACAGCAGCAGGCGGTAGTCCAGCGGCAGGCCCGGCACGATCTTGTCGGCCAGCCGGTACACGATGGTGATGCAGTTGGCCGTCAGGGTGTTGTAGAAGCGCGGCTGGCGCCGCAGGCGCGTGGCCGTGTCCACGTACGACAGCAGCAGCTTGCGCGGCGCGCCGGGCGGCATGTGGACGCGGTACAGATAGCCGTCCTCGCCCCGCACATTGGTGCGCACGCGCAGGCTGTCTTCCTCGGCCGAGGCCAGCACCGACAGCTCATACTGGCGGAAAAAACCGCCGATTTCCGAGAACGTGTCGTTGCGCTTGCGGCGGATCTCCACTGAGAACACCACGTACTGGCCGTCGCTGAAGCCGAACGACACCAGGGCATGCGCAATCGCCGGGCGGCCCCAATACGACAGCGCCAGGTCCACCGATGCCAGTTTCGACAGGTCATAGTGGCGGGTTTCCCAGCGCGCGTCGAAGTCGGTGCGCGAGCGCCAATCGAAGTTGCGCACGTCGTGCAGCGTCAGGCGGTCGCCATGGACCTCGCCATGGGTGGCGCGGGCCACTTCGGGCATCCAGTCGCGGTCGTTGGAGGGCCGCATGCCCCAGATCCACCAGGCCAGCAGCGCCAGCAACAGCGCGCCGAACAGCGCGGCCGGCAGCAGGTAGCCCCATGCCAGTCCCGCCAGCGCGGCGGCGGCCAACGCCACCCAGGCCAGCGGCGCGAGCAGGCGGGCGCGGCCCCGGCCTGGCGACTGGAACCACAGCGCCAGCGCGCCCCACAGGGCGCCGGCGACGACGGCGGCCGCCAGCAGCGCCGTCATGACTGGGTCTGGGTATTGCGGGCGACCGCCTCGCGGTCCTGGCGGCGCCAGCCGGCGCGCAGCGCCGCGATCTGGCGCAGCGCCGCCTGCGACATCTTCCACCAGCCGAACGGCCGCGGATCGGCCAGCATGCTGAGCGCGCGCGCATAGTCCAGCGTCAGGCCCGGGGTCCAGGCCATGGTCAGGGCGCGCTTGCGGATCTGCGCCGCCACCCACAACTCGGGCGTGAACAGCAGCCGCCACAGCACCGCCCAGCCGGCCCGCGGGCCGTGCAGGCGGCCCACCACGCCGTCCAGCGCCGCTTCCAGCGCGGCCGAGACCGAACTGGAGCAGTTGCGGTGGGTCAGGTTGTAGATCTCGGTCTTGCGGTACTCGTCCCAGAACGCCTGCAGCTTGGCGGCGTCGTAATTGCGGATGCGCACCTGCATGGTCGACGGGCACCAGGCCTTGGACTCGGTGGCGTAGTCGGGCTGGTACACGCCGGGCACGTTGTTGTCGGCGGTGGCGCGCAGCAGCGTGCCGAACTGCTCGGGCGAGTGGTCGATCTCCACGGCCGGATAGAGACTGATGTAGATGCCCTCGGGCGATTCCAGCGCGGCATGGCCGGTGGACACGACGCCGTTGATGTCCACCGCCGCGATGTAGCGGTCGACCACCGGGTAGTTGCGCGTCTCGGTTTTGGCCGAGCCCGAAGGCGTCCATACGTGCACGGTCAGGGCGCGCTCGCTGGCTTGCGGCGGACCGTCGAACACCTTCTGCGCCGGGCCGTCGGCGCGCGTCGGCATGAAGGCGGGGTCGGGGTTGGTGGCCAGCGCCGGATTGGCATCCAGGTTGCGCACGCGGCGCGCCAGCCACAGCAGCTTGAGGCCCGAGATGGCCAGGAACAGCCCGATGCAGTAGGGCACCGTGCCGACATAGTGGGTGGGGTAGGGCTGGAAGAAGAAGATCGCCAGCAGCACCTCGGCCACGCCCGAGGCGAACACCACGCGCCAGCGCTGGTAGCGCACCACGTAGGCGGCGATGCACTGGATCAGCCCGTCCACCAGGAACAGCAGCCCGAAGATCATCGACAGCACGAAATGCCCGTGATGATGGCCCGCCAGCACCAGTGTGCCGGCCACCAGCACGAACACCCCCTTGGTGTAGCGCAGCACGCGCTGGCCGCCCACGCCGGACTTGGCGATGGCCAGCGTCGCGATGCCCTCGGCCACCAGCAGCGCGGCGAAGAAATTCAGGGGAAAGTACAGCGCGTTGTCCAGGGCGTCGAGGAACACGAACGCGCCTGCGGCCAGCATCAGCCAGCCGCCGATCATCAGGGCGCGGGCGCGCTTGTGCAGATAGTCGACACCGAGCAGCAGCAAGACCAGGTGACTCATGGGGCGGGGCTCCATGCAAGGGCGCAATGCCACGGGATGGCAAGTATCGCATGCAGGGTACCGCGACTGCGGCCCGCGCGTCGAGTCGCGCGCCGCCGCCGGCGCCGAGGCGCCGGCGGCGGACCGGTCAAGCGATGGCCGGCATGGCCCGCGGGCGCAGCGTGGCCAGCACCCAGTAGACGCCGCCGCCGATCCCCACGCCGAAGAACCAGCCATAGGTGGCCCACCAGGCCGGCAGCAGGTCGGTGAAGTTGGGCAGGATGGTCGAGAACACGCTGCCGATGCCGGTGGCCGCCAGCGCGTTCATGTTCCAGCCGCCCCGGTAGCGGTATTCGCCATGCTCGTCATACAGCGCCGCAACATTGATGCGGCCCTTGGCCACCAGGTAGTAGTCCACCAGGATGATGCCCAGCAGCGGTCCCATGGTGGCGCCGATGGCGTTGACGAAGTGGGCCGCGCCGCCTTCCCACGGCGCGAACGGATACAGCACCAGCGCGATCAGCGCCGCGATGTAGCCGCCGCACTTGAAATTGATGCGCTTGGGAAACACGTTCGAAATATCGAAGGCGGCCGACACGAAGTTCGCCACCACGTTGATGCCCAGCGTGGCCACCGCGAAGGTCAGCGCGGCCAGCAGCGCCAGGACCCAGCTGTCGAACTTGGTGGAGATCTGCTCGGGGTGCAGCAGCACCTCGCCGTAGACCTTGTAGGCGGCGATGGTGGTGACGCCCGCCACCAGCGAAAAGGCCACCAGGTTCACCGGCAGGCCCCACAGGTTGCCGCGTTTCACCGCCTGCTTGTCGCGGGCGTAGCGCGAGAAATCGCAGAAGTTCAGGTACAGCGCGGCGAAGTAGGTGATCCAGGTGGCGCCCACCGCCATCAGCGCCCAGAAGCTGCCCGGCGCGCCCGTCACGCCGGCGTCGCGGGTCTTGTCCAGCAGCACGTCCATCGGGATGCCGTGCTCCAGGCTGAAGCCGCCGGCCTTGATGCACAGGCCGACCGCCAGCACCAGCATGGCGATCCACACCGCCGGGCCGGCCCAGTCCTGGAACCGGCGCACCGTTTCCATGCCTTTCTGGATGATGAGCAGCTGCAGCGCCCAGATGCCGACGTAGCAGATCAGCTCCAGGCCCGAATGCCCCAGCCATTGCGTGTTCTGGTGGAAGGCCAGCAGGCTGTCGTTGCGCACCAGCAGCGCCACGATGGCGCCCGACGCGGCCGCCGTCTGCGCGCCATACCAGAAGCACGCCACCACCGCGCGCACCAGCGCCGCCAGGTTGGCGCCCCAGATGCCGAACGAAGCGCGCGCCAGCACCGGGTAGGGCACGCCGGTCTTTTCGCCGGCATAGCCCATCAGGTTCATGAGGAAGAAGATCACCAGCGAACTCAGGCCGATGGCGATCAGGAAGTTGACGAAGCTGCCGCACAGCAGGAACAGGCTGGCGGCCAGGTAGTAGCCCCACAGGCTGTGCACGTCCGAGGTCCAGACGTTGAAGATGCTGAAGGCGCCCCAGCGGCGTTCCTTCGTGGGGGCCAGGTCTTCGTTGTAGAGACCGGGGGAAGGATTTCGGATATCGATGGCGAGCTCCCTGGCCCAAGGTTGGGCATGGCCGTAAAGGAAGCCGGGCGGACCAATTACAGCAGCAACACTTGGACGGAGCCTGGCGCGTACTATGGTGTGCAAAGAGTGTATACAACCTTTGCGCCAATACGCCCCTGGGGTTTTCCCTTCCGGCAAAGGGCCTGCCTGCGCAGGCCCTGGCGGCCAATCAGCCTGGCACCGCGCCCCGCAGCCACTGGCCGGCCAGGTCCAGCACGATGTGCGCCTGCTCGCGGTGCGGCACGTGGCCGCAGTTCTCCAGCAGCGCCTGCTTGCCGCCGGTCAGGCGGGCGATGATTTCGGGGTGCGCGGCCGAGCCGTACTCGTCCACTTCGCCGTGCAGCGCCAGCACCGGGCATTTGACCTGGCGCAGCGCGTCGTCGAGCTTCCAGTCGGCGAAGGCCGGCGACAGCCAAGTGTCGACCCAGGCGCTCAGCACCCACGCGGCCTTGTCGCCGTGATACTTCTTCAGGCGGTCCAGTTGGCCCGGCTCGGCGAAGTTGCGCTGCGCGGCGCGGATGCCATCCAGGGTACGGTCCTCGGCGAAGGTCTGGGCCGACTCGGTGATCAGGGCGTCGCAATCCTGGGGATGGGTCGCCGCGCAGCAGATGCCCATGCCGCCGCCGACGCTGTGGCCGAAGGCGATGAAGCGGCCGATGCCAAGCGCCTGGCGCACGGCCTGGAAACCGTCGCGCGCCTCGGCCTCGACGAAGCCGGTGGTCAGCGTGGCGGGGTTGGGATCGGAGCGGCCAAAGCCCAGACGGTCGTAGGCGATGACGGCGCGGCCGGTGGCCGCGGCCAGCTGTTCGGGGAAGTCGCGCCACAGTTCGACGCAGCCCAGGGAATCATGCAGCAGCACGATCGGCGCCGCGTCCGCATCCCGCCCGGCGGGATCCCAGCGCCGCGCGAACAGGCGGCCTTGCGGGGTGGACACGTGGACATCCTGGCTGGCAATCGACGACATGTAGGGATCCTGGGAAGCAAAAGGGCGCCGAAGCGCCGTTTGAAGGAATCCCGGGATTATAGGAAACCGCCCGCGCTATTCCTCGGCGGTCCATTCGACCTGCACGCCCAGGCTACGCAGGTTCTCGACGAAGCGCGGGTGGGCGCGGCGGATCGGCGTGGCGTTGCGGATCTCGGAACGCCCCTCGATGCTGCTGGCGATCATGAACAGCGCGATCGCCACGCGGATGATGTAGGGGCTTTCGACCACCGCCGGCGTCAGCGGATTGCCGCCGAAGGTGATGACGCGGTGCGGATCCGACGAGAACACGTGCGCGCCGAACTTGGACAGCTCGCCGGTCCAGCCCAGCGCGCCGTCGTAGACCTTGTTCCAGAACATCGCGTTGCCTTCGGCGCACACGCCCAGGGCGATGAAGATGGGCAGCAGGTCCACCGGGAAATACGGCCACGGCGCGGCCTCGACCTTGGTCAGCACGTTGCTGGTGAAGGGCGTCTGCACCTTCAGCGGGCCGTCGCGCAGCGCGCGCGACCAGCCGTTCTCGTGCACGATCCTGACGCCGAACTTGGCGAAGGTGCGGTCGATCAGCGGGAAATTGGACGGCGTGCTGTTGCGCACCACCACGTCGCCGCCGGTGATCGCGCCCAGCGCCAGGAAGGTGGTGATCTCGTGGAAGTCTTCCTCGAAGGTGAACTCGCCGCCGCGCAGGGTGGCGCCGCCGCGCACCGTCAGGCGCGAGGTGCCGATGCCGTCGATGTTGGCGCCCATCATCGTCATGAAGCGGCAGAACTCCTGCACGTGCGGCTCGGACGCGGCATTGGTCAGCGTCGATTCGCCGGCCGCGGCGGCCGCGCACAGCACGAAATTCTCGGTGGTGGTGACCGAGGCGTAGTCCAGCCAATGATGGGTCGGCTTGAGCGGGCCGGCGCTGCGCACCAGCAGCGAACCGCTGGCGCGTTCGACCTCGCCGCCGAACGAGCGGAAGATGTCGACGTGCGGATCGATCTCGCGCACGCCCAGCGTGCAGCCCTTGACGTTGTCCTCCAGCCGCGCCACGCCGAAGCGCGCCAGCAGCGGCGACACCAGCATGATGGACGAGCGCATCTCTTCCGGCAGGCGATGGCGCGCGGCGTCGAACGTGGTGTCGCGGTGATGCAGGTCCAGTGTGCGGGTGCTTTCATCCAGCCGCACTTCGCTGCCCAGCGTGCGGAAGATGTCGAGGATCTTGCGCACGTCGGTGATGTCGGGCACGCCATGCAGCCGCAGCGGCTGGTCGGTCAGCAGCGTGGCGCACAGGATCGGCAGCACCGCGTTCTTGTTGGCCGACGGGATGACGCGGCCGCGCAGGGGCGTGCCGCCGTGGACGATGAGATTGGACATGGGCGAGAAGCTTGGACGACAGGTGGAACGGCAAGGGGGATGGCAAGGGCAAGCGCGGGGGAAATTGTACCCGGCATGCCCCGGGGCCGCGTCAGGCCGCCGACCTTGGCGCGTTGCGGAACTTGCGCAGCATGACGGCGCCGCCGATCGTCAGCGCCAGGCCGCCGCCCAGGTAGGGCAGGCCGAAGATCAGCATCCAGAAGAAGAACGCCGTCTTGGCGTCACGCGCCTCGGAGGACCCCGCCGGATGCGAACCCAGGTCCATCGTCGGCAGGGCGGCCGCCAGCGTCAGTATCAGGGTCACGCCCAGCACCAGGCAGCCCCATGCGATGCGGCGCCGGTTGTCGGCCACGCGCAGCAGCGCGGCCGCCGTCACCCCCGCCACCACCAGGCACAGCACACTGCCGGTGATCAGCATGCGATCCAGCGCCTCGGGGTCGAAGGGGGCGCCGGGCTGGTCCACGCCGAAGACCATCTGCAGCAGCGAGTTGATGACACCGTAGGCGGCGCGGCCGATGACCAGGCCAAAGCCGACGCTGGTCAGCCACTTGATTAAGGTCGGGTTCATTCAAGATATCCTTGCGGTTGCCTGAACGTCAAAGAATACGCTATTACGAGGCTTGCCCAGGATGTCCGAACATCATCAGTTCATCTTTCCCCGCTACCCCCATCTGCCGCCGCCCGACTGGCCGGCGCTGCAAGCGCGCCTGCTGGCCGGCGGCTATCTGCTGGAGCCGCGCGGCGATCGCGTGCCACGCGAGGCCCTGGACACCCTGAGTCTCGGCCTGGCCGGCCTGAAAGAGGGCTCGTTCCAGTACCGCGAAGGCCTGCGCACGACCGGCGACGTGATCGCGCTGTACCAGTCCGCCGGCCATCTGCCGCCCGAAGTGCCGGTGCGGCATCACGACACCATGGAAGAGACGCTGGCGCTGCTCGCGGCGCATGGCATCGTGCCCGATCCGTCGTTCGACGACGAGAGCAGCAGTTGGCGCAGCCCGCATTTCTGCCTTGGACCGGCCGCTCGCGCGCTGCTCAATCCCGGGCAACGCGCCCATTACGACGCCGACCCGACGGGGTTCAGCGTGATCCTGCTGGCCTACGAGGGGCCCGAGCCGTACGTCGGCGTGGGCGAGAACCTGGAAATGCCGAGCCTGCCGGGCTCGGATGAACCGTTGGAGGAACTGCCGCCGTTCGGCTCGCACGTCGACTTCATCGGCGCGGCGTACGAGGACCCGGCGGTGCGCTGGCGCAATCCGGCCGACGGGCGCGATTACCACCTGTTCGACCTGGACTGGCATTTCAGCATGGCGCTGGGGTTTCGCATGATCCGCGCCAACTGCCTGGAAGAAGGCAGCGCCGAGGCGCTGGCGCGGCTGGTTGGCGAGCTGGTCGGCCAGCCGATGGCGTGCAGCCATCGCCATTTGTAGACACGGGCATTGAACCCGGCGCGGCGGCCCGGGGGCGCCGCGTCGGGGCCAGCGCGTCGATCAATAGTAGATGTCGACGTAGTCGGTCAGGCCGCCGCACGCTTCCATCTGCTGCAGGCGCCAGTACTTGCGCTTGCCGGTGGCGCGGAACTCGTAGTCGCCGGTGCGTTCGCAGCGGCGGCCCTTGTCCGGCGCGTCCACGATCAGGATGGTGCCGCGGAACGTGAAGCGGTCGGCCGAGATAGACAGCACCTGGCCCTTGATCGTCACCGAGCCGTTTTCGTTGGTGTGGCCGCCTTCCAGGCGCACCACGTCGTTGTCGTCGACCGCGTTCAGCTTGCCGCGCGCGTCGGTCCACAGCCATTGCACGCTGATGCCGCTGTTGTGCAGCAGGCGCTCATAGGCGGCCTGGCTCTTGATCTCGGTCTTCTGTTCGGTGCCGGCGGGAGCCTGGGCTTGCTGCTGCGCGGGGGCCGGGGCCGGCGTGCGGGCCGGCGCCTGCTGGGCCGGCTCGCCGCGCGGCGGCAGGCGGCCTTCGTCCTGGGGTTGCGCCTGTTGTTGCGTCTGCGGCTGTTGCGTCTGCGGCTGGGTGGCGGCGCCGCCGCGCGGCGGCAGGTCGCCCGCCAGGGAGGTGGCGGCGGTCGCGGCCAGGGCCAGGCCCAGGGCGACCGCACGCAGGCCGGCTATCCGTTTCTTGCCGGCCAGGGCCGGGGCGCGATCTTGGTTGTTGTGCATGATGGTCGTGAAGAAAGGAAGGGGGAAGCGCATCGCCGTTGGCGCGCCGCATGGCCGCATCAACGGGGACGTAACTTAGCACGCGGGGTCCGGCGGGGTAATTGCCGATTTCCGTCTTGTGTATCCAATCGTTAACAGAATCGCCACGAGGATACCAGCGGCCCGTGACGGCGGCGCGCACGGCTGCGCGCCAAGGCCGGTGCGCTGTCCCGCGGATGCGCGCGTATCCGCGGGCCAGCGCCCTAGAACAGCTCGTCCAGCTGTTCGAAGAAGCGGCGCTTGGCCGGGTCGTCCGCGACGTCCAGGGTGCCGAGAAAAGTGGCCGCCGCGTCCTCGGAAATGTCGCGCAGGTTGCGGTGGATGAAGGCCACGTCCTGCCAGCGGTCGGCCACGCCGCCGCGGCCCAGGTCGATGAAATGCAGCCGGTCGCGTTCGTCGACGAACACGTTGTTGTCGCACAGGTCGCCATGGCTGAACGCCGGGTCTTCCCGCGGCAGGGTGGCATGCAGCCGCGCCACCAGGTCGGCCGGCGTTGCCAGGCCGGGCCATTGCGTCAGGTCGTGGTCGTCGGCGCACAGGCCGCGCGCCAGCAGATAGTCCAGCTCGCGCAGCCGCATCGGCGCGCCGGCGTCGAACGGGCAATCGTCCGCCGGCACCGCGCGCAATTGGCGCAGGGCCTCGCCGAACAGCCCGATGGCGGTGTCGGCATCGTCCATGCGCGCCTGCAGCGGCACGCCGGGCACGCGCCGCGTCAGCATGAATTCGCCATCGGCGTTGTCCGCCACCCGCACCACTTCCGGCACGTTCAGATGGCCGGCCAGCCATTGCAGCACTTGCGCCTCGCGCCGCACGCTGTAGGTGGTGGGCGCATACACCGCCGCCGACGCCTTGAGAAAGAAGACGTCGTTGCCGCGGGTGAAGTGGTAGACCCGGCTGGGCGATTCGCCGACCTGGTCGGCGATGAGCGGGGCGTCGCCGATGAAGTCGGCGATGGGGCCTGGCAGGGTGTAGCGGGCCTGGGCCTTCAACGCTTGATGCCGTGCTCGAATTTGGGCCGGGCGCGGAAGTTCTTCAGCATGTAGGCCAGGTATTCGGCCTTGCTGATGCGCCCGTCGCCGTCCGTGTCCATGGCCACGACCTGTTCGACGGTGGCTTCCTGGAGCAGGGGGCTGCGGCTGAGATAGCCGTCGGCGTTGACGTCGCGCTTGTTGAACGACATCTCCGCCCGGGTCATGTATTCGGCCTCGCTGATGGGGCCGGTATTGGCGTTGTCCAGGGCGTCGTCGGTGGCGGGCGCGGGCTGGGCCGGCGTGTCTTTTGCCGGCGTTTCCTTCGTTGGCGTTGCCTGCGCCGGCGCGGACTTGGCCGGGGCCGTGGAGGCGGCGGCGGGCGTGGATGCCGCCATGGCATTGCCGGCAGCGCAGGCAAGCAGCAACGCGGCGGTCAGGCTGCCCATGCGGGTGGCGTTCTTCATCGTTTTCCTTTTTATGCGACAGATGCGGCGCGCGTCGCCTTGCCGTGCCCGTCGCCGGGCCGCAACGCGGTCTCGCGCGCGGCTCATTTTGCCTGAATCCGCGATGAAGGGGCCAGATACAATCCTTGGTTACCAATCACGCCATGCATATCAAGAGGATCGGCGATGACGACACTCGTGGTCGGCGCCAGCGGGGCGACCGGGCGGCTGCTGGTCGGCCAACTGCTGGAACGCGGCGAGCCGGTCAGGGCGCTGCTGCGCTCGCCGGATGCGCTACGGGCGTGGGCGGGCGATCCGCGGCTGTCGCTGGTCCAGGCCAGCGTGCTGGACCTGGACCCGGCCACGATGGCGCGCCACGTGGCGGGCTGCACGGCGGTGGCGTCGTGCCTGGGCCATGGCATGAGCTTGCGCGGCATCTACGGCCAGCCGCGGCGGCTGGTGGCCGATGCGGTGCGGCGCCTGTGCGAGGCCGTCATGGCGAATGCGCCGGGCCGGCCGGTCAGGTTCGTGCTGATGAACACTGCCGGTAACAGCAACCGCGACTTGCGCGAGCCGCTCTCGCTGGCGCAGCGCGCCGTGGTGGCGCTGGTGCGCGCGCTGGTGCCGCCGCACGCCGACAACGAAGCGGCCGCCGACTACCTGCGCGTCGTGGTCGGCCAGGCGCATCCCGCGATCGAATGGGCCGTCGTGCGGCCCGACAGCCTGGTCGACCGGGATGCCGTCAGCGGCTACGAGGCGCATCCTTCGCCGGTCCGCAGCGCCATCTTCGACGCAGGCCGCACCAGCCGCATCAACGTCGCGCATTTCATGGCGGAGCTGGCCATGGGCGGCGCGGCCTGGGAGCGGTGGCGCGGGCGCATGCCGGTGATCTACGACACGGCGGCGGGCTGAATCGCCACAGGGCGCCGGCGCGCACCGCCCGCGCTTATTGCGGCAGCAGCCGCAGCCCCGTGCGCTTGACGAATTCGTCGTAGCCGATCGGCGGCCCGGCCTTGGTGCCGGCGCTGTTGGCCTGCCAATGCACCCACGAGCGGTGCGTGGTGGCGTCGTACACGACCTTGTACAGATAGCTGGGCACGGCCACGCCGGCGCCGATGGTCTTGGGGCGGTCGCCATACACCGGCCCGGTGAACACGTATACGTCGCCCGCCGCCCGCATCACGTATTGGCGCGTGTCCTGCTCGATGCGGCTCCACGGGCCGGCGTTGTGGCTCTGGTCCTGCGGCACCATGTTGGCCAGCGAAAAGCTCTGCGCCATGGCCTCGGGCGTGGCCATGTCGCCGGCCGGCGCCATGTGGCCGCGCGAGTAGCCCGAGCCGCGGTAGTCATCCAGCTCCGAACGCTCGGCGCGCGGCACCCGCGCCTCGGCGTAGAACTTGTCGGTGCGGTGCAGTCCCTTGGCCTGCGCCAGGTTCTGGCGGTTCAGGCGCTCGGCCACGAACACAGGCGTCTTGGTCGCGCCGTTGTGCAGGATGGCGAACGAGGAAAAACAGACTTCGCGCAAGCGTTGCGCGGCGGGCACCGCGGGCGGCTGCGCGTTCGGGAAGAACTGCGGACAGTCACTGAAGGCGGTCTGCACCAGCGCCGCATTGGGTGCGGGCAGCGCCACCGGCGCGCTGCGTTGCAACGACGGCCATTCCAGGCGCGACAGCATGTCGCCGACCGCCGCCGGCATCTTCCATTGCGGATGCAGCACATAGGTGGCGGCGCCGAAACTGGCGAGCGAGGTGACGATCAGCGCGCGCAGGAAGCGCGGCACGCGGCCGGCGGCGCGGCTTTGGGATCGGGAGGGGGAGCTTCTCTTTCTGGGAGCGGGTTTCTTCGCGCGGGTCATGCTACCTGGGGCTACGGACCTGCCGCCCTGGCGGGCGACCACTATGACCCCGGATTGTAGATGAGTGATGGATTTGTCACGCCGTGCGGCATGCGCGCCGCGGGCGATGCGATGTCGCACCCGGCGAGGCCACGCCGGCTGGCGCGTTTCAGGCGGGCAGGTCCTGCCGCGCGATCGTGATGACCCACTCCACGAACGTCTTCACCGCCGCTGTCGCGCGCGCCTGGGGATAGACGATGGCGATCGGCACCGGCGCGCAACGCGCCTGCGCCAGCACCTCGCGCAGGCGCCCGCTGCGCAGGTAGATGCCTGCGGCCAGCTCGGACAACTGGATCAGGCCCAGCCCCTCCAGGCCGCAATGCAGATAGGCCTCGGTCTCGTTGACCGCGTAGCGTCCGGGCAGCGCCAGCGCCACGTCCTCGCCATCGACACGGAAGCGCCAGTCGAGCGGCCGGCCGCTGGCGTTCGACAGGTAATTGACGACCCGATGCGCCGCCAGCGCCGCCACCGAGTCCGGCTCGCCGAATCGGGCCAGGTACAGCGGCGATGCGCAGGTGAGCCAGCTCAACCGGCCCAGCGGCCGGGCCACCAGCGTGGAATCGGCCAGCGCCCCGCTGCGGATCGCGCAGTCGATGCCTTCATGCACCAGGTCCAACGGGCGATCGTTCAGGCCCAGCACCAGCTCGATATCCGGATAGCGCGCCTCGAACTCGCGCAGGCGCGGCACCACCAGGGCGCGGCCGATGGCGCCCGGCATGTCCACCCGCACCCGGCCGCGTGGTGTCTGCGCGTCGGCGGCCAGGGCATGCTCGGCTTCGGCGATCTGCGCCAGGATGGCCTGGCACGCGGCGTAGTAACGCGCGCCGGCCTCGGTCAGGCTGAGGCTGCGCGTCGTGCGCCGCAGCAGCGGCGTGCCCAGCAGCGCTTCGAGCTGTTTGATGGTCGTCGTCACCGACGAGCGCGGCAGCGCCAGCGTGGCCGCGGCCTTGCTGAAGCTCTGTGCCTGCACGACCCGCACGAAAGTCGTCATCGCTTGAAGTTTGTCCATGGGCGGCCTGCGGCGATGCGGATAGGGAAGGGCGATGTTAGCAAGCGCCCGGCCAAGCGAGGCGGCGCGGCCGGTTCGCGGATCGCGCTTTGTGTGTTCAGGCGCGGCGAACAATGGCGCTGGCGGGCGCTCCTACACTGCCTGCGTCCGACGGCCGGGCCGCGGCGCGATGTCCGCGCCGGCCGCATTCATCCTTGTCTGTGGAGTTTCCTATGTCGAATCCCGATGCAACCCTGGTGCTGGGCGCGGGCCAGCTCGGCCTGGCCATGCTGCGCGGCCTGGCGCCGCGCGCGGCCCCGGGCACGCTCGCGGTGCTGTTGCGCCCGTCGTCCCTGCGCACCGACGATCCGCAAAAGCAGCGCGATCTCGCCACCCTGCGCGCGCTGGGCGTGCAGATCGTGAGCGGCGACCTGCTGGCGCAACCGACCGCCGAACTGGCCGCGCTGTTCGGCCGCTTCGGCACCGTGGTGTCGTGCACCGGCTTCGTGGGCGGCCCCGGCGTGCAGCGCAAGATCGCGCGCGCCGCGCTGGACGGCGGCGTGCGGCGCTTCGTGCCCTGGCAGTTCGGCGTCGACTACGACCTCATCGGCCGGGGCAGTCCGCAGGACCTGTTCGACGAGCAGCTCGACGTGCGCGACATGCTGCGGGCGCAGTCCGCCACGGAGTGGCTGATCGTCTCGACCGGCATGTTCACCAGCTTCCTGTTCGAACCGGCCTTCGGCGTGGTCGACCTGGCGGCGCGGCGGGTGAATGCGCTGGGCGGCTGGGATACGCAAGTGACCGTCACCACCGCCGACGACATCGGCGCCCTGACCGCCGCGATCCTGCGCGCCGAGCCGCGCCTGGCCAACCAGGTGGTGTACGTGGCCGGCGATACCGTGAGCTATCGCCAATTGGCCGACACGGTGGACCGGGCGCTCGGCATCGAGACACAGCGCCAGGCCCGGACGGTGCCGGCGCTGATGCGCGAGCTGGCCGCCGCGCCTGGCGATCCGATGCGCAAGTACCGCGCCGTGTTCGCGCAAGGGCGGGGCGTGGCGTGGGATCCGGCGCGGACCTTCAACGCCGCGCGCGGCATCGCCACGCAGGGCCTGACGGCGTGGGTGCGCGAGAACCGGCAGGCGTTGCGGCGGGCGGCGGGCGTCGTGGCGTAGGAGCGGGGCCGAAGCGGGCAGGGGGCAAAGCGGGCAGGGGCCGGCGCATGGCCGCCGGCCGGGTGTCACTCCGCCTGCGCCTCGCGCTGGCGCGCCTCGAATTCGGCGCGGTCGAGCAGGTCGAAGTACAGCACCTCGCTCCACATCAGCCCCAGGATGTAGTCCACGCGCTGGTTGCGGCCGCCATCGAAGCTGTCGTCCAAACGCAATCCGTGCAGGGCATCCAGCGGCGCGGCGCCGCGTTCCCGGGTGGCCGCCAGCAACTGCCGGCCGGCCTCGGCCGGATCGGCCGGCAGCGCGTCGAGCGCGGCGCCCGCCTGGCGGCAACGCGCCAGCTCTTTTTCCACGCTCGCCTTGAGCGCGGCCTCTTCCGATTCGGCCATCACGTCCAGTTCGATGGTCTCCAGCAGCAGGTAGTCGTCGCGGTGCGCCTCGAGAAAGGCGATGGTCTCGTCCAGGGCCGCCAGCAGTTCGGTCGGGGCCGTGGTCGCAGGCCCGGCCGGCGCGGCGTCGGCGGACGAGAACAGCCGCCGGATCCTGCCGAGCAGCGACGGCGCCGGCTCGGCCGCTGGCGTCGCTGCCGTCGCGGGCGCGGCGGCGCCCACCGCCGCCCGCACGATCTCGGCAAAACGCTTGATGCGCGCCAGGCCGGGCTCGAAGCGGCTGCTGATGGCGTACAGCCGGGTGCGCCGATGCGGCTCGTCGTCTTCCAGGCCGTCGGCGATCAAGGACGCGCACAACTGCGGATCGCCCGACATCAGCAAGCGGTAGGAGAACGGGACGGCATACGGCCATTCGGACAGGCCGCAGATCGTTTCGGGCCGGTCGGCATAGCTGGCGGGGCGGTTGCTCAGGCTGTACAGATAGGATCGATTGGCCATGGGGGCGGGAC
>NZ_QHHO01000047.1:263586-280017 GCF_003184165.1 Achromobacter sp. RW408
GGATATGCACGAAGACTTCGCCTTCGCGCATCATGCCCAGTTCGCCCCGGGCCCGTTCCTCGATGGCGCCGGAACCGTTGTCCAGGTCGCGGACTTCGGCTTCCAGCGCGGCGTTGCGCGCGCGCAGGCCTTCGTTGGTCTCGCGCTGCGCCGCCACCTGGCGTTGCAGGTCCCAGACCTTGAACCAGCCGCCCTTCCCCAGCCAAAGCGGGTATTGGATCAGCCCTACCAGCACGAACAGCACCAGGAACAACAGGCGCATACGCGGGAACCCTCAGCAGTCGTGGCGCTAACAGGGCCGCGGCGCGTGCCGCGGCCCGCTTACGTTAACGCAAGTTGTAGAAGGCTTCCAGACCGGGGTACGACGCCACTTCGGCCAGTTCTTCCTCGATGCGCAGCAGCTGGTTGTACTTGGCCATGCGGTCCGAACGCGACAGCGAGCCGGTCTTGATCTGCATGGCATTGGTGGCCACGGCGATGTCGGCGATGGTCGAGTCCTCGGTTTCGCCCGAACGGTGCGAAACGACGGCGGTGTAGCCGGCGCGCTTGGCCATTTCGATGGCGGCGAAGGTCTCGGTCAGGGTGCCGATCTGGTTGATCTTGATGAGGATCGAGTTGGCCACGCCCTTCTGGATGCCTTCGCGCAGGATCTTGGTGTTGGTGACGAACAGGTCGTCGCCCACCAGCTGCACCTTCTTGCCGAGCTGGTCGGTCAGCAGCTTCCAGCCTTCCCAGTCGTTTTCGGCCATGCCGTCCTCGATCGAGATGATCGGGTACTTGTCGCACCAGGTGGCCAGCAGGTTGGTGAATTCCTGCGAGGACAGCGAGATGCCGCCTTCGCCGGCCAGGGTGTACTTGCCGTCGCGGTAGAACTCGGAGCTGGCGCAGTCCAGGCCCAGGGCGATCTGCGTGCCCGGCTCGTAGCCGGCTTCGGTGATGGCCTTCAGGATCAGCTGGATCGCGGCTTCATGGCTGGCCACGTTGGGGGCGAAACCGCCCTCGTCGCCCACCGCGGTGGACATGCCCTGGCCGTGGATCAGCTTCTTGAGCATGTGGAAGACTTCGGCGCCCCAGCGCAGGGCCTCGCGGAAGCTGCCCGCGCCCACCGGCAGGATCATCAGTTCCTGCAGGTCGAGGGTGTTGTTGGCGTGCGCGCCGCCGTTGATGACGTTCATCATCGGCACGGGCATGCTCATGGGGCCGCTGCCGCCGAAATAGCGGTACAGCGACAGGCCGGACTCGTCGGCGGCGGCGCGGGCCACGGCCATCGAGGCGGCCAGGATGGCGTTGGCGCCCAGGCGTTCCTTGGACTCGGTGCCGTCCAGCTCGATCAGGGTGCGATCGACGAAGGTCTGCTCCTGGGCGTCCAGGCCCATCAGCGCTTCCGAGATTTCGGTATTGAGGTTCTCGACGGCGCGCAGCACGCCCTTGCCGAGATAGCGGCCCTTGTCGCCGTCGCGCAGCTCGATGGCTTCGCGGGCGCCGGTGGACGCGCCCGACGGCACGGCCGCGCGGCCCATGGCGCCGGACTCCAGCAACACGTCACATTCGACGGTCGGGTTGCCGCGCGAATCCAGGATCTCGCGGCCGATGATATCGACAATTGCACTCATGACTTTACATTCCCTGAACGATAAACATATTCATCACGGCCGCGCCTTCGCGGGCATTGCGGGCGCGTCGGTACTGCCAGGAGTCGTAGAAGGCCTGGGCCGCGGCCATGGACGGAAACTCCATGACGACGGTGCGGCCGGGCTCACGCCCCTCGAGGTGCCGGGATTCGCCGCCGCGCACCAGGATCTTGGCATCGTACGCGCGCATGGCGAGCGTGGACAGACGCTTGTAATCCTCGTACTGCGCGGGCTTGGTCACTGTGACGTCGGCGATGAGATAGGCACTCATGGGGTTCCTTCAGGGCAGTTGCGTTGATGGGGTCGCGGCGCCGGACCGCATGACACAGGCAGTGTCGCGCAACACGGTCGCGCCGTGCCTGTCCGATGCTAAGTGGTTGTATCCGAAAGCAGCGCAGCGGCGCGGGGCCGCGGCGCATTGTCCGCCAGGAGCGACGGCGGGAACAAGGCCGGCGGCCCGGGCGGCGCAGATGCGCGGCTCGGTGCCGCCGGCCTGCATTACGCCCCCTGGCCGCGGCGAGCCTTCTGCTCGATGGCGGCGCGGATGTAGCTGGAGAACAGCGGGTGGCCGTCGCGCGGGGTCGACGTGAACTCCGGGTGGAACTGGACGCCGACGAACCAGGGATGGTCGGGCAGTTCCATGATTTCCGGCAGGTTCTCGGTCGGGGTGCGCGCGCTGATCACCATGCCGGCCTCTTCCAGGCGCGGCACGTAGACGTTGTTGACTTCGTAACGATGGCGATGGCGTTCGTTGACCTCGTCGCCGTAGATCGACTGGGCGCGGGTGCCCGGCTTGATCGGCACGCGTTGCGCGCCCTTGCGCATGGTGCCGCCCAGGTCGGACGAGTTGTCGCGCTTCTCGACCTTGCCTTCGCGGTCCATCCATTCGGTGATCAGGGCCACCACGGGATGCGGCGCCGACGGATCGAACTCGGTGCTGTTGGCGCCGCCCAGGCCGGCCACGTGGCGGGCGAACTCGATCACGGCCAGCTGCATGCCCAGGCAGATGCCCAGGTACGGCACGCCGTTTTCACGGGCGTAGCGGATCGCGGCGATCTTGCCTTCGGTGCCGCGCTTGCCGAAGCCGCCCGGCACCAGGATGGCGTCCAGGTGCTTGAGCTGGTCGGTGCCGCGGGTTTCGATGTCTTCGGAATCGATGTACTCGATGTTGATCTTCGAGCGCGTGTGGATGCCGGCGTGCACCAGGGCTTCGGTCAGCGACTTGTACGACTCGGTCAGGTCGACGTACTTGCCGACCATGCCGATGGTGAGCTGATGCTCGGGGTGTTCGAGCGCATCGACCAGGTTGTCCCACATGGACAGGTCGGCCGGCGGCGGGGTCAGGCCCAGCGCTTCGCAGACGATGTTGTCCACGCCCTGCTTGTGCAGCATGGCCGGGATCTTGTAGATCGAGTCGGCGTCCCACACCGAGATCACGGCATCCAGGGGGACGTTGGAGAACATCGAGATCTTGGCGCGTTCGTCGTCCGGGATGGGACGGTCGGCGCGGCACAGCAGCGCGTTCGGGTAGATGCCGATTTCGCGCAGCTTCTGCACCGAGTGCTGGGTCGGCTTGGTCTTGAGTTCGCCAGCGGATGCGATGAACGGCACCAGCGTCAGGTGCACGAAGGCGGCGTTGTTGCGGCCCATGCGCAGGCTCATCTGGCGCGCGGCTTCCAGGAAGGGCAGCGATTCGATGTCGCCCACGGTGCCGCCGATCTCGACGATGGCGACGTCGGTGTTGCCATTCCAGGCGGCGTCGGCGCCACGGGCGATGAAGTCCTGGATCTCGTTGGTGATGTGCGGGATGACCTGGACGGTCTTGCCCAGGTAGTCGCCACGGCGCTCCTTGCGCAGCACCGATTCGTAGATCTGCCCGGTGGTGAAGTTGTTCACCTTGTGCATGCGGGCGGACACGAAACGCTCGTAGTGGCCCAGGTCCAGGTCGGTTTCGGCGCCGTCTTCCGTGACGAACACCTCACCATGCTGGAACGGGCTCATGGTGCCCGGATCGACGTTGATGTAGGGATCGAGCTTGAGCATGGTGACCTGCAGACCACGCGACTCGAGGATGGCGGCAAGCGACGCAGCGGCGATGCCCTTGCCCAGGGAAGACACCACTCCGCCGGTGACAAATACGTATTTGGTCATCGTAATAAGCGCCCGGGACGAGCGGGCGCGTGCGGGAAATTTGGATTATAGCCGGGAGGCGGAACTTGTCTGGGTTTTCCCCTAGCGGGCCAGGCGTAACATTTGGCTGCACTCGCGCCGAAGACCGAAATGCCGTGGCGGCGACCTTCATGCTATGGTCGTCCCCGATTTTCTCGTCCCTAGGCCCCCTGCCGATGAACCTTCCGACCGCACACCCGAACGCGCTGGCCAGGCGCCTGACCACGGCCGCCGTCGGCCTACAGCTGCTGGGCGCCATCCTGGTCCAGCTCTACCTGATAAGCGCCGGACCGCTGGCCGCGCTGACGCGCGAGGCGTTTGCCCGGCCCGACATGGTGGCGAGCACGGTCGTGAACATCGTCGCCGGCTGCATCCTGGTCGGCCTGACCACCTGGGGCGCCACGCAGCGCTGGCTGCGCCGGCACAACGCGGGCGGCGTCGACCGCCCGGGCCGGATGGTGGCCGTGCTGCTGGTGGTCTCGCTGGTGCTGTTCGTGCTGATCTCGACCGGCCTGGCGTTGCTGAATCACGGCTTCTACGCGCTCATCGTCAGGCACAAGGAATGGGTGGACCAGGCCTTCGGCTATTACGGCACCCGCCGCATGCTGCTGATGGCCCTGCCGCCCAAGCTGTGCGCCATCCTGCTCACCATCCTGGGCAGCTGGCTGGCGGTGCGCATCGCGGCCTGGAGCGTCACGCCCGTCGCCGCCACGCAGGTGCCGTTCCTGCAGCGGCGCCACGCCGCGTGGATCGCCGCGCTGACGCTGCTGCTGTGGCAGTTGCACATCGCGCTGGTGATCGGCCTGTACTTCATGGGCGATGCGGGATCGGCCGGCATGCTGGAACACGCGATCGGCTACTGGATAGTGCCCGCGTTGCTGCTGGCGCTGGCCGCATGGGTCTGCCTGCGCAGCCTGCCGCAAGCACTGGGCGCGGCCGGCATGGGCCGCGCCATCGCCCACGGCACCTTCGCCTTCTGGCTGACCCAGGCGCTGGGAATCGGCCTGGCGCTTTTGATCATCTGGACCATGACCTGGAGCCAGCTGATGCGCGCGGCCGCGTCGTACACGACCTCGGTGGTGTCGGTGCTGATCTACAGCGTGCTGCTGGCGCTGAGCTGCTATCTCGGCGCCCGGCTGTTCTACCGCCGCCGGACGCCGCCGGAGAGCGCCTCGGCCTGAGCGTGAGCGCCGCGCGATGGCGCGCATGCCATGGAAAAAGGCCCCGAGGGGCCTTTTTCCATGGTCGGAAACGACGATCAGATGGCCGCGGTGCGCCGCTCCAGCCAAGCCAGGGCCTCGCCTTCCACCAGCGGCGACAGGCGCTCGAACACGGTCTTGTGATAGTCGTTCAGCCACGCGATTTCATCCGCGCGCAGCAGCGACGGTTCGATGCAGCGCGTGTCGATCGGGCACAGCGTCAGCGTCTCGAAACACAGGAACTCGCCCAGTTCGGACGTCAGCCAGGCGCGGTTGGCCACCAGGTTCTCGATGCGCACGCCCCAGCGGCCCGGGCGGTAGATGCCCGGTTCGTTGGAGGTGATCATGCCCGGTTCCATCGCCGTGTGCGGGCCGGGGGCCGCGCGGTAGGAGATGACCTGCGGACCTTCGTGCACGTTCAGGAAATAGCCCACGCCGTGGCCGGTGCCGTGGCCATATTCGGCGCCACCTTCCCAGATCGGGGCGCGCGCGATGGCGTCCAGCATCGGCGACGGCGTGCCGCGCGGGAACGAGGCGCGCGACAGCGCGATCATGCCCTTGAGCACCAGCGTGAAGTCGACCTTCTGGTCGGCACTGGGCGCGCCCACCGCGACCACGCGGGTGATGTCGGTGGTGCCGCCCAGGTACTGGCCGCCCGAGTCGATCAGCAACAGGCCGTCGCCCTCGATGGTGGCGTGCGACTCGGCCGTGGCGCGGTAGTGCGGCATGGCGCCGTTGGCGTTGAAGCCGGCGATGGTGGCGAAGCTGGGGCAGACGTAATCCGGGCGGCGCGCGCGGGCGGCGGTGATCTGCTCGTCGATGGTCAGCTCGGTGATGCGCTGGTTGCCCAGCGCGCCTTCGAACCAGGCGAAGAACTCGCACAGGGCGGCGCCGTCCTGCGCCATGGCGTGGCGCACGTTGGCCAGCTCGGCGTCGGTCTTGCGCGACTTGAGCAGCGTGGACGGGTTGATGGCCTCGACACGCGGCACGGCGGGGTCCATCGCGTGGAACACGCCGCAGGTGACGCGGGCCGGGTCGATCAGCAGCTTCTGGTCCAGTTCCAGCGAGGCCAGCGCGTCGGCGGCCTGGGCGTAATCGGCCACTTCGACGCCATCGGCGGCCAGCGTGGCGCGCAGCGCGGCGTCGATCTTGCCGTCGGCCACGAACAGCGTGGCGTGGTCCAGGCCGATCAGGGCGTGGCCGACGAACACCGGGTTGTAGTCGACGTCGGCGCCGCGCAGGTTCAGGAGCCAGGCGATGTCATCGAGCGTGCTGATGAAATGCACGTCGGCGCCGTGGGCGCGCATGGCGGCGCGCACCTGGGCCAGCTTGTCGGCGCGCGCGACACAGGCCTGCGGCGCCACGTGTTCGTAGATCGCGGCCGACGGCAGGCCGGCGCGGTCCGTCCAGATGCCGTCCAGCAGGTCGGCGCGGATTTCCAGCGTCGCGCCCGATGCGGCGGCGGCCGCCGACAGCGCGCGGAACGCGGCCAGGCCCAGCACCTGCCCATCGACGCCGATGACGTCGCCGGCGCGGGTGTTGGCGGCCAGCCAGTCCACATGGGCCGGGGTGGTGGCGACGGCGATCTTCATCAGCTGCACGCCGGTGCCGGCCAGTTGCGCCTCGGCCTGCACCCAATAGCGGCTGTCGACCCACAACCCGGCGAAATCGGCCGTCACGACCAGCGTGCCCACCGAGCCCGTGAAGCCCGACAGCCAGCGCCGGCCCTGCCAGCGCGCCGGCAGGTACTCGGACAGGTGCGGATCCGAGGACGGCACGATATAGGCGGACAGGCCGCGGCGGCGCATGGCCTGCCGCAGTTGGGCGATACGGGTGTCGGTGCTGGACATGGGTTTCCTTAGCGCAACATGAAGGACATGGCGGCCAGGCTGTTCAGGGTGCGGATGGCGGCCTGCATGCTGTCCGTGGTGAACCGCAGCGTCACGCCGTCCACGCGCTCCAGCGTGGGCCACATGCAGAACAGGTCGGCCAGGGCCGACGACTGCGCCTGCAACCGGCATTCTATAGGGGCGGGGATGCGGAACGGAACCGCCTTCTTCACATTACGCACGGCGGTCTCCGCAGCGGCGGCGATCGCGCGGCGCGAGGCCGCCGGCGACAGCGTCACGCCGCTGCCCTGGCCATGCGCCACCTTGGTCTGCACCCACTGGGCGCCGGGGAACAGGTCGGTGGTCTCGGCGATGAACACGTCGTCGCCGGTGGCCAGGATGACGGGCACGCCCATTTCACCGGCCAGCGCGCCGTACAGGCCGGCCTCGCCCAGTTCCATGCCGTTGATGAAGACGCGCGCGAAGGCGAAGCTGTTGATGGTGTGCGCCAGGATGCCGCGGCCCTGCGAGCGCGAGTGGTAGCCGATCATGAAGACGGCGTCGCAGCCCTCTTCCAGGCCGCCCATCATGCCCAGGTAGCGCGGCTTGCCCAGCACCAGGCGGGCGCGTTCGTCGATGCCGTCCGGCAGCAGGTTGCGGAAACCGCCGTGCGAATCGTTGACCAGGATCTCTTCGGCGCCGCCGGCGATGGCGCCCTGCACGGCGGCGTTGGCCTCGGCCGTCATCCAGGCGCGGGCGCGCTCGTATTCGCCGTTGCCGGCGCGCACTTGTTCGGCGTGGAAGACGCCGGCGACGCCTTCGATATCGGTGGAAATCAGGATCTTCATGGAGTGTGCCTTCGTAGGATTCAGAATTCGGTGTCGGCCAGCCATTGGCGCCAGTCGGGCGCGGCCTCGCGGATGGCGGCGCGGTGATGGCCGTCGCGGCCGCGCACGCCCTCGGCCTGCCACAGCGCGGCGATAATGGCCTGCTCGCAGGCCTCGGCCGCCGCCTCGAACAGCGGATCGATGCGGGTCTCGTGCAGCATGGCGATGGCCGGCATCGGCCGCTCGGCCTGTTGCGGCACGGTGTATGCGGTGGAGAACGCCAGCGCGATGTCGCCGCTGCCATGGCCGAACACCGAGCCGGTGCGGGCCAGGCCGGCGCCGGCGCGCAGCGACAGGCGGCGCAGCTGGCGCGCGTCGAGCGGCGCGTCGGTGGCCACCAGCAGGATGATAGACCCCTTCTCCGGCACGATGGCGGCGTTCTCGCCGGCCTGCGCCAGGCCGCGGTCCAACTGGTCCGCCAGCCGCCGGCCAAAGGGCCGGCCCGCCACC
Source organism: Achromobacter sp. RW408 (assembly GCF_003184165.1). Classification (NCBI taxonomy): domain Bacteria; kingdom Pseudomonadati; phylum Pseudomonadota; class Betaproteobacteria; order Burkholderiales; family Alcaligenaceae; genus Achromobacter; species Achromobacter sp. RW408. Next base: position 271,752 of record NZ_QHHO01000047.1, read on the forward strand.
GTCAGGTTGGGCAGGCGGCCAAAATTGGCCAGCACCAGCGCGCCCACGGTATGGCGCAGGCCCGGCTGAATCGAGGCCACGCGCGAGGCTGAGCCGATGCCGCCCTTGAAGGAAAAGCACGACATGCCGCGGCCGGCGCCGACCGCGCCCTGCGCCATGCGCTTGTCCGCGGCGGCCAGCGCCTGGGCGTAGTGCGACTCCTGCACCGCCATGGCCTGGATGTCATTCAGGTAGCCGTCGTTGCATTCGAAGACCAGCGGATTGACCGTCGACATGCCGCGGCCGATCTCGGGCGTGGCCGCCACCGCCGCGCGGATCTGGGCGTTGGCCACGGTGCCCACGCCGAAGGTGTTGGTCAGCGCGATCGGCGTTTCCAGCACGCCCAGTTCCTGCACCTGGACCAGGCCGGTGCTCTTGCCGAAGCCGTTCAGCACCGTGGCGGCCGCCGGCACCTTGTCCAGGAACGGGTTGCCGCCGTGCGGACGCAGCACGGTCACGCCGGTCTGCAGCGCGCCATCGTCCAGCGTGCAGTGGCCGACGCTGATGTCGCCCACGTCGCAGATCGAATCGAGCGGGCCGGCGTCCAGCTTGCCGATGCGGGGTTGGTCGAACGCTTGTTTTTCCATGCTTGTCGCTGCGTGTCGCCACGCTCCAGAATGCAAAATGCCGCCGTCCCGCGCGACCGTGGCGCGCGCCGCGAGGCGGGCGCCCGGACGCGGGCGGCGGCAAGGGGATCGATGGGGCGCGCCGCGCCCCGAAGGGCGGCCGGCGCGGCGGCCATCATCCGCTTGGCGGTTACTTGCGGTCGATCTTGGGATCGAGCGCGTCGCGCAGGCCGTCGCCCAGCAGGTTGAACGCCAGCACGGTCAGGAAGATCGCCAGCGCCGGGAAGATCGCCACATGCGGGGCGATCACCATGTCGGCACGCGCCTCGTTCAGCATCGCGCCCCACTCCGGCGTGGGGGGCGAAGCGCCCATGCCCAGGAACGACAGGCTGGCCGCGGTGATGATCGAGGTGCCGATACGCATCGTGCCGTACACCACGATCGGCGAGATCGTGCCGGGCAGGATGTGGCGCATGATGATGGTCCAGTCGGACGCGCCCACGCTCTTGACCGCTTCGACGTAGGTCATCTGCTTGATCGACAGCGTGTTGCCGCGCACCAGGCGGGCGAACGCCGGCACGCTGAACACGGCCACGGCCACGATCACGTTGACCATGCTCGAACCCAGGATCGCGACCACGCCGATGGCCAGCAGCATGCCGGGGAACGCCAGCAGCACGTCGGAGATACGCATCGTGATGCGTTCCCACCAGCCTTCGTAGTAGCCGGCCATCAGGCCCATGAAGGTGCCGACGATGGCGCCCATGGCGACCGACAGGAAGCCGGCGGCCAGCGAGATGCGCGCGCCCATGATGATGCGGCTGAAGATGTCGCGGCCGAGCGAGTCCACGCCCAGCCAGTGCGTCCAGGACGGACCGGCGTTGAGCGCGTCGTAGTCGAAGAAGTTCTCCGGGTCGAACGGCACGATCCAGGGGGCGAGGATCGCCACCACGACCAGCAGCAGGACAAAGACGCCGGCGCCCACGGCCAGCTTCTGCTTCTTGAATTTGCGCCAGAACTCGGTGGCGGGCGTGCGCACGTCGTTCTTGGGCACGGCGGTGGCAACGGTTGCGGCGGGTGTCGTATTGCTCATGGCCGCCTCACTTGTAACGGATGCTGGGATTGATGACGCCGTAGAGCACGTCGACAATCAGGTTGATCAGGATGAATTCCAGCGAGAACAGCAGCACCAGGCCCTGGATCACCGGATAGTCGCGCTGGGTCACGGCGTCGACCAGCAGGCGGCCGAGGCCGGGCCAGTTGAACACCGTCTCGACCACGATCGAGCCGCCCAGCAGGAAGCCGAACTGCAGGCCCATCATGGTGACGACAGGAATCAGCGCGTTGCGCAGCGCGTGCTTGATGACCACGCGGCGCTCGCTCAGGCCCTTGGCCCGGGCGGTGCGCACGAAGTCTTCCTGCACCACTTCGACGAAGGACGCGCGGGTGAAGCGCGCCATCACCGCGGCCACGGCCGCGCCCAGCGTGATGGACGGCAGGATGTAGTGTTTCCAGCTGGAGGCGCCCACGGTCGGCAGCCAGCCCAGGTTCACGGAGAAGATCTGCATCAGCATCATGCCCAGCGCGAACGCGGGGAACGAGATGCCGGACACCGCCAGCGTCATGCCGAGGCGGTCGGGCCAGCGGTTGCGCCACACGGCCGACACGATGCCGATGATCATGCCGAAGGTGACGGACCAGACCATGCTCGCGATGGTCAGCCACAGCGTGGGCATGAAGCGATCGGCGATTTCGGTCGAGACGGGACGCTTGGTACGCAGCGAGGTACCCAGGTCGCCTTGCAGCATGTGGCTGAAGTAGCGCACGAATTGCTGCGGCAGGGGCAGATCCAGCCCCAGTTCCTTGCGCACCAGTTCGACGGTCTGCTGGTCGGCCTCCTGGCCCGCGGCCAGTCGCGCCGGGTCGCCCGGAAGCATGTGCACAAACAGGAACACGACCACGGCCACCAGCAGCAGCGTGGGGATCATGCCCAAAAGACGTTTGACGATGTAGGTCAGCATTGAAATTCCTGCAACATCGGCGGGGACACCGCGTCCCCGCCGTATGTGGCCTTGCAAGGGGCCGAACGGCCCCGTGAGTTACCGCCGCGCGATTACTGCTTCAGGTCGATGTCGCCGAACCAGAACGAGGTGTCCGGTTCCACGTACACGCCCGACAGGTTCTTCGACTTGACGTACAGGTTGTTCTGGGTCACCAGGAAGGCCCACGGGGCGTCCTTCCAGATGGTTTCCTGAACGTTCTTGTAGATCTCGGTCTTCTTGGCGCGGTCGGTCGTGGCCAGGGCTTGCTGGATGCCGTCGTCAACCGACTTGTTCGAGTAGTACGACACGTTGTTGAGCACCGGCGGGAAAGCCGCGGTGGTCAGCAGCGGACGCAGGCCCCAGTCGGCTTCGCCGGTCGAGGACGACCAGCCGGCGTAGTACATGCGGACCTTGGCGTCTTCAGGCTTTTGCACCTGTTGCACGCGCTGCACGCGCTGGCCCGATTCCAGCACTTCCACCGACACCTTGATGCCGACTTGCGCCAGTTGCTGCTGCAGGAACTGCACCACCTTCACCGAGGTGCCGTCGTTGTAGGCGGACCAGAGCTGGCTTTCGAAGCCGTTGGGGTAGCCGGCTTCGGCCAGCAGGGCCTTGGCCTTCTTGATGTCGTACGGCCACGGGCCGGTCTTGTGGGCGAAGTCCACGCCTTGCGGCACGACGCCATCGACGATGGTGGCGTAGCCCGAGAAAGCGACCTTGGCCAGGGCTTCCTTGTTGATGGCGTAGTTGATGGCTTCACGCACCTTGACGTTGTCGAACGGCTTTTGCTGCGTGTTCATCGACAGGTAGCGGGCCATGATCGAGTTCTTGTGGTCGACCACATCCAGCTTGTCGTTCTTGGACAGCACGGCGGCCTGCTCGAACGGCACCGGGAAAGCGAATTGCGCTTCGCCCGTCTGCACCACGGCGGCGCGGGTGTTGTTGTCGGTCACGGTGCGGAAGGTCAGGGTGTCGACCTTCGGGTAGCCCTTCTTCCAGTAACCGTCGAACTTCTTGACCTTCAGGTATTCGGCCGGTTTCCATTCGACGAATTCGAACGGGCCGGTGCCGACCGGGTGGAAGCCGATTTCCTTGCCGTACTTGGCCAGGGCGGCCGGCGAGATCATCATGGCGGCCGGGTGGGCCAGCGCGTTGATGAAGGCCGAGAACGGCTTCTTCAGCGTGATCTTGACGGTCAGCGGGTCGACCACTTCGGTCTTCTCGATGACGCTGAACTGGATGTAGCGCGACAGGCGGTTGTCGGGGTTGGCCGGACGGTCGAAGTTGATCTTGACGGCTTCGGCGTTGAACGGCGTGCCGTCATGGAACTTGACGCCATCGCGCAGCTTGAAGGTGTACACCAGGCCGTCTTCGCTGACGGTGTAGTCGGTGGCCAGCACCTTCTGGACCTTCAGGTCCTTGTCGAACTCGAACAGGCCTTCGTAGTAGGCCTTGCCGGCCGCCTGGTTCAGCGTGCTGTTGGTGTTGTACGGATCGAGCGTTTCCAGCGCGATGGAGACGGCAAACGTCACGTCCTTGGCAGCATGCGCCAGCGGCGAGGTGAGCACGCCGAAGGCCACCGCGGCGGCGGCCATCAGCTTGGTGGGGCGCAGAACTTTCATCATTGCAACTCCTGGTTCCGTGAGGAATTAGGGGGTTTGGTGGAAGAAAAACAAGTACGACAACTGACTCAATACGCTCCGCCGACCGCATGGCGGGCGACGAAGTGATCGGTTCCTACCTGTACCAGCGGTTGCACCACCGGCTCGTCGCCGAGCTTGCGGATCGGGCTGGGGATTTCATCGGACAGCAAGGTGCGCTTCATGTGGCGGCGCGCCGGATCGGCGATCGGCACGGCCGCCATCAGCTTCTTGGTGTACGGGTGCTGCGGGTTCTCGAAAATGGCCCGGCGCGGGCCGATCTCGACGATCTGCCCCAGGTACATCACGGCCACGCGATGGCTGACGCGCTCGACCACGGCCATGTCGTGAGAAATGAACAGGAACGAAATGCCCATGTCGCGCTGCAGGTCGATCAGCAGGTTGACGATCTGCGCCTGGATCGACACGTCCAGCGCCGACACCGATTCGTCCGCGATCACGACCTTGGGGTTCAGGGCCAGGGCGCGCGCGATACAGATGCGCTGGCGCTGGCCGCCGGAGAATTCATGCGGATAGCGCTGCGCCATCTCGGGCGGCAGGCCGACGCGCTCGAGCAGTTCGGCCACGCGCCGCTCAGCCTCCTTGCCCTTGGCCACGCCGTGCACCAGCAGCGGTTCCATGATCGAGAAACCGACCGTGACGCGCGGGTCGAGCGAGGCGAACGGATCCTGGAACACGAACTGGATGTCGCGGCGCAGGGATTGCAGTTCGGATGTCTTCAGGCGCACGATGTCGCGCCCGCCGAAGCGGATCTCGCCGCCCTGGCTTTCGACCAGGCGCAGCAGCGAGCGGCCGGTGGTGGACTTGCCGCAACCGGACTCGCCCACCAGCGACAGCGTCTCGCCCGGGTACAGGTCGAAGCTGACCTTCTCGACGGCATGCACGCGGCGCTGCACGCGGCTCATGATGCCGCCGCGCAGATCGAAGCGCGTCACCAGATTGCGCACGCTCAGGATGGGCTCGCGACGCTCGGCCGGCACTTCCTGGGTGCTGGCGGCGCCGGGCTCGGCCACCGGCTGGGCACGGCCGTCCACCTGCAACAGCGGGAAACGCGCCGGCAGGTCGGTGCCCTGCATCGCGCCCAGCTTCGGCACGGCCGACAGCAACGCCTTGGTATAGGCGTGCTGGGGCGTGGCGAACACCGACGCCGACGGGCCTTCCTCGACCTTGTCGCCGCGGTACATGACCAGCACGCGATCGGCCACTTCGGCCACCACGCCCATGTCGTGGGTGATGAACACCACGCCCATGTGCATTTCTTCCTGCAGCTGACGGATCAGTTGCAGGATCTGCGCCTGGATGGTGACGTCCAGCGCGGTGGTGGGCTCGTCGGCGATCAGCAGCGCCGGCTTGCAGGCCAGCGCCATGGCGATCATGACGCGCTGGCGCATGCCGCCCGACAACTGGTGCGGGTAGCGGTCCAGCACCGACTTGGCTTCCGGAATGCGCACCTGTTCCAGCATGCGCAGGGCTTCGGCGCGCGAGGCCGCGGCGTCCATGCCCTGGTGCTCGCGGATCGATTCGGCGATCTGGTCGCCGGCCGTGAACACCGGGTTCAGGGAGGTCATCGGCTCCTGGAAGATCATCGCCATGTCGGCGCCGCGCACGTTGCGCATGGTGCGCTGGTTGGCGCCAACCAGGTCGATCACGGAACCGTTGCGCCGGCGCAGGGCCATGCTGCCCTGGGCGATGCGGCCGCCGCCATGTTCCACCAGGCGCATCAGCGCCAGCGACGTCACCGACTTGCCCGAACCCGATTCGCCCACGATGGCCAGGGTCTCGCCCCGGTCCACATGGAACGACAGGTTGCGCACGGCTTCGACCGTGCGCTCCGAACCCACGAAGCGCACCGTCAGGTCGTCGACCTGGACCACGCGGTTATCCGGCAGCGCCAGGCTGTTTGCGCGATCAACCATATCTCTAGTAATCCCCAAAACTGACAAAAACGAAGCCCGCCGCCGCTCAGCGGTAGATGGCGGTGACCGGCTTCTCGCCGACGCGGGCGTAACCGCGGTACATGCCTTCCGTGTTGAACGGCAAGGCCACATTGCCCTTGGCGTCGACGGCCACCAGGCCGCCCTTGCCGCCGATGGTGGGCAGTTTTTCCATGACGACACGGTTCGCCGCCGTTTCCAGCGACGCGCCGCAATATTCCATCTGGGCCGCCACGTCATAGGCGGCGACCATGCGGATGAACATCTCGCCGGTGCCCGTGGTGGACACGGCGCAGGTCTGGTTGCTGGCGTAGGTGCCGGCGCCGATCAGCGGCGCGTCGCCGACGCGGCCGACCTGCTTGTTGGTGATGCCGCCGGTGGAGGTGGCCGCGGCCAGGTTGCCCTGCGCGTCCACCGCCACGGCGCCCACGGTGCCGAACTTCTTGTCGGAATCCAGCGGATCCGCCGGCGCCGGCTGGCCGCGCGCGACCATGGCCTGGCCGTCGTGGTCCAGCACCGCCGCTTCCGGCGTTTCGCGCTGCACGCGCAGCAACTGCTCGCGGCGCGCCTCGGTGGAGAAGTACGACGGGTCGACGATTTCCAGGCCGGCGTCCTTGGCGAAGGTTTCGGCGCCCTCGCCCACGAACAGCACGTGCTTGCTGGTTTCCATGACCTTGCGCGCGGCGAACACCGGGTTGCGCACGCAGTTGACGTTGGCGATGGCGCCCGAACGCAGCGTGGCGCCGTCCATGATGGCGGCGTCCAGCTCATGGGTGCCGGCGCTGGTGAACACGGCGCCATGGCCGGCGTTGAACAGCGGGCAATCTTCCAGGAGGCGCACGGCTTCGGTGACCGCATCCAACGCGCTGCCGCCACGGGCCAGCACGGCCTGGCCGGCGGTCAGGATGGATTCGAGCGCGCTCAGGTATTCCTGCTCTTTCTCGGGCGACATGGCCGCGCGGGACATCGCGCCGGCGCCACCGTGAATCGCGATCACGGGTTGAATCATCGTTTACCTACTCCATGGATGAGCCACGGCATCACGGACTGGGTCACCCCAGCGGCGGCCGCGACGGAATTCTTGGCCCGATAGGCCACCGCCGCCGACAGGGCCTCGATCAGGCCCAGCGCGGCGGTTTCGGAATTGGGGATCAGCTGGCGCGTGGACACGGCGTACAGCACCACCGACGCGGTCGGCGCCAGCGGCGAGGTGGGCTTGTCGGTCAGCACCAGCACCGGCACGCCGGCCTGCTTGGCGGCGCCCGCCAGGGTCACGGTGTCGGCCAGGTAGCGCGGAAAGCCGATCGCGATGACCAGATCCTTGCTGGTCATGCGCGACATCTGGCGCGCCGCATGCGATACGCCGCCCGGACCGGCCAGCGACTCGACCGAATGCAGGTGCATGCACAGGCCGCGCTGCAGCATGCCGGCCAGGAAACCACTGGCGCCGAAGCCGATGATGAAGACGCGGTCGGCGGCCAGGATGGCCTGGACCGCCTGTTCACAGGCGGCGGCGTCCAGGCTCTGCAGGTTGCGCTGGGCGTTGCGGATGTCTTCTTCGAGCGTGGCGGCGAAGATCTGCACCGCGCTGGCCGAATGCGCCAGCTCGGTGCGCAGCTTCTCGACCGGCTCCAGCGCGGCTTCGAAGCCACGCGCCAGTTCGGCGCGGAATTGCGGATAGCCTGGCAGGTCCAGGGCGCGCGCGAACCGGTTGGCGGTCGCCACCGACACCCCCGCCGCCGCCGCGAATTCGTCGATGGTCATCGTGGCCACGCGGAACTGGTGCGCCAGGACGTACTCGGCCATCTTGTGCTGCTTGCGGCTCAGCGCGGGCTGGGCCCGGGCGATCCGATCAGCAATCGTGAGTGCGGCCTTGTTCATCGAAAGTGGGAGGGGGAGCGTAGCGGGGGTTTATGTAAATCTGTTTACACACAAATTTTAGATAAGAAAATTCATTTTCATACTAAGGGTATACCCGTGAATTTATGTAACAGTGCATCAAAAGAAACGGGGTCGGTTTGAGG
>NZ_QHHO01000047.1:280027-290709 GCF_003184165.1 Achromobacter sp. RW408
GCGGGGGCCCTGGTGGGAGGCATTTTCATCGGGTTGCTGGAGGCCTGGGCCGGTGCCTACCTGGGCGGCGAATACAAACTGCTGGCGACCTTCGTGGTGCTGGTGGCGGTGCTGATGATGCGGCCCTATGGGCTGTTCGGCACGCGCGAAATCGAGAGGCTGTAGCCATGCGCATCGCGACCGCGAAAGAGACCTACCGGGCCGACGAGGCGCTGTTCGATACGGCAACCCAGCGGCTGTGGCTGGCGCTGCTGGCGGCGTCGCTGGCGCTGTTCCCGTTCGTGGCCGACGCCTACTGGCTGTACCTGGCGTGCCTGGTGGCGATCAACGTGGCCAGCGCCGCGGGGCTGAACATCCTGACGGGATACACCGGGCTGGTGAGCCTGGGGCAGGCGGCGTTCATGGGGCTGGGCGCCTATACGGTGGCGGTGATGGAACTGCGGCTGGGCACGCCGGTGCTGCTGAATCTGCTGGGGGCCGGCGTGGTGGCGATGCTGGGCGGGCTGCTGGTGGGCATCCCTTCACTGCGGGTCAAGGGGCTGTACCTGGTGATCTCGACCATCGCGGCTTCGTTCATCGCGCACTTCGTGTTCGCGAATTGGGCCTTCACTGGTGGCACGGGCGGGTTGCAGGTGCCGCCGGCGCGGCTGCTGGGGATCGATCTGGACACGTCGTTCAAGATCTATTGGCTGATCGTGCCGTTGACGGCGCTGATGGTGCTGGGCGCGGCCAACCTGTTCCGCACGCGCATCGGTCGCGCCTTCATCGCGATCCGCGACCGCGACATTTCCGCCGAGGTGCTGGGCATCCACCTGCTGCGCTACAAGCTGCTGTCGTTCGGGCTGTCGTCGTTCTACGCGGGCGTGGCGGGCGGGTTGTGGGCGTATTTCTTCCGCGTGGTCACGCCGGAGAGTTTCCCGCTGATCATGTCGATCTTCTTCCTGGCCGCGATCATCGTGGGCGGCATGGGGTCGATCCTGGGTTCCATCCTGGGCGCCGTGTTCATGACCATGGTGCCCGAACTGCTCAAGCTGGTGGTGGGCTGGCTGCCGGTGGGGGGCGATGCCCTGCGGCTGATATCGCCGGTGCGCACGATTGTGTTCGGCCTGCTGATCGTGGGCTTTCTGATCTTCGAGCCGCACGGGCTCGCGGAAATCTGGCGCCGCGTGCGCCGCTACTTCCATCTGTGGCCATTCCGCACCTAGACGGCGGCCGCGTATTCCCAAGAGAACCAGGAGACGAAACCATGAAGCGCATCCGGATAGGCAGCGGTTTATCGAAGTTGCTGGCCCCCTTGGGCGTGGCATTGGCGTTGGCCGCGGCGCCGGCGGCCCAGGCCGAGGAGGACCTGGTGCTGGGCGGCTCGATCCCGCTGAGCGGCGTGTTCGCGTTCGCCGGGCAGGGCATCCATGCCGGCATCACCGACTACGTCAAGATCGTCAATGACCAGGGCGGCGTCAAGGGCCGCAAGCTGCGCTACGTGCCGGAGGACACCGCCTACAAGGTGGACGCGTCGGTGGCGGCCTTCAAGAAGATCACCAGCCAGAACAAGGTCAATTTCTACTACGGTGATTCGACCGGGTTTTCCAAGACCATCAATGCCGAGCTGAACCGTTCGGGCAACATCCTCATGACGGGCGCGTCGTTCGCCACCGAACTGAACGACCCGGCCAAGTATCCGGCGCAGTTCATGCTGGGGCCGGACTACACGGAGATGTTCGGCATCCTGTTGCGCTACATCGCCAAGGAAAAGCCGGGCGCCAAGGTGGCGTTCGTGTATTCGGATACCGAGTTCGGCCGCGACCCGATCGCCAGTTCGCGCGCGGTGGCGCAGAAGCTGGGGCTGACGGTGGCCACCGAGATCATGACGCCGCCGGGCAGCGTCGACGTGTCGACCGAGGTCATCAAGCTGCGCCGCGCCGATCCGGACTTCACCATTTTCCACGGCTACGTGCTGGCGCCGATTCCCGAGTTCGTCGGGCAGGGCAAGCGCATGGGGTTGAAGACGCGCTACATGGGCACGTTCTGGACCATGGACAACTCCACCGTGATGCAGATGGGCGAGGACGCCGAGGGCTTCATGGGCGTGATGCCGTACCGCTATTACTACGACGAGACGGCGGACGCGCCGATGCTCAAGAAGATCCGCGAGATGCGGCCGCAATACCAGAGCACCGGCTACATGCAGGGCTTCCTTGCGGCGATGCTGTTCACCGAGGTGGCCAAGCGCACGCTGGAGGCGGGCAAGGAGCTGACCAGCGCCAACATGAAGGCGGCGCTGGAGGGCATCAAGGACTTCGACACCGGCGGGCTGATCGGCGTGCCGATCAGCATCAAGGGCAATTCGATTCCGGTGGGCCGTATCTATCGCGCCGATACCAAGCAGAAGCAGATGGTGCCGGCTTCCGACTGGATCGTGCTGCAGTGAGGCGCCCGTGAACCCCGGACACGCTGCGTTGCCGCCGACGGTGCTGGACATCAACAACATCGAGGTGGTCTACAACAAGGCGGTGCAGGTGCTGCGCGGCCTGTCGCTGTCGGTGCCGGCCGGCGCCATCGTGGCGCTGCTGGGCAGCAACGGCGCCGGCAAGTCGACGACGTTGAAGGCGGTGTCGCGCCTGCTCGACCTGGAGGATGGCGAGCTGGCGCGCGGGCGCATCCTGTTCGACGGCGGCGACACCGCGGGGGCGCGGCCGCAGAACCTGGTGCGCGCCGGGCTGGCGCATGTGATGGAAGGACGGCGCGTGTTCGAGGACCTGTCGGTCGAGGAGAACCTGGTGGCCGCGACCTACGCGCTCAGCGGCAGGTCCGGCGCCAAGGCCGATTTCGACCTGGTGTACGGATATTTTCCGCGGCTGTACGAACGCCGCCGCGGCCTGGCGGGCTATCTTTCCGGCGGCGAGCAGCAGATGCTGGCGATCGGGCGGGCGCTGATCGCGCAGCCCAAGCTGATGCTGCTGGACGAGCCGTCGCTGGGGCTGTCGCCGATGCTGGTGGAAACCATTTTTTCCATCATCGCGCGCATCAACCGCGAGCAGGGCGTGTCGATGCTGCTGGTCGAGCAGAACGCCTCGGTGGCGCTGGCGGTGGCGCATTATGGCTACATCATGGAGACCGGCAAGGTGGTGATCGACGGCACGGCCGAAAAGCTGGCGGCCGACCCCGACGTGCGCGAGTTCTACCTGGGCGTGGGCGGATCGGGCGAGGCGCGCGGCTTTCGCGACATCAAGCACTACAAGCGCCGCAAGCGCTGGCTGTCATGAACGGGCCGCTCGAATCCGCCCGCGCGCCTGGGGCCTGGCCGGCGCTGACGCTGCCGCAGATGCTGCGCGAGCAGGCGCGCCGGCAGCCGGACGCCGTCGCGGTGCGGCAGAAGGATTTCGGCATCTGGCGGCCGGTGTCTTGGGCGGAGTACTGGCGCCGCGCCTGCCGTGTCGGGCTGGGCTTGCGGGCGGCCGGCCTGTCGCGCGGCGGGCGCGTGGCCATCGTTGCCGAGAACCGGCTGGAATGGCTGTTGACGCAGCTGGGCGCGGGCGCCGTCGGGGGCGTGGCGGTAGGGGTATACGCCACCAGCCCGGCCGAGGAAATGGGCTATGTGCTGGAGCATGCCGACGTCGAACTGGTGGTGTGCGAGGACCAGGAGCAGACCGACAAGGTGCTGCAGGTGGCGCACCGGCTGCCGCTGCTGCGGCGCATCGTGGTGATGGAGACCAAGGGCCTGCGTTCCTACGCGCCGGCCGAACGCGCCCGCATCGTCGCCTTCGCCGAGCTGGAGGCCGACGGCCAGCGGCAGGAGGCGGAAGGGTTGCAGGCGTTGAACGAGGTGCTGGACACGCAGGGGCTGGACGACCTGGGCCTGATGATCTACACCTCGGGTTCGACCGGCAAGCCCAAGGGCGCGATGCTCAGCTACCGCAACATGCGCGGCGTGGCGCCCGGCATTGCCGAGCGGCTGGGCATGGACGCGCGCAGCGTGCATCTGTCGTACCTGCCGCTGTGCCACGTGGCCGAGCAGATGCTGTCGACCTTCGTGCCGATCTACCTGGGGGCGCAGGTCAATTTCGGCGAGTCGATCCGCACGGTGCAGGAGGATTTGCGCGAAGTGGCGCCGACCGTGTTCCTGGGCGTGCCGCGCATCTGGGAAAAGCTGCACGCGTCCATCTCGATCAAGATGCAGGAAACGGGGCGATTGCAGCAATGGCTGTACCGGCGCGCGTTGGCCGCGTGCGCGCCGTTCGCGCACAAGTCGGCGCGCCAGCGCGGCATGCGCGAGCGGATGACCTATGCGCTGTGGTACTGGCTGGTGTTGCGCGCCTTGCAGAATTTCATCGGCCTGCGGCGGGTACGGGTGGCGATGACCGGGGCGGCGCCGATCGCGCCCGAGGTGGTGCGCTACTTCCGCAATCTCGGCGTGCCGCTGGTGGAGGTATACGGCCTGACCGAGTCGACCGGCATGATCTTCGGCCAGCATCCGGACCGCGTGCAGGCGGGCACGGTGGGCGAGCCTATCCTGGGCGTGGATTGGCGCCTGGGCGAGCAGGGCGAATTGCAGGTGCGCGGCGAGATGGTGTTCGCCGGCTATTACAAGAACGAAACCGCCACCGCCCAGACCGTGCGCGACGGCTGGCTGCATACCGGCGACGTGGCCGAGGTTCGCGAGGGCCAGTTGCGCATCGTGGACCGCTTGAAGGACATCATGATCACCGCCGGCGGCAAGAACCTGACGCCGTCGGAGATCGAGAACGCGGTCAAGAGCAGCCCCTATGTGAAGGAATGCGTGATCGTGGCGGACGGCCGGCGCTATGTGGCGGCGCTGATCCAGCTGGAGTTCGAGACCGTGGGCAAGTGGGCCGAATCGCGCCGCATCGCCTTCACCCATTTCCGCTCGTTGGCCGAGTGCGCCGAGGTGCGCGAATTGGTGGCCGGCGAGGTGGCGCGCGCCAACGCGGGCCTGGCGCCGGTGGCGCAGATCAAGCGCTTCCATCTGCTGACCAAAGAGCTGGACCATGACGATGGCGAGGTGACCGCGACCATGAAGGTGCGCCGCGCCAGCATTTACCGCAGCTACGCGGACGAGATAGAACGGCTCTACGCCGAGGAGGCGCCAGCATGAACGAAGCGGTGATCGTGGAGGCGGTGCGCACGCCGTTCGGGCGGCGCGGCGGCTGGTGGGCCGACAAGCGGCCCGATGACCTGCTGGCCGAGGTGATCCAGGGCCTGCTGGCGCGCGCCGGTCTGCCGGGCGGCCAGGTGGACGATGTGATCGCCGGTTGCGTCAGCCAGGCGGGCGAGCAGGGCGCCAACATCGGCCGGCTGTCGGCCCTGCTGGCCGGCCTGCCGGAGACAGTGCCGGGCGTGGCCCTGAACCGCATGTGCGGTTCGAGCCAGCAGGCGGTGCATGCGGCGGCCCAGGCCATTGCCGCCGGCGATATGCGCTACGTGGTCGCCGGCGGCGTCGAGAGCATGAGCCGCGTGCCGATGTTCCTGGACGTGACCTTGGGCCAGCGCGAGTTCCGCGGCTTCGAGTCGCTCAATCCCGGACTGTTGCAGCGCTATCCGCTGATCCACCAGATCGAGAGCGCCGAACGCATCGCCGAGCAGTGGCAGCTGGGGCGGGCGGAACTGGATGCCTGGTCGATGCAGAGCCATGCGCGCGCCTGGGCGGCGGCCAGCGCCGGCCGCCACAGCGAATTGCTGCCGGGCCCGGCCGGGACGCCGGCGCGCGACGAGGGCATCCGCGAGCATGCCGACCCCGCCAAGATGGCCGCGCTAGCGCCTGCCCTGCGCCCGCCGGGGCAGGGCAACGTGACGGCGGCGCAGTCGAGCCAACTGGCCGATGGCGCGGCGGCGGTGTTGCTGGCCGACCGCCAGGCCGCGCTGGCGGACGGGCTGCGGCCGCAGGCGCGCTTTCGCGCGCGGGTGGCGATCGGCTCGGATCCGGTGTTGCAGCTGACCGGCGTGATCGCCGCCACCGAGCGCGCCCTGGAGCGGGCCGGCCTGCGCCTGCGGGACATCGACTGGATCGAGATCAACGAGGCCTTTGCCAGCGTGGTGCTGGCCTGGTTGAAGACGCTGGATGCGGATCCGGCCAAGGTCAACCCATGGGGCGGCGCCATTGCCCACGGCCATCCGCTGGGCGCCACGGGCGCGGCGCTGATGGCCAAGATGCTGGCGGGCCTGCGCGCCACCGGCGGCCAGTTCGGCCTGCAGGTCATGTGCATCGGGCACGGCATGGCGACGGCGACCATCGTCGAACGGCTATGAACCGATCCGGCAAGGCCGCGGCGCAGGCGGCCCCGCAGGGCCACGAGGACGGCGCGGAATCGCTGCGCCGCGCCGAAGTGATCCTGACGGCGGCCCGGCTGTTCCGCAAGCACGGCTACGAACGCACCACCGTGCGCGAACTGGCGCGCGCCGTGGGCCTGCAATCGGGCAGCCTGTTCCATCATTTCCGCAGCAAGGAGGAAATCCTGGTGGCGGTGATGAACAACGGCATCCAGGAGGTGCTGGACGAAGGTCGCCAGGCGCTGGATCGTTACCGGACGCCGGCCGACCGGCTGGCGGCGCTGTTCCGCGTGCACATGTGGAGCATGCTGCATGGCGCCGGCGGCGATGCGATGAACGCGCTGGTCTACGAATGGCGCAGCCTGTCCGCGTCGAGCCAGGCCAGCGTCAAGGCGCTGAGCGACCGCTACGAGGCCATGTGGCAGGACGCGGTGGCGGCGGCGGTGGCCGCCGGCGTGCTGCGGGGCGATGCGCGCGTGATCAAGCGCTGCGTGCTGGGGGCGATGAACCTGACGGTGCAGTGGTACAAGCCGGAAGGCCGGTTGCGGCCGGCGGCGTTCATCGATGAGATGTTGCGGGCCAGCCTGCCGGCGCTGCCGGAGGGAGCGGGGCGCTGGCCGGTGGCCTAGGGCCGTCCCGTTGCGCAGGCTACGCCGCGCCCGGCCAGTAGTGGCTGTCCGGCAGCGCGCGGGCGCCGAAGATGGCCTGGCCGACGCGCACGACGGTGGCGCCTTCCTCGATGGCGATCTCGAAGTCGCCAGACATGCCCATCGACAGTTCATCCAGGCTGATGCCCGCCGGGGCATCCTGGCGCAGGCGATCGCGCAGGCCGCGCAGCAGCACGAAGCACTGGCGCACCCGCTCGGCCTCGCTGGAGAACAATGCCAGCGTCATGAAGCCGCGCACCCGCAATGAGGAAAACGCCGGCAGCGCCTGGATGAAGGCGGCGACATCGTCGGGCGCCAGGCCGTATTTGCTGGGCTCGCCGGAGGTGTTGACCTGCACGTAGACATCCAGCGCGCGGCCTTCGGCCTGCAGGCGGCGATCCAGCGCTTCGGCCAGGCGCAGGCTGTCCAGCGCCTGGAATTCGCTGGCGAACTGCGCCATCAGCTTGGCCTTGTTGGTCTGCAGGTGGCCGATCACCGACCAGCGCAGGTCGGGCAGGTCCGCGGTGTTCTGCCATTTGCGGTGGGCTTCCTGGATCTTGTTTTCGCCCAGCAGGCGGCAGCCCGCGGCATGGGCCAGCCGGATGCGCGATTCGTCCATGGTCTTGCTGACCGGCAGCAGCCGCACGCCGGCCGGGTCGCGGCCGACGCGCCGGCAGGCGGCGTCCATGCGCGCGTGGATGACGGCCAGGTTGTGGCGGAAGTCCTCGACGTTCAGCGCCTGCGGATAGCGGCCGTGCTGGTCGTGGCGGGTCTGCGTGTCGGCGCCGCCAGGCGCGGCCTGGGCGGGATCGGTCGGGAGCGTCATCATTTCACCATTTCCTTGCCGGTGGCTTGGGGGCGCGGCAGATCAGTGTAGCGGGGCGGGCGCAGGCGTCGCGGCAGGCGGCCATTGAGCGCGGCATGGGCGAGCAGGCCGATCACCAGGCCCCAGAAGGCGCCGCCGATGCCGAACAGCTTGATGTTGGCCGCGGCCGCCAGGAAGGTGATCAGCGAGGCCTCGCGTGTTTTTGGATCGGCCAGGGCGCCGGCCAGGCTGCCGCCGATGGTGCCCAGCAGCGCCAGGCCCGCCAGGGTGGTGATGAAGGTGGCGGGCAGGGCCATGAACAGGGCGGCCAGCGTCACGCCGAACACGCCGACCAGGATGTAGAACAGGCCCGCGGCGATGCCGGCGATCCAGCGCTTGGACGGATCGTCATGGGCTTCGCGGCCGGTGCAGATGGCGGCGGTGATCGCGGCCACGTTGAAGGCATGCGAGCCGAACGGCGCCATCAGCAGCGAGCCCAGGCCGGTGAGGGTGACGATGGGGTTGGCGCTGGTCTTGAAGCCGTCGTTGCGCAGCACCAGCATGCCCGGCATGTACTGCCCGGTCAGCGTGATCAGGAACAGCGGCAGCGCCACGCTCAGCAGGCCATTGAGCGAGAATGCGGGCGCGGTGAAGACCGGCGTGGCGAATTCCAGCCGCAGACCCGACAGGTCGACCCGGTCCTGCAACAACAGCAGGGCCAGCCCCGACACCAGGATGCCGACCACGGCGTAGCGCGCGGTATAGCGCTTGAGGGCGACGTAGGCCAGGATCAGCCAGCCCGTCAGCAACGGGTCCAGCGACATGCCGCCGAACGCGCCGATTCCGAACGGCAGCAGGATGCCGGCCAACAGGCCGGCGGCCACGCCGGGCGGGATCAGGCGGATGGCCTTGTCGAAGCAGCCGGACAGCCCGAGCGCGACGAACGCGGCGGCGGAGATCAGGTAGGCGCCGACGGCTTCGGCGTAGGGCGTGGTGGCGAGCGCCGTGACCAGGAAGGCCGCGGCGGGCGTGGACCACGCGGTGATGATGGGTTCGCGCGCGGCCCAGCTCAGCAGGATGCCGGTGACGCCGACGCCGATGGACACCGACCAGACCCAGGAGGCGGTCAGCGCTGGACTGAGGCCGGCGACCTTGGCGGCCTGGAACACCAGGATGAAGGTGCCGCCATAGTTGACGATGACCGAGATCAGGCCGGCGACGACGGGATGGAGGAGATCGCGCGCGAGCAGGGGGGAAGCGCTGGGGGAAGACATGGGCGAGACAGGTTGGAAGGGTTGAGTGGCAAGCCACTTTGTAACGCCGTATTGGACTGTCTGGACCGTACACTTTGACTGGTCTGGCCAGACCACTTTATCGCTTCCGGCGCGCTCGCCGCCGACTAGAATGGTCGGTCGTCATTGACGCTTTCATCGCCCTTGGGCAGACCGCATGAGCAAGACTTTCACGCTTGAGACACTGAAGATCCGCATGGGCGACGCGGACCTGGCGCCGCTCGACCTGCACCAGCGGATCCAGCGCGCGCTGCGCGCGCTGGTGCTGGACGGCGACCTGGACCCCGGCGTGAAGCTGCCCGCCACCCGCGCGCTGGCGCAGTCGCTCGGGGTGGCGCGCGACACGGTCGAAAACGCCTACGTGCAGTTGCAGCGCGATGGGTTCATCGCGCGGCGCAAGGGCTCGGGCAGCTATGTATCGGAAACCATCGGCACCGAACTGCGCGGTTCGGCGCGGCGTCGCGCGCTATCGCGGGAGCGCCGGCCGGCGTCGGCGCAATCGATCGCGCCGGCGGCCGGCCTGAGCCGGCGTGGCCGGGCGATCTTCGACAGCGGCGGCGTGGCCGACCAGCAATCGGTCCAGGCCTTCGCCACGGGGCTGCCCGAGACCCGCAGCTTTCCGCTCGCGGTCTGGGAGCGCTTGCAGCGGCAGGTACTGCGGGACCACCGCGGCCACGTGTTGCTGCATGGCGACCCGCAAGGCGCCGAGCCCCTGCGCCGCGCGATCGCCACCTACCTGAACCTGGAACGCGGCGCCAAGGTGCGCGCCGAGCAGATCGTGGTGCTGAGCAGCACGCGCCAGGCCCTGTTCCTGTGCGCGCAGTTGCTGGTGGATGCCGGCAAGCCGATCCTGCTGGAGAATCCCGGCTATTTCGGCGCGCGCAAGGCCTTCGAGTTCGCCGAGGCCCGCGTGGTGCCGGTCGACGTCGATGCGCAGGGCATCCGCACCGACCTGCTGCGCGCCGACCGCAGCGGCGCCGCGTGCGTCTACGTGACGCCTTCGCACCAGTATCCGACCGGCGCCACGCTATCGCTGGAGCGCCGGCTCGAACTGACACGCTGGGCGGCCGAGGGCGGCAGATGGATCATTGAGGACGACTACGACAGCGAATTCCACTACGACGGCCTGCCCACCGCCTGCGTGCAGGGGCTGGACAAGCACGGCCGCACGATCTACCTGGGCACGTTCAGCAAGACCCTGTACCCCGGCCTGCGGATGGGCTACATGGCCTTGCCGGAAGAGCTGGTGTCGGCTTTCACCCGCGCGCGCAGCATTGTCGATGGCCATACGCCGCAGATCCTGCAGCTGACGCTGGCGCGTTTCATGGCCGACGGCCACTACAACGCCCACGTGCGCGCCATGCGCAAGCTGTATGCGGCGCGGCGCGAAGCCATGCTGGAAGCGGTCGGCCGGCACCTGGCGGGCGTGGCGCGGGCGTTGCGGCCGGAGGGGGGATTGCAGGTGCCGTGCCTGCTGGAACCGGGCTGGTCCGAAGCGGACACGATCCGCCGGGCGGCGGCGGCCGGCCTGGCGCTGCCGGGACTGGGGCGCCTGTATGCCGGCACGCCCGCGTTGCAGGGCTGGCTGCTGGGCTATGCCTCGCTCAGCGCGCACGAGATCGATCTTGCCATGCGGCGCCTGGCGGCGGCCCT
>NZ_QHHO01000047.1:290719-293864 GCF_003184165.1 Achromobacter sp. RW408
GCGGGCGGGAAGATTCTGGCATGTACGATTTGTCCGGTTAGCTGCCTATTATATAAACGGCCGCCGGTCATATAATTTCGCCACGCCGTCCCATGACGGCGCGTTGACGCGGCCCCTGGGCCGCGTTGTTGCCACTCTCAGGAATCGCCCCACCCATCATGCCCGACCTGGAACCAGACACCGTCTCCGCCCTTGAAGCCCCCGAATTCGCCCCTGCCCAGTTCGTCCGATGGTTCCGAGACGTCGCGCCCTACGTGCATGCGTTCCGAGGCAAGACCTTCGTGGTGGCGTTTGGCGGTGAATTGGTGCAGGCCGGGGCGCTGAACGCGCTGGTGCAGGACCTGTCGCTGCTGTCGTCGCTGGGCATCCGCCTGGTGCTGGTGCATGGCTCGCGCCCCCAGGTCAACGAACAGCTGCGCCTGAAGGGCTTCACCCAACAGTTCGACCGCGGCCTGGCGCCCACCGACGCGGCCGCGCTGGAATGCGCCAAAGAAGCCGCCGGCGAGATCCGCCTGGACATCGAGGCCGCCTTCAGCCAGGGCCTGCCCAACACGCCGATGTCGCACGCGCACATCCGCGTCATTTCGGGCAACTTCGTCACCGCCCGCCCCACCGGCGTGCTGGACGGCGTGGACTACAAGCACACCGGCCAGGTGCGCAAGATCGACGTCGACGCGCTCAAGTTCGCCATCGAAAAGGGTTCGTCGGTAGTGCTGCTGTCGCCGCTGGGCTTCTCGCCCACCGGCGACGCCTTCAACCTGGCCATGGAAGACCTGGCCACCAGCGTGGCCGTGGCGCTGCGCGCCGAAAAGCTGATCTTCCTGTCCAGCGGCCAGGGCGTGCTCAATGACGACGGCTCGGTCGACACCGAACTGGCCCGCGTCGATGCCGACGCGCTGCTGGCGGGCGGCTCGCTGGACGAGGAAACCGGCGCCTACCTGCAATACGCGTCGCTGGCGGTCAAGCGCGGCGTGGCCCGCGCCCACCTGGTGCCGTTCGCGCTGGACGGCAGCGTGCTGCTGGAGATCTTCACTCACGATGGCGTCGGCACCATGGTGGTGGAGGACACGCTGGACGACCTGCGCCCGGCCACGCTCGATGACGTTGGCGCCATCCTCAGCCTGATCGAGCCGCTGGAAGCCGACGGCACGCTGGTGCCGCGCCCGCGCAGCGTGATCGAGCGCGACGTCGAGAACTTCACCGTGCTCGAGCACGACGGCGTGATCTACGGCTGCGCCACGCTGCACAACTTCCCCGAGGATCACATGGCCGAGATGGCCTGCCTGATCGTGCACCCCGAATGGCAGGGGTCCGGCGAGGGCGAGATCCTGCTGCGCCACATGGAATCGCGCGCCCGCGCCAGCGGCGCCAAGCGGCTGTTCGTGCTGACCACGCGCACCTCGCACTGGTTCATGAAGCGCGGCTTCGTGCAGGGCGGCATCGCCGACCTGCCGCGCGAAAAGCAGAACAACTACAACCGCTCGCGCAACAGCCTGGTGTTCATCAAGAAGCTGTGACGCGGCCCCGCCCCAGGCTGGCCCCGAGGCCTAACCGCAGTGCCCGCAGGGGCTTGGCGGCCTTCCGGCGCCAAGCCCGCTAAAATGGCGCATTACCCATTCTTTCCGGCAGCGAACCATGGCCCGTACCGTCAACTGTGTGAAATTGAAGCGTGAAGCCGAAGGGCTGGATTTTCCACCCTACCCCGGCGAACTCGGCACCCGCATCTGGCAAAGCATTTCCAAGGAAGCTTGGGAAGAGTGGAAGCAGGTGCAGACCCGCCTGGTCAATGAAAACCGCCTGAACCTGGCCGACGCCCGCGCCCGCAAGTACCTGCAGCAGCAGATGGAACGCTTCCTGTTCGAGGACGGCAGCGTCGAAGCCCAGGGCTACGTTCCGCCCTCGGCCTGATCGCGCCACGCCGCGCGCGCGGCCCCTCCTGCGAAGCCCCTCGTCCGCGAGGGGCTTCGTGCTTCTGGCCGGTCGATCCGGCCATGCCCGTGGCTGGCTTAAGATTCCATTATTGCTGGCCGTATTAACGCTGTCATGAAAGAAGATCCGAGTTCCGCCTCTTCCTCCGACCTGCCCCCGGCCATCCGGCGCGCGCTGGCGGTGGCCCCCGACCGCAAGCACGGCACGCTTCACGACGTGCGGCACGTCGTCATCCTGATGCAGGAAAACCGGTCCTTCGACCACTATTTCGGCAGCCTGCCCGGCGTGCGCGGCTTTGCCGATCCGCATCCGGTGCCCACCCCGGCCGGCGATGTCCTGACACAAGCCGACGGCGCCGAGCGAGTCCGCCCCTATGCGCTGCAAGGCGAGTACGCCAGCGACACGCCCGTGGGCTACATCACTCCGCACACCTGGGACGACGCCCAGCGCGCCTGGAACGACGGCCGCATGGACCAATGGCTGGCCGCCAAGCGCCGCCTGGGCATGGGCGCCTACCGCCCCGCCGAAGTGCCGTTCCAGACGGCGTTGGCCAATGCCTTCACACTGTGCGATGCCTACCACTGCTCGGTCCAGGCCGGCACCAATCCGAACCGCCTGTTCCTGTGGACCGGCACCAATGACCCGCTGGGACGCGCTGGCGGACCGGCGTTGGTCAACACCTTCGACCGGCTCGGCCCGGCCGACCAGGGCTACGGGTGGACCACCTATCCTGAACGCCTGCAGGCCGCCGGCATCGACTGGCGCATCTACCAGGACATGGCGGACAACTTCCACGACAACCCGCTCGCCGGCTTCCGCCAGTACCGGCGCCAGCACGAGGCCGGCGGCGCCGACGCGCCGCTGCGCGACCGGGGCCTGTCCACCCACACCCTGGACGACCTGGCGCATGACGTGGAACAGGGTACGCTGCCGCAGGTCTCCTGGATCATCGCTCCCGCCGCCGACTCCGAACATCCCGAGGTCTCGTCGCCGCGCCAGGGCGGCGCCTACACCGAACGCGTGCTCGAGATCCTGACGCGCAACCCCGCCGTCTGGAGCGGCTGTGTACTCCTCGTCACCTACGACGAGAACGATTGCTTTTTCGACCATATGCCACCGCCCGCGCCGCCCACGCGCGAGACCGACGGCCGCTCGGGCGGCTTGTCGACGGTGGAGCTGGATGGCGAATACCACGACACCCGCCACGGCCCCATGC
>NZ_QHHO01000047.1:293874-347670 GCF_003184165.1 Achromobacter sp. RW408
GGGGCCGCAAGAACGGCAAGGGCCCGATCATGACCGGGCCCCGCGCGTGTCGCACTCCGTTAATTGCCGTCGCCGGCCTGGTGCGTCAGGGGATCGGCGGATAGTCGCCGAAGCCGTCCGGCCAGGACGTCAGGACCTCGTAGCCGGTGTCGGTGACGACCACCATGTGTTCCCACTGCGCCGACAGCGAACGGTCCTTGGTGACCACGGTCCAGCCATCGGGCAACTGCTTGGTCTGCGGCTTGCCGGCGTTGATCATGGGTTCGATGGTGAACATCATGCCCGGCTGCAGCACCAGGCCTTCGCCGGGACGGCCATAGTGCAGCACCTGCGGTTCGTCGTGGTAGATCTGGCCAATGCCGTGGCCACAGTATTCGCGCACGATGCTGAAGTGCTCGCGGTGCGCCACCGTCTGGATGGCATGGCCGATGTCGCCCAGCGTGGCGCCGGGCTTGACCGCCATGATGCCGGCGCGCATCGCTTCGTAGGTGGTGTTCACCAGGCGCCGCGCCAGCGGGCTGGGCTGGCCGACGTAGTACATGCGGCTGGTGTCGCCGTACCAGCCGTCCTTGATGACGGCCACGTCGATGTTGAGGATGTCGCCGTTCTTGAGCACCTTGGCCGACGGGATGCCGTGGCAGATGACATGATTGACCGAGGCGCAGACGGTCTTGGGAAAGCCGTGGTAGCCGACGTTGGCCGGAATCGCCTTCTGCACATTGACGATGTAGTCGTGGCAGATGCGGTCGAGTTCGTCGGTGGTGACGCCGGGGCGCACGTGCTCGGCGATCATGTGCAGTACCTCCGCCGCCAGGGCGCCGGCCTGGCGGGCCATGGCGATGTCGGCGGCGGACTTGATGGAGACCTTGCGCGCCATTTACGCGGCCTCCTGCTGGCCGGTGGACGCCTGTCCCTGGGACAGGGCGGCGATGCTGAACCCTTCCGCCTGCTCGATGCGGATCAGCAGCTGGCAGATGTCGGCGTGGCGCAGCTCGGGGTAGAGCTCGGACAGCATGCCGATGCGCATCCAGTGTTCGGCCTGCGAGTTGATCGAGCGGCTCAGCGCGCTGCTGGCCACGCGCAGGTTCTCGTGCATCTGCTCGGAAATCTTGACGATACCCATAGGGAGCGTTCCATATATGGTTTGTATATGGAACGTATGGTATCGCACCTGCGGGGACGGGTGCAACCCGTCACCCGCGCGGCAGGGTCATGCGGCCTGGGCGGCGGGGCTTTTCTCCAGCAGGTCCATCGCGTCCAGCTGCCGGTAACGGGCCGGGTAGATCGAGCGGGCGTAGTTCTCGCAAGGCGTGCCCTGGGTGGCGATGGCCATCACCACGAATTCAGCGAAATCCTCGGGTGGGCCGGCCTTGGCGTAGTCCGACGGGAAATTGCCGTCCGATTTGGCCGCGGCGCCCCAGGCCTTCATGTCGACACGGGCGTTGTTGGCGTAGCTGTGGGCCAGCTCGTGCAGCACGGCGTGGTCGATCACGGCCTGCTCGCCCGGCATGCTGTAGAGCGTGATGCGCGAGAACATCGTCTCGCCCACGGTGTGGACCTCGCGGGTGGGATCGGCCCAGGGCGGGCCTTTCACCCATTGCGCGTCGAGCCGCTTGACGCTGTCGTCCACCGACATGCCCTTGGCGATGGTGATCTGCAGGTCGCGCCCCTGCAGCAGCGCCTTGGGCGCCACGCCCAGGCTCTTGGCGACCTGCTCGGGCTGCGGCTGCGGTTCCTCGGTCAGGCGTTCGCTGATCTCGTGGGGCGAGCGCTGCAGCAGGTCGCCGGTCCACAGCGGCTTGCGCGGTTCCAGCACCACGGGCACGCGCTGGCCGGCCGGCCAGGCTTCATACATGACCAGTTTGTCATCGCCCGCGCGCGCCAGCGCGGCCGGCGGCTTGTAGGCCGACGGTCCGGTCAGCCTGACCGGGGCGCGCTTGGCGTCGAACATGGCTTCGGTGAGCTTGAGGGTGTCCTGGACCTGGGCGCATTGCTGCGGCGCCTCGTCGGCCGCCACCGGCACCACCGCGGCCAGTGCCGCCGGCGCGCCGGCCTGCAGCGCCTGCGGCGCATCGTTCACGCCGCCACCGGCGCCATCGCCGCCGCCGTGCTCCAACTGGTAGAACTGCTGGCTGGCGATGAGGGTGGCGCCGCAGGAGGTCTTCATGCCTTCCAGCGCGGTGCGGCGATCGGAACTGACGCTTTGCACGCCTTCGACGATGGTGTGCTGGCCGGCGCACTTGGGGCAGGTGACGCGGTCGCCGACGCGCGCCATGGGCTGGCCAAAGATCTGCACGGACTCGTCTCCGGTGACCACCACGCCGCCATGCGAGGTGCGGTCACCCTTGCGTATTACGGATCGCTGCGCCATGGCCGTCCGTTGCTCCCAAACGATGGTTATTTATGCTTACAGATAGGTGCCGTCCGGCGCCATGCGGGGCGTGCCCACGACGAAGCTGCCGTCGGGCGCCATGCGCACCGGCCCGCCGCCGCCCAGGTAGCGGCCATCCGGCGCGCGCTGTGGGGTGCCCGCGACGTAGGTGCCGTCGGGCGCGCGGGTGATGGGCCCGCCGTCGCCGACATAGGTGCCGTCCGGGCAGCGCCGCGGCGCGCCATTGATGAAGCGGCCATTGGGCATCATGTGAAAGGACTTGTTCATCGCGACTCCCTGTTTTTGGAGAGCTTGCATGATAGCGATGGTCCCTGATGCGTTTTGTAATAGGGCGTGTCATGTTCCAACGTAACGCGGTTACAGATATGGGATCATCGCTGCTTTGCCGCCGGGCCGCGCGCCGCTTGCGCAAGGCCCGCCATCCGCAACGACCCAAGAAACTATGAGCGATATCGACGCACTGTTGCAGCCCATTGCGGGCGAGGCGCCTTGTGGCGCCGACATGGTCTTTTCGGCCGAATTCGACGCCATCCGCGAGGCCCGCCGCCACGATGACCCGCACCTGGACCAGGGCGACTGGGTCATCGACATCAAGGAGGCCGACTGGCCGCAGGTGATCCGCATCTGCACCGAGGTGCTGACCGAGCGCAGCAAGGACGTGCGCGTGGCCGCCTGGCTGGCCGAAGCCTGGGCCAAGACGCGCGGCTTCGCCGGCCTGCGCGACGGCTTCCTGCTGGTGGACGGCCTGTGCCGGCGCTATTGGGACGGCCTGCACCCGGTGCCGGACGAGGGCGACGTGCAGCAGCGCGTGGGCAACCTGGCGTGGCTGCTGTCGCGGTCGCAGCAACTGGTGCGGGAACTGCCCTTGACGCAGTCCGAGGGCGGGCGTTTCGGCGCGGTGCTGTGGGACAGCGCCACGCAATTGGCCAACGCCATCAAGCGCGCGCCGCAGAACGCCGCCGACCTGACCCGCGGCAAGGTTACGCTCGACCAGTTCGACGCCGCGCGCCGCGATACGCCGCCGGCGTTCTATTCCGAACTCGAAAGCCAGTTGCAGGGCTGCTTTGGCGCGGTCGACGTGCTCGAGCGGACCTTGACCGAACGCCTGGGCGAGGAAGGCCCGGCTTTCACGCCGCTGCGCACCGCCCTGAAGGACGTGACCGAGCTGGCGCACCGCTTTGCCCGCGAGGCCGGCCTGCTGGTGCGGGCCGACCTGGCGCCGCCGGCCGCCCAGGCCACGCCGCCCGCCGGCGCGGCCGTCACCCGCATGGAGCCTACCTTGACCGCCGTCGACCTGCCTTCCACCGCGCCGCTGGCGGCCACGCGTGGCCCGCTGCAAACGCGCGACCAGGCCCTGGCGCAGTTGCGCGAAGTGGCCGAGTTCTTCCGCCGCACCGAGCCGCACAGCCCGGTGGCCTACCTGGCCGACAAGGCGGCCAGCTGGGGCGAGATGTCGCTGCACCTGTGGCTGCGCACGGTGCTCAAGAACAACGACGCCCTGTCCGGGCTGGAAGAGCTGCTGGGCGTTCCCAAGGCGCCCGAGAACAACGGCTGAAAGCGGGGCCCGGCGATGGCCGCAAGGGCCATCGCGGCCCGCGGCATTGGGCGCGCGACGGCGCGCGCCCAGCGGCAGCCGCGCGCCGGCTAGCGGCTGGCGCGGAATTCGATGCGGCGGTTCTTGGCGCGGCCCTCGGCGGTGGCGTTGGTGGCCACCGGCTGGTCCGGGCCCGCGCCCAGCGTCTCGAAACGTCCGGGCGGCAGGCCTTTGTCCACCAGATAGGCGCGGACCGCGTCGGCGCGCGCCTGGCTCAGCGCCAGGTTGGTGCTGCGGCTGCCGGAGCTGTCGGTGTGACCGATGATCTGCACCTTGTCGCTGTGCAGCTTCGGGATGACGTCGGCCACCTGGTCGAGCAGTTCGCGTCCGCGCGCCGTCAGCGTGGCGCTGCCGGTCTCGAATTCCACCACGCGGTTGGTCAGCACCTTGTCGAGCAGGCCTTGTTCGTCCTTGCCGGCGGCCACGCGCAGGCCGTTGACGATCTTGTAGGTCGGGTTGAGCGAGGTGGCGAAGGTGCTGGCGATCTGCTGGCGCGAGGCTTCGTTCTGCACTTCGCCGAGCAGGCGGATCTGGGTGCCGTCGACTTCCAGCTGGCCGCGATTGATCTGCTTGAGCGGCTGGCCGATCAGCTTGCCCACGTGTTCGGACCAGTTGGGCGGCGCCACCACGCCGCCGACCTCGATCTGGTCGATGACGTTGCCCACCCCGTAGACCTGTTGCAGCCGGGCCAGCACGTCGGCCTTGGTGGCCTCGTCTGGCACGGCGCCGCTGGCCACGACCTGGCCGGGCTGCGGAATGACGTTGGCGGGGACGACGGTGGCCGCGTCCTGCGCCGCCGCGGCGCATGAGAACAGCGCCGCCATGATCAGGAGAGAGACGCGCATGGTCAGGCTCCGGTGAAGACTTCGAGATAGGTGTCGAGCGCCATGCGCAGGGACAGCCGGGGTTGGTCCAGGTAGCTGGAAAGCTTGGCCAGGCCGTGGCTGGCCGACACGTGGTCGCGCACCCAGGGCGCGTCTTCCAGCACGATGTGCTGCTCGGCGAAGGCCTGCGGCGTGGACAGCAGGCTGGCCAGCGTCTGCGGCGAGGCGCCGCGAAAGCCCGCCACCAGGCGATGCTTGCCGCCGATGCGGCCGATGAACACGGTGATCTCGAAATCCGCGCGCGCCAGGAACGGCGCGATCAGCGTCATCCAGTACGAGGCCACCAGGTTGATATAGAGCGGATCGTCCGGCAGCGGCAGCGCCAGCCCGCGATCGAGCTGCGACGAGCCGCTGGACATGACCGGTTCGAGCAGGATGCCCAGCGCCAGGATGATGTCGTGGACGTTGGCCGCGTGGCCATTGCCGCGCAGCATGGTTTGCAGCCGCTCGACGCTTTGCAGGTCGACGAAGGCATCGAAACCGTCGTCGGCCTCGGTGCGGATCTCGCCTTCGAGTTCGTTCAGCGTCTGCAGCGCCGGGCCGGGGTCGGCGTCGGTCATCAGCAGCGCGGCGGCGCCGCTCATGCGGTTCCACAGCCGGCTGAAGGCCATCGGGCTGCGCGCGATGAAGGCCAGCGGCCGCTGCACTTCGACCGAGGTCGCCGACAGGAACGGAAAGCGCCGGCCCGACTGGTCGCGGCTGGGTTGCAGGTGGCCGGCGATGGCCAGCTTGCCGCGCGAGCCGAGAATGGCGAACGGCATCGGCTCGGCCTCGTCGTACAGCGTTTTCCAGTGCGGGTCCTGGGCCAGCAGCTCCATGGTGCTGGCGACCCAGCCGTCCAGCGTGCTCATCAGCTGCGGATGCGAGGTGTTCTTGACGAAGTCGCCGCGGGCCGGGATCTTGCCGAAGTAGGCCGTGCGGAACAGGGGGGACTGCAAGTTGCTCATTGCGGCGCTCCGGGTCGCGTCTGGGCGGAGGAGGATTCGGGGGATGCGCCCACCACGGAGGAGGGCAGGCGCAGGTTGCGCAGGCCCTGGCTGCCGCCGGGCTCGCTGCCGCCGGCGCCGGGCGCCTGGGCGTTGCTGATGATGCGCAGCTTGACCGGCACCGTCACGTTGGACTTGCCCCAGCTCATGTTGAAGCTGCCGTCGGCGTTGGCGGTGCGCTGGGCGGTCGCGATCAGGCGCTCCAGGCCGAAGCGTCCCGGTTCGTTGACGATCTCGACCACGCTGCCGTCGAAGGTGGTGGCGGTAATGCGCGCACCGGGCGCGCCCTGGGCGTTGGGCCAGACGAAGTTGACCCATTGCGGCGGCGTGTTGCGGTAGCGCAGTTGCTGGCCGTCGATCTCGATGGTGTACTCGGTCACGCCCGAGGCCGGCTTGGGCTGGATCTGGAACAGCGTCTGCGGCTGGCTGGCCGAGCCTGCGCCCGCGCCGCCGGACAGCGGCGCCACCCACTGCGCGAAGTTGGCGGTGAAGGTCGGCTGCAGGCTGATGCCCATGTCGCCCCAGGTGCGCGCCGTCAGGATGTCGCCGCGGCGCACGGTCAGCGGGCCGAGGGTGTCGTTGACGTACTTGGCGATGCTGCCCTGCGGGCCGAACACCTGGCCGATCTCGTCGCTGCTGGCCTCGACGCTGGCGCGCGCGGCGAACGGATACTTTTCGGCCAGGGTCTGGTTGAAGGGCTGGTAGATCTGCGCGTTCCAGACCTTGTTCAACTCGCGTTCGGCCGGTTGCATGGCCACGGCGTAGGCCTGGATCAGCGGCCGCACCAGCAGCGGGCGCAGCGTCTCGCGTTGCGTCGCCGACAGGCCGGCCAGCATCTGCTCGTCGACCAGCTTGAGCGCGTCGGCCAGCTCCGAATCCTTGCCCTCCAGCGTCTGGCGCAGCAGCACCAGCGAGCCGGGGCCGGGGTCGCCCTGGTTGTTGAGCAGATTGAAGCGGGTGCGGATCTTGGACAGCGCGCCCATGTAGTTGCCCAGCAGCGACTGGTTCTCGCGCGTGACCACCAGGCGCGCCACGTCCGAGAACTCGCGGCCCACCGGACCCATCGGAATGGCTTCGCCGTTGGCGGTGGTGGCGGGCGTGGGCGCGGGCGGCGTCTGCCGCAGGATCACGCGCTTGAACCAGCCGACCACGCCGCTCTGCGCCTGCTGCAGGCCGGCGTTGACCAGCGACGGGTTGTCCCACGAGGTCTGTTCATAGGCCGTGTTGATGAGCTTGGCGATGGGCGAGGTCTGCGGGTCGCCCAGGCGGTTCATCGCGCCCACAGATTGCTCGAAGCTGGTGAAGGGCTTGATGGTCACGCCGCGCAGGAACTTCTGCCATTCCTGCGCGTACTCCGTCTTGTACATCGTCGCCAGGCTCTTCTGGATCTGTTCGGGGCTGCCGTCCAGGGTCAGGTCGTCGCGCGCGTTCACGCCCAGCACCCAGTCGCTGGTCTGCACTTCCTTCTTGGCGGCCTCGTTGATGGCGGGCTGGATGTACTGCTCCCAGGCCTCGCGGGTGAAGGTGCCGGGGATGGCGTAGCTGCCGGCCACCACGCCGGCGTCGTTCTCGCCGACGATGCGCGCCACCGTCATGGTCTGGAAGCGCGTGGCGGCGCGCGCCTTGAGCGTGGCGTAGGCGCGTTCGCGCGCCGGCATGCCCTGCATCACGGCGCGCAGGCTGGCGCGGGTCTTTTCCACCAGCGCCAGGTTGGTGTCGATCTGCGGCCAGCCGGCGTCGGGCGCGCGGCTGACGTAGAACGAGATCAGGCGTTCGGCGCTGCGGATCAGCTGGTCGCGCGGCATGGCGCCGCGGTTGGTCTCCAGCCAGCCGCGCCAGAAGCGCGTGATCTGGTCGGACAGGTGGGTGGGGTCGACGTGCTGGCGATTGGCCATCATCAGGTACGTCTTGAGCGCGTTGTAGGCGTCGTCGGCATTGGTCGGCGAGGCATCCTGGAACAGCGTGTCGCCGCCCGGGACGTGCGAGGCGCGCACCGCCTGCGGCGCCGGCTGCTGCGCGCCGCCGGCCGCCGCCGCGGCGCCGGACATGTCGACCTTGGCCAGGAAGTCCTCCAGGCTGGCCTTGACCGGGCTCAGCATGAACTGGCGCGCGCCGTTGTAGTACTCGGCCAGCAGGCGCTCCTTGAGCACGTCGCCCTGGTACAGGCCCAGGCCCAGCGACCACGGGCGGCTGGACGAATAGCGGTCCAGCTGCTCGATGCGGTCCTGCAGGATCTCCATGGCCTCCAGGCGGCTCTGCAGGTCGGTGCGCTCGCTTTGCAGGCGCACCACCTTGTCCAGGTCGGCCTGCACGTTCTGCGCCAGCTGGCGGTTGCCCAGGTATGACCAGCTCCAGCCGCCCAGCACCAGGCCCAGCGCCAGCACCAGGCCGAAGAAGGTCAGGTAGCGCATGCGGGTCTTGGCCGGGCTGGCGTGCTGGCGCACCAGTTTCTTGTCGGCGAAGATCACGCTGGAGAACAGGTCGCGCAGGAAGAAGCCGTTGTGCGAGGACACGTTGCGCGCCTGGCCGCGGGCGGCCGGGCGCAGGTCGAAGCGTTCGGCCAGCCGTTCGGTCGAGGTGCTTTGCGACACGCCTTCCTGCAGCGCGCTGGTGAAGTAGAAGCCGCGGAACACGGGCTTGTACTGGAACGGGTTGGTCTCGAACAGCGTCGACAGGAAGGTGCGCAGCGCCGGCTTGATGCCGGCGAATTCCAGCGGGAAGGTCAGCAGTCCCGGCGGCAGTTCGCGGTTGTTGCGCAGCGAGATCTGCGCCGTGCCCATTTCCTTGAGGCCTTCGTACAGTTCATCGAAGCGTTCGTCGAACAGGGCCAGCACGTCGCGGTTTTCTTCCGCGCCGTAGGGCAGGGTGGCGCCCCAGACGCGGTCGCGCTCGCGCTGGTCGCTGTCGGAGAAGAATTCGCTGAAGCCCGAGATCAGGTCGGCCTTGGTGAAGATGATGTAGACCGGCGCGAACACTTCCAGCCGGTCGGTCAGTTCCTGTACGCGCTGGCGCAGGTTCTTGGCCAGGTTGATGGCGAATTCCGGCCCGGCGCCGGTCAGCTCGTCGATGCTGGCGGCCACGATGATGCCGTTGATCGGCGCCTTGGGGCGATGGCGCTTGAGCAGGTCGAGAAAACCCATCCATTCGTTGCGGTCTTCCTCGTGCACCGAGTAGCGGCCGGCCGTGTCCAGCAGGATGCCTTCGGTGGTGAAGAACCAGTCGCAGTTGCGGGTGCCGCCCACGCCGCGCACCGCCGCGCCGTTCTTGTCGGCGAAGGGGAATTGCAGGCCGGAATTGATCACCGCGCTGCTCTTGCCCGCGGCGGGGTTGCCGATCACGATGTACCAGGGCAGTTCGTACAGCGCTTCGTTGCCCGACACCTGGCCGATCTTGGACGTCTTGATGGTGCGCACCGCCTGCACCAGGCGCGTGCGCAGCGCGTCCACGTCCCCGCGATTGGCGGCCGCGCTGCCCGTCTGCACCTGCTGCTCCAGCATGTCGCCCAGGTTCTTGTTGGCGCGGCGCGCGCGGCGCCGGCGCCACAGATAGGCGCACAGCCAGAGCAACAGGAATATTCCCAGCGCGATGCCGGCCCAGGCCAGGCCGATCTCGACGGTGTCGGCAAACAGGAACAGGAACACGACCAGGGCGATCAGGCCGATCGCCATGAACAGGCGCGGATTGCCGAGGGCGCGGGAGGTCCAATGGCGACCTTCGCTCAGGGCGCTGGAGATACCGGAAAAGAAACCTGAAGGGCTACGCATGATTCTGGCTTTTCTTATGGGGGTCAGGCGGAGGGGGAAGGGGACAGCAGCGCGAGCGTACGCAACATGGGGTCCTGGGTCATCACGGCGAGCACCGGCGCCTCGGCCTGGGCGCAGGCTTCAGCGGCGACCGACAACGTCAGCAGGTGCGCGGCGGCGCCGGTATAGCCGCAGGCGCCGCCGACCGCCAGGCAATCCTGGTTCGGGTCGAGGGTGGTGAACAGCGTGCTGGCCAGCCCCGCGGCTTCCAGCGGACGGCTGCCGCGATGGTCGGCGTCGCTGACCAGCGCGCGGATGTCCTGCGCGCGGCGTTCATGTTGCTCCAGGAAGCGGGTCGTCAGCTCGGCCAGCATCGGTTCGTTGGCGGCGCCGCGGTCATCGGCGCCGGTGGCGCGATGCGCCATGGGTGACAGCGTCAGCGCGAAGGCGCCCGCCGGCGGCGCGGCGGGCGCGCCATTGCCGGGCGTCGCGGGCGCGGCCAGGTTCAGGTCCAGCAGCAGGCCGGCGGCCGCTTCGCCGGGCACGCGCCCTTGCGGATTGCCGTTGCCGACCAGCAGGCCGCCGGCGTCCCATTCGCCCACCACGTGGCTGTCGATGAACGAATCGGCCGCGGCCACGATGCGCAGCGGCGCGCGGGCGGCCGTCGCTGGCTCCAGCGCCAGTTCGCGCAGCAGCCCGTCGCTGGCCAAGGCGTCGCGCGCCTCGTGCGGCCGCAGGCCCAGGCGCGCCGCGGGCCAGGCCGCGGCCTGCCGCGCCCGCGCCTGGGCGTGTTCGCGCGCGGCCGACGGCCATTGGGCCGGCAGCAGCAGTTCCAGCTGCAACAGGGGCCAGTCGTCGTCGCGCTCCGGCGTGCCGTGCTCCAGCACATGGGCGCGGGCATCGCGTGACAGAGTCTCGATCACTTCGCACAACAGGGCGGTGGCGCGCAGGCAGTCCTCGGTGCGCGCCGCCGCCGGCGTGTCGTCGGTTTCGGCGATCTCGCGCAGGGCATCGCTGTCCAGGTGCGCGGCACGGGCGCTGAAGACGGGATAGCCGCGCGCATTCTTGAGCGTTTCGTCCAGGTCCGGGCGCTGCTGTTTGGCCAGCGCGGCGTGGATGGCGGCGGGGTCGCTGCCGGGCGCGGCGCGCGCGGCGCCGGCCAGGGCCACCAGCCGGGTAATGGCGGGCGCCGCGGCGGACGTCGCGGCCGGTGCGTCGGCGGGGGCCGCGGCGGCGGCGGCACGGGCTTCGCGGCGCGCGCGCGCGATGCGCAGGCCGGCCCAGCCGGCCGCGATCAGCGCCAGCGGCAGCGCGAACAGGTACAGGCCGATGTCGAGCCCCGTGGGCAGCGTGCGCGATTCCTGCCACCAGATGATGACGGCCAGCCAGACCACACCGAAGACCAGGGCCAGCAGCAGGCCGGTTTTGAGAAAGCGGGTCATGTGGGTTCGTAGCGGTGGTCGGTTGTTCGAGTAAGCGTGAGGGGCAGGGTAGCGGCGCAAGATGATCGGATCATTGCGCGGCCCCCGTATCGCGGCGCATGACGCCCGGGCGGCGCAGCTCGGTGTGGCCGAAGTCCATCAGCTTCCAGCGTCCGCCCCAGGTCAGGCCGACGCGTTCGGCGGTTTCGCCGAACAGCTCGTAGCCGCGCATGGCCCACGGGTCCTTCTCGGAGACCACCACCTTGCCGTCGCGCAGGAACGCGCTGTCGGCGGCCAGCCCGTACTGGTGATAGCTCTGGTAGGCGCCGGCGTTGGTCACGTGCGAGCCTTTGCTCGCCAATTCCTCCTGGCGCTCGGGGCTGCGGTAGCCCTCGATCAACACCATTTCATAGCCATGTTCTTCGCGCATCACGCGGTAGGCCGCCAGCAGGCGCTGACGGTAGTCGGCGTCCAGCAGATTCCAGTCGCGGCTGGCGCCGCCCAGGTTGGGACGCACCAGTTCCACCTCGCGCGTGGTGAACACTTCGGGCGGCAGCGGTGGCGGCGGGACCAGCCGTTCGCCCGTCAACAGCGCCTGGATGCGCGGGTCCGGACCGGCCATCCGATCCTCGTAAATAAATGTGTGATTGTGTCGCATGACGAAAGCGAAAAGGGACGGAAGCAGCACCACCGCGAGCCCCGCGGCGATCTGCCAGCGGTACGCCGAAAACGTGTTGCCGGCCTTGCCGACGCCGGCGCGCACCACTTGCGCCGAGCCGCCCACCACGCCGCCCGCCTGCCCCGCGCCGCGCGCCACGCGGCGGCGTATTCCCTGTGCGAACGCGCGCGCGCCCCGCGCGGTCCCGGCCCTGAAAGACGGGAACACCAGCAGCGCGGAGACGCCGATCGCGAGCAGAAAATATAGGGGCAGTAGAAGTAGCAACGGTATCCCTCAATCACGAAGGCGTAATCTTTTGTTCTATTCGTGATTGAGGCAAGCGCCAGGGCGTTGCAGACAGCGTCGATGCTTTAGGAATCGTAACAAGATGCCGTGATCTAAAAGATGTCATCGGGTATTCTCGATCACCTTGGTTAATAGGGGCCGACCAAGCCCCTGCCGACACGGAACCTCGCATGGCAGAAGACGAAAAAAAATCGCGACCTCCGCCCGCCATTCCCAGCTTGCTGGCGGGGCGTTCATCCGCCGTGGATGAGCCGCAGTCGTCGCGCATTCTTGCCTCGCTCGAAGGCCGCGTGCCCGATGCCGAGGTCAAGCACCTGCCTGTCCGGCAACGTTCCAGGACGCCGCTGCTGGTGTTGCTGCTGCTGTTCCTGGGCGCCGCCGGCGCGGGACTGTGGGCGGTGTATGACACGGCGCAATTGCCGGTGGTGGTGGCGCGCGTGGATGGCGACGCGCCGCGCCCATCCCAGCCTCAGACCCAGACTCAGACCCAGACTCAGACCCAGACTCAGACCCAGACTCAGACCCAGGCGCCCGCCGCCAACGCGGGCGCTGCCGGTATGCCGGCAGCGCCGCGCGCGAGCATGCCCGCGAATGCCGATGCCGCGCCCTCGAATGCCGCGGCCATCATCGACGATCATCCGTTGGCGCAACTGACCCGCCCGTCCGAGGCGGACGTGCCCAACCCGCTGGCCGCGCTGGCGGTGACGGCGGCCCCGCCCAAGCCTGCCTCCGCCACGCCGCGCGCGGCCACCGCCAAGGCCCCCGGCCCGGCCGCGGCGCCGCGCGGCGAGCGCGCGCGAGACGGCGCGCTGATCGCGGCGGCCACGCCGGCCGCCACTTCGAAGACCGCGCCGGCGCGCGGCAAGGCGGCGCCCCGCAACGACAGCGACGCCGCCTTGTTGGCGACCCTGATGTCGTATGGCCTGCCGCCCGCGTCGCCGCCGGGCACGAAGGTCTACAAGACCGACGGTATCTTCATCCGCGAGCTGCCGGGGTCGCCGCTGTCGGCGCGCCTGGCGGAATGCCGCAAGCTTGGCTTTCTTGAAAGCGAACAATGCCGCCTGCGCGTTTGCGCGGGCCACTGGGGCACTGCTCCGGAATGTCCCAATGCGCAAGCTCACATCGAGCCGTGAGCGCGCCTGACCTAGGTTTTCCCGCAATGGATCCGACCGCGAACACCGGCCTGTTCAATTCCGATGCCCGCCTTTACGGCCTGCAGGGCGAGGGCGCGCTCGCGTCGTTGCAGGTGGAAGGCTGGGTCGCGCGCGAAGCGCTCTCGGGCGTGGGGCAATGGCGCGTGGTGGCGCTGTCCGACAACGCCGGCCTGTCCTTGCAGGACATGATCTCGCGGCCCGTCACGCTGTGGACCACCCGCGCCGACGGCAGCCGCGCCGGGCGCAGCGGCGTCGTCCGCGAAGCGGAATTGCTGTCCGGCGACGCCGGCCTGGCGCGCTACCGGCTGACGGTGGTGCCATGGCTGTGGCTGGCCACGCAGCGGCGCGCCAGCCGCGTGTTCGAGGCCAAGCCCGTGCTGGACATCGTGCGCCACGTGCTGGACGGCTACGAAGGGTATGTCTACCGCGTCGCCGGCGACGTGGAGGCGGCGGTGGCCGACCTGGCGCCGCGTCCCTACACCACGCAGTACCGCGAGACCGACTACGACTTCATTGCCCGCCTGCTGGCCGAGGCCGGCCTGGGCTGGACCGTGCTGGAAGACGCTGGCGTGCCGGCGCGCCATGTGGTGCAGTTGTTCGCCGACAGCCGCGGCCTGGCCGAAGACGCCGAGTCCGCCGGCGGCGGCATCCGCTTCCAGCGGGCCGCCGCGACCGAGTCGCGCGACACCGTGCAGATGCTGGCGCGCCAGCGCCGCCGCGTGCCCGACAGCATCACC
Source organism: Achromobacter sp. RW408 (assembly GCF_003184165.1). Lineage (NCBI taxonomy): Bacteria > Pseudomonadati > Pseudomonadota > Betaproteobacteria > Burkholderiales > Alcaligenaceae > Achromobacter > Achromobacter sp. RW408. The sequence continues at coordinate 307,750 of NZ_QHHO01000047.1, forward strand.
GTGCTGGGCTGGCACGACAGCGGCAAGCGCGCGGTGGCGGCGCAGGCGCTGGTCAATCCGGCCAGCGGCCAGGACGACGCCGCCGGGCTGGATTGGTACGAGGTCGCCGGCCACGGCGGTTTCGCCGATGAAGCGCAGGCGCGGCGCCAGGCCAATCTGGCGACCGAAGCCCTGCGCGCCCGCGCCGAGACCTTCGTCGGCCTGGGGGTGGTGCGCACCTTCCGTTCCGGCACGCGCTTTACGTTGCGGGATCTGTCGCCGCTGGGGCCGGCCGGGGAAGGCGGCTTCGAACCGGAGTTCGCGCTCGATCGCGTCGAACACGTGGGCATCAACAACCTGCCGCCTGAAACGCGGGCCTCGCTGGCCCAGCGCCTGGGAGGGCTGGATGCGCACCTGGTGCTGGACGGCGACGCGCTGGCCGCGCCCGGCGCCGAACCGCATGAAGCCGTGTCGCTGCGCGTGGACCCGGCGGTGCTGGCCAAGGCGCGCGAGGTCGGCTACGCCAACCGCTTCGAGGCCGTGCGCTGCGACCGCCCCTGGCGGCCGCCGTTGCCAAGCGCCCGCGGCGCGCGGCTGGCGGGCGCGCCTTCGGTGCACGGCGTGCATACCGCCGTCGTGACGGATGCCGAAGGCGGCACCCAGCCGAAGGAGCAGGACGAGATCCTGCGCAACAAGCGCGGCGACGTGCGCATCCGCTTCCATTGGCAAGGGAGCGGCGCCGATGGCGAAGCCCGCAGCCGCTGGGTACGGGTGGCGCAGCGCCAGTCGGGCGCCGGCATGGGCATCAGTTTCGTGCCGCGCATCGGCCAGGAAGTGCTGGTGCGTTTCCTGGATGACGACATCGACCAGCCCATCGTCGTGGGCGCGTTGTACAACGGCCGCGGCGAAGGTGGCACGCCGGCCACGCCCGGCGGCCGCCAGGGCGCCAAGGCCGACACGCAGGTCTACGCCGCGGCCCGCGATGGCGCGCCCAGCGCCCAGGCCAACCTGGCGTCCGGCAATGCGCCGGCCTGGCATGGGGCGGCCGGCGGCGACGAGAACCACCGCAACGCGGCCGCGTTGAGCGGCTTCAAGAGCAAGGAATTCGGCGGCTCCGGCTACAACCAGATCGTGTTCGACGATACCGACGGCCAGCTGCGCATGCAGATCAAGAGCAGCGAGCAGGCCAGCGAGCTGAACCTGGGCCACCTGATTCACCAGGCCGGCAACTATCGCGGCGGCCTGCGCGGCCTGGGCGCGGAATTGCGCACCGACGGCTATGGCGCGGTGCGCGGCGGCGCCGGCGTGCTGCTGAGCACCTATAGCGCCACCGGCGCCAACGCCAGCGCCATCGGCGACGCCGCCGGGGTGCAGGCGCTGGCCGGCCAGACCGACCAGATGGCGCGTTCGCTCGATGGCGTGGTGGGCGCGCACCAGGGCCTGCGGCTGGCGACGGTGCAGGGCACGCGCGGCCCCGGCGCCAGCGTGCTCGATGGCGACAAGGCGCCGTTGGCGGCGATGCACCGCGCGGTCTCCGGCACCGTGGCGGGCGAGAGCCTGGGCGGGGCGCGCGGCGATGCGTCGGCCAAGCACACGGCCGCGGCGCAGGGCAAGGTGCCGCATGCCACCGACCCGGTGGTGCTGATGGCGGCGCGCGCCGGCCTGGCGCAGGTCGCCGGCCAGCATTTGCAGTACACCGCCGGCGAGGCGGTGCACTGGTCCGCGGGCAAGGACCAGAACCTGGCGGTGATGGGCGCGCTGCGTCTACATACCGGCCAGGGCCTGGGCATCGTGGCCGGCCTGCAGCAGGGCGGCGCGGAATCTGGCCTGGACCTGATCTCGGCCAAGGGCAATGTCGACATCCAGGCGCAGCACGACATCCTGCGCGTGCAGGCGCAGCAGGACCTGAAGATCGGCAGCGCCCAGAGCGCGGTGGAATACGCCGCGCCCAAGCGCATCCGCATTGCCACGGCGGCGGGCGCCAGCATCGTGCTCGAAGGGGGCAACATCACCGTCACCGCGCCGGGCCGCATCGACGTCAAGACCGGCAACAAGCAGTTCGCCGGACCGGACCGGCTGCCTTACGCCTTCCCGCAATTCACCGTCTGCAAGCAGTGCGTGCTGGACGCGCAGGATGGCGTGCAGTCCATCACCGACAAGGCGTGAGGGGCGCGGCATGATGGATTGGGAATCCCGTCTCAACGACACGCTGGCGCAGGCCGGCGAACTAGCCGCCGGCGGCGGCGCCAGCTTGAACACCTACCTGCTGGTGGACTTGCGCGGCCACGCCGAATTGGCCGGCCCGATCCGGGCCAGCGCGGACCTCAGCTTTGGGTCGATCTGGGTCGGCACCGAGCTGGCGATCTACGAAGATATCGCGCCGTTGCTGATCGAGGTCGACGACCTGAGCCGCTTCGAACTGTGGCGCGGCCCGTCGCAGCCGCGGACCTCGGAACTGCTGCGGCTGCTCAAGCGGCTGCACCAGGCCGAGGGCGGCGCGTACGCGCTGACGCATCTCGTGTCGCCCTTGCCGCTGGCCGAACTGATGGCGCATTTCGCCTATCACGGCGAATACGGCTTGCCTGACGGCCGCGAATATTACCTGCACCTGTACGACAGCCGCATCCTCGACCGCGCCTTCCAGGTCTGGACGCCGTCCGAGCGCGCGCGCTTCCTGGCGCCGTTCAATCTGCTGCGCTACCCGCGCCGCGACGGCACCATGGCGCAGTGGACCGGCCCGGGCCAGCGACCGGCCGCCGATGCGCCGCGGCAGCAGCCATTCATGCTGGCGCAGCACCAGGCGCTGCTGGACCTGGACTATCCGGACAAGCTGGCCGTGCAGATCCGCCGCATCTACCTGGGCGTGCTGGGCGGCGAACTGCGGCAGGACGAACTGGTGGCGCGCGTGGCCGAACAGATGGCGCGGGCGCGGGCCTACGGTATCGAGAGCGAACGCGACATGCTGGACTACGTGGCGTGGGGCATCACCATTTCCCCGCGCTTTGACGAACACGAGGCGATCGCGCCGGCGCTGCGGGACTTCCAGGGCGAGGGGCTGTCGCAGGCGCTGGCACATGTGCCCGACGCGGTGTGGGATGCGCTGCTGCGGGCGGAACAGGAACGGGAAGCGGAACAGGGAGTGTTGCATGCGTAAGGGCTTGGTCGTCCTGCTGCTGTGGCTGGGGATGTTGGCGGGATGCAATGGCGAGCCCAGTTATCAGGGGCTGTCGTTCGTGGCGTACAACTACACGCCCTGGGACCTGGACCGCGTCCAGATCACCGATACCCACGGAAGCTCGGCCGCCACCGGTTCCATCGGCGCGGGAGGCGGCGAGGGCTCGGTGACCTGCTGCTACAGCCTCAAGGGCACCGATTTCAAGGTGGCCTGGCGCGGCGCGGACGGCGAGGAAGTCCGCCAGCACATGTTCGACGGCAAGCTGGAACAGGTGATCTTCAACAAAGAGACGCCAGTGCATTTCCCGGCGGCCGAGATCCCGCCGGGCGACGGCCCGCTGTACCTGGAATTGCATATCTATCCCGACGAGCACATGGAGTTGGCGCTGAGCCGCAAGTTGCTGGGGCAGGTGCGCATCCCCATCGTGGAGGTCACGCGCTGGCTGTACGCCCAGCATCGCGACGCCCTGGGCGATTACCGCAGCAGCGCCGAAGTGCGTCGGGTGGTGGCCAAAGTGGCCAGGACGGCCTGGACCAAATACCGAATCGAAGACAGGCAGGACATGCAGCAATACATGTTCCTCTACTTCACGGTGGCATCGAATTTCGACGCCGATCCCGACATCGCGGCGCTGCTGGCCAGATCCGGCCGGCAAGCCGGGGACTTCGCCAAGGCCGTGCAGGCCCTGCCGGCCGAAAAGATCGCGCACCTGAAAGCCACGGGAACCGCGCCAGGAGACAAGAATGGCTGACAGCCTGCCGCCGGTGGATCGCACCCCCGCCAGCGTTCTGAAGAAAATGGCCGAAAGCGAGGCCGCCTATCCCAGGCAGGATTGCCAGGAGTGCGGCGCCGTGATCCGCATCGGGTTCTTTTTCGACGGCTTCGGCCGCAGCCGGGATGTGGACAGCCAGCACCCCACGTTCTATTCGAACGTCTGCCGGCTCTGGGAAGCGCACTATGCCCACGACGATGAAGACCGTCCCGTGAACCAGTATTGGTTCCGGTTCTACTATTCCGGCCTGGGCACCGAGCTCAACGAGGACGCCAAGAACGATGATCTCATCTACGGCGCGACCGTCGCCGGCCGGAAGATCCTCAGCGAAGCGGCCAGCAATGCCAAGAGCGCGGTCAAGAACATTACCCGTACCGACGAGATCCCCGAGACGGATGCCTTGAAGCGCCTGCGCAGCGCCACGCAGAAGATGATCAAGGAGGGGTCATTCCAGCCTATGGTCAAGGCGTACAAGGACGTGGTGAAAGACGTCAAGACCTTGCCCGACAAGGTCGTGCGAATCTGGAATGCCTGGGATCCGGAACGCCTGGCCAACCGCGCCAAGGGCACCGTGCGCGGGTTCTGGGCCGGCTTCAAGAAGAACCCGCTGAAGGTGGGCTGGACGGCTGCCAAGGAAGTGGCCAAGAGCACCGCGCTGGAAGGCGTGCCCGTCATCCGCGATAACGAGACCGTGGCCTACCTGATGGGCACCGGGGTCGACGTGCGGGTGGACGCCGCGCTGCGCCAGCTGCGCGCAACGCATGAAGCGGTCAGCGCCGAGATGAACAACGTGCGGCGGATCGAGATTTCGGCGTTCGGCGGCGACCGCGGCGGGGTCATGGCGCGCCAGTTCATCAACGACGTGGTCAAGAAGTACCGCCGGCGCCACGACAAGGACCTGGTGTTTCCGGGCAAGAACGGCGCGCGCGAGGCCGAGATCCGCATCCGCTTCCTGGGGCTGCTGGATTCGGTGTCCTCGATCATGGACGAGAACACGTTCCTGGGCTTTCTGCCCTTCACCGATCTGCTCAAGCAGACGCACAAGGATCGTACCCTGACGGTGCCGGGCGCGGTCGAAAAATGCGTGCATTTCGCCGCCGCCCAGGAGTTGCGCGCCAACCAGCGCCTGGACAGCCTGGAGAAGACCCGGGGCGAGCAGTATCTCTATCCGGGATCCAGCGGCGACGTCACCGGGGTCAGCCCCGAGGGGTCGCTGGGCTCGCGCGCGGAACTGTCGCGGGTGCCGCTGCGCGACATGCTGAACCTCGGCCTGTGCCATGGCGTGGGTTTCTACAGCATGGAGCAATTGTTCGACAAGCGCCCGCTGACGTACGCCAAGTTCAGCATGGGCATGTCCATCCAGGACGGTGGCCAGAGCTACCGCATCACCGAGCTGGTCGAGGCGTATCGCGGCGTGGTCAAGTACGAGCCGGGCGTGGACTTCATGCCGCACATGGAAGTGTTCCTGCGCTGGCTGGCCGTGCGCTACCAGGATCCGGTATTCAAGAGCGAGCTGTCCGATCCCGCCGAGAAGTGGATCCAGGACCGCGACTTCTATACGCCCGAGAAGGCCTATATCGAGGAGTACCGCCGCGTGCTGGGGCTGTCCAAGGAAGAGCAGGCCAAGCCGGAGAACACGGCCCGCCTGAAGGAACTGGAGGCGCTCAAGAACGAACGCTGGGATCGAGCCGTGGCCAGCCGTGGCGAGCTGCCGCCGCAGCGCTTCAAGCCGCTGTGGCAGCGCCTGGAGGAAGAGTACCGGGCGCTGGAGGACGCGGAGCGCCAGGACGCCGCCATGGAGCGCCACAAGGAAGAATTCCGCCGCAACAATCCGAATACGGTGCGGGCCATCGAGCGGATGGAGCAGGACCAGCTCGACATGCAGAACATGCGCAACGAGCTCATCACCCGCGGTGGCGGCACGCTCACCGAGGCAGACAAGCCCAAGGATCCGTTCGCCGACATGAAGGCCAGGCGCGCCACCGAGCAGCGGCTGCTGAACGTGTGGCGCGAGGCCAGCGCCGGCAAGAATCCGCTGCCGCCCAAAGTGATGGCGCTGTTCGACTTCCTGGTGCACGACGCCATGTTGAGCAGCTGGCCCGATCACCTGCTGGCCAGCACCACGCTGTACTTCCGCACGCGCGACAAGGACATCTTCGGCAAGACCGATTTCAAGGCCGAGGAGGCCAAGATGAAGACCGACACCGCCTCGGCGGCGCGCGTGGAGCAGATGCGGGCGAACCTGGACGGGTTGGCGCCGGCCCGGCCATGATTGGACGATACGCAAGTCGGGTGTTGGCAATCGCGCTGGTGACGGCATCGGCCGCTTGCGGCGGAGAGCCCGAGTATCGCGGGCTGAATATGATCGCCTACAACTACACGCCTTGGGATATCGACACCATCCGTATTTCCGACAAATCGGGTCGGACCGCCGGCAGCGGCGCCATGGGTGTCGGCGGCGGGGAGGGATCGGTGACGTGTTGCTATGCCTTGAAGGGCACGGAATTCAAGGTCCAATGGTCGGGCGTGGACGGCGAAGAGGCGATCCAGCATCTCTACGACGGCACGATGGACAGCCTGATGTTCCACAAGGAAACCACGGTGCATCTTGACCCGACGCCCATACCCGCTGGCGACGGGCCGTTGTACCTCGAACTGCACATCTATCCCGATGAACATATGGAGCTGGCCCTGAGCCGCAAGCTGCTCGGGCAGACGCGGTTCCCGCTGGTCGATACGACGGACTGGCTTTACCGGGAATACCGCGGCGCGTTCGAGGATTATCGGGATGGCCATGAGGTCCTGCGCGTACTTGGCAAAGTCGCCAGGACGGCCTGGATCAAGTATCGCATCGTGCAGGAACAGGACATGCGCCAATACATGCGCCTGTACTTCACCGTCGCCTCCGACTTCGACACCGATCCGGAAATCGCCGCGCTGCTGTCGCAGCCCGGTCGCCAGCCGGGCGACTTCGCCAAAGCCGTCGCCGCGCTACCCGAGGCGAGCATCGCGCGCTTGAAAGCCCAAGGCACGCCGCCAGGCGACAAGCGCGGCTGATACCGGCGCGGCCTACCGCGCCGCCTGGACCTCGATCGTCACGGTGTTCGACCGCACGCCGTTGGACTCGATATACACCTCGTACTTCGCCGGCTCCTTCGGCAGCCCCACCTGCGCCGCCAGGTCGGTGCTGAACTGCGTGCCCACGCTGATGCCCGGGCTGATCGGGATGCCCTTGGGCGGGCGCGAGCTGGCGATCTCGTCGACCTCGACGCCCGGCGGCGGGCTGCGGCGCTTGTACTCGTAGGCCACGCCTTCGTAGGTCCTGCCGGTCAGCGTGTCGACCGCCACGAAGCGCGGCAGCTTCTGGTCTTGCGAAACCGGGATGATGCCTTGGGCGCAGACGGGAATCACCAAGGCGCCCGATGCCTGCGGCCGCACGCGGGCGGGCGCGGCGATGTTCAGTTGGTCGTCGCTGCCCTGGTTGGGCGGGATGCAGGCATGGTCGCGCACGGTGCCGATGGGCGCGGTGGCGAAGGCGGGCGGGTCGATCCAGTCGGTATTCATGGAAGCGGTCTGGGTAGCGGATTGGGAGGGAGCGCGCGGACCGCCCACGGTCCGCGCCGACGCGGGCGCGGCGGCCAGCGCGGCCGCGAGCAGCAGGGTCAGGGCCGGCGCCAGTCGGCGCCGGCCGTCAGAACGACGGCCAGCCATTGGACATGTCCACTTTACGCACGGCCTTGGCGCAATGGACGCAATAGCGGATGCTCTGGCAGTCGCCGCCGAACATGACGCAGGCGCCGGTGTGGCTGGGATCGGCCTGGCTGGCGGGCAGGCCGAAGTGGCAATGGTTGCCGAACTGGGAATAGAAGAACGGGCCCTTGTCGAGCCTGGACGAATCCATGTCGGCTTCGTCCGGATGGGCCTGGGCCCATTCCGGGCCGCTGGGAACCATGCCGATCAAGTGGCCGATCTCGTGCACCAGCGTTTCCTGCTGGTAGTTCATGGTGACCGGCTCGAAGGGCGACAGGGCCGCGACGCACAGCAGGTTGGTGTCGTAGAAGGCCGCGCCGGCGGCGGCGCTTTCCATGAGCCGCACGCGCAGGATCAACCTGCCGGTGGCCGGTATCGGCAGCAGCCCGGCCAGGCGGATATTGACGGCATGGCAGGCCTTGGGCTCGGCCGGATCGTAGGGCAGCGGCGTCAAGCGGTCGCGCGCGACAGGCACGCGCCGCACCCCCGCGGCCGGGTCGGTGTATTCGAACAGGCATTCCAGGAACCAGTCGACATTCGGCTCGATGTTGTGCCAGAGGAAGCTGACGTTGCCGTCGGCGCTGACGAACTGGACTTCCTTGTCGGGCGCGCCGGGGCCGGCGCTGGCCTGCACGTAGATCGGCTGCACGGGCAGCATCGACGCCAGCCGGTCGACGTGGCAGACCACGATGGTGTAGGGCGCGTGCGAGGGGCCCTGCGAACGGGGATAGACCGAGCCGGCCAATTGGCGCAGGCGCGCCTCGCCGTCTTCGGTGAAGACGTCGGAATTGGCATCGCCGGGAGTGCTCACCGGCGGCAATTGCAGCACGTCGACGCCATGGCGGGCGTACTCGGTGGCGGTCGGCTGGAAGCCGTGCGGACGCGGCAGCGCTTCCGGGCCGGGCAGCATGATTTCCTGCAGATACAGGCGCCGGACGGTTTCAACCACTTCGGTCGAGATGATCTGGTTCTTGTCGTTGATCACTTCGAACAGGTAGGTGTTCAGGCCGGCGGCCGGCAGCGCGATGTCGTCGACGGTCTTGGTGCCATCGGCGTCCGTGACGTAGCTGTACGTGCGCTGGGTGGGTTCGCGGTACAGGGGTTGGCGGCTCTGTTCGCGCGCCGAATACACGGCGTTGCCGGGGCGCGGGCTGACCTTTACGGTGAAGCGGTGCTGGCCGGCCTTGTTGAATTTCACATGGATCTTGGGCTTGTTGGTCTGGCGATCCAGGCTGTTGAGCGCCTGGCCGTCGTTCCAGCGCTCGGAAGGCTCCGTCAGGTTGACGTATTGCAGTTTGGCGCCGTTGCGGGCCCGGTAGGCCGACGGCGTGGCCGAGGTCGGGGCCGGGTCCGGCGTCGCGCCCGCGTCCTGGCCGGCCGGCCGCGCGGCGGTTCCCGGCAGGCTGATGCCCGCCGCTTCCATCACCCGCTTGGCCAGGCCCGGATAGGGCGAGTTGGCCACCGCCGGGATGTTCATGATGGTCTCGGCCACCTTGGGCAAGGTGACGCTGGAAATGCTGGGCGATTGCAGGATGGCGCCCACCACCGTGGGCACCGCCGAATCGGTCAGGCCGGGCGTGCCGAGGATGGCGCCGGCCACCGCCGGCAGGTTGCCCTGGTTGACGTCGGGCATCGACAGCAGGGTGTTCACCGCGGAACCCAGCGCGGCGCCGCGGTCGCCCAGGGCGCCCATGGCCTGCGTCATTACCGGCCCGATGGCCGCGCCGACACCGCCGCCGCCCGCGGCCGTCAGGCCCGAGGCCGCCGACAGCGCGGAGGCGGCCGAAGCATTGCCCATGGCGCCGGCGGCCTGCGCGGCCACGCCGGTGGCCGACGACGCCATGCCGGCCGCCTGCGCCGCCACGCCCGGCGACGATGCCGCCGCGCCGGAGGCTGCGCCGGCCGTGCTCGCCGCGGCGCTCGCGCCGGAAGCGCCGGACAGCATGCCGGCGGCCTTGCCGCTCAATGCGGCGGCTTGCGAGGCCATCGCGGTGGCCTGGTCCGCCATCGCGCCGGCCTGCGATACCGCGCCGGCCGCATCGGCCAATCCGGCGGGCATCGGCGCCGCGCTGGCAAGCGCGCCGCCCATCAACGAAGGCGTGGCGCCGCCCATCAACGAGGGCGTTGCCGATCCCAGCGCCGATTGCGCCATGCCGCCGGCCCTGGCGGCGGCGCCGGACACCAGGCCCGAGCCGGCCTCGGTCACCGAGCCCATGGCCTTGCCCGCCATCGCGCCCAGGTCCTGGACCGGCTTGAGCGCGGCGTTGGCCATGGATTTGGCCTTGTCCATCATGCCGGACGCGGTCTGCGTCGCGCTCTGCAATCCGCTGGAGACGGCCGTTGCGCCGCTGGCCAGGGTGGCGCCCAGGCCGCCCAGCAGGGAGCCGCCGCCTGTCGCGGTGCCCGCCGCCGGCAGCGCGGCGCCCGCTGCCGCGGCATCGGCCGCGCCCGCGGCGTTGAGCGCCTGGCCGGAGCCATTCAGGGCTTGCAGCAGCGCGTTCGGCCGGTGCACCAGTTCCGCCGTCACCAGCATCGGATCGCCCACCTGGCTCGAGGGCAGGGCCGGCAGGGCGGCCGCGTCGCTGGCCGGGCCGATCAGGTTGTGCGAGGCGCCTTTGACCGAGAACATGCCCGGCCCCTTGAAGACAATGTCGCCGCCGTCCATCACGATGGCGCCGCCGGCCGCCTGCAGGGTGATGCGCTGGTTGGCCAGGATCTCGATGCTGTCGGTGGTGGAGGTGATGGTGATGTCCTGCCCGGCCAGCATTTCGAGCATGTCGGTATGGGCCTGCAGCGATACCGGCGCGTTGGCGGCGATGGCGCGCAGGCCGCCATCCTGCACGAACAGGCTGGTCGAGCGGCCGGAAGCGCTGGCGAAGGTCTGGCGCGCGGCGATGTGGCCATCGGCCTGGGCGGTGACGTGCAGGTTTTCGCTGGCGTGCAGCACGGCCGAGGCCGGTGTCGCCAGGTTCATCGACGAAGGCGCGTCGATCAGCATCCGGGCCCCGTCGATGCGCTCGACCGGATCGCTGCCGCCACGCTCGCCGCCGGCGGCCTTGACCGCCTGCTGGCCGCCGACGCTGCCGGGATAGCGGCCGTCGGCCTTGGGATCGACCGCCTTGATCAGGGCATCGTATTGCTCGTTGGCGGCCAGCGGCCGCGCCTGGCGCTGGGTGGCGGCGTCGTTGATGCGGCCCGCCGCGTTGCGCGCGCCCCGCAGCAGCGCCAGGGCCTCCTGTGCATCGGCCTGGGTCGAGCGCGCGCCCTCGCGGGCGTTGGCCGACAGCAGCATGCCCTGGCCCGAGCGCACGACGGTCCAGGCGTCCGAGCGCAGCTCGAAACCGCTGCCGCGCCATTCGCCGCGCGATGCGTCATCGGCGGACTGCTTGACCAGATAGCCCAATCCCAGCTGCGAGGCGGCGATGGAACTGGACAGGCGCGTGCGCACCTGGCCGGCGGTGTCGTCGAACAGCCACTGGCTGTGGCCCTGGCCGTCCAGGCCCTGGCTATGCCAGCCGCTGAGCGTGCCGGGATGATTGGCCTGGCCATCCACGCCCGCGCTCCATGGCGGCAGGTCGCTGTCGTTGTAGAGCTGCGCCACCACCACGGGTTGGTCGATGTCGCCATCGAGGAATTCCACCACGACTTCGGTGCCCTGGCGCGGCAGGTGATGCGCGCCCCAGTTGGGGCCGGCCTGGGCGCCGGCCACGCGCAGCCAGGTGCCGGAGCGATCGTCGCCCGGCGCGTTGCCGGCGTCGTCGCCGTGGCTGCGGTGGCGCAGACCGCCCGGCAGCGGCCGCTCGCCGCGTTGCCACGGGAACTGCACCTTGACGCGCAGGTCGCGGCCGGTCGTGATGCTGGCATCCTGCGCCGTCACCACCAGGGCGGTCACGCCCTCGGGCGCCGTCGGCCGGGCTCGCCAGGTGGGCAGCAGCGCCGCGGTGGCCGGCTGGGCAGTGAAGTCGTTGCGGTAGGCGCCATGCTCCAGGTCGGGGGCGGCCAGCGCCTGGGCGGCCTGGCTGCCCAGGTTGTTGGCGGCCTCGTGCTCGACCCACAGCAGCGTGTAGCGGTTGCCGCCCAGCTCGTCGCCCGCCGCGCCCGCACCTTGCGCGTAGCGGTCGTGCTGGGTCAGCGCGAAGACGTGGCCCGGCATCATCTGGCGGGCGCTGCCGCCGCCCTCGAAGCGCAGCGCGCGCGCCTCGTGCGCCTGCAGCCCGCGGTTGGCGAGCTGTTCGGCCGCGGCGTCGTCCGGGTGGCGGCCGTGTCCGTCGTAGTCGTAGTCTTCCAGCGGCGGCAGCGCGCCGGCGTCCAGCGCCGATTCGGCATGGGCGCCGTGCGCCAGCAGCGTCCGGTCGTTCCAGGCGACGCGGGTGACGGCGTTGGCGCGGACCTCGCGCGCCGCGCCGAAGCGCGTGACGCTGTCTTCGGATTCGGTGGCGTCGCTGCGATGAAAACGCAGCGAGGCGGCGGGGTTGGCCGGCTGCGCGGCGCGGGCATCGAACACCACCAGGCGGTGGCGCGCGCCGCCGCCGTCGGCCTTGCTGTCACCCTGCTGGTGGTCGAAGCGGAAGCTCAGCCCGGCCTCGGCCATCAGCCGCAGCACGAAGTCCAGGTCGGTTTCCCGGTACTGGGTGCGCACCGGGCGCGGCGCCAGCGGTTCGGCGATGTCGAAGGCGAACGCGGCCAGCGGGTAGTCCGCGAACACGTCGGTCAGGATATCGGTGACCGACTTGTCCTGGAACACGAAGCTGTCGCGCCGCAGCCGCAGCGTGGCCAGCCAGGGCGCGGCGTGCAGGCGGTAACGCGCCAGCCCGCCGTCGGCGCCGAGCGCGTCCACGCCTTCCACCACCGCATGCCAGCGCCGCCGTCCGCCGTCGGCCAGCAGCAGACTGACGCTGATCTCCTTGCCCAGCAGCGGTTCGACGTCCAGCTCGGCCGACGCGGACAGGCAGTCCAGGGTCAGCGCGAACAGTTCCGAAACGCCTTCGCGCAGGCGCAGGCGTTCGACGACGAGCGCTTCGCCCAAAGGCGTTTCGACTTGCAGCAGGCGGGCGTTCTGGGACAGCGCGGCGACATCCAGACTGCTGTAGCCCGCGGGCGGGGAGGAACGATCGATCATGGTGCGTGGCGGTGTGCGTGTGCCGTCAGGGCAGCGAGATGGTCAGGTGGGCGGCGCGCGGGCCGAGCTTGACGATGTCGTGATACGGCGCCATGGCCGTCTGCATGTCGCCGTTCAGGAAATGCGCCATGCCCAGGTAGGCCAGCAGGCCCAGCAATGCGAACAGCGCGCCGATGCTCCACAGCGGCACGTCGCGCTTGAGCGTGTGGGCGATCTTGTCCGGCAGCGGCCAGTGCGGCGCGAAGCCGGCGCGCTTGCCGCGCAGCAGCGCGATCTCGTCGCCCAGGCGCGCGGTCAGGTAGCCCAGCTTTTCCTGGCCCTCGATCATGTACTTGCCCTGGAAGCCCAGCAGCAGGCACATGTAGAACACCTCCAGCGATTGCAGCCGCGGCGCGCCCTGGGCGCGCAGGTCCTCCAGGCGCGAGAAAAAGTTCTCGCCGGCCAGCTGCTCGCCGAACAGCGTCAGTTGCAGCGGTTGCAGCATCCAGGCGTCGCGGATCGAGAAGCCCGAATTCAGCACGGTTTCGTCGACCGCCGCGCAGAACGCATACTTGGTGGCGTAGACGTCCTCGGCCGGTATGTCGAGCTTCTTGGCGCTGCGCTCGAAGTCCGCCAGGAACTGCTGCACCCGCGCCGAGAACGACGCGGCGCTGGCCGGTTCCTGCCCGCTCTTGAGCAGGAACAGCATCAGGAAGCCGTCGTACAGCAGGTCCAGCAGTGACTTGGCGGGGCGCGATCCGTAGAAATCGGCGGCGCGCGGCGGGAGCGAGGCGGCGGGCATCAGAGAGGGCGCGGCGGTGTTCATGGCGGGCTCTGTCAGTGGATGTCGGGGTGGCGTCGGGAAGGGGCGGACAGGGCGCGCGTCAGCGGGTGACGGCGATCAGGTCCAGTTTCAGCTCGGGTATGCCGGACGGCGCGTAGATGGCAATGCTGCGCGCCTGCAGCATGCGGTCGTACAGCGAGCCGCGCGTCTGCAGGGTGAAATAGCAGGCGCCCGGCTTGACCGGCACGGCCGGCGGCACCTGTGGCGTGTAGGCCAGTTGCACGCCCGGCATGGCCGACAGCACCAGCTTCTCGACATCGTCCGGCGCGCCGACCTTGAAGCGCAGCGGCACCGTTTCGGCCAGCTCGCTGGCTGGCGTCGCCGCGGACACCGACAGGTACAGCGCGGTGGTCTCGTCGAGTTTGTCGGAATCGAGGCGGCCCACGTGGAACGAGGGGCGCAGCTCTTCCAGCACGATGGAGAAATAGCGCGTCGAGATCACGGTGTCGAGCAGGTCGCGCAGGATCGTGTCGAGCTGCGCGAAGGCCGCGCCGGGTTGCTCGTGGCGATACACCGGCAGGTCTGCCAGCGTGTGCACCTTAGAGAACGTCATCAGCGCGCCGGCCAGCCGCAGCATCTCCTGGAACAGGCGTTCCGGATGCAGCTGCGGGTTGTGGAACAGGTGCGACAGCGCCGAATAGGCTTCGTTGGCGGTGTGCAGCAGCCAGAACGAGGCCACGTCGCCCGAGCGGAACTCGATGATGTTCTTGTTCGGCTCGCGATGGAAACCGTACAGCGCATTGACCTTGGCCTGCAGCGCGTCCAGCAGGCGGCGCAACTGCTCGAACAGCGCGCCGCAGGCCTGCACCGTGAGGCTGGGCGCGATGAAGCCGGTGTCCAGCTCGTAACCGGCGCTGGCCGTGCGGCGCACGCGCGCCACCGGGATCGTCAGCAGCGCATCGCGCGGCTCGTGTTCGGACAGCAGCCGCACGTTCTTGCGCAGGAACGCCAGCTCGGCGGTGCTGGCATTGGTGTAGAGGTCGGGGGCGGGGCTGTCCTGGTGCGCGTAGCGGGCATCGAATCCCTGCGCCTGCTGCGCGTCGCGGTAGTTGCCGCCGATGTCCTTCATCGGATGCAGGGCCAGGTAGAACACGGCCTCGCTGGCGCCGTCCAGCCCGTCCAGCGCCACGGCGGGCGGCAGGTCGTCGTTGTGCGGCGCGTTGTAGATTTCGCCGTCGGGGAAGATCGCCGACAGTTCGGTGGCGCGCAACATGCCATTGGCGAGCGCGGCGGCGTCGAAACGCGCGGCGCGCAGGCCCCACGAATACGGATGCAGCGCGCGGCTCATTTCCGCCAGGCGGGCCTCATGGTAGGCGTCCTGGCGCTGAAAATGCTGGGGCCGCAGGAACAGGCCCTCTCCCCACAGGATCTTCGCTGAATAACTCACGTTGGCGGGCTCTCGTTATTGACTATCTATATATATGAAGAGGACGTTGCGGTGAACGCGCGCGGCTCGCGCCGGAATCAGTTCGGGCATTGCAGGGAACCGAGCCGGGACGGATCGAACGCGGGCATGCCCGGCGGCAGCACGATCTTGCCGGTGGCGACCGTCATGGCGCAGGCATGCGCGCCCAGGACGATGCCGGTGTCTTCGACTTCCTTGACCTCGAACACGTATTTCCAGCGCTGCGGCGCGGGCGCGTAAAACAAGGCGGCAACGGCGATGTACGCGGCGCCTTTCGGCACCTTTTCGACGTTCTCGAAACGCTGGCCTGGCGTCAGGGTGATTTCGCGCGACGCGATGAGACTGTCGCCCAATGCTGCCTTTTCCTGCGCAGTATCAACCAATTGAGTGAGCGGCGCGCGCTGAAATGCCTCGGCATTCTTCAAATAGTATGCTTTCGTAACGACGGCGGTTGGCTGGCCGCTGCTCGCATTCAAATTTTCTCCGGCATGTATCGCCAATTTCACATCGGTGGGCGCATTCGGGTCCTTTTTCAGGCCCGCCGCATCGAGCGCCGTGCCGGTGATTCCGGCGACCGCGCCAAGGGCGGAAACCGCCGCACAACCATTAATGACGGGCACTGCCGCGATGAGCATCGTGGCCGCCAAGCATCGCGATAAATTGAGATGTTTTGACATGGCTCTTTATACCGGATGATTGCGACAACATACAGATGACGGCACGTTGCACGACATTTCGACGCAAGTTACATGACGTAATCCTCTGTAGTGGTGTACTAACAAAAAGTTGTTGAAATACGCGGCCCTTGGTTACATCAGACACGTGCCCAAAAAATGCAACTTTCCCGGTATTTCCTCATAGGTGGCATGGTGGCGTTAATGGCCGGTTGTGCCACCACCAACAAGCCCCAGACGGACGCTGAATACAAGCAGTCGATCACCCAGGCCACCGAGACGCTGGCCAACAAGGGGGGCGACGAGGCCGTGGCCCAATTCCAGGAGATCGCGCAGCGCAACCCGTCGCGCGGCGAACCCTGGTCGTACATCGCCAAGATCCGCTTCGATGAGCAGAAATACGGGGAAGCGATCGTTGCCGCCGATGAGGCGCTGAATCGCGACTCGAACGACTTCACCGCCAAGACCGTGCGCGCCGTGGGCGGCCTGCGAGTCGCCATGCAATCGCTGGCCGACCTGCGCGCCGACGCGCTGCTGGCCGGCAACGCCCGCAGCGACGCGGTGGCGCTGGCCGCCGCCATGCGTGAAACGCTGGGCCAGGACGTGCTGTTCCCCGAGGGCCGCAAGCCGCCGCGCGGCGGCACGCGCCCGCCGCCCAAGCCACGCAACGACAGCGCGGCCGCCACGGGCACGCCCGCCGCGGGCACCCCCGCCACCGGTACGGCGGTGACCCCTTCGGCCGGCACGCCGGCCGCCAACGCCGGCGCCGCGGCCAAGCCGGCTCAATCCGGCGGCGCCACGCCGCCGGCCCAGACCTCTGCCCCTCCCGCGGGCCGCGCGCCGGATCCGTTCGGCAATCTCCTCAAACCCTGATCGGCCCGCCGGACCCGGCTGGCCGGGGCCGCTTGCCTTCGTCAATACGCATCCGCTTGGAGCCCCCATGGCTAAGAAAGAAAGCGTTCAGAAAAGACTCCAGAAAGTACGCCCGCCGCGCGTCCAGTTGACCTATGACGTCGAGAAGGGCGACGCGATCGAGCAGAAGGAACTGCCCTTCGTCGTGGGTGTGGTGGGCGACTTCAGCGCGCAGTCGGAAGCCGAGCTGCCGCGCCTGAAGGACCGCAAGTTCGTCAATATCGACGTCGACAACTTCGACGACGTGATGCGCGGCCTCGAGCCGCGCGCCGCGTACCGCGTGAAGAACCGCCTGACCGACGAGGGCGGCACCTTCGGCGTCGACCTGAAGTTCCGCTCGATCGAGGACTTCCGCCCCGAGGCCGTGGTGCAGCAGATCGAACCGCTCAAGGAATTGCTGGAGATCCGCACCAAGCTGGCCGACCTGCGCAACAAGCTGGCCGGCAACGACAAGCTGGAGGATCTGCTGGGCGAAGTGCTCAGCAGCACGGAAAAACTGCAGCAACTGACCAGCGAAGCCGGCAAGGACGGCAAGGGAGGCAGCAATGAGTAATTCCGCCGCCGCGCAAAACGCATCCGCCCCGGCCGCCGCCGACTCGGGCCTGCTCGACCAGATCGTCGAGCAGAGCCGGGTGGCCAAATCCACCGCCGAGCACGATCGCGCCAAGGACCTGATCGGCGAACTGGCGCGCGAAGTCATGAAGGGCACCGTGGTGGTGTCGGACAACCTGTCTGCCATGCTCGACGCCCGCGTGGCTGAGCTGGACCGCCTGATCTCGGCCCAGCTCAGCGAAGTCATGCACGGCGCCGAGTTCCAGAAGCTCGAAAGCACCTGGCGCGGCCTGCATTACCTGTGCCAGGAAAGCAATACCGGGCCGATGCTCAAGATCAAGGTGCTCAACGTCACCAAGCGCGACCTGGTGCGCGACTTCCAGACCGCCATCGACTTCGACCAGAGCCTGATGTTCAAGAAGGTCTACGAGGAAGAATTCGGCACCTTCGGCGGCTCGCCCTTTGGCGCGCTGCTGGGCAACTTCGAGATCACCCGCCAGCCCGAGGACATGTACTTCATCGAGCAGATGTCGCACGTGGCCGCGGCCTCGCACGCGCCGTTCATCGCCTCGGCCTCGCCCGAGCTGCTGGGCCTGGACAGCTTCGCCGACCTGGGCCGCCCGCGCGACCTGGCCAAGGTGTTCGACACGGTCGAATACACCAAGTGGCGCAGCTTCCGCGACTCCGAGGACTCGCGCTACGTCGGCCTGACCATGCCGCGCTTCCTGGGCCGCCTGCCGTACGACCCGAAAGAGGGCACCTCGGTGGAAGGCTTCAATTTCGTCGAGGACGTCGACGGCACCGACCATGCCAAGTACCTGTGGTGCAACGCCGCCTGGGCCTTCGGCGCGCGCCTGACCGCGGCCTTTGCCGACTTCGGCTGGTGCGCGGCGATCCGCGGCGTCGAAGGCGGCGGCCTGGTCGAGAACCTGCCGACCCACACCTTCAAGACCGACGATGGCGAGATCGCGCTCAAGTGTCCCACCGAAATCGCCATCACCGACCGGCGCGAGAAGGAACTGAGCGACCTGGGCCTGATCCCGCTGGTGCACTGCAAGAACTCCGACTACGCGGCGTTCTTCGGCGCGCAATCGGTGCAGAAGGCCAAGAAGTACAACACCGACAGCGCCAATGCCAACGCGGTGCTGTCGGCGCAGTTGCAGTACATCTTTTCGGTGTCGCGCGTGGCCCATTACCTGAAGGCCATGATGCGCGACAAGATCGGCAGTTTTGCGTCCGCGCAATCGGTCGAGAGTTTCCTGAACCGCTGGGTCTCGCAGTACGTGCTGCTGGACGACAACGCGAACCAGGAGCAGAAAGCGCAATTCCCCCTGCGGGAAGCATCGGTGCAGGTTGCCGAAGTGCCGGGTCGTCCTGGCGTGTTCCGGGCCGTGGCGTTCCTGCGGCCGCATTTCCAACTCGACGAGCTGTCGATTTCCCTGCGTCTGGTGGCGGAACTGCCCGCCCAGGCCCAGAAATCGTGATGACCGTCTGATCCAAAGCTATTAACCGGAGAGTACTTTAATGAAGGACATCTACGTCAAATTCGGCAATCCCGCGCTCAAGGGCGAGTCCCAGGACAAGGATCACCCGGACTGGATCGAAGTGGGCTCGTGGCGCCACGAGATCATCCAGCCGCGGTCGGCCACCGCCTCGACCTCGGGCGGCCACACCGCCGAGCGCACCGAGCATGGCGAAATGGTCTTCACCAAGGACCTGGACGTGGTCAGCCCGCTGCTCTACCAGCACGCTTCGGGCGGCACGACCTTTGACGAAGTGACCATCGACTTCCTGCGCGCCGACGGCGAAGGCAACCGCGTCAAGTACCTGGAAATCAAGCTCAAGTACGTGATCATCTCGCGCGTCGCGCCGGAAGTGGTCAGCGAAGGCCTGCCGCACGAATCGTTCTCGCTGAAGTACGCCGCGGTCCAGTGGAAGTACACGCAGCAGAAGGTCGGCGGCAACCAGGGCGGCAATTCCCAAGGCGCCTGGAGCCTGACCAAGAACGACAAGACCTACTCGGTCTGATCCCGACCGCGCGGCAAGGCGAAGGCCGCGGCTCGTCCCCGGGCCGCGGTTTTCCTGAAAGAGGTCCGTGATGAAGGGATTCGAACCCAGCCTGTTCGACAAGCTGTTCGACGGGGACGGCCCGGCGCCGCACGCGCTGCGGCGCCTGTCCGTCGAGGAAATCAAGGAAACCGTCGCGCGCGACATCGAGGCCCTGCTCAATACCCGCATGGTCTTCACCGAGGAGTCGCTCAAGCGCTATCCGAACTGCCAGCGGTCGATCCTGACCTACGGGTTGTCGGATTTCTCCGGGCTCAGCCTGGCCAGCCACTACGACCGGGAATTCATCTGCCGGTCGCTGGAGCAGGCCATCGCCCGCCACGAGCCGCGCTTGACGCACGTGCGCGTGGTGCTCCAGGTCGACAGCCGCGCCACCTCGGTGCTGTATTTCGCGATCACCGCGATGCTGGACGTCGGCCCGGCCCATGAGCCGGTGACGTTCGACGCGACCTTGCAGCCGTCGACGCTGCAGTATTCGGTCAGCAAGGGCTGGGCCAAGGCCGCGGCGGCCGCCTGACAACATCAACGCACGCGGGCGCCGGCGGCCAGCCGCCGGCGAGGAAGGGAAAGATGGAAGAACTGCTGCCGTATTACGAACGCGAGCTGGGGTTCCTGCGCGGCTCGTCGCGGGATTTCGCCCAGCGCTATCCGAAGATCGCCGCGCGCCTGGGGCTGTCGGGAGAGACCTGCGAGGATCCGCACGTCGAGCGGATGATCGAATCGTTCGCCCTGCTGGGCGCGCGCATCAACAAGAAGCTGGACGACGACTATCCGGAATTCACGGAAGCGTTGTTCGAAGTGATGTATCCGCATTACCTGCGGCCGTTTCCGGCGTGTTCGATCGCGCAGTTCGACATGGGCGGGGTGGCGGCCCAACTGACCGCGCCGGTGCGCGTGGCGCGGGGCACCGAATTGAAATCGCACGCCGTGCGCGGCGTGGCCTGCCGCTTCCGCACGGCCTACGACGTGACGCTGGCGCCGGTGGCCATCCGCCAGGCCACGTTCGCCTCGACCGCCAACGCGCCATCGGCCACGCAACTGCCGCCGGGCGTGACCGGCCGCCTGTCGCTGACGCTGGCCTGCCTGGCCGAAACGCAGAGCTTCGCCACCTTGGCCGTGGACCGCCTGCGGGTCTATCTGCATGGCGAGCCGTCGTTCGTGGCGGCGCTGCGCGACTGCCTGTTCCTGCGCACCGCGGCGGCCTACATCGAGACCCAACCCGGCCGCTGGAACCGGCTGTCGGACGTGCCGCTGGCCCAGGTGGGACTGGCCGAGGACGACGCGCTGATCGATTTTCCGGCCAGCTCGCATCCGGCCTACCGGCTGCTGGCCGAGTACTTCGTCTTTTCCGAAAAATTCAACTTCGTCGACATCGACCTGGCGGCGCTGCGGCGCGCGGTCGGGCCGCTGCGCGAATTCACGCTGCACCTGCCGGTCAAGGGGCTGCGCGCCGATTCGAATACCGCGCGCCTGCTGGAATCGGCCTCGGCCGACAACTTCCGGCTGGGCTGCACGCCGGTGATCAACCTGTTCGAGCAGCGCGCCGATCCCATCCGCGTCACGCATGCGGCGGCCTCCTATCCGGTGGTGGCCGATGCGCGCCGGGCCTACGGCTACGAGGTCTATTCCATCGACCGCGTGCGGCTGGTGCGGCAGAACGCGCAGGGCGATTCGGTGGTGGAGTTCCGGCCGTTCTATTCGCTGCACCACGGCGAGACGCCCGAGGGCGCCAGCCATTACTGGACCGCGCGGCGCGATTCGATGGTGGCCGAGCGCAGCCCGGGCTACGAAATGGAGATGTCCATCGTCGACATCGACTTCAATCCGGCCCTGCCGCAGACCGAAACGCTGAGCCTGGAGCTGACCTGCACCAATCGCGACCTGCCGTCGCACCTGGCGGTGGGCCAGCCGGGCGGCGACCTGTTCCTGGAAGGCGGCTCGGTGGCGCGCGAGATCCGCATGCTGCGCCGCCCGACCCATACGCACCGCTTCCAGCAGGGCCGCGCGGCGCACTGGCGCCTGATCTCGCACCTGGCGCTGAACCACCTGTCGCTGGTGCACAGCGGCCTGCCGGCGCTGAAGGAAACCCTGCGCCTGTACGACCTGTCGCACGCGGCGGTGGCCGCGCGCCAGATCGAAGGGCTGGTGGGGCTGGACTACAAGCCCGCCACCCACTGGATGCCGGGCGAGCCGTTCGCGACCTTCGTGCGCGGCATCGAGATCCGGCTGACGATCAATGAAGAAAACTTCGTGGGCACCAGCCTGCATGCCTTCGTGGCGGTGCTCAACCGCTTCTTCGGCCTTTACGTGCACGCCAACAGCTTCGTGCAGTTGGTGGTGCTGTCGCGCCGCGGCGCGGAAGAAATCCTACGGTGCCCCCCATGCAACGGCGACGCGATCCTAGCGTAATCGAATCGCTGCTGGCCGAGCCGCAGCGCTTCAAGTTCTTCCAGGCCGTGCGGGTGCTGGAACTGTGGTTCGCGCGCCAGGAAGGCACGCGCGCCAGGAATGCCGTGCCGGCGCACCTGCGCTTCGTCAACTCGTCGTCGCTGGGCTTTCCGGCCAGCGAGATCGCGGGGCTGACGGCCTTCGACAAGAACGGCCAGGCCCTGCACGACGCCGACGCGCGACTGGCGGCGCTGGCCGCCGGCACGCTGGGACGGGTGGAGATCGAGCCGGCCTTCTTCGGCCTGCTGGGCGGGCAGGGCGCCTTGCCGCTGCATTACTCCGAGATCCTCAGCCACCGCGAAAGCGCCACGCGCGACCGTGGCGCCCGCGCCTTCTTCGACATCTTCTCGAACCGGGCCGCGGCGCTGTTCTACGCGGCCTGGAAGAAGTACCGCATGCCGCTGCGGCACGAAACCGAACAGGACCATCACTACCTGCCGCTGCTGCTGGCGCTGGGCGGGGTAGGGCATCCGGCGCTGCGCGATCGCTTGCATGCCGGCGAGGGCCGCGTGTTCGACGAATCGCTGGCGCACTACGCGGCGGCGGCGCGGCAGCGGCCGGTGTCGGCCGCGTACCTGCAGCGGGTGCTGGCCGACTATTTCCAGGTGAGCTTGCGGGTCGAACAGTTCGTCGGCCGCTGGTACCACGTGCCGCCCGAAAACCGCACCCAGTTGGGCCGTCCCGGCGCGGTCCTGGGCGTGTCCGCCATGGCGGGCGAGCGCATCTGGCAGCGCGACCTGCGCATCCGGCTGTGGATCGGCCCGCTGTCCAGGTCGGCGTTCGCCGATTTCCTGCCCGGCGGCGCCCGCGCCCAGGCGCTGGAGAAACTGCTGACGATGTTCGGCGGGCTCAGCTTCGAATACGAGGTGCGGCTGGTGATGGCCAAGGAGGACGTCGCCGGCAGCGCGCTGGGCGGCGACGCCGAGGGCGGCGGCGCGCGCCTGGGCTGGAATTCCTTTCTCTGCACCGAACCGTCGGCGTCGGACCGCGACGACGCCAGCTACGAACTGCACACCATCCACTAAGAACAAGACAACCGAGAACATGGCCACTCCCCTGAAAACCCTGATCGGGAAACTGAACCAGACCTGCCGCCAGGCCGCCGAGCGCGCCGCCAGCCTGTGCATGGCGCAAGGCCACTACGAGGTGGACCTGGAGCACCTGTTCCTGGCGCTGCTGGAAAAGCCCGCCAGCGATTTCAGCATCGTGGCGCGCCGCAGCGGCATCGAGGCCTCGGTGCTGGAGGCCGACCTGAACGCCGAGATCCGCGGCTTCAAGAACGGCAATACCCGCACCCCGGTGTTTTCGCCGCATCTGCCGCGCCTGTTCGAGCATGCCTGGCTGATCGCCTCGCTGGACACGCAGACCACCCGCATCCGTTCCGGCCACCTGTTGCTGGCGCTGCTGACCGAGCCCGATCTGGCGGCGCTGGCGCGGCGCGGCTCGCGCCTGTTCGAGTCGTTCCGGCTGGAAGAGCTGAAGCACGACTTCGCGGCCCTGACGGCCGGCTCGGAAGAGGCCGGCCAGTCCGTCGCATTGGGCGATGACGCCGCGCAGGGCGAGGCCGCATCACCCGCGGCCGCGCTGTCCAAGACGCCGGCGCTGGACCAATACACCACCAACCTGACCGAGCGCGCCCGTGAAGGCAAGATCGATCCGGTGATCGGCCGCGATGCCGAGATCCGGCAGATGATCGACATCCTGACGCGGCGTCGCCAGAACAATCCCATCCTGACCGGCGAGGCCGGCGTCGGCAAGACCGCGGTGGTCGAAGGCCTGGCGCTGCGCATCGTGGCCGGCGACGTGCCGCCGGCGCTGGCCGGCGTGGCGCTGCGCACGCTGGACATGGGCCTTTTGCAGGCCGGCGCCAGCGTCAAGGGCGAGTTCGAGAACCGCCTGAAAAGCGTGATCGACGAGGTCAAGCAAAGCCCCACGCCCATCATCCTGTTCATCGACGAGGCCCATACCATGATCGGCGCGGGCGGGCAGGCCGGCCAGAACGATGCGGCCAACCTGCTCAAGCCGGCGCTGGCGCGCGGCGAACTGCGCACCATCGCCGCCACCACCTGGAGCGAATACAAGAAGTACTTCGAGAAGGACGCCGCGCTGGCGCGGCGCTTCCAGGTGGTCAAGGTGGAAGAACCCAGCGAGACGCTTGCCGCCAGCATGCTGCGCGGCATGGCGCCGCTGATGGAACAGCATTTCGGCGTGCGCATCCTGGACGAAGCGATTGTGGCCGCCGCCCGCCTGTCGCACCGCTACATCAGCGGCCGCCAATTGCCGGACAAGGCGGTCGGTGTGCTGGACACCGCCTGCGCCCGGGTGGCATTGGGCCGTAGCGCCACGCCGGCCCTGATCGACGACGCCCGCCACCGCCTGGCGCGCCAGGAAACCGAGCGCGCCGCCCTGCGCCGCGAGGCCGCCGCCGGCGCCGCGCAGTCGGCCCGCCTGCGCGAGCTGGACGAGGAGATGGCCGCCACCCGCCAGCAACTGGTCGACGCCGAAGCGCGCCTGGCCCAGGAAAGCGAGCTGGTGCGGCAGATCCACGCGCTGCGCGAGGAGCTGGAAGCCGCGGGCCAGGAGCCCGAGTCCGAAACCACCGGCAAGCGCCGCGGCGGCAAGGCCGCCGAGCCGACGCCCGCCCAGGCGCAACTGGCCGAGTTGCAGCAGCAACTGCGCGCCCTGCAGGGCGAGGCGCCGCTGGTGCCGGCCTACGTGGATGCGCAGGTGATCGCCGAGATCGTCTCGGCCTGGACCGGCATCCCGCTGGGCCGCATGGTCAACGACGAGATCCGCACCGTGCTGGAACTGCAGCCGCTGCTGGCCGAACGCGTGATCGGCCAGGACCACGCGCTGCACGCCATCGCCCAGCGCGTGCGCACCGCGCGCGCCGGCCTGGAAGACCCCAACAAGCCGAAGGGCGTGTTCCTGTTCGTCGGCCCCTCGGGCGTGGGCAAGACCGAAACCGCGCTGGCGGTGGCCGACATCCTGTACGGCGGCGAGCGCAAGCTGGTCACGATCAACATGAGCGAATACCAGGAGGCCCACAGCGTCTCGGGCCTGAAAGGCTCGCCGCCCGGCTACGTCGGCTACGGCGAAGGCGGCGTGCTGACCGAAGCCGTGCGGCGCCAGCCCTACAGCGTGGTGCTGCTGGACGAGATCGAGAAGGCCCATCCCGACGTGCTGGAGCTGTTCTTCCAGGTGTTCGACAAGGGCGTCATGGACGATGCCGAAGGGCGCGAGATCGACTTCCGCAACACGCTGATCATCCTGACCTCCAACGTCGGCTCGTCGACCATCATGCAGGCCTGCCTGAACAAGACCGCCGAGGAACGGCCGGATCCGGACGCCTTGCAGGAACTGCTGGCGCCGCAGCTGTACAAGGCCTTCAAGCCGGCCTTCCTGGGCCGCATGAAGACCATTGCCTACTACCCGGTGGATGACGACGCCCTGGCGCGCATCATCGGCCTGAAGCTGGCCCGCATCGCCGAGCGGGTGCAGGCCAACCACCGCGCCGTGTTCGATTGGGACGACGCGCTGGTCGAGGCCGTGCTGGCGCGCTGCACCGAGGTCGACACCGGCGCGCGCAACGTCGACCACATCCTGAACGGCACGCTGTTGCCGCAGATCGCCGAACAGGTGCTGGGCCGCATGGCGCAGGGCGAAGCGATCACGCGCATCCGCGTCACGGCCGGCAAGAACGGCGACTTCCGCTACCGCCTGACCTGAGCCAGGAGCCGCGATCATGCCCCAGGATTCTTCCGGACTGTCCCGCCTGTCGACCGCCGGCATCGCGCAGGCCAACCGCCTGCTGGACCTGCGCACGCCGCTGGGCGAGAACCGCCTGGTGGCCGAGACCCTGTCGGCCACCGAACAATTGAGCGGCGGCGCCTATCGCCTGGAGATCACCGCGCTGTCCGACGACGCGCATATCCCGCT
The DNA here is from genome assembly GCF_003184165.1 of Achromobacter sp. RW408. Classification (NCBI taxonomy): domain Bacteria; kingdom Pseudomonadati; phylum Pseudomonadota; class Betaproteobacteria; order Burkholderiales; family Alcaligenaceae; genus Achromobacter; species Achromobacter sp. RW408. Next base: position 333,365 of record NZ_QHHO01000047.1, read on the forward strand.
GAAGGCCCTGATGGGCCAGCCCGTCACCCTGCGCCTGCAGACCGCGCTGGACCGCGAGCAGCCGCGCCTGTGGCACGGCCACGCCACGGCGGTGCGTTTCCTGGGCGCCAATGGCGGCCTGGCGCGCTATGGGCTGACCGTGGAGCCGTGGCTGGCGTTCCTGCGGGCGCGGCGCGACAGCTTCGCCTACCAGGACAAGACGGTGATCGACATCGTCGACAGCATCTTCGGCGACTACAAGGGCCAGGGTACGCTGGCGCCGCAATGGCGCTGGGAAGTGAAGGACCGCGCCGCCTACGCCAAGCGCAGCCTGGCCATCCAGTACCGCGAAACCGACTACGCCTTCGTCGAGCGCCTGCTGGCCGAAGAGGGCCTGTTCTACTGGGTCGAGCACGCCGACGACGGCCATACCCTGGTCATCGCCGACCACAACGGCGCCTTCAAGCCCGGCCCGCAGGCCAGCGTGCGTTTCGCGCGCGCCGACGTCACCGAAACCGAAGACAGCATCCAGCGCTGGAGTCCGCGCCAGCGCTGGCAGACCAACGCCGTGCGCATGGCCAGCTGGGACTACCGCAGCGCCCAGGCGCGGCCGGTCTCGGCGCAGGCGGACGCCGGCAAGCTGGCCAACGCGATCGAGCTGGTCAGCGACGACTATCCCGGCCAGTACGCCTACGAGGACAGCGCCCAGGGCGAGCGGCTGGCGCACAACGCGCTGGCCGCGTTGCGCGTGCGCCAGCAGAGCATCGAAGGCGCGGGCACCGTGCGCACGCTGGCGCCGGGGCAGCGTTTCGAGCTGACCGGCCACTACCAGCAGGGCGGCGCGTCCGCCTTCGTGGTGATCGCCATCACGCACCAGGCCCGCAACAACTTCGACGCCGACCTCGGCCGCGCCGTGAGCGAGGCGTTGGGGGGCGGCGACAGCGACGACGCCGATTTCTATCGCAACGCCTTCACCTGCATCGGCAGCGACACCGAATTCCGCCCCGCGACGCAGGATGGCCATGGCGTGCGCCTGCACCCCCGTCCCACCGTGTTCGGCGCGCAGACCGCCCTGGTGATCGGCGCCGAGGAACCGGTGCACACCGACCGCGACCACCGCATCAAGGTGCAGTTCCATTGGCAGCGCGGCAAGGCCTCCAGCAGCCGGATGGCGCATCCTTCGGGGGACGAGAACGCGCCCGCCAAGGATGAACTGGGCGCCTGGGTGCGCGTGGCCGAGCCCGTCGCCGGTGGCGACTGGGGCGGCCATTTCGTGCCGCGCGTGGGCCAGGAGGTGCTGGTGGAATTCCTGCATGGCGACATCGACCGGCCGGTGGTGGTGGGCGCGCTCTACAACGGCGAAGGCGCCGAGGATGCCTCGCACAACAAGGTGCAGGCGGGCGGCGCCAACGCCACCGGCAACGCGCCGGCCTGGTTCGCCGGCGCCAACGAGGGCCACGCCCACAACGCGGTGATGTCCGGCTTCAAGACCCAGGCCCTGGCCAGCAGCGGCGCCGGCACCGGCGGCTACAACCAGCTGGTGCAGGACGACACGCCGGGCCAGTCGCGCCTGACCGCCTCGACCACCCAGGCCGATGCGCGCCTGAACCTGGGCCACGTCAAGCAGCAGCGCGACAACGAGCGGCTGCAGGACCTGGGCCATGGCGCCGAGCTGTCGACCAAGGAGGCGGTGGCGCTGCGCGGCGGCTCGGGGCTGCTGCTGAGCGCCGATCTGCGCGAGAACGCCGAAGGGCCGCTGCTCGACAGCGCCGAGGCATCCAAGCAGATCGAGGCCGCGCTGGAAGCGGCCAGGGAACTGGCCGACGTCGCGGTCAGGCAGAAGGCCATCCTGGACGGCGACCCGCAAGCGCTGCCGGCGCAAGAGGGCCTGCAACACATCCTGGAAGTGGTCGAGGCCACCCAGGACGATCCCAATCCCCAGGGCGCCGCCGTCAAGGTGGCGGCCTACAGCGAACCGCACATCCAGGTCAGCGCGCCCAGCGGCATCGGCCAGTACACGCCGGCCAATGCTTTCCTGGTGGCCGGCGCCACCTTCGCGCAGATCGCGCCGGACGTGAACTGGGCCAGCAGCGCGCACCTGGCGGTGGGCGTGGCGGGCGGCGCCTTGCTGTTCACGGCCGGCCACGCCGCCGGCGGCGGCCGGCCGGTCAAGGACGCGGGCCTGCGCCTGCATGCGGCCGGGGGCAAGCTGCGCCTGCACAGCCAGGACGCCAGGATGACCCTGAGCGCCGAAAAAGCCGTGACCTTCGCCTCCGCCGGCGCCAACGTGCTGGTCGAGGGCAAGCGGCGCGTGCTGGCCACGGCCGCCGGCGCCTATCTGCGGCTGGAGGGCGGCGGCATCCAGCTGCATGCGCCGGGCAAGGTCGAGTTGAAGGCCGGCGCGCACAGCTGGGTCGGGCCGCAGACGGCGAGCGGCAACCTGGCCCCGCCCTCGGGTGAATTCAAGGATTGCCCAAGCAAGGTCAACAGCGCCGCGGCGGGAGGGTCGGCCTTTGTTTGACGGCGACTTTCCGCGCGACGCGGACCGGGCCGTCGTCTCGCGGCTCTACCAACAACTGCTGGCCGCCGCCTCGGGCCTGCCGCAAGACCGGCTGTACGTTCTGGTCGACCCCACCATCGAGGATCCGCTGGCCCATGCCAGGCGCCGGGGGCAGGCCGTCGCGTTGCCCCTGGATCGCAGCCGCTTCCTGGCCGAACATTGCCCCTACCTGCTCGAACTGGGCGAGTTCGGCCGCGACGATGCGATCGAACTGGCCGTCGAAGCGGCGTGCGCGGCCGCCGGCCCGGGCCGGACCCATCGGCCGATCTGCGGCTGGATCGCCAGCCCGGTGGCGCCCGCCGCGCTGGCCCGGCATCTGGCGCGCATGGCGCGCTGCCTGGTGCCGGACCGCGCTGACCCCGTGACGCTGCGTCATTGGGACCCGCGCGTGGCCGAGGTATTAGCCGAAGTGCTGTCCGAAGACCAGATGGCCCAATGGCTGGCGCCGGTCCGGGCCTGCTGGCGGCCGGGCCGCGCCGCCGGCGAGCTGGCGCTCCAGTATGAACGGTCGGCGGCCGCTGGCGCGCCGCAGGCCGGTCCGGCGGCGCCGCTGGTGCTCGATCGCGCGCAATGCGCCGTGCTCGAACGCGCCGGTTGGGTCAACCAGGCGCTCGACGCCCTGGCCGAGGCTGGCCACGACATGGGCGAGTCCCGCCTGCGCGCGCGCGCCGACCGGCTGGTGGCGCGCGCCCAGGCGCGCTGGGGGCTGGAGACGGACACCGACATCGTCGACTACGCCTTGCACGGCCTGCTGGTGCACCCGCATTTCGACCAGCACCCCGACATCCGCCACGCCATGGCGACCATGCAGGCCAATGGCATCGCGGCGGTGGCGGCCTTGAACGACATCACGCAAGAACAATGGAACCGCGTGCGGCAATGGACCGGCGCGGCATCCGAATCGGAGCAGACAGAGGTGAGGGATGGCCGAGCTTTCTAACGCGCGCTGCGCCGCCGCGGCGAATACCTGCGGCGAAACCAAGGGCAAGTGCATCAACTGCGACAAGCAGGGCGGCGTGGCGATCATGCCGCTGGTGCCGGCGCCGTTGCCGCGCCCCATGGTGCGCGAAGCCTGGGCCAATAGCGAGCATGGCGGCGCCAGCAATACGCAATGGGAGATTCCCGCCCATCGCATGTACAGCACCTGGCTGGAAAAAAAGCTGAACGCGCACGCCAAGGTGCGGCTGTTCGATCCGCGCTTCGACCCCGCCGGGCTGCCGGTGGAAACCTATTTCGTGCGCGTGCCCGCCGCCGGCTACCTGTACGTGCTCAAGCAGGACAAGACCTGGGACGGCTACCTGCTCGACAAGAAGGGCTACTACCGCAAGATCCCGGTCGCCAAGATGCCGGAAGACGCCGAGACCACCAAGCCGCTGTCCGAGGCCTGCTCGTCGGAGGGGCACAACAACACCGCCACGCAGTTCATCACCATCGATCACGTGCGCAGCCCCAAGGTCTGGATCGCCTACAGCCGCTACGTCTGGGACAGGGAGACCCGCAAGGATTACGAAGACGACAAGGACGGCTGCCGCACGGCGCGGATGACCGAACTGAACGTCAAGGACATTGCCGACGGCAAGGTGGGGCCGGGCAGCACCGCGCCTAATACCTGCAAGCTGACCATGCCCGACATCACGGAGATCGTCGCCGACTACGCGCCGGCGGACGTGCAGCGCTGCCTGAACGCGGGGCTGCACAACCCGCTGCAGCTGCGCGCCGAGCCGGAACCGCAGTTGCTGACGTCGTTCATGTGGGCGGTGAATTCGAAACTACCGGCGTTGCAGTGGGGAGTGGGGCTGGTGCTGCCGGATCCGGTGGGGATCGTGCAGGAGTTGAATCTGCGGCGCAATATCGCGGCGGCGCGGGGAGCCATGCTTGAGGGCGCCACTGATCCCGACCTCAAGCGCAAGCGAGTGGTGGCGGAGCTCATTCAGGGGTTGTTCCTCAGTGCGAAAGCCAATCCGGGACCATTCTGGGCGGCGAATTATGGCCCGGATCGGTATGAGCGGAATATTGATACCGCGGCGTGGAAAGCGGCGCTTGCGAACAGCGAGGGAATGAAATCGCTGGCCAATCAGATCGAAAGCAACAGCGCATTGTTCTGCACTTGGAGCGCTTGCAAGGGCTGGAGGGCGCAGCAGAGGTATGACTTCTGCGACCGCGATGAGCTCGCTGGAGTGCGGCGCGAGCGTATGGTTGCTTCGTGCGTCGCGGGTTCTGGTCAGACCCGACGCGAACGAGAGGGGCTTTGGGCTGAAGTATGGAAGATGCCGATCGATAATCCGGACAACTGGTTCTATCGAAGCATCGCTGCGGGGAATTTCGATCTTTGGAAATTGCTGTCGGATACCGCATCTGTCGACGAGTCCATCTCCATGGTCAGTGCGGCCAGAGTGGTAGCCGAAAGCTACCTTGGCAAAGGCGCCGAAAAAATCGACAAGTTGCGCGAAGTCCTTAGGGCGAAACGACGATATAACGAGGCCACGGCCGCGCTGGTCGATACCGTGACGGGCCAATTGTCCAGGTTGATGACGGATGACCCGAAAACCTTCAACCGGCTCATGCGAGGCATTGCCTTGACCTTGGTGACGCGTGAGGACCTTCTGGTGCGGCCTGCGATGGTGACTGGACCATTTGCGGCCATCAAGAATATGTTCGAAGAGGCTGCGACCAAACCCGTAAAGGGTTTCGCGCCCATTTCGATGTCTGGCGGTTTGCCCGCCGGTCGCGGTTACCTGGCCCAGCCAGGCAACCTCGGGCAGAAGGGCCTGGCCCTGTCCGAAAGCGTTGGCCGAGGCGTTTATCTGGACTTGCCCAATGATCGCGGCGCAGTGGCCGGAGTGGTCGCATTTACGTTCCAAAAAATGGAGGAGGGACAAACCCTGAGCAAGCTGCTCGCGGGCGGAACGCCATTTCAGCATATCGAGTTGCCGGTACAAGGCGCCGCCCGAGTGAATCCATTTCTCGAGGGACGGGTGGCGATGATGGGGTCGTATGCGGGCACAGGTCTGGCCGCAGGCATCATGTTTTTCCAAGTTCAGGGCGCCATGAGCTCGTTGAGCGCGATGCTCAAAGACGACGCATCTGGCTATGACCGTGTTGCAAGTGGAGCGGGGGCTACCGCCAATGCCATGGCCGTCGTTAGCGTGGGCTACGACATGACAGGTACTATCGTTGCGCTTGCATCCAAGGAAGTCGGCGAAGCCCTTGTGCGTCGCGGCGCTGTCCTGGGACTATTTGCCGGACTGCTAGAGGGGGTGGCCACGGTTTTCAGTGCTTCAGTGAAACTGGCGCAACGCACCAACGAGCGATCCGCGTATTGGTCAATGGCGTCAGGCTTTGCCACGATGGTCTCCGGTGTCGCGTCGTATGGCGTAACCATGGCTGCCGGCTCTGCGGCAGTGGGCGGGGCGGGCTTCACTTTGCTCGGCGTTACGATGGGGCCAGTCGGATGGGCGCTGCTTTTGGTGGCCGCGTTGGGGGTAGCGATTTGGACTGCCGTCAATGCTGCCGGGACCGATGAGTCCAACCTCGTTCCGGTGGAGTATTGGTTGGATAACGGGATATTTGGTAAACGGGCTCAGGCCGCCAGTATCCAAAACAACCCGTTTGCCACTAAAGGGGCGCAGGGCAAGCCTGGCAGCCCGGCGCAGCCGTTTGCGACGCTCAGCGACGAAGTGCAGGCGTTGGAGCGCATCATTCTTGTTGCCAGCGGCCGCTTTTTTGTGGGAGCCGAGCCGCCCGGCTATGTTGATATTCAATACAGCATCAACGTACCGATATACTCGCATGGGAGCAAAATCTTGGTGGAATTCTATCGAAATGAGCGAGCTGGAGAGCGAGTTTTCCGGACGATGATCTTGGAAAAGGGTGCGGCAGCTCCGACCTCAACGGATTATCCGGTGTTTTTTCCAACTCCTCGATTCAGGAACTTGCAGATGCAGTTGGACCCGGCGGGAAAGAGCGCTCGTTTGAGCGGTGTGTTTCTGGCGTTGCGAGGCGTTGGCGGCTCTTATTGCATGAGAGTCAGGTATTGGCCTGATCAACAACAGCGCCCGGATATGGAAACCGGTTTCTTGTCCGGGGTCTATATCTGATGAGCGCGAGCAAGGACAAAGGTCGGGCGGGCATTACGGCCGTCCCGGAAAAAAGCGGAGGATGGGGATGGTTGCTTCCTGCCCCTTCCGATAGGAGTCGGTCATCGATTGACGCTTTCCCCTACCGCAGCGTGGTGGAGATTACCCCGGCTTGTTTGCGGCTGACGAGTTCGGTCGAGAACATGCGTGGCATCGCGGCTTCGGCCGCGATCGTGTTTGGCCTGGCCATGGCGTTCATCGCCTTGAATTTCGCGATGATCTACGACGTGGCCGATCGAGGCTATGGAGGGCCATATCTCCTGGTGGTCGGGGGCGGAGCGGCGCTGGCCCTGCTGGGACTGTGGATCGGTTATCGCATCATCACCCGCCCGCTCCAGGACACAACCATCATCAGCCGGCGCCTGCGCCGCATCTATGCGTGGAATCAGAGGACCGGGTGGGTCGGCGTTGATTATGATCGCGCGGTCGCCTTCGTTTCCAATTTCAAGGCGGTAACGCCCACTGGCGCTTCCTCCTCATATCCGTTGGGAGTGGTGGAACTGGTGCCAGGATCCCGCCGGATCGCTCGATTTGTCGCGCCCACGCGCGCGTATGCGGCGCCGCAGACCGGTGCGGCGGTTTGGGAATTCATCCGCCGCTACATGGACGACACGCCGGCTGAAGTGCCTCCCGTTGTGCTGACCCCGGATCACAGCACGAACGCCTTTGCATGGATGGACCGTGAACTCTATCCCGACATGATCGATCGGCAACACCATCTGACCAATGCCTACACCGCATTCGGCTTCTGGTTCTTCAGCGGCGTGTACTACCTGCCGAACTGGATGGAGTACTGGATCCGTCGCTATGCCCGGCGACCGGCGCTGCCATCGGAACTGGCCGCGGCGCTGAAGTGGGAGGGCGAGAACCCTTATCGCATATTGCCGCCGACGCCCGAGGAGACGCTGGCGATGCAGGGGAAATTGCCGCATATGAAGAAGCGGTGGCTGCGGGTCAGTGTTTGGGGGATATTGCTTTGGAGCTTCCTGCCGCTGGCGTTCGTCGGCGTCTCGGTAGCGCAGTGGTAGCTCTCCGTTGACAACTACTAGAAAAAATAGCGATCTGGAAGAACTGCCGGAACGCACCGGCACCTGGGGCTGGCTGCTGTCGGGACGATCTGGCGTGCAGCCGGCCGCCGAGGGCATGGTTACTGAATTGACGCCGGCCTGCTTGCGTCTGACGGGGCCTTTCGAGGCGTCTCGCGGTTACGTGGCCTGCGTCTCGTTGGCGGCGGCGGTTGGGTTGACATTGCTGTTTCTCACCGCGCTGATCGATCTCCGTATGGGTAGGACCACCCTGGATACGGGCCTTGCGGTCATGATGGCAGGTTATCTCGTCTGTGCGTTGATCGGCTGGGTCTGCGCTTATCGATCGGTTTTTTCACCCATCCAGGAGACCACTATCGTCAGTCGCGTACTGCGGCGCTTGTATGCGTGGGAAAAACGGACCGGCTGGACGTCGGTCGACTTTGACCGTGCGCTGGCCTACGTGGGCAATTATCACGTGGTCACCGCGACCGGGGCAGGCGCGGCCTATCCATTGCGTGTCGTCGAGATCGCGCCCGATTCGCGCCGCATCCTCAAGGGCGTGGCGCTGACCGCGCCCTTTGATCGTCCGGAAGCCGCGGCGCAGCTTTGGGAGTTTATCCGCTTGTACATGGACGCCGAACCCGCGGCATTGCCGCCGGTGGCGTTGGTGCCGGATCATCGCGTCAACGCGTATGCATGGATGGACAGAGAACTGTTTCCCTACGCGATCGATCGTCACCACAGATTGGTGCGGCCGTTCGCGTTCTGGTCCTTCAGCGGCGCCTATTACCTGCCGAATTGGATGGAGTGCTGGATTCGCCGATTCGGACGCCGCCCTGCGCTGCCGGCGGAATTGGCGGCGGTGGCGGGCTGGCAAGGCGACAACCCGTATCGAATCGTCCCGCCGACGCAGGAAGAACTGCTGGCGCGGGCCGGGAATCTGCCGTCCATGAAAAGGCGATGGCGGCTGGCGAGTATTTTCGGCTTGGCGCTGTGGGTTGCCTTACCGCTGTCTTTCCTCGGCGTTGTCGTGTCGAACTGGTAGGGGCGGACTTGGAGGCGGGGGAAGTAGACGGCATGCATCTGACGAGCAAAGCGGGATCGATGAGGTATTCGGGAAAGACCGTCCCTGAAGAAAGCGGGGCTTGGGGATGGTTGCTGCCCGTTGGCGGTGCACCGAGGAAGGAGACGCCGGCCGCGCATGGCACGGTGGTGGAAATCTCGCCGGCCTGCCTACGTCTGCAAACCCCGTCGGATGCCTTGCGTGGATTCGCGGCGGTGGGCGCCTACGCGTTGGGCGTATGGATGGCCTTTGGCGCGGTGTTCTTCATGGTCAAGTTCGACGCTTCCACGCGTGGATACGATTCGGTCGATTTCCTTCTGGTTTTGGCGCTGAGCATTGTGCTTGCCCTGGTTGGCCTGATCTCGGGATCCAAACTGACTTTCTCCAAGGTATTTGACTCGGTCATCTTCAGCCGGCGCTTGCGCCGTATCTACTATTGGGAAAAAAAGGGGGGGTGGAAATCGGTCGACTACGATCGCGCGACCCCGTTTGTGCCCAAGCTGAGGATGACGACCACGACCGGGTCCAATGTCCTCTATCCGTTGCGGGTGGTGGAGTTCCTGCCCGGAACGCGGCGCGTGAATACCGGGGTGTCGCCCACGGTTCCGTTCGCGCAGCCGCAGTCGGCCGCCCAGCTTTGGGAGTTCATCCGATGCTATATGGACGAGGATCCCGCGACGCTGCCGCCAGTCGCGCTGTTGCCGGATCATCGGGCCCACGCCTATGCCTGGATGGACCGTGAGTTGTTCTCCCAGTCCGTGGACCGGCAACATCGCCTGAAAGGTACATTCGGGGCTTTGTCATTCTGGTTCTTCGCGTGCGTCTACTACGCGCCGAACTGGCTGGAATATCGGATTCGACGGCGTGGCAATCAGCCGGCGTTGCCGCCGGAGCTGGCCGATACCTTGGCGTGGGAAGGCGAGAATCCCTATCGCATCATCCCTCCCTCGCAGGTGGAGCAACTGGCGATCGAGGGCAGGCTGCCTCACATGATGAAGCGTTGGCGCGCGGTCAATGCCGTGGGATTGTTCATCTGGGCGGTGGTGCCGGTGTTGTCCATGGTGGCGTTCGTGCTGTTTACGTAACCTATTGAAGCGGGGAGCGACAGTGGGGGAAAGCAAGGGCCGGCCGGGCCTCACCATGGCCGCGGAAGCAAGCCCCAGGAGTATCCCAGGAAACAGCAAGAAGGGATGTGATGCAAGGATAGCGATGGCGACTGAACGGCATGGCAAGGGTTGGGCCGGAATCACCTCCGTTCCGGAAAAAAGCGGAGCGTGGGGCTGGCTGCTGCCTGTGGGAAAAGAGCGTGGAACGTCGACGCCTTCTGGCCATGATCATGTCGTCGAAATATCCCCGGCATGCCTGCGGCTCGTATCGCCCAGGGATTCCATGCGTGGGTATGGGGCGGCGGTAGCCTATCTGTTCGGATTGCTGATGAGTTTCACCGCGATCAATTTCATCGTGAAATTCGATCCCACCGGCCGAGGCTACGGCCAGGATTTCTTCATATTTGCAACGTTGTACTTTGTCCTTGCCTTGGTCGGCCTGATTACCGCATTGAAGCTGACGTTCGCGCTCGTGCCGGATACGGTGATCATCAGTCGCCGTCTGCGCCGCATGTACGCGTGGGAAAAGAAGGCGGGCTGGATCGCGGTCGACTATGACCAGGCTGTTCCCTATGTTGCCAACCGCATGATTGTCACCACGACCGGCGCGGGTGCGCTGTATCCGTTGCGTGTGGCGCAGCTGTGGCCGGGGAGCCGTCGTGTCAAGACGGGCGTGACGCTCACCAGTCCGTTCGCCAGTCCGCAGTTGGCGGGGGAGGTCTGGGAATTCATTCGGTGCTACATGGACGGGGAACCGGCACAGGCGCCGCCTGTGGCGCTGATTCCCGATCATCGCGCCAATGCGTATGCGTGGATGGACCGTGAATTGTTCTCGGACTCGGTCGATCGGCGGCACCGCTTGAAGGGAGGACTGCAGTCGGTGGCGTTCTGGTTCTTTGGCAGCATGTATTACGTGCCCAATTGGCTGGAATACTGGATCCGTTGCCACGGCCGCCGTCCGGCGCTGCCGGCGGAGTTGGCCGAGTCGATGAAGTGGGAGGGCGAGAATCCTTATCCCATTATCCCGCCCACGCCTGAAGAGCGCTTGGCGATTGAAGGCAAGCTGCCGCATATGCTGGGCCGGTGGCGCTTGGTAAGCGTTTTCGGGCTATTGATCTGGGTGGCGCTGCCCATCGGGTTCGTGTCGGTATTTGCGTTTTTCCTGTAGTTGGCGCGTTGACGCCGACTCGCTTGCGCCTGACGCGAGAGTATTCCCCGCTCGGTGCCGGGGGGCGCCTTGCCGGCGTTTTTCCTTGACCCAGGAGGGGCCCGATGGATTTCAACGGACTCATGTCCAAGTTTCCCAACGACCGTCCACTGACGGAATTCGACCGTGAGCACCGACTGCTGCAGAAAAAGCGGCTGGATGTCCCGCTGCTGGCGCAACTGTGCGTGGTGAGGATGAATTCCAACAGCCTGCTGTCGGTCGACCGTTGGTATGCCTGGCGTGGCTTCGTGGCGCTGCTGGGCGCGATCGGCCTGGCCTTCGGCATCGGCGGCGTCCTGATGCTGGCCTGGATCCTGGTGGTGGACCGGCTGCCCAATGAAAACGGCCTGTGGGAAGCCGTCTTCTTCGGCATGGCCATTTGCGCGGCGCTGGGCGCGGCGAGCGCCTGGGTCGCCCACAAGGAAATGTTCCGCTGGACCTACTATCCCATCGCGCTGGATCGCAAGCGCCGCCTGGTGCATGTGTTCCGGCTGGACGGCACCGTGCTGACCGCAGCGTGGGACAAGATCCATTTCACGCTGGGACGGGGCAGGGGCAGCTTCGGTTTGCTGAACTGGGATATCCGCGGACTGATCCTCGATCAGGACGGGGTCACGGTCAGGGAGACCTTTGCGTTCTGCATCGCCACCAGCCGCATCGAAAACGCATATTCGCATTGGGAGTTCCTGCGCCGTTACATGGAAGAGGGCCCGCAAGCGGTGCTGGACGCGGTGCTGTTCTGCATGCCGGTCGACGGCAAGCGCGAGAGTTTCGCCTTCAGCAAGGAGCGCATCTTCGCCAACGATGCCCAACAGCCGGGCCTGGCCTGCCTGATCTTGGCGCCCGTCAACTACCTGCACGCGATCATGCGTTGGGCTGTCATGCGCACCAGCAGGATCCCGGCGTTTTCGCCCGAGATCGAGGCGACGCTGCGGCCTGAGCCAGGCGATCCGTATGTTCGCGACGCCTCGATGAACCCGGAAGACCCGCGTTAATTAAATCCGGGTAATATTGACGAATAATTTAATCCGGGTAAAAATTGCATCCTTCTCCAACCCGAAGGATGCAAGGCATGACCCGATTCGAGCTGAACACCGGCGCCACCGCGCCGCTTGCCGATGAAACCGACCTGACCGACCTGCCGGTGACGGGCACGTTGCCGCCCGAGCTGGACGGCGCGCTGGTGCGCAACGGTCCCAACCCCCTGCGCGGCCGTTTCGAGGGCAACGACGTGCTGTCCTGGTGGCCGCAGCCGGCGATGCTGCACGCCATCACCTTGCGCGACGGCCGCGCCACGGGCTACCGCAACCGCTGGGCTCGCACCCGCCTGTGGGCGCGCGAATACGCGCCCGCGCTGGCCGCCGACCTGCCCGACACCAATCCCAACGTCAACGTGCTGCGCCATGCCGGCGAAACCCTGGCCCTGGCCGAAGGCGGCGCGCCGCTGGCGATGACGGCGGGACTGGACTTCCTGGGCGCCAGCGGCCGCCATCCCGGCCTGGCGGGCGGCATGACCGCGCACCCCAAGATCGATCCCGCGACCGGCGAGTTGATGAGCTTTCGCGCCCATTGGGAGCGACCCTGGCTGCGCTATGGCGTGACGGATGCCCACGGTCGGCCGCTGCTGGACCAGCTGATCGAGGTGCCCGGGCCGTCGATGATGCACGACATGGCCATCACCGCCCGCCACAGCATCCTGCTGGACCTGAACGTGGCCTACGACTTCTCGATGCTGTCACGCGGCTACCGCATGCCGCTGCGCTGGCACGACGAGCGGCAATCGCGGCTGGGCGTGATCCCGCGCCATGGCGGGCCGGTACGCTGGTTCGAGGTGGCGCCGTGTTTCATCCAGCACGTGGTCAACGCCTACGAGGCCGATGACGCCACGCTGGTGCTGGACGTGGTGCGCTATCCGGAATACCTGCGGCTGTCGCGTGACGGCGCGGGCTTCGAGGACAGCCCGTTGGGGGTGCTGTGGCGCTACGTGATCGACCTGGCCGGCGGCGGCGTCAGCGAGCGCCAGCTGGACGACGCCGGCATCGAACTGCCGCGCATCAACGATGGCCGCACCGGCCACGCCTACCGCTATGCCTACGCCGTGCATCAACCCAACAATCGCGAGATGCGCGGGGTGGTGCGCTACGACCTGGAGACCGGCGCGCGGCAGCGGTACGAGGTGCCGCCGGGCGACCAGAACAGCGAACCCGTGTTCGTGCCGCGCCCCGGCGCGCAGTCGGAGGACGACGGCTGGGTGCTGGTGTGCGTCTATCGACAGGAGGGCGACCGCAGCGACGTGGTGGTGCTCGATGCCCGTGACCTGACGGCCGGGCCGCTGGCCACGGTGCGCCTGCCGCGGCGGATACCGGCGGGTTTCCATGGCGCCTGGCTGCCACGCGAGGCGGGCTGAAGGCGAGGGCGGCGCGGGGGCGGTCCGCGCCGGGAGGCCGCTTGAGGGCGCGCGCCGGCGGGGCATTGGGCCGGCATGGCCAGCGTTGCCTGTCGCGGTTGCGGGCGGGAGGTGTCCTAGCGGCCCTTGGCGCGCGCGCCTTTCCTGGCGGGCGCGCGCGACGTCTCCCTGGCCGGCGGCGCGGCGGCCGCCGTTACCTGTTCCATCCAGGCCAGCGCCTCGGTGTAGGTCACGAACTGCTGCAGATAGCCCGGCGACAGCTCGCGCATCAGCGACAGGGCGCGGTGCACCAGTTGGTTGGAATTGAGCGGGCCGGCGTTCTTGTGCACCTGCTCCTGCGACTGGCGCACCTGGCGGTCGGCGCTCAGGCCGGACCAGATCTCGCGCAGCCCGTCCAGCACCGGCATGTCCGGATAAGCGTCGCGGCGCGCCTGCGCGGCGATGGCGTCGGGATCTTCGCCGGGGGCGCCAGGGTAGGCGAGATACGCCGCCAGCTCGGCCAGCGGTCCGCGCGCGGGCTTGGGAACCGCCATGGCCGGCGCGGGGCTGGCGTCGGGCGCAGCGGCATCGTCCAGCCCTTCGACGGCGGCGTTGGCCGCGCTGGCCGCGGCGATGCGCGCCGCATACGCCTGCAGCAACTGCGCCAGTCGCTCGTCCAGCCGGGCGCGGGCGGCGCCGGCGTGGGCGGCCGCGCGCCGGGCCAGCGCCTCGATGAATTGGAAGCCGACCGGATCGAGCCGGTCGTCGCCGCGCTCGCGCCAGGCCTGCAAGATGGCGGACGTGGCCTCGGCGGACGTGGCCTCGGCGGACGTGGCGTCGG
>NZ_QHHO01000047.1:347680-378616 GCF_003184165.1 Achromobacter sp. RW408
CGTCATCCAGTTGAATCAGAATCAACCGGCCCCGGTTTTAGCGGTACCCGGCACCGGCGGCTTCCAAAGCTTGTCATCCCGCGTTGCCGGCGGGCGACCCCCGCTTGCATCCTGCACTTATGAAAATCAACCATAGAGGTGCGCATGTCGGATTTTTCCCTGATTGACAGCAATGACCCGCGTTACGCAACCCTGCAAAAGGGTTTCAACCTGCGCTTCCCCACCACGGGCCAGGGCGCCAACGCCATCTATGTCTGCAAGACCCCGCAGGACGTGCTGGACGCGGCCAACGCCGCGCTGGCCCAGGGCTGCCGCATCACGGTGCGCAGCGGCGGCCACTGCTACGAAGGTTTCGTCGCCAACAAACTGCCCGAGGACCACGGCCAGCCGCTGGCCATCATCGACCTGAGCCTGATGACCGGCCTGCGCTACCGCGAGGCCGGCGACATTGCCTCGCCCTGGAACCCCGCCGCCCGCTACCGTTTCGCGGCCGCGGCGGGCAACCAGAACTGGGACGGCTACCTGGACCTGTACAAGACCGCCAACCGCACCCTGCCCGGCGGCTCGTGCTATTCGGTCGGTTCGGGCGGCCACATCGTCGGCGGCGGCTACGGCCTGCTATCGCGCCTGCATGGCCTGACGGTGGACTGGCTGTCGGGCGTGGACATCCTGGTGCCGCAGGGCCCGGGTTCGCGCAAGCTGGTGCCCAAGCATGTCAACCTGCACAGCGCCGGCGCCGACCGCGACCTGTTCATCGCCTGCCGCGGCGGCGGCGGCGGCAACTTCGGCATCATCCTGACCTACTACTACGCCGAACTGCCGGTCGCGCCGCAGGAGGCCTACTGGCTGTCGCTGTCCTATCCCTGGGCCAGCTTCGGCACCGGCACGGCCGGCCGCGCCAACTTCGCCCGCTTCATGCGCGCCTACTGGCAATGGTTCGCCGACCATGACGCGGACTGGAACAGCCCCGATCCGGCCAAGGCCAACGGCGGCCTGTTCACCTTGCTGAAGGTGCAGCACCGTTCCACCGGCGACGTGGTGCTCAGCATCCAGTACACGGGCAAGGACGGCAAGGTGGGCGGCGCGCGCGACCAGCCGTTCCTGGATTTCGTCGCCACCATGAACGCGGCGGCCGGCGCGGCGCCCGGCGTCAACCTGGCCACCAGTTGGCACGGCCCGTCGCACCGCATGGCCGAACCGGCCCCGCGCCTGCTGGCGCACGCCGTGAACGATGCGCAGAAGATGGACTGGCTGTGGCTGACGCAAAGCATCAACGGCTCGGGCAGCAACCAGCGCGGCAAGTACAAGTCCGCGTATCACAAGGCCAATTTCAGCGACGTCGAAATCATGGCCATGTGGGAGTACCTGAACGGCTCGGACGACCCGCGCCTGAACCAGGCGCTGGTGCAGATCGACTCGTACGGCGGCCGCATCAACCGCAACGACGAAGCCGCCAACCCGACCAGCGTATGCCAGCGCTCGTCGCTGCTGAAGTCGCAGTTCCAGGTGTACTGGACCGACCCGGCCCAGGACGCCTTCCACATCAAGTGGATCGCCGACCTGTACGACGAGTACTTCGCGCAGTACGGCGGCAAGCCCAGCAACCAGCCGGGTTCGCCGTTCGAGGGGTGCTACATCAACTACCCCGACACCGACATGAAGTACACCGACGCCAGCCACACCCAGGTCGACCCGCAATGGCTCGACCTGTACTACGGCAACAAGACCGCCGCGCTGATCGCCACCAAGCGCAACGTCGACCCCGACAATCTCTTCCATCACGAGATGTCGATCCCGCTGGTTGCGCCGCAGGCGTAAAAAGGCCCGCCGTCACGCTCGCCCCGGCGGGCATGACGGCGGGCCCGGGTGCGCGGCGGACGTTGCGCCGCGCACCGTGTCATGCGGACAGCAGTTGCCAGGCCAGGCGCGCCGCCGCGCGGGCGCCATGGCCGTCGATGTCGAAGCGCGGGTTGTACTCGGCCATGTCGGCCAGGCGCAGCTTGCCGCTGGCCTTGACGCGCAGCACGATCTCCTCGATCACCGCCATCGGCACGCCATAGGGCGCCGGCGCCGACACGCCCGGCATCACCGCCGCCGGCAGCACGTCCAGATCGATGGTCAGGTAGACATGGCGGGCCCGCGCCAGCAAGGCATCGACATTGGCCAGGCGCGCCGCCAGGTGGCGTTCCTGCATGTCGCGGTCCTCGACCCACACCGCGCCCACTTCCGCCGCGCGCGCATACAGCGCCGGCGTATTGGCCAGCCGCGACACGCCCAGGCAGGCGTATTGCAGCGCCAGCTCGTGCGCCTCGCAGTAATGCGCGATCTGGTCGAACGGCGTGCCGGAACTGCCCGGCCGGCCGGTGCGCAGATCGAAATGCGCGTCCAGGTTCAGCACCAGCACCGGCCCGTCGTCGCCGCGGTCGGCCAGCCAGCGCGCCAGGCCCTGGAAGCTGCCCCAGGCGATTTCGTGGCCGCCGCCCAGCACCAGCGGGCGGGCGCCCTGGCGCAGCAGGTCGGCCACCGCCAGGCCCAGGCGCTCCTGCGCGTCCTCCAACTGGTCCCCCTCGCTGGCCACGTCGCCCGCGTCCAGCAGGCGCGTCAGGCCGTGCGCCGGCAGGCCGGCCATGTACTTGCGGATGCCGGCCGGGCCGGCGGCCGCGCCGACGCGACCCTGGTTGCGGGCCACGCCCGCATCGCAGGCGAATCCCAGCAGCACCGGCTCGCCCGCGGCCGGCGCCTGGCCCGCGGCCGGCTCGACGATGTGCGCCAGGCGGCGCGTGTCGCCGCGCTCGGCGCTGTCGTCGCGCGCGGTCCACAGGCTCTTGTCGAATTGCACCGCCGTCATGCCGCCCCCTGCCCCGCGCTCAGCACGGCCTGCAGGAATTCGCGGGTGCGGGCCTCGCGTGGCTGGCTGAAGATGACCTCGGGCGCGCCCGACTCCAGGATCACGCCGCCGTCCATCACCGCGACCACGTCGGCCACGTCGCGGGCAAAGCCCATTTCGTGGGTCACGACCATCATGGTCATGCCTTCGCGCGCCAGCAGTTTCATGACCTGCAGCACTTCGCCCACCAGCTCCGGATCCAGCGCCGAGGTCGGTTCGTCGAACAGCATGACCTTGGGCTGCATCGCCAGCGCGCGGGCGATCGCCACGCGCTGCTTCTGGCCGCCCGACAGGCTGGCCGGCATGGCCGACATCTTCTGCGCCAGGCCGACCTTGCGCAGCAGGTCCTCGGCCAGCGCGTTGGCCTCGTCGCGGCCCATGCCGCGCAGCTTGCGCGGCCCGACGGTGACGTTGTCCAGCACCGACAGGTGCGGGAACAGGTTGAAGCCCTGGAACACCATGCCGACCTGCATGCGCAGGCGGTTCAGTTCGGCCTCGGGCAACAGCTCGCCTTCGTTCTGTAACGTCTGGCCGCAGATCTCCACGGTGCCGCCCTGGGCCACTTCCAGCCCGTTGCAGCAGCGCAGCAAGGTGCTTTTGCCCGAACCGCTGGGGCCGATCACCACCACCACCTGCGACGGCAGCACATCGAAGTCGATGCCGCGCAGCACGGCGTGGTCGCCGTAGGATTTCTGCAGGCCGCGGATGCGGATCATTTCTTTCGGATTCGCGGCGTTCATTGCACCATCCCCCCCGCGCGCAGGCGTTGCTCGATCCTGCGCAGTATCAACATGGCGGCCGTGGTCAGGACCAGATAGATCAGCGCCACCACCAGATAGGTTTCCAGCGAGCGGTACGACACGCTGATGATCTTCTGCCCTTCGTGCATCAGGTCATGGATGGTCAACAGCGACACCAGCGCCGAATTCTTGATCAGCGCGATGAACTCGTTGCCCAGCGGCGGGATCATGCGCACCACCGCCTGCGGCAGGATGATGATGCGCATGGCCTGGCCCGACGACATGCCCAGCGAGCGGGCGGCCTCGGTCTGGCCGCGGTCGACCGACTGGATCGCGCCGCGCACGATTTCCGACACATAGGCGCCGGAATACATGCCCAGCCCCAGCACGCCGCAGGCGAACGCCGGCAGCGTCACGCCGAACTGCGGCAGGCCGAAGAACCAGATGAACAGCTGCACCAGCAGCGGCGTGCCGCGAAAGAACAGCAGGTAGACGCTGCACAGGTTGTAGATGATGCTGCGCTGCGGGTTGAGCCGGCCGACGCCGACCAGAAGGCCGATGACACAGCCCAGCAGCAGGGCACCGGCGGTCACCTCGATGGTGACCACCGCGCCGCGCACCAGCGCGTCGAAGTCGGCGAAGACGGGAGCAAAATCCAGGTTCATTTCGCGGGCGCCTCGAACCACTTGTTGACGATGGCCTGGTAGCTGCCATCGGCCTTGATCTTCTGCAGCGCCTCATTCAGGCCGCGCGTCAGTTCCGGCTTGTTCTTGGGCACGGCGATGCCGTAGTCCTCGGTGGTGATCTGGTCGGCCAGCACGGTCAGGTCGGTGGTGCTCTGGGCGAACAGCTTGGCGGCCGGCTTGCCGGTGACGGCGGCATCGGCGCGGCCGATCTGCACCAGGTTGAACATCTCCTGGTTCTTCTCGACCTCGACGCGCTGCACCGACGGGTAGTGTTCCTTCAGGTAGTTGACCGACTTGGTGCCGACCTGCACCGACACCTTGCGGCCGTCCAGGTCCTTCAGGGTCTTGACCGGACCGTCCTTCTTGGTCAGCACCACCAGGCCGCCGGCGTAGTACGGGTCGGTGAAGTCCACCACCTTGCTGCGCTCGGGCGTGATGTAGATGGCGGACACGGCGATGTCGGCGCGGCCGGCCTGCAGGGCGGGAATCAGGCCCTTGAAGTCGATGTCGATCCATTCGACCTTCTTGCCCATGGCGGCGGCCAGGGCCTCGACCAATTCGATGTCAAAGCCGGTGCGCTTGCCGTCCTTGACGAACTCCATGGGCGGGAAGGTGGCGTCGGTCACGGCGCGGATGGTTTCCTGGGCGTGGGCGGTGCCCATGCTCCAGGCCAGGCCCAGGGTCAGGGCGGCGGTCAACAGGGTGCGGCGAGTAGTCATGGCGAATCCTGAAAGAAAAAGTGGATGCGGATACGGCGATCGGAGCGGCGTAACGGGTGTGGCGGTGTCTAGAGATGAGGCGGGAATGGCGGGGACAACGAGGAATCCGGGTACGAAATAGGTCAGTGCGCCTGCAACTTGCCCGAGATGCGGCGGGCGGCGGCGACGGTCAGGTCGATGAAGGCCTGCGGCCGCTGGGCGGCGCGGGTGGACGGCGCCATCAGCGTGATGGAGGCCACCGCCTGGTTGGCGCGCTGGAAGATCGGCACGCTCACGCCCCAGACGCCGGCGTCGACTTCGCTGTCGGTCACGGCATAACCCTGGGCGCGGATGGCCTCCAGTTCGTCGGCCAGGCGCGCCGGGTCCAGGCCCGATTCCCTGGCCAGCACGGCCAGCGCAGCCTGCAGCCGTGCCGCCGGCATGAACGCCAGCAGCGACTTGGCCGAGGCGCCCCGCGCCAGCGGCAGGCCGCGGCCCTTGGTGAAGGAGCACCGCAGCGGGTGCTGGCTTTCGACCATGTCCAGACATACCGCCTGGTCCTTGACGGCCACCAGCAGGCCGATGGTCTCGCCCGACGCCGCCGCCAGGGCGGCCATGTCCGGCTGCGCTTCGTGGATCAGGAACGAAGACTGGTCGAAGCCCCAGGCCAGTTGCACGCACAGCGGGCCGGGGCCGTATTCACCCTCATGCTCGGCGACGAAGCCCCAGCGCTTGAGCAGCGCCACCTGGCGGTACAGGGTGCTCTGGGCCAGGCCGGTCTTTTCCGCCAGCGCGGCGATGCTCAGGGGGCCGTCGTGCCGGGCCAGCGTGGCCAACACGTACAGCACGCGGTCCGCGCCCGCCCCTACCGACTGATCCATCGAAAAGCACTCCAGATGTTGATGGCCGCCAGATTATCAATTCATGGTGTAAAAACGGAAAACATTTCCCACCAATTGAGAATAACAAGGGAAAACCCCGAACAAAGGATGCGAAAAATCCGACGCGGCACGGCTTGAGCCGGTCTCGCGGGGCCATGCGCGGGAGGCCGTCGATCCTCGCGCCCTCCCCGCGCGCCGGCCGGACGGCCAAGAAAAAACCCGCCATCGGGCGGGTTTGCAAGAAAGCGGGACCGCAGGCGCTCAGGGCGCCGCAGGCTGGTCGTAGTTGTTCAACCGCACGCCCGACACGCCACCGACGCTGGACGCGGACTTCGGGCTGGCGTCCTGCGCGGCGGGGGCTGGCGAGGACGCCTGCGCCGGCGCGGCGGGCGTTGCGTCCGTGGCAGCGGGCATCGCGGCGCCCGCGACGTCGCCGTCCGCGGCTCCCGGCACCGGCGCCTCGGGTTCGGGCGGCGTGCTGGCGCGGCGGGCCCGTTTGGCGTCCTCCTGCTGGGCGATCAGGGTCTTCAATTCCGCGGCCAGCTTGGCGGACTTGCCCGTGGTCGCCCAATCGGACGCGTCCTGGCCCTTGGTGTCGCGCGTGGTGACGTCGGCCCCCGCCTTCAACAGCAGGTCCACCATTGCCCTGTTGCCCGACAGCGCCGCCATCATCAACGGCGTCTCGCCGTTGGGCGCGGGTGCGTTCACCATGGCCTTGTTGTCCAGCAACAGCCGCGCCATCGCCAGCTGGCCCTTGGACGCGGCATAGTGCAGCGGCGTCCAGCCCAGGCGATTGACCTGGGCCCCGCGCGCCATCAGGCTGCGGGCACGGTCGACCTGGCCGGCGATGGCCAGGTACATCAGCGGGGTCTCGCCCGCCGGATTCTCGGCATTGACGTCGGTGCGCGGATTGGCCGCCAGCGCGTCGAAGACCTTCCAGGCGCCATCCACCACCGCCCGCATCAGGGCCGGCTGGCCGTTGCGGTAGCGCACGTTGGGATCGGCGCCCCGAGCCAGCAGTTCATTGATCTCGTCGGGGTAATCGTTGGCAACGTAGACCCACCAGTCCGAGGGATTGGCCGCCGCCTGGGCGGCCGGCGCCGCCACGGCGACACACAGCGCCAGCAGCGCGCCGCGGCAATGGGAAACAAGGCGGTGACGGGAGAACGCGTTGCGGGCAGCCATGGTCATCCTGATAAATTACTTTAGATATTTGACTTTAGATTATCTCTTTATCTTACTGAAAAGATTAAAGAAATTATCGGTTGACGCCCGCGCCACCTCGGCCACGCTGATACCCTTGAACTCGGCGATCTTCTCGGCCACGTGGATCACCTTGGACGGATCGTTGAGCTTGCCCCGGTACGGCACCGGTGCCAGGTACGGCGAATCGGTCTCGATCAGCAGCCGGTCCAGCGGCACCTTGGCGGCGACCTCGTGCACCACGTGGGCGTTCTTGAAGGTCACGATGCCGGACAGGGAGATGAGGAAATTCTGGTCGAGCGCGGCCTGGGCCACTTCCCAGGTCTCGGTGAAACAGTGCATCACGCCGCCGACCTCGGCCGCGCGTTCCTCACGCAGCATCCGCACCGTGTCCTCGGCCGAGGAACGCGTATGCACGATCAGCGGCAGCCCGGTGTCGCGCGCCGCGCGGATGTGGCGGCGGAAACGCTCGCGCTGCCAGTCCAGCGGCTCGGACAGGCGGTAATAGTCGAGCCCGGTCTCGCCGATCGCCACCACCTTGGGATGCGCCGACAGGCGCGCCAGTTCCTCCGGCTCCGGATCGGGCGTGTCTTCGTAGTCGGGATGCACCCCGACCGAAGCCCACAGGTTGGGCTGCGGCTCGACCAGCGACATCAGGCCCGGCCATTCGGGCATGTTGACGCTGACCACCAGCGCGTGGGTCACCTGGTTGGCGGCCATGCGATCGAGGATCGCGGGCAGGTCGGCCGCCAGCTCGGGAAAGTTCAAATGGCAGTGTGAATCGACGTACATGAGGCTTGGATCAGGGATGGCGCGACGCCGCCGCGGCCACCCGGGCGGGGTGGCGGGCGGCGGCGTCACGACGGGTTATGCCTGGCAGGATAGCACCACGCGCTGCAGCGTCGCGTGGGCGAAAAGCTTGCCGTTCAGGGGGTGCGTGGCCAGCGCGCGCTGGCGCGTGAGCCAGCGCGCCGCTTCGGCGGCGCGCGCGGTGTTCATGCGCCCCGCCACCTCGGCCACGGCCGCCGCCAGCGTCGGGAAATAACGCACCGGCGCCCCGGCGGCGGCCAGCATCAGATCGGTATACAGGCGCTGCAAGGCGTCGATCCACTCGGCGGGCGCGGCCTTTTCCAGGGCCTCGGCCAGGGTGCCGACGTCCGGCGCCTGGCCCTTGGCCAGGGGGCCGACCAGTTGCGTCAGCCATGGCGGGCAGGGCGTTTCCGCATGCTGCGCCAGGCGCAGCGCCGCCAGCGGCGCGCCGCCCGCGGCGGCCAGCCATTCGCGCGCCGGCTCCACGTTCTGGTCGCGCAGCCATTGCAGCGCGGTGTCGGGATCGGGCGCCGGCAGCGGCAGGCGGCGGCAGCGCGACACCAGCGTCGGCAGCAGGCGATCAGGCGCGTCCGCCACCAGCAGGAACACGGTGTGCGGCGGCGGCTCTTCCAGCACCTTGAGCAGGGCATTGGCCGACACCACGTTCAGCGCGTGCGCCGGATACAGCAGCGCCACGCGCCAGCCGCCCCGGTGCGTGGCGGTGTTGAACCAGGATTCCAGCGAGCGGATCTGGTCGATGCGGATTTCCTTGGACGGCGCCTTCTTAGCCGCGCCGGTGGCGGGTTCGGCGTCTTCCGAGACCTCGGCGGCGTCGGCCCCCTCCTCGACCGCCACGGCCTCGGGCCGGATGCGGCGCAGGTCGGGGTGGTTGCCGCTGGCGAACCAGGCACAGGCGGCGCAATGGCCGCAGGCCAGGCCGTCCTGCGGCGTCTCGCACAGCAGGCTGGCGGCGGCGGCCACCGCGAAATCGAGCTTGCCGATGCCGGCCAGGCCATGCACCAGCCAGGCATGGGCGAAGCGCTCGCGGTTGCCGAGCCAGGCGCGCGCCGTCTCCATCTGCCAGGGCAGGAACTGGGGCGCGCTCATGGCCGGACCGCCACCAGTTCGCGCAGCCCGGCTTCGAGTTCGGCGCGGATCGCGGCAATCGCGCGGGTCGAATCGATCACGCGGATGCGGTCGGGCTCGGCCGCGGCGCGGGCCTGGTAGGCCGCGCGGGTGCGTTCGAAGAAGGCGGCGCCTTCGCGCTCGAAGCGGTCCGGCTCGCGGGCGTCGGCCAGGCGCGCGCGCGCCACCTCCAGCGGCACGTCGAACAGCCAGGTACGGTCGGGCCGGCCCGCCTGCATCCAGGTTTCCAGCGCGGCCACGCGTTCGGGGCCCAGGCCGCGGCCGCCGCCCTGATAGGCGTAGGTGGCGTCGGTATAGCGGTCGCACACCACCCACGCGCCGCGCGCCAGCGCCGGCTCGATGACCTGGTGCAAGTGCTCGCAGCGGGCCGCGAACATCAGCAATGTTTCGGTGTCCAGGCCCATCGGGTCGGTCAGAACCAGCGCGCGCAGCTTTTCGCCCAGCGGCGTGCCGCCGGGTTCGCGCGTGGACACCACCTCCAGGCCCTGGCCGCGCAGGAACTCGGCGATCCACTCGGTGTGGGTGCTCTTGCCGGCGCCGTCCACTCCCTCCAGCGTGATGAAACGTCCGCGTGAGGTCATTGCTCTTGTCCTTCTGCTGGCGCCGGATCGCTGTCCGGCGCGGGGGTGGATGCGGGTTCCGGGGCCGGCGCGCCCGAGGGCGCGGCCGGGGCCGGCGGCTTGCCGGTGGGGGCCGGCCGCGCCGCCGGGGTCTGGCCCAGGATATAGCGGGAGACGTTGCGATTGTGCTCGGACAGGTTCACCGAGAACTCGCTGGTGCCATTGCCGCGCGACACGAAAAACAGGAATTTGTGCTGCTCGGGCTGCACCGCGGCCAGCAGCGCCGCGCGGCCGGCGGCCGCGATCGGCGTGGGCGGCAGGCCCGGACGCGTGTAGGTGTTCCAGGGCGTGTCGGTCTGCAGGTCGCGCTTGCGGATGCGGCCCTGGTAGGCATCGCCCATGCCGTAGATGACGGTGGGGTCGGTCTGCAGCAGCATGCCGATCTTCAGGCGGTTGGCGAACACGCCCGCGACCCGGCGGCGGTCCGGGCCATGGCCGGTTTCCTTCTCGATGATGGACGCCAGCACCAGCGCCTCGTACGGCGTGGACAGCGGCAGGCCGGACTGGCGCTTGGCCCAGGTGTCGTCCAGGATGCGCTGGCCTTCCTGGTAGGCGCGGCGCAGCAGGTCGTAATCGGTGCTGCCCGGCGTGAAGACGTAGGTATCAGGAAAGAACAGGCCTTCCGGATGCTTGATGTCCGAGCCCAGGCGTTCCATCAGCGCCTCGTCGCTGATGTCGCCCAGCGTCTGCTTGACGTCCGGGTTCTCGCGCAGCGCCTGGCGGATCTGGCGGAAGGTCCAGCCCTCCAGGAAGGTGATCTGGCGCTGGGTCATGTCGCCGCGCGCCATGCGTTGCAGCAGCAGCCACGGCGTATCGCCGTTGATGGCCTGGTAGCCGCCCGCCTTGAGCAGCTTGTCCTGTTCCGACAGGCGCGCCATCCACACGAACCCCGGCTCCCAGACCGGCACGCCGGCCGCATTGAGCGCGCGCGCGACCGTGCGCGGGCTGCTGCCCGGGTCCACCACGAAATCGATCCTGTCGGCCGACAGGGGAATGGGTCGGTGCATCCAGTGCCAAGCCGCGCCGACAGCCGCGGCGGCGGCCAGCACGATGAGCAGGAAAGACCACAGGACGTAAAAACGGAGTCGCTTCTTCATAAGTGTGGGAAGTTTAATGGATCGCGCGCCCCTGTCGCTGCAAAACAAGGGCCGGAGCGCGTCACGCGCCCCTTTGCCCGTCGCGGGCATGGGCCTGCCGGAATGAGAACACAGCTATCATCAAGCCTTTGATGACGAGTCTCGGGCCTACCCAGCCATGCATGCTTTCTTTGCTTCGATCCCGGCGCGCGCCGAAGGTTGCGCGCAATGCGCCCCCCTGGAGGATTTCGCGGTTTTCGGCGCCAGCGGCGCCGACGCGCTGACCTTCCTGCACGGCCAGCTGACGCAGGACGTCACCGGCTTGCCGGCCGACGCCGCCCGCCTGGCCGGCTACTGCACGGCCAAGGGCCGCCTGCTGGCCACGCTGGTCATGTGGCGCGGCGCCGATCCGGCCGAAGACGCGCCGCGTCTCTACGGCCTGGTGCGCCAGGACCTGGCCGCGGCCCTGGTCAAGCGCCTGTCCATGTTCGTGCTGCGCGCCAAGGCCAGGCTGGCCCCGGCCGCCCTGCACGTCGCCGGCGTACAGGCCGCGCCGGCCCAGGTGGCCGCGCTGGAAGCCGCCGCCGGCGCGCTGCCGCGCGCCCCGTGGCAGCGCGCCGAGCTGCCCTCGGGCACCTGGATCGCCGCCCCCTCGGCCGACTCCGCGCTGCGCTGGTGGTGGATCGCCTCCGACGCGCAGCTGGCGGCGGCCGCGCCGCTGGCCGCCGTGCTCGGGCTGGCCCCGGCCGCCCAATGGCACGCCGCCGACCTGGCCGCCGGCATTCCCTGGATCACCACCGCCACCCAGGATGTCTTCATCCCGCAAACGGTCAACCTGGACCTGATCCAGGGCGTCAGCTTCACCAAGGGCTGTTATCCGGGCCAGGAAGTGGTGGCGCGCAGCCACTACCGCGGCACGGTCAAGCGCCGCATGGCCTTCGGCACCATTGCCGGCGCCGACCTGCCAGGCGCCGAGCTGGCCGGCAAGGACGTGTTCGACGCCACCCAGCCCGGCGAACCCGCCGGCCGCATCGTCGACGCTTCCCGCGCGCACGACACGGTATCGGTGCTGTTCGAAACCACGTTGGCCGCCCTGCCGGAAGGCGACCTGCGGCTGGGCGCGGTTGACGGCCCGCGCATCGCCACGGCGCCGCTGCCCTACGCCATCACGCCGTAACGGGCGTCAGACCACGGTGCCGAACAGGGCGCCGACGCCGGCGGTCACCGCCATCGCCAGCGCCCCCAGCACGGTCACGCGCAGCGCCGCCGGCGCCTTGGGCGCTCCCCCGGCCCCGGCGGCCAGGGCCCCCAGACAGGCCAGACAGGCCACCGACGCGGCGATCACCGAGCCGATCAGCGGCGCCCCCGGCACCAGCGCGGCCACCACCAGCGGCAACGCGGCGCCGCCGGCAAAGGAAGCGGCCGACGCCACCGCCGCCTGCACCGGCCGCGCGCGGTTGTGCATCGAAATGCCGAGCTCATCGCGCGCGTGGGCATCGAGCGCATCGTGGCGCGTCAACTGCCGCGCCACCTGTTCCGCCAGGTCGCGCGACAGGCCGCGTTCAACATAGATCTCGATCAGTTCCTCCAGCTCTTCGCCCGAATTGCGCTTGAGCGAACGCTGCTCCATACGCAGGTCGGCGGCCTCGATGTCCGATTGCGACCGCACCGAGACGTATTCACCGGCCGCCATCGACAGCGCGCCGGCCACCAGGCCGGCCAGGCCCGAGGTCAGCACCACCTCGTGCGCGGCCTGGGCGGCCGCCACGCCGGTGATGAGGCTGGCGGTGGACACGATGCCGTCGTTGGCGCCCAGCACGGCGGCGCGCAGCCAGTTGCTGCGGAAAATCCGATGGTGTTCTTTGGAAGGCATTGCCGTAGACCCGATCAAGGTGCGACAAGGCTTGCGGCGGCCCCCGCCGCAAGCGGCTCAACGCGGCGTCACGCGCACCGCGGTGAGCAAGCCTATCACGCAAAGCGTGGCCTGTTCGCCCTCGTAGGCATGCACTTCGACCTGGCAGATCGACAGGCGCTTGCCCGGCTTGACGACGCGGCCGCTGGCCACGTAGCGCTCGCCCTTGGCCGGCGCCAGGAAGTTCATCTTGAATTCCGAGGTCAGCACGTCCTCGCCCGGCTGGAACAGGCTGAAGGCGGCGTAGCCGCCGGCCGAATCGGCAATGGTGGTGGAGATGCCGGCATGCAGGAAGCCGTTCTGCTGGCACAGGTCGGCGCGGTACGGCAGGACGATGTCCACCCTGCCCGGCTCGACCACGTCCAGGCTGGCGCCGAGCAGCCGCATGATGCTCTGCCGCTCGAAGCTCGCCTGGACCCGCCCGGCCGGATCGGCGCAAGTGGCGGGCGTGGCCATGTCAGTCCTGGTCGCGCTTGACCAGGTTGACGATGCTGGAGAAATCCAGCCGGCCCGAGCCGCCCGCGCTGTGCAGCGAATACAGGTTGCGCGCCAGCTCGCCCAGCGGGATCGAGGCGCGCGCCGACAGCGCCGCCTCGGCCGCCAGGCCCAGGTCCTTGAGCATCAGGTCGACGCCGAAGCCGCCGGCATAGCCCTTGGAGGCCGGAGCATGCTCCATCACGCCGGGCCACGGGTTGTACAGCTCGGTGGCCCAGTTGCGGCCCGAGCTCTTGGCGATGATGTCCGACAGCACCTTGGGATCCAGGCCGTTGGCCACGCCCAGCGCCAGCGCCTCCGAAGTGCCGGCCATGAGGATGCCGAGCAGCATGTTGTTGCAGATCTTGGCGACCTGGCCGGCGCCCGCGGGGCCGGCGTGGAAGATGTTCTTGCCCATCTTCTCCAGCACCGGGCGGGCGCGCTCCAGCGCCGCGGCCTGGCCGCCGACGATGAAGGTCAGCGTGCCGGCGGCGGCGCCGCCGGTGCCGCCCGAGACCGGCGCGTCGATCATGGCGATACCGCGCACCTCGGCCGCCTGGGCCACCTTGCGGGCCGAGTCCGGCGCGATGGTGCTGCACTCGATCACCAGCGCGCTGGACGGGATCTTGCCCAGCAGGTCCTGGTCCAGGTACAGGCCTTCGACGTGCTTGCTGGCCGGCAGCATCGAGATCACCACCTCGGCGCCCTTGACCGCCTCGGCGGCCGAGGCCGCCGACTTGGCGCCCGCGTCGGTCAGCACCTTGACCGCCGCCGGCACCAGGTCGAACACCGTCAGGCTGTGGCCGGCCTTGACCAGATTCAACGCCATGGGCGCGCCCATGTTGCCCAAACCGATAAACGCGATACTGCTCATGATGTCCTGTCTCCTGTTGCTATTGCTGTAGGTATGAAATCAGTGTTGCGACGCGATGCCGGCCCGCTTCGCGGCGGGCGTCAGCGGCCTTCCTTGCCCAGGTCGTCCAGCGGATGCGGCTGGCCTTCGGGCCAGGGCTCGTCGAAGAACTTCTGCACCCAGGCCTCGGTGGCCATGTCCAGCACCGCGGGGTTCCAGCGCGGCTTCTTGTCCTTGTCGATCAGCAGCGCGCGGATGCCCTCGGCGAAATCGCCATGCGCGGTGCAATGCAGCGCGGCGATGTATTCGGCGCGGAACACGTCGTCCAACGACCGCAGCCGCATGCGCTGCTGCAGCGCGAACGACAGCCGCAGCGAGCCGGGCGAGCCGGCCAGCATGGTGCTGGCGGCGCGCGCCAGCCACGGATCGGCGTGGTCCTTCAGGCCGGCCAGTTCCTCGTAGATCTCGTCCAGGCGGTTGCCGCTGCACAGGCTGTTGATCAGGAACGAATGCTGGCGCAGGTTGCCGCCTTCCAGCGGCGCCTGCGGCTCCAGCGCAGTCAGGGCCCGGCGCAGCAGGCCGTCGTTGATCGAACGCGGTGGAATCGCGTCCTCGGCGCCGCCGCTGGCCTGGCCGGCCCAGGGTTGCTCTTCGAGCGAGGCCAGCAGCTTGGGCCAGTCCTCATGGTTCAGGCGGAAATCCGCCAGCCCGGCGAAGAACGCGTCGGCGGTGTTGATCTGCGCGCCCGTCAGCGCCAGGAACACGCCAGTGCGGCCCGGCATGCGGTTCAGCAGCCAGCTGCCGCCCACGTCCGGGAACAGGCCGATGGAGACCTCCGGCATCGCCAGCCGCGAGGTCTCGCTGACCACGCGGTGGCTGGCGCCCATCATCAGGCCGATGCCGCCGCCCATGACGATGCCATGGCCCCAGCACAGCACCGGCTTGGGGTAGCTGTGGATGCGGTAGTCCAGGCGGTATTCGTGTTCGAAGAAGCGGCGCGCGTAGGCATTGCCCCAGGCGCCCTTGCCGGCGTTCTCGGTCATGCTGCGGTACAGGCCGTGCAGGTCCCCGCCGGCGCAGAAGGCCTTTTCGCCGGCGCCCTGCAGCACCACCAGCGCCAGGCCCGGGTCACGCGCCCAGGCCTCCAGGCGCTCGGCCAGCAGGTCGACCATCTCCAGCGACAGGCCATTCAGGGTCTGCGGCGAATTCAGCGTCGCGATCCCGAAGCGCATTCCATTGGCGGCGGCCCTTTCTTCGAACAGCACCGGTGCATTCATCTTATGTCGGCTCCTTTTTCCAACAATTGGCGGGCGATGATCACGCGCATGATCTCGTTGGTCCCCTCCAGAATCTGATGTACGCGAGTATCGCGCACCAGACGCTCCAAGGGATAGTCCCGCAGGTACCCGTAGCCGCCATGGATCTGCTGCGCGTCCAGGCAGATCTGGAAACCCATGTCGGTGGCGAAGCGCTTGGCCATGGCGCAATAGGTGGCCGCGTCGGGCGCGCCCGCATCCAGCTTGCAGGCCGCCAGCCGCACCATCTGGCGCGCCGCCACCAGGTGGGTGGCCATGTCCGCCAGCTTGAACTGCAGCGCCTGGAATTCCGCCAGGCGGCGATTGAACTGGCGCCGCTCGTCCATGTAGCGGCGGGCCGCGTCCAGCGCGCCCTGGGCCGCGCCGACCGAGCACGTGCCGATGTTGATGCGGCCGCCGTCCAGGCCCTTCATGGCGATCTTGAAGCCCTCGCCCTCCTCGCCCAGCAGGTTGCCGGCCGGCACGCGCACGTTCTCGAACACGATCGGGCGGGTGGACTGGCTGTTCCAGCCCATCTTCTCTTCCTTGCGGCCGTAGCTGATGCCCTCGCTGTCGGCCGGGACGGCAAAGGCGCTGATGCCGCCCGCGCCCTCGCCGCCGCTGCGCGCCATCACCACCAGCAGGTCGGTGTCGCCGCCGCCCGAGATGAAGGCCTTGGCGCCGTTGAGCACGTAGTGGTCGCCCTGGCGCTGCGCCCGGGTCGACAGCGAGGCGGCGTCGGAGCCGGCGCCCGGTTCGGTCAGGCAGTACGAGGCCAGCTTCTGGCCGCTGGCCAGCAGCGGCCCCCAGGTCTCGCGCAGGGCCGGCTGGCCCCACTTGCCGACCATCCAGGTGGCCATGTTGTGGATCGTCAGGAACGCGGTGGTCGACGGGTCGACGGCGGCCATTTCCTCGAACACCAGGGTGGCGTCCAGGCGCGGCAGCCCCAGGCCGCCGATGTCCTCGCTGGCGTAGATGGCGCAGAAGCCCATCTCGCCGGCGCGCGCGAACGCCTCCTTGGGGAAGATGCCTTCGGCGTCCCAGTGCGCCGCGTGCGGCGCCAGTTCGCCTTCGGCATAGTCGCGCGCGGCCTGCGCGAACGCGCGCTGCTCGTCGGTCAGTTCCAAGTCCACAGCCTGTCTCCTGATGTAATCGGTATTGTCTGTTGGCGTTGCTGCCGTCTCGTGAACGCCAGCCAGGTCATTTTGACATGACGTTGACGTAAACGTAAGTGTGCGGCGCAGTCAATCTTACGCCGGAAGCGCCGGCGCGATTTGTCCTATTGATGACAATGTGGCGGCGTCGACCTGCCGCCGCCGGGCACGGCCGCCCCGTCGCGCCGGCTACAGCAGCCCGGCCGGGCGCACTCGCCCGTTGCGGGCGGTCCTGGCGCGGCGGTGCTCGGCGCGGCGGCGCCGCGATTCCTTGGGATCGAAGCTCAGCCCGCGATAGATCTCGACCCGGTCGCCGTCACGCAGCGGCGTGCCGGCCTCGACCACGCGGCCGAACACGCCCACGCCCCGCTCCCAGGGCTGGACCACCGGGAAGGCCTGGGCAAAGCCGCTCTCGCGCAGGGCGTCGGCCACCGTCGCGCCCGCCGGCAAGCGCAGTTCGCGCAGCCAGACCTGGGCTGGTAAGGCATAGCAGACCGACACCGCGATCCGCCCGTCCGCGCACGCCTCATTCCCCATACTTGGCCTGCGCGCGCTTGGTGAAGGAATCGATGAAACTGGTGGCGATGCGGTTGAACACCGGCCCCACCACCATTTCCAGCGCCCGGTTGGAGAACGCGTATTCCATGGTGAACAGCACCTTGCAGGCGTCCTCGGCCAGCGGCTGGAACTCCCAGTGCCCCACCAGGCTGGAAAAAGGCCCGTCGACCAGTTCCAGGTCGATGCGGTCGGGGTAGACGTGCCGGTTGCGCGTGGTGAAGCGCTGCTTCATGCCCGCGAAGCTGATCAGGATGGACGCCTGCATGCCGTGCTCGTCGCGCGTCTGCACCTCGGCGCCGCCGCACCACGGCATGAACTCGGGGTACTTCTCCACGTCGGCCACCAGGTCGAACATCTGGGCGGCGCTGTAGGGCACCAGGACGGATCGCTGTACTTTGTGCATCGACTATCGCAAATGGCTAGAATGATAGGATTTTACCGGCACCGCGCCATCCGGGGCGCAAACGGGCACAAACGAAGAACAAACGGGCATATTGGGCCCCACAAGATGAGCATTATCGATAACCGCAAGGCCACGCACGACTACTTCATCGAAGACCGCTACGAAGCCGGCCTGGTTCTCCAGGGCTGGGAGGTCAAGGCGATCCGCGACGGCCGCGTGCAGCTCAAGGAAAGCTACGTCATCGTGCGCGATGGCGAACTGTTCCTGCTGGGCATGCACGTCAGCCCCCTGCCCACCGCTTCCACCCACATCCACCCCGACGCCATGCGCACGCGCAAGCTGCTGCTCAAGGCCGAGGAAATCAGCAAGCTGATCGGCAAGGTCGAGCAGCGCGGCTACACGCTGGTGCCGCTCAACCTGCACTACAAAAACGGCCGCATCAAGCTGGATTTCGCGCTCGGGCGCGGCAAGAAGCTGTTCGACAAGCGCGACACGGCGCGCGAGAAAGACTGGCAGCGCGAGAAAGAACGCATCATGAAGCACGATACGCGCGCCTCGCGCAAGGACAGCTGAACCGTATCGCCGCCCCGCCGGGCGCGACGCCAGGTCAGGCGGCCACCGGCAGCGGCGCGCGCTCGGCCTGGTGCATGCCCGGCCCAAGCACGCGATTGCGTCCGGCCTGCTTGGCCGCGTACAGCATGCGGTCGGCGCGCTCGAAAAACGCCTGCAGGTTCTCGCCCGGCAACCAGTCCACCACCCCGGCACTGAAGGTATACGCAATGGTACTGCCGCCGTGGGCGCAGGGCGTGCGCCGCACCGAATCCAGCAGCCGTTGCGCCACCTCCAGCACCGCGTCGCTGCGCATGTCGGCGAACAGCACGCTGAATTCCTCGCCCCCCACCCGGCCCAGGTGATCGCCGGTGCGCAGCGTGGCCGTTGCCAGCAGGCCGAAATGGCGCAGCACGGCGTCGCCGGCGGCGTGCCCGTGGGTGTCGTTGATGCGCTTGAAATGATCGATGTCCAGCAACAGCAGCGACAGCGGCCGCCGCGTGCGCAGCGCCTGGGCGCAATAGCGTTCGGCCTGCAGCCACCAGGCCTTGCGCGACATCAGCCCGGTCAGGAAATCGGTGCTGGCCTCGTGCTCGCGATCGGCCAGCATGCGGTCATGGATGATCATGATGGTGCCCAGCGTCAGGCATGGCATCGCCAGCACGCCCAGCGTCATGAACACGATGTTCCAGGTGGTTGGTTGCAACAGGAAGTCGGCCTGCGCCACGCCCGTCGCGAACAGTATCGAACGCAACGCGCAGGTCAGGCCCGAGATCATCGCCACCGACCAGACGAAGTAATAGCTGTAGCGTGAGCGGTTGGCCGGCACGCCGCGCGCCACCGCCACCGCCACGGCAAACATGAAGCCCATCTGCAACGTCGACATGGCGACGATGCGCGGCGCCACCTGGCTGTCCAGGTAGGTGTATCCCACCAGCGCCAGCCAGGCCGCGGCGCATGCCACGCCCATCAGGCGCCGCGGCACCCGTTGCCCCAGCAGGCGCCGCACGCCCGTGTAATAGGCGCACAACGCCAGGCTGATCAGCATATTGGGCAGGAGGATCGAAGCCCAGCGCGGCGCCTCGGTGGCCTGCAGCCCGAACAGAAAAAACGCCAACAGCGTGAGCAGGTTGGCGCGTATGGTCTCGCGGATGCCGGCCATGCCGCTGCGCGCCAGTGACCCCAGCACGCAAAGCGACAGCACTCCCGTCAGTACTGCGATCGACAGCAAATGCACGGGAGCGATCATGGGCGGTGCGCCTTGCGGCGCGCGGTTCAGCTGTTGCGGGTGGATTTGACGATGGTCATGGCCGAGGCGATCATGCCGCCCACATCCGACAGGTTGGCCGGCAGGATCAGCGTGTTGCCTTCCTTGGCCACGTTGCCGAAGGCCTCGACGTAGCGCTCCGCCACCTTCAGGTTGACCGCTTCCATGCCGCCCGGCTGGCGCACCGCGTCGGCCACCTGGGTGATGGCCTTGGCGGTGGCCTCGGCGATCGCCAGCACCGCCGCGGCCTCGCCCTGGGCCTGGTTGATCTGCGCCTGCTTCTCGCCTTCGGAGCGGGCGATGGCGGCTTCACGTTCGCCGGTAGCGATGTTGATCTGTTCCTGGCGGCGGCCTTCCGAAGCCGCGATCAGCGCGCGCTTCTCGCGTTCGGCGGTGATCTGCGCCTGCATCGAGCGCAGGATCTCGTTGGGCGGCGTCAGGTCCTTGATTTCGTAGCGCAGCACCTTCACGCCCCAGTTCAGCGCCGCCTCGTCCAGCGACGACACGATGGTGCTGTTGATGGCGTCGCGTTCCTCGAAGGTGCGGTCCAGTTCCATCTTGCCGATCACCGAACGCAGCGTGGTCTGCGCCAGCTGCGTGATGGCCGAGATGTAGTTGGACGAACCGTAGGACGCGCGCATCGGGTCGGTCACCTGGAAATACAGCACGCCGTCCACCTGCAACTGGGTGTTGTCGCGCGTGATGCAGACCTGGCTCGGCACGTCCAGCGGGATTTCCTTGAGCGAATGCTTGTACGACACGCGCTCGATGAACGGGATCACGAAACCGGCGCCCGGCGACAGCACGCGGTCGAACTTGCCCAGCCGCTCGACCACCCAGGCGTGCTGCTGGGGAACGATGGCGATCGCCTTGATGACGATCAGGATCGCCAGCGCGACGATGACGAGCAGGACGATAGTGGAAGTGTCCATCATGGTGTAGTGCCTCTTCTGGGTGAATGCGGTGACGCGCCTGCCCGCGAGAGCCAGGGCGCCTGCTGCGGCCGGCCCGCGTACCACCGGGCCGGGTCCTGCGCGGGGAATGCGAAGTCCGCTTCCCCTTTTGTCAGCGCGGGGCGCCGGCCGCGCCGCCCTTGGGCGTCAGGACCAGGCGCGTGCCGCGCAGTTCGGTAATCGTGTGTTCGCCGCCATGGGCCGGCTGACCGGCCGCCAGCTCGGCCTGCCAGTGCGCGCCGCGGTACCAGACGCGTGCCGTGCCGTTGTCGGCCCAGGCCTCGACGTTGACCGTCTGGCCGATGTCCAGGTTGACGTCGGCATTGCTGGCCGCATCGACCTCGCGTTTTTTCAGCACGCGCGTCTTGCGCAGGACCAGCAGGCCCAGCAGCAGCACCGCGCCGCAAGCGACCAGTTGCCATTCCAGGCCCGCCAGCAACCACGCGGCGATGCCGCCGGCGGCCAGGCCGAGCGCCACCAGCAGCAGATAGAACGTTCCCGTCGCCAGTTCGCCGATGAGCGCCAGCGCGGCAAGCCCAAGCCAGATCCACATAGTTGAGTTTTACCTGAAAGGATGAGTCGTTCAGCGGATTGTACGTATTTCCATGACGCAGCGGTGACACCCGGCCCGCGCCTCGGACAATCGCCCTGGATTATGATGTGCCCTGGCATCCCGTCCGACCCGGTCGCGGCGCCCGGCATTTTCAACGCACATACCCCATGACCGCTGCAACATCCCCCGTCCGTCCCGTCCTCATCCTGCACACGGGAGACCCGGACGACACGCTCAAGAGCCAGTTCGGCGGCTATGCCGAACAACTGGCGCGGGCCTCGGGCCTGGCGCCGGACGACCTCGAAGTCGTCGCGGTGCACGCGGGCCAGCGTCCGCGCGCCCCGGACCAATACCGCGCCGCCCTGATCACCGGCTCCCCGGCCATGGTCACCGACCTGGAACCCTGGAGCGAAGACACCGCCGCCTGGCTGCGCGAGGCCGCCGCCGCGGGCCTGCCCATGTTCGGCATCTGCTACGGCCACCAGCTGCTGGCCCATGCCATGGGCGGCAAGGTCGGCTACAACCCCGCCGGCCGCGAAGTCGGCACCCAGACGGTCGAACTGCTGCCCGCGGCCGCCGGCGACAAGCTGCTGGCCGGCCTGCCGCCCACCTTCCCGGCCCAGATGCTGCACGCGCAGACCGTGCTGCAGCCGCCGCCCGGCGCCGCCGTGCTGGCGCGTTCCGACCTCGACGCGCACCAGATGATCCGCATCGGCCGCAATATTTTCTCGACCCAGTTCCACCCCGAATTCGGCCCGGATTTCGTGCGCGCCCACCTGGAGCGCTTCGGCCGCCGCTACGCCGCCGAAAACCTCGACGTGCCGGGCCTGTCGGCCAACGTGCGCGCCACCCCGGTGTCCGGCGACCTGGTGCGGCGCTTCCTGGACGCCTACGCGCCCGCCTGAGGCGCGCGCCGGGCAAAAACCGGAGTGCGGCGGCGGCCGGTCCCTGAGAACATTGCCGAAAGCGCGCGAACCTGCGCGCCCCAGGAGCCAGACATGACCCACGCCGCCCCCCTGAGCAAGCAGCACGCCGCCGCCGTCGAACGCGCCTGCCGGGCGCTGGAGGCCGAACAGCCGCCCGACCTGAACACCCTGGCCGAACAGGCCGGCATGAGCCGCTTCCACTTTCACCGCATCTTCAAAGCGGCCACCGGCATCACGCCCAAGGCCTACGCCAACGCGCTGCGCGCCGACCGCGCCCGCCAGCAGCTGCGCCAGAGCGCCAGCGTCACCGACGCCATGTACGGCGCCGGCTTCAATTCCAGTGGCCGCTTCTACGAAGCCGCCCCCGCCATCCTGGGCATGACGCCCACCGCCTTCCGCAAGGACGGCGAAGGCGTCGAGATCCGCTTCGCCGTGGGCCAGTGCGCGCTCGGCGCGCTGCTGGTCGCGGCCAGCGACACCGGCATCTGCGAAATCGCATTGCACGAGGATCCCGAACAGCTGGTGCGCAACCTGCAGGACCGCTTCAAGGCCGCCCGGCTGATCGGCGCCGACCGCGAATTCGAGCAATGGATGGCCGCGGTGGTCGGTTTCGTCGAAAACCCGTCGGTAGGCCTGCATCTGCCGCTGGACGTGCGTGGCACCGCGTTCCAGCGCCGCGTCTGGGAAGCGCTGCGCGAGATCCCCGTCGGCACCACCGCCACCTACACCGACATCGCCGAACGCATCGGCTCGCCGCGTTCGGTGCGCGCGGTGGCGCGGGCCTGTGCGACCAACAACATCGCGCTGGCCATCCCCTGCCACCGCGTGGTGCGCACCGACGGCTCGCTGGCCGGCTATCGCTGGGGCATCGAACGCAAGCGCGAACTGATCGAGCGCGAGGCCAAGGCGGCCTGACACCGCCTCCAGGCCCGCCGCGCCCCGCCCGCCGCCATCGCGGCGGCCCGAAAAAAAGCCCGCGCCATCCCTGGCGCGGGCTTTTTGCATGGACGCGGGCGACTTACTGCTTCGCCAGGCGCTGCCAGGTGTCGACCACGGTGTCCGGGTTCAGCGACATCGACAGGATGCCTTCGTCCTTGAGCCACTGCGCGAAATCCGGGTGATCGCTGGGGCCCTGGCCGCAGATGCCGACGTACTTGTTGGCCGCCAGGCAAGCCTTGATCGCGCGGCGCAGCATGAACTTCACGGCGTCGTCGCGTTCGTCGAAATCGGCCGCCAGCAGTTCCATGCCGGAGTCGCGGTCCAGGCCCAGGGTCAGCTGGGTCATGTCGTTCGAACCGATCGAGAAGCCGTCGAAGTACTGCAGGAACTCGTCGGCCAGGATGGCGTTGGAGGGCACTTCGCACATCATGATCAGCTTCAGGCCGTTCTCGCCGCGCGCCAGGCCGTGCTTGGCGAGCAGGTTGACCACCTTTTCCGCCTGGCCCAGGGTGCGCACGAACGGCACCATGATTTCGACGTTGGTCAGGCCCATTTCATCGCGCACCTTCTTGAGCGCTTCGCATTCCATGCGGAAGCACTCGGCGAAGTCGTCGGCGATGTAGCGCGAGGCGCCGCGGAAGCCCAGCATGGGGTTCTCTTCCTCGGGCTCGTAGCGCGAACCGCCGACCAGCTTGCGGTACTCATTGGACTTGAAGTCCGACATGCGCACGATCACGGGCTTCGGGTAGAAGGCCGCCGCGATGGTGGCCACGCCTTCGGCCATCTTCTCGACGAAGAAGGCGCGCGGGCTGGCATGGCCGCGGGCGGCCGATTCCACGGCCTTCTTCAGCTCGCCGTCGACGTTCGGGTAGTCCAGCACCGCCTTCGGGTGGATGCCGATGTTGTTGTTGATGATGAATTCCAGGCGCGCCAGGCCGACGCCGCCGTTGGGAATCTGGGCGAAGTCGAACGCCAGCTGGGGGTTGCCCACGTTCATCATGATCTTCAAGTCGATGGCCGGCATTTCGCCACGGCGCACTTCCTCGACCTCGGTCTCGATCAGGCCGTCATAGATGCGGCCTTCGTCGCCCTCGGCGCACGACACGGTCACGGCCTGGCCTTCCTTGAGCAGGTCGGTGGCGTTGCCGCAGCCCACCACGGCCGGAATGCCGAGTTCGCGCGCGATGATGGCCGCGTGGCAGGTACGGCCGCCACGGTTGGTCACGATCGCCGAGGCGCGCTTCATGACGGGTTCCCAGTTGGGGTCGGTCATGTCGGTGACCAGCACGTCGCCGGGCTGCACCTTGTCCATGTCGGAGATGTCGCCCACCACGCGCACCGGGCCCGAGCCGATCTTCTGGCCAATGGCGCGGCCGGTGATCAGGACCTGGCCGGTGGCCTTCAGGCGGTAGCGCTGCTGCACGTCGTTGGCGCCCTGCTGCGACTTCACCGTTTCCGGGCGCGCCTGCAGGATGTAGATCTTGCCGTCGACGCCGTCGCGGCCCCACTCGATGTCCATCGGGCGGCCATAGTGCTTCTCGATGATGACGGCGTAGCGCGCCAGCTCATTGACCTCGTCGTCGGTCAGCGAGTAGCGGTTGCGCTCGGACACCGGCACGTCGACCGTGCGCACGGCGCGGCCTTCCGGACGCTCGGGGTCGAATTCCATCTTGATCAGCTTGGAACCGATGCGGCGGCCGACGATGGGGAAATGGCCCTGGGCCAGCGTGGGCTTGAAGACGTAGAACTCGTCGGGGTTGACGGCGCCCTGCACCACCGTTTCGCCCAGGCCGTACGACGAGGTGATGAACACCACGTCCTGGAAGCCCGATTCGGTGTCGATGGTGAACATCACGCCGGCGCTGCCCTTGTCCGAACGCACCATGCGCTGGATGCCGGCCGACAGGGCCACATCGGCGTGGGCGTAGCCCTTGTGCACGCGGTAGGAGATGGCGCGGTCGTTGTAGAGCGAGGCGAACACGTGGCGGATCTTGTCCAGCACGTCGTCGATGCCGACGACGTTCAGGAAGGTCTCCTGCTGGCCGGCGAACGAGGCGTCGGGCAGGTCTTCGGCGGTGGCGGACGAGCGCACGGCGAACGAGCCCTTGCCATCGGCGTCGAGCTTGGCGAAGGCGTCGCGGATCTGGGTTTCGAATTCGGCCGAGAACGGCGCCTCGACGATCCATTGGCGGATCTGCGCGCCGGCGTTGGCCAGCTCGCGCACGTCTTCGGGGTTCAGCGTGGTCAGGCGCTCGGCGATGCGCTTGTCCAGGCCCGAAGCCTTGAGAAAGTCGCGGAAGGCGTCAGCGGTCGTGGCAAAGCCGCCCGGCACGCGGACACCCGCGCCAGACAGCTGGCTGATCATTTCGCCTAATGATGCGTTCTTGCCTCCTACCGAGTCCACGTCCGTCATGCGGAGCTGCTCGAACAAAACAACATACGACATTGAAGTCACCTTTTACAATGGAATGAAAGCGAGTTTGGTCAATGCAGATTCGACGCCGGCTACCGCCTGGATTTCGCCGATCCGCCTGCGCTGACCAAACTGGCCTTGGACCGCCCTTGGGGTGACTTATAGGGGCCTGATTGTACTCGGAGGAGCACATCCGGCCATCCGCCTGGTTGGAATTTTTACATATGACATCTACCCCGATCGTACGCACGGTATACATCGTTTCCGACAGTACCGGCATCACTGCGGAAACCTTCAGCCAGTCGGTGCTTTCCCAGTTCGAGGAAGTCGATTTCAAGCCCGTGCGGCTGCCGTTTGTCGACACGCTGGAAAAAGCCGCCGAAGTGGCCATGCGCATCGACCGCAGCGCCCAGGAAGCCGGCGTCCCGCCGATCGTCTTCAGCACCCTGGTCAATCCGGACATCCTGGCACGCGTTCGCCAGGCGAACGGAATTTTCCTGGACCTGTTCGGCACCTTCGTCAGCCATATCGAGCAGGCGCTGGGACTGAAATCCAGCCATTCCATCGGCCGCTCGCACATGCAGGCCAATTCCGAAAAGTACCGCAACCGGATCGACGCCATCAACTTCAGCCTGGCGCACGACGACGGCCAGTTCGTCAACCAGCTCGACCAGGCCGACGTCATCCTGGTGGGCGTGTCGCGCTGCGGCAAGACCCCGACCAGCCTGTACCTGGCCATGCAGTACGCCATCAAGGCCGCCAACTTCCCCCTGACGCCGGACGATTTCGAGCGCGGCACCCTGCCCTCGACCATCGCGCCGCACCGCGCCAAGCTGTTCGGCCTGTCGATCCAGCCCGAACGCCTGGCCGAGGTGCGCAACGAACGCCGTCCCAACAGCCGCTACGCGCAGCTGGAGCAATGCCGCTATGAAGTGGCGGAGGCCGAGCGCATGATGCGCCGCGAGGGCATCTCGTGGCTGTCCACCACCACCAAGTCGATCGAGGAAATCTCGACCACGGTGCTGCAGGAAGTGGGCCTGGACCGCGGCTGAAAACGATCAGGGCGCGCCGTTGGCGCGCCCATCCGTCACTGCCGCACCGCCCCGGGCAGGACGACGGGACGGGACAATTCGATGTAACTGCTGTCGACCGGCAGGTAGAAGCCCACCAGCTTGCCCGACGAAGCCACCAGATAGGCCTCTGTGTGCCGGGGCAAGGCAATCGAGAACGGGCCGCCCAGCGGCCGGAATACGTCGCCCTGCACGATGGCGCCGGCCCGCCGCCATTGCGAGCCGGAAGGCAGCGTCACGGCGGCGTCATTGGGCAGCTTCGCCACCACCTCGCGCGACAGTTGCAGCCGGCTGGCCGATTCGGTCATGTCGACCGGCACCAGGCTGACCCGTTGCGGCTTGCCCGAGGCGCATCCGCCCAGCGCCAGCGCGCACAGGCAGGCGGCAAGCAACGACTGGCAGCGCGCGCGCGTGGCGCGGCCTGTCAGGGAATGAGCGACCGGCAATGGCGCCATGGAACACCTTGGGAGCGGCAAAGCGTCGAGTATATGCCGGCCCGGCGGCCCCCTGACGGAGTCAGGCACACACCAATGCAGAATCAGCGCGCCGCGTCCGCGAGCGCCTGGCGGCGCTGCTCGAACAGGCAGATGGCGGCGGCGGCGCCGACATTCAGCGACTCCACCGCGGCCATGTCATGGGGAATGCGCAGCTTGAGCCGCGCCGCCGCCAGCAACTCGGCGGCGACGCCCTGGCCCTCATGGCCGAAGACCCAGGCGCAGCGCGCGGGCAGGCGTCCCGCATAGAGGTCCTGCGCGCCTTCCAGGGCGGTCGCCACCAGCGGCACCCCCAGCGCGGGCAGCAGGGCCGACAGGTCCACGTGCTCGTGGATCGCCAGCGCGAAATGCGCCCCCTGGCCGCTGCGCAGCACCTTGGGCGACCAGGCGGCCGCGGTGCCGGTGGCCAGGAACACGCGCTTGATGCCGGCCGCGGCGCAGGTGCGCAGCAAGGTGCCGACATTGCCGGGATCCTGGATGCGATCGAACAGCACGCAATTCTCGTCCACCGCGGCGGGCAGGGACAAGGGCGGCGGCGTCACCACGAAGGCAACGCCCTGCCCACTTTCGACACTGGCCAGCGCCTGCATCAGGCGCGCATCCAGCGCCAGGCAGCGGGCGTCCGGCACGGCGGCCGCCAGCGCCGCGATATCGGGCTGGGCCAGCCGTTCGACGTCGAAGATGGCCTGGTCCGGCGCGCCATGATGCTGCAGCCAGGCCTGGCACAGGTGCACGCCGTCCAGCAGCACGGGCGCGCCGCGCTTGCCGGCGGTGCCGGCAAGCTTGAGCAGCGCCTTGACCGCGGGATTGTCGCGGGAACTGATGTGCTTCATGGGACCAGGCCAAAGGCCTTGATGGGCGCGAAACTGCGGCGGTGCTCGGCGCAGGGGCCGTGTTCGCGCAGCATCTGCAGGTGCAAGGCGGTGCCGTAGCCCTTGTGCTGGTCGAACGCGTACTGCGGATACAGCGAATGCAGGCGCAGCAGGTCGGCGTCGCGCGCGGTCTTGGCCAGGATGGAGGCGGCCGAAATGGCGGGCACCAGGGCGTCGCCCTTGATCACGGTCTGCACCGTGCAGCCCAGCTTGGGCGCCTGGTTGCCATCCACCAGCGCCAGCTGGGGCGCCAGCGAAAGCCCCTCGACCGCGCGGCGCATGGCCAACAGGGTGGCGCGCAGGATGTTCAGGCTGTCGATCTCGGCCACGCTGGCGCTGGCCACGCACCAGGCCAGCGCGTGCGCCTGGATCTCCAGCGCCAACGCCTCGCGGGTGGCGGCCTTGAGCACCTTGGAATCGGCCAGTCCATCGATGGGCCGGGCTGGATCCAGGATCACCGCGGCGGCATACACGGCGCCGGCCAGGGGACCGCGGCCCGCCTCGTCGACACCGGCCGTCACCAAGGCCGGCTGGGCCGGCGCGGCAAACAGGTCAGGCTGCTCCACCCGCCACCTCCAGGATCGCCTGGGCCGCCAGCGCCGGCGTATCACGCAGCAGTTCCCGGTGCAGCGCCGTGAAGCGGGCTTCTATGCGGGCCGCCAGGGCCTCGTCGGTCAACGCCGTCCAGGTGGCTTCGGCCAGCTTTTCCGGCGTGGCGTCGTCCTGCAACAGTTCCGGCACCGCGAAATCGCGCAGCAGCACGTTGGGCAGGCCGACCCACGGCAGGTAGGGCCGTTCCTGCCCCGATTTCCACGCCATGATGCGCCGCATCAGCGGCGACAGCACATACGAGATCACCATGGGGCGCTTGTACAGCGCCGTCTCGAGGGTGGCGGTACCGCTGGCCACCAGCACCGCGGTGCTGGCTTCCATCACCGACCAGGCCACCGGGGCCTGGCGTTCGCCGCCTTCGCCATGCAGGTCCTGCGCGGTCACGCAGCGCAACCTCGGCACGGGATACTTGGCCAGGATCGCCTGGAATTCGGCACGGCGCTGGTCATTGACCATCGGCACCACGCATTGCAGCGCCGGATCGCGCTTCTGCAGCATCTGCGCGGCCTGCAGGAAGCGCGGCGCCAGCAGGCGAATCTCGGACGAACGGCTACCCGGCAGGATCGCCAGCACGCGCGCGTCCTGATCGATGCCCAGCCGCGCGCGCGCCGCCGCGCGGTCCGGCTGCATCGGCACCGCGCCGGCCAGCGGATGGCCGACATAGGTGACCGGAATGCCTTCCTTGCGGTAGATCTCTTCCTCGAACGGGAACAGCACCAGCATGTGCGACACCGAATCGCGGATCTTGTGGATGCGGTCGTAGCGCCATGCCCAGATCGACGGCCCGA
This sequence comes from Achromobacter sp. RW408, assembly GCF_003184165.1. NCBI lineage: Bacteria > Pseudomonadati > Pseudomonadota > Betaproteobacteria > Burkholderiales > Alcaligenaceae > Achromobacter > Achromobacter sp. RW408. The sequence goes on from NZ_QHHO01000047.1 coordinate 376,513, forward strand.
CGAAATGCACGGTGGGCGTGCCGGCCTGGCGCAGCTGGTGCTCCAGGCGCAGGTTGAAATCGGGCGCGTCGATGCCGACGAATACCGACGGCGGCTCGGCCAGCCAGCGCCGCGATACGTCGCGGTAGGTGCGCAGCAGGCTGGGCAGGCGCTTGAGTGCATCGACGTAGCCGAACACCGTCAACGCATGCATCGGATGCCAGGTATCGAAATCGCGAGCCTGCATCTGCGGGCCGCCGATGCCCTCACACAGCACGCCCGGGGCGCGCTGCTGCAGACCGGCAATGATGCGGCCGGCCAGCAGATCGCCCGAGGGCTCGCCGGCCACCATGCCGATCCGCATGTTCATGGACGGATGATGCCGCGCGAAGCGACGTCGAGGAAATCCAGCAGCGTCTGCAGGTGCTCGGCGACTTCCGGTTCGGCCTGCTGGCGCGCGCGCAGCTCGGCGCGCGCGGCGTCCAGCGACAGGCCGCGGCGATAGATGATCTTGTACGCATCGCGCAGCGCCGATACCTGCGCCGGCGTGAAGCCGCGGCGCTTGAGGCCTTCGACGTTGACTCCCACCGGACGGCAGGGATTGCCCGCGGCCAGCACGAACGGCGGCGTATCCTGCATCAGCGAGCTGTTGCCGCCCGTCATGCTGTGCGCGCCGATGCGCGAGAACTGGTGCACGCCGGTCAGGCCGCCGACGATGGCCCAGTCGCCCACGTGGACGTGGCCGCCCAGCTGCACGGAATTGGCCAGGATGGTGTGGCTGCCCACGTGGCAATCGTGCGCCACGTGCACATAGGCCATGATCCAGTTGTCGTCGCCCAGCGTGGTGGCGCCCCCATCCTGCACCGTGCCGGTGTTGAGCGTGACGAACTCGCGCACCGTGTTACGGTCGCCGATCACCAGTCGGGTCGGCTCACCGTTGTACTTCTTGTCCTGCGGCATGCCGCCGATCGAGCAATACCGGTAGAACCGGTTGTCGCGCCCGATGGTGGTCACGCCATCGACCATGCAATACGGGCCAAGCTCGGTGCCGGCGCCGATCGTCACATCGGGTCCCACGACGCAAAAGGCGCCGATGACCACGCTGGGGTCGATTTTCGCCGCCGGATCGACGACGGCGGTAGGATGGATGTTTCCTGCCATTTACTCTTCCAGGCTGCGGATCGCGCACATGAGCTTGGCCGACGCCACTTCCTGACCGTCCACGGTGGCGCGCGCTTGGTATTTACAGATGCTGCGGCTCAGGCGTTCGGCTTCGACTTCGATGCGCAACTGGTCGCCCGGCACCACGGGACGGCGGAAACGCGCGCCGTCGATGCCCACCAGGTAGTACGCCGTCTTGGCGCCTTCGCACTTCAGGCCGCCGTTTTCGTCGGTGAACGAGAACAGCGCCGAGGCCTGCGCCATGGCTTCCACGATGAGCACGCCCGGCATCACCGGGTGGTGGGGAAAGTGGCCGTTGAAAAACGGTTCATTGATCGAGACATTCTTGATGGCGACGATGGACTTGCCAGGCACCATTTCGACGACGCGATCAATCAGCAGCATCGGGTAACGATGCGGCAGCCTCTCCATGATCCCCTTGATGTCGAGTTCCATTTTTCTGTGAATTCCTGCGAAATGAGATAAATCTTGCGGCGCCGGACGCGCCCAGGGCAGCGAGGATGCGCCCTAGTCTTTTTCCAGCGTCCGCACGCGGCGGCGCAACTGCGCCAACTGTTGTATCACGGCGGCGTTGCGCTGCCATTCACCGTGATCCGCATACGGGTACACCCCGGTATAGCGTCCAGGTTTGGAAATATTCGACGTCACCGCGGTGCCGCCTGAAATATGCACGTCATCGGCCAGGGTCAGGTGCCCCGAGAGCATCGCCGCGCCGCCGATGGTGCAACGCTCGCCGATCGTGGTGGATCCGGCAACGCCCACGCAAGCCGCGATCGCGGTGTACTTGCCAATGCGCACGTTGTGACCCACCATGATCTGGTTGTCGAGCTTGACGCCGTCGGCCACCGTGGTGTCTTCGAGCGCGCCGCGGTCGATGGTGGTGTTGGCGCCGATTTCGACGTCGTCCCCCACCGACACCCCGCCCAGCTGCGGGATCTTGCCC
>NZ_QHHO01000047.1:378626-442480 GCF_003184165.1 Achromobacter sp. RW408
AATACAAAAAGGAAGCACCGGCCTATACCGAGCTTCCTTTTTTCTTGCAGTACTGGCGCAATGGCAGAGTGGTTATGCAGCGGATTGCAAATCCGTGTACGTCGGTTCGATTCCGGCTTGCGCCTCCAGTACCTTCCCTGCAATCCCCCCTGCATCTCGTTACCCATCCCTACGCCCGGTCAATCGATTGATTGCTATGGTGACGCCGTTTTCATTTGACGACGCTCCCATGCTCAACAATCAAAAATCCCGCCGCCCCTCCCCTACGTTGTTGGCATTGTCCACCGCCGCCTTGATGACGCTGGCGCCGCTGGCCGCCGAAGCGGATTCCGATCGCCATCACCATCGCCATGGACATGGGCATGGCCGCGGCGAGTATAAAGAGAAGTATTGGGATGGCGCCTGCGAAGTCGAGCGCAAATGGAAACGCAACGGCGACTATCGCGAAAAGCGTAAATGCCGCGACGACTACCGCTATGGCTACGCGCCCCAGCCGGTTCTGGTGCCGGCGATGCCGGCGCCCGCCATCGTCATCAACCCGCCCCCCATCATCATTCGCCCCTGACCATGGACCCCTTGGTGAAAGACGCCATTGCCCGCTGGCCCGACGTGCCGGCGGTATTCGGCTGGCTGTCGCTGGACGCGCGCGGCCGCTGGCGTCTGCATCCCCAGGGACAGGCCGCGCAAGGCGGCGGGGGCGAATCGATCTCCAACCCGCAGATCCTGGGATTCATCAACCGCAATTACGAACGCGACAACGATGGCCGCTGGTATTTCCAGAACGGGCCGCAACGCGTGTTCGTGCGGCTGGACGCGGCGCCATACGTGCTGCGCCTGGGCGATGATGGCGGCAGCCTGGTCACGCATACCGACGCACCGGTCGATACCATCACCGCCTGGTGGCTCGATGACGCCGGACAGTTGTATGCCATGGCGCCGCAAGGGCCCGGCATCGTGCTGGACCGCGATCTGCCCGCGCTGATGGACCGTTTGACCACGTCCGACGGCGTGCCATTGCTGGACGCCGTGGAATCGCTGGCAGGCTCGCATCCCTTGCCCGTCACGCTGCCCGGCGTCTATCCCGCCGCGCCATTGCGGCAGGTCGAGCGCGCCGACGTGCCGCTGGTGCTCGGCTTCCAGGCAAATCCCACCGCCTGAATCTCACCCCCCACTGCGGCCGCGCGCCGCGCCGCATGCCGTTCAGAACATGCCATTGCCATTGGCGGACTGCTCGGGGATCGGCTGGACCGCGTCCCAGTGCTCGACGATCCTGCCCTTTTCGAGACGGAAGATGTCGATGATGGCGTTGCCGCGCGTGCCCGGCTCGCGCACCGCGTGCACGTGCAGGATCACGTAGTCGCCATCGGTGAAGACACGCTTGATCTCGCTTCTGGACTGCGGGTACTTGTCGCGCAAGAAGGCGACGAACTTGCGGAATCCCTCGGGCCCGTCGGCGGCGTTGGGGTTGTGCTGCACGTAGCGGTCGCCCAGATAGCGCAAGGCGGCATCCGCGTCCTTCTGGTTCAGGCCCTTCTCGTAGAAGGCCAGCACGGCCGCCTTGTTGGCGGCTTCCTGCTCGGGCGAGGCCTGGGCGGTGGACGACAGGGCGGCCGCGAACAGGACGGCAGCAAGGACTCGTATAACGGGTGACATGGGATCTCCAGGTAAGCCAAGGCGGCCGGCCCATTCTAGGGCCGGCCGCGCCGGGGACGATGCCCAATCCAGTAGACAGTTTGATGCGCGGGGCGATCAGCCGCGGCCGCTCTTGAGCAACGCGAACTTGCCGTCGCCCAGCAGCGCCAGCACCGCGGCAGCCACGGCCAGGAACACCGGATATTCCCAGCCGCCGCCCGGGTTGCCGAAACCCCAGCCGTTGCCGAAGTGGACGCTGGACGCGACAAACAACTGCACCGCCGCGATCACGGCGATCCAGCGCGGCCACACGCCGAGGATCAACAGCGCGCCAGCGCCGATTTCAAAGAAAGTCACGGGATAGGCCAGCCAACCGGCGAACCCGATCTTGGCGAAGAACTGCGCGGTGCCCGGCAGCGTGAACACCAGCAGCTTGGTCAAGCCGTGGGCCAGGAACATCACGCCCAGCGCGATGCGGAGCAAAAGCGCGGCATACGGCGCGGTACGGGTATCGATCATTGCATTCTCCGGGAGCGAATCGCCCAGGACGGGAAGATTCTTGATGGCCGCTATTCTTGCGATTCCAAAAACAAAGATAAACATGCAAAATCGCAACTTATTGTTCCCCATTAGGAAACAATCATGGACACCCATACCGCCATGCAGACCTATGTCCGGGTCGTCGAACTGGGCTCCTTCGCGGCGGCCGCCGACAAGATGGGCCAGGCGCGCTCGGTGGTGACCCGGCAGATCGCCTTCCTGGAAGAGAAGTACGGCGTGCGCCTGCTCAATCGCACCACCCGCAAGCTCAGCATGACCGACGCCGGCCGCGCCTTCTACGAGCGCGTACGGCCGATATTGGCCGAAGTGACCGACCTGGAGTTGTCGCTGCAGGCCGAAGGCCAGGCTCCGAGCGGCCGCCTGCGCATCAGCGCCCCGGTATCGTTCGGCATCCTGCACCTGGGCCCCGCCATCGCGGAATATCTGCTGCGCTATCCGGACGTGGTGATCGACCTGGACCTGAACGACCGCGTGGTCGATCTGGTCGAGGACGGCTATGACGTCGCGGTGCGCATCGGCCCGCTGCAGGATTCATCCCTGGTGGCGCGGCCGCTGGCCCCGCAGCAACTGTTGGTGTGCGCCGCGCCGGCCTACCTGGAAAGCCATGGCGTGCCCCTCGTCCCCGAAGACCTGAAACAGCACCGCTGCCTGCACTATGCCTACGCCAGCACCGGCAACGAATGGCATTTCGAGAAGGACGGCGTCAGCCACCTGGTGCGGGTCAACGCGGCCTTGCGCGCCAACAACGGCGACGTGCTGCGCACCGCGGCGCTGGCCGGGCACGGCGTGATCCTGCAACCGGAATTCCTGGTGGGCGATGACGTGCGCGCCGGCCGCCTCGTCGCCCTGCTGCAGGACTATGTCCACACCCCGATTTCCATGTACGCGGCCTATCCCCATCGCCGCTTCCTGTCGCCCAAGGTGCGTTCCTTCGTCGAACACCTGGAAACGCGCTTCGGTGGCAACGCGCCGACTCCGCCCGCGCGGCGCGCCAGCCGGCGCCGCAGCCGTTAGAATCGTATCCATGACCGCCAAATCGCCCCTCGAATATTTCCCCGCGCCGCGCCGTGCGAATTTCTGCAGCCAATGCGGCTCGCCCGTGAACCGCCGGGTGCCCGAGGGCGACAACCGCGAACGTGACATCTGCGACCACTGTGGCGCCATCCATTACCAGAATCCGCGCCTGGTGGTCGGCACGGTGCCTGTGCTGGACAACCGCGTGCTGCTGTGCCGCCGCGCGATCGAGCCGCGCTACAACACCTGGACGCTGCCGGCCGGCTTCATGGAACTGGGCGAAAGCACCGCGCAGGGTGCCGGCCGCGAAACGCTGGAGGAATCCGGCGCCCGTATCCGCCTGGGCGACATCTACACCATCATCGACGTGCCGCAGATCGAACAGGTGCACGTCTTCTACCTGGCCGAAGTCCTCGGCCCCGAGCTGGATCCCGGCCCCGAGAGCCTGGAAGCCCGCTTCTACGACGAGGCCGACATTCCCTGGGACGACCTGGCGTTCCGCACCGTGGCGACCACGCTGCAACGCTACTTCGAGGACCGCAAGCGCGGCACGTTCGGCCCTCACCACTACACCTTAGAATCGCACCGTTGAAGCTGCCCTGGCTCGCCGCAGACACGCCGTTCCCGCCAGCCGAATTCGCCCTGACGGATCCGGACGGGCTGCTGGCGGCTGGCGCGGACCTGTCCATCGATCGCCTCGTCCAGGCCTATTCCAACGGCATTTTCCCGTGGTATTCCGAGGGCGAGCCGATCCTCTGGTGGAGCCCCGACCCGCGCATGGTGCTGGCCTGCCAGGACTTCGCCCCCTCGCACTCGCTGCGCAAGCTGCTGCGCCAGGTCGCCAGCCACGAACACGAGGCCGCGCCGCGCATCGAGGTACGGGTGGACACCGCCTTCGCCACCGTCATGGCCGAATGCGCCGCGCCCCGCGAGGGCCAGCCGGGCACCTGGATCACCGCCGCCATGCGCCAGGCATACCGCGCCTGGCACGAAGCCGGCTACGTCCATAGCGTCGAAACCTGGATCGACGGCGAACTGGCGGGCGGCTTGTACGGCATCAGCCTGGGGCGCATGTTCTTCGGCGAATCGATGTTCACGCGCGCGCCCAACGCCTCCAAGATCGCGCTGGCCTACCTGGTGCGCTATGTCAGCGCCCAGGGGGTGCAGTGGATCGACTGCCAGCAGCAGACACGGCACCTGGCCAGCCTGGGCGCCCGGCCGATCCCGCGCTCGCGCTTCCTGGCGCACATCCGCGCGGCGACCTCGCGGCCCGCCATCGCCTGGGCGCCCGGCAGGCTGGACAGCACCGGGCGGCTGATTCCGTTCGCGGCCTCGGCAGGCTAGCCGCGGCACGACGGGCGCCGCCATGGCCGCGGCGTTCATGCGTCCCTGGCCACATCGGATCGCGGGTTAAGCGTTACTATGTAGTCGTCCCCGTCACGGACTTGGCGCCGGACACCGGGATTCCAAATGAGCCAGCTAAAAGAATTACCTTTCTCCACGCTGCAGTTCTACGCGACCGCGCCCTACCCTTGCAGCTACCTGCCGGGACGCCAGGCCCGGTCGCAGGTCGCCGCGCCCGGCCACCTGATCAATGCCGGCACTTATTCGCAACTGGTCGAGCAGGGCTTTCGCCGCAGCGGCCTGTTCACCTATCGCCCGCATTGCGACAACTGTCACGCCTGTGTGCCGGTGCGGGTCGATACCGCCGGCTTCGCGCCAAACCGGAGCCAGCGCCGGGCCTGGCGCGACCACCGCGACCTGCAGTCGTTCGTGGCGGAGCTGGCCTGGTCGCCCGAACACTACCGTCTCTATACCCGCTACCAGCAAGGCCGCCACCCAGGCGGCGGCATGGACGAGGACAGTCGCACCCAGTACGCGCAGTTCCTGCTGACCAGCCGCGTCAATACCCGCCTGGTCGAATTCCGTGACCCGGGCGGCGTGCTGATGATGGTGTCGATCATCGACGTGCTGGACGACGGCCTGTCGTCCGTCTACACCTTCTACGACCCCGACGTGCCTGGCAGCCTGGGCACCTACAGCATCCTGTGGCAGATCGAGCAGTGCCGCACCCTCAACCTGCCCTGGCTCTACCTGGGCTACTGGATCGAGGACAGCCGCAAGATGTCCTACAAGGCAAGCTTCCATCCCGCCCAGTACCTGATCGACGGCGCCTGGGGCGAGCCTCCGGCGCCGGCCGGCGGCGCCGACGATCGCGCCGCCTGATCCGCGGCGGCGGGCGCGCCCAAAGACGTTCTACAATCCCGCTCCATGTCGATCCTCTTCCACGCCTATCCCCTGGCCCGCCCGGCGCTGTTCGCCATGGACGCGGAAACCGCCCACGAAGTCACCCTGTCGGGGCTGCAACGGGCCTATGAATGCGGCGCCACGCGCAAGCTCCTGCATGCGCAGCCCAAGGCGCCATGCACGCTGATGGGCATGCATCTGGCCAACCCCATCGGACTGGCGGCCGGCCTGGACAAGAATGGCGCGTATATCGACGCCCTGGGCAACCTGGGGTTCGGTTTCATCGAAGTGGGCACCGTGACCCCGCGCGCGCAACCCGGCAATCCCAAGCCGCGCATGTTCCGGCTGCCACGCGCCAATGCGCTGATCAATCGCCTGGGGTTCAACAACCAGGGCCTGGACGCATTCCTGGCCAACGTGCAGCGCAGCCAATGGCGCAAGCAGGGCGGTATCCTCGGCCTGAACATCGGCAAGAACGCCGACACGCCGATCGAGCGCGCGGCAGACGACTACCTGATCGGGCTGGCGGGCGTCTACCCGCATGCCGATTACGTGACGGTGAACATTTCGTCGCCCAACACCAAGAACCTGCGGGCACTGCAAGGCGGGGACGAACTCTCGGCGTTGCTGGGGCAATTGGCGGACAAGCGCCGCGCGCTTGAAGACCAGCACCAGCGGCGCGTGCCGATGGCGGTGAAAATCGCCCCCGACCTGACGGTCGAGCAGATCGACGCCATTGCCGACACCCTGCCCCGCCACGGCATCGATGGCGTCATCGCCACCAACACCACGCTGTCGCGCGACGCGGTCAATGGCATGGCGCACGCCGAAGAAGCGGGCGGGCTGTCCGGCTCGCCGGTGCATGAACTGTCGCTGGCGGTGATCCGGCGCCTGAAGGAGCGCCTGGGCGACAGCCTGGCGATCATCGGCGTGGGCGGGGTGCTGTCGGGGCAGCAGGCACGCGAGAAAATGCAGGCCGGCGCCGATGCCGTGCAGCTCTATACGGGACTGATCTATCGCGGCCCCGCCCTGGTGGGCGAGTGCGTGCGGGCCGTCCGCCGCTGAACGGCAGCCTTGCGCGCCAACTACGGCAAGCGGACGACAGGCAAAAAAAGAGGCCACCCCGAGGGGTGGCCCTAATTCCAGCTCTGCTCTGTCACTCAACAGTACTACATAACTGCAATTTGCGCAGCACCGCTGCGCCAAATACTCAGGCGCTGCGGCGGCTGCGGCTGGCGACCTTGGTGGCGGCGTCGGCGGCGTCCGTCGCCGCCTTGAAGGTCGCGTTGGCGGCGGCGTTCAGGTTCGACTCGGCGACTTCGGCGGCCTGCTTGGCGGCCTTGGTCAGCGAATCGTAGGCGCTGTTGGCAGTGGCCAGCGAGGACTTGATCAGGGCGACGGCGCTTTCCGAACCCGTGGGGGCGTTCTTGGAGAACTGCTCGACGGCGTCGGTCAGCTGCTGCTGGCCTTCGGCGATCTGTTCTTCGGTCAGCTTGACCAGGTTGCCCTGCACGCCGGCGACGATGTCATACACGTGCTTGGTGTAGGCCAGGGCCTTTTCGGCGCCCGGTTGCAGCAGGCCCGAGGCGAACGCCGCGGCTTCCTGCGGATCCTTGACGTCGGCGGCTTGCTGCGACTTCTGGGCGACTTCGTCCAGGGTGGCGCGCACGACCTTCAGGTTCAGTTCGACCAGCTTTTCGAAGCCGGCGAACACAGCCGACTGGGCGGCCACGAAAGTGTTGATGCTGGCTTTTTGACGGTCCAGGACTTGTTGCGGGATAGCGCTCATAGAATTGCTCCTTTTAGGGGTAGCCGGAGGCTGTCCGGCAGGTAAGGATGGTGTCTGCGACGAAATAAGGAACGTGCGCGGAAACTGGTACTACAAGCTACCGCCGGCCCGTTTGATGCACTGCACAATTGACATTCTACGGGCCAAAAAAACCTTGTCAAGCAATATTGGTGCAACGCAACAACTATTTGCACATTAACAGTGCAGGCGCCGGTGCCGATTTGATCCAGCACAAGGATTTCCCATGATTCGGGAAATACCGGACATGACGGCGTATCAATTCTTTTCTACACTGCTTGCACGCTGATGACAGACAAACACAAACGATAAGTCAGCGGTCAAAAACACATCGCAGCAAGCAAAACCCTGCAATTGGAGACTTCATGACCCTCATCCCCCGCACGCTTTCGGCCCTGCTCGCGGCCAGCGCCATGCTCGCGGCCGGCGCCGCCCACGCGGAATATCCGGAACGCCCCATCAACATGGTGGTGCCTTTCGCCGCTGGCGGCCCGACGGACAACGTCGCGCGTTCGCTGGCTGAAGCCATGCGGCAATCCCTGGGCCAGACTGTCGTGGTCGAAAACAAGGGTGGCGCGGGTGGCACGATCGGCACCACGCAGGTCGCCCGCTCGCAGCCGGACGGCTATTCCGTGCTGCTGATGCACGCCGGCTTCTCGACCGCGCCCTCGCTGTACAAGAATCCGGGGTACGACCCCTACAAGAGCTTCGAGCCCATCGGCCTGGTGGTCGACGTGCCGATGACCATCATCGCGCGCTCGGACTTCCCGCCCAACACCATCCAGGAACTGGCCGACTACGTCAAAAAGAACAAGGACAAGGTCTCGCTGGCCAATGCAGGCATCGGCGCCGCCAGCCACCTGTGCGGCACCATGCTGGTCGAGGCCCTGGGCGTGCAACTGCTGACCATCCCGTACAAGGGCACGGCGCCGGCCATGAACGACCTGCTGGGCAAGCAGGTGGACCTGCTGTGCGACCAGACCACCAACACCACGCAGCAGATCGACGGCGGCAAGGTCAAGGCCTACGCCGTCACCAGCCTGCAGCGCGTGCCGACCCTGCCCAAGCTGCCCACCATGGACGAGTCCGGTTTCAAGGGTTTCGAAGTGGGTATCTGGCATGGCATGTGGGTGCCGAAGGGCACGCCCAAGCCGGTGGTCGACAAGCTGGTCAAGAGCCTGCAGGCCGGCCTGGCCGACCCCAAGTTCCAGGAGCGCATGAAGCAACTGGGCGCGACGGTGCTGACCAAGGAAGCCAACCCGCAGGCGCTGGAGGCCAAGGTCAAGCAGCAGGTCCCGCAATGGGCCGAGCTGTTCAAGAAGGCCGGCGTCGAACAGCAGTAAGCCAGGAGCCCCGCCAGGCGGGGCCTGCGCTGCCTATCGCGCCTGGTGGACATCCTGTCCCCGGCAGTGAAAAAGCCCCTCGGTTGCTGAAACCGCGGGGCTTTTTCGTTGGGGATGCGGCAGGCGTATCAGGTGCGCATCGCCTCGGCCGCCATGCCCAGGCCATTGAAGCCGCTGGACACCGAGGGCTCGTAGCCCAGCGCCTCGGAAATGCTGGCGGCGGTATCGACCAGCGCCTTGATCCAGTCGTCCTGCAGGCGTTCGGCCGGCGCCGAGATCGACAGCCCGGCCACCAGCTTGCCGGTGTCATCGAAAATGCCCGCGGCGATGCAACGCACGCCCAGTTCCAGTTCCTCGTTGTCGCGCGCATAGCCATGGCGGCGCACCAGCGCCAGCTCGCGTTCGAGGCGCTCCAGGTCGGTCAGGCTATTGCGGGTGTGGCCGGCCAGGCCGGTACGGAGCGCATAGGCGCGCACCTGGCGGGTGTCGGCGGTGGACAGGAACAGCTTGCCGGTGGAGGTCAGGTGCAGCGGCGCCCGGCCGCCAATGGCGCGCACCACCTGCATGCCGGAACGCTCGCTCCAGGCGCGGTCGATATAGACGATCTCGTCGCCCTGCTGCACCGACAGGTTGACGGTCTGCCCCGTCAGCTTGTGCAGCGATCGCATGGCGGCGATGGCCGCCTCGCGCACGTTGAGCCGTCCCTTGACCAGCGAGCCCAGTTCAAGCAAACGCATGCCCAGCTGATACAGGCCGTTGTCCACCCGCTCGACGTAGCGCCCCACCACCAGGTCGTTCAAGATGCGGTGCGCGGTGGAGGCGTGCAGGCCGGTGGTCGCGGACAGTTCCTTGAGCGTGACGGGATCAGGCTGCGCGGCCAGCGCGTCGAGCAGGCGCATGGCGCGCTCGATGACCTGGATGGCGATGGGACTGCCCGAGGCGCCGTCGGTTTCGGCATCCAGGGCGTTGCGAGTGGAGGAAGGGCGGGACATAGGCGGGGAAAGGGCTCGCGCCGCGCCACCGGAAGACCAAACTTGCGGCAACGCAGCAAACAGTTCTTTCCCGTATTGTGAAATTTACGGAGCCATTTGGCAACCGTTTTTTGGCCGGCCTATCGGGGACACTCCCCGATTCGGCCGGCATCTGTCCTCAGGCCGCGGGCGGCGCCAGCTTGCCCCCCAGGCGTAACACTTCGGCTCGCAGAAACGCCAATGCCTCGGCGGCCGCCTCGGGCTCGCCCTTCACGCCCAGGTCGATGTGCGGCGTGCCGCCGGCTTCGCCGACGCTGGGCAGACTGAAGGCGCGCACGCCGGGCCAGCGTGTTTCCACCATCTGCATGGCCGGCGTGATGCGGGATTCCGGCATGCTGAACACCAGGAAGGAATGCTCGGCGTGGCGGCGCGTATGTTGCAACGCACGATAGCGCGTGTCGAGCGTCCATTCCAGCATCGGCCACGCCATCACCGGGAAGCCCGGCACGAAGGTGTGATCACGGATGAAAAAACCCGGAATGCGGTTGTAGGGGTTGGGCACGATCTCGCAGCCCTCCGGGAACACGCCCATCTGCAGCCGCTGCTGGTTCTCGGGCGCGCTCATGTCGGCCGTGCCCTGCCCCTTGGCCGCCATTTCGGCGGTGCGCAGCGCGATGGCCTGTTCGGCCTCGGGATGCAGGGCCAGTGGCAGATCGAGCGCGGCGGCGGCGGCCTGGCGGGTATGGTCGTCGGGCGTCCCGCCGATGCCGCCGCACGAGAACACCACATCCCCGGTGGCGAAGCTGCGCCGATAGGCCGCCACCAGGGTATCGCGGTCGTCCGGCAGGAATTCCGCCCAGCCCAACTGCATGCCGCGCGCGCCGAGCAGTTCCACGACCTTGGAAAAGTGTTTGTCCTGCCGGCGGCCCGAAAGGATTTCGTCACCGACGATGATGAGGCCGATGCGGCGGGAGGCGGGTTCTGCTGCCATGTCCGGTTCCAGAGAGTGGCGGTTGAGGGAGGCGGACGACGCCGCGTCAGGCGACGTCGATGGTGCGATCCTGACGCAGCCGTTGCACCGCGTCCAGTCCGTAGTGGGCATAGACCAGCGCCGAAAACACCGGCAGGATGATCCAGGCCGGCGGCAGCAGGTTGAGCAGCGCGCAGATCAACCCGATGATCCAGAAGCCGCCATTGTTGCGTTCGAGGATGAGTTTGCGCTCGGCCGGGCTGGCATGCTCGACGATGGCGTCGACCCGCATCATGCGCGAGAAGGCGAAGGTCCACCAGAAGACCGGCAGCACCAGGGCCATCGGCGGCACCAGCCACAACGGCATGGTGAACAGCCAGCCGAGCACGAACGCGCCCGACACCCATACCGCGTTCCAGACGCTGACGGTGGTGGCCAGCTTGCCCTGCCGGCTGAGGCCGGCGTATTCGCGCTGGCTGACGTGGCGCAGCACCAGCGGCATGACGAACACCGCGGCGATCGCCAGGCCCAGCACGCCCGACAGCGGCAGCAGGATCGACACGGCGACCAGCGGCACCAGATAGAGCTTGAGCGAGAACAGCCCCATCGCCAGCAGCCATTCGTCGGTGCGGTTGATGAAGTCCCAGTGCGAGGCCTGGGCGGCGAGCCAGTCGGTCAGGGGCGTCCAGAACAGCCAGAACAGCAGCAGCGCGCCGACCAGCGCGATCAGGAAGGGCAGCAGCAGCGCGAACAGCATGGTCGGGTGGCACTGCGACACCAGCGCGCGCTTGAAGGCCTGTGCCACACCCGCCATGCTGCGGGTGTAGCGGCTGGCGCCGGGCATCTCGGTATCAGGGCGCAGGACAGGCATGGCGGGAACAATGGAAGGTGATCATCCCGGGTATGATAGTCAAACACGCTTTCCCGCGCTCGTATGACATTACTGGTTCCCGGCTCCGATCTCACTGCCCTGCGCGCCCAACTGGCGGCCTCGCCCAAGGCCTGGCTGGTGGCGTGCTTCTGCGCCGCCTGGTGCGACACCTGCGAAGAATACAAACCCAAGCTGCGGGCCCTGTCCAGTACCCTGCCGCACCACGTCTTCGCCTGGATCGACATCGAAGACCACGCCGAACTGCTGGGCGAGGTCGACGTCGAGAACTTCCCCACCCTGCTGGTCCAGGTCGGCGGGCGCGTGGTCTTCTACGGCCCCATGCTGCCCCATATCGGCCATCTCGAGCGGCTGCTGGAAAGCCTGGACGAACACAGCGCGCCGGTCACCGCACCGTTGCCCGACCTGCCACGGCTGCTCGCCGCCTGAATCCGCACATATGAAAAAAGCGCCCTGCCAGGGCGCTTTTCCGTTGGGCGCGCAGCGCGGCCGCGACGCCGGGGCGGCGATCGTCGCCCTACTTGCGGCTGCCACCCAGCAACACGGCAAGCTGGCGCTTGGGCGCGGACGAATTGCCATTCTGGCGCGGCGCCTGTTCCTCGGCCGGCGCCGACGGAGCCGACGGTTCGTAGGGCTTGAGGAAGAAGTCGTCCACCGGCTGGCGCGAAGCGCCGCCGCCCGAGCGGCGCTCGGAAGAGCGGCTACGTTCACGGCCGCCTTCGCGCGACGATGAACCGCGTTCCTCGCGGCGGCCATGGCTGCGCGCGACCAGTTCGGCCGGCACGTCGAGCGTGCCGCGCGGCACTTCGCGCTTGATCAGCTTCTCGATGTCGAGCAGGAAGCGTTCTTCGTCGGCGGTGAACAGGGCGATGGCTTCGCCCGTGGCGCCGGCGCGGCCGGTACGGCCGATGCGGTGCACGTAGTCTTCGGCGTTGTAAGGCAGGTCGTAGTTGATGACGCAAGGCACGCCGGCGACGTCGAGGCCGCGCGCGGCCACGTCGGTGGCCACCAGCACTTCGAGTTCGCCGGCCTTGAAGGCCTCGAGCGCCTTCATGCGGTCGGCCTGGGTCTTGTCGCCGTGGATCGATTCGGCCTTGACGCCGTCGCGCTCGAGTTCGCGCGCCAGGCGCGCCGTGCCGATCTTGGTGTTCGAGAACACGATGACCTGCTTGAGGCCCCGCGACTTCACCAGGTGCACCACCGCGGCGCGTTTCTGGTCGCCGCTCATCTTGTAGGCGATCTGCGTGATGGTATTGGCCGTGGCATTGCGCGCCGCGACTTCGATTTCCACCGGGTGATTCAGGTAGGAACGGCCCAGCTTGCGGATCTCGTTGCTGAAGGTGGCCGAGAACAGCAGGCCCTGGCGCTGCGCGGGCAGCAGCCGGATGATGCGTTCGAGATCGGGCAGGAAGCCCATGTCCAGCATGCGGTCGGCTTCGTCCAGCACCAGGATGCCGACCTGACTCAGGTTGACGTTCTTCTGCTCGACGTGGTCGAGCAGGCGGCCGGGCGTGGCCACCAGCACTTCGCAACCACGGCGCAGCGCTTCCTTCTGCGGCCCGATGTCGACGCCGCCGAACACCACGGCGGAACGCAGCGGCGTCTGCTTGCTGTAGCGCTTGACGCTTTCGTAGACCTGGTCGGCCAGCTCGCGCGTCGGCGTCAGGATCAGCGCGCGCACCGGATGGCGCGCGGGCGAGGCGCTGGTATTGGCCAGCGGCATCAGGCGGTGCAGGATCGGCAGCGTGAACGCCGCGGTCTTGCCGGTGCCGGTCTGGGCCGCGCCCATGACATCACGCCCTTCGACCACGACGGGAATGGCTTGCGCCTGGATCGGGGTGGGCGTGGTGTAGCCGGTTTCGGCGATCGATTGCAACAGCAGGGGATGCAGCCCGAAATCGGAAAACGTGGGCGTCGGCGCGGGCGCGGCGGCGGGTGCTGCGGATTGAGTGGATTCAGTCATCAGGGTTTGGCAGATACCGGGACCAGTAAAAAAAGAACAAAACGAGAGTGCTGCGAGCACTGCACTGCATATGCATCAGGACAACCAGAACGCGCGCCACGCTCGCGCGGCCACGTGCGAACCACCGCGAGGCGCAAGCGCATCGCAGGCAATCAGCACCCTGCCTTGCAGGCCAGGTGGCGCATTCTGGTTTCGATACTTATGAGGGCAGTACCAGGCCCGGATTGCTGTGGATAACTTGATTTTAGCGCAGCCGGGCGCCGGGGCGGTCAAGCCAGTGCCGGGGGGCGACTCCTTTGGCCTGGCGAAAGCTCTTGCTGAAATGGCTGAGGTTGGCGAATCCGGTGGCCAACGCGGCGTCGGTGACCCGGTATCCGGCCTCCAGCATGGACGCCGCGGCCTCCAGCCGGACCGACTTCAGGTAGGCGTGGACCGAGCGGCCGGCCACCTGGCGAAAGCCCGCTTTGAGCTTTTTCTCGCTCAGGCCGACCTCGCGCGCCAGCCGCGGCACCGTCCATTCCTCGCCATAGCGGACTTCGATCAGACGCCGGGCCTGGGCCAACTGGCGCCGTTCGCGGGCCGCCACCGGCGGTTCGCCGGCCGCGCCGCTCATGGTTTCCAGCACGATGGCCAGGGCTTCGAGCGCCTTGGCGCGCATGTAGAGGCGACGCGCGGTGGCGTCTTCGTGGCGGCAGTCCAGCACGTCGGCGGCCAGCCGTAACAGGCCCGGCGGGGCCGGGAATCCCGCCATCAGCGAGCCGGCCGTCGGCACGCTGTGATCCAGCACGAACGCGCCACGCAAGGCCGCGAGCGGCCTGCCCCCGGCACGCAGCAGCCCGGCGGGCGAATAACGAATGTCCACCAGACGGACGAGCTGCCCGCCCGACATCTGGAAACGGCCGCGCGCCCCGCGTTCGCCCGTCTGCACCACCGCCATGCCGGGACCGGCGCGCAGCGGCACCCCGCCGTCGATCGACATGCAGGCCTGGCCCTCAAGGAAGACCGCGATGCAGAACATGGGCGGCCCTTCGGCGGCGACATCCAGGTCAACGCCCGGCGCCCCGCTCCAGACCGACATGGTCAGGTCTTCGTCGAACGCTTCCAGGCGGGACAGCGCCTCCCAGGCGGCCGGGATGACCGCGGCCGGCAGGAGCGGATGGCCGCAATGGTGCCCGGGTCCGTGGGCGGTTTGCACGCGCGTGCCAGTGGCGAAATCCAAATTTAGACCCCGAATTGAATAGTGGCGGCACCGAAAGCGTTAGTCCGCGCCCGAACAAATAACAATAATTCTCATTAATGATTCTACTGAAAACCCGCTTCGACGACATGACACTTTCGCTCCCTTTCCGCCACACCGCGCTGACGGCCGCGCTCTGCGCACTGACACTTCCCGCCGTCGCGCAGTCCCAATCCGTCAGCGAGCTCGCTCCCATCACCGTCACCGCCAGCAAACAGGAACAAGCGCTGCGGGATATCAACGGCGCCGCCATCGTGGTGCCGGCCGAAACCCTGCACGCCGCGCAGGTGGACAACACCCTGCAGTTGTCGCGCGTGCTGCCGGGCGTGCAGATGTCGGGCAGCGGATCGTTCCTGTTCCCCGTCATTTCCGTGCGCGGCATCACCTCGGCGCAGGATTTCTACAACCCCGCGCTTACGGTTTATGTGGACGGCGTGCCGCAATTGCCCACGTTCGCCTCCCAATTGCTGACCGATGTCGATCGCGTGGAACTGCTCAAAGGCCCGCAGGGCACGCTGTACGGCAAAAGCGCCATGGGCGGCGTGCTCAATATCGTGTCGCGACAGCCGGACGACACGCCGTATTTCCGCGCGACCGCGGGTGTCGCCAGCCGCGATGGCTACCTGTTCAAGGCCAGCGGCGGCGGGCCGCTGGTCGACAACCTGCTGTATGGCTCGGTGGCCGCCGCGGTCAACGACGCCCCCGGCCGGCTCGACAGCCCGGTCACCGGCGCCAGCCATATCGGCGGCACCTCGGCCAACGCGGGAACGGCGCGCCTGCGGCTGGCGCCAGCCGGCAGCCCCTGGGAAATGGGGTTGGCCGTCAGCGGCGAATGCACCCGCGGCAGCCAGGATGTCTACGTGCCCTTCGATGCCCCTGGCAGCGGACAAGCGGCGATTTCCCCGGACATGCCCGCAACGCTGGCCGATCCCTACCAGAAGCGCTGCAGCGCAAGCCAGGCACTGACGGGCCGCTACGATTTCGATGGCTGGCGGCTCGATGCGGTCGCCGCCTGGCAACGCCTGCACTACGACCGCCACTTCTCGCTCGGTCCGACCTATACCAGCCAACCCGAGCGCTGGCGCCAGCAGGTGCAGGAGCTGCGCCTGTCCACCACCGGCACGCGTGCGGTCGACGGCGTCCTGGGCCTGTACCGCCAGCGGGTCACGCAGTCGCGTTCCGCGCTCAGCCAGATGCAGATGCCCGGGATGCAGCTCGACGCGTTCTCGGCCGGTTCCCGCAACACCAGCGAGTCAACCGCCTTCTACGGCGACGCCACCTGGCATGCCACCCGCGCGCTCGACCTGTCGGCCGGCCTGCGCTATTCCCGCGACAAGGCGTCCACCCGCTACGACGGCTCGACGCTCAACGGCATGACCTACGGTCAGGACCCCTTCGGCGGCGCGGGCACGGCCTCCGGCAACACGGTGCTCGGCAAGCTGTCCGCCGGCTACCGCCTGTCGCCCGAATGGCACGCATACGTCAACGCGGCGCAAGCTTACAAGCCCGGCGGCTACAACCTGGCCCCGTCCAACCCCGCCGATGCGCGCCCCTTCGGCAAGGAACGTGGCGTGAGCTACGAAGCCGGCGCGCGCTTTGACGGCGATGCGTTGCGCGCAGGCGCCGCCCTTTACCGCACCGACATCCGCGACGCGCAGCTCTATGTCAGCGACCAGATCGGCTATCAGCACATCGAGAACGTCGGCAACACGCGCTCCACCGGGGTCGAATTCGACCTGAGCTGGGACGTGACCTCGCAATGGACGCTGGGGCTGGATGGCTTTCTCAACCACACCACGTTCCGCAGCTTCAACAGCAGCGCCGTCTGCCCCGGCTGCGATGGCAACCGCGTGCCGTTTTCGCCGGGCTATGGCCTGAACGCCAGCGCCCGCGGCCATTTCGACCCGGGGGTCGGGCGGCTCTCGCCGGCCCTGATCGTGCGCCGGGTCGGCGCGCAGTTCTTCGACATCGGCAACAGCCTGCGCCAGGACGCCTACACACTGGTCGATCTCAGCCTGGCGTGGCGCATTCGGCCACAGGTCGAGGCCACGCTGTACGTCAACAACCTGACCGACCGGCGCTACCGCACCTACGCCTTCGGCGGTGGCGCGCGCGGCAGCTACGCGCAGGTCGATCCCGGCCGCACGGTGGGCCTGAACGTCGCCTTCGAATACTGACCCGGGACCCAACGCGATGCCGAACGCCTCCCTGGCGCGCCTGCCCACCGCGCGGGTCATCGCCGCCATTGGCGGCATCTGCATGGTCCAGAGCCTGGTCAGCGGCATTGCCTTCCAGGGCGTGCCGACGCTGCTGCGCGACAGCGGCACGCCGCTGGACCAGGTTGGCCTGGCCTACCTGGCCTTCCTGCCCTGGTCCCTGAAATTCCTGTGGGCGCCCTGGATCGAGCGCTATCGGCTGCCCCACGGGCAGGCGGGGCGCCGCACCCGCCGCATCGTGCTGCCTGGCCAGTGGCTGCTGGCCGCCCTGCTGTTCCTGCTGGCGGTCCTGGGGCAACCGACGCTGCCCGCGCTGCTGGCCGTGCTCGGCCTGATCTCGCTTACCGCGGCCACCGTCGATATTGCCGGCGACGCCTTCGCGGTCGAGCAATTGGCGGCGCGCCGGCGCGGCTGGGGCAATGCCACCCAGGTCGGCTCCAGCTACGTGGGCATGTTCCTCGGGGCCGGCCTGTTCGTGGTGCTGGCGGGCAGCCATGGCTGGCGCGTGGCGGCCGCCGCCATGGGCCTGCTGGTCCTGTTGTTGACCCTGCCGTTCGCCGGCTTGCGCGAACCGGCCCGCGCGACCGACACGCCACCGCATCGGCCCAGCCTGCCGCACGCGCTGGGTCGGTCCGGCGTGCGGCTGGGCCTGCTCATCACCGTGGTGTTCCAGATCGGTTCGCGGCTCGGCGCCGGCATGACCTCGCCGCTGTTGCTGGACCGCGGCGTGCCGCTGGCCTCGGTGGGCTGGATCAACGGCGCTGGCGCGGTCGTCGCGGGCCTGGCGGGCACATTGCTGGGGGCGCTGGCGCTGCAACGCTGGCGCGCGCCGCGCGCGGTGGTCGCGGCCATGGCCCTGCAGGCGGCCGCGCTGATCCTGTTCGTGGCCGGCGTCGCCGCGCCCGGCCTGGGACTGCCGGCCGCCAGCCCCGGCTGGCTGGTGGCGCTGACGTTGTTCAAGGCAGCCACCGCCGCCACGGGTTTCGTCACGCTGTACGCCTTTCTCATGGGCCTGGCGTCGCCGGCCCAAGCCGGCGTCGATTTCACGCTGTTCCAGTGCGCCGATGCGCTGGTCGCCATGGTTGGCGGCGTGGCCGCCGGTTGGCTGGCGCAGCACCTGGGCTACGGCGCCTGCTTCGGCATCGCCGCCGCACTGGGCGCGGCCGGCCTGCCTGTCCTTTCCGTCCTGATGCGGCGCGCCGCGCCGCTTTCGTCTTCTGGAGAATGAACATGTCTGAACGCACCGTGGTCATCGCGGGCGCCGGCGTCGCCGGACTGGCCTGCGCCTGGTGGCTGGCCCGGCAGGGCTGGCGCGCCGTGATCGCCGAACGCGCGCCGCACCTGCGTGACGGCGGCTACATGATGGGCCTGTCCGGCCCCGGCCTGCTGACCGCCCGCCGCATGGAGCTGGTGCCCGCCCTGCGCGCCGTGGAGCGCGAAATCGGCGAGAACGTCTACCGCGACCGCCGGGGCCGCGAAGTCATGCGGATCCGCTATCGCGAGCTGCTGCGGGAACTGGACTGGATCACCCTGCGGCGCACCGATCTCGTCCAGGTACTGCACGCCGCGGTGCGAGACCGCGCCGAAATCCGGCTGGCCACCACCGTGGCGGACTGTAGCCAGGATGCCCACGGCGTGGACGTGACGCTGTCGGATGGGTCCCAATTGCGCGCGGATCTGCTGATCGGCGCCGATGGCGTGCGCTCGGCGTTGCGCGCCCGGGTCTTCGGCGCCAGCACGGCGGTGCCATCGCCGCTGGGCTACCGATATGCCGCCTATGACGTCGACGACGACACCGGCATGGCGAGCGACTTCGTGTCCTATGCCACGCCGGGCCATCAGGTCGAATACCATGGGCTGGGCGGCGGCCGCAAAGCGGCCCTGCACGTCTGGCGCAGCCATGAGGCCGGATGGGTCGAGGCGCCGCGGCGGCTGGGCCTGCTGCGGGAACTGGCGCGCACGACTCACGCGGAAGTGGGACGGCAGCTGGACACACTGCCCGCCGACGCGCCGATCGTCATGGATGACCTGGCGCTGATCGAGATGCCGCGCTGGCACCAGGGCCGCATCCTGCTGGCCGGCGACGCCGCACATAGCCTGTCCCTGATTTCTGGCCAGGGAGCGGGGATGGCGCTGGCCAGCGCCTACGTGCTGGCCCAGGAACTGGCGTGCGCGCCCCTGCCGGAGGCCCTGGCCGCTCATGAGCGGCGGCTACGGCCGGTAATCGACAGCCTGCAGCAGCGCAGCCGCAGGCTTGCGCCCGTCTACGTGCCCGCCTCGGCATTCGCCTTCGGCCTGCGCAACACGGCCCTGCGGTTACTGCCCAGGTTGATCCTGAAGCGATACTTCCTCAGCGGGCTGAAATCCGAAATGGAGGCTGCCGCCGCGCTTGGCTGAGCGGCCTCAGCCGGCCAGCCAGCGCAGCCCCCACAGCACCAGCATGCCGACCACGATGACCAGCACGGCGCTGCGGGTGCGCAGGAACACCAGGATGGCGATGATGCCTGCCACCAGCTTGTAGTCGAAGATGGGGCCCAGCCCGGCCTTCCAGGGCAGCAGGTCGGGCACCACGATGGCGGTGAGCGCGGCGGCCGGCGCGTAGCGCAGGGCCCGGCGCACGCCATCGGGCAGCGGGATGTAGTCGCCGAACAGCATGAAGCCGGCGCGCGTCAGCACGCTGCACAGCGCCAGCAGCAAAATCGCAGAATAGACGTAGATTTCCGAAGGCCAGAGAGTCATGCGCGCGCCTTGAAGAAGCGTTCGGCCCACATGCCCGCCACCACGCCGGCAATGACCGCGGCCGCCAGGCCCAGGCGCAGCGGCAACACCTGGCCGGTCCAGGCGACCACGCCCGCGGCCAGCATCGACACCAGCATGGGCTTGGAATTGGCCAGCGGCACGGTGATGGCCAGCAACGCCAACACCGCCGCGAAATCCAGCGACCACGCGGCCGGCACCATGGTGCCCAGGTAGATCCCGACGATCGACGAGGTCTGCCACACGAACCAGCCCGGGGCGATGGTGCCGATGAAATACCAGAGCTGTTCACGGGTGCCGCGCTCGGCCGCATCGCCGAAACGCGGCATGAACAGCACGAAGCCCATGTCGGTGGTGAAATAGCCCAGTCCCAGCCGCTTGGGCCACGACAGGTGGCGGAAATAGGGTTGCAATGCCGCGCCGAAGATCAGGAAGCGCAGGTTGACCACGCAGCCGGCGGCGAAGATCAGCCACAGGGGCGCGCCGGTGGCGATCAGGGGCAGCGAAGTGAGCTGGGCCGAACCGGCGTACAGCAGCAGCGTCATGGCCAGGGCCATGGATTCGGTAAGGCCGGACTTGACCATGGCCACGCCGGTCACCAGCCCCCACGTGGCGGTGGCGATGAGCGCGGGCACGATGGCATGCACGCCGGCACGGAAAGCGGCGACACGCTCCTGGCGGACCGCCCGTGGGTCTTCGGTTTCGGGAAACGCGGACTCAGAGGACAACGGCAAGCCCCTGGGGAATCGGACAGGACGACATGGAAACTCTGTGGGAAGGAAACTCACGACAACCTGCTCGCCCGCCGGGGCCGCGGGCGCCGCAAGGCACCGCGCCGGTGCGCGAATAGGCCGCTATTGTAACCTCGCCGCTTGATACAATACGGCCCTCGGGTTTAGAGAGGGAGACAGGCCATGTCGATGGCTGACCGCGATGGCTTCATCTGGTATGACGGCAAGCTCGTGCCCTGGCGCGACGCGACCACGCACGTCCTGACCCACTCCCTGCACTATGGCCTGTCGGTATTCGAGGGCGTGCGCGCCTACCGTTCCGAGATCGGCACGGCGATTTTCCGTCTCGAAGACCACACCAACCGCCTGTTCAACTCGGCGCACATCTACCAGATCCCCATGCCGTTCGATCGCGACACGATCAACGAGGCGCAGCGGACGGTGGTGCGCGAGAACCAGCTCGAATCCTGCTACCTGCGGCCGCTGGTGTTCTACGGTCCTGAAAAGATGGGCGTGTCGCCCAAGGGCGCCAAGGTGCACGTGGCGATCGCCGCCTGGCCCTGGGGCGCCTATCTGGGCGAGGAAGCCCTGTCGCAGGGCATCCGGGTCAAGGTCTCGTCGTTCGCGCGCCAGCACGTCAACGTGACGATGCCGCGCGCCAAGGTCGCCACCACCTACGCCAACTCGATCCTGGCCAACACCGAGGCGCTGCAGGACGGCTACGACGAGGCCCTGTTGCTGGACACCGAAGGCTTCGTGGCCGAGGGCTCCGGCGAGAACCTGTTCCTGGTCAAGGACGGCGTGCTGTGCGAACCCGAGATCGCCTCGGCCCTGACCGGCATCACCCGTTCCACCATCCATGCGCTGGCCGCCGATTTCGGCCTGCGCGTGGTGACCAAGCGCCTGACGCGCGACGACGTCTACATTGCCGATGAAGCCTTCTTCACGGGCACCGCCGCCGAAGTGACGCCGATCCGCGAGGTCGACAACCGCCAGATCGGCTCGGGCCGGCGCGGCCCCATCACCGAGAAGCTGCAGAAAGCCTTTTTTGACATGGTGAATGGCCGCAACCCGAAGTACCATCACTGGCTGAGCAAAGTCTGATTC
The DNA here is from genome assembly GCF_003184165.1 of Achromobacter sp. RW408. Taxonomy (NCBI): domain Bacteria; kingdom Pseudomonadati; phylum Pseudomonadota; class Betaproteobacteria; order Burkholderiales; family Alcaligenaceae; genus Achromobacter; species Achromobacter sp. RW408. The sequence continues at coordinate 400,072 of NZ_QHHO01000047.1, forward strand.
GCGCCGTCCTGCCTGGCGGGACGGCATTACTGCCCCAACCTACCGTCCTACCGGTATTTTTTATTCAGGAAATCCCATGACCGCCGCTGCCCCGGCCGCCGCCCCCCACGAAGTCATCGAAGTCGGCGCCGAAGACCTGCCTGTGTTCTGTCCGGGTCCCAAGGCCCCGCTGTGGAGCATGCACCCGCGCGTCTTCCTGGACGTCGCCCACACCGGCTCGGCGCGCTGCGCCTATTGCGGCGCCGAGTACAAGCTCAAGCCCGGCACCGTGCTGCACAGCCACCACTGAGAATCGCCGCTCAACAGCCATCCGTCCCGCCATCATGTTCGCCACGCCCGAAGAAGCAGAGCACGCGTTCTACGAAGCCCTTGAGCAGGGGGACGCCGTCCGCCTGATGCAAGTGTGGGCGGACGACGAGGAAGTCGTCTGCATCCATCCGGGAGGCCTGCGCATCGTCGGCCACTCGGCCGTGCACGAATCCTGGCAACACGTGCTGGCGAACGGCCCGCTGCACATCCGGCCGCTGCGCCCGCTGGTCATGCTGAGCATGATGTGCGCGGTGCACGTGCTGGTCGAACAGGTGGCGGTGCGCACGCGGGAAGGCACGCAGTTCGCCAACTGCTACGCCACCAACATCTATCACAAGGGCCCCACGGGCTGGCGCATGGTCATGCACCACGCCTCCTCGGCGCCCACCGAAGCCGGGGTGCTCGACTTGCACGACGTGCCCGACATGCTGCACTGATCGGGTCGACTTTGGCTGCTGCTCGTTTCGATACCACGCCCTGCCCCGTTCCCTCCTGGCTCCCCGGAGGCGATGCCCAGACGGTCTACGCCGCGCTGTTCGCGCAATACCACCGCATCGCTTTCGTGCGCGACCGGGTCGAGACGCCCGACACCGACTTCGTCGACTTCGACTGGACCGGGCCGGGGCTGTTTCCGCACAAGGCCGCCGACGGCGCGCCCGTCAGCGGGCAGCAACCCGTGGCCAACGGCAAGACCGCGGCCGCGCGCTGGATGACCGAGGCCGACTGCAAATCCTTGCCGCAGACGGCCGACACGCCGGCGCTGCTGCTGTTCCACGGCCTGGAGGGCGGCAGCAACAGCCGCTATGCGCAATCCATCGCGCACCACTTCCGGGCGCGCGGCTGGATCGTGGTCATCGCGCACTTCCGCGGCTGCTCGGGCGTGCCAAACCGCCTGGCGCGGGCCTATTATTCGGGCGATTCGGCCGAAGTCGGCTTCCTGCTGAACACGGTGCGCAACCGCATCCCGCACGCGCGCTGGCACGCCGTGGGCGTGTCGCTGGGCGGCAATGCGCTGCTGAAATACCTGGGCGAACACCAGGAGGACACCGGCTGGCTGACCGCCTGCGCGGGCGTCTCGGTGCCGCTGGACCTGGTGGCCTGCGGCAAGACCCTGTCGACCGGATTCTTCAACCGCAAGGTCTACACCAACCACTTCCTCAAGACCCTCAAGCACAAGGTGCTGGAGAAAGCCCATCGCTACCCCGGGGCCATCGACGTGATGCGCATCGCCCACGCGCGCGACCTGCGCGACTTCGACGATGCCTACACCGCGCCCATGCACGGCTTTCGCAATGCCCTCGATTACTGGACGCGCGCCTCCAGCAAGCCCTGGTTGCCGCGCATCTCGGTGCCGACGCTGGTGCTGAACGCGCTGAACGATCCCTTCATTCCCGCCAGCGCGCTGCCCAAGCCCGACGAATGCTCGTCCAGCATCCTGCTGCACCAGCCCACCGATGGCGGCCACGCGGGCTTTCCGACGGGCGCCTTTCCCGCCCACCTGGGCTGGCTGCCGCAGCGCCTGGGCCGCTTTTTCGAAACCGGGCTGTAAACGGCCGCCGTCGGGCGGCTCCCCACGGCGCATCCGGCGAGCGTCAGCCTGACTTGAAGCGCTCCAGCAGCTGGCGCTCTTCGGCCAGCTTGTCCTTGACTTCCTTGATCTGCACGTCGATCTGCGATTGCTCGTAGAAGTCGCTGGACATGCCGCGTGCCTGCTGCAGTTGCGATTCCGCCGCGGCGAAGGCGCCTGTCATCACGTAGTAGCGCGCCAGGTCGCGCCGTGCCTGCACCGGCTTGCCGGTGCGTTCCTCGCTCTGCGCCAGCATCTGGTAGAGGCTGGGCTCATCCGAGCCCCATTGCTTGATCTTGGCGCGCAGGTAGTCCTGCGCTTCGGCGTGGCGGCCGTTGGCCTGCAGGGCCGTGGCGTAGGCGATGCCCAGGGCCCGCTGCTCGGGCCAGCGGCGGGTGGCGGCCTGGGCCAGGTCCTGCGCGCGCCGGTTGTCCTTGCGGGCCAGCGCGATGTCGACGGCAAGCCTGGCCATCTGCGGCGAATCGCGGCCATCGGCCTGGGCCTGCGCGAGCTGGCGCTCGGCCTCGTCCAGGCTGTTGCGCTGGAAGGCCTGCAAGGCCAGTCCGTAGTAGGCCGCCGAGCGGCGCACGCCGGACAGGGCCTGGGCCTCGTCCTGCAGCTGCTGGCCGGCCGTGCGCAGGCTGACCGCGTCGCGGCCCTGCACCACGCGCATCTTGGCGCGGATGTACCAGAAGTCGTCGCTGTCGACATGGCGCGACACGGGCAGCGATCGCACGCGGTTCTGCACGTCGGACATCCGCTCGATCGACAGCGGGTGGGTGCTGGCCCAGGAACCGCCGCCCGCCCCTTCGTTCAGGCGCGAGGCGTTCATCAGGCGCGAGAACATCTGCGCCATGCCCTGGGCATCGTAGCCGGCCTTGGTCAGCATGGTGAAACCGGCCCGGTCGGCCTCGCGTTCGGCGTCGCGCGAGAAGCCAAGCTGGCGGTTGATGGCGGCGGCCTGGCCGAACGCGGCCACGCCCATCGCCAGGTTGCCGCCGCCGCCGGCCAGGGCCGCCAGCAGCGCGCCCGCCAGGCTCGCCAGCATGACCATGCTGTTCTGGCTCTGCTGCGTCATGCCGCGCGCGATATGGCGCTGCACCACGTGGCCGATTTCGTGCGCCAGCACCGCCGCCAGTTCCGATTCGCTGCCCGAGGAGACGATCAGCCCGGTGTTCACGCCGATGAAGCCGCCCGGCATGGCGAAGGCGTTGATCTCGGGATCGCGCACGCCGAACATCTCGACGTCGGGCACCGCCCCGGGCGAGAACGCCGCCAGCTTGCGCCCCATGGTGGTCAGGTACTGGCTGAGTTCGGGATCGTCGACATAGGTCGGATCGCGGCGCCCCTGCGACATGATGGCTTCGCCGAGGCTGCGCTCCAGCGCGGGCGAGAGATCCGCGGAAGATGCGGCGCCCATCGAGGGCAACCCCACCGGCTGGGCCCAGGCCGTCGCCGGCAGGGCCGGCACGGCCAGCGCGGCACAGATTCCGAAGATCGCGCCCCGCTGCGCAATCGAGCAAATGGATGGCATTTTCCTGCGGTTCATGAGCCTATGATAGCGATGCGCTTAAAATGTTTCATCGATACCCCCAACGAGGTTTCAATGCGTCCCGTCCGTAAAGCCGTTTTCCCCGTCGCCGGCATGGGCACGCGCTTCCTGCCCGCCACCAAGGCGATGCCCAAGGAAATGCTGCCCGTCGTCGACAAGCCGTTGATCCAGTACGCCGTCGAAGAAGCCGTGGCCGCCGGCATCACCGACCTGATTTTCGTTACCGGTCGCAACAAGCGGGCCATCGAAGACCATTTCGACTCCGCTCCCGAACTCGAATCCGACCTCGAAAGCAAGGGCAAGCACGAGCTTCTCGCCATGGTGCGGGGCATTCTACCCGCCCACGTCAATTGCCTCTATATCCGTCAATCGGCGCCGCTGGGGCTGGGCCATGCCGTGCTGTCGGCCGCGCCGGCCGTGGGCGACGAGCCGTTCGCCGTGCTGCTGGCCGATGACCTGATCGACGCCGACACGCCAGCCATGAAGCAGCTGGTCGATATCGCCATGGCCCAGAACGCCAGCGTGCTGGGGGTGCAGGACGTGCCGCGCGAAGACACGCGCAAGTACGGCATCGTCGCCACCCGTGATGGCGAAGGCGATGGCCGCACCGAACGCGTCACCCACATCGTTGAAAAGCCCGATCCCGACGCCGCCCCCTCGACCCTTGCGGTGGTGGGACGCTACGTGCTGGAAGCCGCCATCTTCGATCACCTGCGTTCGACCAAGATGGGCGCCGGCAATGAGATCCAGCTGACCGACGGCATCGCCTCGATGATGCGCGAACGCGCTGTCTATGCGCACCGCTACGACGGCACGCGCTACGACTGCGGCAACAAGGCCGGGATGTTCCAGGCCACCGTGGCGCTGGGCAGGAAGTACCACGGCCTGCTGCCGGAATGACGACGAGGCGGCCGCACGGGCCGCCTGATCACTCGCTTGCGTGGGCGCGGCCAATCGGCCGCGCATGACGCGCCCGCGCCAGGGCGTCGCGATCGGCCTTGCGCAGGCGGCCCTTGGCCGACAAACGCATCAGCGTCCCCAGGGCCACCATCAACCCGATCACCTCGACCAGCGCCGCGGGAATCCACATGGTCAGGCCGCCGATGGTCTGGTCGGTCTGCGCCGACATGGCGATGGCCCGGCCGCACAGCTCGAACAAGGGATAGATATCGCTTTCGGTGAAGGCGATGACGGCGCCCGCCACCATCTGCGGCAACATGGTCAGGATCGGCGAAATCACCCGGCCGCCCGGGGTCATCGCGGCCGGCGGGGCGGGCCGGCGGTCGAGGATCAGGTTCCAGTACATGAAGCCACTGATCACCACCGACCAGTTCATCAGGCGGTAGAGCCGCCAGTCGAGCATCGAATAGAACTGCACCGACGGGATCAGCCAGACCAGCACCAGGAACACGAACAGCGTCGGCACGAAGATCTTGTTGGTCAGCACCGCCACGGTCAGGCGGCCGGCGCCGGTGCGCAGGAAGTCACGCAGCCGGATGCGCCAGGCCATCGGCAGGCCGGCGCGCATGACCTGCCCGGGAAATGCCGCCATCACCAGCAACGGCCCCAGGTGGTGCAGCACCAGATGCTGGATGCGGTGGATGAAGAACATGCGTTCGGCGTAGTAGTCCAGGCGGGTGTGCATGGACAGGTACAGCAGCACCATGCCCGTCCAGAACAGCACGCGGCGCGCGCCCGTGACGTGATGCGCGCGCTGGCCGCGCACGAACAGCACGATGGCCACCAGGAAGGAGGCCACCAGCGTGGGAGAGAACTCCCAGGGTATGAGCCATTCGAGACTGTCCATGCGGGTCATCCGGAAAATGCCGACGGGGGCGTGGCGGGTTCGGGCCGGAACACGCAGCCGGGTCGATTGTAGTAGACCCGGCCGCCCCCGTACGGCTCAGAACCGGTGCGAAATGCCCGTACCGAAGCGCGAGGTGTGGGAATGGCCAGGGTCGAACTGGTTGTCCAGGGTGTAATTGGACGCGTAGCCGGCGAACGCGTAGAGCGTGGTGCGCGGCGACAGGTCATACGTATACCCCAATGTCACCAATTGCGCATTGCGCGCTGTCGAACCGTCCTCCCATTTCCAGTCGGGCCGCGCCAGCGACCACTGCGCCACCACGGCGCCGTGGCCCACGGGCACGCTGGCGCCCAGCAGCCAGGCGTTGACGCTGCCGCCGCGCGCAAAGGCCGCCGGCCCCAGGTTCTGCCCCAGGCCGTCCGGATCGCCACCATCCAGCCCGACATAGCCATTGCGCTGGCGCGACCAGGCGACCGACACCTTGACGACTTCGAAATCGTAGGACGCCCCGAGCTGCACCGCCCGCGGCCGCCCCGCCTGGCCCGCCGGCGGCTCGGCCAGGCGCAACTGGTCCCAGGTGGCGACCGCCAGCAAGGGACCGTCCTCGTACTTCAGGCCCAGGCTCAGCGCGCGGTTGTTGGCCGCGGTCTTGAAGCGGTCGCGGCCGTCGGCGTCGAAGGAATAGCCGATGCCCGCCTGCAAGCCCTGCCAGGTGGGCGTGTAATAGTTGACCAGGTTGCTGAACTGGTAGTTGTCGGAGGCCTTGAAGGTGGCGCCCATGCCCATTTCCTTCCATGACGCCAGCTCCAGCGCGTTGCCGTAGGTCTTGCCGACCGTGTACTGGCGCCCCAGGCGCAGGTCGCCATAGTTATCATGGGCCAGCCCCACCCAGGCGCCGTAGTTGAACAGGCGGTCGTCGTCGGCGCGCTTGCCGGTGGACGGATCGAAACCGCTTTCGAGCTGGAAACGGCTGCTCCAGCCGTCGCCCAGGTCCTCGGAACCGCGCAGCCCCCACAGGGAGTCGGTCAGGCCGCCGTTGAGCAGGCCGTTGTGCGTGCCCTGGCCGGAGGTATGGGTGGTGGCCACGCCCGCGTCGACCACGCCGTAAAGCGCTACGCCCGACGCCCCGCCGGCCGCACAGGTGGCCAACGGCCAGCTGGCCGCGCCCGCCACCAGGGTGGTGGCAACAGTCGAGATTTTCATGCACATCTCCTGAACCCGGCGGCGGGCCCTCCGCCGCCGGACATATCGAATTGACTATTGCCAGCCGTAGCGACGCACCCAGATACCCTTGAGCATTTGGGTCAATACGCAGTAGCTCAGCAGGATCCCGGCCAGCCAGGGGAAATAGCTCCACGGCAGCGCCTGCAGCTGGAAGTAGCCGGCCAGGGGCGAGAACGGCAGGAACAGCCCCAGCCCGACCACCATCACCGTCATCGCCATCAGCGGCCAGGCGGCGCGGCTCTGCAGGAACGGAATCTTGCGTGTGCGGATCATATGCACGATGAGCGTCTGCGACAACAGGCCTTCGACGAACCAGCCGGACTGGAACAGGGTCTGGTGCTCGGGGGCGTTGGCCTGGAACACGTACCACATGAGCGCGTAGGTGGCGATGTCGAAGATGGAGCTGATCGGGCCGAAGAACACCATGAAGCGCCCGAGTCCGGCCGGATCCCACTGCTGCGGCTTCTTGAGCAATTCCTCGTCGACATTGTCGAAGGGAATCGCGGTCTGCGAGATGTCGTACATCAGGTTCTGCAGCAGCAGGTGGATCGGCAACATCGGCAGGAACGGCAGGAAGGCGCTGGCCACCAGCACCGAGAAGACGTTGCCGAAATTGGAGCTGGCGGTCATCTTCAGGTACTTGAGCATGTTGCAGAAGGTCTTGCGGCCTTCGATCACGCCATCCTCCAGCACCATCAGGCTCTTTTCCAGCAGGATGATGTCGGCGGCCTCCTTGGAGATATCGACCGCCGAGTCCACCGAGATGCCCACATCCGCGGCGCGCAGGGCCGGCGCGTCGTTGATGCCGTCGCCCATGAAGCCGACGGTGTTGCCCTGGGCGCGCAGCATGCGCACGATGCGCTCCTTGTGCGCCGGGGTCAGGCGGGCGAACACATTGGCCTCGCGCACCGCCGCGGCCAGCCTGGCGTCGTCCATGGCCTCGATCTCGGCGCCCAGGTACACCTTGCGGACTTCGAACCCGACTTCGCGGCATACCTTCTGGGTCACCAGTTCAACGTCCCCGGTCAGGACCTTGACCTCGATGCCGGAATCGCGCAGCGCGGCCAGGGCCGGGCCGGTGGATTCCTTGGGAGGGTCGAGGAAGGCGATGTATCCGACCAGCACCAGATCGGCCTCGTCCGCCACGCCGTAGGCCTGCTGGGTGGGCGGCAGCTCGCGCACGCCCACCGCGATCACGCGCAAGCCGTCGCGGTTCAGTTCGGCCGTCACGCGACGGATATCGGCGCGCCGCGCATCGGTCAGCAGATGCACCTCGCTGCCGACCCGCAGGCGGGTGCAGACGGACAGCATTTCCTCCAGCGCGCCCTTGCAGATCAGTTCATGGTGCTCACGCCCGTTTTCGGTTTCGCTGACCACCACCGACATGCGGCGGCGCGAAAAATCGAACGGAATCTCGTCGATCTTGCGGTAGCGGGCGGCCAGGTCCAGCTTGCGTTCGACCTCGGCGTGGCGCAGCACGGCCACGTCGAGCAGGTTCTTCAGGCCGGTCTGGTAGTAACTGTTGAGATAGGCGTAGGCCAGCACGTCGTCGCTGGTGGCGCCGTACACATCGGTGTGGCGCTCGAGCGCGATGCGGTCCTGCGTCAGCGTGCCGGTCTTGTCGGTGCACAGCACGTTCATCGCGCCCAGGTTCTGGATCGCGTCGAGCCGCTTGACCACGACCTTGCGCCGGGACATCCTGACCGCGCCCTTGGCCAGCGTGGCGGTGACGATCATCGGCAGCATCTCCGGCGTCAGGCCGACGGCGATGGCCAGCGCGAACAGCAGCGCCTCGAGCCAGTCGCCCTTGGTGAAGCCATTGATCAGCAGCACGATCGGCGCCATCACCAGCATGAAGCGGATCAGCACCCAGCTCACCCGGTTGATGCCCTGCTGGAACTGCGTCGGCACGCGCGAAGCCTGGGTCACGCGCCCGGCCAGTTGGCCGAAGTAGGTGCCGGAGCCGGTCGCCACCACCAGCGCGCTGCCGGAGCCGCTGACCACGTTGGTTCCCATGAAGGCTATGTTCTCCAACTCCAGGGCGTTGCCCGTCGCGGTGCGTTGCACTGCGTACTTTTCCACCGGCAGCGACTCGCCGGTCAGGGCTGCCTGGGCCACGAACAGGTCCTTGGCGCCCAGGATGCGGCAATCGGCCGGGATCATGTCGCCGGCGGAAAGCAGCACCACATCGCCGGGCACCAGTTCCGCCAGCGGCACCTCGATCTGGCGCGAACCGCAGGCGTGCAGCGTGGCGCCGAAGAAGCGGCGGGCATCGCCCTCGGCCATGCCCGCGGGGTCGCTGCGCAGCACGGTGGCGGTGTTCTGCACCATCGCCTTGAGCGCTTCCGCGGCGCGGTTGGAACGGCGTTCCTGCACGAAACGCAGCAGCGTCGAAATCGCCACCATCGAGCCGATGATGATGACGCCCTTCCACGACTGGTCGTCGGGCTCGGCCATGTACACGTCCGTGACCCAGGACAGCGAAGCCAGGCCGGTCAGCAGCAGGTTGAAGGGATTGCGGAACGATTGCCAGAGATGGGCATACCAGGTCAGCGGCTTTTCGTGGTCGACCTCATTGGCGCCGTAGCGCGCGCGGGCCTCTTCGGCCTGGACCTGGGAAAGGCCGCCGCGGCCGCTGCGGAACAGGGCGAACAGCGCGTCGAAATCCTGTTGCGCCACATCCAGCATGCGGCGATTGGCGCGGCGCGCTGCATCGGAAGTGTCGGCCGCGGCCTGCCCGCCGCCCTGCTCCAGCATGGGCGAACGCCGAAAGTGCCGGCCAGAGCGCCGCAGCCCGGCCGCGGACGAGAAAAAAGTCTTGAGGAATTTGAACATCGTAGTGTTCCCGTTATTGGTGTTGTTATGGAAGACACGGACGACAGGCGCCAGGCGCCGCGCGCGGGCAGCACGGGGCCGCGACCCGCCCGGGCGGGTCGTGGTCGCCCCGTACGGGCGTGCGCAGGCACCGGGGCGATGTTGCCGGTGTCCGGATCGCGTCGAGGCGCGCCGGGTGCGTGAAAGCGGAACGGGAAACTAGCGGGAGAACCGGGGCCGGCGGCAGTGGCGCGCGAGGAGCGGGCCTGGCCGGAGGTTCGGGGCTGCGGATTCCGTACTAGACCGGGTGACTATCCGGCCAGTCGGCTCGCAAGGGAGAAGACGGGTCAGACAGGCATGCCGGCGCCGCGCACGTGGCGCAATCGAGGCTCGGGGTCTAAGGCACTGGGCATGGTCTCTCCTGGGGGTGACGGGCGGCTTCAGGCCGCCAGCGGTTGCGCGCCGAAATGCACGTGGCGCACGGCGGGATTGGCGCTGAGCCGACGGGCTTGCGACATCAGTTCGCCACGCAGTTCGGGCGGGCAATTGACGGTGATGCAGGCCGAAGCCAGGCCGGGGTCGCGCCCCTGGTCGATCTGCACTTGCGACACATCGAGCCCGGCGGCGCTGAAGTCCAGGCAGATCTGCTTGCGCAGGGCGCCCAGTTCATCGCGCGGGCAGATGACCGTCAGGCGCGACGTGCCGCGGCGGCGGCCCATGGCGGTGGCACGATCGACGCCGGCGCGGCGCAGGAACAAGTCGAAGAAACGCATAGCGACCTCCATTGCGTAATGGGAGCGGCTTTCGCGCATACGCGCGCACGCGAGGCACACGGCGCCAGGCGAACGGGCACGGAAAGACGTGCGCGCGCGTTGACGCTGCGACTAGCGGCGGTTCTGGCGGTTTATGTTGGGAAGAATCCCCGCAAGCCGTGGGCTTGCGCTGCTGCCCGGCACGAGACCCGGGGCGGGGGGATACAACCGCAACCTGTTCAACAGGTTGCGGCAGACGGAGTTCTGCGTGGACCTGTCAAACAGCGGCGTCGATGCAAGATCGACTACTTTCGCCGGAATCGGTATTCACGAAGACTGCTCCTGGGATGGATAACGGGCAGAATTTTACGCGGGTTTCCACTGATGGACAAGGTTTGCCGGCATAAAAATTGCTTTTGCGCGCAAAAAAAGGCGCGAGGCCGCGGTGCCTCGCGCCCTTGCCCGGTCACGCGTAGAAATGCCAGCCCAGATAGGCCGCGAACAGGGCATAGAAGCCGCCCACCGCCGACAAGGCCGGCACGCTCATGCCGGCGCGACGGAAACGCAGCCACAGCAGGCTGATGGACAGCATGGTGAACAGGCCGGCGGCCAGCAGCGGGCCATCGAGCAGCCAGGGCGTCAGGAAGATGCCGAGCGCGCTGGGAATGGTGGCCTGGATCATCATGGCGCCCGAGATGTTGGCCAGCGCCAGGCGTTCCTTGCCCTGGCGCACCCAGATCAGCGCGTTCATGATTTCCGGCAGTTCGGTGGCCACCGGCGCCAGCAGCAGCGCGGCCACGTGCGGCGAGGCGCCCATGGCGATGCCCAGCAGTTCGATCTGGTTGACGAACACGTGCGAGGCGCCGGCAATCACGACCAGGGCCAGCAGCGTCTGGGTCGCGGCCCAGAACATCGACGGATTGTCGTCGCGCGGGCGCAGCTTGAGCGGTTCCAGGTCCTCGCAATCGATGCAGTCCTCGTCGTTGCTCAGTTCGCGCTTGATGTACAGGCCGTAGGTGGCCAGGAACAGGATGCCGAGCCAGGGTTTCCAGGCGAAGGCCAGCAGGCCCAGGCCGACCTTGAAGACGAAGATGCCCATGAACCACGCCTGGTCGCGGGCCAGCCGGCGCTGGTCCGCGTTGATACAGTTGGCTTGCGCGGGCTGGCCGCGGCGCGCGCGCCACAAGGCCAGGCCGACCACGGCATAGGCCAGCGTCGCCAGCACCAGCGGGCCGCCCATGGCCGCGCCGACGCCGATGTCCTTCTGTTCGGGCGTGTCGCCGAACACCACGGCCATGAAGGTCACGGCGCTTTCCGGCAAGGCGGTGCCGAAGGCGGCCAGCACCGTGCCGGTCGCGGTGGCGCCGAGCTGGAAGCGATGTCCGACCCATTCAACGCCATTGACGAAGAATTCGCAGGCGAGATAGATCACTGCCGCGGACAGGAAAAACAGGAACAGGGTGAGCAACATATAGGCGAGCCGGACGAGCAGAAACCAATTGGCGCGACGCAGCGGCTCGCCCGGCCAGGGTGAACGCTACGCGGCCAAAGGTCTCGCCTGGCTGATCCATGCGCGGGCGGACCGCGGCATGGAGACCGTTAGCGCCATGGAGTCCTGGAAACCGCGGTGCGGCACCGAACCACCAAGTCTGTTGACGCTAACTCCTTTGGGGACAAAGGATGGCTACTCCCCAATGACAGAGCCGCGATTGTAGCAGTCCGCCGGTGACAGTCCAGTGAATCCGCACGCCGCGCGCGGGAATGGCGCCGGACTGTCGCATCGGCGGCACGACGGGTAAAGTAAGTGGCACCACAGCTTCCCGCCGGGCCTTGCGCCCCTTTGCCCATGAGCCTGCCTCCCACCGATATCGCCCCCTTCGCCGCCCGCCGCCAGCGCTTGATGGACCGGATGCGCGCCGATGGCGGCGGCATCGCGATCCTGGCCACCGCGCCCGAAGCGATCCGCAACCGCGACGCCGAATACCCGTACCGGCACGACAGCGACTTTTTCTACCTGACCGGCTTCACCGAGCCCGGCGCCTGGCTGGTGCTGATCGCCGGCGCCACCGACCGCGCCCTGCTGTTCTGCCGCCCGCGCCACATCGAACACGAGATCTGGGAAGGCCGGCGTTTCGGCCCGGAAGCCGCGGCCGAGCATTTCGGCTTCGACGACGCGCACGCGCTGGACGCCCTGGACGAACTGGTGCCGCAGTTGCTGCAGGACCAGCCGACCCTGTATGCGCCGCTGGCGGGCGACAAGCGCGGCGACGGCCGCCTGCACCGCTGGCTGGCGGCCGCGCGCGAAGCCAGCCGCGGCGGCCACCAGCCGCCCGCGCGCCAGCAGGACATCCGGCCAATCCTGGCCGAGATGCGGCTGGTCAAGGACGCCAGCGAAATCGCCGCGATGCGGCGGGCCGCCAAGATCTCCGCCGGCGCCCATGCGCGCGCCATGCGGGCCACGCGCGCCGGCATGCGCGAATACGAACTGGAAGCGGAACTGCTGTACGAGTTCCGCCGGCATGGCGCTCAGGCGGTGGCCTACAACAGCATCGTGGCGGCCGGCGCCAATGCCTGCGTGCTGCACTACCCCGCCGGCGAAGCGGTGCTGCGCGACGGCGACCTGGTGCTGATCGACGCCGGCTGCGAGGTCGACAGCTATGCCAGCGACATCACCCGCACCTTTCCGGTCAACGGCCGCTACAGCGGCCCGCAGCGCGCCCTGTACGATCTGACGGTGGCGGCCCAGGAAGCGGCGGCGCAGGCCACCGCGCCCGGCCGCGGCTGGAACGACGGCCACGAAGCCGCCGTCCGCGTGCTGGCGCAGGGCATGCTGGACCTGAAACTGCTCAAGGGTTCGCTGGACGGGGTGATCGAGTCGGGCGACTACAGCCGCTTCTACATGCACCGCACCGGCCATTGGCTGGGGCTGGACGTGCACGACGTGGGCGACTACCGCCAACCGGGCGCGGCGCCCGGCGCCGAACGCCCGTGGCGCACGCTGGAGACCGGCATGATGCTGACGATCGAGCCCGGCATCTATGTGCGCCCGGCCGACGACGTGCCCGAGGCCTACTGGAATATCGGCATCCGCACCGAGGACGACGCGCTGGTGACGGACGAAGGCTGCGAGCTGATCACGCGCGGCGTGCCGGTGCAGGCTGGCGAGATCGAGGCGCTGATGCGCGAATGATGGCGCGGGCGGGCGCCGCGCCAGGCCCGCCCGCGGGGGGCCGGGGGGATCTGCCCACTACGGGGGACCTGCCTACAGGTGTCTACAGGGTCAGGCCGTCCAGCCAGCCCATCGCCACCCAGACGTAGACCACCACCATCGCGATGGCGAACATGGACACGGTGGCGCCGACCAGGCAGGCCAGGATGGCGACCAGCACCGGCCCCCAGCCGGTCTTGCGGGATGGCGGCAGCCCGGGGTTGTAGAGGCGGTCGAACTTCTCGTCGGACATCAGCGAGAACACCGCGCTCTCGATGAAACCGTCGATCATGGGAATGAACAGCAGGAAGAAGGCCGGGTTGTCGTACCAGACCGGGAAATAGCGGAACGCACAGAACAGGCTGAGCAGCGCCAGCACGGTCACCAGCCAGGCATGGCGCCGGCCCAGGTACCACCAGTGCGCCCCGAGCCAGCCGAACAGGCAGGCCAGCAGGCCGACGGCGACCTTGCCGCGCGGACGGCGCGGGATTGCGGCGGACAGCGAAGATGAAGCCTGGAGCTGCGTCATGTCAATCAACCTGTGCAGGGGGCGCGCACGCCAAGCCGCGCCGGCAGACCCGGATTGTAGTGGACGGGTAAAATCCCGGCATGACTATCTCCGCCTTCGACATTGCGATTCTCGGCGCCGGCCCCGTGGGGCGTGTCCTGGCGTTGATGCTGGCGCGCGTGGCGCCGGACCCGTCCCGCATCGCCCTGCTGCAGGGCGCGTCGCCGGCGCCCGTCACGCCGGCCGCCGCCGTGCCCGCGGCCGATCCGCGCGTGCTGGCCATGAACCACGGCAGCCGCGTGCTGCTGGAATCGCTGCACGCCTGGCCCGCCAAGGCGGCGGACATCCTCAACATCCACGTCTCGCAGCGCGGCCGGCTCGGCCGCAGCGTGATCCGCAATACCGATTTCGACGTGCCGCAGCTGGGCTGCGTGGTCGCCTACTCGGCGCTGCACGCCCGCCTCGAAGAATGCGTGGCCGCCAGCGGCGTCACGCTGCTGTCCGGGCCGCCGGCCGTGGTGGACGGCCAGGATGCCGACGGCGTGCGCATCAGCCAGGGCGATGCCGCGCTGAGCTGCCGCATCGCCGTGCAGTCCGACGGCGCCGGGGGCAGCGACGTGCGCCGCGAGTACGGCCAGCACGCCCTGCTGACCACCGCCCAAGCCAGCCTGCCGCGCCGCGGCTGGGCCTGGGAGCGCTTCACCACCGAAGGACCGCTGGCGTTGCTGCCGCACCCGCAGACGCCGGACGCCTATTCGGTGGTCTGGTGCAGCGCGCCCGAGCGCGCGGCCGAGCTGGCGGCGCTGGACAACACCGCCTTCTCGCAGGCGCTGAGCGCGGCCTTTGGCGACCGCCTGGGCCGCCTGACGTGCCAGGCGCCGCGCCATGTCTTCCCGCTGGCGCTCAGCGCGCGCCGCGCCCTGGTGCAGGGCCGCGTGGCCGTGATCGGCAATGCGGCGCAGACCCTGCACCCCGTGGCGGGACAGGGGCTCAACCTGGGGCTGCGGGACGCCGCCAGGCTGGCCCAGTCCCTGGGCGGCTGGCTGGCCCAGCCAAACGCCACCCCCCACCCCGCGCTGCACGACTTCGCCCGCGCGCGCCAGGTCGACCGGGTCATCACCGCCGGAGTCACCGACCTGATGCCACGCATCTTCGCCACCGGCCTGGCGCCGGTCGAACACGCCTGTGGCCTGGCATTGCTGGGCCTGGACCTGGCCGCGCCCCTGCGCGCGCCGCTGGCGCGCCATCTGCTGCAGGGTTTCCGGGCCTGATCTCGCCCTTTTTTTGCCCGCCTGTTACCAAGCGGTTGCGGAGCAAAAAATGGGGGTTCGATCGAGCCGGTTAAAATGTGACCATGCGCATAGGCCCGTGGACTCTTCCCAACAACGTTCTGGTCGCGCCCATGGCGGGCGTGACGGATCGTCCTTTCCGACAGCTCTGCAAGAAATTGGGGGCCGGTTACGCCGTGTCGGAAATGGCCGCCAGCAACCCCAAGCTGTGGGACAGCGTCAAGACCTCGCGCCGCCTGAACCACGACGGCGAGATCGCGCCCATTTCAGTGCAGATCGCCGGCGCCGACCCGGCCATGATGGCCGAAGCGGCCGTGTTCAATGCCAACAAGGGCGCGCGCATCATCGACATCAACATGGGCTGCCCCGTGAAGAAGGTCTGCAATGTGGCCTCGGGTTCGGCCCTGCTGCGCCACGAAGACCTGATCGCCCGCATCCTGGACGCCGTGGTCGAGGCCTGCGCGCCGCTGGGGGTCCCCGTGACCCTCAAGACCCGCACCGGCTGGGACCGCGACAGCCGCAACGCGCTGCGGGTGGCCAGGCTGGCCGAAAATGCCGGCATCGCCGCCCTGACGCTGCACGGGCGCACCCGCGCCGACCTCTATACGGGCGAGGCGGAATATGACACTATCCGCGCCGTCCGCGCCGAGCTGAAAATCCCGCTGATCGCCAATGGCGATATCGACTCGCCCGAAAAAGCCAAACGCGTCCTGGATTACACTGGCGCCGATGCGGTCATGATCGGCCGGGCGGCCCAGGGCCGTCCCTGGATTTTCCGCGAAGTCGACCACTACCTGCGCACGGGCGAAACACTGGCCCCTCCCGGCTATGGGGAAATGCGCGAACTGCTGCTCGAACATCTCGACGACCACTACCGCTTCTATGGCGAACACACCGGCGTACGCACGGCGCGCAAGCACATAGGGTGGTATCTGGACGGCCTGCCGGACGCGGACTCGTTCCGCGACCGCATGAACCTGATCGACAACACCCGCGACCAGTGGCGGGCGGTGTCGGATTGGTTCCTCAATCTTTCCCGCGACGGCAACCCCAACCCGGCGCCTGTCGCGAAAGCCCTGCTGGCGGCATGACCGCCTCAACACCAACATAAAAATATCTGTACTCCGATGAGCAAGAAAGATGTCCTGGAAGAATGCGTGCGCGCCAGCCTGGAGCGCTATTTCGAAGACTTGGGCGAATCCGAGCCCCACGACATGTGGGACATGGTGATGCGCTGCGTGGAGCGCCCGGTCCTCGAAGTGGCGTTGGAACGGTCCGGCGGCAACCAGTCGCGGGCGTCCGAAATGCTGGGCATCACGCGCAACACCCTGCGCAAGAAGCTGCTGGCCCACAACATCCAGGTATAGCGCATTGCCGCGCGGGCGGGCCGGCTGGCGCGCCCCGCATGACAGATTTCCCATCCCGACCTGAAGCGAGACAGGCGCACGCGCCCCACTCCCGTCCCTCACCATGAAAATCGAAACCGCCCTGCTTTCGGTGTCCGACAAGACCGGCATCGTTGAATTTGCCCGCGCCCTGGCCGCGCGCGGCGTGCGCCTGCTGTCGACCGGCGGCACCGCCAAGCTGCTGGCCGAATCCGGCCTGACCGTCACCGAAGTGGCCGCCCACACCGGCTCGCCCGAGATCCTGGACGGCCGCGTCAAGACGCTGCACCCCAAGATCCACGGCGGCCTGCTGGCCCGCCGCGACAGCGCCGAGCACATGGACACCATCAAGGCGGCCGGCATCGATCGCATCGACATGCTGGTGGTCAACCTGTATCCGTTCCGCGAAACCGTGGCCAAGCCGGATTGCACCTTCGCCGACGCGGTCGAGAACATCGACATCGGCGGCCCGGCCATGCTGCGCGCCGCCGCCAAGAACCACGGCACCGAAGCCGGTGGCGTGACCGTGGTGATCGACCCGGTCGACTACTCGCGCGTGCTGTCCGAAATGGACCAGGGCGGCGCCACTTCCTACGGCCTGCGCCTGGCGCTGGCCGCCAAGGTCTACGCCCACACCGCGGCCTACGACGGCGCCATCGCCGCCTACCTGACCAGCCTGACCGAAGCCGAACCGGCGCAGGACGCCGTGCCGGCCCGCCAGGAATGGCCCGGCACCCTGACCCTGCAGGTCAGACAGGAACAGGCCCTGCGCTACGGCGAGAACCCGCACCAGACCGCCGCGTTCTACGTCGACGCGCAGCGTCCGGCCGGCCTGCTGGGCAACTACCGCCAGCTGCAGGGCAAGGAACTGTCGTACAACAACATCGCCGACGCCGATGCCGCCTGGGAATGCGCGCGCAGCTTCGAGGCGCCCGCCTGCGTCATCGTGAAGCACGCCAACCCCTGCGGCGTGGCCGTGGCGGCCGACACGCTGGGCGCCTACCAGCAGGCCTTCAAGACCGACCCGACCTCGGCCTTTGGCGGCATCATCGCCTTCAACCGCCCGGTCGACGCCGCCACCGCCGAAGCCGTCAGCGCCCAGTTCCTGGAAGTGCTGCTGGCGCCGGCCTATGACGGCGCCGCGCTGGCCATCCTGGCCGCCAAGAAGAACGTGCGCGTGCTGGAAGTGCCGATGGGAACGGGCCAGAACGCCTTCGACGTCAAGCGCGTCGGCGGCGGCTGGCTGGTGCAGAGCCCGGATGCCTACAACGTGCCGCGCGACGCCCTGAAGGTCGTCACCAAGCGCCAGCCCACCGAGCAGGAAATGAACGACCTGGCGTTCGCCTGGAAGGTCGCCAAGTACGTCAAGTCCAACGCCATCGTGTTCGTCGGCGGCGGCATGACGCTGGGCGTCGGCGCCGGCCAGATGAGCCGCATCGACTCGGCCCGCATCGCCTCGATCAAGGCCGAAAACGCCGGCCTGACGCTGAAGGGCTCGGCGGTGGCGTCGGATGCCTTCTTCCCGTTCCGCGACGGCCTGGACGTGGTGGTGGCCGCGGGCGCGACCTGCGTGATCCAGCCCGGCGGCAGCGTGCGCGATGACGAAGTCATCGCCGCTGCCGACGAGCATGGCATCGCCATGGTGCTGACCGGCACCCGCCACTTCCGCCACTGATGCGCGTCCTCGGCATCGATCCCGGCCTGCGCCGCACCGGCTTCGGTGTGATCGATGCCGACGGCCCGCGCCTGCGTTATGTCGCCAGCGGCACCATCGTGGTGCCGCCGGCTCTGACGCTATCCGAACGCCTCAAGGTCATCCTGGACAACCTGCGCCAGGTGGCGCGCGACACGCAACCCGACGTGGCCGCGCTGGAAATCGTCTTCCTGAACACCAATCCGGCCTCGACCCTGCTGCTGGGCCAGGCCCGCGGCGCGGCGCTGTGCGCGCTGGCCGACAGTTCGCTGGCGGTGCACGAGTACACCGCGCTGCAGATCAAGAAAGCGGTGGTGGGCACCGGCCGCGCGGCCAAGGAACAGGTGCAGATGATGGTGCAGCACCTCCTGGCGCTGGACGGCACCCCCGCCCCCGACTCGGCCGACGCGCTGGCCTGCGCCATCTGCCACGCCCACGTCGGGCCCTTGCAGGACCGGCTGACGGAATTGGGCACGCGCCTGAGCCTGAGCGGCAAGACCCGCATCCGCAACGGCCGCCTGCTGGGCTGAAAACGCCGCGGCCCGCGCCACGCGGCGCGCGGACCCGTATAGAATCCCCGCATTCGCCGCGACTGACGCGGCCTCTTCTTCTGCCAGGCCACTGCCACCATGATCGGACGCATCACCGGAACCCTGATCGAGAAACTGCCGCCCACCGTCTGCGTGGACGTCAACGGTCTGGGCTATGACATCGACGTGCCCATGAGCACGCTGTACTCGCTGCCGGAAACCGGCGCCCGCGTCACGCTGTACACGCACCTGACCGTGCGCGAAGACGCCCACATCCTCTACGGTTTCGCCACCGCCGGCGAACGCAGCGCCTTCCGCGAACTGATCAAGGTCAGTGGCATCGGCGCGCGCACCGCCCTGTCGGTGCTGTCGGGCCTGTCGGTGGCCGACCTGGCGCAGGCCATCACGCTGCAGGAATCAGGCCGCCTGACGCGGGTGCCCGGCATCGGCAAGAAAACCGCCGAACGCCTGCTGCTGGAAATGCGCGGCAAGCTGGGCGCGGACATCGGCGCCACCGCGCACGCGGTGCACGACAACCAGTCCGACATCCTGAACGCGTTGCTGGCGCTGGGATACTCCGAGAAGGAATCGCTGTCGGCCCTGAAGACGTTGCCCGAGGGAGTGGGCGTCTCCGACGGCATCAAGCAGGCATTGAAAGCCCTGGTGCGCTGAAGGGGCGCCACCTGGGCCGCGCCGCCCGCAGATCATTGCGACCAGGGCTGGTCGCGGCGACAGGCGCGATACGCCCCAGGGCTGCCCCCGTCTACGCAGGCTTCGCGCACTAGCGCGCCGGCGCCAGGTAGCCGGGCGCCACCGCCTCCAGGCCGGTCGGCACCACATTCAGTTCGGGGGCCATCGGCGCCCCGCAGATGTTGTCGCTGCGCAGGGAATCGAGGTTGTCGCGCGACATCAGCGGCCGCCCCGGCAAGCATTCGAACAGCAACGCCTGCATCCGGCCCACGCCCATCGGCACGCTCATCACCGGACGCGGATGGCCGCTCCAGCCCGCGCACAGGCGCGCGATCTCGCCCAGGGTGTAGACCTGCGGTCCGCCCAGCTCGTAGGTCTTGCCGCAGGCATGCGTGTTGGCCAACGCCGACAGCATCGCCGACACCACGTCGCCCACGTACACCGGCTGCATGCGCGCGTGCGCGCCGGCCAGCGGCAGCACCGGCAGCCAGCGCGCCAGGCGCGCGAACATGTTGGTGAAATTGTCGTCCGGCCCGAACACCACCGAGGGGCGGAACATCGTCCACCCCCCTTCGCGCCAATCGGCCAGCTCCTGCCGGATGGCGGCCTCGCCATCGCCCTTGGAACGCTGGTACATGCTGCCGCCATTGGAATCCGCCCCCAGCGCGCTGACATGCAGCAACCGGCGCACGCCCTGGCGGCGGCAGGCCCGGGCGATGCGTTGCGGCAGGTGCACGTGCGCCTGCGCGAAATCGGAGCCATAGGGGCGGCCCGCATTGCCGTGCAGGATGCCGACGAGATTGACGACCACGTCGCAGTCGCGCGCCAGGCGGTCGAGTGCGTCGTCGTCGTGCACGTCGCTGGCGAGCAGGGTGACGGTGGGCAGGATCTGGAGTTCTCGTCCCTGGCCGTAGCGGCGGGTGGGCACCAGGATCTGGTGCTGTCCACCCGAAAGCCGGGCGATGAGATGACGGCCGATGAAGCCAGTGCCGCCGATGACAAGGATACGCATGGAGCAGCCCCTGTTCTTCAGGATTCAGGCCCGATTCTGCCCTGCACGGGCCGCATCCGCAAGCGCGCGGCCAAAGCGCCGGACGATATCCCGCCGACGCCCGGCGCCGACCCTCAGCTTGCCAGCAACTTGCCGTAGGCCGGAAGGTCGACGTTGCCGCCGCTGATGATCACGCCCACGCGCGCGCCGCGCACCGGCACCACGCCCTGCAGCACGGCCGCGGACGACAGGCAGCCGGTCGGTTCCACCACCATCTTCATGCGCTCGGCGAAGAACTTCATGGTCGAGACCAGCTGGTCATCCGTCACGGTGACGATGTCGCGCACGTGCTTCTGGATGAGCGGGAAGGTCAGGTGGCCCAGGTGGGTGGTGGCGGCGCCGTCGGCCAGGGTCTTGGGCGCGGGGATGCGAACGACTTCGCCCTTGCGCAGCGATTGCTGGCCGTCGTTGCCGGCCTCGGGCTCGACGCCGTAGACCAGGCAGCGCGGGCTGAGCGCGTACGCCGACAGCGCCGACCCCGACAGCAGGCCGCCGCCGCCCAGGCACACGAACAGGTAATCCAATTCGCCGACGTCCTCGAACAGTTCCTTGGCCGCGGTGCCCTGCCCCGCGATCACGTCCTCGTGGTCGTAGGGCGGGATCAGCGTGGCGCCGGTCTCGGCCTGAATGCGGCGCGCGATCTCTTCGCGATCTTCGGTGTAGCGGTCGTAGGTGACGATCTGGCCGCCATAGCCTTCGGTGGCGGCGCGCTTGGCCGCCGGCGCGTCCAGCGGCATGATGATGGTGGCCTTGACGCCCTGCAGCTTGGAGGCCAGCGCGATCGCCTGCGCATGGTTGCCCGACGAGAACGTGACCACGCCGGCGGCGCGCTGCTCGGGCGTCAGGCGCGCGATGGCGTTGAAGCCGCCGCGGAACTTGAACGCCCCCATGCGCTGGAAGTTCTCGCACTTGAAGAACAGCGAGGCGCCGGCGATGGCATCGGCCGTGGTCGAGGTCAGCACCGGCGTGCGGTGCGCGTGGCCGGCCAGGCGCTCGCTGGCGCGCGCGACATCGTCGAAAGTGGGCAGTTCGGGCAACATGGAAACAGTCCTTTGAACGCGGAAAGAGTCGGAAGCGAAACCTCCGGATCATAAACCCGTGGCGGCGTTCCCGCCGCCGCCACGCCCGGACGGTTTACTTGCCGAACAGCTCGCCGCTGGTGCTGGCGGCGCCGGCGGGCGGCGTCAGGCCCAGGTGGCGCCAGGTGGTCAGGGTGGCCGTGCGGCCACGCGGCGTGCGCTGCAGGTAGCCGTGCTGGATCAGGTAGGGCTCGATCACGTCCTCGATGGTGTCGCGCTCTTCGCCAATGGCCGCGGCCAGGCTGTCGACGCCGACCGGGCCGCCGTCGAACTTGTGGATGATGGCCTCGAGCAGCTTGCGGTCCATCAGGTCCAGGCCTTGCGGATCGACTTCCAGCATGGCCAGCGCGCGGCCGGCGACATCGGCGTCGATGGTGCCGCCGGCCTTGACCTCGGCGTAATCGCGCACGCGCCGCAGCAGGCGGTTGGCGATACGCGGCGTGCCGCGGGCGCGGCGCGCCACTTCGGCGGCGCCATCCGGCGTGATGACCGCATTGAGCAGGCCGGCGCTGCGGGTGACGATGCGGCCGAGGTCGCCGGCGTTGTAGAACTCCAGCCGCGACACGATGCCGAAGCGGTCGCGCAGCGGGTTGGTCAGCATGCCGGCGCGGGTGGTGGCGCCGACCAGCGTGAACGGTTGCAGGTCGAGCTTGACGCTGCGCGCGGCCGGACCTTCGCCGATCAGGATGTCGATCTGGAAATCCTCCAGCGCCGGGTAGAGGATTTCCTCGACCACGGGCGACAGGCGGTGGATTTCGTCGATGAACAGGACATCGTTCTTTTCCAGGTTGGTCAGCAGCGCCGCCAGGTCGCCCGGGCGTTCCAGGACGGGGCCGGAAGTCTGGCGCAATTGCACGCCCATTTCGTGGGCGATGATGTGGGCCAGGGTGGTCTTGCCCAATCCGGGCGGACCGAACAGCAGCACGTGGTCGAGCGCTTCGCCGCGCTTGCGGGCGGCGGCGATGAAGATCTCGAGTTGTTCACGGGCGCGCTGCTGGCCGACATATTCCTCCAGCGCCTTGGGGCGCAGGGCGCGTTCGATCGACTCCTCGTTGGGCGACGCCGGCTGGGGCGCCACGATGCGAGGCGCGTCGGGACGGGAGGAAAGCGAATCGGACTGGATGGCCATGGTGCGGAAAACGACTGGATACTGAGCGGGATGCTGCATCGTACCGTAACCACCGCCCCCGGGACCGGATTCCGCCCCGCCACGCCCTGGCGGGGCGGGGTCAGGCGCCTTCCGCCACCGGCAGCTTGACCCGCACGCACAGGCCTCCGGACTCGGCCTGCAGCAATTCCAGCGAGCCGCCATGGGCGCGGGCGATGGCTTCGGCCAGCGCCAGCCCCAGGCCGACGCTGCCGGTACGGGTCCGGGCATCGTCCAGGCGGCTGAACGGACGCAGCGCTTCCTGGCGGCGTTCCGGCACGATGCCGGGGCCGTGGTCCGCCACGTCCAGCACCGCCTGGCGGCCTTCGCGCCGCAGGCTGACGTCAACCGGCGGCGCGCCGTGGTTGAGGGCATTGCCGATCAGGTTGTCGAGCAGGCGGCCCAGCGCGACGGCATCGCCCTGCACCACCAGGGCGTCGTCGCTGTCGGCCGTCTTGAGGTGGATGTCGGTGCCCGCGCCGCGCCAGGCGTTGACGCGCTCGGTGAGCCAATCGGGCAGCACCATCGACGCGTAGCGGTAGGCCGCGGGATCGGTGCCGCGCACGAAGCCGATGAACTGGTCGACCATGTGCTGCATGTCCTGCAGGTCGGTGCGCAGGCCCTCCTTCAGGGCCGAATCGTCGGCCAGCTCAATGCGCAGCCACATGCGCGATAGCGGCCCCTTCAGGTCGTGCGGCAGGCCCGACAGCAGCGTGCGGCGCACCGAGTCGGATTCGGCCAGCGCATCCAGCATGGCGTTGAAGCGCTCGCCCAGCACGCGGGTTTCGTGCGGACCTGAAGGTTCGACCCGTTGCGGCTGGCCGGCGGCCAGGCGGTCGGCAGCGTCGGCCAGGCGGGTGATGGGACGCGTGATGTGCCAGGAGAACCCCACCGCCAGCAACAGCAGCAGCCCCAGCCCGCCCAGCCAGGCGGCGATCAGCGGCGTGGCCACGGGCGGGTCGAGGCGGTCCAGCGGAATCACCAGCCATTCGCGCAGGCGCGGCGCGTCCTCGCTGGCCGGATTGGGCGCCAGCGAGATGAAGATCTCGGGCGTGGGGCCGCGCGACAGCGCCACCCGGGTGCCGTCGTTCAGGCGTTCGTTCAGCTGCTGCACCAGCCCCTTCAGATCGCGCCGGATATCGTCGGGTTCGGGCTTGTAGCGGCGCATGTGTTCTTCATGCTCGCGCTGGCGTTCGCGCTCGGCCCGCTCCTGTTCGACTTCGTGTTCGTCGCGCATCTCCGGCGGCAGTGGCGGGCCCTGGATCTGCGCGCTCGGCGGTGGCGGCGGCGGCGGTGGCCGTTGCGTGCCGCGCGGCGGCGGGCGGCGGCCGTTGAAACGCTGCAGCTTGGCTTCGGCCGGCAGCACCCGCGACCACAGGCGCCATTGGTTCTGCGAGGCCGCGCGCACGAAATCGGCGCGGTCTTCGGCGGGGACCTGCGACACGGCGGCGCGCAGGGTGCGGATGGTGGTGGTGATGTAGCCGATGGCCACGTCTTCCATGAACTTGTGGCGGAAGTACGAAACCGTGACCAGCGTGGCCGCCTGCGTCAGCAGCACCGACCCGAGGATCAGCAGGATCAGCCGCGCCCGCAGCGAGCGCGGCACCAGGGAACTGGCGGAGAAGCGCATCAGGGCGAGAACCGGTAGCCGATGCCCCAGACGGTCTGGATCCAGCGGGGTTGCTTGGGATCGTCCTCGATGACGCGGCGCAGGCGCAGGATGGCGATGTCGATGGCGCGGTCGTTGCGTTCGCCGGCGTCATCGTCGCGCGCCAGCGCCAGCAGGCGTTCACGCGACAGCGGCTTGCCGGCGTTGCGCACCAGCGCTTCGAGCAGGTTGATTTCGCCGCCCGTGAGCTTGACCACCGTGCCGTCGCGCGACAGCTGGCGGGTGGACGGATCGAACAGGAACGGGCCGAACGCGACCGGCGCGTCCTTGGTGAGGGCCGAGGGGCCGCGCTTGCGGCGCAGCACGGCTTCGATGCGGGCCAGCAGCTCGCGGGGATCGAAGGGCTTGCCGACGTAGTCGTCGGCGCCGGCCTCCAGGCCGATGATGCGGTCGACGGCCTCGTCGCGGGCGGTCAGCAAAATGACGGGGATGTCCTCGCCCTGCTCGCGCAGGCGGCGACAGGCATCGGCGCCGTCCCCGCCCGGCAGCATGCGGTCCAGCACCAGCAGGTCGGGCGCGTAGCGGGTGATGCGCGACGGCAGGTCGCTGGCGTCGGGCGCCAGCAGCGTGTCATAGCCGTGACGGTTCAGGTAGTCGGCCAGCAACTGGCGCAAGGCCGGATCGTCGTCGACGACCAGCAGCTTGGTGTGGTGATTGTCCATGGATGCCATAGTGGAGCCGTCCGCCCGCGGCGGCAAGAGCCGGGAAATCATCTGAAATATACCTGTTGCACGATGTTTGCCGGCGATGCCGGCCCGTTGGCGCCAGCGTCACCCGCCGGACAGGACTGGCCCTAAAATATCGCCATTGCCTCGCATACGCTGGTGCGGTTTGCTAAAGATCGTTTACAGCAGGGGCAACGCCCCCTTTTTACACTGTCGGTTATGGTCGCCCCTGCATCCTGGCGCAGGCGGCTGCTGCACTCGGCGTTGACGGCTGGCCTGGCCTGCCCGTTGATGCCGGCGTTTGGCGGCACGCCCGCTGCACCCTCTTCCTCCCCGTCGGCTCCGGCCTACGTCGCGCGCGGTATCGGCGTGCTGGCGCCGGTGCAGCCGATACCGGTGCGGCCGGCGCCGTCGATGGCGTCACGGGCGGTGCCGCTGGATCCGACGCCCTGCGACCTGCAGACCAGCGAACCGGCCATGGACACCAGCGTGGCCGGAGGCGGCGCCGATGCCATACCGGGGACGGGCTCGACCCTGTCCGGAGACGCCGCCACGGGCCCGCTGGCTTGCGACGACACCCAGGCCGCCACGGCGCCGACCGACGCCCCCAGCTACTCGTTTGACCTGGAAAACGGGGACATACCAAGAGTGCCGGTGGTGGTGATCTCCGGCGTGTCGCGGCCAAGCCGCCCCTGGTTCGCCTCGGTCAGCGGCCAGGACGGCCTGCGCTATGGCGGCGACCGCAACTGGATCTACCGCAATACCGGCGGTCCGTCGTTCGCGGTGGGCAACATCAGCGCCAATGCCCCCACCTGGGGCAGCAGCGCGCCGGTGGGCGGGTTGCAGATATCCAACCTGCAAAGCACCACGGCGCCGCTGGCGGAAGGCACTTTTGGCTATTCGTCGTCGCTCGGGCGGCTCAACCGCATGGACCCATCCGCCACTTCCGGCGCGGTCGACTACGGCGCCTCGGTCGGCAACAGCACCGTGCGCTACGGGCTGACGCCGGTGCTGACGCTGGAGGGCCAGATGCAGAGCGCGCCATCCCTGACCACCCGGGGCATGGGCACCACCTACACCGCGGGCGAGTACGGCACGTTCCAGGCGGGAGCCACCCAGAGCTCGTTCGATGCGGCCAGCGCCTGGCGCTACCGCTTCGGCTACAGCGTGGACGTGGCCGACGCGGTCAACCTGGGCTACACCAACGAACAGATCGGCGCCGGCTTCGGCGACCTGTCCACCTATTCCGGTGGCGTGGCCGCGGCGCCGCAGACCCGCAACACCCTGACCGCCGGCGTGCCGATCACCGGCTGGGGCACGCTCAGTGGCACCTATTCCGGCCTGCATGAAGGGTCGGCGCTGGCCGAGCAGCGGCTCGGCCTGTCGCACAGCATGTTCGTGGCGCCCAAGGTCAAGCTGGCGGTGGGGGCCGACCGCGACATCATCTCCGGCAATTATGAATGGCGCGCCAATCTCAGCATGCCGGTCGACACCTTCATGCGCGGCACCTGGCTGAGCTGGTGAGCCGGCCCGCCCACGGACGGAAATGTCCGCCCGCGCCCGGGCGGTCCGATTTGCGGCTTAAAATCCCTGCCATGATGCTCACCGCCTACCCCCATGTCTGACGCGCGCGCCCTCGGAGTCCTGCAGCGCGTTTTCGGTTACGAATCCTTCCGCGGCGACCAGCAAGCCATCGTCCAGCAGGTCATCGACGGCGGCGACGCGCTGGTCCTGATGCCCACCGGCGGCGGCAAGTCGCTCTGCTACCAGATCCCGTCGCTGGTGCGCGAAGGCACCGGCATCGTCGTTTCGCCCCTGATCGCGCTGATGCAGGACCAGGTCGACGCGCTGACCGAACTGGGCGTGCGCGCCGCCTTCCTGAATTCGACCCAGGACTGGCGCGTGGCGCGCGACGTCGAACAGGCCTTCCTGGCCGGCGAGCTCGACCTGCTCTACGTCGCGCCCGAGCGCCTGCTGACCGACCGCTGCCTGCAACTGCTGGAGCGCGGCAACATCGCCCTGTTCGCCATCGACGAAGCCCACTGCGTTTCGCAATGGGGCCACGACTTCCGCCCCGAATACCTGGGCCTGTCGATGCTGCACGAGCGCTGGCCGGACGTGCCGCGCATCGCGCTGACCGCCACCGCCACCGCCGAAACCCGCAACGAGATCGCCCAGCGCCTGTCGCTGACCGACGCGCACCACTTCGTCTCCAGTTTCGACCGCCCCAACATCCGCTACCGCATCGTCGAAAAGAACGAGGTGCGCAAGCAGTTGCTGGACATGATCCGCACCGAACACGAAGGCGAATCCGGCGTGGTCTACGCGCTGTCGCGGGCGCGCGTCGAGGAAACCGCCGAATTCCTCTGCAACCAGGGCATCGACGCCATGCCGTACCACGCCGGGCTCAGCCCGCAGGTGCGCGCCGCCAACCAGGCGCGCTTCCTGCGCGAGGACGGCGTGGTCATGGTCGCCACCATCGCCTTCGGCATGGGCATCGACAAGCCCGACGTGCGCTTCGTGGCCCACATCGACCTGCCCAAATCGGTCGAGGGCTATTACCAGGAAACCGGCCGCGCCGGCCGCGACGGCCTGCCCGCCACCGCCTGGCTGGCCTACGGCCTGCAGGACGTGGTGCAGCAGCGCCGCATGATCGATGAATCCCCGGGCGACGACGCCTACCGCCGCCGCCTCGGCCAGCAGCTGGACGCGATGCTGGGCCTGTGCGAAACCGTGGAATGCCGCCGCGTGCGCCTGCTGGCGTATTTCGGCCAGCAGATCAGCGCCTGCGGCAATTGCGACGTCTGTCTCGATCCGCCCCAGGCCTGGGACGGCACCGTGGCGGCGCAGAAGGTGCTGTCGGCCGTGTACCGGCTGTGGAAGGAACGCGGCCAGCGCTATGGCGCCGGTCACATCATCGACATCCTGCGCGGCAAGGTCACCGACCGCACCAAACAGCACGGCCACGAAACCCTGAGCGTGTTCGGCGTGGGCGAAGACCTGAGCGACACGGCCTGGCGCGGCGTGCTGCGCCAGTTGCTGGCGCAGGGCCTGCTCACCGTCGACAACGAAGGCTACGGCACGCTGGCCCTGACCGAAGGCAGCCGCGCCGTGCTCAAGGGCGAGCGCCAGCTGATGCTGCGGCGCGAATCCGAAAAGAAGGCCCGCTCCGGCAAGAGCGGCGGCAGCCGCGCCAAGGCCGCGGCGATCGACCTGCCCGCCGAACTGCAACCGGTATTCGAGGCGCTGCGCGCCTGGCGCGGCGAAGTGGCCAAGAGCCACGGCGTGCCGGCCTACGTGATCTTCCACGACGCCACGCTGCGCGAGATCGCGCTGGCCCAGCCCGAGTCGATGGACGCGCTCAGCCACATCAGCGGGGTCGGCGCGCGCAAGCTGGAAGCTTACGGCGAGGAAATCCTGCAACGGGTGGCGCGGCCGGTGCTGTAGCGCCGGGCCCCCGCTCCCGGGAGCCGCGACCGGAGCGGCCGGGGTGGCCGACCAGGGCGGCCCGGCACGGCGGATGACATGGCCATCCGCCGGCGCCTGCCGCCTCGGACCTCAGGGCGACGGCGGCGGCAACAGCGGCACGGGCGCGCGCTCCTTGCCGAACACCGAGCGGTAGGCCAGGATGTTGAACACCAGCACCACCGGTATCCCCACCACCGCTCCGGCCATCACCAGCCGCATCGAGCCCAGCGCGCCGGCGCCGTCCCAGAGCGTCATGTCGTCCAGGATCAGGAAGGGGAACAGGCTGTAGGCCAGCCCGCTCAGCATCAGCAGGAACAGCGCCACGCACAGCACGAACGGCAGCCAGCTGAAGCGGTCGGCGCGGCCCGGCAGTCGCGCCAGCAGCATTTCGGCGGCCACGAAGCCCGCCAGCATCAGCACCCATACCGTGGCCGCCAGGCTCAGGTGG
The DNA here is from genome assembly GCF_003184165.1 of Achromobacter sp. RW408. Taxonomy (NCBI): domain Bacteria; kingdom Pseudomonadati; phylum Pseudomonadota; class Betaproteobacteria; order Burkholderiales; family Alcaligenaceae; genus Achromobacter; species Achromobacter sp. RW408. The sequence goes on from NZ_QHHO01000047.1 coordinate 428,927, forward strand.
GCGATGTTGCTCCACTTGTAGAAGATGCCGGCGTTGGCCAGGCCCAGCGTGACGGCAATGGCCACCATGCCGACCGCGGTCCAGCGGATCGCATGGCGCGCCCAGTTGGCGGCGCGGCGCTGCAGGTCGCCGTCGACCCGCATCACCAGCCAGGACGCGCCCAGCAGCACATAGGCGGCCACGGCGCACAGGCCGACGAACAGCGCGAACCAGCCATAGCCGGCGTCGGATTGGTAGCCGGTGGCGATGCGACCGAGCAGCATGCCCTGGCCGAAAGCGGTCATCAGCGACCCGGCCCAGAAGGCGAAGATCCAGCGCGGCTTGGCCTCGTTGCGGGCGCGGATGCGGAACTCGAAGGCCACGCTGCGCAACACCACGCCCAGCACCATGAAGGTGAGCGGCCCGTACAGCTTGCCCAGCACCGCGCCCCAGGCGAACGGAAACGCGGAAGCGAACAGGCCCATGCCCAGCAGCAGCCAGAACTCGTTGGCGTCGCGCCAGGGACTCAGCAGGCTCATCATGCGGCCGCGCTCCTGTTCGGGCGCCAGCTGCAGCAGGATGCCCACGCCCAGGTCGAAGCCGTCCAGCACCACGCCGGCGGCGATGACGACGAACAGCAGGCCCATGAACGCCAGCGGCATCCAGAAGGAAGGATCATCGGGGCTCAACCCCTGCGAAGCGGCCAGCATGGCGATCATGGCGTGCCTCCGCCCAGTTTGCGCACCGGCACCACGCCGTAGCGGGCCGCGTGGAACAGCATGCCGGCAAACGCCGCCAGCAGCAGCGCGTACAACACGCCATAGCCGACCAGCCCATACAGCACGGTGCTGGAGGACATGGTGCCCAGCACCTCGGTCTGGGTGACGGTGCCGTTGACGACGAAGGGCTGCAGGCCGATCACCGAGACCCACCAGCTGGCCACCACGGCGATACCGCCCGAGAACATCATGCCGCAGAGCACGCGCTGCCACCATTGCGGCAGCACCGAGACGTCCAGGCCGCGGCGCCAGGTCCAGAGGAAGGTGATCCAGGAGACGGCCAGCATCAACAGGCCCAGCCCGGCCGCGACCCGCAGCGACCAGAAGGTCAGCGCCACCGGCGGCAGCATGCCCGAATACTTGTCCAGGCCGAGATAGGTGCCGTCGTCATTGCGATGCAGCCACATGCCGCCAGCGTTGTTCCAGGTCCAGTCGGCCACGTTGGCATGGGCGCGGGCGTCCGGCCAGCCGAACAGAACCAGGCGCGGTTCGCTGCCGCTTTCCCAATAGCCCGCGGCGGCGGCGGCCTTGGCGGGCTGGTACTTGGCCACCATCTGGCCGGCGCCGGTCGCCACCGGCACCTGCAGCACCGCGGCCAGGGCGGCAATCACCAGGCCGGTCTTGAAGGTGGCGCGTTCGCCATCGCCCAGCGGGCGGCGCAACGCCTGCAGCGCGGTCACGCCCATCATCAGGAAGGCGGCGGCCAGGGCCGATCCCACCACCACCACGGCCATGCGCCAGCCGACGGAGGGGTTCAACACCACCGCGGTCCAGTCGTAGACCTGGTAGCGGCCATCGACCAGCACCGCGCCGTCGGGCGTCTGCATCCAGGATTGCAGCGCCAGCACCCAGAACAGCGCCACCAGTTGTCCCACCGCCACCATCAGCACCGCCAGGGTATGGGCGCCGTCGGACACGCGGCGCTGGCCGAACAGCATGACGCCCAGGAAGCACGACTTGAGGATGAAGACCGACAGGATGCCGTAGCCCAGCAGGGGACCGGCAACGTTGCCGATCTTGTCCATCAGGCCGGACCACAGGCTGCCAAGCTGGATCAGCACCGGTACACAGGCGGCCAGGGTCAGCACGAACGACAGGGCGAAGATGCGGACCCAGAAGCGGTAGGCGGCGGTCCAGCCGCCCAGGCCCGAGAACCGGGCCCGGAGTTTGAAGAACAGCAGGACCCACGCAAGCGCCAGGGCCACGGCGAGAAACAACGCCAGGAAGCTCAGGCTGGCCACGAATTGCGCGCGGGCCAATGAAAGAGTGGAAATATCCATGATGGCCCGTAGTGTAGAGCCAGTTACATGACAATGGGGGCCAGTTTGAAACCGCTTGCAGCGAGCCAAAAATGGCTTGTCCCGGGAACGTGGCAAAATTGACGCTTTGTCGCTGCTTTTTCCTATTCTTTCAAGAATGACCTCCGCCACGACGCCGACCCCCGCCGCATCCAATTTCCTGCTCAACATCGTCGAGGACGACCTGCAAGCCAACCGCTTCCAGGGCAAGCGTTGGGCCGGCAAGCCTGGCCCGGCCGCCGTGCAGCAGCAGGGCGAGCCCGACCCGGCGAAGATCCGCACCCGTTTTCCGCCGGAGCCCAACGGCTACCTGCACATCGGCCACGCCAAGAGCATCTGCGTGAACTTCGGCCTGGCGCGCGACTTCGGCGGCGTCTGTCACCTGCGCTTCGACGACACCAACCCCGAGAAGGAAGACCAGGAATACGTCGACGCCATCATCGAGGCCGTGCACTGGCTGGGCTTCGACTGGAAGGCCGACGGCCGCGACAACCTGTACTTCGCCAGCGACTACTTCGGCTATATGTATGAGTTCGCCGAGGCGCTGGTCGAGGCCGGCCATGCCTACGTCGACGAACAGAGCCCCGACGAGATCCGCGCCAACCGCGGCACCCTGACCGAACCCGGCACCGACTCGCCCTGGCGCAACCGCCCGGCCGCGGAGTCCATCGCGCTGCTGCGCGAGATGCGCGACGGCAAGCATCCGGATGGCAGCCTGGTGCTGCGCGCCAAGATCAACATGGCGTCGCCCAACATCAACCTGCGCGATCCGGTCATGTACCGCGTGCGCCACGCCACCCACCACCGCACCGGCAACCAGTGGTGCATCTACCCGATGTACAGCTGGGCGCACCCGGTGGAGGATGCGCTGGAAGGCATCACCCACAGCGTCTGCACGCTGGAGTTCGAAGACCAGCGGCCGTTCTACGACTGGATCCTGGAACGCCTGGCGGAGCTGGGCAAGCTGGCCAAGCCGCTGCCGCACCAGTACGAGTTTTCGCGCCTGAACGTGAGCTACGTGGTCACCAGCAAGCGCAAGCTGCTGCAACTGGTGCGCGAAGGCCACGTGGATGGCTGGGACGATCCGCGCATGCCGACCATTTTCGGCCTGCGCCGCCGCGGCTACACGCCGGCCTCGATCCGCCTGTTCTGCGACCGCACGGCGGTGTCGAAGTCGGATTCGCGCATCGACTACAGCCTGCTGGAACAGGCCGTGCGCGACGACCTGGACCCGATCGCGCCGCGTTCGGTGGCGGTGCTGGACCCGCTCAAGCTGGTCATCACCAACTATCCGGAAGGCCAGACCGAAATCTGCACGGCGCCGCGCAATCCGCACGATCCGGAGGCCGGCTTGCGCGAGTTCCCGCTGTCGCGCGAGCTGTGGATCGAGCGTGACGATTTCCGCGAGGAAGCGCCGAAGAAATACTTCCGCCTGTTCCCGGGCAACCTGGTGCGCCTGAAATACGGCTACGTGGTGCGTTGCACCGGCTTCACCAAGAACGAGGCCGGCGAAGTGGTCGAGGTGCAGGCCGAATACCTGCCGGAAACGCGCAGTGGCACGCCGGGCGCGGACAGCGTCAAGGTCAAGGGCAATATCACCTGGGTCAGCGCGGCGCATGCGGTGCCGGCGCAGATCCATCTGTACGACCGCCTGTTCGCGGATCCGCGGCCCGATGGCGGCGACAAGGATTTCCTGGCCTGCCTGAATCCGAATTCGAAGGAAACGGTGACGGCCTGGCTGGAACCGGGCACGGTGGCGACGCCGGGCGCGACCTGGCAGTTCGAGCGGCTGGGGTACTTCACGGCCGACATCAAGGAATCGACGGCGGAAAAGCCGGTGCTGAACCGCATCGTGACCTTGCGCGACTCCTGGGTGCAGGGCTGATCGTCGGCGGGACCGGCTGCCAGGGCCGGGACCCGCATGAAAGACCCGCCGGATGGCGCCGCGTCCGGCGGCGCCTGCGCCATCCGCCGCGATTCCGGTTTTTTTCCCCCTTGCCGAATCGATTGAACGGGCCCGGGGCGGGTTATCATGCCCGACATTCCGCAGCCGGTTGCGCGCGCCCCTTCCAGGCGCCCGGAACCGCCAGCCCCCGATCAAGATGAACACTGAATCCCTAGCCCTGGACTTCAAGAGCGCCACCCTGTATGCCATCCGGGTGGTCCTGCACAGTGCCGATCCCGAACGCCTGAACGCCGCGCTGGCCAAGCGCATGGCGGACGCGGGCAGCTTCTTCGAGAACGAGCCCGTGGTGATCGACGCCAGCCGTGTCGAGGACACCATCGACTGGCCCGCCCTGGTCGCGGCCTTGCGCGGGCACAACCTGCCCCCCATCGGCGTCGTGGCCGAGGGCGCCAACCTGGCCGCGGCCCGCGCCGCCGGCCTGACGCCGGTGGAGCTGTCCACCCCCGCGGCCCGGCCGGCGCAGGTCATCGATACGGCGCCGCCCAACGATGTCGCCACGCCGGTGCCGTCGGTGCCGGCCGCCGCCGTCGAGATCGCCCCCGCCCCCACGCCCGCCGCTGAAGCGCAGGTCGACAAGGCTGCCGACAAGACCGCCGATAAATCCGCGGACAAGGCCACCGACAAGCCCGCCGACAAGGCGGCCGCCGAGCCGCTGCCCGAGCGCGCCGCCGCCAGCACCACATCGGCGCCCAGCCCCACGCCGGCCGCGCCGCAATCGTCATCGGCCCTGGTCATCACCAAGCCGCTGCGTTCGGGCCAGCGCGTCTACGCGCGCCATACCGACCTGGTCGTGATCGGCATGGTAAGCCAGGGCGCCGAGGTCATCGCCGACGGCAACGTGCACGTGTACGGTCCGCTGCGCGGCAAGGCCATGGCCGGCGCGCGCGGCGACACGTCGGCGCGCATCTTCACCACGCACCTGGACGCGGAGCTGCTGGCCGTGGCCGGCGTGTACCGCGTGGTGGAAGACAAGCTCGACCGCTCGCTGCACAACCAGCCCGCGCTGGTCCGGCTGGACGGCGACACCCTGCGCATCGAGGCCTTGAAAGCCTGAGATGCCCTTCCGGGGTCCATGCCGTCGGGGCTGGCGCGAGACGGCGCCGGACGCGGAATGGTCCTGCAACGCAATACTCTGTCAGTCTCGAACGGGCCGTGCCCGTTCAACACATTCTGTAAGAAGCCTTACACGGGCTTTTTGCTTTACGATAACGCGATTTATTCGAACATAAGGGTTTGATCGTCATGACACGCATTGTTGTGGTGACTTCCGGCAAAGGCGGCGTGGGCAAGACCACGACGAGCGCCAGTTTTTCCGCGGGCCTCGCGATGCGGGGCCACAAGACCGCTGTCATCGACTTCGATGTCGGCCTGCGCAACCTCGACCTCATCATGGGTTGCGAGCGGCGCGTGGTGTACGACTTCGTCAATGTGATCCAGGGCGAAGCCACGCTGAACCAGGCGCTGATCAAGGACAAGCAGCTTGAAAACCTGTTCATCCTGCCCGCCTCGCAGACGCGCGACAAGGACGCGCTGACGCAGGAAGGCGTGGAAAAGGTCATCAACGACCTGAAGGAAATGGGCTTCGACTACATCGTCTGCGACTCGCCCGCCGGCATCGAGACGGGCGCGCTGATGGCGGCCTATTTCGCCGACGACGCGCTGGTCGTGACCAACCCGGAAGTCTCGTCGGTGCGCGATTCCGACCGCATCCTGGGCATCCTGGCCGCCAAGTCCAAACGCGCCGTCGAAGGCGGCGAGCCGGTCAAGGAATTCCTGCTGCTGACGCGCTACAACCCCAAGCGCGTGGTCGACGGCGAAATGCTGTCGCTGGGCGACATCGAGGACATCCTGCGCATCAAGCTGATCGGCGTCATTCCCGAGTCCGAAGCCGTGCTGCAAGCCTCCAACCAGGGCCTGCCCGCCATCCACCTGAAAGATACCGACGTCTCCGAGGCCTACAAGGACGTCGTGGCCCGCTACCTGGGCGAAGACAAGGCCCTGCGCTTTACCGACTACGAAAAGCCGGGTTTCCTGAAACGCCTGTTCGGAGGCAAGTAAGCAATGTCCTTCCTGTCGTTTCTGCTTGGTCAAAAGAAAACCTCCGCTTCCGTCGCCAAGGAACGGTTGCAGATCATCCTGGCCCACGAGCGGGGCCGTGGCGATTCGCCCGACTACCTGCCGCAATTGCAGCAGGAACTGATCGCGGTGATCTCGAAGTACGTGAAGATCAATCCCGAGGACATCAAGGTGCACCTGGAACGCCAGGACACGCTCGAAGTGCTCGAGGTCAAGATCGAGATGCCGCAAAGCGAAACCTGATGTCCGCGCGCGCCGCCCGCCGGCGCGCGCCTCGCTCTGCGCCACAAAGCAAAAACGCCCGGCAATGCCGGGCGTTTTTGCGTTTGGCACGGTACGCCAGCGCATGCTGGCGACTGCCTGGTTCGCGGCTTAGTGCTTGCCCACCTGATCACCGATGACGCCGCCGATCGCCGCGCCGCCCACCGTGCCGAGGATGCCGCCGTTGGTGATGACGGCACCCGCCACACCGCCGAGCGCCGCACCGCCCACCGTGCTTTTCTGGCGGTGGCTCATGCTGTCCCACGACGAGCAACCGGCCATGGCGGCGGCCATGGCGACAGCGACACAGATTTTGGAAAGAGATGCGATTTTCATGATGAGGCTCCTATTCTTGTACCCGGGGCCGCACCTAGATCCAGACGCGAGCGCACGATACCCCTTATGGGTTTAGAGCCTTCAGGATCGCAAAATATCCCGTCCCGCGGTGTTAGGTTTGCCCAGGAATTGTGTCAAAGGGCGAGGGAATCTTTGCGACTCCCAGGGACGATGTTGCAGGCGCGGCCGGCTATTTGACCAGACGTAACACGTCGCGGAAGCGCGGATGCTCGCAGGTCTCCATCCACTCGAAAATGGCCATTTCCGTGGTGACGATCTCGGCGCCGTGGGCGCGCGCGCGGCGCAACGCGGCATGGTGGTCGGACGATTTGCGCGAACCGGCCGCATCGGCCACCAGCACCGCCTTGTAACCCAGCCCGGTCAAACCGATGACGGTCTGCAACACGCAGATGTGGGCTTCGCAGCCGGTCACCAGCACCGTTTTTCGCGCCGCCGGCAGCCAGGCATCGAAGCCTTGTTCGCGCGCGGCCGAAAAGTGCATCTTCTGGAAAGTGGACTGCACCAGCTCGGCGAGCGGCGCCACGGTGACGCCCAGCATCTTGCTGTGATGCTCGGTGGCGACCACGGGGACATCCAGCAGCCGCGCGGCCCGCGCCAGCTTGGCGTTGGCCGCCACCACCGCGTCGCCGTCGTGGATCGCAGGCATCAGGCGGCCCTGCATGTCGACGATGAGCAGCGTGGAATCGGAGGCTTGCAACAACATGGGAGGTCTCCTGAGGTTGAAGGCGGTATCGACGATACGGTACGACCATCACGCCAAACCGCTTCACTCAATGATATCTCGGGGGATCAACCGCCAGGCTCAAGGTGGTGGCGAGTGCCTGCAGCCGTTTGTCCCTGGTCCATAGCGCCGCGCCAGGTGTCAGTCGCGTGGACGCCAACAAGTGTAAATCCACATAACCAATGCCCTTTCCAAACAATCTCTCGCTATGAAGAAAGTGCATGACTTCGTCATGACTCGCACGCACGACTTGAGGCAATAGCGACATCGCACCCAATACGACATCACGCCGGCCCAACGAACCAAGCGCCAATTCACCCGCGATGAACGGGTGCATCAATACACTTTCTTCCTCCAGCAAGCGCACCAGATATGGCTCGCCGTCGGATAAATGATCTATCCAGATGGAAGTGTCAACCAGGATCATTGCAGGTTTCCGTCTGCCGCCGCGGGATAGGCTTCAACTTGGGCGAACTACCACCAAGCTTGGCCAACCGCTTCGCGGCCTCTTTCTGCACGAGCTGGGTCAGCGCTCGCGTTACGAGCGCCGATGTCTCCTGGACGCCCGTATAGGTACGGGCCAATTCGAGCAGGTCGTCATCGAGCGTCACAGTCGTACGCACACTGGCCTCCTTGAAATGATTGGAGCAAAAATTCGCATCAAATGATGAACTTTTTGATTCTATCATCCGAAAAAAAATCCCGGCGCGCAATGGCCGGGATTTTCGCACCGCCTGACAGGCCGGCTTACTTCAGCGCCTTGTAGCGCAGGCGCTTGGGCTTGGCGCCCTCTTCGCCCAGGCGGCGCTTCTTGTCGGCTTCGTACTCCTGGTAGTTGCCGTCGAAGAACACCACCTGCGAATCGCCCTCGAAAGCCAGGATGTGCGTGGCGATACGGTCCAGGAACCAGCGGTCGTGGCTGATGACCATGACGCTGCCGGGGAACTCCAGCAGCGCGTCTTCCAGCGCGCGCAGCGTTTCGACGTCGAGGTCGTTGGACGGTTCGTCCAGCAGCAGCACGTTGCCGCCGGCGATCAGCGTCTTGGCCATGTGCAGGCGGCCGCGTTCACCGCCCGACAACTGGCCGACCACCTTGTTCTGGTCGCCGCCCTTGAAGTTGAAGCGGCCCAGGTAGGCGCGCGAGGACATTTCGAACTTGCCCACGGTGAGCAGGTCGGCGCCGTCGGCGACCGCGTCGAACACGGTCTTCTTGTCTTCGAGCGCGTCGCGCGACTGGTCGACGTAGGCCAGCTTGACGGTCTGGCCGATCTTCACTTCGCCCGAATCCGGCTGCTCGCGGCCCGCGATCATGCGGAACAGCGTCGATTTACCGGCGCCGTTGGCGCCGATGATGCCGACGATGGCGCCAGCCGGAATCTTGAAGCTGAGGTTGTCGATCAACAGACGGTCGCCGTAGGCCTTGCTGACGTTGTTGAATTCGATGACCTCGTTGCCCAGGCGCTCACCCACCGGAATGAAGATTTCCTGGGTCTCGTTGCGCTTCTGGTATTCGTAGGACGACAGTTCCTCGAAGCGGGCCAGGCGCGCCTTGGCCTTGGCCTGGCGGCCCTTCGGGTTCTGGCGCACCCACTCCAGTTCCTTCTTGATGGTCTTCTGGCGGGCCGATTCGGACGCCTCTTCCTGCTTGAGGCGATCTTCCTTCTGCTCCAGCCAGGAGCTGTAGTTGCCCTTCCAGGGAATGCCGTAGCCGCGGTCCAGTTCGAGGATCCATTCGGCGGCGTTGTCCAGGAAGTAGCGATCGTGGGTCACGCCGACGACGGTGCCCGGGAACTTGTGCAGGAACTGTTCCAGCCATTCGACGCTTTCGGCATCCAGGTGGTTGGTGGGCTCGTCCAGCAGCAGCATGTCGGGCTTGGACAGCAGCAGGCGGCACAGCGCCACGCGGCGCTTTTCACCGCCGGACAGGTTGCCGACGATGGCATCCCAGGGCGGCAGGCGCAGCGCGTCGGCGGCGATTTCCATCTGGTGTTCGATGTCGTCGGCGCCGCTGGAGGCGGCGGCCGCGATGATCGCTTCCAGCTCGGCCTGCTCGGCGGCCAGCGCGTCGAAGTCGGCGTCCGGCTCGGCGTAGGCGGCGTAGACCTCGTCCAGGCGCTTCTTGGCGGTGACCACCGCGCCCAGGCCTTCCTCAACCGCCTGGCGCACCGTGTGCTCGGGGTTGAGCTGCGGTTCCTGCGGCAGGTAGCCGATGTTCAGGCCCGGCATGGGGATGGCTTCGCCTTCGATCTCGCGATCCACGCCCGCCATGATCTTCAGCAGCGTCGACTTGCCCGAGCCGTTCAGGCCCAGCACGCCGATCTTGGCGCCAGGAAAAAACGAAAGCGAGATGTCACGCAGGATCTGCCGCTTGGGCGGCACGATCTTGCCGACGCGGTTCATGGTGTAGACGTATTGGGCCATGGGCTCGTATAGGGAAAGAAAGCTGATGAATCGCTGATTGTAGGCCGGAACCCGGACAGGCGCGCGGGCGGGGTCCGCGCGCCGGCGGCAAGGCTATATTTACGGCTTGTGTCCGTTCCATGACGCCTTTCGCGGCGCCCCGCCCACCCCGATGACCGAAGCCGACCTGCTGGCCCGTACCCCGTTTCCCGCCACCCGCGACAGCCTCGCGGCGCAATTGCGCGAGGGCGGCCTGCGCCCCGGCGCCACGGTGCTCGTGCACACCTCGCTGCGCGCCCTGGGCTGGATCGCGGGCGGTCCCGTGGCGCTGATCCACGCCTTGCTCGATTGCGTCGGTTCCGACGGCCTGGTGGCGATGCCGGCGCACTCCTCCGACCTGACCGATCCCGCGCAATGGCAGGCGCCGCCGGTGCCGGCCGCCTGGCTGGACACCCTGTACGAGCACATGCCGGCCTACGATCCCGCCATCACGCCCACGCGTGGCATGGGCGCGGTGGCCGAACTGTTCCGCACCTGGCCCGGCGCCGTGCGCAGCCTGCATCCCACCTGCTCGTTCGCGGCCGTCGGCGCCGGCGCCCAAACGCTGACCGCCGGCCACCAACTGGAGGACCCGCTGGGCGAAACCTCGCCGCTGGCCAAGCTGTTGCGCGCCGACGCCGAGATCCTGTTGCTGGGCGTCGGCTTCGATGTCTGCACCATGCTGCACCTGGCCGAACAACGCGCCTGGCCGGCGCGGCCGCGCCAGCCTGAAGCCTCGCCCATCATCGAGCACGGCCGGCGTGTCTGGAAGCGATATGACCAGCCCGCCTTGCTCGACTCCGATCATTTCCTGCCGGTCGGCCAGTCGTTGATCGACGCCGGACTGGCGCGGCGCTTCCCGCTCGGCGCGGGCCACGGCCTGCGCGTGTCAGCGCGGGTCGCCGTCGAACACGCCGTGCGCTACTGGCAAGGCCAGCCCGCGCCGGGCTGAAGCGGCAAGCCCCTACGAGGCAACCCGCGCGCGGCGCGCGCCGGCGAATGGCGCGCGCATCTGCGCCAGCATCACGCCGGCCAGCGCCATCGCGCCACCAACGATGTGGAACAGGTGCGGTTTCTCGTCCAGGAACAGCGCCGCGATCGCCACCGTGGCCACCGGCATCAGGTTCAGGAACACGCTGGCGCGGGCCGGCCCCAGGTGGCGCACGCCCTGCATCCACAGGAACGGCGCGAACAGCGACGGGAACAGGCCCGCATACAGCACCAGCGGCAGGTTCTCGGCATTGAGCGGCGAGGCCGGCGCCATCAGGAAGGTGGGCAACTGGAACAGCACGCCGAACGCCACCTGCACGTACAGCGACACCCACGGTCCGGCCGGCAGGCCCCAGCGCCGCAGCAGCACGCCGTACAACGCATAGGCCAGCGCGGCCACGCCCATCAGCACGTCGCCATGGTTCGCGCCCACCGACAGCAGGCGCGCCGGATCGCCTTCGCCGATCAGCAACGCCAGCCCCGCCAGCGACAGCAGGCCGCCCAGCAGCGCCATCAGGGAGGGACGCTCGCGCAGCACCACGGCGCCGACCGCGATCGTCAGCAACGGAATCATCGCGGTGATGATGCCCATGTTGGTGGCGGTGGTGCTGCTGGCCGCCACATAGGCCAGGCCCTGGTACAGCGCCATGCCCAGGCCGCCCAGCACCGCGAACTTGGGCAGGTAAGGCCACAGCGCGCGCCGCTGGCGCCAGGCGGCCGGCAGCGCGAACGGCGTCAGCAGCAGCCCGGCCAGCGCCCAGCGGTAAAAGCCGATGGCGGCCGGCGCGATCACGCCGGCCGCCATCTTGGTCACGATCATGTTGACCGACCAGATCAAAGCCGCCAGCAGCGGGAACAACAAATAGCGAGCCGGGGTGGGCGAAGCATCTGCGCGCGTCATGGAACAACTGCCAAAACAGGATTACGGCTGGCCAGTGTAGGATTTGTCCGACTTGATGTATATAATGAAAAACCGACAAACGCCAGTGAACTTCGGACATGGACCTCGCCGTATCGCCGCCCAGCCTTGGCCCGGGCCGGCCCTATCCGCTGGCCTGCCGCATCCTGCACTTCCTGCCGCACTCGCGCGTCCAGCGCCACAGCTCGCCCTGGGGCGAACTGAATTTCGCCCTGTCCGGCATCATGGAAATCGGCATCGAGGACAGCACCTACCTGTCGCCGCCCCAATACGCCATCTGGATACCGCCGCGCGTCTCGCACTGCTGCCAGAACCAGGGGGAAGTGCACTACGCCTGCATCGACATCCCGGCCGCCGCCTGCGCCGACCTGCCCGCCAGGCCTTGCACGCTGGAGATCAGTCCCGTCATGCGCGCCATTCTGGCCGACTTCGAACGGCGCGGCATCGCCTATCCAGATACGCCGGAAGACCGGCGCCTGGCGCAAGTGGTCATCGACCAGATCCGCGTCGCCCCCGCCTACGCCAGCTACCTGCCGTCCGCGACCGAACCCGTGCTGGCCCCCATCCTGACCGCCCTGCAACGCCAGCCTGGCGACAAGCGCGGCGCCGCCTACTGGGCCGCCACCGCCGGCATCACCGAACGCACCCTGCTGCGCCACTGCCAGCAACACCTGGGCATGTCATTCAACGAATGGCGCCAACGCTTGCGCGTGGTCAGTGCGCTGGAAATGCTCGACGCCGGCCAACCGGTACAGGCCGTATCGCGCGAACTCGGCTACAGCACGCCGTCCGCCTTCATCGCCATGTTCCAGCGCCTGACCGGCCAGTCCCCCGACAGCGCCCGCAAGCGCGCCGCCGCGCCCGCCTGAAACGCGCGTAATCCAAGCGCCCGATGCACGCCGCGCGCGATCGCGAGACAATAGCGTCTGCATTTTTTTCGTAACGCCGTCCCCGCGGCATCATCGCGCCAGGAACCCCCATGTCCGCCTCCGCCACGCCCCCGCCTTCCCTGACCCACTTCAGCGCGACCGAACTGGACATGCTCGCCAAGACCGCCGACGCCCTCAGCGCCTACCTGGGCAAGCCCGTCCTGGCCGAAGTCGCGCTGGGCGAAGAAGGCACCGAATGGGTCACCTACGGCGTGCCCATCGACGAAAACGCCGAACCCGACGAAGACCAGACCCACGTCCAGCTGGGCGGCCCCGGCGCCCGCCTGCTCGGCAACCGCGGCGGCCTGCCCCAGACCGGCGACGACACCTACGACTGCCTCTACCTCTGGGCCATCCAGATCTCGCTGAACGAAGGCGAACGCTTCATCAAGCTCGACCACGACGGCGAGGAATCCGCCTGGTCCGACAACCTGGAAGATGTCCTGCCCTTCGCCCTGACCGAGGAACCCCTGCCCGACCCGGATGAGGAAGACGAGGAAGAAGACGACGAGGACGAGGACGAGGACGAGGACGAGGACGACGGCCACGACCACGCTCACGACCACAACGATCCGGGTCACCGCCACTGAACCGGAAAGCAGGCGGCAGGCCCCAATGAGCCGCCCGCCATCAAGCAAAAAGGGCTTCCCAAAAGAAGCCCTTTGCCAAAACCACTCCCCCGCGACACCGCCCCGCCAAAAAAGCAGGCAAGCGAGCAAACCAGCACCGCCTCGACGCCCCACCACCCAGACGCTGCAACGGGCCGCCCGCGCGGCCCCGTTGCAGCAGCCCCGCAAGACCCTCTCCCCCCCCACGACGGTGCCGGCAAACACGCCAAGC
>NZ_QHHO01000047.1:442490-449216 GCF_003184165.1 Achromobacter sp. RW408
CGCTGTCGGAGGTGTTCCCGACGGCGCGGTGCCGACGTAAAGCGCCACCAACAGGCAGAACGACGACTGCACCACGATCAGCGCGAACTGGGTGTGGTTGGCCTGCAGCCACATCATCAGCGGATACACCGCGATCAGCAGCAACAGCGCCGAGGCCCGCAACACGGTGCGACGGCCATAGCGGTCGGACAGGGTGCCCGAGAAGAAGCAGCCGCCGATCAGGAACAGGTTGCCGATCAGCGCGCCCAGGAAGGCCTGCGAGCTGGTGAAACCCATGCTCTTTTGCACGTAGATCGGCATGAAGATGATCAGCGCGTACGGGCCGATGGCCCACAGCACCGACATGCACAGGCCGGTGAACAGCTCGCGCGGATAGTCGCGCAGCACGCTCAAGAGCGGCGCCTTGACGGGCTTGCCGCTGGCGGCCTGGCGCTGCTGCTCTTCGCGGAAATGCGGCGTCTCGTCCAGCGTGCGGCGCATCCACAGGCCCACCGGCGCGATCGACAGACCGACGATGAACGGAATGCGCCAGCCCCACTCGCCCACCTGGTCTTCGGTCAGCAGCGTGGTCACCAGCGTGGCGACCAGCGCGCCAAGCAGGTTGGAGATGCCCATGCTGGCCTGCAGCCACGACGCATACTGGCCGCGCTTGCCGGCCGGCGCATGCTCGACCAGGAAGGCGGTGGCGCCGCCCACTTCGCCGCCGGCCGAGAACCCCTGCAGCATGCGGCCGCACACGATCAGCAGCGGCGCGCCCACGCCGATGGCGGCGTACGGCGGCGCGATGGCGATCAGCAGCGTGCCCAGCGCCATCAGCATGATGGTCAGCGTCAGCGCGGCCTTGCGGCCGGCGCGGTCGCCGTACGCCCCCAGCATCAGCGCGCCCAGGGGCCGCACCACGAAGCCCAGCCCGAAGGCTAGGAACGAGGCCATCAGCTGCACCGTCGGATCTTCGTTGTGGAAGAAGTTCTGCCCGATGTACACCGCGAACAGCGCGTAGACCGAAAAGTCGTACCACTCCAGGGCGTTGCCGATGGAAGCGGCGATGACCGCCTTCTTGGCGCCCTTGTGCTCGTCGGCGCCCGCGTGGGCGGCATTGCCCCCCACCATCCCCGCGCCCGGGTTGATTGCGATGTTTTTCATTGACGTTCCCGTTGATTCGCCCCGTATCCGGGGCTGTTATGTCTTGCCTTTCAAACCTGCGTCGCCGTCGTGTCGATACGGTCGATACCCTTCCTGCCCACTTCGTCCAGCGCCTCTTCGTAGCCGGCGTCGGCATAGCGCAGCACGCCGCTGGCGGTGTCGTTGGTCAGCGACAACGACAGGCGCTGCGCCGCCGCGTCGGTGCCATCGGCCACCACCGTCACGCCGGCGCTGGTCATATAGCCGCTGTAGCCGCCGCCGCCCGAGTGAATCGCCACCAGGTCGGCGCTGGACGAACAGTTGATCATCGCGTTCAGCAGCGGCCAGTCGGCGATGGCGTCGGAGCCGTCGCGCATGTTCTCGGTCATGATGTTCGGATGCGCCATGGCGCCGGCGTCCAGGTGGTCGCGGGTGAAGGCCACCGGCGCGGCCAGGATGCCGGCGCGCACCATGCGGTTCACCTCCAGCGCCAGTTCCGTGCGCTCGCCGTGGCCGAGCCAGGCGATGCGCGCGGGCAGGCCCTCGAACGGCACCGATTCGCGCGCCAGCCGGATCCAGTTGGACACGATCAGGTTGTCGGGGAAGCGCCGCAGCAGGAAATCGTCGATCTTGCGGATGTCATCGGGGTCGTTGGACAGCGCGATCCAGCGGAACGGGCCGATGGCGCGCGCGAACAGCGGGCGCAGGAAGGCCTCGGTAAACACCGGGATCTCGAAAGCGCGCTCGACGCCGCCCTGCTTCGCATGGGTGCGGATCAAGTTGCCGTTGTCGAACACCACGGCGCCGCGATCCTTGAAACCCAGCATCGCGGTGACGTGGCGCACGATCGAGCGGCGGCTGGCGTCCATCAGGCCGGCCATGTCGTCGCGGCGCATGCGCGCCACCTGCTCCAGCGTGTGGCCGGCCGGCACGTAGCCGTAGACCAGGTCATGCGCCGAGGTCTGGTCGGTGACGATGTCGGGCACGATGCCGCGCGCCAGGATCTCGGGATACACGTCGGCGGCATTGCCGAGCAGGCCCACCGACAGCGGACGGCGCGCCGCCTGCGCGTCGCGGATCAGCGCCAGCGCCTCGTCCAGCGAGTCGGCACGGCACTCCAGGAAGCCGGCCTTGATGCGTTTCTCGATGCGTTCCGGATCGATCTCGACCGTCAGGATGGCGGCGTTGGCCATGCGGCCCGCCAGCGGCTGGGCGCCGCCCATGCCGCCCATGCCCGCGGTCAGGATGAAGCGGCCGCGCAGGTCGTTGTCGAAATGGCGCTCGGCGATGCGCGAGAAGATCTCGTAGGTGCCCTGGATCACGCCCTGCGAGCCGATGTACTGCCAGTCGCCGGCGGTCAGGCCGCCCCAGCAGATCAGGTTGTCGTCCTGCATGCGGTAGAAGTTCTCGGCATGCGCCCACTGCCCCACCATATTGCAGTTGGCCATGATCACGATCGGCGCCTGCGGATGGGTGCGCAGCACGCCGATGGGCTTGCCGGACTGCACGATCAGGGTCTGGTCCTCTTCCAGCGTCATCAGCGCGCGCACGATGGCGTCGTGCGACGGCCAGTCGCGCGCGGCGCGGCCCAGCGCCGCGTACACCACCAGGTTGGCGGGATCCTCGCCCACCGCCAGCACGTTCTCCAACAGGCGCAGCAGCGCTTCCTGGCGCCAGCCCTTGCAACGCAGCGTGGCGCCGCCCGGCACCTTGAATTCACGTTTCATCAGCGCCCCCTCAGCGACCCAGCGCGTAGCCGGTGAAGTCCATGCCCAGCGCCTTCTCGACGATGGGGTAGACCGACGCGTCGGTGACGCTGGAGGACAGCGGGATGCGCTGCTTGGACACGTGCAGGATGGACACCTGCAAGCCCTCGCGCAGCTTGCCGGCGCTGACCGGATTGCCGTCGGCGTCCAGCGTGGTGATCACGTCCGGATAGCAGGCGATGCGCTCGCCCTGCGCGTCGGTCACGGCCATGTGCTCGTTCATGACGTGGATGACGCGCTTGCCCGCGCCCTCGCCGATTTCGACGGTGCCGATGTCGAAGGCTTCCTCGGTGTACTTGAGCGTGTTGCGCGCCACCTTGCCGGAGCCGATGATCTCGCCCTGCGTGGCCTTGCAGATGGCGTCGATCACGGCGCTGCCGCCCTTGGGCTGTGCCGCCAGGATCGCCTCGCCCAGCGCCAGCGCGCGGCTGATGCCGCCCAGCGCGGCGTGGCGCCGCACGTAGGACGCCCGGATCGGATTGCGGCAGCTGGCGATGAAGCCGCCGGCCATGTCGGCTGCGCGGCGCAGCACCGGCGAGACCTTGCCGGTGGCGCCGTGCACCGTCAATTCCATATAGGCGTTGTTGGCGCGGTTGCCGCCCACGGCGCACTGGATCATCGGCTCGGGGCTGCCGGCCAGGCCCAGCGAACCCATGTCGCCGGTGGGATGGGCGCGGATGTCGCCCACCGCGTCCACCACCTTGGTGCCCAGCACCGCCGACGGCAGCCAGCCGTTGAGCGTGCTGGACATGCCGTTCTGGCCGATGATGAGGCCATACAGGCGCTCGCCCAGCGCGTCCTGCAGGCGCTCGGCCGCCTTGACGTAGTCGATGCCCAGCATCTGCCAGTCGGTCAGGCCGCCCGGCGCGCCGATGGCGGCGGCGGTGGCGATCCAGGCGTCATCGGGCACTTCGTCCATCGACACCAACTCGGGCCGGCCGATGGTCACGGCCAGCGATCCCAGTTCGCGGCCATGCTCGGCCCAGCCGCCCCCGCCACAGGCAAACACCGAACCGCCCCTGACCGCGGCTTCGACATCCTGCATCGTCAAGATTCTTCCCATTGCTGCGCCCTTCCTTTCCCGATTGCGTTTAGCGGCTCCAGCGGCGTTTTGCGCTGGATGGACGAGGGCATCATAGGAACCAATCCTGTTAATGTCGTATTACCTTTTATGCCTTGTTCATAACATTGGGTTAATAGCGGGGCGCGCCCCGAGGGAGCGGCCGGCCGGGCGCAAACGGCACCTAGGGATATCCCCAGGCGCCCGCCGGCGCAAAGCTCAGAGGGAAACGGGCTGGTCGAGCGCCAGCAGCACGTCGATGAAGGCCTGCGCCAAGCGCGACAACGGCTGCAATTGCAGGTGGAACACATTGACCGGCGCGCTGACGGTATCGGCGATCGGCACGGTCACCACCTGCGACCAGATCGGGCCGGCCACGGTGATCTCGTCCACCAGCGCCACCCCGGCGCCGGCCTGCACCAGGGCGCAGGCCACGTGCGCCTGCTGCACCTCGATGCGCGGCTCGGGCTGCGCGTCCTCGGCGCCGAACAGCTTGTGCACCAGCATGCCGAAGGGAATGTCGGCGCTATAGCCGATCAACGGCTCGCGCGCCAGTTCGGCGGCGGTCACCTGGCGGCGCGCGGCCAGCGGATGGCCGGCCGGCAGCACCGCCACGATGCGGTTCTCGTACAGCGGCCGGGTCGCCAGGCTGGGATGATTCACCGGCATGTAGGCCACGCCCAGCTCCACCTGCTGGGTCAGCAGCGACTGCTCCATCACCGCCGGGATCAGCGTCTGCAACACGATGCGGATTTCCGGATGCAGTTGGCGAAAGCGGGCGATGGCGCGCGGCAGCAGCGACTGGCCCAGGCTCGGGCTACAGGACAGGCGCAACTGGCCCTCGCGGTTCTCGGCCAGGTTGTCGGCCACCTCGTTGACGCGCTGCACGTTCTGGTAGAGCGCGGTCACTTCGACGAACAGCCGCCGCGCCTCGGGCGTGGGGTACAGCCGCCCCTTGATGCGCTCGAACAGCATCAGGCCCAGGCGCTGCTCGGTGTAGGCGATGAGCCGGCTGACGGCCGGTTGCGACACGAACAGCAGCTTGGAAGCGCCACTGATCGAGCCGCTCAACATGATGGCGCGGAAGACCTCGATCTGGCGCAGATTCAATTTCATATGCTTAACCTGATGTTAATTCCCATGCACATATAAGCATAAGACGTTTTGAATCGCGCTTACTACACTGCCCTTCAGTTCTTCATTGGATGGAAGTGGACATGAGCGATTTCGATTGGGTGGTGCTCGGCAATATCGTCGATCCGCATGGCATCGTGGAAAACGGCTGGCTGGCAGTGCGGGACGGCAGGATCGCCGCGCGCGGTGCCGGCGCGCCCCCCGCGGCGCGCGACAGCGTCGACGCCAGCGGGCAGTGGATCATCCCCGGCGTGGTCGACGGCCAGGTGCACTCCGGCAGCCAGGCCAACCAGGAAGGGCTGGGCTGGGCCTCGCGCGCCGCCGCCGCCGGTGGCGTCACGGTCATGGTCGACATGCCCTACGACGATCCCGAACCGGTCGCCTCGCGCCCGCACCTGGACGCCAAGATCGCCGAGGTCGAGCGCGACTGCCACGTCGACGTGGCGCTGTTCGGCACCCTGAACAAGGAACACGGCCTGGCGGCCGCCGCCGGCCTGATCGAAGGCGGCGTCTGTGCCTTCAAGTTCTCCACCTTTGAAGCCACCCCCGGCCGCTTCCCGCGTATCGAGGAAGACGACCTGTACGAAGCTTTCCGCCTGATCGCGCCGTCCGGCCTGGTGTGCGGCGTGCACAACCAGATGCAGGAGATGACGCGCAAGAACATCGCCCGCCTGATCGAGGCCGACGACACCGGCTGGGACGCCTTCATGCGCGCCCATACACCCCTGATCGAGAACCTGGCCACCGCGCTGATCTACGAGATCGGCGCCGAGACCGGCGCCCGCGCCCACGCGGTGCATGTGTCGACCTCGCGCGGCTTCGAGATCTGCAACATGTACCGCCGCAACGGCCACCGCGCCAGCATCGAGACATGCGTGCAGTACCTGATGCTGAACCACGAGGAACACACGCGCCGCTTCGGCGCCAAGACCAAGCATTACCCGCCGATCCGCCCCAAGGCCGAGGTCGACCTGCTGTGGACCCACATCGCCAACGACGAATGCACCTTCGTGTCGTCGGATCACGTCAGCTGGGGCCTGGAGCGCAAGCAGAACCCCAACGTCTTCAAGAACTCGTCGGGCGGCCCGGGCCTGGAAACGCTGCTGCCGGCCTTCTGGACCGGTTGCGAGGAACACGGCATCTCGCCGTCGATGGTGGTGCGCCAGTTGTGCGACAACCCCGCGCGCCACTTCCTGCTGGATGACCGCAAGGGCACGCTGGAGGTCGGCAAGGACGCCGACATCGTCATCCTGGCGCCGGAACGCCATGCCTACGATCCGTCCACCAGCCTGTCGGCGGTGCAATGGAGTTCGTTCGAGGGCCGCGAGTTCACCGTGCGCGTGGCCGGCACGTGGTGCCGCGGCCAGCAAGTCTATGATGGCAGCCGCATCGTCAACAACCCGGGCGACGGCCGCTTCCTGCGCCCGCGCGAGGCGTGAACGGCATGGCCATGTCCTTGCCCCCATTGAACGCCGAGCGCCTCTGGGCCCGCGTCGAGACCCTGTCACGCTATACCCTGCCCGACCAGCCTTGGACCCGGCGCGCCTTTTCGCCGCTGTTCCTCGAGGCGCGCGAGTGGCTGCGCGGTGAATTCGAGGCCGCGGGTTTGACCACCCGCCTGGACGCCGGCGGCAACCTCATCGG
>NZ_QHHO01000047.1:449226-550109 GCF_003184165.1 Achromobacter sp. RW408
GCAGCCCGGCACGTCGGTCGTGACCACGGCCCGGCCGCAGGCAGCCGCTTCGATCAGCGATTTGGGCAACCCTTCGCGATAGGAAGGCAGCACCGCGATATGCGAGTCCGCGTACAGTTGCGGCACGTCGGCGCGTTCGCCCAGCGCCTGGACGCATCCTTCGCGCTGCCAGGCTTCGACCTCGGCCGGCGTGGCGGAAGCCGGATTGCCGGCATCCACGCCGCCCACCAGCCGCATCGTCACGGGCACGCCACGCTCGCGCAACAGGCGCGCGGCCTGCACGAATTCCTGCACGCCCTTGTCGCGCAACAAGCGCGCCACCATCGTCACCACCACCGGCGGCGCCGGCGGTTCGGGCAGCGCCCGGCACAAGTCCAGATCGACGCCGGCCCCGCGGATGAGCACCACCTGCTCATCGCGCACCGCGCCCAATGACTTGAGCAGATCGCGGTCAGCGCCATTCTGGAAGATCACCCGACTATTGCGATGGCCCAGCGCCAGGCGGTACAACCGCGCCACCACGGCGCGCACCAGGCGCATCTTCAACGAGTTCGACAGGAACACGAAGCCCAGCCCGGAAATCGCGGCCACCATGCCCGGCACACGCGCCAGCCGCGCGGCGATGCCGCCATACAGCACCGGCTTGATGGTCACCAGGTGCACTACCTGTGGCCGCAAGCGCCGGAACAGTCGCAGCAGCGCCAGCAAAGTGCCCAGTTCCTGCAACGGATGCTTGCCGCTGCGCGTCATCGGAATGGCATGATGGGTCATGCCCAGCGCCTCGATGTCGGCGACCGCGGGGCCATCCATCGTGGCCACGTGCACGTCGTATCCAGCGCGCTGCGCGGCCAGCGCCACGGGTACCCGGTGCGACATGAAGAACGCCGGGTTGTTGACCACGAACAGCAAGCGACGGGCCGCGCTCATGCCGGGCCTCCGGAAAGGCGGCGCCACACCGCGGTATAGCTTTGCACCATGCGTCCCAGGTCGAAGTTCTCCAGCACCCGGGCGCGGCCCGCCTCGCCGGCGCGGCCCTGGCCGCGCGACGCCACGTCGCGCAGCGCGGTCTCGATGCCGCGCGCCAATGCCTCGGGCTGTTCGGGGGGCACCACCACACCGGTGTCTCCGATGATATAGGCGGCGTCGCCCACGTCGGTCGCCACGCAATAGACGCCGCAAGCCATGGCCTCGGCCACGACGTTGGGAAATCCTTCGGCGCAGCTCGACAGCACGTGCAGGTCCAGGCCATTCATCACGGCGGGCACCTCATCGCTGGGGCCGGCCAGCACCAGGCGTTCCCGCAGGCCGAGCTTGTCGACCAGCGCCATCAGCTCCGGATTGTCGGCCGTCATGCCGCGCCCCACCAGCACGCAGCGCAGCCCCGCGTCGCGTCCATCGCGCACCAGCGCGGCCACGGCGCGCAACAGATTGCCGTGGTCCTTCAAGGGATCCCAGCGCGCCACGCAGCCGATCACCGGCACATCGCCGTCCAGGCCCCATTGGGCGCGCACGCGCGCGCGCGCGGCCGCGTCGGGCGCATAGCGCGACAAGTCGTAGCCGTTCGGGATCACCACCATGCGGTCGCGGCGATAGCCCTTTGCGGCATGGCGCTCCGCCGCGTCCTGCGCCGCGCACACGATCGCGCCGGGCAGCACGCCCGACAGCAGCGCGCAGGCGCGCAGCACCATGCGGGCGGAGCGGCTGCTGCGCTCGAGGTGGGCGCCGGAATTGCGAATGCCCCAGGCGACGGCGCGCACGCCCGCCAGGCGGGCCGCCAGGCCGCCGATCAGGTCGGCGTGGTACATCCAGGTCTGCACCGCGCAAGGCCTGGCGCCGGCGATCAGGCGACGCAGGCCCATGAAGCCCCGCAGCGTGATGCGGCCGCGCGGCATGCCGAGCGTATGCACGGTGATGCCGGCGGCCCGCAGCCGCTCGCCATAGAGGCCGTCGTCGGTCAGCGACACCACGATGTGCTCGACGTCCTGTCCGGGGAAGGTGGCCAGCCGCCACAGCACGGATTCGGCGCCGCCCTGGCCCAGGCCGGTGATCACGTGCACGACGCGCAATGCGGCGGCGCTCATCGCCCTTCCCTCACGGCCTCGAACAACTGGTCCCATTCGGCCAGCACGCTGGCCAGCGCATAGCGCTGGCGCACCGCGTCGGCGCCGCGCTCGCCCAGCTGCCGGCGCAATCCCGCGTCGCCCAGCAGGCGGCGCAGCGCCTCGCGCAAGGCATCGCGATTGCCGGCCGGCACCAGCAGGGCGTCCTGGCCATCGCGCGTCATCTCGCGCGGACCGCTGGGGCAGTCGAAGGCGGCGCAGGGCAGGCCCAGCGCCATCGCTTCCAGGAGCACATTGGGAAAACCTTCCACCAGCGAACTGAGCACGAAGGCCTGGCCCTGAGCCAGTTCTTCCCAGGGCGCTTCGGTGCGGCCCGGCAGGCTGACCCGCTCGCGCAGCCCCAGGCGCTCGACCTGGCGTTCCAGCGCGCCGCGCTCGGGGCCTTCGCCCCAGATACGCAGGTTCCAATCCGGGAACTCGGGCGCCAGCTGCGCGAACACGTCGATCAACAGATCGAACTGCTTGTCCGTCACCAGCCGTCCCATCGCCAGCAAGGTGCGCGGCCCGGCGTCTTCACGCTGGACGACCCGCGGCGCATCCAGCAACGGCGCGGGCAGCGGATTGGGAATCACCGCCAGGCGCTTGATGCCCGGCACCTGCCGCGAGAACGGGCCGGCCGTATCGGCCGCCTGCACCGTGACCATGTCGGCGCGTGGATACAGCAGGCGGCGCAGCCTGCGCCAGACCGTGCCCGTGGTGGTCTCGGCCACCGGGTTGGTGCGCTCGCAGACGATCAAAGGGGCGCGCAGGCCGCGGGTGGCCAGAATGGCGGCCACGTTGACGTTGGTCAGGAACGACACCACCACGTCGGGCGCGGTATCGCGGATATGCCTGCGCAGGGCCAGCAGGCGCTTGAACGCGGCCATCGGCCCCGACACGCGCGTGCCCGCCAGGTCCGCCAGCCAGTCCAATTTGACCTTGTCCGACAGCGGGTAGAAGCAGGTGCCCTTGGACGAATAGGTCGGCGTCAGGGTGACGTCGTCACCGCGTTCGGCCCACGCGTTGACCAGCGTGGCGGCCACGCGCTCGGCGCCCCCGGCATGCATGGAACTGACCAGCATCAGTATCTTCATTCGTCAGCGACTCCCAACCGTTCCTCCCTGTTCAGCGCCCGCGCGATAGCGGTCCAGCCAGGCCTGCATCATCAGCACCCCCCACAGGTGGCTGTCCCAATTGCGATGTCCGGACACGTGCTCGCGCCACTTGCGCAGGATGGGCTCGGGCTCGAACCAGCCTTCCTGGCGCAGGCGCGCCGGGTCCAGCAGCGCTTCGGCCCAGTCGCGCAGCGGTCCGCGCAGCCAGGCCGCCAGCGGCACCGCAAAGCCGCGCTTGGGCCGGTCCACCAGCGCCTGCGGCACATGGCGGTACAGCACCTGCCGCAACAGCCACTTGCCGGTGGCGCCGCGCACCTTGTAGTGGTGCGGCAGGCTCCAGGCGAATTCATAGACGCGGTGATCGATCAACGGCACGCGGGTTTCCAGGCTCACCGCCATGGCGGCGCGATCGACCTTGACCAGGATGTCGTCCGGCAGGTAGGTCACGGTATCGAGCTTCATCATGGACTCGAAGGTGGACCCGCGCATCGCCCGCGCGAATTCGGACACCGGCTCCACGCCGCCCTTGACCACCCGGGCCGGATCCGACCAGTACGACACGAACAGGCGGTAGAAATCGCCGCGCGAGTCGGCGCGCAGCAGCTCGCCCAGCTTGCCGACCTTGCCGCGCCAGGCGCCGCGTCCCGGCAGATGGGTCGAGGCGCTGAGCAGCGCGCCGGCCGGCGTACGCAGCAGCGACGGAATACGTTCGCACTTCTGCCACCAGTTGTTGACGCGGAAATAGCGCGAATAGCCGCCGAAGAGCTCATCGCCGCCGTCGCCGGACAAGGCCACCGTGACATGCTGGCGCGCCATGCGCGTCACCAGCGAGGTCGGGATCTGCGATGAATCGGCGAACGGCTCGTCGTACATGTCGGCCAGGCCGGGCACGACCGCCAGCGCATCTTCCGCGGTGACGTAAAGCTCGGTATGGTCGGTGCCCAGGTGCGTCGCAACCGCCTTGGCGTGTTGCGCCTCGTCGTAGCCCTTTTCATGGAAGCCGATGGCGAAGGTGCGCACCGGTTGCGAACTCTGGGCCTGCATCAGCGAGACGATGGTGGACGAATCGATGCCGCCCGACAGGAAGGCGCCCAGGGCCACGTCCGACAGCATCTGGCCGCCCACGGCCTTGGACAGCACGCCTTCCAGCGCATCGGTCGCCTGCGCGTCCGAGTCGAACGACAGCAACGATTGCGCCGCGGTATCGGCCGCTTCCCGCGCCGACCAGTACACGCGGGGCTCGGGCATGCGGCGGCTGCGGGTGTCATCGGCGGTGAACTCGATCCAGGTGCCCGGGGGCAGCTTGGCGATGCCTTCGTAGATGGATTGCGGCGCCGGAATGTAGTTGTGCCGCATGAACGACGCCAACGCGTTGCGGTTCAGGTTGCGACCGAATCCGGGAATCGGCGTCAGCCCCTTGAGTTCCGAGGCGAACACCAGCTCGGCGCCGGAATAACCGTAGTACAGCGGTTTTTCGCCCATGCGGTCGCGCGCCAGCACCAGTTTGCGCGAGGCGCGGTCCCACAGGGCGATGGCGAACATGCCGACCGCCGCTTGCAGCGTGGCTTCGATGCCCAGCGCGGTGAAGCCGGCCAGCAGCGTCTCGGTATCGGAATGGCCGCGCCAGGACGGCGCCAGGCCCGATGCCTCGAGCTGCTGGCGCATGTCCATGTGGTTGTAGATCTCGCCGTTGAACACCATGACGTAGCGGCCGCAGGCCGACACCATCGGCTGGTGGCCGGCCTCGGTCAGGTCCTGGATCGCCAGGCGCACGTGCGCCAGCGCCAGTTCGGCGCCGGTGTCTTCCCAGAAGCCATTGCTGTCCGGCCCGCGGTGGCGGATGCGGCGGCAGCTTTCCGCCAGCACTTGCGCCTTATCGCCCAGGGGGCCCCAAATTCCGACAATTCCACACATGATTTCAGGTTCTCGTGGTCACCGCAGCAACGGTGTGGCGCGCGGCCTAGCGGCCCGATCCGCGCACACCGTCAAAAAGTTCTTCCCATAGGCCCAGCACCCGCTCGGCGGAAAAGCGCTCGCGCACCGCCGTGGCCGCCTCGGCCATGCGCAGGCGGACGGCCTCGTCGCCCATCACCGCACCCAGCTCGCGGCACAGCGCGTCGACATCGCCGTTGGGCCGCACCAGCACGCCGTCCACCCCTTCGCGCACGATTTCGCGCGGCCCGGTATCGCAATCGAATGCCACCGCGGCCAGCCCGCTGGCCATCGATTCCAGCAGCGTATTGGACAGCCCCTCGAAGCGCGACGTCAGCACGTACAGGTCGGCGCTCTGGTACCAATCGCCCACGTTGCCCGCGCGCCCCGGCAGGCTGACCCGGTCCTGCAGGCCGGCCTCTCGCACCTGCGCTTGCAGCGCGCGGCGTTCGCCGCCCTCGCCCAGGATAACCAGATCCCAGTCCGGATGCGACGGGGCCAGCCGGGCATATGCCTGCAGCAGCAGGTCGAAGCCCTTGTCCGCGTGCAGCCGCCCCACCGCCAGCAGGCGCCGGCGGCCATCGTTCGAAGCCGGCGCCAGCACGGGTTCGCCCTTGGGCAACGGCCAATGCACCGGGTTGGGGATCACCGCCAGCCGCGATCCCGGCACATGCTGTTCGATCCATTGCGCGGTGCCGCGGGTCAGGGCCACCACGCGCGCGGCGCGGGGATAGGTCAGGCGGCGCAGGCGCTGCCAGAAGCCCGACAAAGTCTGCGACGGCGGATGGGTATGTTCCGTGGCGATGACGCGGCACGCCAGGCCGGTGGACGCCAGTACCGACAGCACGGACGCCGTGGTCATCATGCCCAGCACGATATCGGGCCGGAACGCCTTGATCACGCGCCGCAGCGCGCGCACCCGCTGCACATTGCTCCAGATGCCGCGCAGCCCGCCGCCCTCGCCCGCGGTATGCAGCACCTCGCGCCGCACCTTGGGGTGCAGCGTGTAGACATCGCCGTCGGCGCTCGCCTGCGTCACCACCATGACCTCGCGCCCCATGCCGGCCCAATGCGCGCTCAGGTCGGCGGCGACCCGTTCGGCGCCGCCGCCATGCAGCGAATGGATGAACAGCAGCACGCGCAACGGGCGGCCGGAGTCGGAAGCGGCGGGCATTCAGTCGGCCTCTTTGGGTTCGGCGCGGCGCAGGGCCACCACCAGGTAGCAGGCATAGGACAGCACGTACATCAGGCTGGTGGCCAGCATGATGCCGGCGGCCCCCATCCGGGGCGCCAGGACGGTGTTGAGCGCCGCCTTCAGCGCAAAATTCCCGACCGCGATGGCGGCCATGATGCGATAGCGGTTCTGGCTGGCCAGCAGTTGCACCAGGATCAGAACGCCGAAATAGAACGGCAACTGCAGCAGGCCCCAGCGCAGCACGTGCGCCACGGCCTCGGTGTTCTCGGCGGTGAAGGCGCCACGCTGGAACAACACCGATACGCCCCACGGCGCCAGCACCCAGCCCACCGCCACCGCGGCGGCGCCCGCCGCCACCATCAGCACCGACCATTTCAGCGCCATGCCCCGCGCGCGCGCCGTGTCGCCGCGTGCCTGCACGTCGGCCAGCACCGGCAGCGCCGCGCGGCCCACCGACACCGCGCCGATGCCCAGCAACAGCGACAGCAGCCGGCTGGCGTAGCCCAGCGTGGCGTTGGCATTGGCGCCCAGGTTGGCGGCGGCGTATTGGTCCAGCGGGCCGACGAAGCTCATGGCCACCTGGCCGATCAGCATCACGCCGGCGGCGCTCATCAGTTCGGGCCAGTGCGGCGATTGCAGGGTCAGCCTGGGCGCGCCCCAGAAACCGCCGTCGGCGCGCGCCGCCAGCCAGGCCAGCCAAACGGTCTGGATCGCGTAGCCGACCAGCGTGCCCCACAGCAGCGGCCCGACGCTCTCGGCGCTGGCCGCCAGCATCACCCATGCCAAGGTGGCCACGGCCGGCACGCTGTCCAGCAAGGTATTGACGTGACGCTCGTGCGAGCGCAGCCGCGCGGCGCTGATGCCGGCGACGAGCAGCAACGCCGCCACCGGCGCGAAGGCCAGCAGCAGCTCGCCGGTCATCTCGCCGACGCGCGCCGACAGGCCTTGCCCCAGCGCGCCAAGCACGTGGGGCCAGGCGAACCAGGTCAGCGCGGCCAGCGCAACACCCCCCGCCGCCACCCAGCCCTGCAACTCACGGATGAACTGCTCGCGTTCGGCGTCCTCGGCGCGGCGCAGCCGCACCAGCACCGGAATCAGCACCACCGACAGCACGCCCACGATGGTGACCGGCAGCCAGGTGGCCATGGTCATCGTGAACTGGTAGGCATCGACGGCGTCGCTGACGCCGTAGCGGTACGCCACCGCCATCTCCTTGATGGCGCCGGCGGCCTTGCCCAGCAGCAGGAACACCGCCACCCGGAACGCGCCTTTGAAGATGCGCTGGTGGTCCGGGTGGATGCTGCCGAGTTTGCGGATAAGTGCTTTCAAATCAACGCAGGAATTGCGTGTACCAGGGCATCGCCACTTCCAGGCCCTGCAGCACCGTGTGCGTGGGCTGGTAGCCCAGCAGGCGGCCGGCCTTGCTGACGTCCGCCTGCGAATGGCGCACGTCGCCGGCGCGGAAGTCGGCGTAGACCGGCTTCTTGGCATAAACCACGCCCTGGTTGCCCAGCGCCTTCACGAGGAATTCGAACAGCTGGTTCAGGGTGCTGCGGCCGCTGACCGCCACGTTGTACACCTGGTTGCGGCCCTCGGCCGGCGCCATGGCGGCCAGGATGTTGGCCTGCACAGCGTTGTCGACGAAGCAGAAATCGCGGCTGGTCTCGCCATCGCCGTTGATGGTGACGTCCTCGCCCTGAATCATGGCGGCGGTCCACTTCGGGATCACGGCCGCATAGGCGCCGTTGGGATCCTGGCGCTTGCCGAACACGTTGAAATAGCGCAACCCCACGGTTTCGAAACCGTAGGAGCGCGCGAACACGTCGGCGTACAACTCATTGACGAACTTGGTCACGGCGTATGGCGAGAGCGGTTTGCCGATGTTCTCCTCAACCTTCGGCAAGGCCGGGTGGTCGCCGTAGGTCGAGCTGGAAGCCGCATACACGAATGACTTCACGCCGGCATCGCGCGCCGCCACCAGCATATTCAGAAAGCCGCCGATGTTCACCTCGTTGGTGGTGATCGGGTCCTTGAGCGAACGCGGCACCGAACCCAGGGCAGCCTGATGCAGCACGAAGTCCACGCCCTGCACCGCGCGGCGGCAGGCATCCAGGTCACGGATGTCCCCCTCGATGAAGGTCAGCCGCGCCCACTGCTCGGGCGTGACGGAGGCCTTCACTTCGTCCAGGTTGTGCTGATGGCCGGTGGCGAAGTTGTCCAGGCCGGTGACGGTCTGGTTCAACTTCAGCAGCGTTTCCAGCAGGTTGGAGCCGATGAAGCCGGCGCAGCCGGTCACCAGCCATTTGCGCGGCGCGGCGGCCAGTTCCTGGGTGACGGTCTCGAAGCGTGTAGTCATGCAACGTCCTCCTTACAGGCGCAGATCGGATTCGGCGGGCGACAACACGTACTTCAGGTCATAAAGAATGTGTTCCGGCTTGCCCAGCTTGCGGATGCCGGCGGCACCCAGGTCTGCGAATTGATGGTGCGCGACGCCCAGGATCACGGCGTCGTACTTGCCTTCCTCGAGTTTGGCGACCGGCGTGATGCCGTATTCGTGCACGGCTTCTTCCGCGTCGACCCAGGGATCGTATACGTCGACTTCAACGTTGTAGTCGCCCAATTCCTTGACGATGTCGACGATGCGGGTGTTGCGCAGGTCGGGGCAGTTTTCCTTGAACGCCAGGCCCATCACCAGCACGCGCGCGCCCTGCACGTGGATGCGGCGCTTGGTCATGGCCTTGACCAGCTGCGACACCACGTAGCCGCCCATCGAGTCGTTCAGGCGGCGGCCCGCCAGGATGATCTCGGGGTGGTAGCCGATCGACTGCGCCTTGTGCGTCAGGTAGTACGGATCGACGCCGATGCAGTGCCCGCCCACCAGGCCCGGGCGGAACGGCAGGAAGTTCCACTTGGTGCCGGCGGCCTGCAGCACCGCTTCGGTGTCGATGCCCATCTTGTTGAAGATCAGCGCCAGTTCGTTGATCAGGGCGATGTTGACGTCGCGCTGGGTGTTCTCGATCACCTTGGCCGCTTCGGCCACGCGGATGCTGGAGGCCTTGTGAGTGCCGGCGGTGATGATCTGCTTGTAGAGCTGGTCGACCAGTTCGGCCACTTCCGGCGTCGAACCCGAGGTGACCTTCTTGATGGTGCTGACGCGGTGAGCCTTGTCGCCCGGGTTGATACGCTCGGGACTGTAGCCGGCATAGAAGTCAACGTTGAACTTCAGGCCCGACACGCGCTCCAGCACGGGCACGCAGTCTTCCTCGGTGGCGCCGGGGTAGACGGTCGATTCGTAGATGACGATGTCGCCGCGCTTGAGCACCGCGCCGATGGTCTCGCTGGCCTTGACCAGCGGCGTCAGGTCGGGCTGTTTGTATTCATCGATCGGCGTCGGCACGGTGACGATGAAGACGTTGGCCTGGCCCAGCTCGGCGCGGTCGGCGGTATAGGTCAGTTGCTTGGCTTCGGCCAGTTCGGCGTCGCTGACTTCCAGCGTGTGATCGTGTCCGGCCTTCAGCGCCTCGATGCGGCGCGTGTTGATGTCGAAGCCGATGACCGAGCGCTTCTTGCCGAATTCCACCGCCAGCGGCAGGCCGACATAGCCCAGGCCGACGACTGCGAGTTTCACATCCTGAATACGCAACATAACTCTCCCTTTGCCGTAAGACGATTACGGCATTTTAAATATGGTCGGGGTGATGGATAACCGAGCCCCCGGCGGTGATCACCGGGGCGCCCAAAACTTAGTCTGCCCGCAGCACGGATGGCAGCAACAGCCATCCCGGACGGCGCCAGGAGACCAGCCGCGCATACAGCCAGATGTAGACGCTGGCGAACACCACCAGGCTGGCGCTGAGCACCCAGGCGTTGTCCCACCAGATGGTGGCCGGCACCAGGCCGATCAGGGCCAGCACCCACATGTAGGGCGACGCCAGGGCGTTGCACAACGCCGGCACCGCGTGGCGACGGCCGCGGCTGAAGGTGACGCGCACCAAGCGGCGAAAGACCAGTTGGTGCAGGTGCAGGGCGTCCGGCTGGTCCACCGGCACGCCGCGCTTGAAGCGGCGGCGCCAGATGGAAAAGCCGGTTTCGAATACGGGATAGAACAACACCGCCAACGCGTAGAACGGCGACACCGACGGATTGCGCACGACCAGCAGCACGGCCAGTTCAGCCAGCATGAAACCAAGGAAATACGCGCCCCCATCGCCCAGGAAAACGCGCCCGAACGGGAAATTCCAGACCAGGAAGCCGAGGGTCGCCGACGCCAGCGCCGCCGCGACCATGAAGATCGGCACATCGCCCACTTGCAGCGCCACCAGGCTGATGGACACCGCCATCAGTGTGGCGATCATGCCGGCCAGGCCGTTCATGCCGTCGACGATGTTCAGGGCATGGGTACAGCCACCCACGGCGAACATGGTGAAAATCAGAGAAACGGGCCAATACGACAGGACGTAGTCCACGGGCGCCATGCCGACCCGGCTGACGCCGCCCAGCAGCCACCAGGCGATCGCGGCCGACGCGAAGGCCGCCAGCAGGCGCTTGCTCGCGCCGATATCCTTGGTGATGTCTTCGAGCAGGCCCGCCACGAATACTGGCAACGCCGACACGAACAAGGCCGGCCACAGCCAGGTCAGGGTCATGTTGTCGGGGCCGAGCACCAGCAGGCCCATCAGCGTGCCCGCCAGCACGGCCAGTCCGCCCACGCGGGGCGTGGCGCGAGAGTGATTCGCTTGCGGTTTGTTCAGATCGCTGTCGCCGGTGAAGGCGCCATGCCAGCGCTCCGACGCCACGATGAGTCCCCCCACCATGAACGCGACCACGCAAATGTACAGCCAGGTCACTGGGTCACCTCGGGTTGGTCTATCGAGACAGGCCCGCCATTATCAATGGCAGGTGTAACGCCCATATATGGGAGGGATAAGGAAGTGCAATTCACCGGGACAGAACGTAACGTCCGCGCTCCGGACCCGTGCACAAGCCGAACCCCGCTATGACGGGGCCGGACAGCAACGCGACCGGAGACGCGCGGAAAGACCGAATTCATGAATCGATTGTAGAGCTTTCCGCCCCGACACACGCGAAATATCCAAGGGAAAACACGGAGACGATGGTGGAGCGATTTCCGGGGGTTACGGCCACCCGCCGGCGGGATCACGCGCCGACGCCTCGAACAAAAAGGGACAGTTCAAATGCGCTCAAAAAAAAGCCCGAGATCGTGAGATCTCGGGCTAAATCCACCAAAGGAGGAGGGTGGAGGAGACAACCGTGGCATGTTGGGAGCGTTTCGCTCGCTGCGCTGTCGGGGTTTGGCACCGCGCCGACTGCGTTTCAACATCCGATGAGATGCATAGTATCGGTTTTTTTTGTGCGTTGCAAGAATTTTTTTTGAGCAGTCGCGTTGTCCGATGTTGCGTTGCATTTTTGCCGCAACGTCGCGCCTCCCTCCCCGGAAAGCCGCACCCAGCAATGCGTTGCAAAAATGGAGGGTTATTGCCGAACGGGTTAACCCCTTGCGGAATTACCCTAGCCACGATCGGGTTATCCCGCCCTATGATTTGCACCGGAAAGGTGCATGCGGCACCAATATGCGGCAAATATTGCGCACTGCAACATTCTGATGCCGGGCCTTGCCGGCCCTGCGCGGGCAGTCCTAGATCCGGTACGCGGTGGTGGTCATGACCTTGGACATGGCGCGCATGGCGGCCTTGACCGGCCCAGGCAGCGGCACGCCGCCGGCAGCCTCGGCGCTGGCGCGATGCTGGGCCTCGTCGTCCTTCATTTTCTGCACGATCTGGCGGGAACGGGCGTCCTGCTCCGGCAGCGTCCGCAAATGCCCTTCCAGGTGCGCCTCGACCTGCTTTTCGGTTTCGGCCATGAAGCCCAGGTTGCGCGGCGCGCCCGCATAGCCGGCCAACAAGCCCAGCGCGAACGAGCCGGCGTACCAGACCGGGTTCAGCAGGCTTGGGCGGCTGCCCAGTTCGGTCAGGCGCTGGTTGCACCAGACAAGGTGGTCGACTTCCTCGCCGGCGGCCTCCAGCAACAAGTTGCGCGGCCCCGGCTCGCGGCAGACGGCGGCCTGCCCGCGATACAGGGCCTGGGCGCAGACCTCGCCCACGTGGTTCACCCGCATCAAGCCGGCGGCGTGACGCTTTTCCTGCGCCGACAGGGTATCCGGCGCCTCCTCGGCGGTGGCTGGATTGGGCCGGCCAGCGCTGGCGCTGCCGGACAACACCCGCAGGGCCCGGTCGGCTTCGGCCAGCAGGGCATCCAGCGGGCTGGCGCGGCGCAGGAAGGCAGCGGGACCGGATCGAGACAGCGTGAGGGACATAGACGACTCCTGAATGGGCACACACCCCTCATCCGGGGTGGGACTCTCGTGCCTGGAATTGTACGCAACGGGTATCATCAGCCATTGACTGCGCTCAAGCACAAGGACCTGACAAATGGAATGCACGATCGACTGGGGCGGCCCCAACGGCATGCTCTTTACCGCCAGCACCGGCAGCGGCCACGTGGCCGTGATGGACGGCGCCGTGGACGGCGGCGGCCACAACCTGGCGCCGCGTCCGATGGAAATGCTGCTGGCCGGCACCGGCGGCTGCACCGCCTATGACGTCGTGCTGATCCTCAAGCGTGGCCGCCACGCCGTGACCGGCTGCAGCGTCAAGCTGCAGGCCGACCGCGCCGATGTCGACCCCAAGGTGTTCACGCGCATCCACTTTGCCTTCACGGTCACCGGCCGCGACCTGCCGCGCGCCGCGGTCGAGCGCGCGGTGCAGCTGTCGCACGAAAAATACTGCTCGGCATCCGCGATGCTCGAAAAAACCGCCGAATTGACGTTTTCGGTGGACATCGTCGACACCCGGGACGCCGCCGCTGCCTAGCGCGCCCCGGCCGACACGCCGCCATTTCAGCCTTTTCTGATTCTGTACCCATGAAACAATACCTGGACCTCGTTCAATCCATCCTGGACACCGGCGCGTGGCAGGAAAACCGGACGGGCATACGCACGCTGAGCATGCCGGGCGCCTCACTGCGCTTCGACCTGCAGCAGGGCTTTCCGGCCGTGACCACCAAGAAGCTGGCCTTCAAGTCCGCCATCGGCGAAATGGTTGGCTTCCTGCGTGGCGTGCGCAGCGCCGCCGAGTTCCGCGAACTGGGTTGCAAGGTCTGGGACCAGAACGCCAACGAAAATGCCCAGTGGCTGGCCAACCCCTACCGCGAAGGCCCGGACGACCTGGGCCCGGTCTATGGGGTGCAATGGCGCCAGTGGCCGGCCTACAAGCTGCTGGACGCCGGTCGCGACGGCCAGATCGCCGACGCCCTGGGCCGCGGCTACACCAAGGTCGCGGACCTGCAGGAAGGCGGCGTGTCCAAGGTGCTGCTGTACAAGGCGGTCGACCAGTTGCGCCAGTGCCTGGACACCATCCACGAACGGCCGGGCGACCGCCGCATCCTGTTCCACGGCTGGAACTGGGCGCAGATCGAGGAAATGGCGCTGCCGCCCTGCCACCTGCTCTACCAGTTCCTGCCGAACGCGACCACCCGCGAAATCTCGCTGTGCCTGTATATCCGCTCGAATGACGTCGGGCTGGGCACGCCGTTCAACCTCACCGAGGGCGCGGCCCTGTTGCACCTGGTGGGTCGACTGACCGGCTACACGCCGCGCTGGTTCACGTATTTCATCGGCGATGCCCATATCTACGAAAACCACCTGCCGATGCTGCGCGAGCAACTGACGCGCACGCCGCTGGAAGCCCCGCGCCTGGTGCTGTCCGACCGCATCCCCGATTTCGCCCAGACCGGCCGTTACGAGCCGGAATGGCTCGAGAAGGTCGAGCCCGGCGATTTTTCGCTGGCCGGATACACGCACCACGCGCCATTGACGGCGCCGATGGCCGTCTAGAACCCACCGCCGGCATTTCGCGGGTCGCGTGCGGCCGCCATCCGGCGCCGGGTGCGCCCCCGTCCGGCGCAAGTGAAGATTGGTGAGCTTCTGGAAGCCCGTTTTCGGTATAACCCATCCCTTAGCCCCGGACGCGCGTCCAGCAAGCCCTGCGCGCCGTTGCTTCCGAACGGCCCATGCCGCGCCGTGCCTGGCCCTCGCCGCGTAACCGGGCAGTCCGTCCGGTCCGCCGCCCGCCTGCAGTGCCGCGCCGCACCCCCCATCCAGACAAGAGAGTACGTGAATCGCCAGCGTCGACAGCAGGATTCCCTTGCGGCCCAGTTGCAACTGTTGACTACTAATTGATTTGAATTGAGGCCGGCGCGGCGGCTGTATGCGCTCAGGACAGGACCCCAAAAATGCTCGTTGGAACATATAACCCTTCGCTCGTCCTCGTATCCCTAGGGGTCGCCATCCTGGCGTCGTATACGGCGCTGGGCATGGCCAACCGCGTGCGGGCGGCGAGCGGGCTGCCGGCGGCGCGCTATTGGCTGGGCGGCGGCGCGCTGGCGATGGGCATCGGCATCTGGTCCATGCATTTCGTCGGCATGCTGGCGTTCAACCTGCCCATTCCCATGGGCTACGACCTGCCGCTGACCGTGCTGTCGCTGGCCATCGCCATCGGCTGCTCCGCCTTCGCGCTGTGGATCGTCTGCAAGGACGACCTGCCCTGGGCCCGCCTGCTCAGCGGCGCCCTGCTGATGGGCGCGGGGATTGCCGCCATGCACTATATCGGCATGGCGGCCATGCGCATGATGCCGGGCATCGTCTACGACCCCGCCTGGTTCGCCCTGTCCATCGCCATCGCGGTGGCGGCCTCGGGCGCGGCGCTCTGGATCACCTACCGCCTGCGCCACGACGGGCCGCGGGTGGCGCTGTCGCGGCCGCTGGCGGCCGTGGTCATGGGGCTGGCGATCGTCGGCATGCACTACACCGGCATGGAAGCCGCGGGCTTTCCGGACGGCAGCATCTGCATGGCCGCGGACGCCGGCATTTCGGCCGGCTGGCTCGCCATCGCGGTCACCGCCGTCACCCTCAGCGTGCTGGCCATCGCCCTGGTGGTGGCGGTGCTGGACAACCGCCTCGAAGCCCGCACCTCGGCGTTGGCCTCGTCGCTGGCCGAGGCCAACGAGGAACTGGTGCAGCTGGCGCTGCACGACACGCTGACCAAGCTGCCCAACCGCATCCTGCTGGAAGACCGGCTGGAACAGGCCATCGAAAGCGCCAGCCGCCGCAAGGGCTATT
This sequence comes from Achromobacter sp. RW408, assembly GCF_003184165.1. Taxonomy (NCBI): domain Bacteria; kingdom Pseudomonadati; phylum Pseudomonadota; class Betaproteobacteria; order Burkholderiales; family Alcaligenaceae; genus Achromobacter; species Achromobacter sp. RW408. The sequence continues at coordinate 464,764 of NZ_QHHO01000047.1, forward strand.
TCGCCGTGCTGTTCTTCGACCTGGACGGATTCAAGGCGGTCAACGACGCCTACGGCCACCATACCGGCGACGCCCTGCTGATCGACCTGGCCCAGCGCATCCGCCAGACCCTGCGCACCCAGGACACGGTGGCGCGCCTGGGCGGCGACGAATTCATCGTGCTCAGCGAAGTGGTGGAACCAACCGACGCCGCCAATGTGGCCGACCGCCTGATCGAAGCCATCGCGCGGCCGGTGATGGTGTACGGCCACGAGGTGCTGGTGACCTCCAGCGTCGGCATCGCCATCTACCCGAATGACGGCGAGGACACCCATGCGCTGCTGACCAACGCGGACGCCGCGATGTACCACGCCAAGCGCCTGGGCGGCACGGGCTACAGCTTCTTCGAGCCGTCGATGAACGCCGACGCGCATGAACAGATCGAGCTGCTGCACGACCTGCGCCTGGCGCAGGAACGCGACCAGTTCGTGCTGCACTACCAGCCCAAGTACGAGGCGCCGGCCGGCCCCATCATGGGCGCCGAGGCCTTGCTGCGCTGGAACCACCCGACGCGCGGCCTGGTGGGTCCGGACCAGTTCATCCCCACGGCGGAAAAGACCGGGCTGATCCTGTCGATCGGCGAATGGGTCATCAATGAAGCCTGCCGCCAGATGCGCGAATGGATCAACGCCGGGCAGGGCCACTGGACCATCGCGGTCAACATTTCCGCGCTGCAGTTCGCCCACGCCAGCCTGGTCGAGACCGTGCGCGCCGCGTTGGCGCGGCACGATGTGCCACCATCCTGCCTGACGCTGGAAGTGACCGAATCGACCGCCATGCGCGACGCCGAAGCCAGCCTGACAGTGCTCAAGCGCCTGTCGGGACTGGGCGTGACCATTTCGATCGACGACTTCGGCACCGGCTACTCCAGCCTGCTGTACCTCAAGCGACTTCCCGCGACCGAACTGAAAATCGACCGCGGTTTCGTCAACCAGCTGGAAAACGACAACGAGGACGCTGCCATCGTTTCGGCCATCGTGGCGCTGGCGCAGCAGTTGAATCTACGCATCGTGGCCGAGGGGGTGGAGACCGCGGCCCAGCAGAAGTTCCTGACCGGACTGGGGTGCGATTCACTGCAGGGCTTCCTGCTGGGCAAACCGATGCCGGCCGACGAATTCCTGGAACACGCCGCGGGCTGAATCCACGCCAGCCGACCCGCGCGGCCGGGCGCATCCCCGCCCCGCCGGCCAAATTTGCTACGCTTGGAATCTTCCCGCCGGCGCCGCCGGCCGCCTCCTTGCGTACCTGTCCGAATGCCCGCCAGCCTGACCCTGATCGTCGCCTATTCCACCAATCGCGCCATCGGCCGAGACAACGCCCTGCCCTGGAAACTGCCGGGCGACCTGGCGCACTTCAAGCGCAGCACCTTGGGCCATCCGATCATCATGGGCCGCAAGACCTGGGATTCGCTCGGCCGCCCCCTGCCCGGCCGCGCCAATATCGTCGTCAGCCGCAACCCGGCCTTCGAGGCCGCCGGCGCCACCGTGGTGCCGACACTGGAGGCCGCCATCGCCGCCTGCGGCGACAGCGCCGAGGCCTTCGTCATCGGCGGCGCGCAGATCTACACGCAGGCCCTGGCGCTGGCCAGCCGCGTCCTTGCCACCGAGGTCCATGCCGAGGTCGAGGGCGACGCCTTCTTCCCCCTGCTGCCCGGCTTCCAGTGGCGCGAAACCGCGCGCGCGGCGCAGCCCGAGGAAAACGGCTACCGCTACGATTTCGTGACGTACGAACGCGCCTGAGCCGCCCCGCCCGGGCGCGATGGCTGCCATCGCGGTGCCAACGCCGCGCCGCCCCCCTGACAGCAGGCTAGGCCGCGCCCTCGTTGCGCATGAAGCGCCACAGCGCCGGCGCTTCCGAGTACGCCACGTTGAAGCGCACCCAGGGCGTATCGGCCTCGTCCGCTTCAAAGTACGACCCCGGCGCCAGCCAGATGCCGTCCTTCAATGCCAGGCCGGCCAGGCCGTTGGCGCCCCGCTCGCGCCACTGCCCTGCCACCTTGGCCCATAGGAACAGCCCGGCCCGGGGCTGCGCGTAGATCTCGAAACCGTGTTGCGCCATCAATTCGGCCACCGTGGCGTGCGCCTGCGCCAGCCGCTCGCGGGTGCGCTCGATGTGCGCCCGGTAGCGTCCTTCGCGGATGACCTGGTGGACGATACGCTCCATGATTTCCGGCGAGGTCAGGCCCACCGCCATCTTGGTGCGGGCGATATCGCGCGCCAGGTCGCGGTGCGCGACCACGTAGCCGACCCGCACCGACGGGCTGATGACCTTGGAATACCCGCCCAGGTAGACCACCCGCCGGCCGCCATCGAGCGCCGCCAGCATGGGCGTGACGCCCGGCGCCAGCTCACGCGAAATGTCGTCCTCCACCACCCACAGCCCGTGGCGCTCGGCCAGTTGCAGGATGCGGAAGGCGTTGGCCATGCTGATGCTCGCGCCAGATGGATTCTGCAAGGCGGTGTTGACGAACAGCGCGCGCGGCCGGTGCTGCGACGCGGCCTGCTCCAGCGCCTCGCAGTCCAGGCCGTCCAGCGTGCGCGCCACGGGCACCACGCGCAGTCCGGCCAGGCGCAGCATCTGCAGCAGATTGGCGTAGGCGGGTTGCTCGACCAGCACGGTGTCGCCGGGCCGCAGCAGCGTGCGGATCACCATGTCCAGGCCGTGCGTCACGCCCTGGGTCAGCAACACCTGCGACACTTCGACTTCCATGCCCTGGGCGCTGAGCGTGGCGGCGATGGTCTCGCGCAGCGGCGCATAGCCATAGGGATGGCCGTAGTTGGCGATGCGCATGGCCGGCACCCGGCCCATGTGGCGCAGCGCCATGTGCAACCCTTCCTCGTTGAGCCACTCGCCCGGCAGCCAGCCGCAGCCCGACTTGATGGGGATGGAATGGTCCGCGAAGATATCCGACAGCAGCCAGGCCGCGTTCAGCCGCGGCGGCTCCCAGGATTGCGGCGCGCCCCGGCGCGGCGGCGCGTCGGGCGCGGCCACCCGATAGCCGGCGCCCGGGCGCGCCGCCAGCCAGCCCAGCGACACCAGGCGGCTGTAGGCGCTGGCCACGGTGAAGGTGCTGACCTGGTACTGGCGCGCGAAGTCGCGCACCGAAGGTAGGGACATACCCGGACGCAGCGACTGGGCTTCGATGGCGCGCAACACGGCCGCCACCACCTGGTCCACCAGGGTCGGCGCCTGGCCACGGGCCCGCACGGGCTGGAAATCGATCACGGCGCTACGCTATCTGTACAGTTGTCATGCCTGCAACTATACAGTTAGCCCGGTTTGCACGGATTGTATATTTTCATTCGCGGCCGGACGTACCAGAATCAATCGCATCCCGCCGGCCGCCCGCCCGAAACGCGCGCAGGCTCCGGCGCTTGTCCTTCCCCCTGGAGCCGCCATGAACGCCCCCGCCGAGTTGCCCGACCTGTCCCATCTCTGGATGCCTTTCACCGCCAACAAGCAGTTCAAGGCGCATCCCCGCATGCTGGCGTCGGCCAAGGGCATGTACTACACCTCGGTCGACGGCCGCCAGGTGCTGGACGGCACCGCCGGCCTGTGGTGCGTCAACGCCGGCCACGGCCGCCAGGAGATCGTCGAGGCGATCTCGCGCCAGGCCGGCACCATGGATTACGCCCCCGGCTTCCAGCTGGGCCACCCCCTGGCCTTCGAAGCGGCCACGGCGGTCGCCGGCTTCATGCCGCAGGGCCTGGACCGCGTGTTCTTCACCAACTCGGGTTCCGAGTCGGTCGACACCGCGCTGAAGATCGCCCTGGCCTATCACCGCGCCCGCGGCGAAGGCCAGCGCACCCGCCTGATCGGCCGCGAGCGCGGCTACCACGGCGTGGGCTTCGGCGGCATCTCGGTCGGCGGCATCTCGACCAACCGCAAGACCTTCTCCGGCGCGCTGCTGCCCGCCGTGGACCACCTGCCCCACACCCACAACCTGGAGCAGAACGCCTATTCCAAGGGCCAGCCGGCCTGGGGCGCGCAGTTGGCCGACGAACTCGAACGCATCATCGCGCTGCACGATGCCTCGACCATCGCCGCCGTCATCGTCGAACCGATGGCCGGTTCCACCGGAGTGCTGATCCCGCCCAAGGGCTACCTGGAAAAGCTGCGCGAGATCACGTCCAAGCACGGCATCCTGCTGATCTTCGACGAAGTCATCACCGCCTACGGCCGCCTCGGCGCGGCCACCGCGTCGGAATTCTTCGGCGTGACGCCGGACCTGATCGCCATGGCCAAGGGCGTCAGCAACGCCGCCGTGCCCGCGGGCGCGGTCGCGGTGCGCCGCGAGGTGCATGACGCCATCGTCAACGGCCCGGCCGGCGGCATCGAGTTCTTCCACGGCTACACCTATTCGGCCCACCCGCTGGCGGCCGCCGCCATCCTGGCGACGCTGGACATCTACCGCCGCGAAGACCTGTTCGGCCGCGCCCGCAAGCTGTCCGGCGCCTTCGAGCAGGCCGCCCACAGCCTGAAGGGCGCGCCGCACGTGATCGACGTGCGCAACCTGGGCCTGGTAGCCGGCGTCGAGCTGGCGCCGCGCGCCGGCGCGCCGGGCGCGCGCGCCGCCGAAGTGTTCCAGAAGTGCTTCGACAGCGGCCTGATGGTGCGCTACACCGGCGACATCATCGCCGTCTCGCCGCCGCTGATCATCGACGAGGCCCAGATCGGCCAGATCTTCGAGCAGATCGGCAAGGTGCTCAAGGAAGTCGCGTAACCCCCCGGCGCGGCGCAGGCGCCGCGCATCGCACACAACGGCGGGCGGCCCCGGGCCGCCCTCCGGCGTTTTCAAAGAACCCCGCTCCGAGCTTTCCCATGAAGAAGAACCTCTCGCACTACATCAACGGCCAGCCCTACGATGGCCGCAGCAACCGCTACGCCGACGGTTTCAACCCGGCCACCGGCGAGATCATCACTTCCGTGCCGCTGGCTTCCACCGACGAAGTGGCGCTGGCCGTGGCCGCGGCCAAGGCCGCCTTTCCGGCCTGGTCGGAAACCCCCGCGCTCAAGCGCGCCCGGGTGCTGTTCAACTTCAAGGCGCTGCTGGACAAGCACCAGGACGAGCTGGCCGAACTGATCACGCGCGAGCACGGCAAGGTGTTCTCGGACGCCAAGGGCGAAGTGATGCGCGGCATCGAGATCGTCGAATTCGCCTGCGGCATTCCTCATCTGTTCAAGGGCCAGTATTCCGACCAGATCGGCGGCGGCATCGACAACTGGAGCATGCGCCAGGCGCTGGGCGTGGTGGCCGGCATCACGCCGTTCAACTTCCCGATGATGGTGCCGTGCTGGATGTTCCCGGTGGCCATCGCCTGCGGCAACACCTTCGTGCTCAAGCCGTCCGAACGCGATCCCTCGGCCTCGCTGCGCCTGGCCGAGCTGCTGACCGAAGCCGGCCTGCCGCCGGGCGTGTTCAACGTGGTGCACGGCGACAAGCAGGCCGTGGACGCGCTGATCGCGCACCCCGACGTCGAGGCCCTGTCGTTCGTCGGCTCGACCCCCATCGCCGAATACATCTACGCCGAAGGCACGCGCCGCGGCAAACGCGTGCAGGCCCTGGGCGGCGCCAAGAACCACCTGGTGGTGATGCCCGACGCCGACCTCGACCAGGTCACCGACGCGCTGATGGGCGCGGCCTACGGCTCGGCCGGCGAACGCTGCATGGCGATCTCGGTGGCCGTGGCGGTGGGCGACGTGGCCGACAAGGTCATCGAACGCCTGGTCCCGCGCGTCAAGGCGCTGGTGGTCAAGGACGGCATGCAGGGCGACGCCGAAATGGGCCCGCTGGTCACGGCGCAGCACCGCAACAAGGTCATCGGCTACATCGAGGACGGCGTCGCCGCCGGCGCGGAGCTGGTGGTCGACGGCCGCGGCCTGAAGGTGCCGGGCGCCGAAAAAGGCTTCTTCCTGGGCGGCACGCTGTTCGACAAGGTCAAGCCCGCGATGAACATCTATCGCGAAGAGATCTTCGGACCGGTGCTGTGCGTGGTGCGCGTGCCCGACTTCGCCGCCGCGGTCGAGCTGATCAACGCCCATGAATTCGGCAACGGCGTGGCCTGCTTCACGTCCGATGGCGGCGTGGCGCGCGCCTTCGCCCGCCAGATCAAGGTGGGCATGGTCGGCATCAACGTGCCGATCCCGGTGCCGATGGCCTGGCATTCGTTCGGCGGCTGGAAGCGTTCGCTGTTCGGCGACCACCATGCCTACGGCGAAGAAGGCATCCGCTTCTACTCACGCTACAAGAGCGTGATGCAGCGCTGGCCGGACAGCATCGCCAAGGGCGCGGAATTCACCATGCCGGTGGCCAAGTGACCATGTAGACGCGTTCACCGCCCCGAGCCGCCAGGCGGCCGGGGTTTTGCCGAAAGACACACAACAAGGGGAATCCTGATGCGCATCGGGATCGGCGGCTTTCAGCATGAAACCAATACCTTCGCGCCTTCGCGCGCGGCGTGGGAAGACTTTGCCGACAAGGGCGGCGGCTGGCCGAAGCTGGTCAGCGGTCCGGCGATGTTCCAGGCCGTGGCCGGCGCCAACATTCCCGTGGCCGGCTTCATCGAGGCCATGCAACAGCACACGCTGCTGCCGGCCACGTGGGCCGCGGCCAGCCCTTCCGGTCCAGTCACCGAGGATGCCTTCGAACGCATCAGCGCCCTGATCCTGCAGGGCCTGCAAGCGGCCCTGCCGCTGGACGGCGTGTACCTGGACCTGCACGGCGCCATGGTCACCGAGCACCTGGACGACGGCGAAGGCGAACTGCTCAAGCGCGTGCGCGCGCTGGTCGGCCCCGACGTGCCGGTGGTGGCCAGCCCGGACCTGCACGCCAACATGACAGCGGCGATGGTGCGCCACGCCGACGCGCTGGTCTGCTACCGCACCTATCCGCACATCGACATGGCCGAGACCGGCCAGCGCGCCGCCGCGCTGCTGGCGCGGCGCCTGGCCGGCGCGCCCCGTCCCTGCGTGGCCCTGCGACAGTTGCCCTACCTGATTCCGCTGTGCTGGCAATCGACCGACATCGAGCCGGCGCGCAGCCTGTACCAGATGGTGGGCGACATCGAGGCGCGCGGCGCCCAGAGCGTGTCGCTGGCCACCGGTTTTCCGGCGGCGGATTTCCCCGATTGCCTGCCCGCGGTATGGGCCTACGGCGCCACCCAGGCCGAGGCCGACGCGGCCGCCGACACGCTGGCGCGCGCGGTGCTCGATGCCGAACGGGATTTTGGCGGCACCCTGTATTCACCCGATGACGCGGTCACCACCGCCATGCGACTGGCGCGCGAGGCCAACGCGCCGGTGGTCATCGCCGACGCGCAGGACAACCCCGGCGCCGGCGGCAGTTCCGACACCACGGGCCTGCTGCGCGCCCTGATCCGCCACCAGGCGCGCGATGCCGCCATCGGATTGATCGTCGATCCGGAAGCGGCGCTGGCCGCGCACCGCGCCGGCGTGGGTAAATCGGTCCGCATTGCATTGGGTGGACATTCGGGTATTCCCGACGACGAACCGCTGGACGCCGAGTTCATCGTGGAGAAAACTTCGGATGGGCGCTTCGATACGCATGGCGCGTTCTACCGCGGCTTCCATATGGACCTGGGCCCCAGCGCCTGCCTGCGCATCGGCGGCGTGCGCATCGTGGTGGCGTCCAACAAGGTGCAGATGGCGGACCAGGAAATGTTCCGTTTCGCCGGCATCGAGCCGCGCCGCGCGGCCATCCTGGCGGTGAAAAGCTCGGCGCATTTCCGCGCCGACTTCACCCCCATCGCCCACGCCATCCTGGTTTGCGCCGCGCCGGGATCGATGCTGATGGATGCGGCAAAACAACCATGGACACGGTTGCGTCCCGGCATCAGAATGGCGCCTTGCGGCCCGGTTTTTTCCAGCGCCGCAAGCGACTGACCCTCGCACGCCGCGCCCGGGGCGCGGCGCGTCAACGACGTAGCGGCAATCCGCGCCGCTCACTACGCATAAAAGGGGAATTTCATGCTCAAGTTCGTCCGCGCGGCCGCGTTCGCCGGCGCCACCCTGCTGATGGCCCATGGCGCCTACGCCGACACCGTCATCAAGGCGGTGATGCATTCGCCGCTGCGCCTGACCGATCCGCACGCCACCACCGCGTACATCACCACGTGGCACGGCTACATGATCTACGACACCCTGCTGGCCACCGACGCCGACAACAAGATCCAGCCGCAGATGCTGGAAAAGTGGGATGTCTCGGCCGACGGCAAGACCTACACCATGACGCTGCGCCCGGGCCAGAAATGGCATGACGGCAAGCCGGTCACGGCCGAGGACTGCGTCGCGTCGATCAAGCGCTGGGCCGCCGGCGACGGCATGGGCCGCACGCTGCTGAAATTCACCGACAAGATCGAAGTCATCGACGACAACAGCTTCCGCATCGTCATGAAGGAACCCACGGACCTGGCGCTGCGCGCCCTGTCCAAGCCGACCGGCACCGCGCCGTTCATGATGCCCAAGCGCATCGCCGAACTGCCCATCGGCCAGCCGATCACCGACATGACCGGCTCGGGCCCGTTCAAGGTCATCGAGTTCAAGCCAGGCGTGAAGACCGTCTACGCCAAGAACGCCGACTACGTGCCGCGCAAGGAACCCGCCAGCGGCCTGGCCGGCGGCAAGGTGGTGAACGTGGACAAGGTGCAATGGGATGTGATGCCCGACGCCCTGACCACCGCCAACGCCCTGCTGGGCGGCGAAATCGACTTCGTCGAGCAGTTCCCCTATGACCTGCTGCCGATGATCGAAGGCAACAAGGACCTGAAGGAAGAGTCGCTCAGCCCGGTCGGCTACTTCACGATGTACCGCTTCAACTTCAAGTACCCGCCCTTCAACAACAAGAAGATCCGCCAGGCCGCGATGTACGCCATCGGCCAGGAAGACGTGATGAAGGCGCTGGTGGGCAATCCCAAGTACTGGAAGACCTGCGCCTCGCTGTGGGGCTGCGGCACGCCGCTGGAATCGGACATCGGCAAGGACGTGGTGGTGCCCTCGAACATCGAGAAGGCCAAGGCCCTGCTGAAGGAAGCCGGCTATGACAACACCCCGATCCTGGTGATGCACGCCACCGACGTCGGCACGCTGTCGGCCCAGCCGGTGGTGATGGCCCAGGCCCTGCGCAAGGCCGGCTTCAACGTCAACCTGGCGGCGATGGACTGGCAGAGCGTGGCGACCCGCCGCGCCTCCAAGGCGGCGCCGGCCGAAGGCGGCTGGAACATCCACAACACCAACTGGTACGCCACCGACGTGATGGACCCGGTGCGCTCGGCCCCGGCCGCGGCCAACGGCGACAACGCCTGGTTCGGCTGGCCCGACTTCCCCCAGGTCGAGGAACTGCGCACCAAGTTCGCGCTGACCTCCGATCCGGCCGAGCAGAAGAAGATCGCCGATGAATTGCAGCGCATCGGCATCGACGAGGGCCTGTACGTGCCGCTGGGCCAGATGTCGGTGCCCACCGTGTATACGGCCAAGCTCTCGGGCCTGGTGCATGCGCCGGTGTTCGCGTTCTGGAATGTGAAAAAAGCCCCTTGACGGGCAAGTAGTTCAGGGGGAAATACATGCTGGCATTCGTCTCACGCCGGCTCCTCGCGACCATCCCCGTTCTGGTGATGGTCGCGGTGGTGGTCTTTGCGATATTGCGTTTGAGCCCGGGTGATCCGGCCATCATCATGGCCGGCGACGGCGCCACTCCCGAGCGGATCGAACAGATCCGCCAGACGATGGGCCTGGACCAGCCGATGGCCAGGCAGTTCTTCATCTGGGGCGGCAAGCTGCTTCAGGGTGACCTGGGCACCTCGCTGATGTCCGGCGTGCCGGTCACCCAGCTCATCGGCCAGCGCCTCGAACCGTCGTTGAGCCTGGCGCTGTTGACGCTGGTCTTCACGCTGATCGTGGCGATCCCGCTGGGCGTGCTGGCGGCCTGGCGCCAGGGCCGGCTGCTGGACCGCGCGGTCATGGGCTTTTCGGTGCTGGGCTTCTCGGTGCCGGTGTTCGTCACCGGCTACCTGCTGATCTGGGCCTTCGCCATCAAGCTGGGCTGGTTCAACGTGCAGGGCTACACGCCGCTGGCCAATGGCTTCTGGTTGTTCCTGCATCGGCTGATCCTGCCGTCGCTGGCGCTGTCCACCGTGTACATCGCCCTGATCGCGCGCATCACGCGCACCAGCGTCATCGAGGTGATGGGCGAGGACTTCATCCGCACCGCGCGCTCCAAGGGGCTGACCGAGACCGGCGTGCTGCTGGGCCACGCGTTGCGCAATGCCGCGGTGCCCATCGCCACGGTGGTGGGCCTGGGCATCGCGCTGCTGATCAGCGGCGTGGTGGTGACCGAATCGGTGTTCAACATCCCCGGCCTGGGCCGGCTGGTGGTCGAAGCCGTGCTGGCGCGCGACTACCCCGTGATCCAGGGCCTGACGCTGTTCTTCGCCTTCGTCTACGTGTTCATCAATCTGGTTGTCGATTGCGCCTACACGGTGTTCGACCCCCGTATCCGATACTGAGGCCACGCCATGCAAACGCCAACCGACGCCGCCGCGCAAGCGGCCGCCGATCTTCCCGGCGGCGGCACGCCCCACGTCACCGCCTGGCGCCAGATCCGCCAGGGCCTCAAAAGCTGGCCGGTGATGCTGGCCCTGGTGGTGCTGCTCATCATTGTCGCCATCGCCCTGTTCGCCCCGCTGCTGGGCACGGTCGACCCGACGTCCATCAATCCCGGCGCGCGCCTGAAGCAGCCGTTCACCGATTACCTGTTCGGCACCGACGCCTTCGGCCGCGACGTCTGGTCGCGCGTGGCCTACGGCGCGCGCGTCTCGCTGATCGCGGGGCTGGGCGCGGCGGTCATCAGCGTCACCATCGGGCTGGTGGTCGGCGTCATCGCCGGCTGGTTCCGCTCGCTCGACGGCATCATCATGCGCACCATGGACGCCATCATGGCGATCCCCGGCATCCTGTTGGCGATTGCCCTGGTGTCGGTCACCGGTGCCAGCCTGATGACGGTGCTGGTGGCCATCACCATCCCCGAGATTCCACGGGTGGTGCGCCTGGTGCGCGGCCAGATCCTGACCGTTCGCGGCGAGCCCTACGTCGAAGCGGCGCTGGCGCTGGGCACGCCGCTGCCGCTGCTGCTGTGGCGCCACATGGTGCCCAGCACCATCGCGCCGCTGACCGTGCAGGGCACGTATGTGTTCGCTTCGGCCATGCTGACCGAGGCCATCCTCAGCTTCCTGGGCGCGGGCATCCCGCCCGAGATCGCCTCCTGGGGCAACATCATGTCCGAAGGCCGCATGTACTTCCGCATGCTGCCTGGCCTGATCCTGTTCCCGGGGCTGTTCCTGTCGCTGACCGTGCTCAGCGTGAACATCCTGGGCGACGCGCTGCGCGACGCCCTCGATCCGAAAATGGTGCGCAGGATCTGATGCCGATGACCTACTCTCCCACTCCCCCCGCGGGCGATACCTCGTCCGCCGTGCTGGCGATCCGCAACCTGTCGGTGGAGGTCGGCGGCGCCGGCAACCGCGTGGTGCGCAACCTGAGCCTGGACGTGCACGCCGGCGAAACCGTGTGCGTGGTCGGCGAGTCCGGCTCGGGCAAGTCGGTCACATCGCTGGCCGTCATGGGCCTGTTGCCGGCCGGCGTGCTGCGCATCAGCGCGGGCTCGATCCGCGTCGAAGGCGAGGACGTGGCCAACGCCACGCCGCGGCGCCTGCGCGAACTGCGCGCCACCCGCATGGCCATGGTGTTCCAGGAACCCATGACGGCGCTGAACCCCGTGCACACCGTCGGCAAGCAGGTCGACGAAGTGCTGCGCCTGCATCGCCGCATGTCGGCCGCCGAACGCCGCGCCAAGGTACTGGACATGTTCCGCTCGGTGCACCTGCCCGACGTCGAGCGCATCTACGATGCCTATCCGCACCAGCTCTCGGGCGGCCAGCGCCAGCGCATCGTGATCGCGATGGCGCTGATCCTGGAGCCCAAGCTGCTGATCGCCGACGAGCCGACCACGGCGCTGGACGTCACCACGCAGAAGCAGATCCTGCTGCTGATCAAGGAACTGCAGGTCAAGCACCAGACCGCCGTGCTGTTCATCACGCACGACTTCGGCGTGGTGGCCGAGATCGCCGACCGAATCGTGGTGATGAACCGCGGCGACCTGATCGAAAGCGGCACCCGCGACGAGATCCTGGCCGAACCCAAGCAGTCGTACACGCGGCGCCTGGTGTCGTCGGTGCCCAGCCTGGTGCCGTTGCACCGCGAAGCGCCCGCGGGCGTGCCGGTGCTGCACGTCAAGGGCCTGGGGCGCACCTACGGCGGCAAGCGCTCGCTGTTCTCGCGCAGCGCGCCGCGCAACGTGATCGCGGCAGCAGACGTCAACCTGACGCTGCGCAAGGGCGAAATCCTCGGCATCGTGGGCGAGTCCGGCTCGGGCAAGTCGACCGTGGCGCGCTGCATCGTGCGCCTGATCGAACCCACCGCCGGCCACATGATGATGGGCGGCGAAGACCTCAGCACGCTGTCCGGCGCGGCCCTGCGCCCGGTGCGGCGCCGCATCCAGATCGTGTTCCAGGATCCTTACCGCTCGCTCAACCCGCGCCGCACCGTGGGCGAGTCCATCATCGAAGGCCTGCTCAACTTCGGCGTGCCGCGCGAGCAGGCGCTGCAACGTGCCGGCGAGACGCTGTCGGTGGTCGGGCTGAGCCCCGACGCCATGCGACGCTACCCGCACCAGTTCTCAGGCGGCCAGCGCCAGCGCATCTGCATCGCCCGCGCGCTGGTGATGGACCCCGAGATCCTGGTGGCCGACGAAGCCGTGTCGGCGCTGGACGTGTCGGTGCAGGCGCAGGTGCTGGAACTGCTCGAGCAGGTGCGCGAGCGCACCGGCGTGGGCGTGCTGTTCATCACGCATGACCTGCGCGTGGCCGCGCAGATCTGCGACACCATCATGGTCATGCAGCGCGGCAAGGTCGTCGAGACCGGCGCCGCCCAGGCCGTGCTGACCGATCCCCGCCACGAGTACACCCGCGCCCTGATCGACGCGGCGCCCGGGCGCGACTGGGACTTCCGCAACTTCCGGCCCGTGGCGGCCGGGCTGGCGGCCCCCGCCGCCTGAGGCGTCCCAATCAACCCAGGCATCCCACGCAATCGGAATCCGCCATGTCGCAACCGCATGAACTCTCGGCCCAGGAGCTGCTGGCCGCCTACCGTAACAAGACCCTGTCGCCGGTCGAGGCGACCCGCTCGGTGCTCGACCACATCGCGCGCTGGGAACCGCACATCCACGCCACCTATGCGCTCGATCCCGACCAGGCGCTGGCGCAGGCGCGCGCTTCCGAGGCGCGCTGGATGAAGGGCGAGCCGCAGGCTTGCGGCGGCTACTCGCTGGACGGCGTGCCCGCCACCATCAAGGAAAACATCGCCACCCGCGGCGTGCCGGTGCCGCTGGGCACGGCCGCCACCGACTTGACGCCGGCCGCGGCCGACGCCCCGCCGGCGGCGCGCATGCGCGAGGCCGGCGCGGTAGTGCTGGGCAAGACCACCATGCCCGACTACGGCATGCTGTCCTCGGGACTGTCGAGTTTCCATGCGCTGACGCGCAACCCCTGGGACCTGAGCAAAAACCCGGGCGGCTCCAGCGCCGGCGCCGGAGCGGCGGCGGCGGCGGGCTACGGCCCGCTGCACATCGGCACCGACATCGGCGGCTCGGTGCGCCTGCCGGCCGCCTGGTGCGGCATCGCCACGCTCAAGCCCAGCCTGGGCCGCATCCCCATCGACCCTCCCTTCATGGGCCGCTGCGCCGGCCCCATGACCCGCGACATCACTGACGCCGCGCTGATGATGGGCGTGCTGTCGCAGCCCGACGCGCGCGATCACATGAGCCTGCCGTTCCAGGACTTCGACTGGCTCAACCTGGATATCGACGTGCGCGGCCTGCGCATCGGCCTGCAGCTCGAAGCCGGCTGCGGCCTGCCGCTGGACCCGGAGATCCGCGCCGCCGTCGAAGCCGCGGCCCGACTGTTCGAGTCGGCCGGCGCCATCGTCACGCCGCTCAAGCCGTGGATGACGCCGGAGATGCTGGACGGCGTCGACCGTTTCTGGCGCACCCGCTCGGCCATCGACCTGGGGGCCCTGCCGCAAGCGCGCCGCGACAAGATCCTGCCGTTCATCCGCGCCTGGGCCGAAAGCGGCGGCGGCCAATCCGGCGAGGCCGTGTTCCGCAGCTACTACGAAACCCTGAACGTGCGCGCCAAGACCGTGGCCGCCACCGCCCCCTACGACTACGTGCTGTCGCCGGTGGCGCCGGTGGTGGCCTACAACGCCGAGTGGGCCGCGCCTACCAACGAGGTCGCCACGACCATGCACCACATCGGCTACACCTTGCCCTACAACATGAGCGAGCAGCCGGCCGCCTCGGTCAATTGCGGTTATACCCGGGCAGGCCTGCCGATCGGCCTGCAGATCGCCGGCGCGCGCTTCGACGATCTGGGCGTGCTGCGCGTGGCCCGCGCCTGGGAACGCATGCGCCCGGCCCAGCAGCCCTGGCCGCAGCCGCCCCGGGCCGTCTAACCCGCGCTGACCGGCCCGATCCCCTTCCCCTTTGGCAACCACAGGAATTCCCATGCGTTGGCTTCTGGCAATGATCAAGCACGAGACGAACACCTTCTCGCCCGTGCCGACCCCGCTCGCGCGCTTTTTCCGCGGCAATCCTGAAATCCTGGCCGGCGACCGCGCCATCCGCGCCTACGAGAACACCGACAGCGGCCTGGGCGGCTACATCGAGGTGGCGCGCCGCGTCGGCGCCGAGATCGTGGTGCCGGTGGCCGCCGAATCCTGGCCCAGCGGCCCGGCCAGCGCCGAGACCCACGAGCTGCTGTGCAAGCGGGTGCTGGACGAGGTCCGCAAGGGCGGCTACGACGCCATCCTGCTGGACCTGCACGGCGCCATGGTGGCCGAGGGCGTGGAAGACGCCGAGGGCGACCTGCTGCGCCGCCTGCGCGAGATCGATCCCAAGACGCCGGTGGCGGTGACGCTGGACATGCACGCCAACATCTACGCCGACATCGTCGACAACGCCACCGTCATCAGCGGCTTCCATACCTATCCGCACGTGGACATCCGCGAGGCCGGCGTGCGCGCGGCCAACGTCATCGTGCGCACGCTCAAGGGCGAGATCAAGCCCGTGATGACCTGGGGCGGCAAGCCCATGCTGCCGCACGTCATGTGCCAGGGCACCCACGCCGATCCCAACAAATCGCTGCAGGAGCGCTGCCGCCAGCTGGAGGCCGATGGCGTTCTGGCGGCCTCGGTGTTCGTGGGTTTCCCCCACGCCGACATCCGCGAGGCGGGCCTTAGCGCCGTGGTCTGTACGGACGCCAACCTGGCCCAGGCGCAGCAATACCGCGACGAACTGCTGGAGCGCGCCTGGAACGACCGGGCGAAATGGGTGTTCCATTCCGAGCCGCTGGCGCCCACCATCGCCCGGGCCAAGGCCATCGAGCAAGGCCCGGTGGTGTTGCTGGACCACTACGACAACACCGGCTCCGGCGGCACCATGGACACCACCGCGGTGCTGGCCGAGGTGCTGCGCCAGGAATTGGACGACGTGGTGTTCTACGCCATCTGCGATCCCCAGGCGGCGCGCGAGGCCGCCACGGCGGGCGTGGGCAGCACCGTCACCCTGCCCCTGGGCGGCAAGGTGGACATGCCCGCCATCAAGCGGGCCGGCGAGCCGCTGACGGTGACCGGCCGGGTCAAGCTGGTGTTCGACGGTGTCTACCTGAACCGCGGCCCCATGTATCGGGGCGTGCGCAATGACACCGGCCTGACGGTGGTGATCGATACCGGACGGGTCGAGATCGTGGTGGTGTCGCGCCACCAGGAGCCCTTCGACATCAATTGCCTGCTGTCGGCCGGCATCGATCCGCTGCAAAAGCGCTATGTGGTGCTCAAGAGCCGGGTCCACTGGCGCGCCGGCTTCTCCGAGATGGCCACCGAGATCATCGAGTGCACCGGCGTGGGCGTCACCACCTCCGACTACGGCCAGCTTGACTTCAAGCATGTGCGCCGGCCGATCTACCCGCTCGATCCCCTGTAAAACACGCGTTGTCGACAATATGGCCGGCGCCCGAGGGCGCCGGCTTTCATTTTGAAATCTTCGGTAACGGCGCGCACTGCAACTGGCTACCCCGCCTCGGTATACTCGCCGCGGGTCCTGACAGGCCGATGAATATGTCCCATTGCCCGCGCCGCTCGACGGCGCCGCGCCGCAGGGACAAGACTCGACAATCAACGACAAAGCAAAACATGAAAAAGAGCGTAGCGATCACCTTAGCCGTGGTCATAGTGGGAGCGGGAAGCTGGGTGGGTGCTACCTGGTACACCGGCAAGCGCATCGAGGAAGGCGCGCAGCGCCGCCTGGCCGAGGCCAACGAGAAGCTGGCCAAGATCACGCCTTTGTTCGGCCTGCGCATCGACCAGATCAAATACGAACGCGGCCTGTTCTCGACGCAGGCGCGCTACGGCGTGTCGTTCGTCAAGAGCGACAAGAGCCTGAGCGACATGCCGGACGGCATGTTGGAATTCGATGCCCAAATCGAGCACGGCCCGTTCCCCAAGAGCGCGCTGGCGCGCGGCGCCATCGCGCCCAAGCTGGCTTTCGTCCACACCGAAATGGCCAAGACGGACAACGTCAAGCCGGTGTTCGAGCTGACCAAGGACGTCTCGCCCCTGGTCACCGATGCCATGGTCAGCTTTGGCGGCAGCACGGCATCGACCGCCCGCATCGCGCCGGTGAAGGTGACGCATGAAGGCAATTCGGTCGATTTCAGCGGCATGGAAATCACCGGCACGTTCGACCGCGGCCTGGCCGCCATCACCGCCAATGCCAAGACCGACATCCTGGCGGTGGACGGCACCAAGGGCAGCGATCCGATCAAGATGGCGATGTCCGGCCTGACCATGGACGTCGACAGCCGCATGGGCAAGTTCGGCCTGTCGGTCGGCGACTCGGGCATCAAGATCAAGCGCATCGAAGTGATCAAGCCGGACGCCGACGCCAAGGTGATCCTCGACAACTTCAGCTACACCGTCAAGCTGGCCGAGGACGACAAGAACATCAACATCCAGGCCGCCTATCAGACCGGCGACATCAACGTCAACGACGTGCCGCTGGGCAACGGCCAGGCCGTCATCAAGCTGGCCCGGCTGGACGGCGCCGCGGTCAAGCAGTTGTCCGATACCTACAACCAGCTGATACGCCAATACATGGCCGATGCCCACGACGAGGGCCTGAACGACGAACAGTTCCAGGTGCTGCTGGATAACGCCGGCAAGCTGCTGGCCGGCAATCCGTCGTTCAGCATCGACCCGATCAGCTGGAAGACCGCCAAGGGCGAAAGCAAGCTGAACGTCACGCTGGACCTGGCCAATCCTCCCAACGTCAAGGACCTGACGCCGCAGGAAATCGTGGTCAAGGCCATCAAGCAGATCGACGCCACGCTGGTGATCTCCAAGCCGATGGTGCAGGACCTGATGGTGCAGTACGCCATCAAGAAGGACGGCATGCCCGCCGACAAGGCCGAAGCCGAGGCCGCCGACAACATCCGCAGCATGTCCGGCATGGCCGAAATGTTCAACGTCGGCAAGAATGACGGCGACAACATCGTCGGCAAGTTCCACTTCGCCGACGGCATGGGCGACCTGAACGGCAAGAAGATCCCCGCCGACGAACTGTTCTCGGGCCTGCTGGGCGCGACCGGCATGGACGAGGACATGATGGACGATGAAGACGAAGCCGAGCCGGCCGTCGGCGCCACCGCCATGGACGACGACATGGCCGCCACCAGCAATGCCGACGTGGTCAACGAGTTCGACGTCGACATGGTCGTCGGCATGCTGGACGACATGGGCTACACCACGCGCAAGACCGACGGCGATGAAGGCCCGGTGCTGATCCTGGATGCCAGCAACACCGGCGCCACCGACCTGCGCCTGGAATTCCTGTGCAACGACTTCTCCGAGAAGTGCTACGACCTGGTCGCCACCGCCACCTACGCCGGCAAGAAGCCGGCCACGCTCAAGGCCATCAACGCCTGGAACCAGCAATACCGCTGGACCCGCGCCTACCTGGACGACAAGAACCAGGCCGTGCTGCAGATGGACATGAACGCCGAAGGCGGCATTGGCAAGAAGAACCTGCAGATCCTGCTGAACACCTACTTCAGCATCACCGAGGAATTCGCCACCGCCATCACGGCGGCGCCGGCCAGGAAGTAAGGCGGCCGCGCAAAAACACCCCTCATCTTATGAACTGACGTCCCAAATCGTACAGTCCGCAGTCAAAAGGCCTGAGCTCGGTTCAACACCGGACTCAGGCCTTTTATTTAATCTAACAGTACGGGCCTGTTAATACAGCCAAGCCTGTGCGGTCTGGAATATGGGACGGCATGTTGGCCTGAGCCGGGCCAGCGCCCTCTTCAACATGCCGTCAACCTGTAGAAACAGCAGCCAGCGGCTGCTCTTTCCCATTGCGAAATATCCATTTTTGGATAGTCCTGATGAGCGGCAGACACAGCCGTTCGTCACACGCACGGAATTCGGCTACACCACTGGACTCTTTCTGACTAGCAGCAGTCTGCTTGTCCTGTGTCATTGCCGCGCTCCGATATCGCACCCGATTCGCTCGAATCCATTCCCAAAGTTGAGAAAGCCCTAGGCCTAGCACCATCAGTTTGGGTATTCCCGGCACACGTTGGCCCCCTCCTCTCCCACGACAACTAGGACGATTCCTATTTTTCGAGCAACGCGCGCACAACGAAATCCGGCTGATAGAATCGCCAAAAAATTACCACAAAATAATATTGAGACAGCATTAACTCGATGAAAAATGACAGACCTTATTTTCATAAGACGCTATGCGTCTGCGCGAAAAGTACCATTATCAGTTTGATTTCGCTGTTTTGCTCCCCAACGTTAGCTGAACGGCCGCTGTATGTGGAAGGTCTGGTCCCAGAAGCGGGAACATGGAAGCTCGACACCTCGGTAGCTTACGGGAATCGTGAAGATCAGGGGCTGCAAATCGGCAACCCCTTAATCATACAAACCGGCCCAACCTCTTTTGTATCCGTATATACAGACGTAGGCGAAGAACGGAAAAACACTGACATAGTGGTTGGGACTGTGGGATTGAGATATGGCCTCACGACTCGCACTGAACTCTACGTACGGGCTAGTGCCTTTTGGAGCGACACGCGATCCGCAGCCGCAGAATCTGTCTATAGCGCTTCTTCCAAAGGTCTATCAGACATATGGTTTGGAACCAGCTACCAGATCAAGGACGATGATGAGTCGCCGGGTTTAATAGGCTTCTCTCAAATTGCGCTCATGGAAAAAACGCACAATACGAGCAGTCAGTTTAAATCAGCAATGATCGGCTTGGCAGCATACAAAGCTATAGATCCAGTTGTGTTCTCTATGAACACCGCTTTAAGCATGAGTACCGCAAGAGGCGAAGGAGAAAACCGCCATACCCCCGGATCGCTATTCCTGATCAGCGGTTCCGTTGCATTTGCTGCAAATGATCGAGTCAGCCTCAGCGGCGGAGCGCAATGGACAAACAAACAACCCGACTCAGTCGCCGGAGAGAAAAGCGGCTTCCGCACCACCAGCACCGACCTGCTCCTCGGCGTGGGCTATGGCGTCACTGCAAAAAGCATAGTCAATATATCAATGATATCCGCCATTTCCGGTCGAAAAGGGGCCGACCTGAATCTCGCTTGGTCATATGCATTTTAGAAGTTTTCTTAGTGATCAAACAGCAATCATTTGCCTCAAACTTTTTGGAAGAGCACGATGAAGACAAGAACCGCAAGTTATCTCGCGTCGCTGGCGTTAGCGTTCGCGTTTACGCTCCCCGCTCACGCTGCACCACCCAGCATGTCTAATTTTACCGACGCACAGGAGCTTGGACTATTTCGCGAATCAGCTGATCTTCGCCAGCTTGTAGCGCTTTCCAAAGAGGAGATGAAGGACACGGAAGGGGCCGTATCTCCCATTATTGTTGGTGCGGCATTGGGAGCACTGGTAAACGGGGGGACATATATGGTGGGCGTAGCACGAGATAAATACCCATACTCGACAGGGGCTCTTGTAGCGAATATGACAAGCGGCGCCCTTATTGGCGCGACGACGGGAGGGCTTGGTGCCGCAGCAGGTGGCGGACTCACCGCAGGGGCAAACGTGTGGCGCGCAAATGGCGCCTTCGCCAACTTCGGAGCCAATCAGTATTTACGCAGCAGCGAGTGCCGCCTCAATCAAAAGCTACGCTGCTGACGCGGACTTATAGAAAGGGAATTGGCTATGGGGGACCTGATCGCCGCCATCATGGGATTTCTAGTCGGACTGGAGAATTCAAAACCACAAATGCGATGCCACACCCTGGCAGCCATTGCAGCAGGCCTATTATTTTTTTCTGCCGTATTAGAAGATGCCTGGAACGGCTCCCTCAACCCCCAAAGCGTTTCCATTATCGCATTGATATCAAGCGCACTTTATATATTAATTTTATTTACATTAAAATTTTTCGAAAATATAAAGCGAAAGCAAAAAAAATTATAGCCACCATAGAAAACCAACAACATCAAAATTACTGCAGAGACTACCTCAACAGCCTCGGCAGATTAATGTCCAGCAAAGACAATATTCTTGAAAGCCTGCCTCATCATTTTTATTGCAATCGCTTGCCGTACGGCTTATGCAGAAATTCTACTGGTCGGCCCGAACGGGCATCTGTATCTCCACCGACGAGTGCAAGATTGGAAAAGCCAGCGAGACAGAGACATCACCAAGCAAGATTTCGATTTTTCCTGCGGCGCCGCATCAATGGCCACGCTACTTCAAGGCGCATTTGGCTTTTCTATTACTGAGTTGCAGTTGCTGCAATTGATGGACAAGCAGAACGGCAGGGCATCTTTTGAAGACATGGCACAAGCGCTACAGGCGCTCGGATTTCAGGCACAAGGATATTCGGCCACGTTTTCCCAACTCAAGAGCTTGAAGATTCCTGTAATTCTTTATGTGAAGAACAGAAAATATGATCACTTCACTGTCCTACGCGGGATAAACCAGGATACGATCTGGCTTGCTGATCCCAGTGTCGGCAATCAGACGTTAAGCCGCCACCAGTTTTTAGAAATGTGGGAAACTGACTTAACACAGAACGACAACGGAGTCAGGCGGGGCCGGTTTCTGGCGATACTACCGTTAAAATCCGGTATCGATAATGGCGAGCAATTCTTCGACTTAGATCCGAAGAGACAATCACACCCTGCCGTTATACAAATCCCTTCCGGACTAAATCGAAAGAGGTTCCGTTGAAAAGGCAAAACGGATCTATCGCCCCGTAGCCGCCACTCCCAACGAAACCAAGGTTCGCCTAGAGTAAGAGCATTTAGGCGGCGTAGCCTCGCCACGCCGCCATACTCAATCAGATTGCCAAGCCGTCAGCGGCATCAGGCGTAGGCTTCGACCGGCAGGCAGGCGCACACCAGGTTGCGGTCGCCATAGGCGTTGTCCACGCGCGCCACCGGCGGCCAGTACTTGGCGTCGCGCAGCGAAGCCACCGGGTAGGCGGCCTGCTGGCGCGGGTAGTCGTGCAGCCATTCCTCGGCCAGCAGCATCTGCGCGGTGTGCGGCGCGTTCTTCAGGACGTTGTCCTCGCGATCGCGCTCGCCACGCTCGACCTGGGCGATTTCCTCGCGGATCGAGATCATCGCGTCGATGAAGCGGTCCAGCTCGGCCACGCCTTCGGATTCGGTCGGCTCGACCATCAGCGTGCCGGCCACCGGGAAGCTCATGGTGGGGGCATGGAAGCCGTAGTCCATCAGGCGCTTGGCGATGTCCTCGGCGCTGATGCCGCTGGTTTCCTTGAGCGGACGCACGTCCAGGATGCACTCGTGCGCCACGCGGCCGTTGCGGCCCGCGTACAGCACCGGGTAGTGGTCGCGCAGGCGGGTGGCGATGTAGTTGGCGTTCAGGATCGCGACTTCGGTGGCGCGGCGCAGGCCGTCGGCGCCCATCAGCGCGATGTACACGAACGGGATCGGCAGGATGCCGGCCGAGCCGAACGGCGCGGCCGAGACCGGGCCAACCTTGGCTTCGCCGGGCAGCTTGCCCTGCTCGTTGACCACGCCCGGCAGGTACGGCGCCAGGTGCGCGCGCACCGCGACCGGACCGACGCCCGGGCCGCCGCCGCCGTGCGGGATGCAGAAGGTCTTGTGCAGGTTCAGGTGCGACACGTCCGAGCCGAACTTGCCCGGTTTGGCCACGCCCACCATGGCGTTCATGTTGGCGCCGTCCAGGTACACCTGGCCGCCGGCCTGGTGCACCAGGTCGCAGATCTCGGTCACGGCTTCCTCGAACACGCCGTGCGTGGACGGGTAGGTGATCATCAGCGCGGCCAGCTTGTCGCCGACCTGTTCGATCTTGGCGCGCAGGTCGACCAGGTCGACGTTGCCGTTGGCGTCGGAGGCCACCACCACCACGTCCATGCCGGCCAGTTGCGCCGACGCGGGGTTGGTGCCGTGGGCCGAGGACGGGATCAGGCAGATGTTGCGCTGGTGCTGGCCGTTGGCCTGGTGGTAGCCGCGGATCGCCAGCAGGCCGGCGTATTCGCCCTGCGCGCCCGAGTTGGGTTGCAGGCTGATGTTGTCGTAGCCGGTGATTTCGCACAGCGCGGCCGACAGGCGCGTGATCAGCTCGTCATAGCCCTTGCTCTGCGAGGCGGGCGCGAACGGATGCACCAGCGCGAACTCGGGCCAGGTGATGGGGATCATCTCGGTCGTGGCGTTCAGCTTCATGGTGCACGAACCCAGCGGGATCATGGTGCGGTCCAGCGCCAGGTCCTTGTCGGCCAGCTTGCGCAGGTAGCGCAGCATGTCGGTTTCCGACTGCACGCTGGAGAACACCGGGTGCTTGAGGATGGCGCTTTCACGGGCCACCGCGGCGGGGATGCCGCTGGCGGCGGCGGCGTCGAGCGCGTCGATGTCCAGTTCGACGTCATCGCGTTCCAGGCCGGCGGCGAACACGTTCACCAGCGCCTGCAGGTCGGCGGCGGTGACGGTCTCGTCCAGCGACACGGCCAGGCGGGCGCCGTCGACGCGGCGCAGGTTGATGTGCTCGCACTCGGCGGCGGTGATGATGGCGGGCGTGGCCGGGCCGGTTTCCAGCAGCAGCGTGTCGAAGAAGGTGTCGTTGGCGACCTTGATGCCCAGCTTGCCGAGTTCGGCGCGCAGGATGGCGGTGTAGCGCTGCACGCGCTCGGCGATGCGGCGGATGCCGGCCGGGCCGTGCCAGACGGCGTACATGCCGGCCATCACGGCCAGCAGCACCTGCGCGGTGCAAATGTTCGAGGTCGCCTTCTCGCGGCGGATGTGCTGTTCGCGCGTCTGCAGCGCCAGGCGCATCGCCGGGTTGCCTTGGGCGTCCTTGGACACGCCGACCAGGCGGCCGGCCATGTTGCGCTTGAAGGCGTCCTTGCAGGCCATGAAGCCGGCGTGCGGGCCGCCGAAACCGAACGGCACGCCGAAGCGCTGGGCCGAACCGATGGCGATGTCCGCGCCCCACTCGCCGGGCGCTGCCAGCAGCGCCAGCGCCAGCAGGTCGGTGGCCACGGCCACCACCGCGCCTTGCGCGTGGGCGGTTTCGGCCAGCTTGCGGTAGTCGGCCACCGAGCCGGTGCTGTGCGGGTACTGCAGCAGCACGCCAAAGCATTCCGGCAGGCCTTCGGCCTCGTCGCCGACGGCGATCTCGATGTCCAGGCCCTCGGCGCGCGTGCGCACGACCTCGATGGTCTGCGGATGCACGTGGCGCGAGATGAAGAACACCGGGCTTTGCGACTTGGCGCTGCGGCGCGCCAGCGTCATGGCTTCGGCGGCGGCGGTGCTTTCATCGAGCAGCGAGGCGTTGGAGATGTCCAGCCCGGTCAGGTCGGCGACCATGGTCTGGTAGTTCAGCAGGGCCTCCAGGCGGCCCTGCGAGATCTCGGGCTGGTACGGCGTGTAGGCCGTGTACCAGGCGGGATTCTCGAGAATGTTGCGCAACACCACGTTGGGCGTCTGCGTGCCGTAGTACCCCTGGCCGATGTAGTTGCGAAAGACCTTGTTGCGGCCGGCGATCTGCTTCAACTCGGCCAGCACGTCGGCTTCGCTGCGCGACGGCGGCAGCGCCAGCGGCGCCTGGCTGCGGATCTTGGGCGGCACGACTTCTTCGATCAGGGCGTCCAGGCTGGGGCTGCCGATGGCGGCGAGCATGGCGGCCTGGTCGGCGTCGGAGGGGCCGATGTGGCGGGGGATGAAGTCGGTGTGGGTGTCTAGGGCGCGCGACATGGGGGATCTCGAGATGGCGGTGTCGTCGGAAGGGACGGACGGTGATGCATGGACGGGCGGCGGCGCCAGCGCCGCGCCCGCCCTGACGGGCTTAGCCGTTGGCCACGGCTTCGTAGCCGGCGGCGTCCAGCAGCTTGTCGGCATCGGCGGCGTTGACCGGCTTGATCTTGAAGATCCAGGCGGTGAAGGCCGATTCGTTGATCAGGTTGGGGTTGCTTTCCAGCTCGTCGTTGAACGCGACGATTTCGCCGGCCACGGGCGCGTAGATGTCGGAGGCGGCCTTGACCGACTCGACCACGCCGGCGGTCTCGCCCGCGTTCAGCTTGGCGCCGACCTTGACGTCGCCGACGAAGACCAGGTCACCCAGCTGGTCCTGGGCGGTATCGGTGATGCCGACGACGAACACGTCGCCTTCGGCTTTGACCCATTCATGGGACTCGGTGTACTTGCGATCGGTGGGCAGACTCATGAGGACTCCTGGGGGGATTCGGATAAGGAAATGGTGTTGCGCGCCTCGCGCCGGCGGCCGCGCCCCGCAGGGCCGGCCACCGGCGCGAAGCTTCGAGTTTACGAGTGTTCGACGGCTTTGCCGTTACGGACAAACGGCAGCTTGCAGACCAGGGCGGGCACCCACTTGCCGCGGATGTCGACCTCGACCGTGTCGCCCGCGACCACGCCTTGCGGCAGGCGGGCAAAGCCGATCGAAACGCCCAGCGTCGGCGACATGGTGCCGCTGGTGAGTTCGCCCACGCCGTTCTTGGTGCGCACCGCCATGTGGGCGCGCATCACGCCGCGTTCCTGCAGTTTCAGGCCGACGAAGGCGGCGGGCGTGGCGAACTGCTCCAGCGCGTCGCGGCCGATGAAGCGGCGCTCGGGGTTCTTCAGGGACACCGTCCAGGTCAGCGCGGCTTCGCCGGGCTGGGTCAGTTCGTCCATGTCCTGGCCATACAGGTTCATGCCGGCTTCCAGGCGCAGCGTGTCGCGCGCGCCCAGGCCCGCCGGACGCACGCCCTGGGCCGCCAGGTCGCGCCACAGTTGCACCGCCTCGGCCGCGGGCAGCACGATTTCGAAGCCGTCTTCGCCGGTGTAACCGGTGCGCGCCACCAGCGTGTCGTCACCGACGCGCGCGGCCACGAACGGGGTCAGCGGCTCGCTGGCGGCCTGCCAGGCCGGGCGCGCGGCCCAGACCTTGGCGCGGGCGTTGGGGCCCTGCACGGCGATCATGGCCAGGTCGCGGCGCGGCGTGATGGTGACGTCGAACTTGCCGGCCTGCTTGACGCGCTGCATCCAGGCCATGTCCTTGTCGGCCGTGCCGGCGTTGACCACCACGCGCCATTCGTCGAGCGCGAAGAAGTACACGATCAGGTCGTCGATGACGCCGCCCTGCGGGTTCAGCATGCAGGTGTAGAGCGCCTTGCCCGGTACGGTCAGCTTGGCGACGTCGTTGGCCACCAGGCGCTGCAGGAAGGCGTAGGCGTCGGGGCCCGTGACGTCGGCGTTGAGCATGTGCGAGACGTCGAACATGCCGGCGTCCTGGCGCACCGCGTGGTGCTCTTCCAGTTGCGAGCCGTAGGCCAGGGGCATATCCCAGCCGCCGAAATCGACCATGCGAGCGCCGGAGGCGATATGTTCTTCGGCCAGCGGGGTGCGTTTGAGGGGTGCGGACATGCGCGGGTACTCCGGAGCGGCAGCGGTGCCAGGGTTACGGAATGCCGCCGGCGGACGGGATGCGCCCACGCAACGGCTGAATCTTCCGCCCCTCTGTCCTTTTGCCTGAGAGTTGCCCCGCGTGACGGGTTTGCACCTTCGGCGCCTGGGCTGCTCGCTATGTCCCTGATTGGGCAGCGGCGCCAGGTCTCTCCAGAGTGCTGCTTTGCCGAGTCCGCGCGGTGAAAACCGGGACAGGGCAAGCATGCGCGGTATGGGATACCTGAGCGATTCCGGGCGAATTGCGCCTTCGGCGGCAGCCGCGAACGGCCGCTCTCTCCCGCAACATGCGTGACAGCGCCGAAAGCATACCGCGAAACGCGGTTCCGTTGTTGATCCGCGATCGCCGCCCGGGCGCCGCTTCAGCCCAGCGCGGTGTCCAGCAGCATCATCAGCACGAAGCCCAGCATCAGCCCGCAGGTGGCGTAGACCTCGTGCCCCTTGCGGTGCGATTCGGGAATGATTTCGTGGCTGATCACGAACAACATGGCGCCCGCGGCAAAGCCCAGGCCCCACGGCAGCAGCGCCGCCGACCAGCCCACCACGGCCGCGCCCAGCACCGCGCCCACCGGCTCGACCAGGCCGGACAGCATGCCCAGTGCCACCGCGAACGCGCGCTTGTAGCCCGCGGCGATCAACGCCACGGCCACCACCAGGCCTTCGGGGATGTCCTGGATGGCGATGCCGGTGGCCAGCGCCGTGCCGCGCACCGGATCGTTGCCGGCGTAGCCGACGCCGATGGCCAGGCCTTCGGGCAGGTTGTGCAGGGTGATGGCGAAGACGAACAGCCAGGTACGGCGCAGCCGGTGGGCCTCGATGCCTTCGCGGCCCTTGATGAAATGCTCGTGGGGCAGCAACCGGTCCATCAGCAACAGCGCCGCCGCCCCCAGCAGGATGGCGGCGCCCACCGTCAGGCCGGCGCCCCACGGCCCCGCGCCCTGCGCCTCGGCCGCCGCGATGCCCGGCGCCACCAGCGAGAAGGCGCTGGCGGCCAGCATCACGCCGGCGCCGAAGCCGAACATGCTGTCCTGCATCTTCTGCGGGATGGTGCGCGCGAACAGGATCGGCAGCGTGCCCGCCGCGGTGGCGCCCGCGGCGACCATGCCGCCCAGCAGGGCGTCGGCCACGTGCGGCGCGTGGTCGTTGAAATAGACCCACATCTGGTGCAGGCCCAGGCAGGCGACCAGCACCGCCAGCGTCCAGACACTGACGCTGGTGGCCGCGGGCCGGATGCGATGACGGCTGAAGGTATTCATGGACCGCTGCCCCCGCGCAATGCCGGCTCAGCCCACGGCGGCGGCGTAGCGGCGCGCCACCTCGGGCCAATCGATCACATTGTAGAAGGCGCCGATGTATTCCGGGCGGCGGTTCTGGTACTTGAGATAGTAGGCGTGTTCCCACACGTCCAGGCCCAGGATCGGCGTGTTGCCCTGCATCAGCGGGCTGTCCTGGTTGGCGCTGCTTTCCACCGCCAGCTTGCCGGCGGGCGTCACGCTGAGCCAGGCCCAGCCGCTGCCGAAGCGCGTCAGCGCCGCCTTGGTGAAGGCTTCGCGGAAGGCGGCGTGTCCGCCCAGTTCGGTGTCGATGGCGCGGGCCAGCGCGCCGTCGGGCTCGCCCCCGCCCCGTGGCGACATGACCGACCAGAACAGGCTGTGGTTGGCGTGGCCGCCGCCGTTGTTGCGCACCGCGCCACGGACGGCTTCGGGAAGTTGGTCGATGCGCGCCACCAGGGCCTCGACCGGCTCGTCGGTGGCGATGCCGGCGCCTTCGAGCGCGGCGTTCAGGTTGTTGACGTAGGTCTGGTGGTGCTTGCTGTAATGGATTTCCATCGTCAGCGCGTCGATGTGCGGTTCGAGCGCGTCATAGGCGTAAGGCAGGGGCGGCAAGGTATAGGCCAAGGCGGTCTCCATCAGGCGGCGCCACCGGATGCGGCACGGCCGAATTTATGAAATACAAATGATAGGTATTTTTATTTGATATCACAACGACAACGTTGCAGTGCCCGTCATGCAGTCAGGCTATGGGCCGGGCAGGCCTTGGCGGGCAGCACGAAGCGTGCCCGCGCCCGACGGACGGGAAAAGCGTTGGATCAAGCGCCAGGAACGCCTAGAGCGCCTTGCCGCAGGCCACGCCCGAGGCCCAGGCCCACTGGAAGTTGTAGCCGCCCAGCCAGCCGGTAACGTCCACGGTCTCACCGATGAAGTACAGGCCGGGCATGGTGCGGGCCTGCATCGATTTCTGGTCCAGGCCGCGCGTATCGACGCCGCCGCGCATGACCTCGGCCTTCTTGTAGCCGGCGGTGCCGCTGGGCACCAGGGTCCACTGGTGGATGTCCTGCGCCAGCGCGCGCAGGGTCTTGTCCGGCGCATCGGCCAGGCGCAGCGCCGCCAGGCCCGGCTTGCCGGCCTGCTCCGCCAGTTGCAGCCAGCGGTCGGCCAGGCGCTTGGGCCACAGGCCGGCCAGCACCGTATGCATTTGCTGCCGGTTGCCGGACTTGGCCGCCAGCAGTTCGGCCGCCAGGTCGCGCCCCGGCGCCAGGTCGATGACGATGGGCTCGCCCGGCTTCCAGTAGCTGGATATCTGCAGGATCGCCGGGCCCGACAGGCCCCGATGGGTGAACAGCAGGTCTTCGAGAAACTCGCCGCGCGCCTTGCCCTGCCCCGTCGCCAGGTTGACCTCCAGCGCCACGCCGGACAGTTCGGCCAGCGGCTGCCAGTGCGCCGCGTCGAAGGTCAGCGGCACCAGCGCCGGCCGCGGCTCGACCACCTTCAGGCCGAACTGGCGCGCCAGCTTCAGGCCGAAGTCGGTGGCGCCCAACTGCGGGATCGCCATGCCGCCCGTGGCCACCACCAGCTTGGCCGCGCGGATCGCGCCCTGGCCGGTGCGCAGCTCGAAGCCCGCCTCGCCATGGGCCACCTCGGCCACCTGGCAGCCCATGCGCCACTGCACGCCGCCGGCATCGCATTCGGCGCGCAGCATCTCGATGATGGATTCGCTGGAATCGTCGCAGAACAGCTGGCCGCGATGCTTCTCGTGCCAGGCAATGCGGTGGCGCTTGAGCAGCGCCAGGAAGTCCTGCGGGGTGTAGCCCGACAACGCCGAGCGGCAGAAATGCGGGTTGTCGGAGAGGAAATTGGCGGGTCCCGCGCCGATGTTGGTGAAGTTGCAGCGGCCGCCGCCCGAGATACGGATCTTCTCGGCCAGGCGCTCGGCGTGGTCCACCAGCACCACGCGCAAGCCGCGCTGGCCGGCGACCGCGGCACACATCATGCCGGCGGCGCCGGCACCGAGGACGGCGACATCGAACATCGGGACTCCGGACCTGATCAGTCTTCGATCAGGCAATCAACGTAGTAGCGCTTCTCGCCGTCCGGCCCCACTTCGTCGGCCAGGCCGTGGATGTAGGTTTCGAAGCCGGGGAAGCGTTCGTTGAACTCGCGCGCGAACTGCAGGTACTGGACGATGGTGCGGTTGAAGCGCTCGCCCGGAATCAGCAGCGGGATGCCCGGAGGATACGGCGTCAGCAGCACGCCGGTGACGCGGCCTTCGAGCTGGTCGATGTCGACACGCTCGACCTCGCGGTGCGCCATGCGGGCGAAGGCGTCGGACGGCTTGAGCGCCGGCACCATGTCGCTCAGGTACATCTCGGTGGTCAGGCGGGCCACGTCACGCTCGCGGTAGGCTTCGTGGATCTGCTGGCACAGGTCGCGCAGGCCCATGCGCTCGTAGCGGCGATGGTCGCGGCAGAATTCCGGCAGGATGCGCCACAGCGGCTGGTTGCGGTCGTAGTCGTCCTTGAACTGCTGCAGCGCGGTCAGCAGCGTGTTCCAGCGGCCCTTGGTGATGCCGATGGTGAACAGGATGAAGAACGAATACAGGCCGGTCTTCTCGACCACCACGCCGTGCTCGGTCAGGTACTTGGAGACCAGCGCGGCGGGAATGCCGGTTTCGCCGAAGCTGCCCGACATGTCCAGCCCCGGCGTGATGACCGTGGCCTTGATCGGGTCCAGCATGTTGAAGCCTTCGGCCAGGTCGCCGAAGCCGTGCCAGTGGTCGTTCGACTCCAGGATCCACTCGTCGCGGTTGCCGATGCCTTCGGACACCAGGCGGTTCGGGCCCCAGACCTTGAACCACCAGTCGTTCTTGCCGAACTCGGATTCCACCTTGCGCATGGCGCGGCGGAAATCCATGGCTTCGCGGATGCTTTCCTCGACCAGCGCGGTGCCGCCCGGCGGCTCCATCATGGCCGCGGCCACGTCGCACGACGCGATGATCGCGTACTGCGGCGAGGTCGACGTATGCATCAGGTAGGCTTCGTTGAAGACGTTGCGGTCCAGTTTGCGGGTCTCGGATTCCTGCACGATGATCTGCGAGGCCTGCGAGATGCCGGCCAGCAGCTTGTGCGTGGAGTGGGTCGCGAACACCATCGCGTCCTTGCTGCGCGGACGGTCCTGGCCGATCGCGTGCATGTCCTGGTAGAACTCGTGGAACGACGCGTGCGGCAGCCAGGCTTCGTCAAAGTGCAGCGTGTCGACGTAGCTGCCCAGTTCCTTCTTGATCATCTCGACGTTGTAGATCACGCCGTCGTAGGTGCTCTGCGTCAGCGTCAGGATGCGCGGGTTCTTGTTCACGGCTTCGCGCGCGAACGGGTTGGCCTCGATCTTCTTGCGGATGCTGTCCGGATGGAACTCTTCCAGCGGGATAGGGCCGATGATGCCCAGGTGGTTGCGCGTCGGGCGCAGGAACACCGGGATCGCGCCCGTCATGGTGATGGCGTGCAGGATCGACTTGTGGCAGTTGCGGTCCACCACCACCACGTCGCCGGCGGCGACGTTGGCGTGCCACACCACCTTGTTCGAGGTCGAGGTGCCGTTGGTCACGAAGTAGCAGTGGTCGGCGTGGAAGATGCGCGCCGCGTTCAGCTCGGACTCGGCCACCGGGCCGGTATGGTCCAGCAGCTGGCCCAGTTCGTCGACGGCGTTGCAGACGTCGGCGCGCAGCATGTTCTCGCCGAAGAACTGGTGGAACATCTGGCCCACCGGACTCTTCAGGAACGCCACGCCGCCCGAGTGGCCCGGGCAGTGCCAGGAATAGGAGCCATCCTGCGCGTACTTGACCAGCTCGCGGAAGAACGGCGGCGGCAGGCTGTCCACATAGCTGCGCGCTTCGCGGATGATGTGGCGCGCCACGAATTCGGGGGTGTCCTCGAACATGTGGATGAAGCCGTGCAGCTCGCGCAGGATGTCGTTCGGAATGTGTTCCGAGGTGCGCGTCTCGCCGTACAGGTAGATGGGGATGTCGGCGTTGCGGAAACGCAGTTCGCCGATGAAGGTGCGCAGGTTCTTGATGGCGCTGGCCACGTCCTCGGGCGAATCCACGTCGAACTCTTCATCGTCGATCGACAGGATGAACGCGCTGGCACGGCTCTGCTGCTGGGCGAACGAACTCAGGTCGCCGTAACTGGTCACCCCGATCACCTCGACGCCCTCGGCCTCGATCGCCGCGGACAGGGCGCGGATACCCAGACCGGACGCGTTCTCGGAACGGTAGTCCTCGTCGATGATGAAGATGGGGAAGCGGAATTTCATGCAGGCGCTCCTGGGGGCAAGGCGAATCGGACCGGGTTGGCGGACGCGAGTGTACTTCTAGTGAAAAACCGTCTGATGACAGGCGGGCGCGAGGTTCCCGCCGGCGGCGGGAATGGCGGAATTGTAGGGCCGTTTTCCCCCAGGCCCTATGGTTTTCCCGAGGACGGCGCCAAAGGGCCGCGCCGGGCGCCGGCGAAGGCGCCGCGCGGCCCCCTGCCGACGCCATCCCGGCGCGCCCGCGCGGCTCGCCTCGGCTAGCGGATGGTGGTGGCCGCGCCGGCGTCCAACGCTGCCAGGAAGCGGTCGAAGTAAGGTGGAATGGCTTCGGCGGCGCCATAGCGGATGCGCCGCTCGACCTTGGCGATGGCGCCGAAGCAGACTTCGGTCTCGGGCGAGCCGCAGACCAGCACCACCGGGTCCTCGTCATCGCAGACCTCGTACAGGCCGCCATGGGCGCGCCGGGCCACTTCGTAAAGGTAGGCGGCGGCGCCGACGGTCTGCATGGGGGTCAGGGGCAAGGTGCCCAGGTGCGCGGCTTCGAGCGCGTCGTCGAGCGCGTGGACGCTCGACAGGGAGTAGTCGAGTCCGGCCCCGTCCGGGCCGGCTGCCTGGACGAAATCCTGCGCGGCGTGGGCCACGCGCGCCACGAACTCTTGCTGGACTTCGTCGCGCTTGGCGTCCTGGTTTATCTTGAGGAAACCGAACATCATTGGCTCCTTTGAAAACCGCAAGCGGCGTTGACCCCATTATAGGCAGCGACCCTGCCTATACTGGCCGAATGCGGCCCGACCGTTCCCTATTCCCAACACTTGCCTCGCTCCCGATGCCGTCCTCCGCCCCGCTTGTCCGACGTCTCACCCCTTCCGACGCCCCGGCGCTGCGCCAATTGCGCCTGGACGCCCTGCGCGAAACCCCGGAAGCATTCGGATCGAGTTACGAAGAGGAACATACGCTGACACTGGATGACTTCCAGGCCTGGATCGCGCCCGCGGACGACAGCGCCATGTTCGGCGTTTTCGCCGAAGGCGCGCTGGCCGGCATCATCGGCGTGGCCAGGCAGCGCCGCCTGAAGGTGCGTCACAAGGCGCATATCTGGAGCGTCTACGTGACGCCGGCCTGGCGCGGCCAGGGGCTGGCGCGGCAGCTGATGCAGGCCGCCCTCGGACATGCCGGCATCATGCGCGGCGTGCGCACGGTGCAGCTGAGCGTCACCGCCAACAACGCCGCGGCCTGCCGGTTGTACGCCAGCCTCGGCTTCGAGACCTACGGCCACGAGCGCGAGGCCCTGTGCGTGAACGGCGTGCTGTACGACGAAGTGCTGATGGCGCTGCCGCTGGACCGCGCGCAGGCCGGCCCCAGCCGGCCTTACCCGCCCGCCCGGCGCCGCGACCCGTAGGCGCACACCTGGTTGCGGCCGCCATCCTTGGCCTTGTAGAGCGCCTGGTCGGCCGCCTTGATGACCGCGTCCGGCGCGCGCAAGGTCTCGCCGCGCTCGGCCACGCCAATGCTCACCGTCACCCGCAACGGGCGCGCATTGCGGCCGCCACGCGCGCCGCGCCGGCGCAAGCCGATCTGGTCGGCCTTGGGACGCGCCGGCTTGTCGCGCAAGCGCATCTGGTAGGCCTCGATGGCGCGCCGCACGGTCTCCAGGTGCGGCATGGCCTCGACCGCGGTCTTGCCCGGGAACACCAGCGTGAATTCCTCGCCGCCGTAGCGATAGGCGTAGCCGCCGCCCGGCACGCGGCGCAACTGCGCCGCCACCATGCGCAGCACCTGGTCGCCCACGTCATGGCCATGGGTGTCGTTGAAGGCCTTGAAATGATCCACGTCGGCCATCGCCAGCGTGTAGACGCGGCCCATGCGCTGCAGGCGCTCATTGAGCGCGCGGCGCCCGGGCAGGCCCGTCAGCTCGTCGCGGAAGGCCATGTGATAGCCCTCGTGCGCCAGCGAGATCGACAGCGATGTCAAGGCAGCGGCGGCCATCACGGCCAGTTCGATCTCGTGCTGGGCCCCACGCGGCAACGCCCAGGCCATGCAGACGAAACCCAGCCACTGGCCGGCCTGTTGCGGACGGCCATAGCGCAGCAGTAGCAGGGTCAGTGTCAGCCCGGTCAGCAACAGCGCCGCCAGCGCCTCGAACGGCAGGCCCAGCCGCGCCAGCGCGCCCTGTACCGCCAGGGCGCCGAACAGCTGCGCCATGCCCTCCTTGCCGGCCAGCGCGATGGCGGCCGCGCCCAGGGCCATCAGGCCGACGCGCGCCGCCAGGTCGCGCAACATGCCGGCGCGCTCGGGCCACAACGCGTTGATGGTGTAGGCCAGCGACCACCACACCAGCGCCGGCGCCAACGCCCACGGCGCCTGGCTGGCCAGCGTGGGCCAGGCGGCGGCTGGCGCCAGCACCGCCAGCATCAGCGCCAGCGTCTGCGAACGCTGGTACATCAGGCAGATCGCCGCCCCGATAAGCGCCATCACCCAGGGCACGAAAGGCACCACCAGCGTCAAGGCCGGCGGCCAGTCCCGCCAAAGCAGCAAGCCCGCGGCCGCGATCACCGGCAGCGCAGGATAGAACAACAGGGGCAGCCAGGGGATGTGGGGGTAACGCACGGATAGGGCCTTGCTCACGCTTGCTGAAATGACGTCGCCAAATCGGCAAACACATATGTCATTTTACGGTCGCGGGCGCGGGTTCTTTAGCGCGTTAGCGAGGCCGGCGCGGGGTGCGCGCCGTGCTATGTTGAGCGCTCGGATACCCTGGAAAAACCTCATGCGCATCCTGGTCAATATCGACGTGCCCGATCTCGAGGCGGCCATCGATTTCTATAGCCGCGCCTTCGGGCTGGCGCTGCACCGCCGGTTGGGCGCGACCGGCGCCGAGATGCTGGGCGCCCCGGCGCCCATCTACCTGCTGCAAAAGGCCGCCGGCACGCCGGCCGCGGGCGCCGTGCGCCAGCCGCGCGACTACGCCCGCCACTGGACGCCGGTACACCTGGACGTGGTGGTCGACGACGTGGATGACGCGGTGGCGCGGGCGGTGGCCGCGGGTGCGCGGCTCGAAGATCCGGCGGTTTCGCATGACTGGGGCCGGATCGCCCACCTGAGCGATCCATTCGGCCATGGCATCTGCATCATGCAGTTCCTGGGGCGGGGCTACGATGCCCTGGCGGCGGGCGCGCTACGCGACGCGCCCGTGGGCGAAGCCGATTTCGACGCCCTGCTGGCGATCCGCATCGAGGCCATGCGCGACAGCCTGGAACGCCTGGGCCGGTTCGACCCCGAGCGGGCCCGGGCACGATTGCGCGCAACGTTCCGTCCCGACCATACCTGGTTCATCGAACGCGACGGCGCGCGCATCGGCTTCTATGCCCTGCGCCCCGACGGCGACGGCCTGCGGCTGGATCATCTGTATGTGGTGCCCGCGGCGCAAGGGCTGGGGGTGGGCGGCCAGGTGCTGGGCCGCCTGTTGCGCGACGCCGACCTTCGGGGCCTGCCTGTGCGCGTGGGCGCGCTGCGCGGCAGCGGCTCGAACCGCTTCTACCGCCGCCACGGCTTCGAGCCGGTGGCGGAAAGCGAGTGGGACATCGACTACCTGCGCCCGGCGCCGGGGCGCCAGGCCTAGGGCCTGTTCAGGCTAAAAGGAGCCTCGCACAGGCCCTGGCGCATCAGGTGCGCGGCAGCGTCACGCCGCGCTGACCCTGGTACTTGCCGCCGCGGTCGGCGTACGAAGTCTCGCAGATCTCGTCGCTTTCCAGGAACAGCATCTGGGCGCAGCCTTCGCCGGCGTAGATCTTGGCCGGCAACGGCGTGGTGTTCGAGAATTCCAGCGTGACGTGGCCTTCCCATTCGGGCTCGAGCGGCGTCACGTTGACGATGATGCCGCAGCGCGCGTAGGTGCTCTTGCCCAGGCAGATGGTCAGGACGCTGCGCGGGATGCGGAAGTACTCGACCGTGCGGGCCAGCGCGAACGAGTTGGGCGGGATGATGCAGACGTCGCCCTTGAAATCCACGAACGAGCCTTCGTCGAAGTTCTTGGGATCGACGATGGTGGAATTGATGTTGGTGAAGATCTTGAATTCGTCGGCGCAGCGCACGTCGTAGCCGTAGCTGCTGGTGCCGTAGCTGACGATGCGCCCGCCATTGGCCGTGCGGACCTGACCCGCTTCGAAGGGTTCGATCATGCCGGCTTCGGCCTGGCGGCGGATCCAGCGGTCGCTTTTGATGCTCATGATGGCAAGGTGCTTGGGGGAATGGAATGGGCGTCATTTTATCCCGAGCGCGCCGTTCCGTCCCCGAACGGGGACGGAACGGTCACGGGCCTCAATCGCCGAAGAAGGTCCGGTACACCAGCGCAATGCCGTTGACCGAGCCGCCCTTCAGATCCAGCGAGAGGCCGCGCGCCAGCCGGTAGCTGGCCCGGCCGACGGTGTCGCTGCCGGCCAGCGCCTGCTCGACGCTGAGCGTGATGCCGTTGGCGAACGACTTGCTGGCCACCAGGAATTGCGTCGCCAGCTGGCTGTCGCTGTCGCGGTTGACGTCGCCGGCCACGGTGCGGTCCGGCAGGATGCTGCCCGAACTGCCCAGGTTGCCGGTGCGCACGCTGACGTCGTCCAGCCCGAACTGCTTGTAGAACGGCTCGCCGCCCCCCAGCAGGGCCGTGCCCACCGACAGCAGCAGCGCGGCGTCGCTGCCGCTTTCGTCGGGGCCGCGCCCCAGCAGCAGCCACGACAGCTTCTCGACGTCGCTGACGTCCGGGTACGACACCAGGTCGATGCGCGGGCGCTGCGCGGTCCCCACCACCTTGACGCCGGCCTCGACCTGCTCGCCGGTGCGCAGGGCCTCGATGTCCAGCAACGGATTGTCCAGGCGCCCCTGGAAAGTCAGCGTGCCGCGCCGCAGGCGCAGCTTCTGGCCATAGGCCTCGATGCCACCGCCGCGCGTGCGCAGCGCGCCGACGCCAGTCAGGCGGCCGTCGTTCAGCAGGATCTGGATCGACCCCAGCAGGCCGGCATCCAGCCCCATGCCCGTGATGTAGAAGCGCGGCCCCATGTCGAACTTCAGGTTCATGCTGGTCTGCAGCGGCGTCGACACGGCGCCGGGGTCGTCGCCCGCGCGCCGCACCTTGACGTCGTCGTCCAGCGACGGCACGCCCTGCAGGATCTCCAGGCTGAACCAGCCGGCGTCCGCCTTCAGGTCGCCGACGATGTCGATGCGCGGCATCGCCGCGTTCAGGTCGATGGTGCCGGAGACCATGGCGTAGCGGTCCGAGCGCTGCAGCGCCGGAAAGCGGTACAGCGTCAGGCGCACGTTGCCGCCGCCGTCGATCAGGTTCCATTGCCCCTTGGCCTCGGCATAGCCGCCCTTGGCCTCGGGGTTGGTGGTGATCCATTCCTTGGTGCGCCATTCGGCCGGCATCACGCGCAGCGAGGCCGGGAAACGCAGGCTGTCGAGCACCAGCTTGTCGCCGTCCAGCCGCGCCGCCAGCGTGCCGTCGATCAGCCGCACGCCGTCGTCGATGCGCACCACGCGCAGCTTGTCGCCACGGATCGCGCCGCTGGCGCTCCACTTGCCGGCAAGCGTGCCCTGGGCCTCGAGATTGGCCTTGACCTGGCCGCCGATTTCCATGGAGTCGCCGACGAACAGGCCGACCCACGCCAGGTCGGCGATATCGGCGTCCAGCCTGGCCCGGATCGGCTGGCGCGGATCCAGCGCCATGCCGCCCTTGGCGTCGACCGCCAGCACCGCCGTGCCGTTGCCGGCGATCTTGCCCATCTTGTCCGTGGCCAGGTCCAGCCTGGCGTCCAGGCGGCTGGCGTTAGGGCCGGTGGGCGTGGCGGTCAGGTCCAGCACCAGCGCCTTCACGCCCAGCGGCACCGGCGGGTCGCCCGGGATCAGCAGATCGCCGTCGCGGCGCGCGATGCGGGCGCGCCCGGCCAGGCGGCCGTCGAATTTCAGGTCCCAGGAGGCGTCCAGCGCAATGCGGCGCTGGCTTTCGGCCACGGTGGCATTGACGCGCTTGGGGCCCTGTTTCATCTTCGCCGCGGCCTCGGGATCGACGGCGGCGATGACCTGGCGCGCCATGGCGGCGGTGATGACCAGGTTGTCGGCCTGGCCGGCGGTTTCCCAGCGCTTGGCGTCGCCGCGCGAGCCCTTGTGCGCGATCGCCAGTTTTTCCTTGCCCGGCAGGGCCACGCCCAGCACCGTCGGGCCTACCTGCCACTGCCATTGCGGCGCCACCGCCGCCGGCAGGTACGACAGCGTCACCGGCCGGTCGGCCGAGACGGTAAAGCCCGCGCTACCGGCCGTCAGGCGCGAGAGCGTGCCGCGCCAGCCGGTCAGGGCCGCATCGGCCTCGCCAGCCGGGCCTTTGCCCCAGCCTCCGGCAAACGTGATGGCGGCCTCGGCGCGCGACTGCCCCAATACGCCGGGACGCGGCTTGGGCGGGTTGTAGCCGGCGCTGATCTCGCCGCGATGCGACGCCACGGTGCCGCCGAGCTTGCCCTTCACGTCCGCGCCGCCCGGCACGCCGGGCCAGAACGCGTCCAGTTGCGGCGCCTGCGCGTCCAGCGTCAAGGCGCCGTCGGCGCCGCCGATTTCACCCTGCGCCCGCACCCGGTTGGGTCCGAGCTTCAGGTCCACGTCCAGGCCATGGATACGCAGGCCGGCCAGCAGCTCGGCGGTCGCGGCGTTGGCCGCGGCGGCGGCATCGGCGCTGGCCGGCGGATTGGCGGCGGGCGCGGCGACCTCGACCTGGGCCTTGACCATGCCGGCGAGCGCTTGCTTGTTCCAGCGCGTGCCGTCCTCGAAACGCAGGTCGATGGCGGCCTGGCGCAACCGGCTCAGATTCTCGAATTCGGCGCTCAGCTGTGCATTGGCGCTGAGCACCGCCGGCGGAACCGCGTCGCCCAGCCACGGCGACAGGTTCAGGCGCTGCGCCCCCAGGCTGCCGACAATGCGATCGCGGCCCGGTTGCCCATCCACCGCCTGCAGGTCCAGGCGGGCCGACAGCGTCGACTTGTCCGGCAGGCGCGCATCGGCCCGCGCGCTGCGCAGCACCAGCGGCGTGCGTGGCGCCAGGTCGGCCATCACGTCCAGCGCCAGGCCGGCGCCGCTGCCGTCCAGCTTGGCCTGGATGCCCTCCAGCGAGCCGGCCGCGTCCGCGCGCAGCACCACCTGGCAGGCGGGCGCAGGCGGGCCGACGAACGCGCCGGCGTCCTTGGACTGGACAGGCTCCGCCGACGCCTTGGCGGCAGCGGCCTTGGGCTTGCCCGCGCCCGCCCGGGATTTGGCCGTCTCCGGCGCCTTGGATGCCTCCGTCTGCGCCTGCGCCTGCGCGAGCGGCGCGAACTTGCCGCTCAACTGGTCGGCCTGGCACAGCGGCGAATCCGGCCCCGAGCCGCGCGCGATCACATCCAGGCGCGCGGTGAACGGCCAGGGGTCCGCCAAGGCCTGCAGCTCAGCCTGCCCGCTCACCTGCGCCTGTCCAACTTCGTGGCCTACGCGCAGATTGGCGATGCGCAGTTGCGCGCCCTGCCTGCCGGCGGCAAAGGTGGCGCTCAGGTCGCCGAGTTCGACCGGCAGCGGCTCGCCATCCTGCAACAGGTGGAATTCGCCCAGCGCCAGCCGGTCGACGGCGATCGCCACCGGCAGGGAGGGCAATGCGAAAGGTTCGTCGCTGCCGGCGTCGGCAGGCGTTTCCCCGCCCGTGGCCAGCGCGACCTCGACGCTGCCGGCGGCAAGCTCGCGCACGTGCAACAGGCGGTCACCCAGCGCGCGCCAGCGCACCGTCAGCCGCAGGTCGCTGATGCCGATGCGGGTTCCGCCGACATCGAG
The DNA here is from genome assembly GCF_003184165.1 of Achromobacter sp. RW408. Classification (NCBI taxonomy): domain Bacteria; kingdom Pseudomonadati; phylum Pseudomonadota; class Betaproteobacteria; order Burkholderiales; family Alcaligenaceae; genus Achromobacter; species Achromobacter sp. RW408. Next base: position 504,320 of record NZ_QHHO01000047.1, read on the forward strand.
ATCCAGCCGACCCACTTCCAGTCCGCGCAGGATCGACCCACGCACGTCCAGCGCCTGGCCGTCCAGTTGCTGGGCAGCGGTGGTCAGCAGCAGCCGCGTGCCGGTCTGCGAGGCCAGCAGCCAGAATACGAAGCTGCAGGCCAGCACAGCCAGCATCGCCAGCCCCGGCAGCCACCACACCAGGAGGCGCCGCAGGAATCTGCGCAGCCCGGTCAAAATGCGATCCCCAGCGAGAAGTGCAGGCGCAGGTCGCGCTCGCGTTGACCGTAGGCCACGTCCAGAAACAGCGGGCCGGCCGGCGTGCGCACCCGCGCGCCCACGCCATAGCCCACCGCCATCGACATGTCGCCGAAGGATTGGGCGGCATCGCCGGCATCGACGAACACGCCCATGCCCCAACGTTCATTGAAGTAATGGTCGTATTCGATGCTGCCGACCACCAGCGTGGGCGCCCCCACGGTGGCCTTGTCGCGCTTGAGGCCGATGCTCTGGTACTTGTAGCCGCGGATCGAGCGCGCGCCGCCGGTGCGGAAGCCGAAGTCGTCCGGAACCTGCACATTGCCATTGGCCCAGACGCGCCCGACCTCGCCACGCACCGTCAGCACGTCCAGCTTGCCGATCGGCCACCATTTCTGCGCGCGGAAGCGGGCCCGGGTATAGGGCTCGCCGGTGTCCAGCGTCACGCCCACGCCACCGCCCAGCGCGATCAGGTTGCCTTCGCGCGGGTCGTATTTGTTGTCCACGTCGCGCCGCAGCCATTCGCCGGTGGCGGTCAGCGTGGGCAGCGAATATTCGTCGCCGCCATCGATCTTGACATCGTCGTGCGCCAGCAGCAGGCCCCAGCGGGTCTCGTAGGTCACTCGGCTGTCGCCGGCGCCCTTGCGCTCCTGGCTGCGGGTGGCGCCCAGGGCATAGCGGGTCACGTCCAGGCCCTGGATATCGGAATGCTGGGCCAACACGCCAATGGAGTCCTTGTAGCCGCGCTCGGTCGGCGGCAACAGGAAATCGGTGTAGACGCGCTGCTGCAGCCGGTCGACGCTGAACCCCGATTCCATGGTCACGGGCTGGCCGAACACCACGTTCTGGCGGTAGAGCGACTCCAGCCGCACGCCGGCTTCGTCGTCGACGCCGATCGAGGCCGAAAAACGCTTGGGTGGCGCCTCCACCACCCGCACCTGCACCGGCAGCGTCACTTCGCCATCGGAATCGTATTTGGGTGGCGGCGGCGCGACGGCGCCGGATACCACCGGATCGCCGGCCGGCGCGGATTCGGCGGCCTTGGCCGCGCCCGGCGCGCGGGCCCGGTCCGAAACCGGCTCCGCAGGCTGCTGCGCGCTGCCAGGCTGGCGCAGCGCCACGAAGGCGCCGCGGAAAAACGCCGTGGACTGCAGATCCTGCTGCCATTCATCCAGGCGGTTCTGGTCGTAGGCCGCTCCCGGCGAATAGCGCACATAACGGGTGATGAGCTTGGGCGGCACGCGCTCCAGGCCCTCGGTGCTGAGTTCGCCCATGCGCACCTGGGGCCCGCTGTCGATGGTGACGCGCAGCGCCGCCGCGGCGCTGTCGGCCTGCACCTCGGCTTCGGAAGCCGTCATGCGCGCCAGCATGAAATCGCGCTCCGACACCTGGTCCAGCAGCGAGGACTTGGCCTTGTTCCAGTCGGCGTTGATGAAAGGCTGGCCCGGCTTGAGCAGCCAGTCCTCGCGCAGCTTCTGCACGCGCTGCGCGTATTCCGGCCGCGTGATGCGGCCGGTGAAGGTCAGGTCGACCGAAGACACCGTGGTGCGCTTGCCCGGCACGATGCCGATATCCCAGGTTTCGCCGCCGATATCGGTGCCGGCTTCGAGCGTGACGGTGGGCGAGAAGTAGCCCTGGGTGGCCAGCGCCGCCAGCGTGGCGTCGCGGGCGCGCCGCCGCAGGCGGTTGATTTCGCCGCCGTCCTGGTCTTCAGCCAGGCGCGCGATGGCGCCCACCGCCTCGGTGATCGCCTGCAGCGCGGCCGGCGGCACGCCGCCCGGGTCCACGATGATTTCCGGGCGCTTGGCCGCAGCCTCGCCCGCCACTACGCAAAGTCCAGCCAGAAAGGCCCGGGCCGCCCACCGCATGCGTCAGGTCGGCTGCTGCACGACGATGGACGGGAATTTCCCGGCCATGTCTCGGGGAAGCGCGGCAACGCCGGCCGCCAGCTTCCTGGCGATGCCGCGATACAGTCCGGCCGCCTCGCTGCCGGGGTCAGCCACCACGGTCGGCGTGCCGGCGTCGGTCTGTTCGCGGATCGCCAGCGTCAGCGGCAGGCTGCCCAGCCAGGGCGTGCCGTACTGCTCGGCCATGCGCTGGCCGCCGCCTTCGCCGAAGATGTGCTCGGCGTGGCCGCATTGCGAGCAGATGTGGATGGCCATGTTCTCGACCACGCCCAGGATCGGCACCTCGACCTTCTGGAACATGCGCAGGCCCTTGCGCGCGTCGAGCAGCGCCACGTCCTGTGGCGTGGTGACGATGACCGCGCCCACCACCGGCACCTTCTGCGCCAGCGTCAGCGCCACGTCGCCGGTGCCCGGCGGCATGTCGACGATCAGGTAGTCCAGGTCGCGCCAGTTGGTCTGGCGCAACAGTTGTTCGAGCGCCTGCGTGACCATCGGGCCGCGCCAGATCGCGGGCGAATCGGCGTCAATGAGGAAGCCGATGGAGTTGGCCTGCAGGCCATGGCCGGTCAGGGGCTCCATGCTCTTGTTGTCCAGGCTCTCGGGACGGCCCGAGACGCCCAGCATGGTCGGCACGCTGGGACCGTAGATGTCGGCGTCCAGCAGGCCGACCTTGGCGCCCTCGGCGGCCAGCGCCAGCGCCAGGTTCACGGCCGTGGTGCTCTTGCCCACGCCGCCCTTGCCGGAGGCGACTGCAATAATGTTGCGTACATTGGGCAGCGGCTTGAGCCCTTTCTGCACCGCGTGCGCGGCCACTTTCCAGGAAACGTTCACCTGCGCGCCAGGCGCGCCGGCGCCGGCCAGCGCGGCCACGGCGATCTCGCGCACCTGGTCGCGCACGGCGTCGGCGGGATAGCCGAGTTCCAGCGCCACGGTGACGCGGCCGCCGTCGATTTGAATGTCACGATCTTTTACAGAAACGCCCAGATCCAGGCCGGTATTGGGGTCTTGCGCGCCGCGCAGCGCGGCGCGGATGTGTTCTATCGTTATACTCATGTCACTATGGTTCCGTAGGCAGCGCGGCGTCTGCGGGCCGCCATCCCCTAAAGGATAGCGGATACACGGGAACCTTTCGCTGCGTTTTGCATCCGACCTACATGACCAATACTCTTATCCGCTTCTTTCGTGCCGTGTTGTTCGCCGCCCTGGCCTTGATCGGCATGGCGATGGCGCTGGTCTTCATGCTGTCCACGGCAATCGCCGTGGCGATCCTGTACGTGGTCGCCAAGGTGCGCGGCAAGCCTTTCGGCGTGCGCGCCTACTGGAGCCAGCGCCAGGGCGCCCGTCCCAGCCCCTTCCAGTCCGCCAACGCCCCGTTCGCCACGCAACCGCGCGGCGACGTGATCGACGTCGAGGCCCGCGAGGTCCGCTGAACACGGCAACACCGGCGCCCGCCGCGCCCTGCGGCGGCCGTGCTGCGGCCGGCCCGCCGGCCTAGCGCTATCCAACCCGCCAGACGCGCCCCGCGCGACCGGCGGGTTGCGTCGTTTCAGGGGCCCGCCCCCGACCGCGCCGGGCGCATGCTCGCCATTGCCCTAAAATGGCCGGCCAACCCATTTTTCCCTTCAACCTCGACCGACAACCATGTCTCGCACTCTCTTTGTCACCACTGCGCTGCCCTACGCCAACGGATCCTTCCACATCGGCCACATCATGGAATACATCCAGGCCGACATCTGGGTTCGTTCGATGCGAATGGCGGGCCACACGGTGCACTTCGTGGGTGCCGACGACGCGCACGGCGCGCCGATCATGCTCAAGGCCGAGAAAGAAGGCATCACGCCGCAGGCGCTGGTGGCCCGCTACGCCGCCGAGCGCCCGCAGTACCTGAACGGCTTCCACATCCGTTTCGACCACTGGCACACCACCGACTCGCCCGAGAACGTGGCGCTGTCGCAGGACATCTATCGCGCGCTCAAGGCGCAGGACCTGATCGAGACCCGCTCCATCGAGCAGTTCTACGACCCGGTCAAGGGCATGTTCCTGGCCGACCGCTACATCAAGGGCGAATGCCCCAAGTGCCACGCCAAGGACCAGTACGGCGATTCCTGCGAAGTCTGCGGCGCGGTCTACGCCCCGACCGACCTGATCAACCCGTATTCGGCCCTGACCGGCGCCACGCCGGTGCTGAAATCGTCGGATCACTTCTTCTTCAAGCTGTCGGATCCCCGCTGCGTCGAATTCCTGCAGCAATGGACCACCGGCAGCAACGCCAATGGCGGCAAGCACCTGCAGCCTGAAATGCTGGCCAAGACCCGCGAGTGGCTGGGCGCCGAGGACGGCGAGGCCAAGCTCGGCGACTGGGACATCTCGCGCGACGCGCCCTACTTCGGCATCGAGATCCCGGACGCGCCGGGCAAGTACTTCTACGTCTGGCTGGACGCGCCGGTGGGCTACCTGGCCTCGCTGAAATCGTACTGCGCGGTCAAGGGCCTGGACTTCGACGCCCTGCTCGACCCGGCCGGCAGCACCGAGCAGGTCCACTTCATCGGCAAGGACATCGTCTATTTCCACGCGCTGTTCTGGCCCGCGATGCTGAAATTCGCCGGCCGCAAGACGCCGGACGCGGTCAACGTGCACGGCTTCATCACCGTCAGCGGCGAAAAGATGTCCAAGAGCCGCGGCACCGGCATCTCGCCGCTGCGCTACCTGGAACTCGGCATGAACGCCGAATGGATGCGCTACTACATCGCCGCCAAGCTGAACGCCCGGGTCGAGGACATGGACTTCAACCCCGAGGACTTCATCGCCCGCGTCAACAGCGACCTGGTCGGCAAGTACGTCAACATCGCCAGCCGCGCCGCCAGCTTCATCACCAAGCACTTCGACGGCGCCCTGGCCTATTCGGGCGACACCGCCGCGCTGGCGGCCGAATACGCCGCGCAGGCCGAATCGATCCGCGCCGCCTTCGAGGCGCGCGAGTACAACCGCGCCATCCGCGAGATCATGGCCTACGCCGACCGCATCAACCAGGCGTTCGACACGGCCCAGCCGTGGGTGCTGGCCAAGGGCATCGCCACCGCCGACGAGGCGCAAAAGGCCGCGCTGCAGGACATCTGCTCGCGTTCGCTGGCCGGCTTCAAGGCCCTGTCGGTGATGCTGGCGCCGGTGCTGCCGGCCCTGGCCGAACGCGTCGCGCGCGAGCTGTTCGCCGCCGATGCCGACTTCACCTGGGCCGACGCCGCCGTGCTGCCGCAGCGCGTGGCGCCGTTCAAGCACCTGATGCAGCGCGTCGAGCCGCAGATGCTGGAAGACCTGTTCGAGCCGCCCGCCGCCCCCGCCGTGATCCCCGGCGGCGAGCCGCTGGCCGAGACCATCTCGATCGACGACTTCGCCCGCGTCGACCTGCGCATCGCGCAGATCGTCAACTGCGAGCACGTCGAAGGCTCGACCAAGCTGCTGCGCCTGACGCTGGACGTGGGCGAAGGCCGCCACCGCAACGTCTTCTCCGGCATCAAGTCGGCCTACCAGCCCGAAGACCTGATCGGCAAGCTGACCGTCATGGTCGCCAACCTGGCGCCGCGCAAGATGAAGTTCGGCGTCTCCGAAGGCATGGTGCTGGCCGCCAGCCACGCCGACGAGACGGTGGACGCCGGCATCTACGTACTGGAGCCGTTCCCCGGCGCCAAGCCCGGCATGCGCGTGCGCTGATCCGCACTCCCGAGCCATGAAAAAAAGCCCGCAATCTGCGGGCTTTTTTTCAGGCGGCGGCGCGCCGGTCCTCGCGGGACGGGATCAATCCTTGCTCGGCGCCAGCGCCGGGTCGAGCGAGATGCGCTCGTCGAACACGAAGCACTTGCCGTCGAACCCCGGACCGCCGGTTTCCTCGAAGTATTTGAGGATGCCGCCGTCGAGCTGGTAGACGTTGTCGATGCCGGCCTCGTTCATGTAGATCGCGGCCTTCTCGCAACGGATGCCGCCGGTGCAGAAGCTGACCACGGTCTTGCCTTGCAGTTCGTCGCGGTGCGCCTGCACCGCCGCGGGGAATTGCGTGAAGCGGTCGATGCGCCAGTCGATGGCGTCGCGGAAGGTGCCTTCGTCCACTTCAAAGGCGTTGCGCGTGTCCAGCATGACCACGGGGCGGCCGCTGTCGTCGGCGCCCTGTTCCAGCCAACGCGCCAGCGTCTTGGCGTCCACGCCCGGCGCGCGGCCGGCCTCGGGCCGGATCGTCGGGTGATTCATGCGGATGATTTCGCGCTTGATCTTCACCAGCAGCTTGCGGAACGGCACCTGCGCACTGTGGCTGAACTTCACCTCCAGGTCGGCGAACCGGGCATCGCCGCGCAGGTCGCGCAGAAAGCCGTCGATAGCGCCGGCCTGGCCCGCCAGGAACAGGTTGATGCCTTCCTCGGCCAGCAGAATGGTGCCCTTCAGGCCGGCCGCGCCAGCCACGGCCAGCAGCCGGGCGCGCAGCTCGGGCAGCGCGTCCAGCGAAACGAATTTGTAGGCGGCGATATTGACGACGGAAGACATGGCAAAGCGGGGCGTTGAGCGGCGAAGGGCGTAATAGTAATCGCTGGACCGCGGCGCCCGCTTGCCACGGATCAAGCGCGGCCCACCGAACCGCCTCAGCGGCGCACGATTTCCTGTTCCACCACCGTATCCAGCACCCAGCGCAGGCCCGAGGCGTCGGCTGGCGGGTTGGGGTCCCTGACCTCGACCACTCGCAGGCGGTAGCGGATGCCGGGCTGGAAATTGAAGCCGGTGATATCGCCATACCAGAGCTGCCAGGGCTGCGTCGGCGTATCGCGCACCTGATAGCACATGGCGCGCCCGGCGCCGGCGTTGCACGGCACGCGCTCGGCGTTGACGTAGACCAGCTTGGTCGCGCCCACCTGGCCGCCGGCGACGGGATCGAGGCGACGGCCGAAATCCAGCGTGTCGCCGTTGCTCAGCGCCCACGTCATGCGTCGCGGATTGCTGGTGTTGTCGAAGGACGTGGCGGTGATGCGCGTCAGGCCGGCCAGGAATTCCTGTTCGAGCTTCATGTTCACCGGCGCGCAGGCCTTCATCGTCGCCACCGGGTTGGACTGGATGATCAACTGGCCGTTGGCCACCGTATAAGGCGCGCTGTAGGTGTTGCAGCCGGCGAAGCCGGTCGCGCGGGTAGCGCCCTGGTCATGGATGAAGCCGATGGTCACAGGCACCGAATTGGATGACGGATGCGGGATCTCGCGCAACGCGCCGCCGGGGCGGGTCCAACGCGCCAGGTCCCAGTTGGTCTGCGCCAGCACGTCCGAGGCAGCGGCCGGCTGGAAGCGCGGGTCGCGCCCGTCCGCGGTGCGCGGCGGCGCCGCGCAGGCCGCCAGCGTCAAACCAAGCGCGCACGGCGCGATCCAGCGCCAGGCAGAGGACAAGGACATGGAAATCTCCCGCAAGAAACAAGGACCGCCCGCCGCGGCACGCTTGCCGGCGGTTTCGGGCAGCGCCCATTGTAGGCGCGCCCCGCCTTGCGGCCGGATGCCGCAAAACATACTGAAACACCTGGCCGGCGCGCGCGTTCAGGGAGTGGGCGGATCCTGGCGGCGCTCGAACTCCAGCACGTCGCCGCCGCGCAGGTTGAACGTCAGATGGCGCGGCGCGCCGCCGCTGTCCAGCGTGAACGTGTCGATGACGGTCAAGCCGCGCAGATAGTCGGCTTCCAGCGCGGCGCGCTCGGCCGGCACGCACGCCATGCGGGTGGCGGCGGGCGCGTCGATGGCCAGTTTGCCGCCCTGCAGCTTATAGCTGCCCTGGTAGCGGTTGCAGCCCGAGAAGCCCTCGGCGCGGTACTGCTTGCCCTGTGCCAGGAAGGTCAGGCGGATCGGCTCGCCATTGTCGCCATGCGGAATATCGCGCAAGGCCCCGCCCGCGCGTGTCCAGCGCACCAGTTCCCAGCTGGTCTGGGCCAGCGAGTCCGCGCTGCTGGCCGCGTTGGCGGCGGCGGCGCCCTCGGCGCGCGCGCCGCCGGTGGACCCGGCGCAGCCAGCCAACGCCACGGCCAGCACCCCGACGCCCAGCACCCGGCAACGCGAAGACAGGAAGGTAAACATCGACAGCACTCCTGAAAAGACACAACCTCGACTGTAACCGCCATGAGGCCAGCACGTCCCGTGCCTCCGCCCGACAGCCGAAGCCTAAAGCTGCACCCGCTCATCGCGCGCGCTACATCGCGCGCAGGGGGCCTGCATCGAATGCCGCATGGCGGGGCGCCGTCGCCACGCGCAGAATCGACTGACACTTCCCGACAGGCCGGGCGCGGATCGGCGCCCGGCCCGGGCAGCCATAACAACAATTTCCGGAGACACGGCGATGGGCATGTTGAGAACCTTGCTGGCGCTGTCCGTCGTGCTCGACCACCTGGGCGGCGGCGCCACCGACTGGCTGGTGGGCGGGCGCCTTGCCGTACAGCTTTTCTACGTGATCTCGGGCTTCCTGATTTCGTATGTGCTGACCGCCACCGACCACTATCGGGGCGCGCCGGGCAGGTTCTATGCCAATCGCGCCTTGCGCCTGTATCCCGTCTATCTGGCCGTGGCCGCGCTGACGCTGCTGGCGTACCTTGCAGGCGGTGGCGAGGCGTTCTGGCGCGTCTACGAAGACCTGCCGCTGTCCGCCGAACTGTTCCTGGCGGTGTCGAACCTGGTGATCCTGGGCCAGGACTGGCTCATGTTCTTCGGTATCGAACAGGGTGGCCTGGCCTTTACCGGCAGTTTTGTCCACAGCGAAGTGCCGCTGTACCAGGGATTGCTGGTGCCGCAGGCGTGGACGCTGGGCGTGGAAATGAGTTTCTACCTGGTCGCGCCTTTCGCGCTGCACTCGCCGCGCCGCTTGCTGGTGCTGCTGGTGGCCTCGCTGGCGCTGCGCGCGGCGCTGATCGCCAGCGGCATCGGCCAGGGCGATCCCTGGACCTACCGTTTCTTCCCAACCGAATTGGCGTTGTTCCTGCTGGGTTCGCTATCGCACCAGGTGCTGCTGCCACGCTGGCAGGCCTGGAGCCGGCGCGTTGCGCGGCTGCCGGAACTGGGCACGGCGTTGCTGTTGCTGTATGCGCTGGCCCATTTTTCCATTGGCCTGCCGCCCACCTTGCGCGATGGCATCGCGGTGTTGCTGTTCGCTGCGCTGCTGCCGCTGGCCTTCCTGTTCCAGTCACGGCACCGGCTCGACAAGGCGATCGGCGAACTGAGCTATCCGATCTACATCTGCCACGCGCTGGTCATCCTGTTCTTCGGCTGGCTGCTCGACGGCACCCAGGCGCGGCAGCCGGCGATGTTCATGGCGCTGGTGGTGGCCGGCTGCATCGGCTTGGCCGCGTTGCTCAACAGTCTCATCGCCGAGCCGGTGGAACGCCTGCGGCGGCGCCTGCGCGTGGACGCGCCGCTCGCAGGCGTGGGATCGGCGCCGCGCACCGTCAACCCGGCCGGCGTGGCGCGCGGCGCGGCGCCTCTGGACAGGGCGCCCGTCCGACACGCCGCGTCCGCCGGCGGCACGGTGGGGACTATTCGCCGCGCGCCTTGATGTAGGCGGCCAGCACCTGCTCGATCTGGCGCTTTTCCTGCAGGCTCAGGCGTGCATAGGTGGCGTACGACACCGTTTCGAACGGCCAGGGCGGCTGTTCAGGCGCGTCACCGGCGCCGGCGACGGACGTGGCATGGCCAGGATTGAGCATCGGCCCTTCGCCGGTGCTGAGCCACATGGGATTGACCCGCAGCGCGCGGGTCAGCTTGATGAGTGCATCGCTGGAAGGCTGCAGGCGCTGGCCGCTTTCGTAATTGCCGATAGCGCTTTGCGACAGGTTGCTCGCGACCGCCAAGTCCTTTTGTGTCCATCCCTGAAGCATTCTTGCGTTGCGCAGACGATGGCTAAACGTGTCCAATCGATCAACCTGAGACATTAATATGAATTTATTTATTTGATTAAAACATCTCAATACTGCCGCCAAATAAACGGATTGCACCCCAATTCCGTGGCTAATCCGTAAATCGCGGCGCCCTCCTCCCGGCCCCGTGCGGGCCCCTGCCCCGCCACCGCGAAACTGACCCGCGGCGATGCAAAAAACCCCTTTCTATCATCGGCTTGCGGTCGGCACGGCGCCATCCCGACGGCACCCGCCGCGCGCGGACGCGCGACGTTGGCGCGGGGTTAACGCCGGCCCGAGTTTATGGTTTTTCGGCGTGTGAAAATAGAAAATAATGTATCGGTAATACTTAATATCTTCAGGTCTCAACCACGCAAAACAAACAGCGTTCCAAGCGCCACGCGGAAATATGCCTCGCGTCAATTGTTACCACCAGAAACTACAGAAACGTATCTTCACAAAAAAACACGCCCGTGTTTAAATGAAACACGGGCGTGACTTCCATGCGGAATCGGATCATCGGCGGCCTGGGCGCAACGCGCTCGAGCCAGGCGCCGCCCCGGACCCCGACCGCGGCCTCAACCTGCCGCGGCCCACACGCTGGGCACCAGCCCAGACCTTCGCCCGCCACCAGACAACACCGCCAGATGCCGCCACATCATGGCGCAGCAAAGGGAGAGGGGCATGACACGCAACGCAGGCGCGGACGGGCATCCATGAACAACACACTGGATGTCATTTTTCTGGCCCAGGACGACGCCAGGCACGGCCGGCTGGTCCAAGCGCTGTCCCATCTCGGATTCAGCGTACGTCGCTGCCACGACCTGGCCGACGTCTACGACCGCTATTCCCGCCGCGCCTGCCCGCTGATCATCCTGGAAGCGCCGCTGCCCGATATCCACAACGCCGCCGTACGGTTGCGCGCCATCGACCGCAGCCTGGGCATCGTCGCCATCGCGCCCTTCGGCGCCGAGGAAAACCGCATTCGCACCTTGCTCTGCGGCGCCGACGCGTGCCTGCCGCCGGAGGTCACCGGCCTGGAGCTGGCGGCGGTGCTGCAGGCGCTGGTGCGCCGCGCGGTGGGCCTGGACCTGTCCGAACCGGTGGCCGAGCCGCCCCCCGACGACCCCCTGCAGGAAACCTGGCGCCTGGCCAACAAGGGCTGGACCCTCATCAGCCCCGCCGGGCGCAGCCTCGGGCTGACCACGGGCGAGCGTGATTTCCTGACCCGTCTGGTGAAGGCGCCCGACCGCAAGGTCAGCCGCGACGCGTTCTATCCCGACGGCGCCGAAGACGCCGACGGCGCCATCACGCGGCGCCGCTTCGTAGACGTCATGATCAGCCGGCTGCGGCGCAAGGCGACGGCCAATCACATGACCTTGCCGATCCGCGCGGTGCATGGCTGGGGCTATATGTTCGCGGCGGATATCGCGCTGGAACTGGATCCGCGGGAAGGAGGAGAGGAGAGTCGTCCGGACGGACAGGAGGCCTGGCGCCGCGACACCGCAGATGCGGGCGCGCCATCTTACTGATACGCTGGCGCCAGGAGCCTGGCGATGGGCGAAAAAAACGCGGCGCTGCCCCGAAGGTAAGACGCCGCGCTAAAACAACACGTGAGCCTGGAGTCATCAGCCGGCACTGATGCCTTCTACCTAGATCACGCGATTCCAACATTCGTGCCTCATACTACTCACGCACGGACTGGCCGTGAGCCCGGTTGGGGTCTCTAGTCCCCACCCAAGCTGCAGCGTGATAACGCCCGGGGATTTCGTCCGCCCTGGCAGCTGGCGGGCTCGTCGCCCGTATCAGCGGCGTTCCTCTCGGATAGCCGCGTGATGAAGGCAGTTTAGGACGTCGGGCGCAATTCAAGTAATTCTTTGTTGATAGCCTTCTATACATATTGGATATAGCAAGCCCCCGACGGGCGCCTATAGAATGCAGGCAAAGGATGCCCCTGCCATGCCCAATCCCCTGACCGGCCTCGCGCGCCGCCTGCGCCGTGTGATCTCCCTTGTGCCGCCCAACTGGTGTCTCGCCATCCTGGTGGCCCTGGACGGGTATGCCTTCATGCATCCGGTGCTGCGCGAAGTGCGGACGCGCGAGTATTCGTTCTGGCTGGCGCTGGACAACTGGCGGGACGTGATGCAGGTGGTCGGCCTGCTGGAGATCCCGCGGCTGGTGCTGGGGGTGGGGCTGCAGATCATCGCCCTTGGCCTGATCCTGAAGGCGCGCATCGCCTGGGCCTTCTCGCTGGTGCTGCTGATCGGCATCGGCACCTTCGCCATCCTGGGCGACAGCGGCCGCGCCGGACTCGGCATCTATACGCTGGTGCTGGTGGTGGCGCTGGTCGCCTATTGGCGCCGCTTCGATCGCGCCAGCGTCACGGCCGGCTCGCTGTTCGCGCTGGTCAGCATGGTGTCGCTGCTGATCTATGCGGTGTTCGGCACGCTGTACCTGGGCGAGGAATTCAATCCGCCCATCAAGGACGCGGCGACCGCCCTGTACTTTTCCATCGTCTCGATGTCGACGGTGGGCTATGGCGACATCACGCCGCACAGCAACGCGGCGCGGCTGTTCACCGCGTCGATTATCATTCTCGGCATCACCGTCTTCGCCACCTCCATCAGCGCGATCGCCGGCCCGGTGATCGGCGGCAACCTGAAACGGCTGGTCAAGGGCCGGTTTTCCACCGCCATGAGAAAAAACCACATCATCATTGCCGGCGCCACGCCCCTGGCCATGAGCGTCTACGACGGCCTGCGGCGCCGCGGCGACGAGGTCACGGTCATCGTGCCTGCCGGCGCGCCGCAGGAGTACCCGGCCGCCACCGACCTGATCGAAGGCGATGCCTCCAGCGTCGAGGTGCTGCGCAGCGCGGGCGTGACCCGCGCGCGCTATGTGCTGGCGCTGCGCGAGGACGACGCCGAGAACGCCTTCATCGTGCTGGCCGCCAAGGAAGCCGCCGGAGAACAGGGCGCCAGGACGGTGGCCCTGGTCAACACCAGCAAGCACCTGGAAAAAATCCGGCGGGTGCAGCCCGACCTGGTGTTCTCGGTGCAATTGCTCGGTGCCGAACTGCTGACGCGCGCCATCAACGGCGAGCCGCTGGACAGCCAATCGATCACCGACCTCTTCTTCGCCAAGGCGGCGCCACAACGCTAGCCGCAGCGATAGACATTGCCGGACAGCGTGACGTTGGTCTGCTCCATGTGATCCTTGCCGCCCGTCTGTCCGGCGCGCTGCGTCAACAGATAGACCACGTTGCCGCCCATCGCGGCGGCGCGATTCTTCAGGTCATTGCGGGCCCCCGTTTCCATGTCGGCGTTGGAGGTGATCGCTCCCGCCAGGAAGTTGCCCTGGCTACCGGTGACATCGCCCAGGAAGACGCATTCCTTGCCGGGTTCGTTGTGCGTGATGCGCACGCTCGCGGCGCCGGGTGTCAGCGCGATGGGCGCGCAGGCGGCCAGCGCGGTGGCGCAGGCCAGGAAAGAAGCGATACGCGACGCATCGCGGGACAGGGTTTGCATGACGGCAGGCATCCATCGAAAGGACGTGGGAATCCCACGCATGGCCACGCGCCACGCGCAGGGGAAAGCAGGAACGGGAGGGAGTCAGTCGGGGGCTTCGTCGCCCGCCGCCGGGCCTGGCTGGTATTCGAGCAGGTCGCCAGGCTGGCATTGCAGCACTTCGCAGATGCGTTCGAGCGTGTCGAAACGCATGCCCTTGACCTTGCCCGACTTGAGCAGCGACAGGTTCGGCTCGGTGATGCCGATCTCCTGGGCCAGCTGACGCGCCTTCATCTTGCGCTGCGCCAGCATCACATCCAGCCGCACGACAATCGCCATCAGATGAACCCCCGGTTCTCTTCCGCGACCCGGGCCGCCTCTTCCATGGCCCAGGCCAGCGAAAACAGCAGGCCACCCAGCAACGCCAGCAGGATGTCGCTGACGTCGATATCGATCAGCATGTGCGGGCCCTGCCCTGGTCCGTTGGCCAGCGTCAGGACCAGCGCCAGCACCGTCTTCAACACCGGCACCGCCGCGCTGAACACCGTGACCAGCAAGGCGATGCCGCGCAGCCGGCGCGCGGTGGCGACCGTGAGCACATCGCCCCGGCCGAAATCGCTGAACATCGCGTAGGCGTGCGCGATGCCGCGCAACGCCAGCCCCGCCAGCGCCCCGAACAGCGCGAAACCCAGTAGCCGGTAGCCCGGCCCCAACTGCAGGTGCGGCGCGGGCGGCGGTCCGGCCAGCCCGACATGGGCGGCCGCGCTGTCGACCGAGGCCGGCGACGGGGTGATGCCGAGGAACGAATAGATGCCGCGCGCCAGCACCGCCTCGGCGGTGAAAAACCACATGCCGATCAGTGCGGCGACCAGCAGCAGCGCCACGGCGATGAGCAGGCCACGCATCCATCGCGACAGCACGCGGATGCGTTCAAACCGGTCGCGCCCTGGCGGCGCGGGCGGGGTTTGTTGGGTGGGAGTCGAAGTCAGCGCTGCGGCCACGGGAGCCTCCAGAACACGTTGCGAAGGTAATGACGTTGCTGTAGTGTAGCAACAAATTATCGTCAAACGATAATTTTTTATCCTAAAAGGAAAACCATGCGGTCAGCCATCGCGATCGCCGCGCTAGTCGCCGCGGCCTTGTTGTTCATGGCGCTGGCGTCGGCTTGCGCCTGTGGGCGGGACACGCCTGGCCGGGCCTGCCACCGCGACAGGGGCGCGCCGGCCGTGCGCACCGCCAGCGTCTGGTCACTGGGCCAGCGCTTTGCATTGCCGACCTTGCCAAGGCTGGGCTTCCCGTCCGTGCGCGACGGGGCGGCATGCGCCTGTTGTGACCGGGGCCCATTGCCCCGGACCGGAACGGCTTCGGAGGCGGCGGACGAAAAGGATCGCGGCAAGCCCTGGCAGATATCGGCGTCCGGGCGGCCCGCGCAGGCCATGGAGTGAGCGCGCCGCGCTCAGCCCCGAAGCGTGGCCGGCACCGGTGGCTCGGCCGCTTTGTCGGCATACCAGCGCACGAAGTCGGCCGACCGCATGGGCCGCGCGAACAGGTAGCCCTGGATGAATGCCACGCCGCGCTCGGTCAGGTAAGTGAATTGTCCAGGGGTTTCCACCCCCTCGGCCACGACCGCCAAGCCCAGGCGGTGCGATAGCGTGATGATCACGTCCAGCACCGGCGCTTCCTCGCCGTTGTCCTGGATGGCCTGCACGAAGCCCTTGTCGATCTTGAGATAGTCGACCGGGAACATCTGCAGGTACGACAGCGAACAATGTCCCGTGCCGAAATCGTCGATCGCGACGAAAACGCCCTGCGCGCGCAGCGCGTCGATATTGCGGCGGGCCTGGCCATTGTCGGAGATCAGGCTGCGTTCGGTGATTTCCAGCACCATCAAGGACGGCCGGATCGCGCCGCGAAAGGCCTGGATGTCCGCGACCAGGGCGGGACTCGACAGATGTTCCGGCGCCACGTTCACGGCGATATGGAAATCGGGCGGCGTGTTCCAGGCCTGCATGTCGCGCTGGATCAGCTTGAGCAAGTGTTGCGTGAGCGGCACGATCATGTTTTCGGCCTCGGCCGCCGCGATGAAGATGTCGGGCCGCACCGGCCCCACGCCCGGCCGGGTCCAGCGCATCAAGGCCTCGGCGCCTTCGCAGCGACCGGTGGCCTTGCCGTAGACCGGCTGGTATTCGACGTGCAGCTCATCGGCGTCCATGGCGCGGCGCAATTGCTCCTTGAACGACTGCCGGTTCACTTGCAGGCGGTAGGCGCCGAAGGCCAGCAACGCCCCGCACAGCATCGCCACGGGCAGATAGGTGACCAGCAGCTGCTGCCAGGCGCGCACCACGGCTTCGGACGGCGCCATCACCCTGATGACCAGGTCGCCGCGGCCGGCAACCGCCTCGGTCGACTCAAACAGGCTCTCGGCCGCCGCCGTGCCCCAGGCATCGTTGCGGATGGGCGCGCCCCGGCCCAGCGTCACTTCGAGCTGGTAGGCCCCCAGCGACGACACCGCGTTGAGCAGGTCCTGCACGTAGCGGCCGTCGACCACCACCACGCCGCCGCGGCCGTCCTCGCCCGCCATGCCCAGCAGCAAGGCCGGGCGGTCGGGCGCCAGGGGCGTGCCGGACACGCTGACGAACCACTGCGTC
The DNA here is from genome assembly GCF_003184165.1 of Achromobacter sp. RW408. Taxonomy (NCBI): domain Bacteria; kingdom Pseudomonadati; phylum Pseudomonadota; class Betaproteobacteria; order Burkholderiales; family Alcaligenaceae; genus Achromobacter; species Achromobacter sp. RW408. Next base: position 520,512 of record NZ_QHHO01000047.1, read on the forward strand.
GGCGGCGTGCCGACCGGCCAGCGGTGGAACGCGCCAGTCTCGTAGTCCACCTCGCCCAAGGCCGACGAGCAATAGATGTGCTCGCGCTTGACCAGCAACAACGAGCGGAAATACGGATTGAGCGTGCCCCAGCGGTACAGGTCGGGACGCGCCGTCTGGCAGGACTGCGCGGACAGGGCCGTGACCCGCGGCAGGATGTCGAGGGCGCGAGCCATGATCTGGCCGGTCTGCACTCGCACGATCCGGCCCGCCGTGGCGGCTTCGGCGCGCTCGGTGCTCAGCGCGTGCAGCCAGGTCCAGCCGATGCAACCGAGCACCGGCAGCACCAGGGCCAGTGCCACCGGGAAATAGCGCCAGGACGGCACGCGGACCGTCATTCCTGAGGTGGGCACATCTTCCTCGCAGCGTCAGTCATGGGGGTGTCGCAAGGATACAGGGCGGCGCGGCCCCGCGCATCCACGGCGACGCCGCCGCCGAAGGCAGGCGCGCGGCTACAGCAGGTCGCAGATCAGCGCCACGTGCGCTTCGCGCCGCTGCGGCAGGTTCAGGCGCTCGTCCGGGCCCAGCAGGATCGCCATGAAGATGGCGTGGACCACCGGCGACAGCAGCAGCCAGGGATGCCGCAGCGCGGCGCCATCGCCGCACAGGCCGCGCGCGCGGGCCAGCTCCAGCAGTTGGGCGATGTCGGCCTGGTGCGCGTCGGCGGTCTGTTCGCGCCAGCGCCGCGCCAGGTGCGGCACGCGCAGGCTTTCGGCCAGCAGCAGGCGCATGGCGCTGATCATGGCCGGATTGGCCAGGCTGGCATAGAGATGGTTGACGAGGCGTTCGGCCAGGTGGCGCGGCGTGGTCGAGCCCTCGACCAGGGCGCGGGCGTCGAGCCGCGGTGGGCAAAGGTAGCGCGCCAGCAGCGCCTCGAAGACTTCCTCCTTGCTGGCGAAATGCGCGTACAGGCCGCCTTTGGACAGACCGGCGCGCAAGGCGATGTCATCCATCCGGGCGCCGGTGTAGCCGGCGGCCGAGAACTCCTGCAGCGCGGCATCGAGGATCTGCCCGACGCGCACGGTAGGAGGGAGACGCTGACGTTGCGAACTCATCACCCCTGCTCCCATTGCGGATTGGCGGGCAGCGCCGCCGCCCGCCAACAGCACCATTAAAAACCGACCAGTCAGTCGCTAACTTGATTCTGATCAAGGATTGATCACCACCGCGGCGGCACAATGCGTTCAAGACGTTTGAGTCGGATTGGTCCGACACCGGGCCACAAGCCCGGATGCGCGACGATCCGGCCTCGCCAGCGGCATTCCCGCCGCCCGCGCGCCCTGGAGCCATCATGCCGAAACGGAACCCGCCAGCCCCCCCGCGGACCGCGCTGCGCGCGGGCCGGTTCGATGACGACGCCTGGCGCCAATGGCCCTATGCCCTGTGGAGCCAAGGCTTCCAGCAGGCCCAGCGCAACTGGGACGCCTGCGTCCGCGCCCTGCCGCTGGCGGATCGCCACCAGCGCGACCTGGCCGCGTTCATGGTGCGCCAATGGCTGGAGTGGTGGGCCCCGGACAACAACCCATGCACCAATCCGCTGGTGCTGCGCCAGACCTTGCGGGAAGGCGGCGCCAATCTGTTGCGCGGCGCGCAGGCCGCCTGGGAAGACGGGCTGCGCCAGCTGGGCGGCCTGCCGCCGGCCGGCGCCGAACAGTTCCGTCCCGGCCACGAGGTGGCGGTCACGCCCGGCAAGGTCGTGCTGCGCAATCCGTTGGCCGAACTGATCCAGTACCGGCCCGCGACCCGCCAGGTGCGGCCCGAGCCGATCTTCATCGTGCCAGCCTGGATCATGAAGTACTACGTGCTGGATCTGTCGCCGCACAACTCGCTGATCCGCTATCTCGTCGGCCAGGGCTATACGGTGTTCTGCGTGTCGTGGAAAAACCCCACGGCCGCCGACCGCGACCTGGGCCTGGACGATTACCTGCGCCTGGGTGTGCGCGAGCCGTTGCAAGCGATCGCGGCGATCGTGCCCGGCGCGGCGGTGCACGCGGCGGGATACTGCCTGGGCGGCACGCTGCTGGCCATGGCCGCCAGCGCCATGGCGCGCGACGGCGACTCGCGGCTGGCCAGCCTGAGCCTGCTGGCGGCGCAAACCGACTTCAGCGAGCCCGGCGAGCTGGGCCTGTTCATCGACGCGTTCCAGGTCGCCCTGATGGAGGCCGAGATGGCGGCGCTGGGCTATTTCCCGGCGCGGCAGATGAGCGGCGCGTTCCAGTTGCTGCGCGCGCAGCAGCTGGTGTGGTCGCGCATGATCTCGGAATACCTGCTGGGCCAGCGCCGCCCCATGAACGACCTGCAGGCCTGGAACGCCGACGCCACCCGCATGCCGGCGCGCATGCACGGCCAATACCTGCGCCACCTGTACCTGAACAACGACCTGGCCGCCGGCCGCTACGCCGTGGACGGCCGCCCGGTGCGGCTGCAGGACCTGCGCCTGCCGACCTTCTGCGTCGGCACCGAGACCGATCATGTGGCGCCATGGCGTTCGGTCTACAAGCTGCACGAACTGTCGCCTGCCGCGCTGACCTTCGTGCTGACCAGCGGCGGTCACAACGCCGGCATCGTCAGCGAACCGGGCCATCCGCGGCGGCGCTTTCGCAGCCTGCTGCGCGCGGCGGGTCAGCCGGCGCTGGCCCCGGACGCCTGGCTGGCGGCGGCCACGCCGCACGACGGTTCCTGGTGGCCGCACTGGCGCGCCTGGCTGGACGGGCTGTCCGGCAAGCCGGCCAGGCCCCCCGCGATGGACGCCGCGCGCAAGGGCTACCCCGCGCTGGGCGACGCGCCCGGCACCTATGTGATGGAGCAATGAGCATGACCCGCCGTCCCCTTGCGCGATGGCGCGCCGCCCGGCTGGCGCCGGCCGCCCTGGCCGTACTGCTGGCGCAAGGCTGCGTGTCGATGGCGCCGCAATACGTCCGGCCCACGGCGCCAGTGGCGGCCGTCTATCCCGGCCAGGCCGCCGCGCCCGACGCCTCGCTGCCAAGCGCGGCGCGGGTCGACTGGCGCGGCTACTTCACCGATCCCGTGCTGCAAGGCCTGATCGGCGACGCCCTGGCGCACAACCGCGACCTGCGCACGGCCCTGCTGCGGGTCGAGGAAGCGCGGGCCCTCTACGGCATCCAGCGCGCCGACCAGTTCCCCACGATCGGCGCGCAGGCGGACGGCAGCCGCGGCCGCACGCCCGGCGACCTGAACCTCACCGGCCAGCCGCAGGTGGCCAGCCAGTACCAGGTCGGCGTGGGCATGGCGGCCTGGGAACTGGACTTCTGGGGCCGCGTGCGCAGCCTCAAGGACGCCGCGCTGGAAAACTACCTGGCCTCGGACGCCGCCGCCGAAGCCGCCACGCTGAGCCTGATCGCGCAAGTGGCCGACAGCTACCTGACGCTGCGCGAACTGGATGAGCGGCTGGCGCTGACGCGCGCAACCATCGCCTCGCGCGAGGAGTCGCTGCGCATCTTCCGCCGGCGCTACGAGGTGGGCTCGATCTCGAAGCTGGACCTGACCCAGGTCGAGACGCTCTGGCAACAGGCGCGCGCGCTTGGCGCCGACCTGGAACAGGCCCGCGCCACGCAGGCCCATGCGCTGGAACTGCTGACCGGCCAGCCGCTGGCGCAGCCGCTGCCGCGCGCCGGCCTGGACGACGACAGCGTCATGCGCGACCTGCCGGCCGGGCTGCCGTCGGACCTGCTGACCAATCGGCCCGACATCGTCGCCGCCGAACACCAGCTGCGTGCCGCCAACGCCAACATCGGCGCGGCGCGCGCCGCCTTCTTTCCGCGCATCACGCTGACGGGCGCGTTCGGCAGCGCCAGCGCCGAACTGGACGGCCTGTTCGGCGGCGGCAGCCGCGCCTGGAATTTCGCGCCCAGCATCAACCTGCCGATCTTCGACGCGGGACGCCGCGGCGCCAACCTCGACCTGGCCGAGGTGCGGCGCGACCAGGCCGTGGCCAGCTATGAGCGCGCCATCCAGGGCGCCTTCAAGGATGTCGCGGACGCCCTGTCGGCGCGCCGCTGGCTGGCCGAACAGGTGCAGGTATTGCGCGCCACCGTGGACGCGCAAAGCGAACGCGCGCGGCTGGCCAAGCTGCGCTACGACCACGGCGCCTCGCCCTATCTGGAGGTACTGGACGCGCAGCGCGACCTCTTGGCCGCCCAGCAGACGCTGGTGCAGACCCGCCGCGCGCTGCTGTCGGCCCGTGTCGGCCTGTACGCCGCGCTGGGCGGGGGCACGCAGGCGCGCGCCGCTCAACACAGGATCCGCATCATGAAGCTGTCCACCCGAAAACTGATTCCCCTGCTCGCGATCGTGGCCGTGGCGGCCGCCGGCTACTACGGCTGGCGCATGCTGTCCGACACCGGCCCGGGCGCGGGCTTCGTCAGCGGCAACGGCCGCATCGAAGCCACCGAGGTCGACGTCGCCACCAAGCTGGCCGGGCGGGTGCAGGACGTGCTGGTGGCCGAAGGCGATTTCGTCAGCGCCGGCCAGCCGCTGGCCCGCATGCAGATCGACACGCTGCAGGCGCAGCGCGAGGAAGCCCGCGCCCAGCACCAGCAGGCCGTCAACAATGCCGCCAGCGCCGGCGCGCAGGTGGCGCAACGCGAAAGCGACAAGCTGGCCGCCGAGGCCGTGGTGGTGCAGCGCGAAAGCGAGCTGGACGCGGCGCGCCGCCGCCTGGCGCGTTCCGAGACGCTGTCGCGCGAAGGCGCCTCGTCGATCCAGGAGCTGGACGACGACCGCGCCCGGGTGCGCAGCGCGCAGGCCGCCGTCAACGCCGGGCGCGCCCAGGTCAAGGCGGCACAGGCCGCCATCGACGCCGCCAAGGCCGCCCAGGTTGGCGCCCAGTCCGCGGTCAACGCCGCGCTGGCCACCATCGCCCGCATCGAGGCCGACATCGCCGACAGCGAACTGCGCGCCCCGCGCGACGGCCGCGTGCAGTACCGCGTGGCGCAGGCCGGCGAAGTGCTGGGCGCGGGCGGCAAGGTGCTGAACATGGCCGACCTGGCCGATGTCTACATGACCTTCTTCCTGCCGGAGCAGGCGGCCGGCCGCGTCGCCCTGGGCCAGGACGTGCGCATCGTGCTGGACGCGGCGCCGCAGTATGTGATTCCGGCCAAGGTGTCGTTCGTGGCCAGCACCGCGCAATTCACGCCCAAGACCGTCGAGACGGCCACCGAGCGCCAGAAGCTGATGTTCCGCGTCAAGGCGCAGATCGCGCCCGAGCTGCTGCGCCAGCATCTGCGCCAGGTCAAGACCGGCCTGCCGGGCGTGGCCTGGCTGAAGCTGGACGCCGACGCGCAATGGCCCGCCAACCTTGAAGTCAAGGTGCCGTGATGACCGCGACCACGACGGCCTCCCCCGCCCCGGTGGTCAAGCTGTCGGGGGTGTCGCTGCGCTACGGCAGGACGCTGGCGCTGGATGGCATCACGCTCGACATTGCCGCCGGCCGCATGATCGGCCTGATCGGGCCGGACGGCGTGGGCAAGTCCAGCCTGCTGGCGCTGATCGCCGGATCGCGCGCGGTGCAGGAGGGCACGGTCGAGGTGCTGGGCGGCGACATGGCCAGCAAGCGCCACCGTGACGACGTCTGCCCGCGCATCGCCTACATGCCGCAGGGCCTGGGCAAGAATCTCTACCCCACCCTGTCGGTGGAAGAGAACCTGCAATTCTTCGGCCGCCTGTTCGGCCATGGCGAGGCCGAGCGCCGCCGCCGCATCGACAGCCTGACCCGCAGCACCGGCATGGCCGCGTTCCTGTCGCGCCCGGCGGGCAAGCTGTCCGGCGGCATGAAGCAGAAGCTGGGCCTGTGCTGCGCGCTGATCCACGATCCCGACCTGCTGATCCTGGACGAGCCCACCACCGGCGTCGACCCGCTGGCGCGGGCGCAGTTCTGGGACCTGATCAACCAGATCCGGCGCGATCGCCCGGGCATGAGCGTGATCGTCGCCACCGCCTACATGGACGAGGCCCAGCGCTTCGACTGGCTCATCGCCATGGACGAAGGCCGCGTGCTGGCTACCGGCACCCCTGACGAACTGCGCCAGCGCACCGGCACCGGCTCGCTGGAAGCCGCCTTCATCGCGCTGCTGCCCGAGGAAAAGCGGCGCGGCCACCAACCCGTCGAGATCACGCCGCTGGCGCTGGACGAAGACGCCACCATCGCCATCGAGGCGCGCGACCTGACCATGCGCTTCGGCGACTTCGTCGCGGTGGACCATGTCAATTTCCGCATCCGCAAGGGCGAGATCTTCGGCTTTCTCGGATCCAACGGCTGCGGCAAGTCGACCACCATGAAGATGCTGACGGGCCTGCTGCCGGCCAGCGAAGGCAAGGCCTGGCTGTTCGGCGCCGAAGTCGACCCGCGCAACATCGACACGCGCCGCCGCGTCGGCTACATGTCGCAGGCGTTTTCGCTCTATGGCGAACTGACCGTGCGGCAGAACCTGGTGCTGCACGCGCGGCTGTTCCATGTGCCCGAGGCCGACATCCCCGGCCGCGTCGCCGAGATGGCGGCGCGCTTCGGCCTGGGCGATGCGCTGGAGGAACTGCCCGAGAACCTGCCGATGGGCGTGCGCCAGCGCCTGTCGCTGGCGGTGGCCATGGTGCACAAGCCCGAACTGCTGATCCTGGATGAGCCGACCTCGGGCGTGGACCCGGTGGCGCGCGACAACTTCTGGCGCCTGCTGATCGCGCTGGCGCGGCAGGACCAGGTCACCATCTTCATCTCGACGCACTTCATGAACGAGGCGCAGCGCTGCGACCGCATGTCGCTGATGCACGCGGGCAAGGTGCTGGTGAGCGCCTCGCCCGACGAGATCACCCGGATGCGCGGCGCCAAGACGCTGGAGGAAGCCTTCATCGCCTACCTGGTCGATGCGGGCGCGGGCACGGCACCCGACGCGGCGCGGGATGTTGAGCAGGCGCCTGTCGCGCAGCCGCCGGCAGCCGCGCACGAGCCGCGCGGCTTCAGCATGCAGCGCATGTTCAGCTACATGTGGCGCGAGGCGCTGGAGCTGCGCCGCGACCCAGTGCGCGCCACCCTGGCGCTGGCCGGTTCGCTGCTGCTGATGTTCGTGATGGGCTTTGGCATCAGCCTGGACGTGGAAGACCTGCGCTACGCGGTCATGGACCGCGACCAGACCACGCTGAGCCAGAACTACAGCCTGAACCTGGCGGGCTCGCGCTACTTCATCGAGCAGCCGCCGATCAGCAGCTACCAGGACATGGACGCGCGCATGCGCAGCGGCGAGCTGTCGCTGGCGATCGAGATTCCGCAGGGGTTCGCGCGCGACGCCGAGCGCGGCCGCAACGCGCAGGTCGGCGTCTGGATCGACGGCGCCATGCCGCAGCGCGCCGAGACCATCCGCGGCTACGTGCTCGGCATGCACCAGGGCTGGCTGCAGCAGCAGGCGCGCGAACGGCTGGGCGCCGCCGCCACGCAGGCGGTCGGCATCGAGACACGCTTTCGCTACAACCCCGACGTGCGCAGCCTGCCGGCCATGGTGCCGGCCGTGATCCCGCTGTTGCTGCTGATGATGCCGGCCATGCTGACCGCGCTGGCGGTGGTGCGCGAGAAGGAGCTGGGCTCGATCATCAATCTGTACGTCACGCCGGTGACGCGGCTGGAATTCCTGCTGGGCAAGCAGGCGCCCTATGTGGCGCTGGCGATGCTGAACTTCCTGTTGATGACGCTGCTGGCGGTGACGCTGTTCGGCGTGCCGATCACCGGCAGCTTCACCACGCTGCTGGCGGCCGCGCTGATCTACAACGTGGTGGCCACCGCCATCGGCCTGCTGGCCTCGACCTTCACCCGCAGCCAGATCGCGGCGCTGTTCTTCACCATGATCGGCACGCTGGTGCCGGCGGTGCAGTTCGCCGGCCTGCTCAATCCGGTGTCCTCGCTGGAAGGCGCCGGCAAGCTGATCGGCCAGGTCTACCCCGCCACCCACATGCTCACGATCAGCCGCGGCGTGTTCAGCAAGGCGCTGGATTTCTCCAACCTGCAGGGTTCGTTCTGGCCGCTGCTGATCGCCATTCCGGTGATCCTGGGCGCCTCGGCGCTGCTTCTGAAAAAGCAGGAGACCTGAACCATGCCGCGACATGCCGCCAATATCTTCCGCCTGGGCGTCAAGGAACTGTGGAGCCTGGCGCGCGACCCGATGATGCTGGTGCTGATCTTCGTGTCGTTCACGCTGATGATCTACACGGCCGCGACCGCCGTGCCCGAGTCGCTGCACAACGCGGCCATCGCGGTGGTAGACGAGGACGTCTCGCCGCTGTCCGCCCGCATCACCTCGGCGTTCTACCCGCCGCACTTCACCCGGCCGGCGATGGTCACGTCGGCCGAGGCCGACGCCGGCATGGACGCCGGGCGCTACACCTTCGTGGTCAACGTGCCGCCGAACTTCCAGCGCGACGTGCTGGCCGGCAGGCCGGCCGAGATCCAGCTGAACGTGGACGCCACCCGCATGAGCCAGGCGTTCACCGGCAGCAGCTACATCCAGCAGATCATCACCGACGAGATCAACGAATTCGTCAAACGCTACCGCAAGCCGACCGAGCTGCCGGTGGACCTGGCGGTGCGCATGCGCTTCAACCCCAACCTGACGCAGGCCTGGTTCGGCAGCCTGATGGAGATCATCAACAACGTCACGATGCTGTCCATCATCCTGACGGGCGCGGCGCTGATCCGCGAGCGCGAGCACGGCACCATCGAGCACCTGCTGGTCATGCCTGTAACACCGACCGAGATCATGCTGGCGAAAGTCTGGTCCATGGGGCTGGTGGTCCTGGTGTCGGCTGGGCTATCGTTGACATTCGTCGTGCGTGGCCTGCTGCACGTGCCGATCGAGGGATCGGTGGCGTTGTTCCTGGCCGGGGTGGCGCTGCACCTGTTCGCGACCACCTCCATGGGCATCTTCATGGCCACCCTGGCGCGCAGCATGCCGCAGTTCGGCATGCTGCTGGTCCTGGTGCTGCTGCCGCTGCAGATGCTGTCCGGCGGCACCACGCCGCGCGAAAGCATGCCGGACTTCGTGCAGAACATCATGCTGGCCGCCCCCACCACCCATTTCGTGGAACTCGGCCAGGCGATTCTCTTTCGCGGCGCCGGCCTGGGCGTCGTATGGCAACCGTTCCTGGCGCTGGCGCTGATCGGCAGCGTCCTGTTCGCCTTCTCGTTGACCCGTTTCCGCAAGACCCTCAGCCAGATGGCGTGAGGCCTGTGCATTCGTTGCCCCTTACCACTCTCTTAAAAGGACGCATCATGAAGAAGACCACCGGGAAGACCACCGCTTCCACGCCCCAGGACCTCGCCGGCGCCAACGCCGCCTACTGCCAGCGCCTGGCTGAACTGGCGCGCGAAAGCCAGCAGCGCTGGCTGCAGCTGGGCCAGCGCCTGGCCAGCGACGGCACCGGCCAGTACCTGTCGACGCTGGCGCCGCTCAAGCTCGACGGCAACTGGCAGAACATCGCCCCCGCGCTGGGCGAGGTCACGCGCAAGCAATGGCAGTGCCAGCTCGAAGCCAGCCAGGCCATCACCCATGCCGCGCTGGAAGACCAGGCGGCGCTGGCCGCCGGCGTCAGCGAGGCCGTCAGCGGCTGGCTGCGCAACGCCTCGGCGGCGGCCAGCGGCGGCCTGGCCGATTCGCCGCTGACGCGTATGTGGTCGTCGTATTGCGACCAGATGACCTCGGCCTGCTCGGCCATGCGCGAAGCGAGCCAGTTCGGAGCGCGCCATGGCGACTAAACGCACCGCGCTCGTCACCGGCGGCACCGGCTGCCTGGGGCGCGCCATTGCCCGGGCGCTGCTCGATGCCGGCCATGATGTCATCGTCACCTGCCATGCCAGCGAAGCGGCCACGCGCCAGTGGCTCGACCAGGAGGCGGCCGCCGGCCGCCGCTACGACATGGTCAAGGTCGACGTGGCCGACTACGACGCCTGCCAGGCGCTGGCGCGGCGCCTGGCCGACGACGGCCGCCAGATCGACATCCTGGTCAACAATGCCGGCATCACGCGCGACGCCAGCCTGCGCAAGATGAGCTACGAGAACTGGAACGACGTGCTGCGCAGCAACCTCGATTCGATGTTCAACATGACCCAGCCCCTGTGCGGGCCGATGGCCGACCGCGGCTGGGGACGCATCGTCAACATCTCGTCGGTGAATGGCTCCAAGGGCGCCTTCGGGCAGACCAACTACGCCGCGTCCAAGGCCGGCATCCACGGCTTCACCAAATCGCTGGCGCTGGAACTGGCCAGGAAGGGCGTCACGGTCAACACGGTGTCGCCGGGCTACCTGGCCACGCGCATGGTCGAGGCCGTGCCGGAAGACGTGCTCAAGGAGAAGATCCTGCCGCAGATTCCGCTGGGCCGGCTGGGCCAGCCCGACGAAATCGCCGCGCTGGTGGCGTTCATCTGCAGCGATGCGGCGGCGTTCATGACGGGAAGTAATGTCGCCATGAACGGCGGACAGCACATGTATTGACGCGGATCGCGCGCTGCGGCGCCGCCGGCGGTTCAGGCCGCCGGCGGCGCCAGTTCCTCGACCAGGAAGTCCACCAGCGCCCGCACTTTCGCCACCATGTGGCGCCGCGACGGATACACCACGTACACGTCCGTCTCCACCGGCGTCCAATCCGTCAGCACCTGGCGCAAGGCGCCGATCTCCAGGTCGGCCTGCACGTAGACCCGCGGCACCAGGCTCACGCCCAGGCCGGCGCGCAACGCGTCGCGCACCGCCAGGCTGGAATTGACCTTGTAGCGCCCGCGCACCTGCACGCGTTCGACCTGGCCGGCGCGCTGGAAGGTCCATTCGTCGGCATGCCCCGACAGGGTGAAGCGCACGCATTCCAGGCGCCGCAGGTCGGCGGGCGCCTGTGGCTCGCCATGTTGGCGCAGGTAGGCCGGCGCGCCGCACAGCACATGCTCCAGCGTCATCAGCTTGCGCGCCACCAGGCTGGATTCCTCCAGCCTGTCGCTGCCGCGGATGGCCACGTCGAAGCCTTCCCGGATCAGGTCGATGCGGCGATCCTCCAGGTGCAGGTCCAGCGACAGACGCGGATGGCGTGCCAGGAAACGCGGCATGGCGGTCGCCAGCAGCGTCAGGCTCAGGGACATGGGCGCGCTGACCCGCAGCGTGCCAGTGGGTTCCTGCTGCAGCGGCCCCATCGACATGTCGGCATCGTGCAGGTCATCGAGGATGCGCGCGACCTGCTCGTAGTACTGCCTCCCCGCCTCGGTCAGGCTCATGCGGCGGGTAGTGCGGTTCAGCAGGCGCACCGCCACGTGCGCCTCCAGTTCGGCGATGTTCTTGCTGACGGCGGCGGGCGACAGTCCAAGCTGGCGCGAGGCCGCGGCGAAGCCGCCTTGCTCGACCACCTGGCGAAAGACCTTGAGCGCGGTGAGGTGGTCCATGGACGGGCCCGTTTATTGTTTACCAGTAGTGAATGATGTCGCCATCAGAATGGATATTATCGTATCGGCGCTAATCAATTAGCCTGTCGGTTTCGAAGTCGTCGGCCGGCCATCGTGGCGACCGCCGGCCGCCAGGAACCCATAATGAGCCGCAGCACCGACCTGCTTCTGACCGCCACCGCCCCCGCCATCTGGGGCAGCACCTACGTCGTCACCACCCTGATGCTGCCGCAGGGCTATCCCCTGACCGTGGCGATGCTGCGCGCCCTGCCGGCCGGCCTCCTGCTGCTGCTGGCGGTGCGCCAGATCCCGCACGGCATCTGGTGGCTGCGCAGCGCGATCCTGGGCGCGCTGAACTTCTCCATCTTCTGGGCGCTGCTGTTCGTGGCCGCCTATCGCCTGCCGGGCGGCGTGGCGGCGACGCTGGGCGCGATCCAGCCGCTCATCGTGATCCTGCTGGCGCGCGCCCTGCTGGGTACGCCCGTGCGCGGCCTGGCGGTGCTGGCGGCGCTGGCCGGCATCGGCGGCGTGGCGCTGCTGGTGCTGGGCCCCAAGGCGGCGCTGGATCCGGTGGGCGTGGCCGCAGGCCTGGCCAGCGCCGCGTCGATGGCGCTGGGCACCGTGCTGAGCCGCCGCTGGCAGCCGCCGGTGTCGGCGCTGGCCTTCACCTCCTGGCAATTGACCGCCGGCGGCGCGCTGCTCCTGCCCGTCGCCTTGCTGGCCGAGCCGGCGCTGCCGCCGGTGACCACGCTGAATGTGCTGGGCATTGCCTATCTGGGGCTCATCGGCGCGGCGCTGACCTATGTGATCTGGTTCCGGGGATTGGCGCGGCTGGAACCCGCGGTGGTGTCGTCGCTGGGCTTCCTGAGCCCGGTATCGGCCGTTCTGCTGGGCTGGGCTTTGCTCGACCAGCGCCTGAGCGCGGCGCAAATGGCGGGGATGGTGATCGTGGTGGGCAGCGTGTGGCTGAGCCAGCGGGTGCAGCGGCGCGTGTCAACCAAACCCGCCTAGGAGCCAACTCGCCGGCGACCTTGCCGTTTTGCTCCCGCAGGAGGGCGATACCAGGCAGCACAGCGTTCCCGCTGCGCTGCTTTTTTTGTAACGTAGGGATCTGGCCCTTTTCTCGGAAATGGCCCTTTTCCGCTATGCGGCACCGCACTCAATCTGCCTGGTGTCGGCAAACTGATCCGCTTTTTCCTGACGTTTCTGAATCTGTACTGCGCAGCGCCGCCGGCCTATCTTGGCGCTACAGGCATCGGCCTGTCCGCGCGCGCCGCCCGGTGGCGGCAGGATCGCGCGGGCCTTGAAGTCAGGAATCACCCGCCATGGATAGCGACGCGCTACTGCTTGCCCGAATACAGTTCGGATTCACCATTTCCTTTCACATCATCTTTCCGGCCATCACCATCGGCCTGGCCAGCTACCTGGCCGTGCTCGAAGGCTGCTGGCTGCGCACCCGCAACACCGTCTACCGCGACCTCTACCACTTCTGGACCAAGATCTTCGCCGTCAATTTCGGCATGGGCGTGGTATCCGGCCTGGTGATGGCGTACCAGTTCGGCACCAACTGGAGCTTCTTCTCCGATTTCGCCGGCAGTGTCACCGGACCCCTGCTGGCCTACGAAGTGCTGACCGCATTCTTTCTTGAAGCGGGCTTTCTCGGCGTGATGCTGTTCGGCTGGTCGCGCGTGGGCCCGGGGCTGCACTTCTTCTCGACCATCATGGTGGCGCTGGGCACGCTGGTATCGGCCACCTGGATCCTGGCGTCCAACAGCTGGATGCAGACTCCCGCGGGCTACGAGATCCTGGACGGCCGGGTGGTGCCGACCGACTGGCTGGCGGTGATCTTCAACCCCTCGTTCCCCTACCGCCTGGCGCACATGGGCATCGCCGCGTTCCTGGCCACCGCGCTGATGGTGGGCGCGTCCGGCGCCTGGCACCTGCTGCGCGGCGACCGCAGCCCGACGGTGAAAAAGATGTTCGCGATGGCGATGGCCATGCTGGCGATCTCGGCGCCGCTGCAGGCGGTGGTGGGCGATTTCCACGGCCTGAACACGCTCAAGCACCAGCCCGCCAAGATCGCCGCGATCGAAGGCCATTGGGAAAACGAGCCGGGCGCGGGCGTGCCGCTGACGCTGTTCGGCATCCCCGACATGGAACGCGAAGAGACCCGCTACGCGCTCAACGTGCCGCGCCTGGGCAGCCTGATCCTGACGCACAGCTGGGACGGCCAGTTCCCCGGACTGAAGTCGTATCCGCCCGAGGATCGGCCCAACGCCACCGTCGTGTTCTGGTCGTTCCGCGTGATGGCGGGGCTGGGCATGCTGATGATCCTGCTGGCCGGTTGGGCGCTGTGGGCGCGCTGGCGCGGCCGCCTGTACCAGTCGCGCGCGCTGCAACGCTTCGCGCTGTGGATGGGGCCCTCCGGCCTGGTGGCGATCCTGGCCGGCTGGTACGTGACCGAGATCGGCCGCCAGCCATGGATCGTCTACGGCGTGATGCGCACGGCCGACGCCGCCACCCGCCACGGCCTGGGCGAATTGACGCTGACGCTGGCGCTGTTCGTGGTGGTGTACCTGTTCGTGTTCGGCGCGGGCGTGTCGTACATGCTGCGCCTGATCCGCATGGGTCCGACCCCGGCGCCCGGCCATGCGCCGCTGTCCGGCGGCCCGGGCGAACCGCGCCAGCCGTCGCGGCCGCTGTCGGCCGCCTCCACCTCGGCGGACGCCCCGTCCGCGCAACCTGGATTCAAAGGAGCCTGACACCATGGGCATCGACCTTGCACTGATATGGGCCGTCATCATCCTGTTCGGCGTGATGATGTACGTGGTGATGGACGGCTTCGACCTGGGCATCGGCATCCTCTTTCCGCTGGTCGGCGACGCCGAGGAACGCGACGCCATGGTCAACACCGTGGCGCCCGTGTGGGACGGCAACGAGACCTGGCTGGTGCTGGGCGGCGCGGGGCTGCTGGCCGCGTTTCCGCTGGCCTACTCGGTGATCCTGAGCGCGCTGCACCTGCCGCTGGTGTTCATGCTGCTGGGGCTGATCTTCCGCGGCGTGGCCTTCGAGTTCCGCTTCAAGGCCGACCCGCGCCACCGCCCGCTGTGGGACCGCGCCTTCGTGCTGGGCTCGCTCTGCGCCACCTTCTTCCAGGGCGTGACGCTGGGCGCCTACATCGAGGGCATCCCGGTGGTCGAGCGCGCCTACCAGGGCGGACCGTGGGACTGGATCAGCCCGTTCTCGCTGTTCACCGGCGCGGGCCTGGTGGTGGCGTATGCGCTGCTGGGCTGCACCTGGCTCATCATGAAGACCGAGGGCCGCCTGCATCGCCACATGTGCGCGCTGGCGCGGCCGCTGACGCTGGCGCTGTTGGCCGTGATCGCCGCGATCAGCGCGTGGACGCCGCTGGCGCAGCCGCATATCGCGCAGCGCTGGTTCAGCCTGCCCAACATGTTCTGGTTCCTGCCGGTGCCGCTGCTGGTGGCGGCCGCCGGTATCGACCTGATGCGGCGCGTGCGCGGCAAGCCGGACGCCGGGCCGTTCGTGCTGGCGCTGTGCCTGGTGTTCCTGGGCTACAGCGGCCTGGGCATCAGCATCTGGCCCGCCGTGATTCCGCCGGACGTGTCGATCTGGACCGCGGCCGCGCCGCCGCAGAGCCTGGGCTTCGCGCTGGTCGGCGCGCTCGCCATCATTCCGATTATCCTGATGTACACCGCCTGGTCCTACTACGTGTTCCGCGGCAAGGTGCGCACCGGCGAGGCGTTTCACTGATGGCCGCGCCGAGCTCCCTGCCCTCCTGGCGCAGCCGGCTGCTGTGGCTGCTGTTGATCTGGGCCGGCGGCGTGGCGTCGCTGGGCCTGGCCGCCGGCGCGTTGCGGCTGGTGATGCGCGCCCTCGGCATGTCGACCTGAAACGCCGTCTTCTCCGGATCCCCTCATGAAACGCTACGAACGGCTGACCGAAGAGATCACCGCCTCGATCCTGTCAGGGCTGCTGCAGGCGGGCGACCGCCTGCCCTCGGTGCGCCAGACCAGCGCCAGCCGCGGCGTCAGTCCGTCGACGGTGTTCAAGGCCTACTACCTGCTGGAAGCGCGTGGGCTGATCCGCGCGCGCGACCGTTCCGGCTACTACGTGCTGCGCGCCTCGCAGGCCAGCCTGCCCGAGCCCGAAGATCTGTCCAGCGCCGCCGCCGGCCGCCATCCGGTGGACGTCAGCGACAACGTGCTGCAGGTGCTCAACGCCACCCTGCGGCGCGACATGCTGCCGTTCGGCTCGGCGTTTCCCAGCCCGTCGCTGCTGCCGTACGGCAGGCTGGCGAAATTCATGGCCGCCACCGTGCAGCAGCTGGACCCGTGGGGTTCCATCGACGACCTCAGCCCGGGCGACGCAGCCTTGCGCCGCGCCATCGCCCTGCGCTACCTGGCCGACGGGCTGACGGTGCCGGTGGACGACATCATCATCACCAACGGCGCGCTCGACGCGCTCAACCTGTGCCTGAGCGCGGTCACCCGGCCCGGCGACGCCGTGATCGTGGAATCGCCCACCTTCTACGCCGCCTTGCAGTCGCTCGAACGCAACCAGCTGCACGCGATCGAAGTGGCGACGCATCCGCGCGAGGGTATCGACCTGCAGGCGCTGGAGCGGGCCATCCAGCAACACCAGCCGCGCGCCTGCTGGCTGATGACGACCTTCCAGAACCCGCTGGGCAGCCTGATGCCCGAGGCCAAGAAAGAAGCCTTGGTCGAGCTGCTGACGCGCCATGGCGTCGCGCTGATCGAGGACGACGTGTACGGCGAACTGTACTTCGGCGCCAATCGGCCGCGGCCCGCCAAGGCCTTCGATCACGAGGGCGTGGTGATGCACTGCTCGTCCTTCTCGAAGACGCTGGCGCCGGGCTACCGGGTCGGCTGGGTCGCGGCCGGACGCTACACCCGCGCCATCATGCGCAACAAGCTCACCACCAGCCTGGCCACCGCCGCGCCGACGCAGGCGGCGATTGCCGCCTACCTGTCGCAGGGCGGCTACGACCGCCACCTGCGCCAGTTCCGCCAGACGCTGGCCTTGCAGCAGGGCGAGATGCTGCAGGCGGTGGCGCGCTACTTTCCCAAGGGCACGCGCGCCACGCGGCCGCTCGGCGGCTACTTCACCTGGGTCGAACTGCCCGCGCGCATCGACACCCTGCGACTGCATCGCGCGGCGCTCGACCACGGCATCAGCATCGCGCCCGGGCCGCTGTTCTCGTCCTCCGGCGCGTTCGGCAACTACCTGCGGCTGAACTGCGGACATCCCTGGAGCGACGCGATGGAACAGGGCATGGCGACGCTGGGCAAGCTGATGGCGACATGAAATCCGCAATATTGATACAGTTGGAAACCCCGCCTCGCCGGACATCGCCTTAGAGTGCCAAGCCTTCAAATTCCAGAACGGTGCCGCGTCGCGGCCGGTTTCCATGACGGCTTCATTTCCCCGTATTCTGCCGCGCTACGCGCTGGGTTGCTACCTGGGCGCGGCGGCGCTGCTGTATCTGTTCTCCGCGCAATTGCTGGCGGCCATTGACATCTGGCTGCTGCCGCGCCGCCTGCTGGTCGAGATGCTGCGCTATCGCGCCATGTGGCTGGTCTTCTTCCTGACCTTGCCGACCGTGGGCTACCTGCTGTGGCGGGGTTCGGACCTGGTCGCGTGGTGGCGCGCGCCCGCCGCGCTGACGCTGGACGAGCGGGCGCTGCGCCTGGGTCCCCTGGCGGTACCCTATGCCGACATCGCCTCGATGCGTCATCGCCACAATCGCGACCATCTGCTGCTCACGCTGACCGACGGCCGACGCCTGCGGCTGCGCCTGGCCATCTGGGACGATGCCGATGCGCTGCTGGACCTGCTGGAGGCGCGCGTGGGCGGCAATCTCGAAGCCGATGCCAGGCGCCGCATCGACGCCGGCGCCACCGTCGCCTTCGGCGCCGTGGGCATGAACGCCGCCGGCCTGGTGCACAAGGGACAGCAGATCCCGTGGGCAAGCATCGACACCATCCGCACCCAATCCGACAGCGAAGGCATGGAAACCGACGAGACGCTGATCGTCGTCGCGCGCGGCAAGACCCACAGGATCGACCGCTCCGGCATCGACAACGAGCCGGTGCTGTTGGCCTGCCTGCGGCACTACCTGCCTGCCTGACTCCGAAATCCCGCCCGCGTGGCGGCCCCCTCATCCTTTGCACGCAACCCGAACATGGAAATCTACAGCTCCGCCTCGCACCAAGCCCAGACCCTGGCCGATCGCCCCGTGTACTACTCCCGCAACCGCCTCATCGCCGGCGCCGTCATCTGGACGGTGGCCGCGGTGGCGTTCGGCGTGCTGGCCGCGCGTGCCCGCGCAAACATCGGCGGGATGGCGTTCTTCGCCGCCATCGCCGCCATCGGTGTCTGGCTGGTGATCCGCTGCCTGATGCGCGCCTTCGGCCCCGCCAAGCCCGTCATCACCTTCACCCGCGACGGCCTGCGGCTGACGGACGGCACGGTGATTCCCTGGCAGGCGGTCAACGAGAACACCTACGTCAACCAGACCTACGTCGGCATTCCGATCGGCCGCCAGATCCAGCTGAAGACCTCGCTGCCGGACCGCAAGCGCGTGCTGATCCCGGCCATGGCGCTGGAGATCAGCGGCGACGAGTACCTGGCCCTGTGCGACGCCTACCAGGCGGGTTGAACGGCCATCGCCGATGCGCGGCGCGCATCGGCAACGCACTCAGTTCGCGGTGGCGCCGGAGTCCTTCACGGCCTGCGCCCAGGCCGCGATCTCCTTGTCGATGAACGCGCCGAAGGCGGCCGTGTGCAGAGTCGATGCCTGGGCCCCCTCCTCCATCAGGCGCTGCTTGACCGCCGGCGCCGCCAAGGCCCCGCCCAAGGCTTCATTCAACCGCGCCACCACCGCGTCCGGCGTCCCGGCCGGCGCCACCACCCCATGCCACGACAGGGCCTGAAAGCCCGCCAGGCCCGACTCCGCCATCGTGGGAATGTCGGGCAAGGCGGGTGAACGCTGCGGCGAGGTCACCGCCAGCGCGCGCAAGGTGCCGGCCTTGACGTGCGGCAGCACGCCCGGAATGGTGGTGAACATGAAGTCGATCTGGCCGCCGATCAGGTCGGTGATGGCAGGGCTGCCTCCCTTGTACGGCACGTGCGTGAACTGCAAGGCCGCCGCGCGCTTGAACATCTCGCCGGCAAGGTGGCCGGGCGTGCCCGCCCCCGCGGAACCCATGTTGATGCGATCACCCTGCGTCTTGATGTAGGCGATCAGCTCCGGCACGCTGGCGGCCTTCACGTTGGAGCCGACCACCAGCACATTGGGCACGGTCGCTAGCAACGTGACCGGCTTGAAATCCCTGACCGCGTCATACGAAATGCGCGAGTACAGCGACGGGTTGATGCCATGGGTGCTGGCGGTCGCCAGCAGCAGCATGTAGCCGTCGGGCGCGGCCGAAGCCACCTGCTTGGCGGCGATGGTGCCGTTGGCGCCGCCCTTGTTGTCGATCACGATGGTCTGGCCGAGCGACCTGGCGGCTTCGGCCGCCACCGTGCGCGCCAGGATGTCGGAGGTGCCGCCGGCCGAATGCGGCACGACCAGCGTGATGGGCTTGACGGGAAAGGGCTGCGCCTGCGCGGCCGGCAGGGCCGGCAGCAGACAGGCGGCGGCGAATGCCGCGCGGGCAAGGCGATGAGGGAACATGCAAGTCTCCTGAAGGATATTGGAATCGCGGCGCCTTCGAGGGCGCCGTCATGCGCGCATACCGCCACGGGACCGCGGCGGCGGCGCGGCTCAGTCGGCGCCCAACTTCAGCTTGTCGGGCTGGCGCTTCTCGATCGCCCACTTCAGCAACGCGGCCGAGCGATAGATACCGTGTGCGAACTTGCCGTAGGGCAAGGTCAGGAACAGCGCCATCACCACGCCCAGGTGCACCGCCAGCAGCAGGGCCATGGCGCCGGTATCGCGGCCGGCCAGCAGCGCCAGGCCGGTGGCGCTGGTCAGCAACAGCAAGGCGATGAAGCCGCGGTCCATCGGCTTTTGCGCCGCGTCGCCCTGCAGCGGATGGCGCCGCAAGTTCAACCACAGCAGGCCCGCCGGTCCGATCAGCAGGCCGATGCCGCCCGCCGTGCCCAGCAGCACCGGCGCGCTCCAGAACGGATATGGCGCTTGTTCGCCCAGCAGGTAGTGGTAGAGCGTGGCCACGCAGGTGGCGGCAAAACACAGCATGAAGCCGTAGAACGTGAAGTGGTGAAAGCGCCTGCGCCACAGCGTAAAGGCGTCATCGGCGTTGTTGCAGCCCTTGCCATGGCCGCCATCCAGGTAGCGCAGGCGCAGCGCGTCGTGCGCGGCCTCGGCCACGGCCGCGCCGCTGGCCGTGCCCGGGCTGACGTCGCGCCAGAAGCGCGCCGCGCCGATGGCCAGCGCCACCATGGCGAAACCGAACGCCGCGCCGAACATCAGCGCCAGCGTGTTGTGGGGGAACACCGCGTAGAAATTGCCGGCCATCGGCGCGTGCAACAACCCGCCCGTCAGCATCACCGTCAATGCCAGGAACAATGCCAGCCCCGCCGCCGTGGCCAGCGACAGCGCCAGCCCGTTGCGCCGGTACAGTTTTCCCAGCGCCGCTGGAAACGCGTACTCGGTATAGGTCTGCAATCGCACCTTGGCCATGGCCTGCGGCACGTTCACCGCGAACTCGTGCGGCGGCGCGTACTGGCAGGCGTGCAGGCAGGCGCCGCAGTTGTGGCACAGGTTGGCCAGGTAGTTCAGGTCGGCCTTGCCAAACTCCAGGCGCCGGGTCATGGCCGGAAAGACGGCGCAGAAGCCTTCGCAGTAGCGACAGGCGTTGCAGATCTGCATGACGCGCGCCACTTCGGTTTCTTGCGGACTGAGCGCGGCCGCGCCGCGGCCATGCCAGCGCACCGGCCGTTCCTCCATGGCCGGCGCCGTCCGCGCAAACGATTGAGCCTCGCGGGCCAGGGTTTCAAGCTGCCGCATGCTGTGCTCCGTTGCGGTGGGTGCCGGGGGTACGATGCATGCGCTGGGCGGCTGCCGCGGCGCGGGCGCCGGCGATGCGGCCGAAGGCGGTGCCGATGGACATGCCCACCCCCGCTGTGTAGCCCTTGCCCAGCACGTTGCCGGCCATCATCTCGCCGGCCACGAACAGGTTGTCGCTGGGCGCGCCGTTGAAACGAACGGCGGCGGTCTCGTCCACCTTCAGCCCCAGATAGGTGAAGGTGATGCCCGGCCGCAGCGCGTAACCGTAGAACGGCGCGGTGTCGATGGGCCGGGCCCAGTGGGTCTTGGCGGGAGCCAGGCCCTCGGTGCGGCAGTCGTCCAGCGTCGTGTGGTCGAAGGTGCCGGTTCTACAGGCCTGGTTGTATTCGCGGATGGTGTGCTCGAACGCCACCGGGTCCAGTCCCAGGCGCCGCCCCAGTTCCGCCACGGAATCTGCGGTAACGCCGGGGAAGACCGGCGGCATGAAACGGCCCACGGCCTTGGCGTCGATGATGGAGTAGGCAATCTGCCCGGGCTGCATGGCCGTCAGGCGACCCCAGATGGCGTAGCGCTTGGGCCAGAAGTCCTCGCCCTCGTCGTAGAAGCGTTGCGCGTCGCGGTTGACCACCACGCCCAGCGAGACGCAGTCGATGCGGGTGCAGATGCCGCCGTCGTACAGCGGCGCGCGCGCGTCGATGGCCACGCAGTGCGACTGCGACGGATCGCCGATGCGGTCGGCGCCGGCGTCCAGCATGAACTTGAGCAGCACGCCCTGGTTGTAGCGGGTGCCGCGGATGAGGAAGTTGTCGGCCGGCCACTCGCCGCGTTCGTTGCGGCCCCAGGCCTCGCGCAGCCATTCGCGGTTGGACTCGAAACCGCCGGCCGCCAGCACACAGGCGCGCGCCTCGATGCGCTCGGCGCCGATGCGGGCGGCCTTGAAGCGGCCGTTCTCCAGTTCCAGCGCGTCCACCGGCGCGTCGTAGCGAATGCCCACGCCCAGGGCCTCGGCGCTGCGGTAATAGGCATTGACCAACGCCTTGCCGCCGCCCATGAAGAAGGCGTTGGTGCGGGCCACGTGCAGCGCGCCCGACAGCGGCGGCTGGAAATTGACGCCATGGCGCCGCATCCAGTCGCGACAGGTGGCGGACTCGCGGATCACCAGCCGCGCCAGTTTCTCGTCGGTCTGGCCGCCGGTGACCTTGAGCAGGTCCTGCCAGTATTCCTCTTCCGGATAGGCGTCCACCAGCACGTCCTGCGGCGCGTCGTGCATGCAGCGCAGGTTGCGCGTGTGCTGCGAATTGCCGCCGCGCCATGCGCGCGGCGCGGCCTCCAGCAGCAACACGCTGGCGCCCGCCTCGCGCGCCATCAAGGCCGCGCACAGCGCCGCATTGCCTCCGCCTATCACCAATACATCGACCATGTCATCGTTCCCGGATCAAGGAACGGACTGTAGGCCGGCGCCGCCCGCCGCGATATCAGCGCGCCGTCAACGGGTCTTCATGATTCGTGAAGAGCGGTATGCCGCCTGCGCGCGGCATCGCTCATGGGCGGCAAGCGACACCCGTTCACGACTCATGCAGCGCGGTAACGGCCCATTTGCCGTCTCGCGCCAACCTGCGCGAGACGTCGGCCAGCACCAGGCGCGCAGCCAGCGCCGCCGGCGACAGTTCGTCGTCCGACAGGCTGGCCAGCAGATTGGGCCGGAACAGGTCGGCCTCGTCGATCCGCGCCATCGCCAACTGGCCCGGCGCGATGCGCGCGGTGGCCGAGCTGGGTTGGATGGTGGCGGCGTAACCCAGCTGCACCACGTCCATCAGCAGCGCCAGGCCATCGACCTCGGCCACCACCCGCGGCACGTGGCCCGCCTGCTGAAACGCCAGGTTGACCGAGGCGCGCAGCCCATGGCGGCCGCCGGGCAGCACCAGCGGCAGGCCGGCGATCTCGTCCAGGCGTGTGGTGGGGCCGGCGGGCAGTCCCGGCATGTCACGCCGGGCGCATAGATAGAGGGGTTCGTCCAGCAGCGGCATAACGCTCCAGCGGCGCGCCGCCTCGGCATGGAACACGATGGCCAGGTCGAGCTGGCGGCCGTTGAGCATGTCGGCCAGATGGCCGGACAATGCCTCCACCAGATGCAGACGGATATCGGGATAGCGCTGGTTCATGGCCTGCACGAACGGCGCGCCCAGGATGGCCGCGGTGGTGGATGGCAGGCCGACGCTGACGTGACCGGCCAGGCGCGCCTGCTGCGCGGCCTGGATCGCGTCGTCGGCATGGCGCAGCGCCAACTGGGCCTGGCGGAAGAACGCCAGCCCGGCGTCTGTAGGCACCACGCCGCTGGCGCTGCGTTGCAGCAGCCGCGTGGCCAGTTCGCCTTCGAGCCGGCTGATCTGCTGGCTGAGCGCGGACGTCACCATGCCCAGCGACATGGCCGCGCGGCCGATGCTGCCGGCTTCGACGACGCGAACGAAATAACGAAGCTGGCGCAGTTCCATGGCGGGCCGGGGACGATCACGAGGGAAGACTCGCCGATTGTAGGGCGTGGAGCGCGCCATCACCCCGCCCGGATCCGGGCCGCCCCGGACGGGACCGGCCCGCGCGTCCGGCTCGGTTGCTCAATAGCGCGCGTCCTTGGGCTTCTTGCCGTTCGGCCAGTCCTTGTCCTTGGGCGGGAAATCCGGCCGCGGCATGTGCGTGAAGTACTCGGCCACGTCCACCGCGTCCTGGTCCGACAGCACCTTGCCCTCGCCCCAGTTGCCATGGGTGTTCACGCCCATCGGCATGCTGTTGCGGATGAAGGCGGCTGCCTTGTAGGTGCGCGCCAGGCCGGCGCCAATATTGAATGATTCGTCGCCCCACAACGGCGGGAACACGATGTTGCCGGCGCGGTCGCGCTTGCCTTCGCCATTGGCGCCGTGGCAGGCCGCGCACTGCGCCGCGTACAGGGTCTTGCCGCGCGCCGCATCCGGCACCAGCTTGGTGTCGATGGGCCAGGCGTTCTTGATCTGCACTTGCGCGCCGTGCGGCACGTCCTGCGCCAGCCACTTCATGTAGGCCAGCATCGCCAGCATTTCGGGCGATTCCTTGTCCAGCGGCTTGCCGTTCATCGAGCGCTGGAAACAGCCGTTGATGCGGTCCGCCAGCGACACTTCGCGGCCCGCGCGCGGGTTGAACTGCGGGAACGAATTGAACGAATTGATGTACGGCGCGCCCATCGGCTTTTTGCCCTGCTGCACGTGGCAGCTGCTGCAGTTGAGGCTGGCGCCGGTGTTGTCCGGCAGCAGCCGGCGGGTTTCGTTGAGCAGGCGCTGGCCGTAGCGGATCTGTTCGGCGTTGGGTTCCTTGTCGATCAGGGTATCGGACGGAATGGTGTAGTCGGCCAGCCGCTTGCCGTCCTTGTCGAGCACGGCGAAGGTCTTGGCCTCGCCGGCCGGCGCCGGCGGCGCCGCCAGCGCGGCCATGCCGCCCCCGGCCATCAGCGCCACCGCGGCGGCGATCTTGTACAGCTTATTCATGCTTGCCTCCCGACACGATGTTCGGCTTCTTGCTGGCCAGGAAACCACGGATGTGCGCGACCTCGTCGCTGGCGATCGGCGGCGCCTGATTGGTCCAGGCCGTGCGGATGAAGTTGATGACGTCGGTGATGTCCTCGTCGCTCAGGTGGTTGAAACGCGGCATCGCGAAGGCCATGGTGTCATGGTCATTGGCGGGCATCCCGCCACCCTCCAGCGTGATCTGGATGATGGACTGCGGGTTCTGCGCGAAGATCGCCGAGTTGCCCGCCAGCGCCGGGAAGATGCGCGGCATGCCCTGGCCGTCGGCGCGATGGCAGATGACGCAATGCTCCATGTAGATCACCGCGCCGCGCGAGTCGTAGCGGCCAGCCAGCAGGGACGCCGTGGTGTTGTCCGCCTTGGCGGGGAACACCGGCGCCTTGCCCGGCACCGGCGGCAGTTGCTTCAGGTAGGCCGCGATGCTGGCCAGGTCGTCATCGGTGAAGTGACGCGTGCTGTGCTCGACCACGTCGGCCATGGCGCCGAACACCGCGACCCTGTCGGTGCGGCCGGTCTTCAGGAACAGGGCGATGTCGTCCGCGCTCCAGGACGCCAGGCCGCGGGCTTCGCCGCGCAGGCTCTTGGCGCGCCAGCCGTCGATCACGGCGCCGGAAAGGAAGGCGTCGCCGTCCGCCATGGACAGCGCCTTTTCCTGGTAGGCCAGGCCGCGCGGCGTGTGGCAGGCGCCGCAATGGCCCGGACCTTCCACCAGGTACGCGCCGCGCCTGACCTGCTCGTCCGCGCCCGCCGGCGCGGCGAAGTCGCGCTTGCCGGCGAACACCAGCTGCCACCAGGCCATGGGCCAGCGCATGTTCAAGGGCCACGGAATGGTGGAGTCGGCGCTGGGCTTGTCCACGGGCTCGACCTGCGACATGAAATACGCGTAGAGCGCCTGGATGTCCGCGTCGGGCATGATGGCGTACGACGGATACGGCATGGCCGGGTAGAGCGTGGCGCCATCCTTGCGGATGCCGTATTGCACCGCGTTCTTGAAGTCGGCGTAGCTATAGGCGCCGATGCCGGTGCGCTTGTCGGGCGTGATGTTGGAGGAGTAGATGGTGCCCACCGGCGTCTGCATCGCCAGGCCGCCCGAGAACGGCTTGTCGCCCGGCGCGCTATGACAGGCGATACAGTCGGCGGTGCGCGCGATGTAGGCGCCGGCTTCGGCCAGCCGGCGGTCCTGCGGATCGACGACCGCCGTGCTGTCCGTCTTGCGGACGGCGGTCAACAGGTGGGCGCCGCCGATACCGCCGCCCAGGCCCGCCAGCGCCAATAGCGCCACCGCCTTGATCCCGAAGTGCTTCATTCCATCCCTCCGTTGCTGCCGGCCAGCGCGCACGTCGGGGTGTTCGTACTGCGTGGTCCAGCTTATGGAGGCAGCTTACGCTTTTTGGTAATAAGCATATGACCGAAAAGAATGAAAGTATCGGCGTTGTTTGATGCGGCGCAAACCGGCCCGATCCCTCAGACTAATTAACAGGGGAACGATCTCCTGAATGCGCGGATCGGGCCGCTCCGGCGGGCCGCGATGAGCCGCCGGACCGGCACCAATTGGGGGCCGTCAGGCCGGGATCGTCAGGCCCTTCACCACGGCCGGACGCGCCACGAAGGTTTCCAGCACGCGGGCCACGTTCCTGAACTGCGGAAAGTCGACCAGGTCGCCCGCGCCGTAGAAGCCGATAAGGTTGCGCACCCACGGCAGGATGGCGATATCGGCAATGGTGTATTGCTCGCCCATGACCCAGTCGCGCCCATCCAGGCGCTTGTCCAGCACGCCCAGCAGGCGCTTGGATTCGGCCACGTAGCGGTCTCGCGGGCGCTTGTCCTCGTAGTCCTTGCCGGCGAACTTGTGGAAAAAGCCCAGCTGGCCGAACATCGGGCCGATGCCGCCCATCTGGAACATCACCCACTGCAGCGTTTCGAAGCGGCCGGCGGTGTCGGCGGGGATGAACTGGCCGGTCTTGCTGGCCAGGTATACCAGGATGGCGCCGGACTCGAACAGCGCCAGCGGCTTGCCGTCCGGGCCATTGGGATCGAGGATCGCGGGGATCTTGTTGTTCGGGCTGAGCGACAGGAACTCCGGGGTGAACTGGTCCTGCGAATCGAAACTGACCCGGTGCGGCTCGTAGGGCAGGCCCAGCTCTTCCAGCAGGATCGACACCTTGACGCCGTTGGGCGTGGGCAGCGAATACAGCTGGATGCGGTCGGGATGCCGGGCGGGCCATTTCCGGGTGATGGCGAACGAGTCTAGGGAGGACATGCGGGGAGCTCCTGGAGATCCGGTGGCGGTAAGGGATGACGATTGTGACAGGCGCGGCGCCTGGCTGGGGCCCCGCGCGCGTCGGGCAAATGTAGCGCAAATCGCCCGCCGGAAAGCGCCTCCCGGCTACCGCGCGGGCGATGGCGGCGCAACGCACTGTTCCACGGGAAAAACCGCGCGCACGCCCGGGCGCATTTCCGCCAGGCGCGAGCCGATTTCCGCTGGCAGCCGCTCAGCGCGCCGTGTCGGCGCGCGCCCAGGCCGATTGGCCGCCTCGCGCCTGGCGCAGAAAGGCCGTGGCGGTGATGACATCGGTATCGTTGCGCCGGTCTTCGGCCATGTAAGGCACCTGCTTGCGGAAATCCCGCCACAGGCTGGCGGTGCCCTGCCCCAGCGCGGCGGCCGGCCCCTGTGGATAGCGCAGGTCGACCGCCTGGGCGCCGTGCATCAGTTCAACCGCCAGCAGCCGCGTCAGGGCAGCGACCTGGCCCGCCACGCGCAAGCCGGTCAGCGGCGCGTTGGTGCCGACGTCCTCGATGTTGCCGGCCTGCGGCTGCACGTCGGTCAGGACCGGTCCGGCCAGGGCGCGCACGTCCGCCGCCAGCGACGACACGGTCTTCTGGATCGGGCCGTAGCCGATGGCGCCATTGCCCGGGCTGAGAAAGCGCGGCAGCCGCGTGAAGCCCGGGTCCGTCAGGCGCAGGGTGCGTTGCGCCGACAACTGCGCCACCTGCGACAGGGCGACGGCGGTGCCTTGCAGCGGCAGCGCCCAGGCGCTGGGGTCGAAACCCGCGCTGGGCATCACCGCCCCGCGCACCGGTCCGTCGGTCACGTAGTACTGCGTTTCGTAGTCCGATGCGTCGGCCGCCGGCGCGGCGTCCAGCACCACGGTGGGATTGTCATCCGAACTGTTGATCTGCAATTGCAATTGGCGATCCAGCAACGCCAACAGGTCGCGCGCCGCGCCATGCACCTGGCTCACGGTGCGAAAGCTCAGCGGATCCTGCAACGGCCGCTGCGCATCGCGCCGCCACAGCGCGCTGCCGCGCAGCAGGCCCAGCATGCGTTCGGCGGTCTGGCGCTGGCCGGCGTAGGGCCGTTGCGCCTGGGCCGGCGGCAACAACGGCGCCAGGTTACCGTCCAGGCCTTCCAGCGACAGCGCCGCCACGGCGTCGGCCTGCGCCAGCAGCGCGCGCGCATCGTGCGCGGCCAGCACCGCCAGCGCGGCGCCGTAGGCGTTGGAGCTGACCATCGCCAGCGCGTCCTTGCCGAACGGGCGCACCGGCGCCAGGCCGGCCTCGCGCAAGGCCTGCGCGGCGCTCATGCGCTGGCCGCCACGCCAGGCTTCGCCCTCGCCCATCATCACCAGGCCGATCTGCGGCAGGATGGTGATATCGGCCTGGCCGACCGAGCCCTCGCCCAGCATCACCGGCGTCACGTCGCGGTTCAGGAAAGCGGCGTATTGCTCCAGCACGGCCGGCTGCATGCCCGAACCGCCGAACAGCGCGGTGTTCAGGCGGATCAGCATGGCGGCGCGGGTCACGTCGCGCGGCGCCTCGGCGCCATAGGCCGCGCTGTGCGAATGCAGCAGGTTGCGGTTGAACTGTTCGGACAGGCGCCGCACCTCGGGCGAGATCTCGCCGCCCTGGAAGATGGTCTGGTCCTTGTTCAGGCCAACGCCCCGGTTCAGGCCATAGACCGGCTTGTCCAGGCGCGCGTAGGCCAGCAGCAGGTCGTAGGCGCGCGCCGCGCGCTGGGCAGCGGCCGGCGCGATGGCGACGGCGCAATCCTGCCGCGCCACCGCCAGCACCTGCGCCGCGGTCAGCGATTTGCCGTCCAGCGTCACGCTGCAATCGGCTGCCGCCTGCGCGGCCGCGCCCAGCAGCAGCGACGCCAGCAGCGCCATCCGGCCGCACGCGCGCGCCGCGCGTCGTTGGGTATCAACACGCAAAGACTTCATCTCGCCTCCGACGATGCTTAGGGTTGCTTCAGGGGAATACGCATCAGATCCTGGCCCAGCACCACCGGCCCCTTGAAGGTCTCGCGGGCATGCAGCCAATGCTCGGCCGGCGCGTCGCCGGGCACCAGGTGCGACAGCACCAGCTTGCGCACACCGGCCCGCGTGGCCGCCTCGCCCGCCTGCTGCGGCGTGGTGTGCGCCTCCAGCAGCTGCCGCGCCAGCGCCTGCTGGCGCGCATCCCATGGCTTGGGGCCGACGATGTGGTCGACCCAGGCGGGATCGATCGCCTCGTGCACCAGGATGTCGGCGCCGCGCGCCAGCTTGACCAGGTTGGGACTGAGCGCGGTGTCGCCGGAGAACACCACCGATCCCGACGCGGTGTCGAAGCGGTAGGCGAAGTTGGGATACACCAGCCCGTGCGGCACCAGGATGGCGCTGACCGTCACGCGTTCGTCGCGCCAGACCTCGAAGGGCTCCATCGGCGGCGCGGGATCGGCGTTCGGGTCTTTCACCACCCCGGCCGGCACGACGATGTCGTGGGCCTGGAAGAAACCGCGCACATCGGGCACGCCCTCGCTGCGCACGCGGATGTTCAGGTCGGCGGCCATGCCCGCCACCACCGAGTCCACCAGGTCCGCCGTGCCGGCTCCGGGGTTCTCGGCATGGATCACCGGATCGCCCGCCAGGCCCGGCGCCAGCGGCGGCAAAGCGCCGCGGCGGCCCGGCCCGTAGAGCTGCAACGACGCCTTGGCGCGGCGGCGCGCGCTGGGGTCGTACATCAGCAGGCTGGCCAGGTCGATGATGTGATCGGTGTGCAGGTGCGTGAGAAACACGGCCTGCTCGGCGCCGGGCTTGATGCCGGCACGGCGCAATTGCCGGTAGGCGCCCGAGCCCAGGTCGACCAGGTAGGCCTTGCCGTCCACCACCAGCGCCGATGAGATGCCGTGGGGCGCGTCGTTGCCGTACCAGGTCGGGCCGCCGGCCACGCCCAGCAGCACCAGTTCGGCGTCATCCGCCGCCTGCGCGGCGGGCGCGGCCAGCATCGCCGCCACGCCCAGCGCAGCGGCGGCGCGGCCGAACCAGCGGCGCAGGCCGCCGGCGGCCAACCGACGCGCCGGCAAGCTTGCTGGCGCCACATTCGCGAACCGCATGTGGGCCTCAGACATGATTCTTCTGCGGCAGCACGGTCAACGCCACCAACGCCACCACGCAGGCGCCCATCACGTACAGCGCCGGCGCGAAGGCCACGCCGGTGGTGTAGGTGATCCAGGTCAGAATGGCCGGCGCGAAGCCGCCCAGCACCGTCACCGCGGTGTTGTAGGCCAGGGACATGCCGGACGAGCGCACCGCCGTCGG
>NZ_QHHO01000047.1:550119-560509 GCF_003184165.1 Achromobacter sp. RW408
TTTTACGACGGTGCCTGGCGGGTCGGCCTGGCGTGGGGAGCGTCAG
This sequence comes from Achromobacter sp. RW408, assembly GCF_003184165.1. Taxonomy (NCBI): domain Bacteria; kingdom Pseudomonadati; phylum Pseudomonadota; class Betaproteobacteria; order Burkholderiales; family Alcaligenaceae; genus Achromobacter; species Achromobacter sp. RW408. Next base: position 550,166 of record NZ_QHHO01000047.1, read on the forward strand.
GGCAGAAAGGGCAGCAGGACGATGCCATGGACCAGGATGAAGATGCCGAAGACGCTCATGGGCGGCAGGGGGCGGCTTGCAGGAGGGCGCCGCCTATCATTGCTCGCCTTTCATTCGTCCATTGCGGCTTGAACAGTCTGGGACTTCGGCGATCTCCGGATACCGTCGTCCGTGGGTGGGCTGCCGCGCGGCGGCCTCGATCTGGGCCCAGGTCTGCGCGTCGGTCGGCTCAACGCCCTCAAGCGACAAGGAGATGGCGAGGCTTGGCGCCTGCTGCGTGCAGGAGGAAGCGGTTTTACGCGAATGGACGGTGCTCATCGGAGCCTCCGTTGAAGACCTTACGAACGTAGCGTAGCAGCTTTCCCCACGATGTGCTGTGAGGCGCCAGGTCGAACAGCATCATGCGCTGGGTGCCGTGGGCATCCCACCAGGCCGGGTCCCTGGCCAAGATTTTCTGGATTGTCTGGCAGCCCTGCAAATATGGCGCGGCGGCCAGCTCATCGGAGGCGATGTCGGCGTCGAAGCCGAATTTTGGCCAGATCCGGTAGCCGACGTAGCGTTTCCCGGCGCCCGGGCCACCGGCCGCGACCAGCGAGATATGCGACAGCCCGGCCAGATGCGCGGTAATTGCTGACAGCGCGAAGGCGATGGTGCCAAGACCCGGTGGCGCGTGGTGCGCCAGGCATATGCAGTCGATGTGCATGTTCTTGACGATAAGCGTGCTGTCGTGTTTGTCGCGTGCGCGGTAGAGTCCCAGTCTGTTCTTGTTCGGGCTTTGGATGATGCCGTTGTTGATGATGGAGAAGTACAGCCCCGCCGGGGCATCGTGAAGGGGCTTGCGGGCGAACTGCGCGTGGACCCGGCTTCCGTTGAAAACGGTGAACAGGTGGGCGAACTCGAGTGTCGAGATCATCCGATCCATGCCGTGGATGAGTTCGCCCGGTACAAGGGTCCTGCCGTCCAGCCGTATGCCGCGGCCGCTCAAATGAGCGATGCCGATCGGATGGCGCAACAGCGCCACATGCAGTGATCGCAGATGCGATCGATAAAAGTCTGTAGGTTCGAGCGGCACGCCGAAGATCCGTCCATCGATGAGGTCGCGGGGCCTTGGCGGGCACCCGTTAACGCATGGATGTCAGGGTATCGGGTTGATGGTGACGGCACACGTCGCGGTGTGATGTTTGCAGCATCATCGGGATGCGCAGCGGCATCCCGGGCGGCGTTCCGCTCGATTCAGCGGCAGAGACTCAATACAACGTGCTGGCCACGCGCGCCGGCAGGTCGCGGTCGTAGCCCGCGCCGTCGAAGGTGCCGGCGCTCAGGTCGGAGAGCATGCGGCCGACGCTGGGCAGCGCCGTGCGCGGGATCTGGGTGGCGGGGTCCCACAGTCGCGAGCGCAGCAGGGCGCGCGAGCACTGGAAGTAGACGGTCTGCACGTCGACGATCAGGACCGAGCGCGGCTGCTTGCCGTCCATCTCGAAGCGTTGCAGCAGCGCCGGGTCGACGCTGATGCGCGCCCTGCCGTTCACGCGCAGCGTCTCGTTGACGCCGGGAACCAGGAACAGCAGCGCCACGCGCGGTTCGGCCAGGATGTTGCGCAGGCTGTCGATGCGGTTATTGCCGCGCCGGTCCGGCAGCAGCAAGGTCTTTTCATCCTCGACCACGACGAAACCGGCGGGATCGCCGCGCGGCGACACATCCAGGCCGTCGGGGCCCGAGGTGGCCAGCGCCACAAAGGGCGCGGCCTCGATGAAGGCGCGGTAGTGCGGATGGACGTGGTCCACTTCCTTCTTGAGCGAAGCTTCGCCCGGTTCGCCATACAGGGCTTGCAGGGCGGTGGCGTCGGTGACGAGGTGGGTGGTGTCCAAGGGCATGGCGAAGGCTCGGGGAAAGGGGCGGCGGGCTATTGCACCCGTACCGGCATGCTGCAATCGGAGAAGAATACCTCACAGGCGCCGCCGCTTTCCCGCTTGCACTCGGCGAGCGTCATATCCGTCGCGGCCTCGAGCGTGGGGGCGAACCGGGAGACGGCGATGCCGTTGCCCCAGACGATCACGCCGCATTGGTTGGCGTACGAGACCTGGACGCGGCAGTCGCCGCCGCCTTTTTTGGCGCAGGATGCCACGGAGTCGTCTTCGGCCTGTTGCCGGCTCTTTCTGCTGCCGGCCACGCCAACCTTGCCGGTGACGGCATCCATGGCGATGGCGCCCCAGCGTTGTTCCCAGCGGACCGGCGGCGGGGGCGGCGGCGCCTGGTAGCCGCCCGGCACCTGGTACAGCCCGGGAATCGGAATGCACTGGGCGGTGCCCACGGCGGCCATGGTGTAGCCATCGGGACAGCCTTGTTCGGCCGTTGCCGGACGCGTCATCGCCAGTCCGAGGGCCAGGGTTGCGAATACCACGATGTGAAGAGGAAGACGCTTCATGGACTGGCCTGTGGTGACCGACGCTGTCGGGATGCGCGGATACTAGCGATTCCGGCAGCCAGTGGCAATATGCGCGCGCGAAGCGGAGTGGGCCGGCCGCCGCGGCCTCAGTAACCGACCGGATCGACGATCATCAGCACGCCGTGGCTGCCCTCGGCGACGGCGTGCGGCACCCCGGCGGGCGCCAGGTACATGCTGCCGGCCGCGACCTCGATCGCCTCGCCCTTGACCGACAGGCGCAGCGCGCCGCTGATGACGATCAGGGCTTCGTTGTAGTCGTGCGTTTCGGCGGGGGAGGGCTGGCCGTCCATCCGTAGGATCTTGACGTTGCAGCCGCCAGTCTGGGCCAGCACGCGGGACTTCCAGGCGTCGGGCAGGCCGTTGGCGGCGTCGAGCAGGTCGAGCAGGGGCATGGTGGGCTTGCCGGGCGCGTGCCTGGCGCGAGAGGAAGGCGTTCTCACGCCCTGGAGAGGGGGAAGGGACCGTTCAGGCTTCCTGGCCGTAGCCGAAAGGCCAGCGGCGGCGGGTGGGTTCGGGCTTGGCGGTGTCTTCTTGCATGTTTTTCTCCGTAGGGTGCATTCCGGGGGATTCTATTTCCCGAGATGTAACAGCATTGCAAGGGATCGTTAGCACTCTGTCGTCGCGGCGGCCCCCTAGTCGGGCGCGAACAGCGTGACCTGGCGTTCGAGCGCGTAGGTGGCGCGGTAGCTGGCGGGCGTGGCGCCGCGGTCGATCAGCAGCAGGCCCTCGCGTTCGGCGGTGGCCAGGACGTCGCGCAGCTTCTGGCCGCTTTCCAGGCCGGTGGCTTCCTGCAGCCGTTGCAGGGGCAGGTAGTCGCCGTTCTTGACGCCGCTCAGGCGCGTAAAGGCGCTGAGCCAGATGCTGCGGCTGGGCGGGGAATTGATCAGACTGGTCATGGGCAGGGGTCCCTTGCGGTCGGATTACTGTATGAATGAACAGTATATCCGAACGTCGGACCAATCCCCGGTAGAGTATGTCGCACGGGTTTGAGGCATGGGGCAACGCTGAGGCCGGCAGCGTTTGCCGGCTCCGGACCGCGCCATGCACAATGGCGTCTCGCGGCCGTTCGCAGAGCCGCGGGAGCGCCCGATGCCCGATGATTTGCCCTTCCCCGCCTCGCTGGATGCCAGTGAACGCGTGACCATCACCCACGGCCCCCATCGCGCCGAGTTCGCGCCCGGCGGGGGCGGACGCCTGACGCGCCTGTCGACCGAGGCGCACGACTGGATCGTGCCGCTGGCCGAGACGGATTGGCCGCCCGCGCAATGGCCGCGCGCCGGCTCGTATCCGCTGGCGCCGTACTCGAACCGGGTGCGCGATGGCGTGTTCACGTTCGAAGGCGCGCGCCACGTGCTGGCATCGTTGCCCGGACGGCCGCAGGCGATTCACGGCGCCGGCCTGTATCAACCCTGGCAGGTGCGCCATCTGGCCGATGACGCGGTCGACCTGGTGCTGCAACAGCCCGCCGGCGTGCTGGGCTGGCCGTGGCCGTATGAATGCGTGCAGCGCTATCGGTTGGATTCGCGCGGGCTGTCGTTGACACTGTTGATGATCAACCATGGCGATGCGCCGATGCCGTTCGGTTGCGGCATCCATCCGTACTTCACCGCCACGCGCGTGGCGCTGCATGCGCGGCGCATCTGGCCGACCGACGCCGACGGCCTGCCCGGCGCCAGCCAGACCACCCACGTGCGGGAACTGGGCCAGTCGGCCGAGGGGTGCGATACCTACCTGTCGCAGTGGGGCGGCCGCGCCACGCTGCACTGGCCGGATGGACACGAACTGGCGCTGCACGCCGATCCGGCTTTCGCGCACCTGGTGGTCTACACGGCGCCAGGCGCCGATTTCCTGTGCGTGGAGCCGGTGACCAATGTCGCCGATGCCTTCAACCTGGCGGCGGCCGGCGAGACCCGCACAGGCCTGCAGGTGCTGGCGCCGGGCGGGCGTTTCAGCGCCTCGATGCTGCTGGCGTTGCAAACGCCGCGCGCGGCGCGTTGATGTCGCGCGATGCCGGCGCTGGCAACGGCCAGGGCCTGTCGGCGATAATCCGGCCAAACCAATCCAGGAGTCGCTACGTGAAAAAGCTCAGCACCGAACAATTGCAGGCGGCCGCCGAAACGCTGCGCCGGGTGCAGGCCAGGCTGGCCCGTTCGGGCAACATGCCGCTGGAACCGACGATCTACGCCAGCGCCAAGGGCTTCCGGCGCAACGTGCCCGACTATGTCTGGTCGTGGCTGTCGGGCCTGCTGGCGCCGCACAAGAGCCTGTCGGCGTGGATGGATGCGCACCAGCCCGGTTGGCGCGAAGGCAAGATTCCGGCCGCGGTGGTGTATGCGCGCACCGAGAACGGCTGGTTCGATTGGCTGATCGCCGAACTGGAAACCGAGATCAATGATCCGCACGCCCGCGCCCGACGCGAAGGGCGCGCCTGATCCGGGCCAGGGACCGAGAAGGGAGGCTGCGCGATTGCGGACGGCATTGTCCGTAGTCTCGAGCCCGCCGGCCTCTTTTTCGCGGCGTCGCGCCGGGCCATAGTGTCGCCTGTCTTTCACCGCAGGAGCCGACATGGCCTTTCCCGTTACCGCCACCTTCAAGCCCGCGCCGGATGGCACGGTGTTCATCGTCAACGTGATTCATGCCCACCCGGGCCGGCAGGAGGACGCCTTCCAGGCGATCCAGGAGGTGGTGCATTACGTCGCGCGCACCAAGCCGGGTTTCCTGTGGAGCAACCTGGCCAAGAGCACGGACGGCAAGACCGTGGTGAACATCGAGGCGATCTCGGGGGCGGGAAAGGTCGACGAATTCTTTTCCGATCCGGTGTTCCTGGAGAAATTCCGCAAGCTCGATGCGGTATCGACCAGCGAATTCCACACCTACCAGGTCGATGACCTGGTGTTGCCCGGAATGCCCGCGGCCTGAGCAGGCCGGCGAGGTGTCAGGCCCGCGCCCGCGAGCGCGCGGCGCGCAGGCGCCGCGCCAGCAGCACCAGCAGTTCCTGCGCCGCGGCCACGAGCAAGGCGGCCAGGATCGAACCGAGCACCAGGGCGTCCCACAGGCGCGGCGGGCCGACCCGGAACTGGATGGTGTCGAACACCAGCCCGGCGGTGATGCCGGCGACGATGACGGCCTTCCAGCCCTGCAGCGGCACCAGCCGCAGCATCAGCAGGGCGACCGCCACCATGCCCCAGAGCATCGGTTCCAGCGCTTGGTCGAACAGGTGAGAAATCAGAGCCAACTCCCGAAAGCGCGGCCACGGGCTGAAGGCCCGCGGCGCGCAGTCGAGGTTTTACCTCTTTCTTCCGACGAATGCGAGACACCCGTCCCAATTTTTTCGTCGGGACGGGCCGGGCGCCTTAGAAGCCTTCCAGCACCACCTTGCCGCGCGCCTTGCCGCTTTCGATGAAGGCGTGGGCGCGGCGCAGGTTTTCGGCGTTAATGCGGCCGTAGTGCTCGCCCAGCGTGGTGCGCAGGGTGCCGTTGTCGATCAGCCGCGCGGCCTGGTTCAGCAGTTCGTGCTGGGCGATCAGGTCGGGCGTGTTGTGCAGCGGCCGGGCGAACATGAATTCCCAGTGCAGCGAGGCCGACTTGCCCTTGAGCAGGCGCACGTCGATGGCGGAGGGGTCGTCGATCAGGGCGATCCTGCCTTGCGGCGCGATGGCTTCGGCCAGCTGCGCGAAGTGCTGGTCGGTCTGGGTCAGGCCGGCGATGAAGCCGACCTGCGGCAGGCCGATGCGCTTGAGTTCCTCGGCCAGCGGGCGGGTGTGGTCGATGACGTAATGGGCGCCCAGCTCGGTGACCCAGGCCTGGGTCTCGGGCCGGGAGGCGGTGCCGATGATGGTCAGGCCGGTCAGCTGGCGCGCCAACTGCACCAGGATCGAGCCGACGCCGCCGGCCGCGCCGACCACCAGCAGCGTGCCCTGGCTGGGCGCGGCGTTGTCCAGCACGCGCAGGCGGTCGAACAGCAGTTCCCACGCGGTGATGGTGGTCAGCGGCAGCGCGGCGGCCTGGGCGAAGTCCAGGCTCTGCGGCATGCGGCCGACGATGCGCTCGTCGACCACGTGCAGTTCGCTGTTGGCGCCGGGGCGGGTCAGGGCGCCCGCGTACCAGACGCGGTCGCCGGGCGCGAACAGGCTGGTCTTGGCGCCCACGGCGCGCACGATGCCGGCGGCGTCCCAGCCGATGATCTCGGGCTGGCCGTCCTTGGGCTTGCGGTTGGCGCGGATCTTCACGTCCACCGGGTTGACGGAGATGGCTTTGACTTCGACCAGCAGGTCGTGGTCGCCGGGAACGGGGTCGGGCGCGGTGATGTCCTGCAACGATTGCGGATCGGTGGCGGGCAGGTTCTGGAAGTAGGCGATGGCTTTCATGGGGGATCTCGGAACGGGAAAAGGGATCAGGCGATGGTGCGGACCACGCCGCCGTCGACGCGCAGCGCGGCGCCGTTGGTGGCCGAGGACTGGCGCGAGCAGGTGTAGACGACCATGTTGGCGACTTCCTCCACCGTTGCCAGCCGGCGCAGCAGCGAGCTGGGACGATGCTGGGCGATGAAGTCGCGTTCCATCTGTTCTTGCGGCAGGCCTTGTTCTCTGGCCATTTCGGCGAAGAAGTCGACCACGCCTTCGGAGCGCGTCGGGCCGGGCAGCACGGCATTGACGGTGACGCCGCTGCCGGCCGTCAGTTCGGCCAGGCCGCGCGAGACGCCCAGCAGCGCCGTCTTGCTGACGCCGTAGTGGATCATTTCGGCCGGGATGTGCAGCGCCGATTCGCTGGAGATGAAGACGATGCGGCCCCAGTCGGCGGCCAGCATGCGCGGCAGGTAGTAGCGCGACAGGCGCACGCCGCTCATGACGTTGGTATCGAGCATGTAGCGCCAGTCGTCGTCGGTGATTTCGGTGAAGGACTTGGGCGCGAAGTAGCCGGCGTTGTTGACCAGGATGTCGACGTCGGGATGGGCGGCGCAGACCGAGGCGGCGCCGTCGGCGGTGGACAGGTCGGCCTGCACGGTGTGCACCTGGGCGCCCGGATGCCGGCGCGCGATGGCTTCGGCGGCCTGCTTGAGCTTGTCGGCGCTGCGGCCGTGCAGCACCACCTGGGCGCCGGCTTCGGCCAGGCCCTGGGCGATGGCCAGGCCGATGCCGCCGGAAGAACCGGTGACCAGGGCCTTCTTGCCGTTGAGTTCGATTTTCATGGGGACTCCAATGCGGGTAGGGGTGACGCCATGATTACCCAGTGGCGAACGATGAAAAACCGGCTAGCATCGGACTCAGTTTCAATAATTCTTTGAAAATGAGCCCCCATGGTTCGGTTGGAAGACTTGCGCATCTTTGTCGCCGCGGCGGATCACGGCGGTTTTTCGGCCGCCGCGCGCGAATTGGACTTGACGCCGGCGGTGGCCAGCGCCGCGCTCAAGCGGCTGGAACTGTCGCTGGACACCCGCCTGTTCGTGCGGTCCACGCGCAGCCTGCGGCTGACCGGCGACGGCGAGCGCTATCTGGAATACGCGCGCGCCGCGCTGTCGAGCCTGCAGGCCGGCCAGAGCGCGCTGGCGCGCGACAAGACGGCCATCTCCGGCACGCTTTCGGTGTCGATTCCGTCGGACCTGGGGCGCCATGTGCTGCTGCCCTGGCTGGACGAATTCCAGCAGCGCCATCCGCGCGTGAACTTCCAGGTACGCATCAGCGACCGCCTGGCCGACCTCTACCGGCAGCCGGTCGACATTGCGTTGCGCTACGGCACGCCCGGCGATTCCGGCCTGGTGGCGCTGCCGCTGGGCGAGCACAACCGCCGCGTGGTGTGCGCCGCGCCGGCCTATTTCGCGCGCCATGGCATGCCGCAGACGCCGGCCGACCTGCGCCGCCACAACTGCCTGTGCTTCGTGCTGGGCGAATCCCTGCACGACCGCTGGGCCTTCGAGCACGAGGGCGGGGCGCTGACCGTGCCGGTCAAGGGCGACCGCGTCGGCGATGACGGCGACCTGGTGCGGCGCTGGGCGCTGGCCGGCTACGGCGTCGCGTACAAGTCGCGCTACGACGTGCTGGCCGACCTGCGCGCCGGCCGCCTGGTGCAGGCCCTGCCGGACTATACCGGCGAGCCGTCGCCGCTGTACCTGCTGTGCGTGCACCGCATGCTGCTGTCGCCCGCCGTCAAGCGGCTGCGCGAATTCCTGCAGGCGCGCCTGCGCGAATTCGAGGCGGGCGCCGGCGCGGCGCCCTGACAGCCGCGCCGCTCAGTGATGCGCGGCGGCGCGGTTGGCGGCGCGGGTGCGCGCGGCTTTCTTGGCGGCGGCCGAGCGTCCCGCCGCGCCCTTGGTGGCGGCGGCCTTCTTCGCGGCGGCCGAGCGATCCGCCGCGGTGCGCCGTGACGCCGTCTTGGACGCGTGGCGCGACAGCGCGGGCTTGGACGCGGGCCTGGCGCTTTCGCGCTTGAGGGCGCGCGTGGTGGCGCGGGCGCGCGTCGGCGATTTGGCGTGCCCGTCATGCGCGGCCTCGCTGTCCTGCTTGGCCTTGCGCCGGGTCGACGCGCTGGCCTTCTTGGGCGAGGGCAGGTCAACCCCAGCGCGGCGCGCCTTCGACAGGCCGATGGCGATGGCCTGCTTGGTCGAGCGCACGCCGTGCTTGCCTTCGCGCACGTGGTCGATTTCCTCGCGCACGAATTCGCCCGCTTGGGTGGATGGGGACTTGCCTTGCTTCTTGTCGCGCGCGGCGCGTTGCAGCGTTTTCCGTTCAGGCATGACAACCTCCTGGCTTGCGTTTCAGAAGCGAGACCCGGGGACGCGGGCGAGGCCGCGCCGACGGAACTCGTAACACCACTCTATGCCCTGCGCGGTATCCTGTGTGTTCGAATGGATTGCCGGTCGTAAGCGCCGGAACCCCGCGCGCGGCCGACGATTCGCAACGCTTCCCCCTCAAAGGAGACAAGCCATGTCGAATCATGTCTACAAGCAGATCGAACTGGTGGGCTCGTCCACCAAGTCCACCGACGATGCGATCAGCAAGGCCATCGAGCGCGCATCCGAAACGCTGCGCCACCTGGATTGGTTCGAGGTCACCGAGGTGCGCGGCCACATCAAGGACGGCAAGGTGGCGCACTGGCAGGTCGGCCTGAAGATCGGCATGCGGCTGGAGGATGGCGACGTCTAGCGCCGCCGACGCGCGATGGCGAGCGCCCGGCATTCACGCGGCGGGCGCGACGCGTCCGCGGCGCTGCTCCTTTTTTGAGCGGTCCTTGCAAGTGCTTGTCGGATAAGATTTTTTTCGGCTTGTCATGAGACTGTTCAGAGGTTTGTCCACATCCGGTGGGGACAAATGCGAGAAGGGGCGGGCGGGCGCGGCGCATCACGTAGCTGGCGCGGCCGGAGCACGGCGCCTGAGCGTTTATTGCCCGCCTGGCGCAAGGCCTTGGCGGTAAAGGGATTTTTGCGGCTGCCCGCAGGCTGTCCTCAGCCTTATCCACATTTCCCGGGGACAACCTGGCGCCTGGGCGAGTGCGTCTGGGCCTTTCTTGACCACCCCTTGCAGGTGCTTGATGTGCAAGGGAAAAGCCGAGCTGCCCTCATCCTGTCCTCATGCTTGTCCACAGAATGCTGGGACAAATGCACCGGTCGATGCGAAGCGTCCGCGGGCGTCCCGCAATCGCCCTTTGGACGGTGGATAAGTGCGCCAGGAATCGGCCAAACGATGGATTGCGCAGTTTTTGACCGGTGCCTGCAAGTGCTTGGCACGTCAGGCTTTTTCGTACCTGCCCCACAGCTGTCCTCAAGCTTCTCCACAGTTGGCGGGGATATGTGGGCCCCCACGCGGCGCGCACTGCGTGCGCTTGCTGCCCCCCCGAGGGGGCTGCCCGGCCTTCGGGCGGCCGGGCGGCCGGGCGGCTTTTTTTTTGGGGCGGTGTTGGTGGGC
>NZ_QHHO01000047.1:560519-598645 GCF_003184165.1 Achromobacter sp. RW408
ACACGCGCGACTCAAGAACCCAACTTCGACGCAAGCAAGCAAAAAAACCGCTCACCCCCTAGCCCGCAGCCACTCCTCAAGATCCCCCGCCGGCAACGGCGGCGAAAACAGAAACCCCTGCCCCGCCGCGCACCCCTGCTCGATCAGGAAGCGCCGCTGCTCCTCATTCTCGATCCCCTCTGCCACCACCGGCAGGCTGAGACTCTCCCCGATCCGGATCACCGCGCTCGTCAGCGCCCGGGCCGCGTCATCGCTCTCCAGCCCCTGGACGAAACTGCGGTCCAGCTTCAGTTCGTCCACGATCAAGCGCCGCAAATGCCCCAGGCTGGAATAGCCCGTGCCGAAATCGTCCATCGACAGGCGCACCCCCAGGCGGTGCAGCTCCGCGATCGTGCGCAGCGTGCCCGCCGTGGCGTCGAGCACCACGCCCTCGGTGATCTCCAGCATCAGGTCCGACGCCGCCAGCCCGAACTCGGCCAGCGTCGCCGCGATCATCCGCGGCAGGTTCAGGTTGTGGAAATTGGTCGCCGACAGGTTCACCGACACCGATGGCACCCGCAACCCGTTGTTGCGCCAGATCGACAGCTGCGAGCAGGCCTCGCGCACCGCCCAGTCGCCCAGGTCGCCGATCAGCCCGCACTCCTCGGCCAGCGGCACGAACCGGGCCGGCGAAATATCGCCCAGCGTCGGATGGCGCCAGCGGGCCAGCGCCTCCACGCCATACAGGCTGCCATTCTTCAGCCCCACCTGCGGCTGGTAGTGCAGCCGCAACGCGCGGCCCTCGAGCGCATCGCGCAATGCCGCTTCCAGCGCCAGGCGTTCCTGGGCCTGGCGGTTCATCTCGGCGCTGAAGAACGAAATGCGGTTGCGCCCGGCTGTCTTGGCCTGGTACATCGCCATGTCGGCGTGGCGCAGCAGCGTGTCCATGTCGCGGCCGTTCTCCGGGAACACGCTGATGCCGATGCTCACCGACGGATTGAGCGTGATGCCGCCCGCCACGAAGGGATGCGACAGCGACACCAGGATGTGCTCGGCGGCGGCCGTCAGGCGGCCATGCTCGAAATCGGGCATCAGCATCACGAACTCGTCGCCCGACAGGCGGCCGACAATATCCGTGGCGCGCGCCAGGCGGCGCAGGCGCTGGGCGATGTCTCGCAGCAGCGCGTCGCCGATGGGATGGCCGAGCGTATCGTTGACCTGCTTGAAGCGGTCCAGGTCCAGGAACAGCACCGCCACGCGCTTGCGCTCGGGCTCGGCGCGGGCGATGGCCTGTTCGGCCTGGGCCAGCAGCAGGTTGCGGTTCGGCAGGCCGGTCAGTTCGTCGTAGAACGCCAGCTGGCGGATGCGGGCGCGGGCCTCTTCGCGCTCCAGCGCCAGCGCGCACAGGTACACGCATACGTCGACCAGGCGATGATGGAAATCGTCCGGCAGGCGGCGTTCGCGGAAGTAGAAGCCGAACGTGCCGATCACGCGACCGTCGCTCGACTTGATCGGCGAGGACCAGCAGGCCTTGATGTCCTCCGGCAGCGGCAAGTGGCGGTAGTTGTCCCACAGCGGGTCGGTGGCGATGTCGGGCACGATCACCGGGCGCCCCAGGAAGGCCGACGTGCCGCAGGCGCCCGCCTGCGGCCCGATGGCCTCGCCGTCCAGGGCGTCGGCGTAGGCGGGCGGCATGCTGGGCGCGGCCAGCGGGCGCAGCTTGCCGGCCTCGTCGACCCGCAGCACCGTGGCCGCGACCTCGGGCGCCAGGCGCTCGACCTCGCGACAGACCATGTTCATCACTTCCACCACCGAGGCCTCGTTGACCATGGCCTGCAGCACCCGCCGTTGCAGCACCTCGTGCACCTTGGTGGGCGTGATGTCGGTCAACACGTCGACGATGTTGACCAGCGATCCGCGTTCGTCGAACACGGAATTGGCCATGACCGACACCCATAGCGGCTTGCCGCCCCGGTCATACACCAGCACGTCCTTGTGATAGCCCTCGCGGCAGGCGATGCGGCGGTCCAGTTCCTCGCGCGTGCCGCCGTCGGGCCGGCCGCCGGCCAGCAGTTCGCCCAGCTCCTGCTCCAGCGCGTCGGCGCGCGAGAAGCCCAGCATGCGCTGGAAGCCGTCGTTGACGTAGACAATGCGGCCATCGCGGCCCGACACGGCCACGGCGTTGCCGGTTTCGTTGATGCCCAGCAGCAGCAGGCGGATTTCCTCCTGGCGCTCGGCGTCGGCGATGGACTTGCGCGAGATGACCGCGATGCGGCGGACCTCGCCGCTTTCGTCGCGCATCGGCAGATAAGTGGCCTCGATCCACACCGAGGTCCCGCTGCGCTTGCGATAGCGGCAGGTGCCCGAGAAGAACTCGCCACGACGCAGCCGCGCCCAGATCTGCTCGGCGCTGGCGATGCCCTTGCCTTCGTCCATGCTGTCGCACAGCAGGTCGTGGCGCAATCCGGCCACATCGGCGCGGGAATAGTCGAGCGCGGCCAGGAAGTTGTCGTTCGCGTTCAGGAGGGAGCCGGCGGCATCGAAGTCGAACAGCAGCAGTGCCCGGTCCATCGTCGCCAGATAGTTGCCCACCTGCCACGCGGCGCCCTGCGGGGCCACGCTCGAACCGCCTGGATGAGAATCAAGCATAAGGGGCTCCATACCGGAAGACAGCGGCTCCGGGTTCATTCAGCGCCGGGGGAATCCAAGCGCGACGCGGTCGCGTCCGTCCTGCTTGGCCAGGTACAAGGCCTGGTCCGCCCGGCTGAGCGTTTCTGAAAAGGTTTCTCCGAGCTGGTGATAGGCCATGCCGATGCTGACCGTCAGGCGCAGCACGTCGGCGCCGACATCGATGGCCAGGGCGCGCACCGCGCCGACCAGCCGGTCCATCACGCCCTGCGCCGTTTCCGGCGGCGTGGCCGGCAGCAGCACCAGGAATTCCTCGCCGCCCCAACGGCCGCACAGGTCGTATTCACGCACGCTGTGGCGCATCGCGCCGGCCAGCTCGACCAGGGCGCGGTCGCCGACTTCGTGGCCGTAGCGGTCGTTGACCGCCTTGAAGTGGTCGACGTCGAGCATGGCGACCACGAAAGCCTGGCCGCCGCGGGCCGCGCGCTGCACTTCCTGCTTGATCAGCTCCATCAGGGCGCGGCGGTTCAGCAATCCGGTCAGCGGATCGCGGCGCGACGTTTCTTCCAGCGTCGCGTTCAGGTCGCGCATCATGTTCTGGTAGTGGTCGGAGATGCGCGCAATCCGCGCCAGTCGCCGCAGCTGGCGGTCGAACTGCTCGCACAGCCCCATTTCGCGCTGGTGCGCCATGGACTGGTAGGCGTCCGACAGGTGCGTGATGCGTTCGATCCGCGACATCTGCTCGGCGGTGTGGCGCCACAGGTCCTGCAAGGCCTCGCGCAACGGATGCCCGGCGTAGGCAGGATCCGCCAGCAAGGCGGCGATGCGTTCGTCCAGCTCGGCGTTGCCGGGCTTCATTGGCGGCCGACGACCGAGAATGGGAAGGTGCAGTCTTCCTTGAATTCCTCGGCCAGCTCGCCGACGCGCTCGTTGCGCATGTCGTAGAACCAGGTCACGCTGACGCCGCGGCCCTTGGCGTGGGCGGCTTCCAGCAGGTCGAAGATGTCCATCACGGACTTGATGCTGCTGGTGTTCAGGTACAGCAGCTCCAGTTCCAGGTTGAGCGGCGCCGTGCCGTTGAGCAGGTAGGCTTCCACCCACTCGATGACGGGGCCGAACAGTTCGAAGGAATTCTCCGGGTAGGAGTCGCCGCGCATCGCCAGCACGCCGGCGGCGGCGTCGGCGGTGATGGCGGGCGTGGACTGGGTCCCGGGAATGTTCAGGTCTTTCATCAATAACTCCGAAAAGGGTCTATGGCTCGCGGGCGCGGTCAGATCACGACGCTCAGGCTGAAGAAGGCCCGGCCCTCGCCCGCCGCGGGCGTCAGGCTGGCTTCCAGCGGCGCGCCGGCGCGGCGGGCGATATCGATCAGGCCCAGCCCCGCGCCCGAGGCCACGCCGGGCGTGCGCGGCTTGTGCAGCTGGGCCTTGTATTCGGCCTTCAGGGCGGCCTTGTCCAGCGCGGCCAGCTGCTGGATGCGGGCCACCAGGTTGTGGCCGTCCTCGGCCTTGACCAGGTTGCCGGCGGAGACCACGTAGCGGCTCTCGTCGCGGCGGCCGATGACCACGGTGGCGGCGGCGTCGGCGTCGCCGTTCTGCGCGGCGTACTGGCGGATGTTCTGGATCATCTCGATATACACCGAGAACACGTCCATGGCTTCGGCCGGCCGCGCATGCTCGGCGTTCAGGTAGTTCTTCAGCGCATTGCCGATTTCCTCGATCAGGCTGCGGGAGATCGGCCCGTTGAAGCACAACAGCGTGCGATTCTGGTCGAACCGCTCGCCCAATGCGTAGAGATCGGAGGCATTCATGGGAGTTACCGCCCTGATAACGATTATTCGAAACGGAAAGACAGCAAGGTAATGTCGTCGCGCTGCGGCATCTCGCCCTGGTACCGGGCCAGGGCCTCGGTAAAGGCCGCCGCCTGGTCGGTTAACGGCTGCCGCGCGTGTCTCTTGAGCATTTCGGCGAAACGCGTGTTGCCGAAACCGAAGCCATGCTCGCCGCCGGCCTGATCCAGGAAGCCGTCGGTCGCCAGGTAATAGGTCCAACCCGGCTCCATGCGCAATTCGATGTTCTGGTAAGTCCCGATCCGCTTGTCGCCCAGCGCGCGCTTGCCCCCGGGCACTTCGCGCAGGGTCTCGCCGTCGCTGGCGTACAGGCTGATCTTGGCGCCGGCATACCGCAAGCTGCCGGATTGGCGGTCAATATATACCAGCCCCGCGTCCGTGTTGGTGGCCAGCGCCCGCGGCAGCTGGGCGTCGGCCAGCATGGCGCGGATGGCGCTGTCGGTGCGCGTCAGGATGCCGGCCGGATCGGCCGGGCCGGCCTCGGTGATCGCCAGGTCGATGGCGGCGCGCGCCAGCATGGTCATCAGCGCGCCCGGCACGCCGTGGCCGGCGCAGTCCATGATGCCCAGCAGGCAGTTGGCGCCGTCCGAGCGGAACACGTAGAAATCGCCGCCGACCACGTCGCGCGGCTTCCACAGCACGAAGTGGTGGGCGCCCAGCGACTGCGTCAGCTGGCGGTCGGGCAGGATGGCGCGCTGGATCAGGCTGGCGTAGTCGATGGAATCGCCGATCTTCTTGTGCGCGGCGGCCATGGCGCGGTTGGCGTCCTCCAGCTCGGAGGTGCGCTCGCGCACCTTGCTCTCGAGCTCGGCGGTGTGCTGGCGCACCTTGTCGGCCATGACGCCGAAGGCGCGGCTCAGGTCGCCGATCTCGTCCTGTCCGCCCGGCGGCAGGCGCACGTCGTAGCTGCCGTTGGCGATGGCGCGGGCCGATTGCTGCAGGCGGCGCAGCGGCCGCAGCATCAGGCGCTCGATGGCATAGCCGAAGCACAGCAGCAGGGCCGCGAACAGCAGCACCAGGCCGATGGCGGCCGGCCACAGCCAATCGGTGTCCAGCACCCGGGCCGCGCCCAGGTCGACCACCGTCAGCACGTGCCAGTGCAGCTCGGGCATGTAGGCCACCGACACCAGCTGGCGCACGCCGTCGATCGAGACCCAGGCCGACTGCACCGATTGCGGGTCGGCCTGGGCCGCATGCAATGCCGAGCGCAGTTCGTCGCGGCCGCTGCCGGGGTCGAGCAGGTTGAACACCATGCCGCGGCCGCTGGCCCCTTGCGTGCCGCTGGCGCCCGAGTTGTAGGCGATCAGCGTCGGATCCATGTGCGCCTGGATCGCGCCATCCTCGTCGACGATGATGGGCGTCACGCCGGGCTGGCCGCTGTTGACGAAGTCGCGCAGGAAGCCGCCCACGTCCAGGCCGGCGCCGGTCAGGCCGATGACCTTGTCGCCGTCGCGCACCTGCACGTTGATCCAGACCCGCGTGGTCTTGAGCTTGAGGTCCGGATTGACGTTGATGTTGTAGCGCGCGCCCGCCTTGAGCGAGTTGTAGAACCAGCCGTCGTCGGCCGCCTGGCGACTGAGCGTGTAGCGCGGCGCTTCCGACAGCGGCTGGTCGTCGTTGAAGTAGTAATGGCCGGTGGCGGCGCTGGCGATGAAATAGGCGCGGCCCAGCAGGTCGCGGCGGTAGCCGTCGGCCTCGCGGAAGAACAGTTCGCGCGCGGCCGGGTCGCTTTCATTGCGCAGCCAGCGGCGCGTGACCTCGCTGTCGGCCAGCCGCTGCGACAGCGCCAGCTCGCGCGACACCGGCGCCAGGATGCGCTGGCGGTTCAGCTGCGTGAAGTTGTCGGCGAAGGCGCGGCCGAAGTGATCGCGCACGCCGTCCAGCACCTGCCAGCCGATCAGCGCGGCCGGCGCCAGCGCGACCAGGCAGGCCAGCAACAGCGCCATCAATGATTTTTTGCGCAAACCCCATTTCGCCATGCGAAGTCTTCCCTGACAGCTTGTTAAGACGTGACGCATCCACGCGGTACGCACGGCGCGCTAAGTGTAGAGAACCACGGGATGAATGGAAACAGGCGTAAACACGCGGATTTGCCAAAGGTCAGCCTATTTCCGGCCGATCCGGACGAACCTCGCGTTTATTGCGTTTTATTTTATATCGAAAGAAACACCGCGGCCCGCGCCGCATTTGCGGCTTTCGCGCTACACGCCCAGGTAGCGTTCCCACAGGCCGCGGTCGGCATCGAGCGCCGCGGAGTCGCCCGTCCAGACCACCTTGCCGCGTTCCAGGATGACGTGGCGGTCGGCCAGGCTCAACAGGCGCTCGACGTACTTGTCGATCACCAGGATGGTCTGGCCGGCCTGGCGCAGGCGCGCCAGGCAGTTCCAGATCTCTTCGCGGATCTTGGGCGCCAGGCCCTCAGTGGCCTCGTCCAGGATCAAGAGGCGCGGGTTGGTGACCAGCGCGCGGCCGATGGCCAGCATCTGCTGCTCGCCGCCCGAGAGCTGGTTGCCCATGTTGCGGGCGCGTTCGCCCAGTCGCGGGAACAGTTCGAACACGCGCTCGGGCGTCCACGGCTCGCCGATGGCGGGATTGCGCGCGGCCACGAAGGCCGTCAGGTGCTCGCGCACCGTCAGGTTGGGAAAGCACTGGCGCCCCTCGGGCACGATGGCCATGCCGGTGCGGGCGATGCGGTCCGGGCTCCAGCCGCTGATGTCCTGGTCGGCGAAATGGATCCTGCCGCCGCGCAGCGGCAGCTGGCCGAACAGGGTGCGCAGCAGCGTGGTCTTGCCCATGCCGTTGCGGCCCAGCAGCGTCACCACCTGGCCCGCGCCGATCTGCAGGTCCACGCCGAAGAGCACCTGGCTGGCGCCGTAGCCGCTCTGGGCCGATTCAATGCTGAGCATCAGGCAGTCTCCTGGCGCGCGGGCGCCGTCTCGTCGTCACCCAGATAGGCCTGGCGCACGTCCGGGTTGGCGCGGATCTCGTCCGGCGTGCCGGTGGCGATCACGCGGCCGTAGACCAGCACCGAGATGCGGTCGGCCAGCCGGAACACCGCCTGCATGTCGTGCTCGACCAGCAGCATGGCGGCGCGGCCGCGCAGGGATTCGATCAGGTCGGTCAGGCGCAGGGTCTCGTCGGGCCCCATGCCGGCCATGGGTTCGTCCAGCAGCAGCACGCGCGGCCGCGCGGCCAGGGCCAGCGCGAACTCGACCTTGCGCTGTTCGCCATGCGGCAGGGTGCCGGCGGCGCGACCCAGCAGGCTGGCGTCGATGGCGCATTCGCGCGCCAGTTCGCGGGCCTGCTCGTACAGGGCCGACTCGGCGGCGCGCGGCTTCCAGAAGCGGAAACTGCTGCCGGCATGGGCCTGCGCCGCCAGCACCAGGTTGTCGAGCACGCTGGACTGCTTGAAGATGTTGGTGATCTGGTACGAGCGCGACAGGCCCGCCGCCACGCGCTGGTGCGCGTTCATGGCGGTGACGTCGCGGCCGTCCACGGCCAGCGAACCGGAATCGGCCGCCAGCGTGCCGGACAGCAGGTGGATCAGGGTCGACTTGCCGGCGCCGTTGGGGCCGATCAGGGCGTGGATCTCGCCCGGGTTCAACGAAATCGAGACGTTGTCGGTGGCCACCAGCGCGCCGAAGCGGCGCATCAGGTTGCTGGCCTGCAGGGCGGGCGCCTGCGTGGGGGTATGCGTCCGGTTCATGATCCCGCCTTGCCGGTTTGCGTGGCGGCGCGACCGCCGAACAGCGGGCCGAGCAGGCCCACCAGGCCGCGCGGCGCGCCGAACACCACGCACAGCAGCAGCACGCCCAGGGGCAGGTGCCAGTATTCGGTCCACTGGCGCAGCACTTCCTCCAGCACCAGCATCACCACCGCGCCGGCCACGCCGCCGTAGCGCAGGCCGATGCCGCCCACCAGCACCATGATCAGCAGATTGGCCGACTGGGTCCAGTGCATCAGGCTGGGCGAGATGAACAGGTTGTGGTTGGCCAGCAGCGCGCCGGCCAGCCCGGCCACCGCGCCGCTGAGCGTGAAGGCCGTGAGCTTGATGCGGTAGACCGGATAGCCCATGGATTCCATGCGCGACTCGTTTTCACGGATGCCCTGCAGCGCGGTGCCGAAGCGCGACAGCGTCACCCGCCCGAACAGCCACATCATCACGGCGAAGATCACCAGCACCAGGTAGTAGAACGCCACGTCGTTGGCCAGGTCGATGCCCGGCAGCGACGAGTAGCCCGGCAGGTTCAGGCCGTCCTCGCCGCCGTACTGGCGCAGCGAGATGAAGATGTAGAACAGCATCTGCGCGAACGCCAGCGTGATCATGATGAAGTACACGCCACGGGTGCGCAGCGAGATCGCGCCGGTGATGAAGGCCAGCAGCGCCGCCAGCAGCATCGCCACCGGCCACGACACCAACGCCGAGGTCACGCCCGACATCGCCAGGATGCCGACCGCATAGGCGCCGGCGCCGAAGAAGGCCGCGTGGCCCAGCGCCACCATGCCGCCGTAGCCCAGGATCAGGTTCAGGCTGGTGGCGGCCAGCGCGTAGATCAGCACGCGGCGCACGAAGGAGATATAGAAATCCAGGCCCAGGGCCGGCGCCACCAGCGGGAACGCCGCCAGCGCGGCCAGCAGGGCCAGGGTCCAGAGGATCGAAGCAGTCCGCATCATCAGCCTCGCGCCGGAAACAGGCCGGAAGGCCGGAACACCAGGACCGCCGCCATCAGCACGTAGATGGCGATGGCCGCCAGCGTCGGGCCGACGCTGGAGGCGACCGCGGGCGAGAACACCTGGCGCAGCAGCATCGGCAGGAAAGCGCGCCCGGCGGTGTCGACCATGCCCACCAGCAGCGCACCGACGAAGGCGCCGCGGATCGAGCCGATGCCGCCGATGACGATGCACACCAGCACCAGGATCAGGATTTCCTCGCCCATGCCGACCTGCACCGAGGTGATCGGGCCCAGCAGCGCGCCGGCCACGGCCGCCAGCATGGCGCCCAGCACGAACACGCCCAGGAACAGCAGCGGCACGCGCACGCCCATCAGGGTGGCCATCTGGCGGTTCGAGGCGCCGGCACGCACCAGCACGCCGGCGCGGGTGCGCGTCACGAACCAGTACAGCCCGACGGCCGAGGCCACGCCGAAGACGATGATCATCAGGCGGTAGGCGGGATACAGCAGGTCGGGCAGCAGGCGCACCGGCCCGGACAGCAGTGCCGGCATGTTCAGCATGACCGGGGCCGGGCCCCAGATCATCTTGACCAGGTCATTGGCGATGAGGATGACGGCGTAGGTGCCCAGCACCTGCGCCAGGTGGTCACGCAGCGCCAGGCGGCGGATCAGCGTCAGTTCCAGCGCCACCCCGACCAGGCCGGTGGCGACGGCGGCCACCAGCACGGCGGCGGTGAAGGACCCCGTGCGCTGCATGGTTTCGGCGGCGACATAGGCGCCTGCCATATAGAGCGAGCCGTGCGCCAGATTCATGATGTCCATGATGCCGAACACCAGGGTCAGCCCGGCCGCGATCAGAAACAACATCAACCCAAACTGCAGACCGTTCAGCAATTGCTCGACGATGAGCGTGAACGTCATGAAAAATCCCCTCTGCTGTAGACCCGCCCCCGCAGCGCTGCGCGCTTGCCCCTCAAGGGGCGTCGCGACGGACCGGTGAAGCCGGATCCGCGCGACCCCGCAGGGTCGGGCTACATCGTGTAGCCGCGACGCTTTACGCGTCCCGCCGCCTTTTATAGTTTGCAGTCGCCGACGTAGACGTCCTGGTACTTGTCGAACACCTTGCCGACCAGCTTGTTGGTGATGCGGCCGCTGGCGTCCTTGTCGACCACGCGCAGGTAGTAGGCCTGGATCGGGTAGTGGTTCTTGCCGTAGGTGTAGCTGCCGCGCACCGAGGGGTAGTCGGCCTTGGCCAGCGCCTTGACGATGGCGTCGCGGTCGGAGGCCTTGCCGCCGGCCTGCTTGACGGCGGCGTCCATGGCCATGATGACGTCATACGCCTGGGCGGCGTACACCGACGGGTAGCGGCCGTTGTATTCCTTGCGGAAGGCCTCGACGAACGCCTTGTTCTGCGGCACGTCCAGGTCATGCGCCCACTGCGCCGTGTTGTACATGCCCAGCATCGGCTCGCCCACGGCCTGGATCACGTCCTCGTCGGCCGAGAAGCCCGGGCCGATCAGCTTGACGCTCTGCGACAGGCCGGCCGACACGAACTGCTTGACGAAGTTGATGCCCATGCCGCCCGGCAGGAAGATGTAGACCGCGTCCGGCTTGGCGGCGCGGATCTGGGCGATTTCGGCGGCGTAGTCGATCTGGCCCAGCTTGGTGTAGACCTCGTCGCCCGGGGCGGTCTTGTAGCCGCGCTTGAAGCCGGCCAGCGCGTCCTTGCCGGCCGGGTAGTCCGGGGCCATGATGAACATCTTCTTGAAGCCGCGGTCGGCCGCGACCTTGCCGGCGGCTTCGTGGAAGGCGTCGTTCTGGTAGGACGAACCGAACCAGTAGTTGTTGCACTGGGCGCCGGCGAACTGGCTGGGGCCCGGGTTGTTGGACAGGTACGGCACCTTGGCGGCGAACAGCGCGGGGCCGACGGCCAGCGCCACGTTCGAGCCGATCGGGCCGGTGAAGAAATCGACCTTGTCGCGCTGGATGTAGCGCGTCACCAACTGGCGCGCCTGGTCCGGGTTGCCGCCCATGTCGGTCTGCAGGAATTCGGCGGGCTGGCCGCCCAGCTTGCTGCCCAGTTGCTTGATGGCCAGGTTGAAGCCGTCGCGGGCTTCGGCGCCCAGGGCCGAGAACGGGCCGGAAATGTCATTCGCGATGCCGACCTTGACCGGATCGGCATGCGCCAGTGCCGGAACCAACGCGGCGGCGGCAACGAGGGAAGTGATGAAACGCATGGTGGTGTGCTCCGTGCGCGAGCCGCGCAGAGGGTGTTTTTCTGGGATTGCGATTCGAAGGACTTCTATGCCCGGCCTGCCGGCCCGTTCAGGCGGCGCGTCAGACCGGCGCCCGCAGCAGCCGATCCCGTGGTACGGCAAGGGGAGAACTGGCGTGGTTCATAGTTTAGGTTTAAAGTATCCGGCAAAACAAGTCTAGGGTTTTTACCAGTGACTCACGAATACAGACCTCTCCACGCATTCCCGGTAACCTCCCGACCATGACAGACGCCCCCGACCTGGAATCCCGCGCCGCCCCCGACGATCACCACGCGCTGCGCCTGTGGCTGCGCATGCTGACCTGCGCCAATCTCATCGAAGGCGAGATCCGCAGCCGGCTGCGCAACGAATTCGACACCACCCTGCCCCGTTTCGACCTGATGGCGCAATTGCAGCGCGCCCCCAAGGGCATGAAGATGGGCGAATTGTCGCGCCACATGATGGTCACCAACGGCAATATTACCGGTATCACCGACCAACTCGAAAAAGAAGGCCTGGTGGTGCGCACCAAGGTCGAGTCCGATCGCCGCAGTTCGCTCATCAAGCTGACGCCGCAGGGCAGGAAGAGCTTCGCCAGGATGGCCCGGGCGCACGAGTCGTGGGTCAAGTCCATGTTCGGCGAACTGCCCGAAGGCAGCCGCAACGCCCTGTTCCAGGCGCTTGGCGAACTGAAGCTGCAGGTCATCGCCACCCGCTCGGCCAACGCCAAGGACTGAGCGGGTCCGAGCCGCGCCCGGCGCCGCCCGCCGACCGACGGCGCACCAGCGTCGCCCGGACGCGGCGCCAGCCTCAAAAAACGGCAACGCTTTGGCGCATAATTGCCGCCATGATTCCGGTATCTCTCCCTGGCGGTAATTATTACGTGCTGATGGCGGTCTCGCTGGCCTGCCTGTCCACGCTGCTGACCTGGCTGGCCGTCCTGGCCACCAGCCGCGGCGCCCGCCTCTGGCTGGGCGACCATCGCCGCGGCGGCACGATCCTGATGGCGCTGCTGGCCCTGGTCGGCGGCATCTTTCCCTACCAGCAACTGGGCCAGTGGCTGGCCGCCCAGCGCGACGCGCGCCTGGGCGCCAGCCTGAACCTGGTGCTGGCCCAGCCCACCCGGCTGGCCGGCGTCGACATGCCGACCGGCACGGCGCTGCGGCTGGCCACGCCTGGCGACCCGGCCTCGTTCGACCGCGCCACCTTCCCGGACGGCCAGCCGGCGACCGTGCAGGGCGTGCGCGCCACCCGCCTGTTCCATTACCCGGCCACCAGCCGCCAGCCCGAGAGCCTGTCCGTCGAGCTCGACCGCGACCAGGCGCTGGACGGCTGGCTCTGCGCCCACGGCCACCGGGTCGAATTCGTCATGCAGAGCGGCCAGCCGCGCTTTTCCAGCTGCCACCTGGCCATCGGCAACAGCTTGAACCAGCAGCCGGTTCCGCCCGGCGCCTGGCTCAAGGTCGACGAGGCGGCGCGCGGCAGCGCCCCCGATCCCGCCAGCCCCGCGCCCCGCTGGCTGCTGCGCGCCGAAGGCAGCGAACCGCTGACGGTGGCCGGCATGCCGCTATTGAAAGTCGACATGACGCTGGATGCCCAGCGCCGCCTGCTGGCGTTCGAGGGCCTGCTGGGCCGCGAAAGCGCGCTGGGCGGCATCACCTACCCCACCGGCACCCGCATGCTGACGGCCGGCCCGCGGGTGCCCGGCGTGCAGCCCGGCGACCTGCTGTTCTCGCCCTCGCGCGGGCGCTCGGCGCGCCAGGCCGACGGCAAGGAAATCGCGGCCGGCATGTCGGTGCTGCAGGCGCCGGACGGCCGCGTGCGCGCCATCCTGTCCAACCGCGAGGCCGGCGTGCTGGACGTGGCCGCCATGCGCACCGCCCCCTGACAGCCGGCTTTCGGGCGGCCGCGGCCGGCTGTCGCAAAGCAGTGGGATAATACGAAGCTTTCCCCCGCGCGCCGCCTTGCCCTGGCGGCGATTCCGTCCTGCTCATTCATGAGACGAAGTCATGGCCGTTAACCTGCAGATCCCCTCCGAGTCCGAAATTTTCCCTGTTGCCGGCGTTGAAATCGGCGTCACCGAGGCCGGCATCCGCAAAGCCAACCGACGCGACCTGACCGTATTCCGCCTGGCCGAAGGCAGCAGCGTGGCCGGCGTGTTCACCCGCAACCGCTTCTGCGCCGCCCCCGTGCAGGTCTGCCAGGCCCACCTGGCCGACGGCGGCCCGATCCGCGCGCTGGTCATCAACACCGGCAACGCCAACGCCGGCACCGGCGCCGAGGGCCTGAAGAAGGCCCAGGACACCTGCGCCGAACTCGGCCGCCTGCTGGGCGTGCCCGCCGCCCAGGTGCTGCCGTTCTCGACCGGCGTGATCCTGGAGCCGCTGCCGCTCGACCGCCTGTTCGCCGGCCTGCCGGGCGCCATCGCCAACCTGGGCGCCGACCATTGGTCCAGCGCCGCGCACGGCATCATGACCACCGACACGCTGCCCAAGATCTCGTCGCGCCGCGTCCAGATCGGCGGCAAGACCGTCACCTTCACCGGCATCAGCAAGGGCGCCGGCATGATCCGCCCCAACATGGCGACCATGCTGAGCTTCCTGGCCACCGACGCCGGCATCGCCCAGCCGCTCTTGCGCAAGCTGGCGGTCGAGATCGCCGACGCCTCGTTCAACCGCATCACCGTGGACGGCGACACCTCCACCAATGACTCGTTCATCATCGTCGCCACCGGCAAGTCGGGCGTCGAGGTCAATGCCGAATCCGACGCCGCCTACGCCGCCGTGCGCGAGGCCCTGACCGCCGCCGCGCTGGAACTGGCGCAGAAGATCGTGCGCGACGCCGAAGGCGCCACCAAGTTCATGACCATCCGCGTCGAAGAGGCCGGCAACACCGAGGAAGCCCTCAAGGTGGCCTACGCCGTGGCCCATTCGCCGCTGGTCAAGACCGCCTTCTTCGCCTCGGACCCCAACCTGGGCCGCATCCTGGCCGCCGTGGGCTATGCCGGCATCGACGACCTGGACGTGTCGAAGATCCGCCTGTGGCTCGACGACGTGCTGGTGGCCAAGGACGGCGGCCGCAACCCGGCCTACCAGGAGGCCGATGGCCAGCGCGTGATGAAGCAGGCCGAGATCACCGTGCGCATCGCGCTGGGCCGCGGCCAGGTCAGCGACACCGTCTACACCTGCGATTTCTCGCACGAGTACGTGTCGATCAACGCCGACTACCGTTCCTGATCAAGACCCGCCATCCGCCCGGCTGACCCCGGGCGCGAAGCGACGGCGTTCAGTTGCGCGCCGGGCCTCGCGGGATGGCGGCAGCAATGAAATCCAGTGGCTGCGCCTTACCCATCGCCGGTCACTGCCCCCGGGGAATCCGTGGCACCACCGCGGTCCCCGGCAGGTGACAACCGTTGAGCGGCGCGCGTCCCCACGACGCCTTGCGGCGGGATACGCGCCCTCTTCTTCCGACGATGCCCGCGAATGCGACGCGGGCCCGGTGCCGGGCCCGCCCGTTCGCTCTTCCAGGATCACACCGTGACCGCGACCGAATTCACCACCCTCATCCAGCGCGCCGAGCGCGTCCTGGCCCAGCTCGAAGCCTGGCTGCCGCCCGCCCCTCCCGACATCGACTGGAACGCCCACGCGTTCCGCTGGCGCAAGCGCGGTTCGCGCGGCTGGCTCGACGCCGTGCGCCACGTGGCCCGCATCGAACTCGAAGACCTGCAGCACATCGAGCGCCAGAAGGGCATCATCGACCGCAACACCGTGCAGTTCATCGAGAAGAAGCCCGCCAACAACGTGCTCATGACCGGCGCCCGCGGCACCGGCAAGAGCTCGCTGGTCAAGGCCATGCTGGCGGCCTACGGCGAACGCGGCCTGCGCCTGATCGAGGTCGACAAGTCCGACCTGGGCGACCTGGCCGACATCGTCGAGCTGGTGGCCGCGCGCCCCGAGCGCTTCATCGTGTTCTGCGACGACCTGTCGTTCGAGGAAGGCGAGGCCGGCTACAAGGCGCTCAAGTCCGTGCTGGACGGCTCGGTGGCCGCCTCGGGCGACAACGTGCTGATCTACGCCACCTCCAACCGGCGCCACCTGATGCCGGAATACATGAGCGAGAACCTGCAGGCCAAGCACCAGCCCGACGGCGAGATCCACCCCGGCGAAACCGTCGAGGAGAAGATCTCGCTGTCCGAGCGCTTCGGCCTGTGGCTGTCGTTCTATCCCTTCAAGCAGGACGACTACCTCGATATCGTCTACCACTGGCTGCGCGAGCTGGGCTGCCCCGAAGCGCAGATCGAGCCCTCGCGCACCGAGGCCTTGCAGTGGACGATCGAGCGCGGTTCGCGCTCGGGACGCGTCGCCTATCAATTCGCCCGTGACTGGGCTGCCCGCCATGTCTGACAAAATCATCGATGTCGCCGCCGGCCTGATCCTGCGTCCGGACGGCATGCTGTTGCTGGGGCAACGCCCCGAAGGCAAGCCCTGGTCGGGCTGGTGGGAGCTGCCCGGCGGCAAGCTCGAACCCGGCGAGACCGTGCTGCAGGCGCTGGCGCGCGAGCTGCAGGAAGAGATCGGCATCCGCGTGACGCAATCTCGCCCGTGGGTGACCTACGTGCACGCCTACCCGCACACCACGGTGCGCCTGGCGTTCTGCCACGTCACCGGCTGGGAAGGCGAGCCGCGCAGCCTGGAGAACCAGCGCCTGGAATGGGTCGACCCGGCCAACGCCGCGTCCGTCGGCGACCTGCTGCCCGCCACCCTGCCGCCGCTGCGCTGGCTGCAGCTGCCGACCGCCTATGGCATCAGTTCGATCGGCTCGCGCGCCGGCCTGTCGGCGTTCCTGGGCCGGCTGGACGCGGCGCTGGCGCGCGGCGTCAGGCTGGTGCAACTGCGTGAACCGCAGTGGCCCGACGGCCCGGCCTCGGCCTCGCTGCACGAGGCGCTGCAGCAGATCGTCAAGCGCTGCCGTGCCGCCGGCGCCCGCGTGCTGGCCAACAGCGCCCATCCAGCCGCCTGGTGGCGCGAGGCCGACGGCGTGCACCTGCGCAGCGCCGACGCCGCAAGGCTGACCTCGCGCCCCGAATTGCGGGCAGGCGCCCTGGTCGGCGTCTCGGCGCACGACAACGCCCAGGTGGTGCATGCGCGCGAGCTGGGCGCGGACTTCGCCGTGCTCGGCCCGGTGCTGGACACGCCCTCTCACCCCGGCGCGCCGACGCTGGGCTGGGACGGCTTCGTCGCCGGCAACCGCGACGCCGGCATCCCGGTCTTCGCGCTCGGCGGGCAATCCACTCAGACCGTCTCGCAGGCCCTGCGCCACGGCGCGCACGGCATCGCCGGCATTCGCGGCCTGATCTGACGCGGACGGCGCAGGCAGGATCGCCGGTCCGCCGCCCTGCCCATGACCGGCGCGCCGCGCCGGTTTTTTACGTCCTAGGGAAACTCCCCCCTTGCCGCGAAAGGTGGCCAGGTCCTATCTTCGCTACTGATGTGACCACATGGTCACTTCGGATGGCCAGCTCGTCGAACGCGAGGCGGAGCAACCGGTTCAACATCCCGACGCCCGCTCGCTGGCGCCATCGCGCCGCCATCCCGCTTCATCGCTTTTGCTGCACCGTTTCTTTGTCGTCGATCCCACCACAAGGAAGTCCAGCATGCCCCAGCCCCTCCATCCCGATGGCCGCCCCAACCCGGTTCCGGCCGACGCCCAGCGTCGCGACTTCATCCTGCGCGGCGCCGCCAGCCTGGCCGGCGCGGCCGGGCTGGCGGCCGGCGGCTGGCCCCTGCGGGCGCTGGCACAGGCCGCCTCGCCGCTGACCTTCGCCTTCTGGCCCTGGGGCAGCGAGATCGTGCAACAGGGCGCCGCCCGCTTCACGCAGGAAAGCGGCGTGCCGGTGAATCTGTCGCCGATTCCCGGCGACTACGCCGCCGTGCTGGAAACCCAACTGGCCGCCAAGGCGCCGCTGGACATGTTCTATGCGCAGCGCGGCCAGGCCTCGCGCTGGTACGCGGCCGGCTGGATCCGCCCGATCGACGACATGTCCGGGCTGGCGGACATCCAGAAGCAGATGTTCCCCGGCATCGTCGAGGACGCCAAGGCCACCGACGGCCGCTACCTCGGCCTGACCTATTACAACGGCGGCCCCTATGCGCTGTTCCGCAACGAGAAGATGCTGGGCGAGGCAGGCTACGGCGGCACCGCCAACGCCGCCGACTACCCGCGGGACTGGGCCACGGTCGAAAAGCAGGCGCGCGAAATCAAGCAAAAAGGGTTGGCGCAGCACCCGATGCTGATGCCCTGGTACAACGCCTGGACCGGCCTGCCATGGGCCCTGATCGCGCAATGCTTCGCCGAGGGCGAGCGCTTCGTCGACGGCGAGCTGCGCGCGACCTTCGGCCCCGACACGCCGCTGACCAAGGTGCTGAGCGACTGGAAGCGCTGGTGGGACGATGAACTGGTGCAGCGCGCCGTGCTGACGTGGTCGGGCACCGAGACCTCCAGTTCCTGGATGAAGGGCCAGCACGCCTTCCACCTGAACATCGATTACTACAGCTTCAACTACAACGATCCCGCCAAGAGCCAGATCGCCGAATACTCCAGCTACAACCCAGTGGTGCCGGGCGCCACCCACGACACCGTGCTGGTGGGGCATGCGCTGTTGTGCATGTCGACGCGCAAGCGCAGCGACGCCGAGCAGGCCGCGCTGTGGGAACTGGTGAAGTACTTCGGCTACCGCGACCGCGCCGGGCAACTGACCACGCACAAGAACTGGATCGCCAAGGCCAACCTGGAAGTGCCCTTTCCCGAGCTTTACCGCGATCCCGAAAGCCGCGCCGCCATCATGAAATGGATGTACCCGGCGCATCGGGAGCAGGTCTACCAATGGCTGTTCGAGGGGCGCGAGAAGGCCGTGGCCGCCAATATCCTGAAGGCCCCCTGGTACCAGGAATGGGATACCGGCATGCATGAGATGATCGCGCAGGACATGCTGATCAAGGGCACCCGCACGCCCGCGCAAGTGGCCACCGAGCTGCGCGCGCGCTGGGACGGCCTGTACAAGAAGTACGCCAAGATCCTCAAGCGGAGCTGATGACATGGCCAGCGTCTCCCTGCAAGGCATCGAGAAGTCATATACCCACTTCCAGGCAGTGCGCTCGCTCGACCTGGACATCCGCGACGGCGAATTCGTGGTGCTGCTGGGGCCATCGGGCTGCGGCAAGACCACCACGCTGAACATGATCGCCGGCCTGGACACGCCCACCGGCGGCCAGATCCGCATCGACGACCGGCGCGTGGACCAGGTGCCGCCGCATCGGCGCAACGTGGCCATGGTGTTCCAGAGCATCGCGCTGTATCCGCACATGACGGTGCGCGAGAACATCGGCTTTCCGCTGCGCATGCAGAAGCTGCCGGCCGCCGAAGTGCGCGGCAAGGTCGAGCGGGCGGCCGCGCTGCTGCGGGTGGAATCGATGCTGGACCGCAAGCCCTACCAGCTGTCGGGCGGGCAGCGCCAGCGCGTGGCCATCGGCCGCGCGGTGGTGCGCGACCCCGACCTGTTCCTGTTCGACGAGCCGCTGTCCAGCCTGGACGCCAAGCTGCGCACCGACATGCGGGTCGAGCTCAAGCGCCTGCACCGCAGCCTGAACGCGACCTTCATCTACGTCACCCACGACCAGGTCGAGGCCATGACGCTGGCGGACCGCATCGCCGTCATGTCGGGCGGCAACCTGCTGCAGTTCGCCGACCCGGACACCATCTACCGTCGCCCCGCGACCATGGAAGTGGCGGACTTCATCGGCAACCCCGGCATGAACTTCCTGCGCGGCACGCTGGAGACGCACGACGGCGCGCCGGCGCTGCGCACCACGGGCGGCGCCTATCCGCTGCCCGCCGCGCTGGCGGCCGCCGCGCGCCGGCTGCCGGCGGGCAGCCAGGCGGCGATCGGCATCCGCCCCGAGGCCATGGCGCCGGCGCCGCTGGCCGGCGACGGCCTGTTGCTGCAAGGCCAGGTGTGGGCGGTGGAGCCGGTCGGATCGGACCAGTTCGTCGACATCATCACCGCCGGCGAGGACGGCCCGCGCCTGCGCGCCCGCCTGTCGCCGGAACGGCGCTACGAAGTCGGCGCGCCGATCGCGCTGGCGCTGCCCGCGGCCCGCCTCTACCTGTTCGACGCCACCGGCCTGCGGGTCCATGGCGGCGAGGAGCCGCGCGCATGAGCGCCGCCAGCCTGCCGCGCGCGTCCGTGCCGCTGCCCGCCCCCGGCGGCAAGGAGATGTCGGACCTGGGCTTCGCGCTCACGGTGATCATCGCGGTGTACGCGCTCAACACCCTCATCATCGGCGTGCCGCTGGGCTATTCATTCTGGCTCAGCCTGCACGACACCAACGCGATACTGCGGACCCAGGAATTCGTCGGCGCCGACCTGTATGCCGAGGTGCTGTCCGACAACGCCGTCACCGACGCCATCTGGCGCAGCCTGGGCTTCGTGGCGATGTGCGTGGCCGGCTCGTTCGTGGCGGCGCTGGGCATCGCCCTGGTGCTGAACGAGGACATGCCGCTGCGCGGCCTGGTGCGCGGCCTGGCGTTGCTGCCGTGGGCCATGTCGCAGGTGGTGACGGCGACGGTGTTCTCGTTCCTGCTCAACCCCAGCTTCGGCGCGCTCACGGGACTGCTGGCGCCGCTCGGACTGGCCGGGCCGGGGACGGTATGGCTGAGCAGCGACTGGGCCCTGTTCTGGGTGGCGCTGGCCTTCGTCTGGCACGTCGCGCCGCTGGGCAGCTTCTTCTACCTGGCGGCGCTGCAGACCATTCCGCGCGACCTGTACCGCGCCGCGCGGGTGGACGGCGCCGGTCCGCTGGCGCGCTTGCGGCACATCACGTTGCCGCACCTGAAGCACACCACGCTGATCGTGCTGGTGGTGATGACGGTGGAGGCCGTGCGCCAGTTCGACCTGCTGTTTTCGCTGACGCGCGGCGGGCCCGGCACGTCGACGCAGATCCTGCCGCTGCTGATCTTCCGCTACAACTTCGAGTTCTCGAAGTACGGCCTGGCCTCGGCCGCCGCGTTCCTGCTGACGGTGCTGTCGCTGCTGCTGGCCACCGCCTACTTCATGCTGATCCGCAAGAAGCGCCCGCAAGGAGGCAACCATGCGCAATGACGCGGCCCGCGTGGCCGGCGAAGGCTGGCGTCCCTGGCTGGTGGGCGCGGGCGTGGCCCTGGTGGCGTTCTGGTGCCTGTTCCCGCTGTACTGGACGCTGAAGGCCTCGTTCATGGACGAGTCGGCCATCATCATGGGCGTGGCGCACCATGCGGGCGGCTACACCTTCGAGAACTACCTGCGGGTGCTGGGCCTGTCCAGTTCCGATTCGATCTTCGGCGGCCAGACCCGCGCCATCATGGCCGGCTTCGTCAACAGCGCGCTGGTGGCGCTGCCGGCCGCGGCCGCCGGCACCGCCATCGCCACGCTGGCCGGCTACGTGCTGGGGCGCTTCGAGTTTCCGTTCAAGGGACCGCTGCTGTACGTGCTGCTGGCCTCGCGCACACTGCCGCCGATCGCGCTGCTGATTCCTTACTACGTGTTCTTCGCCGCCATCGGCCTGGCCGGCAGCCTGCTCGGGCTGTGGATCGTCTACCTGACCGCCGTGATCCCGCTGCTGTCGTGGGTGCTGATGGGCTATTTCGCCTCGCTGCCGGTCGAGATCGAACGGGCCGCGCGCATGGACGGCTGCACCCGCTGGCAGATGCTGCGGCACGTGACGCTGCCGATGGCGCTGCCGGGCATCGCGGCGGCCTTCATCATCGCCTTCCTGGTGGGCTGGAACGACCTGCTGTTCGCCATCGTGCTGACCGGCGGCACCTCGGCGCAGACGCTGTCAGCGGCGCTGCTGGGCCTGTCGCCGCTGATGCCGGGCTTTCGCGCCGACCTGGGGCTGTTCGCCGCCGCCAGCATGCTGGCCGCCCTGCCGCCGCTGGCGCTGGCCATGCTGTTCCAGCGCTTCATCACCAACCTGAACATCGTCGATCCCGTGACGAGCAACACGGACTAGGAACCAGGCATGACCATCGGCATCGCGGCTTACGGACCGAACGCCGGCGCGGCGGTACGCGCCGCCGCCCTGGGCGCCGAGCTGCTGGGACACGGCGCCATCGGCGGCTTCGCCGTGTTCGCGGTGCTGGACGAGCAGGGCCGCGCGCGGCACGCGACCGTCCAGCGCGGCGGCGTGACCGCGCTGGACCTGCCGCCGGATTGGCTGCGGGCGCGCCATGCCGCCCTGATCGAAAGCGGCCCCGACCGCCCCGAACCGCTGGCGCAGTTCCTGCCCGGCGCCGACGGCGTCGGCCTGGTGACCGGCCACCGCCTGCCCAACCGGCCCGGCGCCGACGGCGTGCCGCTGAACCAGGCCGTGCTGCGACGCCTGGCGGCGGGCGAGGCCGCGGGGGTCGCCGTGGCCGAGGTGCTGCGGGCCCATCCGGAAGTCGACGCCGGCCTGATCGCGCTGTCCGCGGCGGGCCAACTGGCCTGGGGCAACAGCGCCCGCGTGGCGCGCCGGCCCGACCAGGGACAGGCCTGGCGCGACGACGGCGCCTGCCGGCTGGCGGTCCTGCACAATTCGATCTTCCCCTGCCCGCCCCTGGCCGAGGCCATGGCCGATCTGGCCTGGCACCTGCTGGCCGGCGGCGTCGGCGCCTACCGCGCCCTGAGCCTGCGCGCGCCCGTGGCCATCAGCGCCGGCCCGCGCGACCGGGTGCTGGTGGACGACCGCCTGCGCGTCACCGGCATCGAACAGGCCGATCCGTCGCTGCCGGCGACGCGGCGGCGCGCCAATGCCGTCTACCTGGGCAGCGAAGTCTGGCAAGATGGCAGGCATATCGGCCATACCGTCAGCGAACTGGTTGTGGACATGGCCGACGGTCGGGTGTCCGGTCTGCCGGACCCCGCCCGCTCCCTCCTCATCATGAAGGAACCGGCCAATGTCCCGACGTGAGAATACCGAGCGCCAGATACTGCAGGCCCTGGAAGACCAGATCAAGGAAACCGGCATGGGCGGCGTGGGCATCAACGCCATCGCCAAGCGCGCCGGCGTCAGCAAGGAACTGATCTACCGCTATTTCGACGGCATGCCTGGCCTGATGCTGGCCTGGATGCAGGAACAGGATTTCTGGACCCGCAACCCCGGCCTGCTGGCGGCCGACGAATCCAGCCAGCGCAGCCCCGGCGAACTGGTGCTGTCGATGCTGCGCGCGCAGATCGACGCGCTGGCCGGCAACGAGACGCTGCGCGAGGTGCGGCGCTGGGAACTGATCGAACGCAACGAGGTGTCCGCGCCGCTGGCCGAACGCCGCGAACGCGCCGCGCGCGGCTTCATCGACCGCGTCGACGGCCTGACCGACGACATGGACGCGCCCGCCGTGGTCAGCGTGATGCTGGCGGGCGTGCTGTACCTGATGCTGCGCGCCAAGACCGAAAGCCACTTCCTGGGCGTGCCGCTGCGCACGCAGGAAGGCTGGGACCGCATCAATGGCGCGCTCGAACACCTGGTCAAGCACGGCTTTCCCGACTCGCTCAACCAAGAATCCCTGGCCAACCTGGAAGCGCGCCGCAAGAAACCCCGGCCGCCCGCCGACACCGAGACCTGACACCCCCATGCCCGCGCAACCCGACCCGCAGGAATACGACCTCATCATCAGCGGCGGCCTGATCGCCGACGGCCTGGGCGGCCCCGCGCGCCGCGCCGACGTGGCGATCAACGGCGAACGCATCGCCGCCATCGGCGACGGCTCGGGCTGGCGGGCGCGGCGCCGCATCGACGCGAGCGGCCGGGTGGTGGCGCCGGGCTTCATCGACTGCCACACCCACGATGACCGCGCCCTGCTCGGCTCGCCGCTGATGCGGCCCAAGGTCAGCCAGGGCGTCACCACCGTGGTCACCGGCAACTGCGGCATCAGCCTGGCGCCCGTGCACGCGCCCGGCGATACGGTGCCGCCGCCATTGAACCTGCTGGCGCAGCACACCGGCGAACTGTACGCCCGCATGCAGGACTACGCCGCGGCCCTCGACGCCAGCCCGGCGGCGGTCAACAGCCTGGCGCTGGTGGGCCATTCCAGCCTGCGGGTGTCGGCCATGGAGCGCCTGGACCGCCCCGCCGACAAGCGCGAGATCGCCGCCATGCGCCATGCGCTGGACCAGGCCATGGCCGCCGGCGCGGCGGGCCTGTCCACCGGCCTGTACTACCCCACCGCGATGCACGCCAGCACCGAAGAGGTGATCGGGGTGGCCGAGCCGCTGGCGTCCTGGCAGGGCCTGTACACCACCCACCTGCGCGACGAGGCCGACCACGTCTGCGACGCCATGGAAGAAGCCTTCCTGATCGGCCGCGCCGCCGACGTGCCGGCGATCCTGTCGCACCACAAGGTCACCGGCAAGCACAACCACGGCCGCACCGCCGAAACGCTGGCGCTGTTCGACCGCGCCCGCGCCGACCAGCCGCTGGGCATGGACGTCTACCCCTACGCCGCCTCGTCCACCATCCTGGAGCCGCGCCGCGTGCCGGCCGGCGAAAAGATCATCGTCACCTGGTCGCAGACGCGGCCCGAGATCCAGGGCGTGGACCTGCGCGAACTGGCGGCGCGCGAGGGCAAGGATCCGCAGCGGCTGGCCGAGGAACTGTCGCCCGGCGGCGCCATCTACTTCTCGATGGACGAGGACGACGTCAAGCGCGTCATCGGCCATGGCAGCGTGATGATCGGCTCCGACGGCCTGCCGCACGACCAGCGGCCGCATCCGCGCCTGTGGGGCGCGTTCTCGCGGGTGCTGGGGCGCTACGTGCGCGAGATGCGGGTGCTGGGCATGGAAGAGGCGATCCGCCGCATGACCAGCCTGACGGCGGCCCAGTTCGGCCTGCGCGACCGCGGCGTGCTGCGCGCCGGCTGTTATGCCGACGTGGTGGTGTTCGACCCGGCCGTGGTGGCCGACCTGGCCACCTTCGCCGAACCGCTGCAACCGTCCGCCGGCATCCAGGCGGTGCTGGTCAACGGCCAATTGGTGGAAGAAGGCGGCGCGCCCACCGGCGCCCGGCCCGGCCGCCTGCTGCGCGGCGCGGAACGCGCCGCGCCCGGTTTCGAGACGCCCGCCTGGGCTGCCTGAACCCCGCCATCCGGCGTCGTCGGCGCACGCCGCCCCTTTTCCGGAGCATCATGCACACAATCGTCATCGGCGCGGGCGTGGTCGGCATGGCCACCGCCTACTACCTGCATCGCGAGGGCCATCGGGTCAGCGTGGTCGACGCCAGCCCGGGCCCGGGCCTGGCCACCAGCCGGGCCAACGGCGCCCAGCTCAGCTACAGCTTCGTCGCGCCGCTGGCCGACCCCGCCGTGCTGCCCAAGCTGCCGGCCTGGCTGCTGGGGCGCGACACGCCGCTGCGCTGGCGGCCGCGGCTGGATCCGGCGCAATGGCGCTGGTGCCTGGACTTCCTGCGCGCCTGCACCCGCGGCAAGAGCCGCGCCACCACGCGCGAACTGCTGGCGCTGGGCCTCTACAGCCGTCAGTGCGTGCACGAGCTGGTCGGCCGCGAGCGGCCCGATTTCGATTTCAGTTCGCGCGGCAAGCTGCTGGTGTACCAGGACGCCGCCGCCTATGGCCGCGCGCTGGCGCAGATGGACTACCAGGCCACGCTCGGTTGCGAGCAGCGCGCGCTGGACCGCCAGGCCTGCCTGGACCTGGAACCGGCGCTGGCCGACATCGGCGCCAGCATCGCCGGCGCCATCTACACGCCGACCGAGGATGCCGGCGACTGCCTGCGCCTGTGCACGGAACTGGAGCGGCTGCTGCGCGCCACGCCCGGCCCGGTGGACTTTCACTTCGACACGCCGGTCACGGCGCTGCGCGGCGAGAACGGCCGCATCGTCGCGCTGGACACGCCGCGGGGCGAGCTGCGGGCCGACAACTACGTGCTGGCCGGCGGCATAGGCGCCCAGGCGCTGGCGCGCCGCATCGGACTGGACCTGCGCATCTATCCGCTCAAGGGCTACAGCCTGACCTACACCCTGACGGCCGACAGCGTCGCGCCGATGTCGAGCATCAGCGATATCGGCCGCAAGGTCGTCTATGCGCGGCTGGGGCAGCGGCTGCGGGTCGCGGGCATGGTCGATATCGGCGCCGCCGATGCGGCCGTCGACCGGCTGCGCACCGGCAGCCTGGAGGCGGACGTGGCGCGCTTCTTCCCGCGCCTGAATCCCGCTGGCGCGCCGCAGCCCTGGGCCGGCCTGCGCCCCGCGCGTCCCGATGGCAAACCGCTGATCGGCGCCACGCCGTGGCGCAATCTGTGGCTGAACGCCGGGCATGGCGGCCTGGGTTTCACGCTGGCAGCGGGCAGCGCTCGGATGCTGGTGGACCTGATGCGCGGGCGCCGCCCCGCCGTCGATCCGGCGGCATTCGCGCTGGCCGCCTGAAGGCCCGTCCCGGCCTCGCACCGCCGGCGCTTCAGGCCGGCGCTTGCGGAAGATCGCGGCCGGCCTGGCCGCCTCAGTCCGCCTTGATGCCGCGGCTCTGGATCAGCTTGCCCCACTTGTCACGCTCCTTCACCTCGAAGGCCGCCAGATCCGCACCGAACAGGTTGCCCGGGGTGGCGCCGCCTTGCGCCAGCGACTGCTTCAGGGCCGGCGATTGCAGCGCCTGCTTCATCGCCGCGATCAGCTTGTCGACCACCGGCGCCGGCGTGCCGCGCGGCGCATACAGGCCCGACCATGCGGTGACTTCGAAACCGGGCAGGCCGGCTTCGGCCATGGTGGGCAGGTCGGGCGCGGCGGGGCTGCGCTCGGCCGACGTGACCGCGATGCCCCGCAGGCGGTCGCCCGACTTGAGCGCGGCCATCGAGCTGGGCAGGTTGTCCATCAGGATGTCGACCTGGCCGCCGATCACCGCGGGAATCGCCGCCGACGAGCCCTTGAATGGCACGTGCAGCATCTGCAGGCCGGCCATCGACTCGAAATAGGCGCCGGTCAGGTGCACCGACGAACCGATGCCGGGCGAGGCGTAGGAATACTTGCCCGGGTCTTTCTTCACCGCGGCCATGACGTCCTGCAGCGTGCGCCACGGCGAGCCGGCCGCGACCGCCATCACGTTGGGCGTGGACGCGATCATGCCCAGCGGCACCAGGTCGGTGGCGGGATTGAAGCCGATGTTGCTGTAGAGGAACTGGTTGACGCTCTGGGTGCCGACCGAACCCAGCACGATGGTGTAGCCGTCCGGCTGGGCGCGGGCCGCGGCGGCCACGCCCAGGTTGCCGGCGGCGCCCGGCTTGTTCTCGACCACGATGGACTGGCCCAGCGCCGGCCGCATGTGCTCGGCGATGGTGCGCGCGAAGATATCGGTGGTGCCGCCGGGCGGGAACGGCACGATCAGCGTAATGGGCCGCTGCGGCCACGTTGCCGCGGCCGCCGGCGCGGCCATGCCTGCCGCCATCGCGATCACGCCGGCGCACGCCGCGGCGGCGCCGGTCCCTGCACGAAACAACCTGCCCATCCTCTTTCCCCTTCGTGTGAAGTGTTCGATTGATCAAACGGAATCGGGTGCATCGGTACTTCGCGGTTCGACGCGGCCGGCCTCGCCATGGGCGGGGTGTCGCATCGTGGGCTGACGCCCGACGTGACCGTACGGTCACTTTTTCCGCATTAGGAACCCGGGGCCCCGGCTTGTCAATCGGGAGAAGGAGGAGTCGGGCGTTATCCCTACTAAGGTTGGCTGGCCGGCTGCGCGCCGGCCGGCGCC
Source organism: Achromobacter sp. RW408 (assembly GCF_003184165.1). Lineage (NCBI taxonomy): Bacteria > Pseudomonadati > Pseudomonadota > Betaproteobacteria > Burkholderiales > Alcaligenaceae > Achromobacter > Achromobacter sp. RW408. Next base: position 587,670 of record NZ_QHHO01000047.1, read on the forward strand.
ACGCTCTGGCCCGCGCCCGGCCGATCGCCGGCCATCGGCGCGCCAGCGGCCTGGCCGCCGGCCGCGGCGCCGCCCTGCGCCGGCGCCAGCCCCTGCCAGCCTCCGCCCAGCGCGACGATCAGGTTGACGCTGGCAATCAGGCGGTTGCCGTACAGGCTGAGCGCGCTGCGCTCATTGCTGAGCGCGGTGGCGTCGACCACCGCCACGCTCAAGTAATCGACCAGCCCGGCCTTGTACTGGTTCTGCATCAGCCGCAGCGATTCGCGCGCCGATTCCAATGCGCGGCGCTGCACCGTCTGTTCGTTTTCCATCACCCGCAGCTGGATCAGATAGTCCTCGACCTCGCGCAATCCTGTCAGCGCCGCCTGCCGGTACGCGGCCGCCTGCGCATCGTAGGATGCGCGCGCCTGCTCGACCTGCGCCTGGCGCGCGCCGCCATCGAAAATCGTCAACGCCAGCGCCGGCCCCAGCGACCAGAAGCGCGCCGGCGCGGTCAGCAGCTCGGCGAACTGGCCGTTGCGAAAGCCCCCGTCGGCGGACAGGGTCAGGCTGGGGAACCAGGCCGCCTGCGCCACGCCGATCTGCGCATTGGCGGCGGCGGCGCGGCGCTCGGCGGCGGCCACGTCGGGACGGCGCTCCAGCAGCTCGGACGGCAGGCCCACCGGAATCTGCGGCAGTTGCAGCGAGAACGGCGCCGGCGGCAGGCTGAAGCGCGACGGCGCCTGGCCCATCAGCACCGCGATGGCATGTTCGTACTGGCCGCGCTGCCAGTCCAGGTCGATCGACTGCGCGCGCGTGCTTTCGACCTGGGTGCGCGCCACCGCCACGTCCGACTGCCCCGCCACGCCAACGTTGTAGCGGTTCTGCGTCAGCTGCAGCGACTTCTCGTAGGCCGCCACGGTGGCGTCCAGCAGGCGCTTCTGCTCATCCAGCACGCGCAATTGCAGATAGGCCTGCACCAGGGCGGCCTGCGCGCTCAGGCGCGTGGCGGCCAGATCAGCCAGGCTGGCCGCGGCGCTGGCCTCGGAAGACTCGACGCTGCGGCGCACCCGCCCCCACACATCCAGCTCCCAACTGACGTTGCCCGTCAGCGAGTACTGGTTGGACACATTGCCGCCGCCGGCCGACGAGGACGACGAACCGTTGCCGCCGCTGCCCGAGCGCGTCAGGCCGGCGCCCGCGCCCACCGTGGGGAAGAACCCGGCGCGCGCGCCACGCACCAGCCCCAACGCCTGCCGGTAGTTGGCCTCGGCCTGGGCGATGGTCTGGTTGGACGCATTCAGGTTGTCCACCAGTCCGTTGAGCGTGGCGTCGTCGTAGACGCGCCACCATTGTCCGCGGTCGACGTCGTCGCGCGGTTCGGCCCGCTTCCAGCCTGGCACCTCGACCTGTCCTTCCTTGTAGGCCGCGCCCACGTCCAGCGCGGGGCGCTGGTAGTCGGGGCCGACGGCGCAGGCGGCCAGCGCCGCGCACAGCGCCAGCGTCAGGCCGGCGCGCGGCAGGAATGCGTGGGGGAAAAGCTTGGCGTTGCGGATCATGGTTGTTCTATCGAAGCGGCCCCGCCGCGCCGGGCGCGCCCGCGCGCGGCCCAGAGGCGGAAGCGGTCAAGGTAAAGATAGACCACGGGCGTGGTGTACAGCGTGAGAATCTGGCTCAGCACCAGCCCGCCCACGATGGTGATGCCCAGCGGCTGGCGCATCTCGACGCCGGCGCCGGTGGCCAGCACCAGCGGCAAGGCGCCGAATATGGCGGCCATGGTGGTCATCATGATGGGGCGGAACCGTGTCAGGCAGGCCTGGAAGATGGCTTCGCGCGGCGCCATGTGCTGGTTGCGCTCGGCCTCCAGCGCGAAGTCCACCATCATGATGGCGTTTTTCTTGACGATGCCGATCAGCAGGAACACCCCGATCAGCGCGATCAGCGTGAAATCGGTGCGCACCAGCAGCAGGGCCAGCAGCGCGCCCAGCCCGGCCGACGGCAGCGTCGACAGGATCGTCAGCGGATGCACGAAGCTCTCGTACAGGATGCCCAGCACGATGTACATCGTGACCAGCGCCGCCAGGATCAGCCAGGGCTGCTGCGCCAGCGTCTGCTGCAGCACCGCGGCCGTGCCCTGGAAGCCGGCCTGGATCTGATCCGACGGCAGGCCGATGCGCGCCACCGCCGCGTCGATGGCGGCGGTGGCCTGGCCCAGCGACACGCCCGGCGCCAGGCTGAACGACACCGTGTCGGCCACGAACAGGCCCTGATGCTGCACGCTCAGCGGCGCGTTGGCGTTCTCGAAGCGGGCGAAGGCCGCCATCGGCACCCGCGCGCCGGTCGAGGTGATGACCTCGACCTGCTTGAGCGACTCGATGTCCTGCGCGAACCTCTGGTCCACCCCCAACACCACGTGGTACTGGTTCAGCGGTCCGTACATCACCGACACCTGGCGCTGGCTGAAGGAATTGTTCAGCACCGTGGAAATGGTGGCCATGCTCACGCCCAGCCGCGTGGCGGCGTCGCGGTCGATCACCAGGTTGATTTCGCGGCCCTTGTCCTCGACGTCGGTATCGACGTCGGTGATCTCGGGCACCTTCGCCATGGCCTGCTGCACCTTGGGCATCCAGGCGCGCAGCAATTGCAGGTCGCCGGACATCAGGGTGTAGTCATACGAGCCCTGGCTCTGGCGGCCGCCGACCCGGATGTCCTGCTGCGCCACCAGGAACATGCGCGCGCCCGGCATGTTCTGCAATCGCGCCCGCAGCCGGTTGATGACCTGGTCGGCCGATACCTTGCGTTCCCCCAGCGGCTTGAGCTGGATCTGCATGAAGCTGCTGTTGCTGCCGCCGCGCCCGCCCGCGTAGCCGGTCATGCTCTGCACCGCCGGATCGGCCAGCACCACCTTGCGCAGCGCTTCCAGCTTGGGCACCGTGGCCTGGAACGAGGTGCCCTGGTCCACCCGGAAAAAGCCCAGCAGCTGGCCGGTGTCCTGCTGCGGGAAGAAGCCCTTGGGCACGACGGTGTACAGGTACACGTTCAGGCCGACCGCCGCCGCCAGCACCAGCATCATCAGCCGGCCATGGGCCAGCGCCCACGCCAGGCTGCGGCGGTAGCCGTCCTGCATCCAGTCGAAGCCGCGTTCCGCCCAGCGCGCCAGCCGGCCGGGCGGCTTCGGTTCCTTGGGCTCGGCCTTGAGCAGGCGCGCGCACATCATCGGCGTCAGCGTCAGCGACACCACCAGCGACACCATGATGGAGGCCGACAGCGTCACCGCGAATTCCCGGAACAGCCGTCCCGCCACCCCGCCCATCAGCAGGATCGGGATGAATACCGCCACCAGCGACAGGCTCATCGACAGCACCGTGAAGCCCACCTCGCGCGAGCCGCGCAGCGCCGCCCGCATCGGCGACATGCCGTTCTCGACGTGCCGCATGATGTTCTCCAGCACCACGATGGCATCGTCCACCACGAAGCCGGTGGCCACGATCAGCGCCATCAGCGAAATGGTGTTGAGCGTGAACCCGCACAGATACATGATGCAGAAGGTGCCGATCAGCGACACCGGCACCGCGACGCTGGGAATGATGGCCGCGCGCCAGCGCCGCAGGAACAGCAACACCACCAGCACCACCAGGCCCACCGCGATGATCAGCGTCAGCTCGGCCTCGTGCAGCGAGGCGCGGATGCTGGGGGTGCGGTCCTGCGCCACGGTCAGCTGCACGTCGGCCGGCATCAGCGCCAGCAGCGTCGGCAGTTGCGCGCGCACCGCGTCCACGGTCTCGATGATGTTGGCGTCGGCCTGGCGCCGCACGATCATCAGGATCGCGTTGCGCTGGTTGTAGAAACCGGTCTGGAACAGGTCCTCGACGGAGTCCTCGACCCTGGCCACGTCCGACACCCGCACCGGCGCGCCGTCGCGCCAGGCCACGATCAGCGGCCGGTATTGTTCGGCGCGGCTGAGCTGGTCGTTGACCATGATCTGCCAGTGGTACTGGTCGTTCTCCAGCACGCCCTTGGGCCGGTTGGCGTTGGCATTGGCCAGCGCCGTGCGCACCTCGTCCAGCGACACGCCGCGATTGGCCAGCGCGCCCGGCAGCACGGTCACGCGCACCGCCGGCAGCGAACTGCCGCCCACCGTGACCTCGCCCACGCCATCGACCTGCGCCAGCTTCTGCGCCACGATGGTCGAGGCCAGGTCGTACATCTGGCCCTGGCTGAGCGTATCGGACGTCATCGCCAGCGTCATGATCGGCGCGTCCGACGGATTGGACTTGTGGTACGTGGGGTTGCTGCGCAGGCTGGTGGGCAGCAGCGAGCGGGCGGCGTTGATGGCCGCCTGCACGTCGCGCGCGGCGCCGTTGATGTCGCGCGACAGGTCGAACTGCAGCGTCACGCGGGTCGAGCCCTGCGAGCTGCTGGAGGTCATCTCGGTCACGCCGGCGATGCTGCCCAGCGAACGCTCCAGCGGCGTGGCGACGCTGGACGCCATGGTCTCGGGGCTGGCGCCCGGCAGGCTGGCCGACACCGAGATGGTGGGAATGTCCATCTGCGGCAGCGGCGCCACCGGCAACAGGAAGAACGACAGCATGCCCGCCAGCACGACCGCCAGCGACAACAGCGTGGTCGCCACCGGCCGGACGATGAAGGGCGCCGACAGGATCACGGCGCGCTCCCGGCGCGCGCCTCGCGCATGCCGCGCCAGCGCCGCGACATGCGGTCGAACATCAGGTAGATCACGGGCGTGGTGAACAGCGTCAGCACCTGGCTCAGCAGCAGGCCGCCCACCATCACCAGGCCCAGCGGCTGGCGCAGCTCGGCGCCGGTGCCCGTGGACAGCATCAGCGGCAGCGCGCCGAACAACGCCGCCAGCGTGGTCATCAGGATCGGCCGGAAGCGCAGCAGCGCCGCCTCATGGATCGCCGCGCGCGGCGACAGGCCGCGCTTGCGCTCGGCGTCGAGCGCGAAGTCGATCATCATGATGGCGTTCTTCTTGACGATGCCGATCAGCAGGATGATGCCGATGATGCCGATCATGTCCAGCTCGGTGCCGCTGATCAGCAGCGCCAGCAGCGCCCCCACCCCGGCCGACGGCAGCGTCGACAGGATGGTGATCGGGTGGATATAGCTTTCGTACAGCACGCCCAGCACGATGTACATGGTGACGATGGCCGCCAGGATCAGCCACAGCGTGCTCGACAGCGAGTTCTGGAACGCCAGCGCCGCCCCCTGGAAGCGCGTCTCGACGCTGGCCGGCATGCCGATCTCGGCCTCGGCCGCGGTGATTGCCTCGACCGCGGCCGACAGCGACGCGCCCGGCGCCAGGTTGAACGACACCGTCACCATCGGGAACTGGTCCAGCCGGTTCACCGCCAGCACCGTCTTGCCCTCGGTGATGCGGGCGATGGACGACAGCGGCACCTGCGCGCCGGTCGAGGTCGGCACGTGGATCTGCCCCAGCGCGGCCGGGTTCATCTGGAACTGCGGCTGCACCTCCAGCACCACGCGGTACTGGTTCGACTGGGTGAAGATGGTCGAAATCAGGCGCTGGCCGAAAGCGTCGTACAGCGCCTCGTCCACCACGGAGGCGGTGATGCCCAGGCGCGAGGCGGCGTCGCGGTCGATCTCGACCCAGGTCTGCAGGCCGTCGTCCTGCAGGTCATCGGTCACGTCCTTCAGGCCCGGCACCTGGCGCAGCCGGTCGATCAGCTTGGGCGTCCATTCGCTCAGCACCTTCAGGTCCGGGTTGGACAGCGTCATCTGGTACTGCGTGCGGCTGACGCGGTCCTCGATGGTCAGGTCCTGCACCGGCTGCATGTAGACGGTCAGGCCGTCCTGCTTGCCGAAGGCTTGCTGCAGCCGCGCCATGACCGTGCGCAGGTCGCCGTTGCGCTCGGCCTGCGGCTTGAGCGCGATCTGCATGCGGCCGGCGCTGAGGGTGGCGTTGCTGCCGTCCACGCCGATGAAGGACGACACCGCCTGCACGTCCGGATCCTCCAGCGCCAGCCGCGCCGCCGCCTGCTGGCGCTCGGCCATGGCGGTGAACGAAATGGACTGCGGCGCCTGCGTGATGGCCTGGATCAGCCCGGTATCCTGCTGCGGGAAAAAGCCCTTGGGAACCAGGATGTACAACAGCACCGTCAGCGCGAAAGTGGCCAGGGCCACCAGCAACGTCAGCGGCTGATGGCGCAGCACCTTCTGCAGCATGCGGTCGTAGGCGGCGATGGTGCGGTCGATGAAGGCGCCGGTGACCTGGTGAAAGCGCCCGTGTTTCTGCTCGGATTCGGCGCGCAGCAGGCGCGCGCACATCATCGGCGTCAGCGTCAGCGACACCACCAGCGAAATCAGGATGGACACCGCCAGCGTGATGGCGAATTCGCGGAACAGCCGCCCCACCACCTCGGTCATGAACAGCAGCGGGATCAGCACCGCGATCAGCGAGAAGGTCAGCGAGATCAGCGTGAAACCGATCTGCTGCGCGCCCTTGAGCGCGGCCTGCAGCGGCGTCTCGCCCTCTTCGATGTGGCGGGCGATGTTCTCGATCATGACGATGGCGTCGTCCACCACGAAGCCGGTGGCGATGGTCAGCGCCATCAGCGTCAGGTTGTTGATGGAGAAGCCGGCCAGGTACATGATGCCGAAGGTGCCCACCAGCGACAGCGGCACCACCACGCTGGGAATCAGCGTCGCGGTCAGGCTGCGCAGGAACACGAAGGTCACCATCACCACCAGCGCCACCGCCAGCAGCATCTCGAACTGCACGTCGGCCACCGAATCGCGGATGGTCTGCGTGCGGTCGGACACCACCGCTACGTCCAGCGTGGCCGGCAGCGCCGCGCGCAGCTGCGGCAGCAGCGCCTGGATGCGGTTGACCACGTCGATGACGTTGGCGCCGGGCTGGCGCTGGATGTTCAGCAGGATGGCCGGCTTGTCGCCGGCCCAGGCGGCCTGGCGCGTGTCCTCGGCGCCCTCGACCGCGCGCGCCACGTCCGACAGGCGCAGCGGCGCGTTGTTCTTGTAGGCGATGATCAGGTCGTTGTAGTCGGTGGGCGACTTGAGCTGGTCATTGGCGTTGATGGTGGTCGAGCGCAGCGGCCCGTCCAGGTTGCCCTTGGGCTGGTTGACGTTGGCGCCCACCACGGCGGCGCGCAGGTCGGTCAGCCCCAGGCCATTGGCCGCCAGCGCCTGCGGATTGACCTGCACCCGCACGGCCGGACGCTGCCCGCCCGCCACGCTCACCAGGCCCACGCCGGGGATCTGGGACAGCTTCTGCGCCACCCGCGTATCGACCAGGTCGCGCACCTGCGGCAGCGGCATAGTGGGCGAGGTGATGGCCAGCGTCAGCACCGCCGCGTCGGCCGGGTTGACCTTGTTGTAGGTCGGCGGCACCGGCAGGTCGCTGGGCAGCAGGTTGGATGCCGCGTTGATGGCGGCCTGCACCTGCTGCTCGGCCACGTCCAGCGGCAGTGTCAGGTTGAACTGCATGGTGATGACCGAGGCGCCGCCCGAACTGGTCGACGACATCTGGTTCAGGCCCGGCATCTGGCCGAACTGCCGTTCCAGCGGCGAGGTCACCAGCGACGTCATCACGTCCGGGCTGGCGCCCGGATACAGCGTGGTCACCTGGATGGTGGGGTAGTCGACTTCGGGCAGCGCCGACACCGGCAGCATGCGGTAAGCAATGAAGCCCGCGATCAGGATGGCCACCATCGACAGCGTGGTGGCCACGGGCCGCAGGATGAACAGGCGCGACGGGCTCACGGGGCGGCCCCTCGATCAGCGCGTGGCGGGCGTGGTGCCCGCCGGCGCGCCCCCGCCCAGCGACTTGTCCTTGGCGGCGGGGATCACCTCGTCGCCGCCCACCACCTCGACCTTGGCGCCGGCGCGCAGGCGGTCGGTGCCCTCGGTGACGACGCGGTCGCCCGGCTGCAGGCCTTCGTTGACGGCCACCATGCCATTGTTGATGGCGCCCAGCTTGACCTGCCTGACCTGCACCGTGTTGTCCGGCTGCACCTGGAACACGAAGGCCCCGGCCGAACCCTGCTGCACCGCCGCCGTCGGGATCGCGGTCACGCCCTTGCGCGTCAGGACGTGCAGGCGCACGTTGACGAACTGGTTGGGAAACAGCGCGTCGTCCTGGTTGTCGAACCTGGCCTTGAGCTTGAGGGTGCCGGTGGTGACATCGATCTGGTTGTCCAGCGTCTCCAGCATGCCGGATGCGATGCGGCGGGTGTCGGCGCGGTCATAGGCTTCCACCGCCAGCGTGCGGCCCTCTGCCAGTTCGGCGCGCACTTCGGGCAATTGCGTCTCGGGCAGCGTGAACACCACCGAGATCGGCTGGGTCTGCGTGATCACCACCAGGCCGTTGGTGTCCGAACTGGACACCAGGTTGCCGCGGTCGACCTGGCGCAGGCCGAGGCGGCCGCTGATCGGCGCGGTGATGCGGGCGTAGTCCAGCTGCAGGCGGGCATTGTCGACATTGGCCTGGTCGCTCTTGATGGTGCCCTCGTACTGGCGCACCAGCGCGGCCTGGGTGTCGACCTGCTGCTTGGCGATCGAGTCCTGCTTGAACAGGGCCTGGTAGCGTTGCAGGTCGCGGCGCGCGTTTTCCAGCAGCGCCAGGTTCTGCATCTGGGTGCCGCGGGCCTGGTCCAGCGCCACCTGGAAGGCGCGCGGGTCGACCTGGGCCAGCAGGTCGCCGGCCTTGACCCGCTGCCCTTCCTGGAACGGCACGTCCACCAGTTCGCCGCTGACGCGGCTGCGCACCGTGACGGTGTTGTAGGCGGTGACGGTGCCGAGCGACTTGAGATAGATGTCGATGTCCTGCGTGACGGCGCTGGCCACCCGCACCGGCACCGCCATATTGGCCATCGCCGCGGCCATGTTGGGCCGCCCGCCCGCGCCCGGGCGTCCGCCGCCGGCGTTGCCTGGCGCGGTCGCGGGCCGCAGCGCCCACCAGGCGATGCCGGCCGCCACCAGCAAAAGCACCGCCAGCCCGATGATTCTGCGGCGGGTCCAGCGGGAAGGCGACGAAACGGGGCGGCTATCGGACATGGGAAACGGTTCCGGCACTGACGGAGAAAGCCGTATTGTGACCTAGACGGCCGACATTTCCGTCATTGACCGTTGCCGCTGAAATAGGCCGCAACAGGAATCGGGGCGGTATCGCCCCCCTGGCATTGCGCCAGGGTCAGGAGTTGCAGAGGGTCATCTGGAACGGGATGCTGCGGGCCACCTGCTGGGGCTTGAACTCGCCGTCCTGGGTCGAAAAGCGGATCCAGATCATGTACTTGTTGGCGCTGATCTCGGGGAACACGCCCTGGTCGGGGTCGATCCAGACGCGCAGCAGCTGGTATTGCTTGCCGCCCAGCATCTGCTGGTAAGCGCCCTGCTCGGCCACGATGTCGGCCTTGCGGCCGGATTCGCGCAACAGGCGCAGGGCCAGGGTCAGGCCGTCGTGCAGGGCAATGAAGGGCGCCAGCCAGGCCTGCAGGTCGGCGCAGCGCGCGGCCTCCGGCTTGTGCTGCCAGGCGTAGTACGACGGCATGTCGACCTGGGTGGCGCCGCCCGGCACCGACAGGCGGCCCCGCAGGCTGGTGAGCCATTCGTTCTCGCGCAGCGACTGGCCGGTCTTGCCGGGCGCCGCCAGGGCCGCCACCACTTTCTCGAGTTCGCGCAGCATGCCTTCGAGCGCGTCCTGCGCCACCCCGGGATGATCGCGCAACCCCACCAGCGCCACGCGCTGGCGTTCGAGATCCTGCAGCACCGCGCCTTTCACGTCGGTGCGTTCGCACACGTCGAGCAGATCGAACAGCGAACTGACCGCGACCTGGTGCTGCCGTGAATCCCCCTCGCGGGCAAAGAAGAACAACCTGTCGAACAGGTATTCAAGCCGCAGGTAAGCGCGAATGCGCTCATTGAAGGGATATTCGAAAACGATCACGCTGGTAAACAGGCCCATCGGAGGTCGGCCCGCGGGCCGAGATTATTCAGGGGTGCCGGCCAAGCCCGGGGCTTGCCGGCCCGTCGTGGCCGCCAGCGCCAGCCAGCGGTCATGCAGGGTCTTCGCCTGCGCGCGCAATTGTTCGGGTGATGTCGCGCCGCCATTGTCGATGACGTCGTCCGCGACTTCGAGCCGACTCGCCCGCGCAGCCTGTGCCGCCATGATACGCCGGATGGCTGAGTCCGTCAGCCCGCTGCGCGAACGCACGCGCGCCACCTGCGTTTCCGGATCGCAGTCGACCACGCAGATGCGGTCGACCCGGTCGCGCCAACGCGCGATCGACTCCACCAGCAGCGGCACCACGAATACCAGGTAGTGCCCGTGGGCGGCCTCGGCCTGGCGCTCGGTTTCCTGGCCGATGACCGGGTGCAGCACGGCTTCGAGGCGCTGGCGCACCCGTGGATCGGCAAAGGCGCGTTCACGCATCCAGTCGCGGTCGAGCGCGCCGGCAGGCGTCAAGGCGCCGGGCCCGAACTCGCGCTCGATGGCCGGCATCGCGGCGCCGCCGGCCGCCGTCAGCGCGCGCGCAATCTCGTCGGTGTCGACGACCGCCGCGCCCCATTCGCCCAGCATGTCGGCCACGCGCGACTTGCCGGAGCCGATGCCGCCGGTCAAACCAATCTTGAACATAGTCTTCATCCCTTCGCGGCCCTGCCTCGGCCGGTTCCGCGCATCGCCTCCTGCCGGGCGGCGCTTTGCGCGCTCAGTGCAGCAACCATCCCAGGCCCTGCTCCCCGCCCAGCAGCAGCACGGCCACGCCCGCCAGCGCCAGATAGGGGCCGAACGGCAGCGCCTGTCCCCGGCTGGCGCGGCCAGTGAGCGTCAATGCGCCGCCGACCACCACCCCCGCCACCGACGCGGCGAGCAGCAGCATCGGCAAGGCGCCGACGCCGAACCACGCGCCCAGCGCCGCCAGCAGCTTGAAATCGCCAAAGCCCATGCCCTCGCGTCCGGTCAGCAGGCGGAATGCATGAAAGATAACCCACAGGAACAC
>NZ_QHHO01000047.1:598655-599157 GCF_003184165.1 Achromobacter sp. RW408
CCCGCCCAACCTCGACAAGAACACCCGGCCCAAAGCCTGGAAAGACGTCTGGAGCGCCGGCCAAGGCGTGGGCGCCGCGCAGGAAGTCCTGTCGGTGGCCGAACTAGTGAACCAATTGGAAACGGAATACCAGGAAGCCAAGACCGCGCTGCTGCGCTGACGCGCTGACGCGCACTCACCCCCAGCGCGCAGCGTCATCCCAAACCGCAAGACACCACGTAGGCCTCAAAAGGCCGCCCGCGCGGCCGCCTTGAGGCGGGCCCCGCAAGCTACTCCAACCCCACGCCGAAGATGGCCAAAATGCCAAGAACACCCCCCTCCCCAACCCGCGCCGCTGAGTCACATCGCGAGCGTGTGCGGGGGCAGGCGGGGGACGGCGGGGCGTGTAGATGCGCCCGGCGGAAACCGTAGGGAGCCGAAGGCGTACGAGGTTGAGCCCGGGGCAGTCCGGAGCGAACGCTCCGGACCGCAATCGTAGCCCCGCCATCCCCCACCGACCCCG
>NZ_QHHO01000047.1:599167-599443 GCF_003184165.1 Achromobacter sp. RW408
CGTCGTGATGCCAACAGGCTTTCAATAGCAAGCGATTCGGCCTCTCCCACACGCGAGAGCGCCATCACCCCGACGCAAGACGCCGTGTAAGCCGCAAAAGGCCGCCCGCGCGGCCGGCTTGCGGCGGGCCCCGCAAGACCCTCCTCTCCAGCCCCGATGTGCGCCAAAACGCCAAGCACACCGCTCGCCCCAGAGACCGTCATTACGTCTCATCGCGAGCGCGTGGCGGGGTCGGTGGGGGATGGCGGGGCGTGTAGATGCGCCCGGCGGAAACCG
>NZ_QHHO01000047.1:599453-599885 GCF_003184165.1 Achromobacter sp. RW408
GAGGTTGCCCGCCATCGGGTCCGCCCGCCCGAGGGGCTGCGAGCGTCTAGGCTTGTCGCGCTGTTAGACCTGTGTGCGGGGAAGGGAATCTACAGGGCTGCCCATCGCGGCCGCGCGGGCGGCCACGATGGGCGTCTGTGCATTTGAGCGTGCTGCGGGTGCGCTGCGCGCTGGCGGTGGGCGGTTTTCTAATGGTTCCGCACGTCAGGGGGGAAGGGCGGTGGTGGTCGGCGCGGCATAAGGCATGTTGCGCGGGACGACCTCTCGCGCCGACCACAAACAGGCGTGGTGCCAGCAGACTTTCAATAGCAAACTATTCCGCCGCGCCCACACGCGAGAGCGTCACCAGCCCGACGCAAGACGCCGCGTAAGCCGCAAAAGGCCGCCCGCGCGGCCGGCTTGCGGCGGGCCCCGCAAGACCCTCCTCTCCAG
>NZ_QHHO01000047.1:599895-728200 GCF_003184165.1 Achromobacter sp. RW408
CAAGGCCGACGAGGTCGATCCCGAGATCGCGCTGCAGGAAGCCAAGAAGAAGAAAGAGAAGGAAGAACAGGCCCGCCAGGCCGCCGAGGCCGCCAAGGAAAAGGCGCGCCTGGAGGAAGAGCGCAAGCAGGCCGAGCTGAAGGAAAAGAAGCGCCTCGAACAGGAACGCCAGGCGGCCGAGAAGGCCGCCGCCGACAAGGCTGCGGCGGAGAAGGCGGCTGCGGACAAGGCCGCTGCCGAAAAGAAGGCCAAGGAAGACGCCGCCAAGAAGGCAGCGGCTGAAAAGGCGGCTGCCGAGAAGGCCGCCGCTGAAAAGGCCGCGGCCGACAAAGCCGCCGCTGAAAAAGCCGCCGCCGAAAAGAAGGCCAAGGAAGAAGCCGCCAAGAAGGCCGCGGCCGACAAGGCCCTGAAGGATGCGTTCCGCAACGACGCCCTGGGCGCGGCCGGCATTCCCGGCGGCACCGCCGACCGCAACCAGGCCGGTGGCGGGCGCGACAGCGGCTATGGCGCCAAGGTGCGCGCCTGCGTGCAACCCGGCGTGGCCTACCCGCCGCCGCCGCGCAGCGGCTCGGACAATCCGACGGCCCAATACCGGGTACAGTTAGGTTCTGACGGGAAGGTTAACGGGGTCACGTTGACCAGTTCCTCCGGCAACGCGGGCTTCGACCGCGCGGTCGAGACCGGCATCCGCCGCTGCAACCCCTTCCCCAAGCCTTCGACCGGCCGCTACGAGCCCATCATTGACGTTGTGTACAGAATGTATGATTGACAGGAGATTGCTGATTATGACTCCCGCCCATAGCCGACGAGCTTCCCCCCTCGTTCTCTGGCGATCGTATGGATTCGGCCTGTTGCTGCTGGCGCTGGCCTGCCTGATGGCCCTCAAGCCCGCCCAGGCCCAGCTGCGTGTCGACATTTCCGGCACCGGCGCCACCCAATACCCCGTTGCCATCGCCGATTTCGCGGTGGACGACGCCCATGGCCGCGCCCTGGCCGAAGTGATTCGCGCCGACCTGACCCGCACCGGCCAGTTCCGCCTGATCAGCGCCGCCGGTTCGGGCCTGAACGTCGATTCGCCCATCGCCCATGACGACTGGCGCGCCAAGGGCGCCGACTTCATCGCCTACGGCAGCATCGTGCGCGGCAACGACGGCCGCTACGACGTGCGCTACCGCCTGGCCGACACGGTCAAGAAGGGCCAGCTGGATGGCGTCGCGTTCTCCGGCACCGAGCAGGAACTGCGCCGCGTCGCCCACCAGATCGCCGACCGCATCTATGAAAAGATCACCGGCGTGCGCGGCGTGTTCTCGACCCGCATCGCCTACGTGCTCAAGCAAGGCGCCACCTACGAACTGCAGGTGGCTGACGCCGACGGCCAGAATCCGCAGGTCGCCCTGCGTTCGCGCGAGCCGATCATCTCGCCGTCCTGGTCGCCCGATGGTTCCAAGCTGGCGTACGTGAGCTTCGAATCCGGCAAGCCGGTGGTGTACGTGCACACCCTGGCCACCAGCGCCCGCGTGCCGGTCGCCAACTTCAAGGGCAACAACAGCGCCCCGGGCTGGTCGCCCGATGGCACCCAGCTTGCCGTGGCCCTGACGCGTGACGGTCTGTCGCAAATTTACATCGTTAGCGCGGCCGGCGGCTCGAATATGAAGCGAGTTACGCGTTCTCCCGGGATTGACACCGAGCCGAGCTTTACGCCGGACGGCCGTTCCATTATCTTTACCAGTGACCGCAGCGGCGGGCCGCAAATTTACCAAACCGGCCTGGACGGTGGCGATGCTCGCCGCCTCACGTTTAATGGTGGTTACAACATCTCACCCCGAATTTCCCCCGATGGATCGACGCTGCTGTACGTTGCCAGACGCGACGGCGCGTTTCGAATCGCATCGTTGAACCTGTCCTCCGGCTCGGAGAACTTGTTGACCGATGGTCGTGACGATCAGTCGCCAAGCTTCGCGCCGAACGGCATGCAAGTCCTCTACGCCGCGATCCAAAACGGACGTAGCGTGCTTGCAGGTGTTTCGAGCGATGGTCGCGTACGGCAGACGCTTTCGGTACTGAACGGGGAAATACGTGAACCGACTTGGGGCCCATTTACCCGATAACACGTGTGACTCTCTTTGCAAAGGAACTATCATGAAGTCGCGCATTGCCAAAAGCCTAACCATCGCCGCTCTGGCCGCCACCCTGGCAGCTTGCAGCTCCGTCCCTCTCGACGATAAAGCGGGTCAGGGCGGAGGCGCTGGCCAAGGATCCTCGGCCTCCGGCCAGATCCTTGATCCCTTCAACCCCCAAAGCATCCTGGCGCAACAGCGCTCGGTATACTTTGACTTCGACAGCTACACGGTGTCCGACCAGTACCGCGGCTTGGTGGAAACCCACGCCCGTTACCTGGCTTCGCACCAGCAGCAGAAAATCAAGATCGAAGGCAACACCGACGAACGCGGCGGCGCCGAATACAACCTGGCCCTGGGCCAGCGCCGTGCCGACGCCGTGCGTCGCATGATGACCCTGCTGGGCGTCAGCGACAACCAGATCGAAACCATCAGCTTCGGTAAAGAAAAGCCGAAGGCGACTGGCTCGTCGGAAGCCGACTTTGCGGAAAACCGCCGCGCCGATATCGTTTATCAGCGTTAAGCTTTTCGTATAGTTAAGTGCCCCACCACGCGTCGGGACGGTCAGCCGGCCGTCCCGACGTTTGTTTTTATCCCCGGGAATTTTCATGCGCGATTACGTTCTGTCCCTGCGTCCCTTGATGGCGGCCACTGGCCTGGTGCTGGCGGCCCTGGCGACCCCCGCCCACGCTTTCTCCGATGACGAGGCCCGCAAGGCCATCCTGGATTTGCGCCAGCAGGTGCAGCAGCAGAACGAGCAGAGCCAACGCGCCAAGCTGCAATTGGCCGACCAGATCCAGGCCCTGCAGCAGGAAGTCGCCCAGTTGCGCGACCAGCTCGAACTGGTGTCGCGCCAACAGCCCAGCGCCAACAAGCCGGGCGGCGCCGCCGGCGGCGCCAACCCGCCGGGCGCGACGGCCGGCGATCCGCAGGAGCAGGCCGCCTACGACGGCGCCATCGACCTGTTCCGCAAGGGCCAGTACAAGGAAGCGTCCGAATCGCTGGCCGCCTTCACCGCGCTCTACCCCGCCAGCCAGCTCGCGCCCAGCGCCCAGTTCTACCTGGGCAGCAGCCGCTACGCGCTGAAGGACTTCAAGGGCGCCATCGAACAACTGAACGCCATGGTGCAGAAGGCGCCCGACAACGCCCGCGCCCCTGACGCCCTGCTGGTCATCGCCGGCAGCCAGATCGAGATGAACAACCGCGCCGGCGCCAAGACCACGTTGCAGCGCATCGTCCGCGACTACCCGACCACGCCGGCCGCCAACACGGCCAAGAGCCGCCTGCAACTGCTGCAGTAATGGCGGAAGCCGCAACCGCGGTCGCCGCCTACCGGCACATCCTGCGCCGCCGGGCAGGGCTCATCGCCCTGCTGCTGGCGGCGATTTGCATTGGGCTGCTGCTCGATTTCACGCTCGGTCCCTCGGGCCTGGGCTGGGGCGAGCTGTGGCGCACGCTGAGCGCGCCGGCGTCGGCCGATCCGACGCTGCGCGTCATCGTCTGGGATATCCGGCTGCCCTACGCGCTAATGGCCGCGCTGGTCGGCATGGCGCTGGGCCTGGCGGGCGCGGAAATGCAGACCATCCTGAACAATCCCCTGGCCAGCCCATTCACGTTGGGCGTGTCGTCGGCGGCCGCCTTCGGCGCGTCGCTGGCCATCGTGCTGCACCTGGGCGTGCCCGGCATCCCCGACGGCTGGCTGATCGCCGGCAATGCCTTCCTGTTCGCCCTGCTTGCCGCCCTGATGCTGGACGGCGTGGCGCGGCGCGGCGGCATGAACACGTCGGGCGTGGTGCTGTTCGGCATCGCCATGGTGTTCACTTTCAACGCGCTGGTGTCGCTGGTGCAGTTCACCGCCAGCGCCGAGGCGCTGCAAAACCTGGTGTTCTGGACCATGGGCAGCCTGGCGCGCTCGAGCTGGACCACCGTGGCCACGCTTGGACTGGCCTTCGCCGTGGCATTGCCGTTGGCGTTGCGCCAGTCCTGGAAGCTGACCGCCCTGCGGCTGGGCGAGGAACGCGCCGCCAGCTTCGGCGTGGACGTGCGCCGCGTGCGCGTGACGGCGCTGGCGCGCGTCAGCCTGCTGTCGGCGCTGGCGGTGGCGTTCGTCGGCACCATCGGCTTCATTGGCCTGATCGCGCCGCACATCGCCCGCCGCCTGGTGGGCGAGGATCATCGCTTCTTCCTGCCGGGCAGCGCGCTGGTCGGCGGCGTGATCCTGTCGCTGGCCTCGGTCGCCTCCAAGAACCTGGCGCCAGGCGTGATCGTGCCGGTGGGCATCGTCACTTCGCTGATCGGCATTCCGTTCTTCGTGGCGGTAGTGCTGCGCCGGAGGCTGCCATGACGGCGGCCCCGCAGCCGGCGCTGGCGATCGAAGGCATCACCTCCGGCTATGGCGGCACGGACGTGCTGCACGATCTGTCGCTGCCCCGGCTGGACGCGGGTGAAGTCACGGCCCTGCTGGGTCCCAACGGTAGCGGCAAATCGACGCTGCTCAAGGCGCTGGCTGGCCTGGTGAAGGCGCGCGCCGGCCAGGCGCGGCTGGACCATCTCGATCTGACGCGGATGGATTTCGCGACCCGCGCGCGCCATCTTGTCTACCTGCCGCAAAGCCTGCCTGCCGCCGTGCACCTGCGGGTGTTCGAATCGGTGCTGGTGGCCGCCCGCGCCAGCCAGGCCGAAGGACCGCCGGCGGATCTGCACGAGATCGACCGGCTGCTGGAGCGGCTGGGCATCGCTCACCTGGCGCTGTGCTACATGGACGCCCTGTCGGGCGGACAGAAGCAGCTGGTGGGGCTGGCGCAGGCGCTGGTGCGCCGTCCGCGCGTGCTGCTGTTGGACGAGCCGCTGTCGGCGCTGGACCTGAACTACCAGTTCCATGTGATGCGGCTGCTGCGGCAGGAAACCGCGCAGCACGGGCTGATCACGGTGATCGTGCTGCACGACCTGAACGTGGCCCTGCAGCATGCCGACCGCGCGGTGATGATCCATGGCGGCAGGCTGGCTGCCGCCGGCGCGCCTGCCGAGGTAATCACGCCAGCGTCGCTGGCGGCTGTATATGGAGTGCAGGGCCGGGTCGAAGCCTGCTCGCGCGGACGGCTCCAGGTGCTGATCGACGACCTGGAAGCGCGTCCGCACTGACCGCTACGTCCCGCGCGGGACCCTGAGGCCGGCGGTCCGGCGGACAGGCAACGCTAGGCGCGCTGCGCGACGTCCGCAACCGGCGCGCCGGTCATGGCGGCCAACTGCTGCGGCGTCAGGTTGAACACGGCGTGCGGGTGCCCCGCCGCCGCCCACAGGCTGTCGTACTGGAACAGGTCCTGGTCGAGCAGCATGACCGGCTTGACCGCGTGGCCGATGGGGCAGACGCCGCCGATGGCGTAGCCGGTCATGTCGCGCACGAACTTGGCGTCGGCCTTGGCCAGGGCGCCGACCTGCTGCGCGACCTTGGCCTCATCGACGCGATTGACGCCGCTGGCGATGACCAGCACCGGCGCATCGTCCGCGGCCCGGCGGAAGATGATCGACTTGGCGATCTGGGCCACTTCGCAGCCCAGCCCCGCGGCCGCTTCCGCCGAGGTTTTGCCGGTCTGCGGTAGCACCACCACCGGCTTGTCATGACCCATTTCGGCGAGCAGTCGGGCGACGCGTTGGGCGGACTCGGGAATATCGGCGGGGGTGGCGGGGGACATCTGGCGAACTCCGTTCAAGGGAAAAAAGATCGGGAAACGAGTTTATCAGCCCCCGCCAATGCCCCCGCCGCGGGCGCGGGCGTGCCGTGGACGGGGGAGCGAACCGGCTAGAATGCCCGCCTGGCTTTCCCAACCCCGATCCGATGCGTTCAGAACCCGTCCTGCCCCTGCAAACCGCCGACATCGGCGGCTATGCCATGTCCTACACCGAATACGGCGAGGGCGAGCCCCTGGTGCTGGTGCATGGCTCGCTGTCGGACTGTCGCTACTGGAAGTCGCAGATGGCGCCGCTGGGCCGCTCGTTCCGGGTGCTGGCGGTGTGCCTGCGGCGCTACTGGCCCGAAACCTGGGATGGCGAAGGCGAGGGGTTTTCGGTGGCGCAGCATGGCGCCGACGTGCTGGCCTTCATCGACCAGGTCGCGGGCCAGCCGGCCCACCTGGTGGGCCATTCGCGCGGCGGCCGCGTGGCGCTGGAGGCGGCGCTGGCGCGCCCCGACGCGCTGCGCAGCCTGACGCTGGCCGACCCGGGCCTGCCGCTGCCCGGAGACAACGATCTGCGCGGCGGCTTCCGTCAGCGCGCGCTGGAATTGATCCGCGACGGCGCGCTCGAAGAGGGCCTGGCGCTGTTCGTCGACACCGTGACAGGGCCGGACACCTGGCAGCGCATGGTGCCCTGGTTCAAGGAGATGGTGCGCGACAACGCCGGCACGCTGTTCGGCCAGGCCCGCGAAACGCCCGCCACCCTGAGCCCGGAACAGATCGGTTCGCTGGCCCTGCCGACGCTGCTGATCGGCGGCGCGCTCAGCCCCGCGCCCTACCCGGCGGTACTCGACGCGCTGGCGCAGTGGCTGCCCCAGGCGCGGCGCGTCGACATCGCCGGCTCGTCGCACGGCATGAACCTGGGCAACCCGCGCGCCTTCAATGGCGCCATCGAATCGTTCCTGCGCGGCTGACCCCGCGCGCCGTCAGGGTTCGACCGACGGCGTGTGCTTGAGGCGCTTGAGCACGAAGGTCGAGCGGCTGTGGCGCACGCCGGGCAGCTTGTAGAGCCGCTTGCGCAGGAATTCCTCATAGCCTTCGGTGCCCGCCACCGCGACCTTGATCAGGTAGTCGTATTCGCCCGTCACCAGGAACGCCTCCACTACCTGCGGCAGGCGCGTGATCGCCTCGCCGAAGCGCGCCAGCGTGTCGTCGTCGTGGTGTTCGAGCGTGACCTCGATCATCACCGTGTCGGGCAGGCCCAGCGCCTTCTGGTTCAACAGCGCCGCGTAGCCCTCGATCACGCCCGCGTCCTCCAGGGCCTTGACCCGGTTCCAGCAGGGCGTGGGCGACAGGCCCACCTGCTCGGCCAGTTTCAGGTTGGTGAGGCGGCCATCGGTGCGCAGCGCGCGCAGGATCTTGCGGTCGGTTTCGTCGATTTTGGGCGGGGTGGACACGGCTGAGAATCCGCAGAAGAGAACATCCCTGTAAAACTTAATTTTATAGGATATATATTCCTCCATCTCTGCGAAAATGGCGAGAAACAGGAAACCTATTTTCCCGACCCGGTCGTAGACTTTCCAGCAAGACGGGCATTACCCCGCCCGTCGGATCCAGCGCCTGCGCCGCGGCACAACCCGGCCTTGGCGCCGGTGTAGTCCACCGCAGTTGCCGCGCGCCGATCCGCGCGGCGGGAAATCATGTCTCACGCAGCAGCAGTACCCGCAAGAACCGGCCTGGGCCTGTCCGGCACAGCCATGCTCCTGGCCGCGCCGGCGCTATTCGCCTCCAACATGGTGGCCGCCCGCTGGGCCCACGACGCCGCCCTCCCCCCCGTTTTCCTGGCCTTCGGCCGCTGGCTGATCGCCTTCCTGATCCTGTTGCCGCTGGCCGCGCCGGCCTTGCTGCGGCATCGCCAGGCGCTGTGGCGCGGCCTGCCGACGCTGCTGCCGCTGGCGGTGCTGGGCATGGGCGTGGCGGTGGCGCCGCAGTACATCGGCGCCCAGAGCACCAGCGCCACCAACATCGCCCTGATCTTCTCGTGCAGCCCGATCCTGGTGGCGCTGCTGGAAGCGATCATCTGGCGCAAGCCTCTCTCGCCGCTGCGCGCCGCCGGGCTGGCGCTGGCGCTGGGCGGCGTGCTGGTGGTACTGACGCGCGGCGACGCCTGGGCGCTGGCGCGGCTGGCGTTCGGCCAGGGCGACCTGTGGGTGCTGCTGGCCGCCACCGGCTGGGCGTTCTATACGGTGCTGCAGAAGCGCCTGACGCTGCCGGCCGTGCCGGACGGCGCGCGGCTGGCGGCGATGATGCTGGGCGGCGCGATCGCGCTGGCGCCCTTCGCCGGGATCGAGGCCGCCGCCGGCGCCACTCCCCCCTGGAGCGATCCGCGCCTGGCGGCGGTGCTGCTGTTCCTGGCGGTCGTGCCGAGCCTGGGCGCGTACTACGTCTACGGCCAGCTGATCAGCCGCGCCGGCCCCGCCACCGCGGGCCTGTCCATGTTCCTGGTGCCGGTGTATGCGGCGTTGCTGGCCTGGCCGCTGCTGGGCGAGGCGCCGCAGCTATTCCATGCCTATGGCTTCGTGATGATCCTGTCGGGCGTGAAACTGGCGTCCTTGCGCATGCGGACGACGACGGCCGGCGCCGCCGCGCCGGCCTGAAGTGCTGGCCTGAAGCGCGAGAAAAAAAGGGCCACCGCACGGGTGGCCCTTGGCACGAGCGATTCCGGATTCAGCGGCCCGTGCCCTGGGCCGCGATCACTTCCTGCGCCACCTGGCGCGGCGCTTCGGCGTAGTGCTTGAACTCCATCGTGTAGGTGGCTCGGCCCTGTGTCAGCGAGCGCAGCGAGGTGGAGTAGCCGAACATCTCGGCCAGCGGCACCTCGGCGCGCACCACCTTGCCGCCGCCCCCGGCGATGTCTTCCATGCCCTGCACCATGCCGCGGCGTGACGACAGATCGCCCATGACGTTGCCGGTGAAGTCCTCGGGCGTTTCCACCTCGACCTGCATCATCGGCTCCAGCAGCACCGGATCGGCGCGCCGCATGCCTTCCTTGAAGGCCATCGAACCGGCCATCTTGAAGGCGTTCTCGTTCGAATCCACGTCGTGGTACGAGCCGAAGAACAGTGTCGCCTTGACGTCGACCACCGGGTAGCCCGCCAGCACGCCGGCGTTGAGCGCCTCGCGGATGCCCTTGTCGACCGCCGGGATGAACTCGCGCGGCACCACGCCGCCCTTGATGGCGTCGACGAATTCGTAGCCCTTGCCCGGCTCCTGCGGCTCGAGCTTGAGCACCACGTGGCCGTATTGGCCGCGGCCGCCCGACTGCTTGACGAACTTGCCTTCGACCTCGTCACAGGTCTTGCGGATGGTCTCGCGATAGGCCACCTGCGGCTTGCCCACCGTGGCCTCGACGCCGAACTCGCGCTTCATGCGGTCGACCAGGATTTCCAGGTGCAGCTCGCCCATGCCGGAAATGATGGTCTGGCCGGACTCCTCGTCGGTGCGCACGCGGAACGAGGGATCTTCCTGCGCCAGCCGGCCCAGGGCGATGCCCATCTTTTCCTGGTCGGCCTTGGTCTTGGGCTCGACCGCCTGCGAGATGACCGGCTCGGGGAACACCATGCGCTCCAGCACGATGACGTGCGCCGGGTCGGTCAGCGTGTCGCCCGTGGTGACGTCCTTGACGCCCACCGCGGCGGCGATGTCGCCGGCGTAGACCTCGGTGATTTCGCGCCGCTCGTTGGCATGCATCTGCAGGATGCGGCCCAGGCGTTCCTTCTTTTCCTTGACCGGGTTGTAGACCGAGTCGCCGGACTTGACCACCCCGGAGTAGACGCGGAAGAACACCAGCTGACCCACGAACGGGTCGGTCATGATCTTGAAGGCCAGCGCCGAGAACGGTTCCTTGTCGGTGGGATGGCGCTCGATCTCGTGGTCGCGCTCGTCGTGGCCCTTGATGGCGGGCACGTCGACCGGCGACGGCAGGTAGTCGATGACCGCGTCCAGCATGGCCTGCACGCCCTTGTTCTTGAAGGCGCTGCCGCACAGCATCGGCACGATCTCGTTGGCGACCGTGCGCTGGCGCAGGCCCTGCTTGATCTCGGCTTCGGTCAGCGCCTCGCCGCCCAGGTATTTCTCCAGCAGCGCCTCGTTCGCCTCGGCGGCCTTCTCGACCATCTTGTCGTGCCACTCCTGCGCCTGCGCCTGCAGCGCCGCCGGAATGTCGCGATACTCGAAGCGCACGCCCTGGCTGGCGTCGTCCCAGATGATGGCCTTCATCTTGACCAGGTCGATCACGCCCTCGAAGCCGTCTTCCGCGCCCACCGGCAACTGCACCGGCACGGCGTCGCCCTTGAGGCGTTCGCTGATCTGGCGCTGCACGCGCAGGAAGTCCGCGCCGACGCGGTCCATCTTGTTGACGAAGGCCAGCCGCGGCACGCGGTACTTGTTGGCCTGGCGCCAGACGGTCTCGGATTGCGGCTGCACGCCGCCGACCGCGTCATAGACCATGACCGCGCCATCCAGCACGCGCATGGAGCGCTCGACCTCGATGGTGAAGTCGACGTGGCCCGGCGTGTCGATGATGTTGATGCGGTGTTCGGGATAGTTGCCGGCCATGCCTTTCCAGAAGGCGGTGGTGGCGGCGGACGTGATCGTAATGCCACGTTCCTGTTCCTGTTCCATCCAGTCCATCACGGCGGCGCCATTGTGCACTTCGCCGATCTTGTGGGTGATACCGGTATAGAAGAGGATGCGCTCGGTGGTCGTCGTCTTGCCCGCGTCGATGTGGGCGCTGATGCCGATGTTCCGGTATAGCTCGATAGGCGTCTTGCGAGTCATGGCCTCGTTCCTTGCAGTAATCACCAGGAATGGGCGGCAGGTCCGACCGGATACTGCCGCGGCGGGCGCCATGCCGCGTTGAGAGGTGTGCTCGGGGATTGCGAAACCGCGCCCGCACTATCCGTGAATATTACGCGCCGCGAGCCGGTTTACAAGCTTTAGCCATAAGCGCCATAGGGAATGGCGCGGACAAGAAAAAGCCCCTCGGCGGGAGGGGCCTGGCATGCGTCGGCGCCGGCGGGCCTGACGGCGGCCTGACACCGGCGGCGGGCAGCGGTGTTACTTCTTTTCTTCCTTGACGCGGTACACCAGCACGGCGGTGCTGGCCAGCGACAGCACCTTGGCGGTGACGCTGCCCAGCAGCAGGCGCGACAGGCCGCTGCGGCCGTGGCTGCCGATGAAGATCAGGTCGCAACCGGCGTCGGCGGCGGCCTGGACGATGCCGTCGGCCACGTTGAAGTTGGACACGGCGCGCGCCTCGGACTTCACCCCGGCGGTGTCGGCGCGATCGGTGATCTGCTTGAGGTACTTGTCGGCCTGTTCGGCCGAGGCTTTCTCGTAGTCTTCGTCGGTGATGGCGTAGGCCGCGGCCATGCCGTCGAAACCGATGGTGGCGGCGAACGGCTGCGTCACGTAGAGGGCGACGACGTCAGCGCCCACCGAGCGCGCGAAGGAAATGCCGGCGTTGGCGGCTTGGGCCGACAGCGGCGAGCCGTCGGTGGGAATCAGGATCTTCTTGAACATCTTGCCTGCTCCTGTTTGAGAGGAAGTTCCATGCTACCGGAAACCCGCCAGGTTCACATCAAGCGAACCCGGGGTCCTTGATGCGCGTCAACCCAGTTGCTGGGCGGCAGCGAACAGGTTGGTGCAACGCGTCCCGGTGCGGCAGTACGCCAGCACCGGGCCCGGCAGCGTGCGCAGCAGTTCGGCGAAGCGGACCACGTCGGCGGCGGTCATGGCGCTGCCGACGACCGGCTGGTATTCGATTTTCAGACCGGCGGCAGCGGCGGCCTTGGACACATCGGCGGCGGTCGGCTGGTCGGGGCCGCCCTCGAAATCGGGACGGTTGATGATGACGCTCTTGTAGCCGGCGGCCGCCACGTCGGCCATGTCGTCGGGCCCCAGTTGCGGGGCGACGGCGAAATTGTCGGTCAGGGGCTTTATCGGTGCGGACATGGCGATTCCTTGATGGCGAGGTAGAGAGGGCTGGATCCTATTATTGCAGGTGCCGTTTCAGCCGAACAGTTTTTCCAATACGCTCCAGGCCCCGCGTTCGTCCGCCATCGACACCGAAAAACGCAACATGGTGGATGGCGCCTGCGATGGCGAGAACAGCGTGCCCGGCGCCAGCAGCATGCCGCGGTCGGCGGCGGCGCGGGCCAGCACCTCGCTGTCGCGGCCGCAGTCGGCCCAGACGAACATGCCTGCCTGCGGCTCGTGAGGGACCGTCAGGCCCAGCTTCAACAGGCCTTTCAGGCAGCGCTGGCGGGCTTCGTCCACCCGCTGGCGCACACGCTCGATATGACGCCGGTACTGGCCTTCCATCAGTACCCGGTGCACCACCCGTTCGCCCAGTTCGGGCGAGGTCAGGCCCGCCAGCATTTTCAGGTCGGCCAGTTTCTGCAGGATGTCGGGATTGGCGGCCAGGTAGCCGACCCGCAGGCTGGCGGCCAGCATCTTTGAATAGCCGCTGACCAGGATCACGCGGTTCAGGCGATCGAGCACCGCCAGCTTCATGGCGCCGCCGGGGTGCAGATCGCCATACGTGTCGTCTTCCACCACCATGAAATCGTGGCGCTCGGCGATGCGCAGGATGTCGTAGGCGGCGCCGGCCGACAGGGTATGGCCGGTGGGGTTGTGCACCGCGCTGTTGACAATGAAGAGCCTGGGCTTGTGCTGCGCCGCCAGTTGCTCCAGCTGCGCGATGTCGGGACCATCGGGACCGCGCGGCACGCCGATCAGCCGCGCGCCGAACGCGGCCAGCCGGCCGAAGATGACGAACCACGCCGGATCCTCGACCAGCACGGTGTCGCCGGGCTGCACCAGCAGGCGGGCAATCAGGTCCAGGCCGTGCGTGACGCCGTTGGTGGTGAGCAGGTTGCGATCGGGATGGGCCGGCACGCCTTCGCTCTGCAGCGACGCCGCGATCTGCTGGCGCAGCGGCGAAAATCCCTGCGGATGCCCGTAGGACACCAGATGGCCACGCACCGACCGCCCGACGGCGCGCACCGCGCTCGCCACCATGTCCGGATCCAGCCAGTCGGCCGGCAACAGGCCGGCGCCGCCCGGCATGCCGGGGCCGCCACCTTCACGGAACATGCTGCGCAAGAGCCAGGCGATATCCACCCGCGCGGGCGGCGTGAAACCCTGGCTTTCGGGAACCGCGGCGGCCGCGGCCAGCGGGCCGTTGCGGGCCCGCACGAAGAAACCGGCGCCGCGGCGCGACTGCACCAGGCCGCGCGCCACCAGCCGGTCGTAAGCCTCCACCACCGTAAACCGGCTGACGCCGGATTGCTCGGCCATCTTGCGGATGGAGGGCAGGCGGGTGCCGGGACGCAGGCCCTGCTCGTCGATACGGCGGGCCAGGCCGTCGGCCAGTTGCGCCACCAAGGTGGCGTCGGCCTGGCGCACCGGCTGCCAGGGCATGGAGGGGGAGACAACTGTCATGGGGATTTCACCAGGCCAGTGGTTAAAGTGACATGCAAAAGTGTACCGGTACTGTACCGATGACTATGCGTAGAGTGACAGCAATGGCGCCAACCCGCAAGCCCTGTGGACCGCCCCTTCTTCCGGATGTCCACCGATGAGCCGTTCCGTGCTGTATCCCTCGCCCCAGGTCGCTCCCGCCGCGTCCGCGGCCTCCTCCTGGGAAGGCTATGGCTACGGCCTGCTGGGGGTGGTGGTGTTCTCGCTGACTCTGCCGATGACCCGCGTCGCCGTCGCCGAGCTGCCGCCGTTGCTGGTGGGCCTGGGCCGGGCCCTGCTGGCGGCCGTGCCGGCCCTGGCGCTGTTGTGGCTGA
The DNA here is from genome assembly GCF_003184165.1 of Achromobacter sp. RW408. Taxonomy (NCBI): domain Bacteria; kingdom Pseudomonadati; phylum Pseudomonadota; class Betaproteobacteria; order Burkholderiales; family Alcaligenaceae; genus Achromobacter; species Achromobacter sp. RW408. The sequence continues at coordinate 613,543 of NZ_QHHO01000047.1, forward strand.
CACGCAGCCGGCGGCCCGATCGCCGCGAATGGCCCGGCGTCATCCTGGCCGCGATCGGCATCGTGGTGGGCTGGCCGCTGGCGTCGTCGCTGGCGATGCAGACCGTGGCGTCTTCGCACGGCGCGGTGTTCAACGGCCTGCTGCCCCTGTCCACGGCGGTTTTCGCGGCCTGGCGCAGCGGCGAACGGCCCTCGCCGGCGTTCTGGGGCTGGGCCATGGTGGGCGCCGCGCTGGTATGCGCATTTGCGCTGCGCGAGGGCCAGGGCAGCCTGATGATGGGCGATTTCTGGCTGTTGCTGGCCGTGCTGCTGGGCGGCATGGGTTATGCCGAAGGCGCGCGCGCCTCGCGCACGCTGGGCGGCTGGCGCACCATCTGCTGGGCGCTGGTGATCAGCGCCCCGGTGCTGGTCGTACCGGTGGGCTGGATGGCCGCGCAACAGGCGCACTGGCCTGGGGCCGACGTCATCTGGGCCAGCGCCTACCTGGCATTTGGCTCGATGTTCCTGGGGTTTTTCGCCTGGTATCGCGGCCTGGCCGCGGGTGGCATTGCCCGTGTCGGGCAGATTCAGCTGTTGCAACCGTTCCTGACGGTACTGGCCGCCACCCTGTTCTTTGGCGAATCGGTGGACATGGTCACCTTCCTGTTCGCCGCCGCCGTTATCGTTGTGATCGCCGGCGGACGCCGCGCGATCGTTGGAGTCAAGAAATGACGCTGTTCCCTTCCAGCCTGGCCGATGTGCCGCTCGCTTCCCTGTCCCTGCTGGGCCCCCTGGCGCTGTTCGCGCTGGTCAGCTCGATCACGCCCGGGCCGAACAACGTCATGCTGGCCGCATCCGGCCTGAACTTCGGCTTCCGTCGCAGCATGCCGCACCTGCTGGGCGTGAACCTGGGATTCACGCTGATGATCTTCCTGGTGGGCATCGGGCTCGGCTCGGTTTTCCAGCAGGCGCCGGTGCTGTACACCGTGCTGAAGTACGTGGGCGCCGCCTACCTGCTGTACCTGGCCTGGAAGATCGCCAACTCCGGCGGCGTGGAGGAAGGCGCGGTGCGCGGCAAGCCGATGACCTTCCTGCAGGCAGCGGCCTTCCAGTGGGTCAACCCCAAGGCCTGGGTGATGGCGGTGGGCATCATCGCCACCTACACGCCGCAGGCCGGCTTCTTCGCCAACCTGGTGATCGCCACGCTGGTCTGCGGCCTCGTCAACCTGCCCAGCATCGGCATCTGGGTCACCTTCGGCACCGCGCTGCGCCGGGTGCTGCACAAACCCTGGGCGATCCGGGCCTTCAACATCACCATGGCCTTGCTGCTGGTGGCTTCGCTGTATCCGGTGGCGCTGGAAGCGCTGCACTGACATGGCCGGTGGCCGGCGCGCCGCGCTGTTCTTGACGCAACGGCCCTGGCGTCAGGCCAGCAGGGCGACCACCACGACGGGCGTGACGAGCACGTTGAACAGGCCTGCCATCACCATCACCAGGCCCGCCACCGCGCCCTCTTCGGCCGCCAGCTCGCGCGCCTTGGCGGTGCCGGCGCCATGCGCGCCCATCCCGAACAGCGCGCCGCGCGCCAGGGCCGAGCGCAGCGGCAGCCAGCGCCGCATGAACTGGCCGATGGCCGCGCCGAACACCCCCGTGACAATGACGAACACCGCCGTCAGGTCGGGCACGCCGCCGACGTGCGACGACACCGCCACCGCGAACGGCGTGGCCACCGAACGCGGCAACAGGCTCAGCCGCAGGTCCGGCGGCAGGTCCAGCAGGCTGCCCAGCAGCCAGGCGCTGGCGCCGGCGATAGCGCTGCCCACCGCCACGCCGGCCACCAGCACCGGCCAATAGCGCCGGATCAGCGCGCGCTGCTCGTACAGCGGCAGCGCAAACGCAACGATGACCGGCCCCAGCATCATCATCAGCCAGTGGGAGCCGGACATGTAGTCGCGATAGCCGGTATGCAGCAGCAACGCCAGCATCAGCAACAAGGCTGGCGCCACCACCAGCGTGGACGTCCACCAATAGGCATAGCGGCGATAGAACAGGCGCGCGCAGACATAGGCCAGCACCGTGGCCAGCGGCCAGAACAGCAGATTGAATTCAGCCCGCATGGCGGTTCATCCAGCGGTAGCAAAGGTCGATCGTCAGCGCGGTGCCGACCATGACCAGGGCCGTGCCCAGCAGGATCACGGCCAGCAGTTTCGCGCCCAGCACGCCGAGGAATTCGCGATGGTCCAGCAGCGACATCACCGCGGGCACGAAGAACAGCAGCATCTCGCCCAGCAGCCAGCTGGCGCCTCGGTGCACATTGCGCACCCGCAACAGGCCGGCGGCCAGCAGGGCCAGCACCAGCACCATGCCGATGACACCGCCCGGTATGGGCAGGCCGGCGGCGTTGGCCAGTACCTGGCCGAGCAGGGAAAACAGGATCAGCAGGACGATCTGCAGCACGCGGCTGCGGCGCAGCAGGCTGCGCAGGACGATGGGATAGCGAGGGCGAGACATGGGAATTTCCAGCGGACAGGAAACGTTTTACGCTCGGCGCGGCCATAGATAAAATGAATTTGTCGAATTCATCCCATTCCAAACAGGCATACCCCCATGGATCTGCGCCCCTTGCGCGCGCTGGTGGAAGTGGTCCGCCAGGGCGGATTCTCCCAGGCCGCGAAAGCGGTTTTCGCCACCCAGCCCACGGTTAGCAAGGCCGTGCGCCAGCTGGAAGACGAGATCGGCATGCCGTTGCTCGACCGCCAGGCGCAGCCGCCCCGGCTGACCGAGGCCGGTGAAATCGTCTACCGGCGCGCCGTGAAGATGTTGGCCGAGCGCGACGATCTGTACGCCGAACTGGACGAGCTGCGCGGCCTCAAGCGCGGCGTGCTGCGGCTGGGCCTGCCGCCGCTGGGCAGCAGCACGCTGTTCGCGCCGATGTTCGCGCGCTTTCGCAGCCGCTATCCGCACATCGAGATCAGCCTGCTGGAACACGGCGGCCACCGGCTCGAAGAAATGGTGATGGCCGGCGGGATCGAGCTGGCGGCGTCGCTGCGCCCGGACTCCGACAATTTCGACTGGCAACCGGTGGCGCGCGAGCCGCTGGTGGCGTTGCTGCCGGCCGATCACCCGCACGCCCGGGCCGCCACCGTCGGCCTCGACCAATTGCGCGACTCCCCCTTCATCCTGTTCGAGACCGGCTTCGCCCTGAACCGCATCATCCAGGAGGCTTGCCGGCGCGCCGGCTTTGCGCCGGCCATCGCCGCGAGGAGCGGCCAGATCGACTTCATCGTGGCGCTGGTCAGCGCCGGGCTGGGCGTGGCCTTCCTGCCGCGCGTCAAGGCGGAGGAAGAACGGCACGCGGGCGTGGCGCTGGTGCCGTTGCGCGATGCCCATACGGATTGGGAGATGGGACTGGTGTGGCGGCGTGGCGGTTACCTGTCGCCCGCGGCGCAGGCCTGGCTGGCGCTGGCGCGCGAGATGCATCCGGACACGGCTTGAAGCGATGCGCCAACAATCCGCGTTGTATGCTGGCGGCGCGACCGCGCCCGTCGGCGCGGGTTTCATTGATCATGCCCGCCCTGCCCCGCTTCACCGTCCGCCGCCTGTTCGGCGCCGCCGTGCTCGCCGCCGCCAGCGTGGTCGGCTGTTCGCAGCTTGACTCCTGGCAGCGCCAGACCATTTTTTCGCCGCAATCCGAACCTCAGACCTGGTGGCGCGAGCCAGCCAAGGGCACGCAGGTCTACGACCTAGCGCTGGCCAATGGCGACAAGGTGCGGGCCTGGTACTGGCAAAGCCCGCAAGCCAACGCGCCCACAGTCCTGTACCTGCATGGCGCGCGCTGGAACCTGAACGGCAGCGCCTTCCGCATCGACGGCTGGACGCGCAAGGGCTATTCGGTGCTGGCCATCGACTATCGCGGGTTCGGCGCGTCGACGCCGCGCCTGCCGTCCGAGGCCAGCGCGCTGGAGGACGCCATGGCGGGCTTGAAGGAATTGGCCCGCCTGCAACCGGACCCGGCGCGCCGCTTCATCTACGGACACAGCCTGGGCGGCGCCATCGCCATCAACCTGGCGGCGCGCCCGGAGCAACCGGACTTCGCCGGGCTGATCGTCGAATCCAGTTTCACCAGCATCAGCGCGATGCTGGCCACCATGAAGTGGGGCCGCGTGCCCGGCGCCAGCCTGTTGGTCACGCAACCGTTCGACTCGGTGCAGACGCTGGCGCAACTGCACACGCCGATGCTGTTCATGCATGGCACCGCGGATCGCGTGGTGCCCCACACGATGAGCGACGAACTCTACGCCGCCGCCCGGGGGGTGGCGCCCGAACTGAAGCGGCTGGTCAAGATCGAGGGCGCGACGCATTCGGGCGCGTTCCGCAGCGGCGAACAGTACGACGACGCCGTGAAGACCTTCATGCGCGACGCCAGTCGCGCCTATCAACGCAAGGCCGGCTGACCCTCGCGCCCCGCGACCAGGGGCGGGGCCATCCGTCGAATCCTTCCCGGGTCGGGCAGGCGCGCCCGGCGTTCGCCGGTTCCCTTCCCGGCCCACTCCCCCTGCGCCTGATAAGGCGCCCGCACGGTTCTCCCCGGGGAAACCCGCTCTCGGGAAACTCCCATATCAAAATATCTTCTAAATATATTTAGCGGATATTAGACTTTCTCCCACCCGCCGCCCTTCCTTCGCGGCGCCGGCCATCCGAGGAGAATCCAGTTGAGTAACGTGCGTTGGCAGGGCGTCTTTCCTGCCGTAACCAGTAAGTTCCATGCCGACGAAACCCTCGACTTCGAAGCGATGCGCAAGCATTTCGGCTTCCTGATCGACAACGGCGTGCATGGCCTCGTCACCTGCGGTTCGCTGGGTGAAGCCAGCACCCTGACGCTGGAGGAAAAGCTGGCGGTGACGCGTTGCGCCGTGGAAGTCAGCGGCGGCCGCATCCCGGTGCTGGCCAACGTGTCGGAGACCAGCACCCGCGAGGCGCTGCGCTTCATCAAGGCCGCGGTCGAGCTGGGCGTGGACGGCTTCATGCTGATGCCGTCGCTCATCTACGTGGCCGATGCGCGCGAGGCGATGCAGAGCATCCGCACCATGGCCGAGGCCGCCGCCAAGCCCTGCATGATCTACAACAACCCGGTCGCCTACCGCGTCGACCTCAAGCCCGAGCACATGGCCGAGCTGGCCGATTGCCCCTGGCTGGTGGCGATCAAGGAAAGCAGCGACGACATCCGCCGCGTGACCGACCTGCGCAACAAGCTGGGCGACCGCTACCAGCTGTTCATCGGCGTCGACGACCTGTCGTTCGAAGCCCTGGCGCTGGGCGCCGACGGCCTGCTGGCCGGCCTGGTGACCGCCTTCCCGCGCGAGACCGTGGCGCTGTATGACCTGATGAAAGCCGGCAAATGGCAGGAAGCGCTGGCGCTGTACCAGTGGTTCACGCCGCTGCTGCACCTGGACGTGTCGACCAAGCTGGTGCAGAACATCAAGCTGGCCGAGACCCTCGCCGGCGTCGGCAACGAGCACGTGCGCCGTCCGCGCCTGCCGCTGGTGGGCGCCGAGCGCGAGCGCTGCGCCGGCATCATCGAAGCGGCGCTGGCCAAGCGGCCGCGGCAATACCAGTCGAAGTAAACGACCCAGCCCGAAGCAGGACAGGCGCGCCCGCCAGGCGCGCCGTCCTCCCGCCAGCCTCTCGGACACCATGCACAGCGACATCATCCTTCAGACCCGGGGCCTCACCAAGGAATTCCGCGGCTTCGTGGCGGTCAACGACGTCAACCTGAGCGTCAGGCGCGGCGCGATCCATGCGCTGATCGGTCCCAACGGGGCCGGCAAAACCACGGTCTTCAACCTGCTCACCAAGTTCCACATCCCGACCCGCGGCGAGATCGTCTACGACGGCGTCGACATCACCGGCGAACGGCCGGCGCAGACGGCGCGGCGCGGCATCGTGCGCTCGTTCCAGATTTCAGCGGTGTTCCCGCAGCTGTCGGTGCGCGAGAACGTGCGCGTGGCCTTGCAGCGCAAGCTGGGCGTGGACTATTGCTTCTGGCGTTCGGAGCGCTCGCTGGAGCGGCTGCATGCGCGGGTCGAGGAACTGCTCGACCAGGTCGGCCTGCGCGCGCAGCTGGACGTGGCCGCCGGCGACCTGCCCTACGGCCGCAAGCGCACGCTGGAGATCGCCACCACGCTGGCGCTGGAGCCCGAACTGCTGTTGCTGGATGAGCCGACGCAAGGCATGGGCCACGAGGACGTGGACCGCGTCAAGCACCTGATCAAGCAGGTCTCGGCCGGTCGCAGCATCCTGATGGTGGAACACAACATGAAGGTGGTGGCCGACATCTGCGACACCATCACCGTCCTGCAACGCGGCGAGATCCTGGCCGAGGGTCCGTACGCCGAGGTGTCCGCGAACCCCGCGGTGCGCGAAGCGTACATGGGAGCGGAAGATGAATGACGAGACCCCGGCGCGGTCCATGCTGGAGATCCGCGACCTGCACGCCTGGTATGGCGAATCGCACATCCTGCACGGCATCGACCTGGACGTGAAGGCGGGCGAGTGCATCACGCTGCTGGGCCGCAATGGCGCCGGCCGCAGTTCGACCCTGAAGTCGGTGCTGGGCCTGGTGGGCCGGCGCAGCGGCTCCATCAAGGTGCAAGGCCAGGAAACCATCGGCCTGCCGCCGCACAAGATCGCGCGCCAGGGCATCGGCTACTGCCCCGAAGAGCGCGGCATCTATGCCTCGCTGACCGCCGAGGAAAACCTCATGCTGCTGCCCACGGTGGGGCCGGACGGCATGTCGGTGGACGAGATCTACACGATGTTCCCCAACCTGAAGGAACGCGCCCACAGCCCCGGCACCCGGCTGTCGGGCGGCGAGCAGCAGATGCTGGCGATGGCGCGCATCCTGCGCACCGGCGCCCGCCTGCTGCTGCTCGATGAAATCACCGAAGGCCTGGCGCCCGTCATCGTGCAGGCGCTGGGCCGGGTGATCCGGCAATTGCAGGAGCGCGGCTACACCACCGTGCTGGTCGAGCAGAACTTCCGCTTCGCCCGGCACCTGGCCGACCGCCATTACGTCATCGAGCATGGCCAGGTGGCCGCCGTGATCGAGCGGGCCGAAGTCGAGCGGTCGCAGGACCGGCTCAACGCCCTGCTCGGCATCTGAGGGCCGTCGCGCGCAGTTCCCCGTCGTTGCAGTTCCCGTGGTGCTTCCGACCGCAGTCCCCCCATTCCCATACGGAGCGTAGTCAGATGAAATTGAATCGAATCGCAGCGGCGCTGTGCGCCATTGGCCTGGCGGGCGTCGCCCACGCCGAGGCCGGCATCAGCGACGGCATCGTCAAGGTCGGCGTGCTGACCGACCTGTCGGGCGTCTATTCCGACCTGGCCGGCAACGGCTCGGTGGTCGCGGCGCGCATGGCGGCCGAGGAAATGGGCAACAAGGTGCTGGGCAAGCCGGTCGAGGTGGTGGCCGCCGACCACCAGAACAAGCCCGACGTCGCCGCCAACCTGGCGCGCGAATGGTTCGACCAGGGCAAGGTCGACATGATCACCGACTTCCCCACCGCGTCGACCGCGCTGGCCGTGATGGAAATCGCGCGCCAGAAGAACCGCGTGACCATGCCGTCCGCCGGCCTGTCGACCGCGATCCTGGGCGAGAAGTGCTCGCCGCTGAACGCGCAGTGGACCACCAACACCTATGCGCTGGCGGCCGGCACGGCGCGCGCGCTGGTCAAGGAGGGCAAGAAGACCTGGTACTTCATCACCGCCGACTACACCTTCGGCCACTCGCTGGAAAAGGACGCCACCGAAGTGATCCAGGAAAACGGCGGCAGCGTGGCCGGTGTCTCGCGCCACCCCTTCCCCGGCAACGACTTCTCGTCGTTCCTGCTGAAGGCGCAGGCCTCCAAGGCCGACGTGATCGCCCTGGCCAACGCCGGCAACGACACCGTCAACGCGGTCAAGCAGGCCAATGAGTTCGGCATCACCAAGAAGCAGATCGTAGCGCCGCTGCTGACCTACATCTCGGACGTGCACAGCATGGGCCTGGCCAAGGCGCAGGGCATGTACCTGACCGAAGCGTTCTACTGGGACTACGACGAAGCCTCGCGCGCCTGGGCCAGGAAGTTCTTCGAGAAGACCAAAAAGATGCCGACGGCATCGCAGGCCGGCGTCTACTCGGCCACGCTGTCGTACCTGAAGGCGATCGAGGCGGCCGGCACCGACGAGGCGCCGGCGGTCATGGCCAAGCTGCGCGAGATGACCATCAACGACGCCGTGATCCGCAACGGCAAGCTGCGCGCGGACGGCGCGCTGGTGCACGACATGCTGCTGTTGCAGGTGAAGGCGCCGGCCGAGTCCAAGGCGCCGTGGGACTACTACCACGTGAAGTCGGTGCTCAAGGGCGACGAGGTCTTCCCCAAACCGCAGGCCGCCTGCGCGCTGAACAAGTCCTGACGCCCGCTGGCGCCGGGCGGCTTGCGCCCGGCGCCGGTTCGATCCGCCCGCGGCGCGCGGCAACGCGCGCCTCCCGCAAACCGACGCGTCCCGTGTCCGATCGCCGCCCACTATGTTCGACATCTCGCTTCCCGCCCTGCTCGCCCAACTGCTGGTGGGGCTGATCAACGGCTGCTTCTACGCCATCCTCAGCATGGGGCTGGCCATCATCTTCGGCCTGCTCAACATCGTCAATTTCACCCACGGCGCCCAATTCATGATGGCGGCATTTCTGGCGTGGATCGGCTTCACCCAGCTGCCGCAACTGCTGGGCCCGGGCGCGCAGATCAACTTCTGGGCGGCCCTGGTGCTGGCGCCGTTGATTGTCGGCGCGGTCGGAGTGGTCATCGAGAAGACACTGCTCAAGCGGCTCTACCACCTGGACCACCTGTACGGCCTGCTGCTGACCTTTGGCATCGCGCTGATGATGGAAGGCGGATTCCGCTACTTCTACGGCATATCCGGCGTGGGCTACGAGCCGCCCGAGATCCTGCAGGGCGGCTTCGACCTGGGCTTCATGTTCCTGCCGGCGTACCGCGCCTTCGTGGTTGTGGCTTCGCTGCTGCTGTGCCTGCTGACCTGGTACCTGTTCGAGCGCACCCGCCTGGGCGCGCTGCTGCGCGCCGGCACCGAGAACGCCCGGCTGCTGCAGGCCTTCGGCGTCAACGTGCCGGTGATGATCACCCTGACCTACGGCTTCGGCGTGGCGCTGGCCGGCGTGGCCGGCGTGCTGGCCGCGCCCGTCATGCAGATCAACCCGCTGATGGGCTCCAACCTGCTCAATATCGTGTTCGCGGTGGTGGTGATCGGCGGCCTCGGCTCGATCATGGGCGCCATCGTCACCGGCCTGGCGCTGGGCCTGCTGGAGGGCCTGGCCAAGGTGTTCTACCCCGAAGCGTCCACCGTGGTCGTGTTCATCGTGATGGCGGTGGTGCTGCTGACGCGCCCCGCGGGCCTGTTCGGCAAGGAGAAATAAGGTGTCGCGCTTTCCTCTTTCCATCCGCATCCTGGCGCTGCTGCTGGTGCCGGCGCTGCTGGTTCCGTGGTTCCCGCAGATTGTCTATCCGGTCTTCGTCATGAAGGTGCTGTGCTTCGCGCTGTTCGCGCTGGCCTTCAACCTGCTGACCGGCTTCACCGGCCTGGTGTCGTTCGGCCACGCCGCCTTCTTCGGCTGGGCCGGCTATGCCGCTGGCGAGATGATGATCCTGTACGGCGCGGCCGGCCTGCCGCCGGAACTGGCCATGCTGTGCGGCGTGGCCATGGCCGCCGCCATCGGTTACGCGATTGGCTGGCTGGCGATCCGCCGCACCGGCATCTATTTCGCGATGATCACGCTGGCCTTGTCGCAGGTGGCGTATTTCATGGCGGTGCAGGTTGGCTGGACGCGCGGCGAGGACGGCATGCAGGGCATTCCGCGCGGCAAGTTCCTGGGCCTGGTCGACCTGAGCGCCGACACCAACATGTATTACTTCGCGCTGGGCGTGTTCGTGCTGGGGTTCCTGTTCGTCTACCGGGTCATCCATTCGCCCTTCGGGCAGGTGCTCAAGACCATCCGCGACAACGCGCCGCGGGCGATTTCGCTGGGGTACGATACGGATCGGTGCAAGCTGCTGGCGTTCGTGCTGTCGGCCTCGGTGGCCGGCCTGGCCGGTTCGCTCAAGGCGCTGGTGCTGCAGCTGGTGGCGCTGAACGACGTGTCGCTGGCCACCTCCACCGAAGTCCTGCTGATGACGCTGCTGGGCGGGATCGGCACCGTGTGGGGCCCCGTGGTGGGCGCCACGCTGGTCGTCAGCCTGCAGAACTACCTGGCCACCCTGGGCGATGTCGTCACCATCGTCATCGGGTTGATTTTCGTGTTGTGCGTGTCGTTCTTCCGGCGCGGGTTCGTCGGCGAATGGCTGGCCTACACGCAGTGGCGCAAAACGAAGGAAAACAACCGTTGATGGCAGGAGCAGAACCCAAACGGCGCGCGGCCGACGTCGCCTATGACCAGATCGAAAGCATGATCGCCACCCTGCAATTGCAGCCGGGCAGCGCGGTCGTGGAGGCGGATCTGGTCGAAAAGACCGGCCTGGGCCGCACCCCGCTGCGCGAAGCCTTGCTGCGCATGGTGGCGGCCGGGCTGATCCGCCAGGAGCCGCGACGCGGCCTGCGGGTCTCGATGATCCAGCTGGCCGACCACATGGACCTGATCCAGACCCGCCGGGCGCTGGAGCAGTTGATCGCCGCCAGCGCCGCGCGCCGCGCCACGCCGGCGCAACGCGCCCAGATCGTCGAATGCGCTGCGCAGATGGTGCGCGCGGCCGAGGGCGGCAACCTGGACGACTACATGCAGGCCGACCAGTTGCTCGACCACGTCTGCCACAGCGCCTGTCGCAACGTGTCGGCGGTGAACGCGGTGGAACCGCTGATCATCCAGTGCCGGCGCTTCTGGTACGCCTACCAGCACGAGGGCGACATCGCCGAGGGCGCGCGCCGCCACATGGCCATGGCCGCCGGCATCGCCACGGGCGACGAAGCGGCGGCCATCCGGGGCGCGGATTCGCTGATGGACTACCTTGAGATGTTTACGCGCAAGGTGATTGACGCGTAGCGGGAGCCGGCGCGGCGTCCTTGGCGCCGCGCGCCAGCCACGCCATGACGCGCGGACGGGCGCGGTCGTACGCCAGGTTGTAGAAGAAGGCGTACGGCAGGTAGAACAGCACCAGCGCGATGTCCAGCACGAAGGCCTGCCACAGGCTGATGTTCAGCCACCAGGCGGCCAGCGGGATCACGATGAGGATCAGCCCCAGTTCGAAGCCGAACGCGTGGATCACGCGCACGCGCAGGTTGCGGGTGATGCCCAGGCGGTTCTCCAGGCGGTCGAAGCCGGCGTTGTAGATCATGTTCCAGACCAGCGCGATCCAGGCGATCACGGCGGTCAGCACGCCCATTTCGAACAGCGACTTGCCCATGGCCCAGGCGGCCACCGGCGCGCACAGGCCGATGGCGAGGATTTCGAACAGGAAAGCGTGGATGAAGCGCTCTTTGATGGTTTTCTTGGCTTGCGTCATGACCCACCTCTGAGGTCGTTTGTTTCAGTGACCGAGGGATTTTCGACGATATTTCCGGTACGATAAAGATGATATCCATCGGAAAAACCGATAATGAAAACGCCCGCCGCCATGCGCCACTCCCTGGAGTCCCTGGCCACCTTCGCCCAGGTGGCCGCCGAGGGCACGTTTTCGGCGGCGGCCCGCAAGCTGGGCAAGAGCCAGTCCACTGTCAGCGAGACCATCGCCAATTTGGAGGTCGACCTGAACGTGACGCTGTTCGACCGCAGCCAGCGCCAGCCGGCCTTGACCGAGGCCGGCCAGGTGCTGCTGGGCCAGGCCCTGCAGGTGCTGGCGGCCAACGACCGCCTGAACCGCAGCGCCAGCCAGCTGTCGGCGGGGCTGGAGCCGCGCCTGACCGTGGTGCTGTCGGATACGTTTCAGTCCGAAACCTTTGAGAACATGCTCAGCCAGATCGACCAGCGCTATCCGGCGTTGCGCTTCGAATGCCTGATCGCGGAATACGAGGACGTGGTGGCGCTGGTGCAGCAGGGCCGCGCCCACCTGGGGCTGATGGCGGCGCAGGAAAACTACCCGCCCGACATGGCTCACGCGACGCTGCGCGAGGCCTCGGAAATCGTGCTGTGCGTGGGCCGCGGCCATCCACTGGCGACCTTGTCCGGGGTGACCAAGGACCACCTGAAGACCGAACGTGAATTGCGCCTGAGCACCTACGAGCTGGACGACAAGGCCCCCGCGCCATCGCAGTCCACCTGGTCGGCGCCGGGCTATCTGATGTTGCTGGAAATGGCCACGCTGGGATTCGGCTGGGCGGAGTTGCCGCGCTGGATGCTGCACCGTTTCGGGCGCGGACAGCTGGTGGAACTGGCGGTGCCGGGCTGGCCGCGCCAGATCCGGGTCGACGCGGTGTGGTCGACGCGCCGTCCGCTGGGGCCGGCCGGCGCGTGGCTGCTGCAAAGCCTGACGCGGGCCTAGGGCCTGTTTACGCTGAAAGGCGCCTCGCAGGCGCAGCCAACTACCAGGGCGCTAGCGCGCCCCCGAGGGCAGGCGCGAGATGCGCACGCCGTTGGCGAGCATCCAGTCGCCCAGCTTGGGGCAGGCCAGCACGTCGTATTCGGCACGGCGCTGGCGCGCCATGGCGCTGCCGCCCCGGGCATCCTTGGCCGGGTGGCACATCAACAGGTCGCCATCGCGCGCGTTGAACAGCCAGTTCTGCAGCAGGTCGGCGTAGCGCCGGCGGCCTCCGTCGAAGCCATACACTCCCAGCAACCGGCGGTTGGTGCGCAGACCCTCGCGGTCAGCCCGGCGGCCCAGTTCCGCCGCGCCCAGCGCGCCGATGATGCGAGCCTTGATCGATTCCTTGAGGGGAATGCCGCAAAGCATGCCCGGCGCGGTCTGGCGCAGCCAGGGCCGGTGCGCGCCATAGCGCTGCTTGAGCGCCAGCAGCAGGCGATCACGCACCACCGGCAACTGGTGCACGTGCTGATGCCCGTCCACGTAATCCGGCGCGCGTCCGAATGTGGCCTCGAAGGCGTCGAACTGGCGCGCCAGGAGCAGGTCGACCCAGGCGGCGTCCAGCCGGCCGGTGTAGGCCCGCAGGATCAGCCGGGACAAAGACGGCAGGTCCGCATCGCCATCGCCCAGGCGTTCGGTCAGATTCACATGCAGGCCGAGATCGGCGTCCATCAACGCCAGCCGCGGCGCGTTGGCGACGAAGGTCGGGCCCAACGACAGGCAGCTGATGGCGCTCAGCCGACGCATGCCCGCCAACGCGATCATGCCTTCATCGATATCGGCATTCATGCCAAAATCATCACCGCAAACCACGATGCGCTTGGTCAAGTTCTCACCTCGCTTTCTTTCTTCGACACGCCCCACATGCGCGCCCTGCTTCAACAAGTCAGCCTGTTCATCGCCGTCGGATGCGCAGCGGCCGCCACCCACTGGGGCGTCGCGGTCGCCTGCGTCGAAGGCCTGGGCGCCGCTCCGCTCTTGGCCAACCTGCTCGGCTGGCTGGTGGCGTTCGTCGTTTCCTTCAGCGGACACTACCGGCTTACGTTCAGACATTCGAAAACACCCTGGACCATAGCAGTACGCCGTTTCTTCTTCATTTCAGCCGTCGGCTTCATCATCAATGAATCCGCTTACGCCTGGTTGCTGCGGGTAACGTCGGTTCCCTATGACGTGCTGCTGGCCCTGATCCTGATTGCGCTGGCGGTGGCCACCTTCATCACGAGCCGGCTGTGGGCGTTCCGCCACAGACCCGCTGCTTGAAGGCGGCATCCGACACGACCTGCCAGATCACGTATTTCACGCTGTTCGCGACCGGCTCCAGGCCCGCCAACGCCCGATAGGCGCCCGCGTCCGACCGTGTGCCCCAGACCCAGTAGCGCGCGCCTTCGGGCGCCGCGCACAGGCGGGACTGGAATTCCTGCGGACTGATCAACACTTGCCTGCCCACCTCGGGCTCGAACCTGGCCGCGTCGTAGAGTTCCTTGCGCCAGTTGTCGCGCACCGGCACTTCCGGATTGAGCCAGTCGTCCACCACCCAGGTTGGCCTGGGCGCCTGGGCGTACAGCGCCAGGTCGAACGGATAGGTGTGCAGCGACACATAGGTATCGCCGGGCTTGGCCAGCGGACGGATCGTCGCGGCCAGCGGGCCCGCGCTGCCGCGGGCCGAATGGGCGGCGATGCCGATGGCCAACACGCAGATCGCGGCGCCAACCCCGGCGCAGACGCGCACCAGGCGCGGCGCCAGGGCGTCGGCCTTGTCGCGGCTCGCGGCCACGATCACTTCGACCAGCAGGAAGGCAAGCGGCGGCACCGCCGGCAACACATAGCCCACCAGCTTGGAATTCGGCAGTGAAAAGAACCCCACCACCACCACGAACCATACCAGCGCCAGGCGCCGCAGATCGCGCTGCGGCCCCGCCGCCCAGAACGCCTTGCGCAGGATGCCGCCGCCCCACAGCGACCAGGGCAGGCTCAGTCCCACCACCACCGGCAGGTAGAACCAGAACGGCTGGGCGTTGTTGAAACCGGTGGCGGCGAAGCGCTGAAAATGCTGGTAGACGAAGAAATAGTCGTAGAAGCCCGGATAGCGGACCTGCATCAGGACGAACCACGGCATGGCGACCGCCGCGAACACCAGCAGCGCGGGCGGCCACAACAGCGCCCCGAGCGCGCGCCAGCGGCGCCCCCAGACCAGCCAGATGAAGAGGATGGCGCCGGGCAGAACCAGACCGATCAGCCCCTTGGCCAGCACCGCCAGGGCCGCCAGCGCGGCGGCGGCGAGCGACATCCACCGATAGGCCTGGCCGCGCTCCAGGCGCAGCACGGTGTCGGCCGCGGCCAGCACGCACAGGGTGATCATGCCGGCCACCAGCATGTCGAGATTGGCGAACTGCGCGCCGCCGTAGAAGAAAGGCAGGGTCGCCAGCGCCAACACGGTCAGCGTCGCGGTGGCGGCATCGCGATAGCGCCGCAGGAAACCATACAGCGCGGCGGCGGCGGCCCATGCCGCCAGCAGCGACGGCAGGCGCGCGGCCCAGGGATGCACGCCGAACACCGTGAACGACAGTTCGGTCAACCAGTAATACAGCGGCGGCTTGTGGAAATAAGGCATGCCGTCGAGCAACGGCACGGCGTGCGAACCGCTGCGCAGCATGTCCCAGGCGACACCGGCATAGCGGCCTTCGTCAGGCAGCGTCAGCGGCCGCACCCAGGCCAGGAACGCCAGCCAGACGCCGACCGCGAGCAGGAACCATCCCGCCGGCGGGATCCAATCGGAACGCGCCGGCCGTTGCATCGCGGCGGCCATCAGGATGCGACCTTGTCGGAATGGGAGGCTCGCCCCTGGCGGCGGCGCACCACGAACAACGGCCGTCCCTTGACCTCGTCGAAGATGCGCGACACGTACTCGCCCACCACGCCAAGCGAGATCAGGTTGACGCCGGCGAAGAACAGCACGGCCGTCACGATGGTGGTCCAGCCCGACACGGCATTGCCGGAGACCAGGTAATCGATCACGAGATAGCTCGCATAGGCCATTGCCAGCACCGCGAACAGCACGCCCACCAGGCTGACCAGGCGCAGCGGCCAGGTCGTGAACGCCGTCAATCCATCCAGCGCGAGGCGCGCCAGTCGCATGCCCCCGAAACGGCTGTCGCCATGCATGCGCTCGTCGGGCGTATAGGGCAGCGCTTCACCCTTGAAACCGACCCAGGCGTACAGGCCTTTCATGAAACGGGTGCGCTCGGGCAGCGCGTTCAGCGCGTCCACCACGTTGCGGCTCATGAGACGGAAGTCGCCGGCGTGGGCCGGCACCTCGACACCGCGGGCGCCGCTGAGCAACTTGTAGAACCAGCGGGCGCCGGTGCGCTTGAGCCAGGATTCGTCGGCGCGGGTCTCGCGCACGGCATAGACCATTTCGGCGCCGGCGGCCCAGCGCGCCAGCATCTGCTCGATCAGGGCCGGCGGATGCTGCATGTCGGCGTCCAGGCAGATGATGGCGTCGCCCGTGGCGCTTTCCAGGCCGGCGCTGAGCGCGGCCTCCTTGCCGAAATTGCGCGACAGCTGCACGTAGCGGAAGCCATCGTATTGGGTCCATTCAGCCATCAGGGCCTCGGTGCCGTCGGTGCTGCCGTCGTCGGCCACGATGATTTCCCAGCCGGTGCACAGGGCCGCCAGCCGGCTGCGCAGCAACGGCAACAGCACGCGCAGGTTCTCGCATTCATTCAGGCAGGGAATGACGCAGGTGACGCAGGCGTCGTAAGGCACGTTGGCAGCGGCCGTGCGCCAGATCGCTTCCACGGGAAGCGCTTTGGCCAGGACTTGCTGCCCCATGGGCTCGGACCGGAATTGAATGTGCATAAGGTTCTGGAACTGGAATGCGGGACGTTATGCCGGGCAGTATGCGCAAGCCCTCGTCGAATTTTCATGAAATGCTTCCGGTATCGGACTCGTCGCAATCGAGGCGATTCTAGGCAGGCATGCAGCCAAATGTATGAAGCGCCGTTTAGGCTCCGTAAACCTCTGTCCCCGATTTGTGAAAGGGCGTAAAGCGGCCCCGGCCGCGGCATCGGTAAAATGCGCGAAGCTCTTGTTTTCAAAGGTGGTTATGCAATATCGAGTCCGCCCCATGCTGGCCGGCGACATGGACGGCATCCTGGCAATCCAGGCCGGCGCCTATCCGGGTTTCCTGCTGGAGAGCGCTGATTTCTTCCTGAACCGGCTGACGCTGGCGCCAGCCCATTGCTGGGTGGCGCAGGCCGACACGATGCCGGATTCCCCGCACCTGCTCGGCTATCTGGTGTCGTACCCGTGGGACGCCGGCCTGCCGCCCACGCTGGACGCTCCGCTTGCCGCCCTGCCCGAGCGTCCGGACCACTGGTTCCTGCACGATTGCGCGGTGGCGCCCTCGGCCCAGGGGCTGGGCGTGGGACAGGCGCTGTTGCGCACGGCCGCCGGCCATGCCGCGCAAACCGGGTTGCAACGCGCCAGCCTGGTGTCGCTGGGTTCGGCGGTCGGTTATTGGACGCGGCATGGCTACGCGCCCGTCCCGGCCGGCGGCCGCGAACTGGCCGACAAACTCGAGGGCTACGGGCCCCAGGCCAGCTACATGGCGCGCGCCTTTCCGCTCTGACCGGCGCGGCACGCCCCGCCTTCGTTCGTTGCCGCGCGCATGCCGCGCCGCCGGCGTCCCGTTAAGATGGGAACGCAATCCCGGAAAGACATGGCGGCAACGGTTTCCACAGCCTGACTTCGCTGCGCCCGCGGGCGCGAAGGTTTCCATGATTTCACTCTCGCCCGTCCAATCCCTGCTGGCCTGCTGCCTGGTGCTGGCCATCGGCCGCGTCCTGACCACCCGCATCGGCGTGCTGGCGCGCTACAGCATTCCGGACCCGATCGTCGGCGGCCTGCTGTTCGCGATCGGCGCCTATGCGCTGTCGACCTGGGGCGGCCATGCCGTTTCCCTGGAAACCAGCATCAAGCCGACCCTGTTGCTGCTGTTCTTCGGTTGCATCGGCCTGACGGCGAACCTGAAACTGCTGGCCAAGGGCGGCCCGCGGCTGATCGCCTTCCTGCTGGCGCTGATCCCGTTCCTGGTGCTGCAGAACGCAGTCGGGCTGGGCATGGCCTGGCTGCTGGACATGCATCCGCTGATGGGGCTGCTGGGCGGCACCATCACGCTGGTCGGCGGCCACGGCACGGGCGCGGCCTACGCCACCCGCTTTGCGGACGTCAACAATATCCAGGACGTGATGGCGCTGGCCATGACCGCGGCGACGATAGGATTGGTGCTGGGCGGCGTGGTCGGCGGCCCCGTGGCGGAATGGCTGATGCGCCGCCACAAGCTGGCCGGCAGCCTGGATCGCCAATCGGCGGCGGGCCACGAGGCGCCGGACCTGAGCGAAGCGCAGGCGCCGTCGACGGCCGCCTCGTTCATCACCTCGATGACCGCCGCCTTCGTCTGCCTGGTGGCGGGCGGCTACCTGGCCACGCTGGTGGAAGGCGCGCCGGTGAGCCTGCCCAACTTCCTCTGGTGCCTGGCGACCGGCGTGCTGATCCGCAATGGCGGCGAACGTCTGGGCCTGAAACTGGACGACCGCGCCACCGAGATCATCGGCACCATCACCCTGTCGCTGTTCCTGGCCATGACCATGATGACGCTGGACCTGACCAGCGTGGCGCGCCTGGCCGGGCCCCTGGCGCTGATCCTGGCGGTGCAGACGCTGTTCTGCGCGCTGTATTCGGCCTGGGTGGTGTTCCGCCTGCTCAAGAGCGACTACGAGGCCGCCATCATGTCGGCCGCCTTCTGCGGCTTCTCGCTGGGCGCCACCGCCACCGCCATCGCCAACATGCAGGCGCTGACGCGGCGCCATGGCCCCGCGCCGCAAGCCTTCATCGTGGTGCCGGTGACCGGCGCATTCCTGGTGGACATCCTCAACGTGATCGTGCTGACCTCGTTGATCTCGCTGCCGTTCGTGGGAGGAATGTGACCATGCTCAAGCGCATCCTCCTTATGGCCCTGTGCCTGCTCCTGGCCGCCTGCGGCCGCGCGCCCGATACCGACGCGCTGCGCGCCGACGTCGAACGCGGCCTGGCCGCCACCTACGGCGCGGGCCTGTTCCGCATCGACCAGCTCAAGAGAATGGGCTCCGCCACCGACAGCAGCGCTCCGGCAGGCGAAACCCGCCGCGTGGTCTATTACGACCTGCGGCTGGAAGTGACCCGCGACATCGCGCTCGGCGCCTGGGACCAACCCGGCGCCGCCGCCCTGGTAACGCTGCTGGGCGCGGGCCCGCGCAGCATCAGCGGCGTGAAATCCAGCGGCAACCAGGCCGGCGACCAGATCGTGGCGCATGCCAGCGCCATCTACCGCAAGGAAGGCGAAGGCTGGACGCTGGTGACCCCCGCCGGCTTCAAGGCCGCCGAGGCGCCCTCATTGGACACCGGCGCGCCGCCGCCCGTGACGCAGCGGCTGCTGGACACGCTCGACCAGATCACCCATTCGGTTGCCTACAGCGCCTCCAGCACCGCGCAGCACGTGGTGCAACAGGAACTGGAACGCTCGGTCGCCCGCATCAATGGCCGGCTGGCGCGCATGCAGCAGGGCTATCCGCTGGCCGGCGGACCGGACCGGGGCGAGTACGTCACCTTCGCGCGCGCGCTGGGCGCGGTGGGCCAGGCGCGCCAGATCCGCGTCACGCCGCTGATCACCGGCGGCGGCGCCGAGAACATCGCCCTGCTGCGCAGCGGCGACGCCGTGGTCGGGCTGGCCCAGGGCGATACCGCCAAGCTGGCGTACGAGGGCCGCGGTCCGTTCGCGTCGCAAGGGCCGTTCGCCGGCCTGCGGGCGCTGGGCAGCCTCTATCCCGAAATGGTGCATATCGTCGTGCGCGACGACGCCAAGCTGCGCGGCGTGCGCGACCTCAAGGGCAAGAAGATCGCGCTCGGCGCGCAGGGTTCGGCGGTGCGGGCCACGCTGGAAGCGGTGCTGGCGGCGCATGGGCTGCAGCCTGGACGCGACTACGAGGCGGTTCCCACGCCCTTCACGGCTTCGCTGCCGGCGCTCAATGCCGGCCTGATCGACGCCGCGGCGCAGGTGATCGGCATTCCCGCCACGCCCCTGCGCGACGCCCTGACGCAGGCCCACCTGAAACTGCTGCCGCTCGATCCGGCCGCGGTCAAGACGCTGGCCGCCCAGGACAACGCGCTGATGCCCCTGGAAATCGCGGCGGGCACCTATCCGAACCAATCGGAACCGGTCGCCACCATCGGCACCGCGGCGCTGCTGCTGACCACGTCCGACCTGACGCGCGATGAGGCCCTGCAGGTGGTGCGGGCGGTCTACCAGACCGGCCAGGACCTGCTGGCCGCCGGCTCGGCCCAGGGCGCCCAGGTCAACATCGCCAACGCCCGGCGTGGCCTGACCGTGCCGTTGCACGACGGCGCCGAGGAAGGCCTGGCCGCGCTGGAGAACGCAAAACCCCGCTGACCGCGCTTGCGCTTATGATGGCGCTCCCAATCAGGAATATTCATGAACAAATTCGATCTGCAGAAGAACCAGGCGCTGAAACTGGCCGGCCAACTCAAGCAAGCCGGCACGCCCGACCGCTTCGGCGCCGCCTCGCAAGTGCCCGACCGCCGCGAGCAGCGCAAGCTCGACCAGGCCGCCGGCCTGGTGCCGTTTCCGCTGAAGCTGTCGCAGGCGCAGGCGGACCAGCTGCGCGCGGCCGCCGCCGAACGCGGCCTGAGCACCAACGACATCATCGCCGAAGCCTTGCAGAAGGCCCTCGGCTGATGCATATCTGGGTCGACGCCGACGCCTGCCCCGGGGTCATCAAGGACATCCTGTTCCGCGCCGCGCAGCGCTGGCAGGTGCCGGTGACCCTGGTGGCGAACCAGGCGCTGCATACGCCGCCTTCGCCACTGATCCGGGCGGTGCAGGTGCCGCGCGGCTTCGACGTGGCCGACGCTCACATCGCCGAACGCGCGGTGGCCGGCGACCTGGTGATCACCGGCGACATCCCGCTGGCGGCGCAGGTGCTGGAAAAAGGCGCCATGGCGCTGAACCCGCGCGGCGAACGCTATTCGCCCGAGACCATCCGTGAACGGCTGGCGCTGCGGGACATGATGGAGGAATTGCGCGCGAGCGGCGTGGACACGGGCGGACCGTCTTCGTTCAGCCAATCCGACCGCAAGGCCTTCGCCAACCAGCTCGACACCCTGCTGGCGCGCGCGGCGCGGCTGGCCGCGCCCAAGGCCTGAACGACGCGGGCAATGCGCCCGGCCGCGTCAATAGAACGTGATGTACGCCTTGTAGATGATGGTGCCGATGGCCGTGATAAGGCCGATGCCCATCAGCCCCATGCCGATGTTGCGATCCCGCAGCCCAAACCCGAGCAGCATGAGCGCCACGCCCGTGACGATGATGATCAACATGGTGTTGGTGCTGGGGTGCATGAAGGTCTCCCGGTAAACGACGCGTTTCGCGTCTCAGTCTGCGTTTGCCTTTGCTCTTGCTTTTGCATCCACATCCGGTTGCCGCGGCCCGGCCACGCGCTTTGGGTCGAGCTTAGGGTCGAGCTTTGGACCGAGCTTTGGGCCGAAATTGCGACTTCAGATTTCATCATAGACAACCCGGGGCACGATGGCGCGCAAATCCGGCGGTCGCGCTTGCGGCATATCAAGGCCGCGCGCAAAACAAAAAAGCCAACCGGCTAAGGTTGGCTTCATTGTCGCTCGGGTTTGCGTCTTCGCTTGCGCAAAGCGCTTGCACCGGTCTCGAGTCGCGACTGCCGGCTTTTCAGCCTGACGGCGCTCTTCGAGGGTCTTTGGTGGGTAGTACTGGGTTCGAACCAGTGACCCCTGCCGTGTGAAGGCAGTGCTCTACCACTGAGCTAACCACCCCGAAAGAGGCGAAATATTAGCACGCTTTTTTGAAAGTGTGCAAGTCGCCTCGAAAAAACTTCAAGCGGCCGCCACCGGCGCGTCCAGCTTGCGCCACACGCATTCGCCGCCAACCGACTTGTCCAGCGCCGCCAGGTAGGTTTCGTGCTCGGCCAGTTCGGCTTCGCTGGCCTTCACCACCGGCAGGCCGGAGGCGTCGAACCTGGCCAGCACCACGCCGCCGCCCGCGCCCGAGTCGTTGTCGTCGACATCGATCAGCAGCGCATCCTGGCCGCGGGTCATGGCCAGCCAGACTTCCGCCAGCAGTTGCGAGTCGAGCAACGCGCCGTGCAGCGTGCGGTGCGCGTTGGAGATGCCGAAGCGGTCGCACAGCGCGTCCAGCGAGTTGCGCTTGCCCGGGAACAGCGAACGCGCGTGCAACAGCGAATCGGTGACCGTCGCGCAGTATTCGGTGATCGGGCCGCGGCCGGTCTTGGCCAGCTCGGCGTTGAAGAACTTCACGTCGAACGCCGCGTTGTGCGCGATCAGCTCGGCGCCCTGGATGAACTTGACGAACTCGTCGGCCACTTCCGCAAAGCGCGGCTTGTCGGACAGGAACTCGGTGGTCAGGCCGTGCACCGCCAGCGCCTCGGGGTCGCTGTCGCGGTCCGGGTTCAGGTAGATGTGCAGGTTGTTGCCGGTGGCCATCCGGTTGACCAGTTCGACGCAGCCGATTTCGACGATGCGGTGTCCCTGGGCGGGATCCAGCCCGGTGGTTTCAGTGTCAAAGATGATCTGGCGCATAAAGCTATTCCGACGCTTGGGCCGCTGGCGTCGACGGCGCCTGGCCATCCGCCGGGCCGGCCGGGGGATGCGTTGCGCTGCCGGCCGGGCCGGGTTTCCTGCGTGCGGTGGCGATCAGGGTGTAGGCCACCGGCACGACGAACAAGGTCAATAGTGTACCCAGCATCAGCCCGCCCACCAGGACCCAGCCGATCTGCTGGCGCGATTCGGCGCCCGCGCCCGACGACAGCGCCAGCGGCACGGTGCCCAGCACCATGGCGCCGGTGGTCATCAGGATCGGCCGCAGGCGCAGCACACTGGCCTCGGTGACGGCCTCGAACAGGGCCTTGCCCTCGTCTCGCAGCTGGTTGGTGAATTCGACGATCAGGATGCCGTGCTTGGTGATCAGGCCCACCAGCGTGATCAGGCCGATCTGGCTGTAGATCGACAGCGTGCCGCCCGTCAGCCACAGCGCCAGCAGCGCGCCGGTCATCGACAGCGGCACCGACAGCATGATGATGAAGGGGTTGCGCCAGCTTTCGAACTGGGCCGCCAGCACCAGGTAGATGAAGGCCAGCGCCATGGCGAACACCAGGTAGATGCTGGCCGACGAATCGCGGAACTCGCGCGACTGGCCGTCCAGGTCCGTCACCACCGTATTGGGCAGCACGTCGCGCGCCACCTGGTGCATGTGGGTCAGCACCTCGCCCAACGCATAGCCCGGCGCCACGGCGGCGTCGATCTTGACCGCGCGCAGGCGGTTGAAGTGGTTCAGCGACTGCGGCGACACGCCTTCGTGCACGGCCACCAGGTTGTCCAGCTGCACCATGCTGCCGTCACGCGCCCGCACGTGGATGCCGGAAATGTCGGTGGGGGTGGCGCGGTCGCGCGGCGTGACCTGCACGATCACGTCGTACTGCTCGCCCTGGTCCTTGTAGCGGGTCACCTGGCGTCCGCCCAGCATCGATTCGAGGGTGCGACCCACGGTGTCGACGTTGGTGCCGACGTCGGCCATCTTGTCGCGGTCCACCCGCACCCGCAACTCGGGCGTGTTCAGGCGCAGGTCGGTGTCCAGGTTGAGCAGGCCGGGATACTTGCGCAGTTCCGTCAGGAACACCTCGGTCAGGCGCGCCAGTTCCTCGTAGGAGGCCTGGCTCATGATGATGAATTCCACCGGTTTGGAACGCGCCGACTGGCCCAGCGACGGCGGATTGGTCGGGAACGCCCGCACCCCCGGCAGCGACGAGAACAACGGTTGCAGTTCCTGGGTGATGGCCTGCTGGCGGCGGCCGCGCTCCTCCCAGGGCTTGAGGCGCAGGATCGCGGTGCCGTCGGTGACCGTGGGAAAACCGACGGTGACCTGGCTGCCGCTGGCCTCGGGAATGGCGGCGTAGAACTTCTCGATGCCGAGCATGCTGTCGAGCGTGTAGTTCAGCGTCGCGCCTTCCGGCGAACTGACGATGCCGAACACGACGCCGCGGTCCTCGACCGGCGCCAGCTCGCTCTTGACCACCTTGAACAGCACGCCGCTGGCCGCCGCCACCGCGATGCCGATCGCCACCACCAGCCAGCGATGGCGCAGCGCCAGCGCCAGTGTCCGCCGGTAGCCATTGCTCATGGCGTCGAGCCAGCCTTCGATCAGGTTGTACCAGCGGCTGTGGCTGCTCTGGTGGCGCAGCAGCACCGAGCACATCATGGGCGTCAGCGTCAGCGCCACGAAGCCGGACACCAGCACCGCGCCGGCCAGCGCCAGCGCGAACTCGATGAACAGCCGCCCGGTGCGGCCGGTGGCAAAGGCCAGCGGCGCGTACACCGTCACCAGGGTCATGGTCATGGCCACCACGGCGAAGCCGATCTCGCGCGAGCCGCGCAGCGCCGCTTCCTTGCGCGGCATGCCGTCCTCGATGTGGCGGAAGATGTTCTCCAGCACCACGATGGCATCGTCCACCACCAAACCGATGGCCAGCACCATGGCCAGCAGCGTCAGCGTGTTGATCGAGAAGCCGAACAGGTACATCAGCGCGCAAGCGCCCACCAGCGACACCGGGATGGTGACGATGGGAATGATGCTGGCGCGCAGGTTGCGCAGGAAGAAGAAGATCACCAGCACCACCAGGACGATGGCTTCGCCGATGGTGTGGAACACCGAGTCGATGGAGCGCTCGATGAACACCGACGAGTCGTAGGCGATGGTCAGCTTCATGCCCGCGGGCAGGTTCTCGTTCAGCCGCGCCACTTCCTCGCGCGCCGCCTTCGACAGCTCCAGCGGGTTGGCGGTGGACTGGCGCGTGACGCCGATGTTGATGGCCGGCTTGCCGTTGAAGCGCGACAGGATGCGGTCGTTGGCGGCCCCGATCTCCACCTTGGACACGTCCCGCAGCCGCACCGGATAACCCTTCACGTTGGCGACGATGACGTTCTCGAACTGCGCCGGGGTCTGCAGGTCGGTGGACGACACCACCGAAAACTCGCGCGCCCGCGACTCGATGCGGCCGGCCGGGATCTCCACGTTCTGGCTGCGCAGCGCCGACTCGACGTCCTGCACCGTGAGGCCGTAGGCCGCGAGCTTGTCGCGGTCGACGTAGATGCGCATGGACGGCAGCCGTTCGCCGAACACGCGCACCTCGGCCGCGCCGGGCAGCACCGACAGGCGGGTCTTGATGTAGCGGTTGATGTAGTCGGAAGTCTGGATGGCCGAATACGAGCCGGACTCGACCGCGATGTAGATGATGGGCTGCGAATCCGCCTCGACCTTGCCAATGATGGGCTCGTCGATCTCGTCGGGCAGGAAACGGCGCGCGCGCGAGACCTTGTCGCGCACTTCGGCCGCCGCCGCGTCCGGATTGCGCGACAGGTTGAACTTGATGTTGATCAGGCTGCGCTCGGAGCGGCTGCGGGAGGTCATCACGTCCACGCCCTCGATGCCGGCCAACTGGTCTTCCAGCGGCTTGGTCACCTGCGACTCGATCACCTCGGGCGAGGCGCCCTTGTAGGTCGTGTCCACCGACACGATGGGCTCGTCGATCTTGGGATATTCCCGCACCGTCAGGCGCGAATACGAGATCAGACCGATCAGCACGATGACCAGTGACAGCACCGATGCGAACACCGGCCGCTGGATACAGGTTTCCGAAATGCGCATGAAGGCCGCCGCTCGCTGGGATAGTGGCGTCAGGCGCCGTTGTTGACGACCTGCACCGGGCCGCCGTCGGTGACGCGCTGCAGTCCGGAGACCACCAGTTGGTCGCCCGCCGCCACGCCCGTCAGGATCTCGACCTTGCCTTCACGGCGCTCGCCGATGGTGACTTCGCGGCGCTCGGCCACGCCGTCCTTGACGCGGTATACGTACTGCGTCTCGCCGGACGGCGACAGCGCCGCCTCGGGCGCGACCAGCGCCTTGTCCTGGTTGAACAGCAACTGCACGCGCGCGAACATGCCCGGGCGCAGCAGCGAATCGGCGTTGGCCACGGTGGCGCGCAGCAGGATGGAGCGCCCGCCCGCATCGACCAGCGGGCTGACCGCGTACACCAGGCCGGGGCGTTCCTGGCCTGGCAAGGCATCCAGGCGCAGCGTCAGCTGCTGCCCCACGCCGACCTTGCTGAGATACATCTCGGGCACGCGGAAATCCACCTTGAGCGGGTCGATCGCTTCCAGCGGCGCCAGGTCCTGGCCCTGGTTGACGTAGTCGCCCACCGACACGCTGCGCAGGCCGGCGAAACCGGCGAACGGCGCGCTGATGGTCATCTTGTCCAGGCGCGCCTGCGCCAGCGCCACCGCGGCCTCCTGCACCTTGAGCGTGCTGGCCGACTCGTCGCGCGCCTGCTGGCTGACGAAGCCCTTGGCCTGCAGCGCCACGGCGCGGCGATAGTGGCTCTGCGCCAGCGCCAGGTTGGCACGGGCCTGCGCCAGTTCGGCGCGCGGCACGGAATCATCCAGGCGGATCAGCGCCTGGCCACGCTTGACCGGCTGGCCTTCCTTGAATTCGATCGACTGGATCCGGCCGGCCACTTCGGGCCGCAGCATCACGGCCTCATCCGAGCGCAGGCTGCCCACCGCCGACAGGCCGCGGGCGAACGGAATTTCCGTGACGGCGGAGACTTCGACCCGCACTGGAGCCGCCTTGGAGACGGGTTGGGCGGGCGCGGCGGCGCTGGCCGCCTGCGTGGCGACCGGCGCGAGCCAGCGCGGCACGAATACGCCCAGAGCGGCCCCCGCGGCCACTCCCGCCGCGATAGCGGCCAGCAATGCTGCTTTTTTCATGCGAATGTGGCGGTATCGCGGCGCGTGCCAGGCATCCCCCGCTGGGACGGCGCCGCAGGAACAGGATCAAGGGTTGGCACTTTAGCACCGGATTTACAACCTGGAACAATCCTGAAGCGCACTGAAAGCACTAAACCGGCCGACCCAGGGTATTTCCCGATGCGGCAGGCCGCCGCAGCGCGCCCGCATCGGTGAAAACACGGAGCCGTTGACGGACGCCGCGGCGCCCCGGCGGGTCGTTCAGCCGCGTCGGACCGACTCGACGCCCTGGTTGGCCAATTGGTCGGCGCGCTCGTTGCCGGGATCGCCGGCATGGCCACGCACCCAGCGCCACGACACGGTGTGACGGCGCACCTGCTCATCCAGGGACTGCCACAGCTCGGCATTCTTGACCGGCTTCTTGTCGGCCGTCATCCAGCCGCGCCGCTTCCAGTTGGCGAGCCATTCGGTCATGCCTTTCATGACGTACTGGGAGTCGGTGTGGATGGTGACCGCGCAGGGACGCTTGAGCGCGCGCAGCCCCTCGATCACGGCCAGCAGTTCCATGCGGTTGTTGGTGGTCTGGGCCTCGCCGCCGTGCATGGTCTTTTCGTGCACGCCGGCGCGCATCAGCACGCCCCAGCCGCCCGGACCGGGATTGCCCTTGCAGGCGCCGTCGGTCCACATTTCCACTTTCTGGTCGTTCGCGTTGTTGTCCTGCATGGTGCTGCTTGTATGTCCTTGTACTCTCGATGTGAATGCGGCGGGCCGCTCAGGAGCGGTCGAAGCCGTCGTCGGCCTGGCGGTTGACCACCACCGACGCGGCCCGGGCCCGCTTGGGCTTGGTCTTCCAGGCCGGGCCGATGATACGCATGCCGGCCACGCGCTTGACCGCCGACACCAGGTAGACCGCGCCGCCCACGCTCCACCAACGCGCGCCGGCCGATTCGAGGAAGCCCCAGCGCTGCAGCCATTTTTCGCTGCGGCAAGCCGGCGCGTAGCAGCCAAAGTGGCTTTGCTCGACCTCGAGCGACAGCAGCTTGAACCAGTCTTTCAGGCGCGGCAGCGACACCTGCGACGACGGCGGTTGCGGCAGCCAGGGCTCCATGCCCGGCATGCGGGTGCGCGCGCCCCACATGCTCCAGGGGTTGAAGCCGGAGATCACCACGCGCCCTTCCGGCACCAGCACGCGCTCGACCTCGCGCAGCACGTTGTGCGGCTCGCTGGTGCATTCGAAGGCATGCGGCAGGATCAGCAGGTCCACGCTCTGCGATTCGAACGGCAGCGCCTCGGGCTGCGCCAGCACCACGCGCGACTGCCAGCCGGCGATGCTTTCGGCGGTCGGGGTTTCGGTGCCGACATACCCCTTGAAGGGCATGCGGTTGGCGCGCAGCAGGTTCAGGTCGGCCAGGCCGACCTGCCAGGCGTAATATCCAAAGACGTCCGCCACCGCCGCGTCGAACTGCGCGCGCTCCCAGGCCAGGGCGTATTGCCCTGGCGGAGTCTGGAACCATTCGGCCAGTTCTACAATCGGCGGAGTCTCTTCTGCCACGTCTTATTCCTTCGAATCCCATGCAAGCCTTGACCGCCCCCGCAGGCGGCCGCGAACGCAATGCCGCGGTCTTGCCCCTGCCCGCCTTCACCGACAACTATATCTGGGCCATCGTCCGCGACGGCCAGGCCGCCGTGGTCGACCCGGGCGAAGCCGGCCCGGTGCTGCAATGGCTGGCCCGCGAAGGCCTGCGACTGCGCGCCATTCTACTCACGCACCATCATGGCGACCATGTGGGCGGTGTTCTCGAATTGTCCCGCATCGGCGACATCACGGTGTACGGCCCGGCGCGCGAAAAATTGCCGCGCTGCGACGTGCCGCTGGTCGAAGGCGACCGCGTGGTGCTGCCCGAACTGGACCTGGACCTGGCCGTGCTGGACGTGCCGGGACATACCGCCGGCCACATCGCCTACACCGGGCGGGCGGCGGGAAAACAGCCTGTGCTGTTCTGTGGCGACACCCTGTTTGCCGGGGGCTGTGGCCGGCTTTTCGAGGGCACTCCCGCGCAAATGTCTGATTCTTTGGAAAAATTTTCTGTTTTACCGCCAGATACACAGGTTTTTTGCGCACACGAGTACACTCTAGCGAACTTGCGCTGGGCCATGGCGGTCGAACCCGCCAACCGCACCCTGCAACAGTGGTATCAGCGGGCCCGGCAATTACGCGCAGAAGGTCTCCCCACGCTTCCGTCGACCATCGGCCAGGAACGCGCGACCAATCCGTTTTTGCGTACGCAGCAAGCTGACGTCGTCCGCGCCGCAGACAACTGGGCCGGCCACGACCACCCGACGCCGGTAGAGGTTTTTGCCTCCCTTCGTGAATGGAAGAACGATTTCAAGTGACCGCCCGATGAATTTCTCCCGACTCCTTCTGCCACTTCTGCTGGCAGTCCTCGCCGGTTGCGCAGGAACCAAATCCCACGACAGCAAGAACCTCACCACCAATTCCCAAGGGCGCTACATCGCCCGCGACACGTCCCGCACGGTGGACCTGACCAATCCGCCGGTCGACGCCTGGGACCGCATCCGCCGCGGCTTCGCCATCCCCAACCTGAACACCGACCTCTCGCAGCAGTGGACCGACTACTACGCGTCCCACCCCGAGGCGGTGCAGCGCATGGCCGAGCGCGCCGGCAAGTACCTGTATTTCATCGTCGACGAGATCAACCGGCGCGGCCTGCCGACCGAGCTGGCGCTGCTGCCTTTCGTCGAAAGCGCCTACAACCCCACCGCGCTGTCGCGCGCCCAGGCCTCGGGCCTGTGGCAGTTCGTGCCGGCCACCGGCCAGCACTTCAACCTGAAGCAGGACTGGTGGCGCGATGAGCGCCGCGACCCCATCGCCTCGACCAACGCGGCGCTGGACTACCTGGAAAAACTGTTCGAGATGCAGGGCGACTGGTACCTGGCGCTGGCCTCGTACAACTGGGGCGAAGGCTCGGTGCAGCGCGCCATGGCCAAGAACGAGGCCGCCGGCCAGCCCACGGACTACCTGTCCCTGAACATGCCGGACGAGACCCGCAACTACGTCCCCAAGCTGCAGGCCATCAAGAACATCATCGCCGACCCGCAGCGCTACGCGGTGGCGCTGCCGCCGGTCGGCAACACGCCGTACTTCGTGACGGTGCAGAAGAACAGCGACATCGACCTGGAAATCGCCGCCAAGCTGGCCGAGATGCCGCTGGACGAATTCAAGGCGCTGAACCCGTCGTTCAACCGCCCGGTGATCCGCGGCGACCACGCCCCCACCCTGCTGCTGCCGGCCGACCGCGTCGAGATCTTCAACGCCAACCTGACCAACTACAAGGGCGACCTGAGCGCCTGGAAGGTCTACCACTCGCGCCGCGGCGAATCCTACGCCTCGATCGCCAAGCGTTTTGGCGTGACCGAAGCCAAGCTGCGCGAAACCAACGACATAGGCTCGCGCCAGAAGGTAGCCTCGGGCCAGTCGCTGCTGGTGCCGGGCGACCCGGGCACCGGCGGCGTGCAACTGGCCTCGCTGGCCGCGCCGGTGGGCGCGCTGGATTCGGCTCCCGTCAGCACCGGCAAGACGCCGGCGCCGCGCGGCAAGGCCGCCGCGCCCGCCGCCCGCGGGGCCAATGCCCGTCCCAACGTGCGCACCCACAAGGTGCGCCAGGGCGACACGCTGTTCTCGCTGGCCAAGCAATACGGCACCTCGGTGGACGCGCTGCGCGCCCTGAACAACCTCAAGGGCAGCGCGCTCAAGATCGGCACCCAGCTGCGCGTGCCGGGCACCAACGCCCGCGGCTAGACCCCGCGATCGATACGCTTCATGCAGCGGCGCCCGCAAGGGCGCCGCTCTGTTTTGTCCGCGAAACCGCCAAACTCCTTAAAATAGGCGGTCTCCAGCAGGAAAAAATCAAAGGAATCACACACATGGGCTTTCTCGCCGGCAAACGCATCCTGGTCACCGGGGTGCTTTCGAACCGCTCCATCGCCTACGGCATCGCGCGCGCCTGCCATCAGCAGGGCGCCGAACTGGCCTTCACCTACGTCGGCGACCGCTTCAAGGACCGCGTGGCCGAATTCGCCGCCGAGTTCGGCAGCGACATCGTGCTGCCCTGCGACGTCGCCGAAGACAGCCAGATCGAAGCCACCTTCACCGAGCTGGCCAAGCGCTGGGACGGCCTGGACGGCCTGGTGCACTCGATCGGTTTCGCGCCGCGCGAAGCCATCGCCGGCAATTTCCTGGACGGCCTGTCGCGCGAAGGCTTCCGCATCGCCCATGACATTTCCGCCTACAGCTTCGCCGCGATGGCCAAGGCCGCGCTGCCGCTGATGGAAGGCCGCAACGGCTCGGTGCTGACGCTGACCTACCTGGGCGCCGAACGCGTGGTGCCCAACTACAACACCATGGGCCTGGCCAAGGCCTCGCTCGAAGCCAGCGTGCGCTACCTGGCCACGGCGCTGGGTCCGCGCGGCATCCGCGCCAACGGCATTTCGGCCGGCCCGATCAAGACACTGGCCGCCAGCGGCATCAAGGACTTCTCGGCCATCCTGAAGTTCGTCGAGGCCCAGGCGCCGCTGCGCCGCAACGTCACCATCGATGACGTCGGCAACGTCGCCGCGTTCATGCTGTCGGACCTGGCCGCCGGCGTCACCGGCGAAATCACCCACGTGGACGCCGGTTTCTCGACCATCGTCCCGGGCATGGAAGAGTAATTCCGTTGGCGGGCCGGGCGCGCCGCCCGGCCGTTGCGCGCCGGGCGGGTCTTCCGCCCGGGCTGCCGGCGCCTCAGGCCGGCCGCACCACCAGCGTGGACACCTGCACGTCCACCGCGGTCATCAGTTTGTGGATCGGGCATTTCTCGGCCACCGCCAGCAATTCGTCGATCTGCGCGTCCGACAGTTCGCCATGCAAGGTGAGCTTGGCGGTCAGGCGATAGACGCCCTTGCGTTCCTCGCTGGCATCGCGCACCACGTCAACGCCCACCGACTCCAGCGGCAGCCCCTTGCGCTGCGCGTAGACCATCAGCGTCATGGCCTTGCAGCCGCCCAGCGCCGTATCGAAGTAATCGTGGGGATCGGGGCCCACGCCTTGCGGCTGCGGCATGTCCAGCGGCAGGTCGTGGCCTTCGGCCGTGGCGGTGAACTGCAGGGTCTTGGGCGCGTTCTGGCGCACGTGGATGGTCATGGGCGGGGTTCCTCGCGTTGCGGGCGGCACGACGGGCCGCTCCTGCCCCGTTTGTAGCATCCGCGGCCGGCTAGCGGGCTTCCGCAACACTCATTTCTGACTGTAAGCTGAACTTCCAGCCTCGGCGCTGGTCGGATATTGCTGTCCGCAAGATCGTTTGCATTCAACAGGAAGACCGCATGAGCGCCAGACAACTTCTAGACCAATTGCTGCAATCCGGCCAGGGCCTGCTGGCCGACGCCGGTTCCAAGGTGCAGGGAGCCACGGGCGGCAAAGGATCGTCCTTCCTGACCGGGTTGGGCGGCGGCGCCCTGGGCGCTGGCGCGCTGGGCCTGCTGCTGGGCAGCAAGAAGGCCCGCAAGATCGGCGGCAAGGTCGCCATGTACGGCGGCATGGC
Organism: Achromobacter sp. RW408; assembly: GCF_003184165.1. NCBI lineage: Bacteria > Pseudomonadati > Pseudomonadota > Betaproteobacteria > Burkholderiales > Alcaligenaceae > Achromobacter > Achromobacter sp. RW408. The sequence goes on from NZ_QHHO01000047.1 coordinate 645,583, forward strand.
CGCGCTTGGCGCCCTGGCCTACCGCGCCTATGGCGACTGGCAGCGCAAGCAGGCCGGCGCGCCCGCCGCCCCGCCGCAGACGCTGGACCGCCTGCCCGCGCCCGAGGCCGAACAGCACAGCACGGCGGTGCTGACCGCGATGATCGGGGCGGCCAAGGCCGACGGTCACATCGGGCCTGAAGAACGCGCCCTGCTGGAAACCGAGTTGGCCAAGCTGTCCAGCGATGCGCAGGACCGTCGCTGGCTCGAAACCGAGTTGTCGCGCCCGCTCGATCCCGCCGTGATCGCGCAGTCGGCCAAGACACCGGAAATGGCCGCCGAAATGTACCTGGCCAGCCTGCTGGTGGTCGACGAGGAGAGCTACATGGAGCGCGCCTACCTGGACGAACTGGCGCGCCAGCTCAAGCTGCAACCGGGGCTGAAGGAACAGCTGGAACAGCACGCGCGCGCGGCGGCCTGACGGCGGGCGCGTCGCGCCAGCCCGCAGCGGCGGGGCCAGCGGCACAACCGCCGGCCCCGCCGTTTTCATGTCCTGTCAATCGGCATGCAGGCCGATTGCGGCAGTCAGCGCCGTGTAGCGGTCGATATCGGCGTTGATCATGTCCTGGAACGCGCCTGGCGAGCTCGTCGTCGGCGTGAAGCCCTGCTCGCGCAATGCCGCCTGCACGTCGGGCCGCAGCATGATGCGCGCCAGCGTGGCGTTCAGCCTCGCCACGACCGCCGGCGGCGTGGCGGCCGGGGCCAGCAGGCCGTGCCATTGGTCCAGCGCGTAGCCGCTGATGCCTTGCTCGGCCACGGTCGGCACGGCCGGCAGCAAGGGAGAACGCTGCGGCGACGTCACCGCCAGCGCGCGCAGGCGGCCCGCCGCGATCAAGGGCGCGGCGCTGGACGCCGTGACCACGCCCATGCCGACCTGGCCGGACATCACATCGGTCAGGGCCGGACCGCAGCCCTTGTAGGGCACCTGCTGCAAGGGCGCGCCCGTGGCCCGCGCCAGCATTTCACCCGCCAGGTGCTGCGGCGTGCCGTTGCCGCAGGAGGCGAACGGCAGCGGACGCTCGAGTCGGGCCGCGTTGAGCGCGTCATCCAGGGTGCGCTGCGGCGAGGCCGCCGGCACCACGAACACGGATGGCACGAACGCCACATTCATCACCGCCGTGAAGTCGCGCCTGGGCGAAAATCCCAGGCTGCGGTACACACCGGGGTTGATCGCGAACGAACTGTTGACCATCAACAAGGTGTAGCCGTCGGGCGGCGATTCGGCGACCACGCGGGCGCCGATGTTGCCGCTGGCGCCCGGCCTGTTCTCGACCACCACCGGCTGGCCGAACTGTTCCTGCAGGTCGGCGCCCAGCCGCCGCGCCAACAGGTCGGTGCCGCCGCCAGGCGGGAAGGTCACCACGATGGTGATGGGGCGGGTCGGATAGTTCGCGTCCGCCACGGGATCGCCGGATGGCGGATTGCCGCAGGCACCCAGCGCCAGGGCCAGCGGCAGCAAGCAAAATCGAAGGGCGCGTTTCATGATGCGTATCCCTGGCAAAAGGCCGGACTCAGGCGTCCAGTCCGATATCGAGCACCTTGGCGCTGTGCGTCACCCAACCGACGGCGATCTGGTCGACACCGGTGGCGGCCACCGCGGCGGCGGTGTCGGGCGTGATGCGGCCGGAGGCTTCGGTAATGGCGCGGCCGCGCGCCATGGCAACCGCCTGGCGCAATTCGTCCAGGCTCATGTTGTCCAGCAGCACCACGTCCACGCCCAGCGCCAGCGCGGTTTCCAGTTGCGCCAGCGTGTCCACTTCCAACTCGATCTTGACCATGTGGCCGACGCTGGCGCGGGCCCGTTGCACCGCGGTCTCGACGCTGCCGGCCAACGCGATGTGGTTGTCCTTGATCAGCACGGCGTCGTCCAGGCCGTAGCGGTGGTTGCTGCCGCCGCCCACCCGCACCGCGTACTTCTGCACCGCGCGCAGGCCCGGCATGGTCTTGCGGGTGCAGGTGACGCGGGCGCCGTGGCCGGCGATGGCGCGGGCGATCGAAGCCGTTGCGGTGGCCACGCCGCTCAGGTGGCACAGGAAGTTCAGCGCCACCCGCTCGGCGCTGAGCATGGCACGGGCGTTGCCGCGGATGGTCGCGATTTCGGTGCCGGGCGCCAGCTCGGCGCCATCGCGTTGCGCCACGCGAAACTCCATGGCGGGGTCCAATGCGCGGAACGCCAGGCGCGCCAGGTCAAGACCGGCCAGCACGCCATCCTGGCGCGCCACCAGGCGCGTCTGCGCCACGGCATCGGCCGGCACGATGGCGTCGGTGGTCAGGTCTCCGGCCCGTCCCAGGTCTTCGAGCAGGGCCGCGCGCACCAGCGGCTCCAGCATGACATCCGGCAGGGAGGGAATGGTCAATCGGGCGAACGGGGCTTCAGCATTAATGCTCATTTTGAGTATTTGTTGGTTAAAAAAAGGCGCGCTCCAATTGCGCATGCATTTATGCTAAAGATGAGTATATGAGCTTGTCAAGCGTCAGAGCCCGCGCGACACGGGCAACTTGCTGCCGGCGATGGCGCGCTCGAGCAGCACGTCGCGGCGGAAGCGGAACAGTTTGGCCGGACGACCGGCCGTGCCGGTTGCCATTTCGCCGGTCTCTTCCACCAGCGCCTGCTGCTCGATCAGGCGCCGGAAGTTCTGCTTGTGCAGGCCGCGCCCGGCCAGGGCCTCGACGGCCTGCTGCAACTGCAGCAGCGTGAACTGCGCCGGCATGAGTTCGAACACCACCGGCCGGTACTTGATCTTGGCGCGCAGCCGCGCGATCCCGGTGGCCAGGATGCGGCGGTGGTCATGGCGCATCGGCTCGCCCGGCAGCGCGGCGGCCTGCCCCGCCGCGTGGCGTCGCCCCGCCTCGGGCACCAGGCCTGCCTCGAACAGCAGCTCGTAGCGCTGCAGCACCATGTCTTCGTTCCAGGCTGCGCCATCGAGCCCGAAGGTGATGGCAACGCGCTGGCCACGGCGGTTGCGCATGGCGGTGTCGGAAGCGCCTTCACACCACGCCCGCAGGCGTGGCACGATCAGTTCGTCCAGCACCGAGGGCGTGCCCGCGCGCCGGTCTTCCCACGGGAAATAACGGTACCAGTCCTGCCAACCGACCTGCGCCACGCCGGTCTCGCCCGCCTCGCGAGTCAGGCCGAGATAACTGACAGACATGACCCGCGCGCCCGACTCGTCGGAACGATCGCCGTCGGCGAAGGTATAGAGCTGCTCGACGTAGCCCAGGGGATGATGCGTCTGCGCCTCCACCCACGCCCGCAAGCCCGCTTGCAGCGAACGGTGCGAGAGTTCGAAAGGCCCCGCAGGCAAGGCGCGCGCGTCATCGGTGGTCAGGACGCGCGGCTCGCCGTTGGTGACGGCGACCAGGACGGCGACGAGTTCGGCATGGACGGAGCGTTCGACGGATTCGGTCAAGGTGGATGGCTGGAAATGAAGGAAACCGGGCGCTGTGGAAGGAGGTCGCGAGGCCAGGACATTCGTGGTCTGGCAACGTCGCACCGCGCCCGGCATTATAAGGGCCAGGACGCTGCAACAGCCCCTTGCAAACGTGACAACGCAAATGGCGCCGCGGGCCGATGGCGGCCCTAAGATGAAGGGAAATCCCCGGCGCGTCGCCATCCTGGGACGCCCACAACCGGAGACGTCATCATGCTGAAAACCGCCATCGATTCTTCCGCCGCCGCGACCAAACCGGAACCGGCCAAGGACAAGGCTGCCACCGTCGACCCGCGCAAGGGCACCGGCGTCCTGCCGATGCCCGACCAGAGTCCCACGGTCGCCGGCATGCCACGGCAGGGCCGCGCCATCGAGCCCCCCGGAGATCCCGGCATCATCACGCCGGAGGACGATCTGCTCGATACCTCGTACGAAAACCGCAAGCCCTGAGGCGCCGCGCGGGTCGTCAGCCGACCTTGGCCACCGCTTCCTGGCGCGTGTCGACCACCGTCAGGATGGCCAGGAATCCGCTGATGTCGAACACCTCGCGCACGTGCGGCTGCATCGCGCACAGTGCGAGCGCGCCGGCGCTCTGCTTCAGGCGCTTGGCCAGCACCAGCACCACGCGCAGCCCGGCGCTGGAGATGTAGTTCAGGTTCGACATGTCGAGCACGAAGCGGTGCTCGCCCTTTTCCACGTGCGACAACAGGTCCGCTTCGATGCCCGCGGCGTTGCCGCTGTTGATCTGCCCTTCGGGCGAGACAACCAGCACTTCCCCGACTTTCTCGATTGCGAGATTCATAGAGGTTCCCGGAAATTGACCGGCGCCCCGGATCCCGGCGCTTGCGGGCGGCGGCGCGATGCCGAGATGATACGCGAGGCGCCCGCGCAGCCAAACGCAAACTTCAAAACGCGCGCGGCATAGCCTGCCGGTACGCCGTCGGCGCGCATTCGGGCATACTTCCACCTGCACGTGTACCACTGAACGCAAGGCGACCATGCCCTCTCAGCCCGATACGCTTGACCTCCTCCCCGACGCCCGCGCCGTTGCTTCCGCCATCGAATGGCTGGAGGCCATCGCCGAGCGCGACGGCTGGTCACCCAAGCTGAGCTTCGGTCTGTCCTTGAGCCTGGACGAAGCGCTGACGAACATCGTTTCGTATGCCTTCGACGATCCCCTGCTCGCGCCCGATCCTGCCCGTGTCAACCTGGCCTGCCGCCAGGATGACGAATGGATATCGCTGGAGATAATCGACAATGGCCGACCGTACGATCCCACCAAGACAGCGCCTCCCCCATTGGCCGCCACGCTCGACGACGCCGAGATCGGCGGCCATGGCGTGCGGCTGATGCAGCACTATCTGCACGACCTGCGCTACACGCGCGACGGCGACCGCAATCGCCTGACCCTCGTGATGCGCGCCGCGTGACTCACCGGCGCGTCCCATCAAGACGCGCTATCGACAACTTGCAGTGCACAGACAGAAAGTACCGAACGAAACCCGGTGATCTGTCACTCATGCATAGACTGCGCGCCGGTTGCGCGTGGCCCCCGCTCAGATGCCGCCCGTGAACGCTCCCTATCGTCCAGAAGGATTGCTTGCCCGCCCCCTGCATGCTCGCGTCGACGCGAGCGCCGTGGCCCACAACCTCGCGCGCTTGCGCGCCGCGTTGCCGGACAGCGACGCGCCACGGCTGTGGGCCACGGTGAAAGCCGACGCCTACGGCCACGGCCTGGCGCGCGTGCTGCCGGCCCTGCGCGACGCCGACGGCCTGGCCGTGCTGCACCTGGACGAAGCCCGAGCCTGCCGGCAACTCGGATGGAATGGACCGGTGCTGGTCTATGGCGGCCTGTACTCTCCCGCCGACACCTTGTTGCTGGACACGCCGGACCTGCACCTGGTCATCACCCACGCCGCGCAACTGCAATGGCTGGCGCAATCGCCGGCGCGCGAGCGGCCGGCGATCTGGCTGCGTTTCGCCGGAGACATCCATCACACCGGCTTCTGCGCGGACGACTATCGCGCCGCCTTCGAACAGGCCCGGCAGCTGGCCGCGCGCGGCCTGGTCGGCGAAATCGGCCACTTGAACCACTACGCCCGCGCCGATGAAGCCGACGGCGTCGGCCAGGCCGACGCGCACTTCCGCGAGGTGGTCCGCGGATTGCCGGGCCCGGTGTCCACCAGCAATTCCGCCGCCGTGCTGGGACATGCCGGCCTGGCCGCCGGCACGCAATGGGTGCGCCCCGGCCTGGCACTGTATGGCGCCAGCCCCTTCGCCGACCGCAGCGCGGCACAGTTGGCATTGCGGCCCGCAATGTCGCTGCACTCGCAAGTGGTCGGCATTCAGCGCGTGCGGGCCGGCGCCGGCGTCGGCTACAGCGGCGCCTTCGTGGCGCCGGCGACCATGGACGTCGGCATCGTTACCTGCGGCTATGCCGACGGCTATCCGCGCCATGCGCCCACCGGCACGCCGGTGATGGTGGCCGGCGTGCGCACCCGCCTGCTTGGACGCGTGTCCATGGACATGATGGCGGTGGACCTGGATCCCATCCCGCAAGCCGCCATCGGTTCCCCCGTGACGCTGTGGGGCGCGGACGGCCCGCCGGTCGAAGAAGTGGCGATGGCCGCGGGCACCATCGCTGCGCAATTGCTGACTGGCTTGAGCGCGCGCGTGCCGGTGGCGCTGGCCGGCGCCACGCGCTGAATGACGGCGCCCAGGACACGCGGCGCCTCCCCGACGCAAGCCGCGGCGCGGCGCGCCACGGCGGTACCGTCGCTGGCGTCAGGCCGTTTCTTCGCGCGGCCTGGCCGGCGCGAACAACAGGAACACCAGCGTCGCGCCCAGGTAGATCACGCCGGTCGCGGCCAGACCCGCGCCCATGCCGGCGGCGCCGAACATCGCGCCGACCACCAGCGGACCGGCCATTTGGCCCAGCTTGTCGGCAGCCCGCATGACGCTGGTGGCGCCCGCGGCGCCGTAGCGCTGCACATCCGGCAGGGCCAGCATGTAGGGCGATTGCGACGCGCCGGCGAAGCAGCTCGCCAGCGCCAGCAGCAGCACCGCGGCGGCGGCGGCCAGCAGGCCGCTGTTGAAGTACAGGCCCAGCATGCCGGCGCTGCCCACCAGGCCGCCCAGCACGATCCAGCTTTTCTTGATGCTGCTGCGATCCACCACCCGCCCCATCAGCGGCCCGACGTAGATGACGCACAGGCCATAGATCATCAGCACCCGGCCGATGCTGGACGCGGCCACGCCTTCGGCTTCGAGATAGAGCGGCAAGGCGAAGGACAGCAGGCCGACCTGGGCGATAGAGAACGGAATCACGCTGCCCAGCAGCAACAGGCCGAAGTCGCGCGTGCAAAGCAGGCGCAAGGTATCGGTGAAATGCGCGGGGACGCGTCCCGCCGCCTGCGCGGCCAGCTTGCGCCCGCGATCCATGTAGGGGCGCATCAGCACCAGCACGCCCGTCAGCGGCATCGCCAGCATCACCGCGCCCACCGCGAAGACGGCGCGAAAGCCCACCTGCTCCATCAGCATCGCGCCCACCGCGGCGCCAGACAGGTGCCCGGCGAACAGGCCGGCGATCACGCCGGTCATGTTGCGGCCACGATACTGCGGCGGGCTGCGTGTCACGATGAAGCCCTGCAGCCCCATCCACGTCAGGCCGTAGCCCAGGCCCACCAGGCCGCGCGCGGCGCTGAACATCAGCAGATTGGCGGCGGCGGCGCAGGCCAGCATGCCCGCGGCGGACACGCCCAGGCCCGCCAGCACCGGCACCTGCCAGCCCCTGCGGTCGGTCAGCCGGCCGGCCAGCAGCGAGGTCAGCAGGCCACAGCCCATTTCCACCGAGATCGGCAGGGCCAGCAACAGATTGGCCGGCAGGTCCAGGCCACCGGCCGGCAGGCTGCGCGCATACAACGGCAGGAAGCCCAGCGGCAACGCCCACGCGAACAGGAAGCCGAACATCACCGGCCGCGCGATGCGTCCCACTTCGGATTCATCGTCGGGACCGACGCGGCTGCCGTCGGCCAGGGTGGCGCGCGCGGCGAAGGCGCGGTTCATCAGCAGCGCCAGCAGCAACAGCATCTCGATCGCGGCCACCAGCGCCACCGCCACCACCGTCACGGCATCCAGCGCGCGACCGCGCACCCCCGCGGCGATGACATCGCCGGACAGGCGCAGCACCAGGTCGCCATGCGCCTTGGGATCGGCCAGTGCCGCGCCGAGGGGCAGCACCAGCGTCAGGTCGTCGGCCTGCGGCCGGCTCACGGGCAACTGCGACACGTCCAGCGCCCCGCGCGCATCGGCGCCGTAGAGGACGCGGCCGTTGCGGTCGGCCAGTTCGATCTGCGCCACCGCCGGGAAAGTGCCGGCCAGGCGGCTGAACGGCGCCTCGACGCCACGCAGCCGGTCCACTTCCAGCCCATAGCCGAGCACCCGGTTCAGGTCGCGCTGCAGGCCCTCGGCCAAGAGGCCGACGTTATTGCGCGTCACGTCGAGCCAGCCGCTGCGGAAAGTGGAAATGGTGTAGGCCGCGTACACGCCCTGTGCCAGCACCAGCGCCAGCAACGGCACCACGAAACGGGCCCGGCCGCCGGCGGCCAGCGAGGTCAGCGGCACAACGTATTTGAAGACCGCCGCCAATCCCAATCCGACCAGCACCGTAACCAGCAACAGCACCTGCAGGTTGTCGATGATGAGCCGGCGACTGGCCTCGCCGTCCTTGGCGGCGGACAGCACCACGGCGCCCACCACCTTGCCGCCCGCGGCGATCAGCGGCACGGCCACCGTCACCCCGTCGTCGGCAACGCCGACCAGGGCGCCGGAGCCACGGCGCGCCAGGCCCGCCGCGAGCGGGCCGCCCGCATCCAGCGTGCGCGCCAACCGCGCCGCGCCTTCGGGCAGCTCGCCCTGCGTGGCCAGCGCCTGGCCATCGGCCAGCAGCACCGCGGCGCCCTGCACGCCGCGCGAGCCCGCGGCCCCATCGCGCAACGTGTCGCGCAGACCGAAGTACTGTTCAAGCGGCTTGCCAAGGCGCAGGCCGTTTTCGATATTGCCGGCGACGCGGCGCGCCACCACCTCGACGCGGTCGGCGGTGGTATCCACCACCAGCCGGTTCAGCGCGGACAGGCTGAGCGCGCCGATCAATGCCTGCGCCAGCAGCAGCACGGCCAGACAGGCCAACGTCACTTCAAGCACGGGGCGACGACGCAACCCATCGAGCACTATTTGTATTGGTTCGCTACGCATGGGGCCCCGCCGCCGCAAAGTATTTACACACGGGCACCAATGGTATTTACAATTAATGCAAATTGCATCTTATTTCACGCCTTCACCTCATCCGCCGCCTATCGCCCCCATGTCGTTGCGCTCGCTCCGTAGCAAGATTTTTCTACTGGTCGTAGCGCTGCTCCTGGCGGTCGCGGCATTCGTGATGCTGACCACCCAGCGCAATGTCACGCGCACGGTGGTCAACAGCGAGCGCCACGCCGTCAGCAACGTGATGGAACTGGTGCTGCGGGATGCCGAGGCGCGCTGGGGCGCCCTGCTGGCGGACAAGATTTCCACGGTGCGCAGCGGCCGGCGGCAGTTGATGCAGAGCGGCACGGTGGTGGCCGCGGCCCTGAACGCCTATGCCGACATGGCCGAGCGCGGCATCATGACGCCCGGCGCGGCCAAGGGCATGGCGCGCGCCTGGATCAATCGCCTGAAACTCGACGACCGCCGCTACGCCTTCGTCTATGACGCCGACTTCCAGGTGCTGGCCAGCGGCAACCCGGACATGATCGACCGCGACCTGTCGTCGCTGTCCGACTTCAAGAACCGGCCGCTGGCCCAGGCCCTGCTGGAGGAAAGCCGCAGCTCGGGCTATGGCTTTGCCATCTACCGCTGGCCGCCGTCGGCCCAGCGTGGCGATGGCGAAACGCGCTACGCCTATTTCGGCTACTTCCGTCCCTGGAACTGGGTCTTCGCCATCTCCGACAGCGCCCAGGATGTGATCGAGCAGATCGAGACGCGCCGCGCGCAATTGGAAAACTCGGTGCGCGACACGCTGTCGAAACTGACGCTGGCGCAATCGGGCTTCATCTTCATCGCGGCCGATGACGGCCGCATGGTCGTGGCGCCTCCCGAGGCGCGCGCCGGCCTGCTCGACGCCAAGGATGGCCAGGGCGAAACGCTGCGCGCGCTGCTGGCGCGCCAGGACCGCGGCGGCAAGCTGCAAAGCCTGCGCTTCGAGGGCGGCGACGGGCCCTGGCAAATCGACAGCGCCCGCTTCGCGCCGCTGGGCTGGACCGTGGTGGCGGTGGTTCCCGAAAGCGACCTGACGGCGCCGGCGCGCGAGCTGCTGAATCGGCAGGCGCTGATCTTCGTCGGCATGATGCTGGTGGCGCTGGTATGCGCCTGGCTGGTGGCGGCGCGCATCGTGCGCCCGCTGGAGACGCTGACCCACTATGCCCGCCTGCTGCCCGAGCAGGACCTGACCGCGGCATCCAGCGTGCCCGCCTACATCGCCGCGCTGCCGGACAGGCACAAGGATGAGGTCGGCCGGCTGGCGGCATCGTTCCTGTTCATGGACCGCAAGCTGCGCGAGAACATCTCCCGGCTGATGCGCGAGACCACGGCCCGCGAACGCTTCGAAAGCGAGCTCAATATCGCGCGCGCCATCCAGCTCGGCCTGTTACCGGTGCCGCTGTCGCCGCTTACGCGGGAGCAGATCGACCTGAATGCCGTGATGCTGCCGGCCAAGGAAGTCGGCGGCGACCTGTACGACTACTTCACCCTGCCCGACGGCCGGCTGTGCCTGGCCATCGGCGACGTTTCGGACAAGGGGGTGCCGGCGGCACTCTTCATGGCGGTGACGCGCACCTTGATCCGCGCCACCGCCGAGGACGAGACCGACCCGGCGTTGATGATGCAGAAGATCAACAATCGCCTGTCCGAAAACAATCCCAACATGATGTTCGTCACGCTGCTGGTCGGTGTGCTGGACATGACCACCGGCGAACTCAAATGGGCCAACGCCGGCCACCTGCCGCCGGCGGTGGTGGGCGCGGACGGCGTGGTGCGGTTGCTGGAAGGCCGCAGCGGCCCCGCCTGCGGCGTCCAGGAGGACCTGGAGTACCGCTGCCTGTCGACCGTGCTGGCGCCCGGCGAGATGTTCGTGGGCTACACCGACGGCATCACCGAGGCCGTCAATCCGCAGAATGCGCAGTACGGCGACCCTCGCCTGCTGGCCGTGCTGTCCAATCCCCCCGTGCCGGCGGCCAGCCTGGCCAAGCGTCTGCTGGAAGACGTGCAGGCCTTCGCCGACGGCGCGGAACAATCCGATGACATCACATTGATCGTGATCCGCCGCCCATGAAGACATCGCTGTCCACCCTATTGCTGAGCCTGGCCCTGCTGGCGCCCGCCGCGAGCCTGGCCCAGGCCGCGGCGGCGGCCCCCACGGCCGGTCGTGCCGCGGCCGCGCCGCCCGTCGCCACGCCACAGGTGTTCCCCACCAAGCCGGTGATGCGCCCCGACGGCAGGAAATGGCGCATCGGCTATTTCGAGAGCGGCGACTACAGCGAATATCCGCGCACGCTGCGCGTCATCGTCGATGGCCTGCAGAAACTGGGCTGGATCACCGTTCCCGTCATCCCCGACGGCCTCAATGGCAGGCAGATGTGGGAATACCTGGCCGACAACGCCCGCAGCGACACGCTGGAATTCGTGCGCGACGCCTGGTGGCAGCCCGGCAACTTCGACGCCGCGCAGCGGCCCGCCGTGCGCGAATCGATCAAGCAGCGCCTGGAGGGCAGGAAGGACATCGACCTGATCATCGCCATGGGCACCTGGGCCGGTCAGGACATGGCGGGCCTGGGCGCGCCGGTGCCTACCATCGTGGCCTCGACCAGCGACGCGGTCGGCTCCCGCATCACCCGCTCGGCGCAGGACAGCGGCCTGGACAATCTGCACGCGCGCGTCCAGCCTGAGCGCTATCAGCGGCAAGTGCGCCTGTTCCATGAGATCGTGCCGTTCAAGCGGCTCGGCCTGGTATACGAGGATAGCCCCGAAGGCCGCACTTACAGCGCGGTCGAGGCGGTCGAGCAGGTGGCGCGCGAACAGGGTTTCAAGGTGCTGACCTGCAACGCGCCCTCCAATGGCATCGCGCCCGAAGTGGCCACCCGCAATGCGCTGGAATGCTATGCCAGGCTGGCGCCGCAGATCGACGCGGCCTACGTCACGGTGCATCGCGGCGTTACCCCGACGTCGATCGACACGGTGGCCGAGATCCTGCGGCAGGCGCGGGTGCCCAGCTTCTCGATGCTGGGTTCCGAAGAGGTCAAGCATGGCCTGTTGCTGAGCCTGGCGCAGGCCGACTATTCGTACGTCGGCCTGTTCTATGCCGAGACCATGGCGCGCATCTTCAACGGCGCCAAGGCGCGCGAATTGAGCCAGGTCTGGATCGATCCGGCCAAGATCGCCTTGAATCTGCAGACCGCCCGCGTGATCGGCTTCGATCCGCCCGTGGATATCCTGCTGGCGGCCGACGAAGTCTACGAGGCGCGGTAACCCGCAGCGTCCGCACTGACGAGTCGGCCATAAAGGCAAGCGTTTCGCGTGGCTGCAGTGGTCGATGGCTTGCATCGGCAGTGCCGACAGATCCTGTGCCAGACCTCATGTTGCCGCGCATTTGAGGAACGTGGGCCGCGGAGGCCGACGAGCCTGACCGGGGTCCGCCCCGTTGCCTGCTGCTCCCGCTCACAGCTGGACGAGAGCCCGGGCGCGGCAGATCGCGGCCAGCCGATCGGAATCATCGCCGTGCTGCCGCCACAGTTGCAGCAGCCTGTCGGCACCGGTGCTGCGCGTGTCGATGGCGTATCGCGCATACGCCAACCAATCGCGTTCGGCCGGCGCCAGGCCGCCCGCGGCCACCGCCAGCACCTCATCGGCAAGCGCGCGCACCGCAGGATCATGGAGCGCGTCGCGTATTGCGTCGGCGCGCATCGCCCTCAACCGCAACCACCCCCACGCCCGCAACAGGTCTTCGGCCTGCGACAGATTGCGCATCAGGCCCAGTTGCAGCGCGGACGGCGCCATCACCAGCGTCGCCGCCACCGCGGGGCCGGCCTCCTGCAGCAACTGCCCATCGGCAAAGCCCGCGCCCGGCGCGCGGCCTTCGATATAGCCGCTGGCGCCCAGGCGCGCGAACAAATCCTCGATGCCGCCAGGCTGCCGCCAGGCGCTCCGCAACGCATCCAGCGTCGGTGGCGCCGCCAGTCGGTAGCGCCAACGCGCATCCAGGAAATGCGCGAACTGCGAATACTCGAAGTGGCTGCCTTGCGGCGTGATGGTCACCACCTCACCAGTATCCGTGCGCAGGCCGCTCCAGCCTTCGGACGCCAGGAACGCCGAAAGCGACGGCGAACCACGCAAGTAGACACCCGCGGCCGATTTGTAGCCTTCGTCAACCGCCAGCGGCAGGCACCGGCTGACGGTGCCCGGCGCGAACATCCAGCGGAAATAATCGCCCAGATCCACGAACGGACGCTCGGGCAGACGCTGCAGATAATGATCGCCGGCAAAGCGCGAATGGCGGAACATGCGGTCCCACACGGTCAGCCGGTTTTCCTTCAGGCCGGTGACGCGACCGTTTTCCAGCGGGCTGTTGGCGAAGATCGCGATGCTGGCTGGCGCCAACGCCAGTACCACGTTCAGCGCGCGCGCCGCCTGCGACACGTCCACCGACGTGCACGGGCTGTTCTGCGCCTTGGCGTCGATGCCCACACGGTGCAGCCATTCCCGATGCCCGACCAGTTCGCGATAGATCGGTCGTGGCACATGCACCGACGCATACCAGGCGGGGTCCAGTGTGCACTGCGGATGTTCGGACGCGTTCAAGATCACCGCATCCTCGCCGTGCAAGGCGGCGCTCGCATCCGCCAGTTCGCGTCCCACACGCCGCGCCAGTTCGGCCAGCCCCCCCTCTTCCTCGGACACCGGCGCGAGCGCGGTCTCCAGCAGGTTGAAGCCGTTGTCCAGGCCGCTTTCGCCGGCCGCCACCGATACGCCGACGGTTTTCCCGTCGATGCGCACCAGGTCTGGCGCCTCGCCGCGCGCGGTCTTGATGGCCGCCAGCGCATCGAAGTAGCCCACCACGGGATGGCTGGTGCCGCTCTCCCTGCGCGCCACCACCATCTCCATTTCCAGTCCCAGCGTCTGTCCCGCTCGCGGCGTCATCGCCCAGCTCCGGCAGGGCGGGCACGATTGCAGGGGATGGCAGCACTCCTCAAAACGGTCTCCTTGTCCTTCCACACACGGCGTACAGCAAGTTGAGTGACAGCAACCACCCCGGCGTTCCTCGGTGGTCGGGCCGAGCGCTTCATTAGCGCTGCGGCATACCCGCGAACCGGCGTGTCAGGATGTCGACAAACGCTTCCGTCACCACCGACGGCGCCGTCTGCGCGGGATAAGCCATGCAGACGCGCACCGGCAGGCTCGGCGTGAACGGCCTTATCGCCAGTTGCTGCGCGAACACGTCGGCAATGTACGGATTGACGATGCCCAGGCCGGTGCCGGCAGCGGCCAGCGCGCAGATCGTCGAGGAATAGGTGGTCTCGATTTCGGACACCGGCTGCACCTGGTGCGCCAGCATGGCGCCGCGCAGCTGCAGGTAGACGTCGTCGTCCGCGTTCAACACCAGCAACCGGCGCTCGTTCAGGTCGGCGATGCCGATGGCGGGCAGCGCGGCCAACGGATGGTCGGGCCGCATCACGCAGACCGCCGCGCTCTCGTGCAGGCTGTGCAGCGCCAGGTGCGCGCCGTCCAGCGGCACCGTCGTCACCACCACGTCGTAGGTGCCATGCAGCAGGCCTTCGCGCAGGTACTGGCTGCCAACGGTCTGCATGTTGATGTGCACGTCGGGATAGCGCTGCGCGAATTCCTCGACCGCGCCCGGCAGCATGCCCAGGCCCAGCGCCGGCGTGCAGGCCAGCCGCAGCACGCCGCTGCCGCTGCGGCGCATGGCTGCCACGCGGTCCTCGATGCGCTCCAGGCCCACGAAGTGCCGCTTGACGGTGTCGAACAGGTCCTTGGCCTCGCGTGTCGGACGCAGGCGGCCACGCTCCATGTCGAACAGCTTCAGGCCGCTGGCCTGCTGCGCCTGCGCCAGCAGGCGGCTGATCGACGGCTGGGTGGTGCGCAGCATCTGCGCGGCACCCGTGGTGGTGCCGGCCAGCATTACCGCGTGGAAGGCTTCGATCTGACGGAAATTCAGCGGTCGGCTCATGGCGTCACAGGGTATTGCAAACCTGCATAGCCTATGCCGAAAAAAGAATTTTTTCAAATACTCTCGCCACTCCTACACTCGTGGCTCCCAGGGTGTGGTCACTCGCGCCCCTCTTGAAATCCAACTGCTGTGGGGAATTACCATGTCTTCATGCCGTCCCTGGCGCCGCCGCGTCCTGCAAGCCCTTTGCCTGACCCTCGCCGGCGCGGCCCTGCCGTTCACCGTGCAGGCCCAAGCCAATTATCCCGACCGACCGTTACGGATCATCGTACCGTTCACGGCCGGCGGCAGTTCGGACATCCAGGGGCGCCTGCTCGCCGAACACCTGGGCAAGCTCTATGGCCAGTCCGTCGTGGTCGAGAACCGGCCCGGCGCCGGCGGCCATATCGGCGGCAAATACGTGGCCGATTCCGGGCCCGATGGCTACACCCTGCTGCTCGGCTCCATCGGCCTGCACGCCACCTATGGCGTCTACAAGACCTTGAACTACCGCCCCGCCGACGACCTGAAGCTCATCACCATCGTCGCCGAGATGCCGCACGTCGTGGTAGCCAATCCAGCGCTGGAGGCCACCACCCTTGCCGAGCTTACCGCGCAGGCCAAGGCCAAGCCGGAAACGCTGCACTTCGGCTCGGCCGGCGTGGGCTCTTCGGTACACATGGTAGGCGAACTCTACAAGACCGCCTCCCAGGCCCCGATCGTACACATACCGTACCGCGGCAGCTCGGCCGCCCTCAACGACCTGCTCGGCGGCCAGATCCAGCTGCTGTTCGAGAACGTGCCCACCACCATCGGCTACATCCAGTCCGGCAAGCTCAAGGCGCTGGCCATCACCGGCGCCACGCGTTCGGCCGCGCTGCCCGACGTTCCCACCGCCGCCGAGGCCGGCCTGCCAGGCCTGACGGTCACCTCCTGGACCACGCTGGCCGCCGGCAAGGACGTGCCCGACGCGCTGATCGAGAAGATCAGCGCCGACCTGCGCCGCGTCTACGCCGACCCCGCGTTCCGCGCCGGGCTCGAACGCCTGGGCATGACCCCGGTGGGCAACACCCCGGCCGAGGCGCGCGCCTTCGTCGAACGCGAACGCGCCCGCTGGAACAAGGTCATCGAGGCCGAACACATCAGCGCCGGTTGAACTTCTTTTCCTGACCCATGACTCGCATGACCACACCCATCGCCTGCCGCCGCCTGGGCGCCGCGCCGCATCACCATTTCTTCGGCTACTACAACAAGACCGTCTGGCACCGTGACGGCCGCTATCTGCTGGCCAATCGCACCGCGTTCAAGGATGCCGTGCTCACCCCGCAACTGCAGGCCGAAGTGGGCTACTTCGACCTGCGCGACGGCGGACGCTACCACGCCGTCGGCGCCACCACCGCCTGGAACTGGCAGATGGGCTGCCAACTGCAATGGCTGGACGGCAAGGCCGAACCGCAGCTGATCTACAACTGCCGCCGCGACGACGAAAGCGGTTTCTATCCCGGCCTGCGCTCGGCGGTGCACGATCTCGCCACCGGCGAAACCCACTACCTGCCGCTGCCGATCTACGTCGCGGCGCCCAACAGCCGCTACGCGCTGTGCGTGGACTACAGGCGGCTTTACATCACGCACCAGACCATCGGCTACAGCGAACACGCGCCGGGCCCGGTGGCCAACGCCCCGGCGGACGACGGCATCCACGCCCTGGACCTGGACAGCGGCGACCACCGCCTGCTGGTCAGCTATGCCGAACTGCGCAACTTCCACCCGCGCGCCTCGATGGAGCGCGCCATCCACTGGGTCAGCCACATCGAGGTCAACCCGTCATCGACCCGCATCCTGTTCCTGCATCGCTGGACCGAACGGGTCGAGGACGAAACCTGCTTCCTGCACCGCCTCATCACGATGAATCCGGACGGCAGCGACATGCGCCTGCTGGAATGCTCCGACCACCCCTTGCCGCAGCTGGCCGCCGACTTCGATCCGAACGCGGTCGGCACCTTCGACTACGAGAAGTCGGAATACCAGATCTCGCACCCGCTGTGGCGCGACGACCGCTCGATCATCGTGTGGGGGCCGCACGCCGGCAGCATCCACTACCACCTGTACGAGGATGCCGACGGCGGCCAGGTGCAAGTGGTCGGCGACGGCATCCTCACCGAGAACGGCCACATGACTTTTTCGCCGGTGGACACCCGCTGGCTGCTGAGCGACACCTATCCCGATCCCGTCACGCACGAACGCATCCTGTTCCTGTACGACATGCGCACGGGACAACGCCACGATCTCGGCAGCTTCTACGCCGATCCCGCGCTGTCCAAGGAAAACCGCTGCGACCTGCATCCGCGCTGGAGCCGCGACGGCACCCAGGTCTGCATCGATTCCGTGCACGAAGGCGAGCGGCAGATGTACGTGCTGGACGTGGGCCCGATCGTGCGGGCTTGAAGGCGATCGACGGAATGCGGCGGCCGGGCTGCCCGCGAGGGCGCCGCCTCAGCCCTCGCGCGCCACCTGGCGCAGCGCCTGTTCGAACACGTCGGCCGGCTGGCCGCCGGACACCAGGTACTTGCCGTTGAGGATCACCGACGGCACGGACGTGATGCCCCGGTCGCGCCAGTCGGCCTCTTCCTTGCGCACCTCGTCGGCATAGCGCCCGGACGCCAGCACCTCGCGCGCCTGCGCTTCATCCAGTCCCGCGTCGGCCGCGGCCCGCGCCAGCACCTGGGCATCGCTGGTGTCGTGGTTCTCGTAGTGATAGACCTCCAGCAGACGCTTCTTCAGCGCGGTCTGGCCGGCCTGGCCCTGCAATCCGGCCCAATGCAACAGGCGATGGGCATCGAAGGTATTGAACGAGCGGTTGTCATCCTCCATGCGCATGCGCATGCCGACGGCTGCCGCGCGTTCGCTGATCACCTTGCGATTGGCCTGCACCTGCTCGCGGCTGTAGCCGTATTTCGCCATCAGCCGTTCGATGGTGTTCTGCCCGCCCTTGGGCATGTCGGGATTGAGTTCGAACGGCCGGAAATGCAGTTCGACGTCGGCCTCGCCCGCCACCCGCTCCATCGCGGCCAGCAGGCCGCCCAGGCCCACCGCGCACCAGGGGCAGGCAACATCGGACACGAAATCGATAGTGATCTTGGGCATGGCAATCTCCGGGAACAGGCGATTAGCGTAGAACATTGCCGCGCGCCGCCATGCAAAAGCCCTGGGCCTGCCAGGGATTCAGGGCAAATCCGGCTGCCGGCGCCAGGCAGACAGGCAGGTTGAATGCTTGCTGGACCACATCATCTATGCCGTGGCCTGACGCGCCCCTTCATTCGAACAGGATCCGCTCGATCGCGCGCACCCGGTCCCGCCGGCGCCTGACCGCGCGGACCGGCCTGCCGAACACGCGCTTGCGTTGCGTGGCTTCCCGGCTGGCCTGCAGATGCTCGACGTAGATCTCGTCGCACGGCGCATTGTCGGTCTTGTCGAAGATCCAGCAATAGGCAACGGGCAGCCGCGCCAGCCGATAGCGCGGCTCGGCGCGGGCGGCGTCGCTGTCGAGCAGCCGCTCGAGCACCAATTGATCCCATTCATCCGGATTCTCCGCGCAAGCCTGCGCCCAGGCTTGCAACAACGCGGTGGCGGCCGGCGTATGGTTGATGAACAGCGTGCCGCTCAGCAGATGCCCCTGCGGCTCGTAGTAGGCGGCGATATCGCAGTCCAGCGCGGCCAGCGCCGGCCATGGGTCGCGATGAAACACCGCGTCCACGTCGACGTACAACATGGGGCCCGCGTGCTTGCGGCGCATGGCAACCAGCACCGACGGCTTCATGGACGCATTGCGCACCCAGGACCCGGTGGATTCGATCGGCTCGGCGTCGACGGCCAGTCCCAATCTTTGCGCCGATCGCAGCAGACGGTTCTTTTCCGTCTCGTAGATGCTGTCGCGCGTGAAGAACGCGACCACCACGCCGGTGGCGTCACCGCCACGCCGGTCCGGCGCTCCCGTATCCCGCGGAAAGCTCGGCACCACGCGCGTCTGCTCCGCGGACCACCCGAACCACTTGCGTCGAAACCAATCGAACATGCTGCGCCACGCTTTTCAAGATGAGGTAAAGCGGGCGTACCGGCAGCGTCGGATCGACAGCGCGGCGGCAGGCTCGCACAACGCGGCATCCCGCCGCCGCGTGGCGCGTTTGCCGGGCCGCGCAAGCGGGCGCGGGATGACGCGCAGGCGGAGTGTATGAATCGCCGCATTTGGCGTCCATGTATTTGCAATCAGTCGAAATGCAAAGCGCCATGCTGAAACACGCGCCCTGCGGACTTCCCTGGGAAACCCGGCCACCGGGTCAACACAACTTTCAACTGGCTTTCCAGATTACGGCCTGTCGCGGGCCAGATCAGGCGTACTGCGCCAGGCCGCGTCCCAGCGACCAGTTTTCTTTCACGACCTCGACGAGACTGACGAACACGTCCTCGGACCGGATGCCTGGATTGTCGCCGAGCAATGCCGCGATCCGCTGGAACAACGCCTTCTTCTGCTCCACGCCGCGCGTGTTGTTCGCCGTGATCTGAATGAACACGAGATCGTCGCTGCGGGCGACATCGAGGTAAGTCGCACCGTAGCGAAAGTTCGCGGCCTCGTGCTCGGTCAGGAACATGAACTGGTCGTCTTCGGGAACATCGAATGTCTCGCGCATCGCGCGATAAACGCCATCGAAGATCGCCTGCCTGTAAGCCTCCGTCTTTCCGGTACGCAACGAGATATGAGCGAGCGGCATCGTGGATTCCTCCATGGTTGTCAGCCTTCATGTTATCTATTCTGATAACGTATGGATCTTTATTTCAACGATAAATTATTGAAATGACTGAGCGCGCCCTCGACCTGGAAGCCGTCCGAGCCTTCATCCGCATTGCGGAACTCGGGAGTTTCACCCGCGCCGCCGAAGCCTTGCAGACCACGCAGGCGGCGGTCAGCCTGCGGCTCAAGCGGCTCGAAGACAGGCTGGGATTCAGGCTTGTCGAACGCACGCCTCGCAGCGTGGAACTTTCTGCACAGGGCGCGACCTTTCTCGAACATGCGCGCGAACTCATGCAGGCCCATGACCGGGCGGTCTCGGTTGTCGCGCAAACGCGGCGGCGTCTCGCCATCGGCATCAGCGACCATGTCGCCGGCCCGGAACTGCCCGCCTTGATTGCCCGCATGAACGCGCAGGACCCGCAACTGCTGATCGAAATCCGGATCGGATCGTCAGCGGAGCTGCTTCAGAGTTTCGACCGCAGGGAACTCGACACGGTGATCGTCCGCTTCCACGCGGGCCGCGGCGATGGAGACCTCCTCGCCGAAGAGAAGTTTGGCTGGTTCGCCATGCCGGGCTGGCAACATCGCGCGGGAACGCCCCTGCCGCTGGCCACGATGGCCGAACCTTGCGGCGTGCGCGCCATGGCTGGACAGCTGCTCGACGAGGCAGGCATACCCTGGACGGGAGTATTCGTGGGCGGCGGCGTGATGGCGGTCGCGGCCGCCGTGATGGCCGGGCTCGGCGTTGCCGCGCTCTCCGCGCGCATGGTGCCGTTCGGGGCGGTCGACGTCGGCCCCAGGCTGGGGTTGCCGGAATTGCCGCGCCTGCCCATTCTGCTTCATACCAGAGTCAGGGACAGCCGGGCGCGCGACGCGCTTGCCGCGCTCTCGGCCGCCTTTCGCAGCGTGGCGCGAAACTGAGGCAGGCAAACAACAGCGGGCAACAAAAAACCCGCAGAACCAATGTTCATGCGGGTTTGTGACATTGCCGGCAAGGCCGGGCAAGGCTTGGGGAAATCTTGGCGGACAGAGGGGCCGCCAACATTAGTTCCAGGACAGTCCAAAAAATACTAAATTTCCCTTTAAAAACAACATTCTTATAGAAAATATTGTCCGCCAGATTCCAATAAATTCCGATCAAATCCGCTACAATTTTGATAGTCAATTTGTGAGTTGAAAAATGGCGCGATCAATCAACAGGCTAACGGCCATTGGGGTAGCCCGACTGGAAAAGCCGGGGCTGTACAGCGATGGCGGCGGCCTCTATTTGCAGATTACAGCGGCTGGCGTGAAGTCCTGGCTGTTGCGCTATATGCGCAATGGACGCGCTCGGGGGATGGGCCTGGGGCCTCTTCATACGATCAGCCTTGCCGAGGCCCGCTCCAAGGCTCTCGCCTGCCGCCAGCAACTGCTTGAGGGAATCGATCCCCTGGAGGCCAAGAGCGCCGCCAAGATAGCGGAAAAGCTCTCTGCGGCCAAGTCGATCACGTTCGATCAATGCGCCGACGCATATATCGCGGCCCACCAGGCGGGCTGGCGGAATGCCAAACATGCTGATCAGTGGACAAACACTCTGAGGACATACGCGAGCCCGGTCTTCGGCGCGGCAACTGTCTCCCTTGTCGATACCCCGCTCGTGCTCAAGGTACTTGAGCCAATCTGGCAGACGAAGACAGAAACCGCCACGCGGGTACGCGGCCGGATCGAATCCATCCTGGACTGGGCGACCGTTCGCGGCTATCGGACTGGCGAGAATCCCGCACGCTGGAAGGGACACCTGGATCATCTGCTGCCCAAGCGATCCAAAGTGCAACGCGTTAAACATCATCCCGCATTGCCGTACAAGGATGCCCCTGCGTTCTTTCAAACGCTGCGCGCCCAATCCAGCAACTCGCAAAAGGCTTTGGCCTTCCTCATCCTGACCGCTACCCGCACCAACGAAACGATTGGGGCTCAATGGAAGGAAATCGATCTGTCGGCTGGCACCTGGACAATCCCTGCGGAGCGCATGAAAGCGGGCAAAGAGCATCGCGTACCTCTGTCCAAAGCTGCACTTGAGCTTCTACATGAAGCGTGGACGGAGCATGCGGCCGGCGATGACTATGTGTTCGTTGGGCAGAAGGTGGGGCGCCCTCTTTCAAATATGGCGTTCCTCCAACTGCTGAAACGGATGAACCGCGGCGATATCACTGCGCATGGATTCCGCTCCACCTTTCGGGACTGGGTAGGGGAAGTCACGCATCACGCACGGGAAATCGCCGAAGCCGCGCTCGCTCATACGATCAAGGACAAGTCAGAGGCGGCGTACGCTCGCGGTGATCTTTTCCTGAAACGCCGGCGAATGATGGAGGACTGGGCCAACTTCCTTGCTGATCAATGAGGACAATTGCATAAAATTCCATCCACCACGTTCGTAGTTGGTGGCACAACGTCCTAATTTGAGACTGAACGTTGTAGCAGCCACTTACGCCATTTGGCATGAGACCGTGCTTTCCTAATCAAGAACCTCATTTAAAAAAATGGAAGAAAAATCAGTCACAAAAAAAGAACGTATTGATAACTGGCTAGCCTCCCCCTCACAGCAGGATCTGCCTCCCGATGGCACAGACATCCTCAGCTACCAGGACTACGAGAATTGGAATGGCGAGCGTTGGGCCTGGGAATTTCTACGGCGAAACACTGCTTTCCAAAAAGCGTGCTCCCTACTCCCGCCATCGGAACCAGAAAGAAAAGAGGCTCAGGTAAAAATAGCTCGGGAATTTGGCCTACGAAAATTTAAGGATTGGAAAGACGCGTATGGCAATGGCAACCAGTGTCCCTCCTTCAATCCAGCGAGAATGGAAATTCGCCTTGACGGGAAACGCCACACCACAAATCTGAACGTCAAACTTCATCATGGGCAAGCGGTAGTAAGACTTGAATTGCTTCCAGCTCTTACCAGTAAGAAAGCATTGACAACTCAATTGAGAAGCGTGAGCGAGTCCATTGAAAAGCACTTAAACGATTTCGCTGTAGCCCAAGGTAAAACACTGAGTTCAAGCCGAGATACAGCAAGAACAACCGTAGACCTCTTGCGTCTACTGCGGCTGCTTGATCTGAATAAATCAAAAAAATGGAAGAGAGCAGATATCTACCTGAACATCTATCAGGATGGGAAGCGACGACATCATCAAGAGAACAGCGAACTCGTAGAACTGTTGAAGCCTAGAATCCCTGCGGCGAAACGAATGACTGCCCAAGGCTACTTCGGCCTAATCAACGCGAAGCATCTGCCCACGAAAAAACACAAGAGGGATAGAATCTAAAGCACTTATTCCATACCTGGGGATCGGATTCCGGATCGATTGCATGCCCCCGGGGATGTGCTTTTCACTGAAAATTTTGGACTCACGCAGAGGACTTGGGAAGAGCTTCAAGAGCGACCAGCAGCAATGCTGCGCAATTGGAGAAACTTGATGAAATCCTGCAGTTCCCTCTCTACCTCCCAATCCGCGTCCTCACCTCGTGGGAAGTTTTTGCGTAGACAAACAGTCGAAGAGTTGACCGGCTTGAGCCGATCCTCCATCTACCACGCAATCGCTGAGGGTCACTTCCCGAAGCCTGTCGCTGTAGGCACAAAAGCTGTCCGTTGGATCTCTTCCGAAATCGATGAATGGATGCTGGCGCGAATTTCCGCACGCACCCAATAACCCAGAAGTATTAGCGGCACAAGAACTTCCACAGCAGTTACCGTCGTGATCGACTGGTAACTACAGCATCTACATACATATATATTCCTCTACAGCGATAGAGACAGGGTGAGCATTGCCATGAAGATTGACATCCCCCGCGCCACCGACGTCGGAATAGATACCATAGCTCTCAGAACGCCCTATACAGGTCCGAACCTTCCCACCTCGTACCAGCAATTGAGAACCTCCGATGGCGAAATCATCCACGGTCGGAGCCACTCCATCTCTTTGAAAGGCAGGGACGGCGCACACACTCTGAAAGCCTGGCACAACCCCACAGCCAATGAACTCGAAATCGAGGGATCTCCCAATGGTTACGTCTTTGGGCAGAACCTGTATTCGGGAGCGAGCATCCATGCAGCATGCAAAAGAATGTTGCGCCGTATGAGCCGAGACGCGAGATTAGCCGACAGCATTGAAACGACTGCACTGGAGACAGTGTCAATCGATCGAGTAGATCTCTTCATGAACCTTCGATTCCAGAACAACAAGGAGGCTGCAGATGTTCTTCAACAACTTGGGCTGCAATTCGTGGCTCAACAAAAGTCCGTTTTTGTTTATCCGACCAGTGCCTATTGGAACCCTTGCTCTGGAAGAAATTACCAAGTCATTTGTTACGCCAAAGGACTGCAGTTGAAGGCGAAACAAGATCGAATGCGAACGAGGAATGAATTCTTCGATCGGATAGTGGACGAAGCCGATGGCATTGTCCGTATTGAACTTCGACTACGTAAGCCAGAATTGGAGCAGTTGCAACTCACTGCCCTATCCGGCTGGAATCCTGGTACACCGCGTGAAGTGTTTAGAAAGTATTTTGAACGACTCCCCATCTTTAACGTCGCATGGGGGCCCATCAGAGTAGAAGAACTGGGGGGATTGTCTTTGGCAGAACGTCGGTTTTACTCACTATACAAACACGGGGTGCCACTCCGCGAGCACTACACAGCAAGGACTATTCGGAAACATGTATCGAAATTTCGAACACTTGGAATCGATCTCAATGTACCCAACGCGGTTGCAGAAGCGCTTCAGCTAGGAGACTTACTGTCTTCTTCAGAACGCATCGCCACCCCACCCGAATGGCTGTTAGCCGAAGGTAGAGTTCCTAAGCTCGACGTGAAGAGGAAAAACTCAAGATCGAAACGCAGCACGCCGCACAAGACTCGCCTGACATGCAACGCCAGCGATGATCTAATTTTGCAGACAATCCTGGCAGATCTAGCGCGCTAGACCGACTTGCCATTCGCTGACAAAACGGTCAATAGTCGCGAATTATCTGCTTAGAGGGCGCCGGTGCGCCTCAATAACGACGCTTTTGGCTCAAATCTGGCTCCGGGGGACTTGCATCCACTACCCAGCCTTTTCCCACATGACCTGCAGTCGCATAGAAGTGTCTAGCTTTAGCGGGTGGTGCTCATTTGCCCAACTATAGCGAAGCTATACTGGAATTTAATCTTGCGCTGTCAAGGCGCCGGGGCCCAGTCGCCCGCAATGTTGTAGTTCGCCGACCGCTCCAAGCCAGCCGACTGCCAGACCAGGTCGAAAACTGGCTTGAGCGCTTGCTCAGCACTAAGATCTGCGGGCAACAGCACATCAGGCAAAACAAGCGCCTTACGATCGAAGAAGCCTTGATGCTCGTCCAACATGTAGCGGTGCCGGTCGAGGCCAAGCTCGACATGATCAGCATCCAGAAGAGAGACCATGCACGTCATCTCTGTGCCGATACCGAGATGAACGTACTCATTTCGAAGTAATCGCAGGACTGCGATGAACTGTTCTTCGTAGGCCAAGCTGCCAAGGCCCACTCGTGCCGCTTCCCCGTAGGGATAAACTTTCACGGTCTCAAAGTACCCATTACGAAACAACTGCGAGTAGCCGTGAGTCCCCTCTGGGCGGGGATTCCGCACGGCGAGTGCTCCATCCGCATTGACTCGCGAAAGCGGCACAGTAGCGCTCAGTACAGGCAACGCCCGCTGTTGCATGTACGGAATGGGGTCGATCTGAACGATTCCCAAAGCGGCTTGCGTAGGCACAAAATGGCCGATCAGTAGCGCCCCGGGAGCGAGGCGATGTGGCCCTTCGCCAGACATCAACTTGCCAAGGCGCTCGGTCCGGAAATCTCGTACGCGCTGCGCTTGATTCTCCGACCGCAGAAAGAGGGCACGGATCTCCGGCACATCAAGCTGTCGCTTGCGACCGTTCTCTCGAATGAAGAAGTGCTGATTCGACTTTACCCGATGAGGTCCTGCCCAGCTTTGCGGCGCTCGCACGATGACCACGAAGCCGCCTGCCACAGCGACTGCTTGCACTTGAAGACCAGGCATCCTGGGCTCAACCCCGTTAAGCAATATGTCCTGGAGTCGTCGGGCCTCTTCGTCCGCATTTCCAAACTGCGCAACAACAGCATTAGCTCGACCCTCACCGTCCTCGTTAATGCCGTAAATTAGATCGCCTCCACTGCTATTCGCGAAGGCTGATACATCAGCCAGAAATTCGTGCCGGCCACCTGCATCGGGCCGAGGGAGATCTCGCTTGAACTCCAAGTAAGTCCCCTCCGCTATACGCGCGGTCACGAGGGCTTGGATGTCCTCTTCACTGGCTATTGAAAGGTCGCGTGGCAGGCTCATTGCTTCTGAAAGTTGCTTAGGTTGCTCAATGGGGTTGTCAGCGTCACACTAGACCTGTAAATGTGTAGCCAACTCCATTCTTCTTATAGGTCACGATGTTGATACCCCCCTTCTTGGTGACATGCTTCCCGTGATTAGCGCGTGGAAGCGCTGGTAGAACCAAGTGGCGGCGCACAGGCAACTCAAGCAACTCTCGAATGCACTCGCCGTGAATGAGCAATTGGCCAACACCTGTGTACACATCGGTAGTTCGAGCTGAAGTCTTCACTTCAAAGAGGTCAACCTTCGCAGCTACGATAGCTAGGTCAATGGCCTGAGCTTTCTGACTCTTGCCACCACTACGCAGTTGAAGCTCTAAAGCTTTAACAACATCTCCATGCTCCACAGTGCGCTTTCCCCCACCATGTCCCTTGGAACTTCCTTCGCCAGCGTATTCATCAAAGTAGTCTCGAAGCCTCAGCATCGGGTCCTCCGACCGGGAACCCGGCTTTCTTCCGCCGCTTGGCTCACACCCGCGACTAGTTGACGCGTCGTCTGCATCGTTGTGCCCCTCCTCGGAGGCAATGCGCGTCGCGACCTCTCGTGCCTCCACAGCAAATTGCCAAAGCCGGTTGGCCAGGTCGGGATCGTCCAGTGCTGAAATCAGAATAACTTTCGAAGTTAGATTCCTATCGTCCGCCTCGACTGTGCGCGACGCGAACTCTCTGAAGACCTTCGCCTTTGGAAGTCCCGCCTTTCCCTTAGTTAGTTTGCCTCGATGAGCCACGAGGACGTCGCCGTTCGCGTCAGTTACAAATGCACCGGCCATACGGCGGTTATATGTGTGGCCAGGAAAGTTCAACTGTACATGTATCTGCATCCAGGTAGACGCAGTTGGGTCTCCAGCAAGCAGGAAGTTAATGAGCTTGTCGGGTTTGCTATCGGGCGACCACGCTCGCACGGAAGCCCCCCTGCAGGACTCGAAGTAAACCGTCCCAGTCTGGTGCCCTGCAGGGTACGTGATTTCTCGGGTTCGCCGAACCTTGAAAGACGTCGAAAGGCGTCTTCCCAGTTCTTTGTTCAACCGAGCAATTTCCGCGATGTCGGTCACTACCGCGAATGCACTGCTCACCGTACCCTCCCTGGCTCTTGTGCTTTTAGCGCTCATATTGCCGCCCCACGGATTACTGAACAGTCATCACATACCTACACATATATGAAAAGAGCGGGTTATGGACAGTTAACGCTTTACCATTTTTCGCCAGGTGCCACGAGCGCCAAATGAATCGCTGGCCTCAACATGGCAGACGTCAGAGACGAGTCGTCGAGGTTTACCCGAAATCGAACTGCAGAGATGGGACTTCCGTCTGGGATTACCACCACCGGCACTCTGTCAGCAGGTAGCACCCGAAGATTGGCATTGGCAAATACCTCGTCAAAACGAATTTCCGATGCTTCGGAAACGGAATTTCCGATCGCACCGAACACATTTCTAACAAGCTTAGTCCGAAGTTCGACGCTCAGTTCATTTTGCAGCGCCGAGACAAGGTCGGCAATGGACTTACCCCTCTGAGCACGCCGAAGCCTCAGTGACGCTACGAGAATAGGCATCCCGGCGCTACGCAGTTGCTCATAAGAGAAGTCGTGACTGCGCTCTTCTCGCTCTGTGGCCTTAACCTCAACCAAATGCCCGGGAAAAGAGAAATCAAATCGGTCCGTGGGGTCGTTATGCCATGCCGCGACCGCAGCCTGTGGATCGACTGCAACTGACATTAGCCAAAGTTCTGCCCACAGGCCTGCGACGGCACGTGTCGATGGAAGTGACAGCACACTCAGAACCTCGACAAACTCACGGACAACCTTCTCAATATCCGAAGCCGAGGGTGTATCAGGCAACGCCGCGAGAAGAGCGTCTGCTGCTAGGCAGAACGCTTCGGCAAGTCCGACGTCGTCCCCCCGAAGGGAGATCACTACGAAATCATCCTCCACGACTCCGGTAGGGGCACGCACGCGAAAGCGAATCCCAAACTCGACGGTCAAATGCTGCAAGCTGATTGGCGGACGCTTGAGGCCAACAGATGAAGCACAGGACAGTAGCAGAACCGGTTGCAACTGCTGCCCCAAGGCGATGTAGTCGTGCTCGCGGCCAGGTGCTACGGATGCCGGCAGCGCCCCATCATCCCCACGCTTAGTAGATGCCGCGTCACGATAGGCGTCATAGAGCTTGCTGCGCATTTCAGAGTTCTTCGATGACGCAGTCTTTCGCGACGGACTCAGGGAGATGGATAGAGAACCATGGCACGCAATTTGCAACGCTCGAGTCGACGCGAGCATCCTGCTTGAATACAAGGTAGCGCAGATGCAGCGTTACACGGCCTGGGGTAAAAAGTGCGCGATCACCAACATAGTTGAGCTGGTCGATGGATGTAGCGCCTTTAGGACTCTCGCCGACGAAAAGGTTATTGATTTTCCCCGCTGCGGTCAGGCTCCGGCCGGTGAGACCGACCGTGCTGAGACCACCTACCAAGATGACATCCACAAGTGGCGGCACCTCAGCATCATCCCGATGTTTAACCAGGGAAATTGCGGCGGCAGTGATATCGGTCGAATCGTCAAGGCTACGGAGATGCGTGTTGAGCAAAAAGTCGAGAACCTCGTCGATGGGCACACCTTCAATCAAAATGTTGCGACTCGAGTCACGACGCACGTCTTTGAACTCAGGCCGTTGCGCCGCATCGACAGCGCCATATGTCTGCTTCCAACTGGCAGCCTTGCGTTCGAACAGCCCGCGGTTGTGAAGAACTGCATCGGCATCGAAATACAGCGAGCCGGGCACAACCCACCCTTCATCCATTTCCACAGGTACAACACTTCGACCAATGACAGCCTTTCTTGTGGGACTCAGCGCACGATTTAGAATGAAGTCGCGCTTCCATTCCTGAAGTGGCTTGCCTCGATGCGCGGCAAGCGCTTTCCGCACGAACTCCTCAGACTCAACGTAACTCTCGAATGCATCGATGACGTCGTCGAGAAGAAAGACACGACATAGGCCCTCATAGGACCTTTTGTATCCAAAGAACCGGGCGCGCTGCTGCAAAGTATCGGCGTTCGTTGAGGCGGTGCGCGGCATGTAGCTGATGGTCAGACCTTCAACTGTAAAGCCCCGATCTAACTTCTGGCCACCGACCAAAATCCAGTACGGCCAGTCGTTCCACTTGACTGCTTTCTGACCATCGGCGTTCGAATTCACCTTCACGACCTTAAGTTCGCTGAAAACTTCCGGCAGCGCGTCCACAAGCGTATCGAAGGGTTCAAGCGCCGGGAACGTCCTCAGCAATTCGTCATAATTCTCACGAAGACTGCGCTCGAGTTCCTTGCGCACAGCGCTGCCTTTGGGTTGCTCCAGGAAATCTCGCCAGTGCTCAAGCAGCCCATCCAGCCATTCCTTATAGTCGGTGTGCGGCGCTGTACGCTGAGATGGGTGAACCATCATCGAACGATTGCCTTTACCCCGGGTCACGCTGTGATGAGCCGCTCCCAAGATGAAGAGTTGTAGAGCCTGCTGGAGGGTCTGCGGTGCCTCGGTCAGCGGATTCTGCACCGTAGGTACCTCTTGGAGAGGAATCTCGAAGCAAAGCGGCTTTTCTTCACTGAAGAAGTCGCTGCCACCGACATAGCCGGCACCAGGTGACACCAGTTCAGCAAACGACGGACTTAGGACATCAGCGACGGCAATCAGGAGGTTCGCTTGCGGGGTTGCCGTGTACTGCAGATAGGTGTGATGAGGGATGACGGCCTTGAGCTCGAGTATCCGCTGGTACGTCGAACTCAACTCTTTTGAGCCGGTCTTCAGATTCTTCCCCGCTTTGGCATTGAGACCGGCCTGATCGCTCTCATCATCGATGATAAGGACCGGGATACCGGTTAGGTCCACGCGTTCAAGGACCTCACGCAGGTTCTCGAGACGCTTGTGATGCTTGAGTACCGTGATCAGGACAGAGCGTTTTGCTGTTCCAGGGGCACCGCCACGGCTGCCACTCCAAGTGCGAAGAACCTTCTCGATATCGGCCGCATGGCCGGCCTTGATATCGGGGTTCTCGAACTTGCGCCAGTCATGCTGGATTTCGCTCATACCCAGATCGATCGTAAGCCGATCCTCGGATTGTCCCTTGAGCGCCACGGCCGTGCCAGCCAACAGGATGACCACGCCGTAGCTATTGTCCCTCGCCAGCGCCGTGACGGTGGTGAATGACAAAGTCTTACCGGATTGAACGTAACCGACGACAAGTCCTGCATCCTGGCCGGCCGGCTCGGTCGGGGGAACGCAGCGTCCAAGAATGGTTGCCGCCTCGGTCACGACGCGCTCCATGGCATCGGGGTCCGGAGCGCTACGCTGCTTCAGCTTGCGCTCGATGAATTCTTGAGTGAAAGGCCCAACTTTCGGAGTCCAGCGGGTATCTAGACTGCCACCACCAAGGCGTTCGACGACGATGTTCATGGCTAGGGTGCTGCGAAGGTTTCGCGGAGAAGGTTGTTTAGATGATGAAGGAAGAATTGCGGCTTTCCACCAGCCACCGAACTGAGAGCCGCAGCCAGGGCGGCTGCGCTGGCAAAACGAACGAACACTTCGATGTTCTCGTTACCACCGCCGACAAATCGCTCCACGAACGGATGAACCAATGACACTTCGACTTGTACGCTGCGTCGCCGTAAGCCATCGTCGCTCGGTTTCGTCGCGTCGCCAACCCTAAGCCAGTCACTCACGGTCGGGTCCGTACCTGCTTTGATGGTCAGCACCCAGAGGGTCGTCGAAACACGAACTTCAACTGTGCGTTCGAAGCCCGACGCAGAGGGCGCCGCAATCACCGGGGGAACGGCAGGTGGATTTGCCGGATGTTGTGCCTCTTCCTCGAGGACAGGTGCAAGCTCACGCTCGAGAACGTCGGCCACATTGTTAGTTGCCGTCTCAGCAACCGTGTCAAACTCACGTGTACGCTTGTGCTGTTTAGCCCGGTAGCCCTCTGCCTGATCGAGGAGATTCATGGGCGCTGCCTTGAGTTCATCCTTCAGCAACTCTAGGAATAGTTCCTCGTGCTCTTCCCAGCGGAACCCGTCTTTCGTATGGCTGACGTCGAACCCCGAGAGGTGAAGCTCGCCAAATAACCGCTGAAACGTGTAACTGTTGCTCTTGCCGAAAATCTGCTCTGGCCGGTACGACTCATCGGCACTGCCCTCAATAAGTCGCCCTCGTCGAAAGAGCGCGAACCCAGCGTGCGTGGTCGAGCCCACTTCACGCAGTGCAGCGAAACCAGTCACTTTGTGGGGCCCACCTAGATCCATCTCGATGGCCTTGCGCCATTCAATCGGCGCGCTGGTCTGTTCACGGTATGGAGCCGCGTTGAGGATCAGCGTTTCCTCGAAGGTAAGTTCTTCTCGCCCGAATACCAGTGTCAACGTCTCGTCGCGCAGGAAAGTTCGATAGATACTGGCGAGATGCTCCTTAATCTTGCCGATCGTGCGCCTCTTTGGCACATGGCAGAGATCCGTGAGTTCAAGAACGGTGTAATGCCTCTGCGGTGTTGACGGAACCTCAAAAATCGTCAATTCCTCGACACGGTCTTCGACGATTTCGTCGATGTCGAACTTGACGACGCGCTCAACGCTTTCACCGAGGGCCTTGGTGCGAACGCTCCACTTCTTCGCGAACCAACACGCCGCACTCTTCATCCCCATGCCAAACTCGGACAAGCCGTCGCGATCTGGTGGTGTCTGCGCTGGCCTGAAGGCACGAGGGAAGTCGGTCAGTGCGATGCCTGCCGCATTGTCAGTGATTGTGATTCGGCCGGCGCCCTCAGGTTCGATGCTAACTGTCACGCGAAGCGAGGAGTCGACTCCGTCAACCGCTCGCAGCGACTCCCGATTCGCGACATAGCTCTGAATGGAGTTATCAACGAATTCAGCTAGTGCAAACCAGGGCCTGTAATTCAGGTGCCGCAGCACTGAGAGGATATTGACTTCAGGCCGAATATTGACTTTGTTTGTTGCTCCGATCATGCGTGTACAACCTGTCGGTAAGCGTGCCGCACCTCATGTGGGCGGGGTGTCTTGAAGTCTGCGATGAGATTGGACGCAATGCCGCCGACGACGTTGGCATTAACCGCGTTGCCGAGCGCAGCAAAAGCACGACTGCGATTCTCAGGTAGGGACAGGGCTCCAAGGCTTTGCAGCCCTGCACACTCGCGCGGCGTCATATAGCGCTTCTCCCACCCGATGATAGGTACTTGCGTGTCCGTCATTGCGATTAGGCTTGGAGCGGTGGTCGGTCGCTTGATGCGAACACCTGAGGCGCGAAACTGAATCACGTAGCGCCAAATATCTCGCTCTCCGCCCTTGGCGTTCCACTCGAGCTTTTGCAGGCTGGAGGGAAATTGGAGAATTTTGGACAACCACGGATCAATCCACTTTCGATTATTCGCGTAGAACTCGCGATTTTGGCGGATGAAGTCTTGCTTCCATTTCGGAAACTCCAATTGCTCGGTGCGCGCATGACTGGGCAGTGCCGCCCAACGCTCAGCAGGTTCGAACTGCCTCAAAGGAACGCCATGTGACCCGCGAAATTTCGTGAGGCCTCGCGTCCCCTTCTCGGAAAGCACTGCGTAAGGCGTACCATCTGCGTATGGGTAGTCTGCGCCGAACTCCATGGACCATATGGGAAACGACGGCAATTCAATGTCGGACGGGCTCCGTCGCAAGAAATCATCCCAGACCTCAAGACATCTCTCGACCTGTGGCGAAAGGAGCTTCGCATCAACAGGTTGCTGCTCGAGTACCGACTTGATGTTGGTTGGCTCGTTAGTCGGTTCTGGCCATGCGAAGCCTGCTAACCCCGTTCGCGACCCTACGATGTAGACGCGCTCACGGATCTGGGGAATCCCGAACTGATGTGGCGAAAATCGACGCGCGTCAACCTGGTAACCGAGCTCGATAAGGATGCTCTTGATGCGCTCGAACGTCCTACCCCCGTCGTGCTGTAGCAAGTTGGGAACGTTTTCAAGTATGAAATAGCTCGGAGTCTTCGCCTCGATAATGGCCGCGACGTTGAAGAAAAGATCGCCCTGTCGCGTGCATTCGAAGCCGAGTTGCTCACCGGCCTTAGAGAAGGGCTGACATGGAAATCCTGCGCAGAGAACATCATGGTCTGGCACGGAAGCCGGGGACACCTCGCGAATGTCGCCTTGCGGTCGAAGACCAAAGTTCTGAAAGTAAAGATCTTGTAGATGGAGTTGCCACTCTGCGGCGAAGACACACCTACCGCCGAGCTTATCCAAGGCAATATGGAAGCCACCGAGGCCCGCGAAGAGGTCAATAAACTTAAATCTTTGCACTCTGTGTCCCATGATTAGCCTGCATCAAGCTCGCTGCTGTCGGGTTTTCCATTGTGACTGAAGTTATTCCTTTGTAACATAACACCGATGCAGAAGCATGTATAAATGTACAGCATTTCCCGTGTGTTTCGCGCTTCGCGCTAGGCTCTAGCGATGACCACGAAAGGAGCGCTGTCACCTATTCGGCGCCTATCGTCTTCAATGAGGCTATCAACCTGCTATATCGGAACCGAACATGCTCCTAGACAACTTGCGATCGCTGCCGCTGAACCATCTAGCCGCGCTGACCTGGTTCCATGAACGTACGGGTCAGGACATTGGCTGGCCTGCACCGCTAGATGGCATCTTTCTAGTGAACAAGGCCAAAGGTATTCACAAGCCACAGGGCTTCGATTACGCACTAAGTGTTCGCCAGTCCCTAGATGGCCCGTACGAGGATGCCCTGAACTGGGCACCCGACGGCTCTTGGCATCTGCGTTACCACCATGAAGGCAGCAATCCGGCCTATTTCACGAATCGGGCTATGAATGCCTGCCGCCGCGATCGGGTACCTGTTGGCGTGCTCTTACAGGTAAAGCAAAAGCCCAATCCGGTTTACAGGGTACTTGGCCTTGGCATGGTCGATGATGATCAAGACGGCGTGTTCACGATTCGTCAATATGGTTCACAGCTTGAGCGCACCGAGGGGAGCATTGCAGTGCAACTCCCATTGGAAGCGTTCGATGCATCGAATCAAGTAGATGCTCGCCGAAAGACGATAAAGGCCATTGCTATTCGTCGAGGGCAACCAGCATTCCGGAGACGTCTCCTAGACGCTTACGGAGGAGCCTGCGGGATATCCGGTTGTACGACTAGCGCGGTTCTTGAAGCCGCGCACATTAGTCCATATCGCGGCCCTCACACGAATCACATCTGCAATGGCATTCTTTTGCGCGCTGATCTCCATACCCTCTTCGACTTGGGCCTCCTGAACGTTGAACCAGACACGTACACCGTCCACGTTGTCCGTGCCCTGCATACCTCCGAATACTTCCCGTTTCATGGATTGCGCCTTCGCCTCCCAACTGATCCCGCGTGTTGGCCTGACAACGGTGCTCTGCGTGCCAAATTCAACCTGTCGATGGAGTCAGGCGACGAGACCTGACCTCTCAAGAGATCAGCAACCAACGGCGTGGCGAGCCGTTTGAATTCGTCGCTCGCACGGCAAAAAATGGCGAGAATTGATGATTTTCGCTAGTTGAGTTAATGCCATTGCACATAGTGATAGTGGTTTGAGCGTTACTGACCTTTCAGAAACTCGAGTAACTCCCTACGACCACCTTCTCGATAACGGAATCCAAGCGGAGGGGTTCCATTCTGAGGGATGACAAAACCCACACCAAAAAGTGCGCCAGCCTTCGAAGCGCCGAAGCATCCATGCGGAAACTGATATTCGTCTACATGGACAGTACCGATCTCTGTTTGCAAAGAGAACCTTGGCGGCGAATCAACTTCACACCCATTTGCGGCAGCCGCAGGCAGAATGATCCCAGGGTTGAAGTCCTCCAACACAAAATTCTTTCCCCTCCTTGGACGGAGCTTTCCCGGAGACGGTGCAACTCCTGTTTGAGCTTTCTGATTGGAGTTCTCCGCAGTTTTTTGCGTAGCAATTACTGTGTCGAGCCAAGCGTCCATTTGATCTTCCGTTTCATTAACGAAGGCTTGGCTATCCGAGACGATTTCGGAGAAGAGCCCTTGTCTGGGCGAAACGCAAGACAAGTTTGCCAGCGTCTGATCATACTTAGTGACCAGCACCCCCGAACGCTGCCAACCCCTCCCTTCTCCCTCATAGACGGTATAGGCGTATTCACCGTTGGCTACCCGTATGTGTGTGTCCACCCATGCCGGCCCACGCATCACGCCTAGTCGACTGAACGTCGTAGGGTGCTGTGGTTGAGCGGGGATCTTGAGCTCAATCTTCCCTAAAGCGCCGAAGCGGTATTGCGCCGTTCCTGCTGCAGGGCCAAGGGTATCGCTCGCGCAGATCGACACAACCTTCTTGCCTACGTTGCACGAGAAGATCACCTGCTCTTCCTCCTTGCAGTGCGTAGACGTTGCCGCCTGGGCGAGCGCCGGCATTGCGCAGAGCAGTAGAGCAACTATGTTGGGCTTTCGTGCACCTGCGCATCTGAACGACTTCATTTCAACCCCTTCGAAATTTCCGTGAGCA
The DNA here is from genome assembly GCF_003184165.1 of Achromobacter sp. RW408. NCBI lineage: Bacteria > Pseudomonadati > Pseudomonadota > Betaproteobacteria > Burkholderiales > Alcaligenaceae > Achromobacter > Achromobacter sp. RW408. The sequence goes on from NZ_QHHO01000047.1 coordinate 681,024, forward strand.
CTTTTTTGAACGCAGCAGCCTTGTCGGCTTGGTGATCAAACAGGACGCATATGGCTTGACCATGAATCTCCGGGCAGCGAACCCGATCAAACCATGCGAGAGCCGCGATCAATCCAGCGATTACGACAATGCCTTGGGCAATCAACACATGAGACGACTTCATAAACACTCCATTTGGCAAAAATACACACTTTGGGTTTGGTTTGATGGTGAATTTACACCAAACCAAACTTAAAGTGTGTGGAAATGCGCGAGCCTGTCGGAAACACTGCCGGCATGGTCAACCCAACGTATAAGTGTGGGGCGCAACAACTGTTCGCCGCCAACATGCGACGCATCCGCTTGCTGCAGAAGCTCACCCAGGAAAAGGTGGCTGAAGCGGCGGAATTACATGTGAACTACATCAGCTCGGTAGAACGCGGCGAACGCAATATCTCCATCTGCAACATCGAACGGATCGCCATTGCATTGAACGTCTCTATGGGCGAGTTGCTTGCGCCGCTTGATAGCAGCAAGTGAATCAAGAGGCCACGCATTCGAACGACACCGCTGTGGCAATTCTTACCTCAGTTCGATAAGAGGATGGCACGCGGTAGACCCATGTTGGATGCACAGCCCTCGTGCCACGCCGTGACCGCGGCATCATCGTCAGCCACGCGTTGTAATGACCAAACTTCGGGGCCTCGGCGCTTGAATCCATGAGCAAGATTTGTTTGGGGTGGGTGTACGACATTGCATCGATCGTCGCGATGCCAACACCGAGGCTCCAATGATTCAAGGCGCCACTCATGCTCACCAACTGAACCATTGTCAATCTGCCCTCTAGCAGTTGTTCCACTGCGAACGCCGACGCGCTCGTCGACTGGCCAGCCTCGAACGAGCTACGCAGTTGAAGAGAAAGATCCAACTCCGAGCACGCCGCCATCAGTTCGTTCGCGCCCAGCCCAGTAAAGAACGTGCCTCCCAACGCCCGCCATATTCTCGCGGGCAACCCACGAGTTCGATAAGCCATGTCGCGTAACGAACGGAGCGGCACAATGCCATGCAGGGCAAGCACAGAGCTAAGGCAGCAGATCCCGCACGATCCTGCATAGACACCTTGGGAAAAATGAGCCAGCCCGAAGTGTTCTTCGTCGAACCACCATGATGAATCGGCACCCAAAGCGCAAAAGCTCAGGGTCTTTTGCAGCCATTCATCTGTTCGAACTCTTGCAGCCATCACCCTGCTCCGCTTTGCTGAAGTCTTGGGCATCTGTTCAGTACTCCTCGGGCAGGAGAAGCGTTGTCGCGCTTCGATCGGCCTCAGTGATGACCCAAATCCGCTCCTGCGGCGAAAGTTGATACGCAGACAGTACGCGCTCCCCGCTATTGATTGCTTGGCTATTCGCCTGCAAGTCTTCGATGCAGACGTCGCCCCAATCTTCCGCAGCATGACGCCGAAGTAGATCCAAAGGCGAGACGGAATAATTCTGGCAAGCGGCGAGCGCGCCTTTGGTCGCGACGATGCGGCCAAGAGAGAACGATGAACGGCTCAGGCGATTCATAGGATGATTCCTTGTATGGACGAGCGAACGCGCGCCATGGCGACGCCGATCGATCGGGCTCGGGAAAGTTTTCTAGGGGAGGGAGAACGGGCGCTAGAGGCCCTTTAGGCGGGCTGAGAACGTGACGGCGTCAGCCTTGCGGGAGTCAGGGCGAAGAACTTGCGCTGACTCTGTAATGCGTCCCCATTTTAGGCTAATTTTCCAGCCAAGTCCAGGATGTTCCAGAGCCAACCGTCAAACTTTTGATAGTCGTTTTGTAAGCGGCAAACAAAAAGCCCTTGATTTCTCAACGAAATCAAGGGCTTATATGCATTCTTGGCGGACAGAGGGGGATTCGAACCCCCGATACGCTTTTGACGTATACACGCTTTCCAGGCGTGCGCCTTCAACCACTCGGCCACCTGTCCTGATCTGGATACGCATTCCTGAAAATGCGAATCCGCGATTCTAGCAGATCGGCAGGAAAGCTGCATTGGCGGGACGGGGTAAAGAAAAAGGGGACGTTATTGCGTCCCCTTTTGCCACAGGCTCCGCTGCGCGCCCCGCGGCCGCCATCCCGCGCTCGTCCGGGGCGGCCATGCTCACTCAGGCGTTCGGCGGATCCTGTTCGCGGTACGAGCTGACCGTGCCGTCCGGCTCGGTTTCCTCCAGCCGCACCCGGAAGCCCCACAGCCGCGCCAGGTGCTTCATGACCTGCTCCGCGTCCTCGGCCGCCAGCGGCCGGCCGCGGCTTCGCAGATGCCGCAGCACCAGCGAGCGATCGGTGTCGCGGTTGAAGCGCGTGACCTGGATGTCCGGCACCTGGTTGTCGCGGTTGTGCTGCGCGGCCAGCAGTCGGCGGATGTCGCGGTAGCCTTCGTCGTCGTGGATCGCGGCCACTTCCAGCTTGGGATTGGCCTGGTGGTCCGAGATCGCGAAGAAGCGGAACTCGCGGATCAGGCGCGGCGACAGGTATTGCGAGATGAAGGACTCGTCCTTGAAGTTGCGCATGGCGAAGTCCAGCGTCTTGAGCCAGTCGCCGCCGGCGATGTCGGGGAACCAGCGGCGGTCCTCGTCGGTGGGCTTTTCGCAGATGCGGCGAATATCCGACATCATCGCAAAGCCCAGCGCGTACGGGTTGATGCCGCCGTAGCCGCGCTCGTCGAAGCCGCGCTGGCTGACGACGTTGGTGTGGCTCTGCAGGAACTCCATCATGAAGCCGTCATTGACCAGCCCCTTCTCGTGCAGCCGGTTCAGGATGGTGTAGTGCCAGAACGTGGCCCAGCCCTCGTTCATGACCTTGGTCTGGGTCTGCGGATAGAAATACTGGGCGATCTTGCGCACGATGCGCACCAGCTCCTTCTGCCACGGCGCCAGCTTGGGCGAATACTTCTCGATGAAGTACAGCAGGTTCTCTTCCGGCTCGGGCGGGAACACCGACGCGGCGACCCGTTCGTCCTTGTCGGCCTCCAGCCGCGGCAGCGTGCGCCACAGGTCGTTGTATTGCAGGCGCGCGTGTTCCTGGCGTTCGGCCTGGCGCGCGGCCTCTTCCTTGTACGAGATCGGCGTCGGCCGCTTGTAGCGGTCCACGCCATGGTGCGACAGCGCATGGCAGGAATCCAGCAGCGCCTCCACCGCATCGATGCCGTAGCGGTCCTCGCAATCCATCACGTACTTGCGGGCGAACACCAGGTAGTCCAGCACGCCGTCGGCGTCGGTCCACTGGCGGAACAGGTAGTTGCCCTTGAAGAAGGAGTTGTGGCCATAGCAGGCGTGCGCGATCACCAGCGCCTGCATCGTCATGGAGTTCTCTTCCATGAGATACGCAATGCAGGGGTTGGAATTGATCACGATCTCGTAGGCCAGGCCCTGCATGCCGCGCCGGTAGAACTGCTCGTTGCGGATGAACTCCTTGCCGTACGACCAGTGCGGATAACCGATGGGCAGGCCCGCCGACGCATACGCGTCCAGCATCTGCTCCGAGGTGATGACCTCGATCTGGTTCGGATAGGTGTCCAGCCCGTACTCGCGCGCGACCCGCGAGATCGCTTCGTCATAGGACTGGATCAGTTCGAACGTCCATTCGGAACCTTGCGACAACGGCCGGGGGCTGTCGGCCGATTCCGGCTCCACCAGTGCGCCCAGGATGGCATTCATGCGGTTTCCTTCTTGAACAGGTCATGGAACACGGGATAGATCTCCCCGCGCTCGCAAATCCGCCGCATCACGAAATGCGGCTCCAGCTTCTGTTCATACTCCGCCCACAGGCTGCTCTTGCGCGCCTCCTGCGAGTCGGGAACCTCGATATAGGCAAAGTAGCGCGTGGCTGGCAACAGGTGCTCGGCCAGGAAGCGCGCGCTCTTGCCGGCGTCGGCGCCGAACGAGTCGCCGTCGCTGGCCTGCGCCGCGTACACATTCCAGGCGGTGGGCGGATAGCGCTTCTCGACGATCTCGCGCATCAGTTCCAGCGCCGACAGCACGATGGTGCCGCCGCTCTTGGGATCGTAGAAAAATGTCTGCTCGTCCACTTCCTCGGCGTTGTCGGTGTGGCGGATGAAGACCAGGTCCACGTGCTCGTACTTGCGCGACAGGAACAGATACAGCAGCGTGAAAAAGCGCTTGGCCAGGTCCTTCTTGCCCTCGTCCATCGAGCCGGATACGTCCATCAGGCAGAACATGACCGCGCGCGCCATCGGGATCGATACCGACACGCGATTGCGGTAGCGCAGGTCCAGGTCGTCCAGGAACGGCACGCGGGCCAGGCGCTCGCGGCAGTCCTCGACATCCTGTTCCAGGGCCTTGATCTGGTCCGCGGGCGCGCCCGCCGCCTTGGCCTTGGCCAGGCGCTCCTCCGCGTCCTCGAGGTCGGCCCGCGCCTTCACGCTCAACGCCACCCGCCGCGCCAGCGACGACTTCAGCGTGCGGCTGATGCTGAGCATGCTGGGCGAGCCGGTGGTGGTGTAGCCTGCGCGTTGCCATTTCTTCTGGCTGACCTCGCCGAGCGTGTTGCGGGCCAGGTGAGGCAGTTCCAGGTCTTCGAAGAACAGGTTGAGGAATTCCGCCCGCGACAGGCTGAAGGTGAACTGATCGACCGACTCGCCTTCGCCGGGCTCGGAACCGCCCTGGCCTTCTCCTCCCTGGGGCCGGTCGAACGTATCGCCCTTGGCGAACTCGCGGTTGCCCGGATGCACCATTTCCCGGTCGCCGCCCGCGCCGTGCCGGAACGTCGGCTCGGAAATATCGCGGGCGGGCAGGTTGATCTCGCCGCCCTGATCCATGTCCTGGATCGAGCGGTCGCGGATCATCCCGTGGACCGCCTTGCGGATCTGGTCCTTGTAACGCCGCAGAAAGCGCTCCCGGTTAACGGCGCTCTTGTTGCGCCCGTTAAGACGGCGATCGATCAGTGAATTCATGATTCACCTCGCTCAGGAAGACTTCCTCACACGGAGATACCACTCGCACAGCAGCCTGACCTGCTTTTCCGTGTAGCCCTTCTCCACCATCCGGTCGACGAAGCTCTGGTGCTTGGTCTTGTCCTCGGCCGACGCCTTGGCGTTGAACGAGATCACCGGCAGCAGGTCTTCCGTGTTCGAGAACATCTTCTTCTCGATCACTTCGCGCAGCTTTTCATAGCTGGTCCAGGTCGGGTTGCGGCCGTTGTTGTTGGCGCGCGCCCGCAGCACGAAGTTCACGATCTCGTTGCGGAAGTCCTTCGGATTGGCGATGCCGGCCGGCTTCTCGATCTTCTCCAGTTCGTCGTTCAGGGCGCTGCGGTCGAAGCTCTCGCCGGTTTCCGGGTCGCGGAATTCCTCGTCCTGGATCCAGCAGTCGGCGAACGTGACGTAGCGATCGAAGATGTTCTGCCCATACTCCGAGTACGACTCGAGGTACGCCGTCTGGATCTCCTTGCCGATGAACTCGGCATAGCGCGGCGCCAGGAAACCCTTGATGAACTCCAGGTAGCGCCGGCGGATTTCCTCCGGATAGTCCTCGCGCCCGATGCGCTGTTCGAGCACGTACATCAGGTGCACCGGATTGGCCGCCACCTCGGTCTGGTCGTAATTGAAGACGCTGGACAGGATCTTGTACGCGAAGCGCGTCGAGACCCCGTTCATGCCTTCGTCGGTGCCGGCGTAGTCCTTGTACTCCTGCAGTGCCTTGGCCTTCGGGTCGACGTCCTTCAGGCTTTCGCCATCATAGACGCGCAGCTTCGAGTAGATGCTGGAATTCTCCGGCTCCTTCAGCCGCGTCAGCACCGAGAACTGCGCCATCATGTCCAGCGTCCCCGGCGCGCACGGCGCCGTCGACAGCGAGCTGTGATGCAGCAGCTTTTCGTAGATGCGGACTTCTTCCGACACCTGCAGGCAGTAAGGCACCTTGACGATATAGATACGGTCGAGGAACGCCTCGTTGTGCTTGTTGTTGCGGAAGGTCTGCCACTCCGATTCGTTCGAGTGCGCCAGGATGCAACCGTTGAACGGGATCGCCGAGAAACCCTCGGTGCCCTTGAAGTTGCCTTCCTGCGTCGCCGTCAAGAGCGGATGCAGCATCTTGATCGGCGCCTTGAACATTTCCACGAACTCGAGCAGGCCCTGGTTGGCCAGGCACAAGCCGCCGGAATAGCTGTAGGCGTCCGGGTCGTCCTGCGAATGGCGGTCGAGCTTGCGGATGTCGACCTTGCCGACCAGCGACGAGATGTCCTGGTTGTTCTCGTCACCCGGCTCGGTCTTGGCGATCGCCACCTGGCGCAGCACCGACGGGTTCAGGCGCACCACGCGGAATTGCGAGATGTCGCCGTCGAACTCCTTCAGGCGCTTGACCGCCCACGGCGACATGATGCCCGTGAGATAGCGGCGCGGAATGCCGTATTCCTTTTCGAGCGTGTCGCCGAAGCGTTCCGGATGGAACAGGCCGAGCGGCGACTCGTTCACCGGCGAGCCCTTGAGCGCGTAGATGGGGTGGACTTCCATCAGCACCTTCAGGCGTTCGGCGATGGACGACTTGCCGCCGCCCACCGGCCCGAGCAGATAGAGGATTTGCTTGCGCTCTTCCAGTCCCTGCGCGGCGTGCTTGAAGAACGCCACGATCTGCCCGATGACGTCCTCCATGCCGTAGAACTCCTGGAACGCCGGATAGCGTCGGATGGTCCGGTTGGAAAACAAACGGGAAAGACGTGGGTCGTTGCGCGTATCCACGATTTCAGGTTCGCCAATCGCCGCCAGCATGCGCTCAGCGGGGCTGGCATATGCCATCGGGTCACGCTTGGCGAGGTTCAGATATTCCTCGAGGGAAAGTTCCGACTCCTGCTCTCTTGCATACTGCGACTTGAAGCCTTCGACGATGTTTTGCACGGAAACCTCCTACAACACGCGAAAAAGCCATGACGTCCCTACGTGTCCCCATTGTGTGCCTCAGTGCTTCAGCGTGACTAGGGTCAACGCGCTATAAGCAATTTCGGCACGGTCGTATGTTGCTTTCGCCACACATCAACCAAGAGCACGATCGGGCCCTTTCCGTTTAGGCTGCACCGTTCGGACACAAGTTCCGTCAGGGATTGCAACCAACGTGAATAAGTTCACTCGTACGCCTTCAGCATATTGCTGTAGAACGGGCGCAGGATGCAGCCACGCATGAAATGGTCAGCAATGATTTGAAGGGATGAGATATCCCGGTGGATTCTTATGATCCGGACAACAGGTCCGGTGCGTTCGCTATGCGATGGCAGCGAACGGTCTGAACGGCGCAAAGCGACTACGTTCAGCAAGTATCGGTCCGGTGTGTGAAAGCGCCGGTACGCGACACTGGAATCCGTGGTGACGAGGGCGCGTGGCGGGTTATGGATCGGGCCATGAGCGCGTAGCGCCAAGTCATGGCCTAGCTTAAGCCCAATTGACGGCTTTGTGGCAATTCATTTGGGGCGTCACGGTAAAAAAATACCAATCGACAACCCTTGGAGCGGCGTCGGGGAATCGCTCTCAAACTTGCTGCGATCACGCCGCAAGCCGCGCGGGCAAACGCTATCGACTCGATCGCGCTGCGCTATCGCGGCATCGATTGGCAGCCAAGACATGAGAGTGCTAATACCCCTGGCGCCGTCAAGGATAGAATCACGCAACCGCCGCAGCCGCCGCGCGCCGCTTTTTCAAACACCGTCCGCACATCATGTTGCCACGCCCGCGCCCTGTCCCGGACCGGCCGCGCATCGCCCGCGCGTCGATGCGCTGTTGGCGTCTGGCGGTTCTGTGCGGACTGCTGCTGCTGGCAGCCTGCGAACGCAACGCCCCTCCCTTGCCCAACGATGCCTACGTCTGGCAGCGGCGCTGGACGCCCGCGCTGAACCACGCACTGGCTGACAGCGCCGACATGCTGCGCGCGTGGCGCGTGCTGGCGGCCGAACTGCGCGCCGACGGCGCCTGGTTCGAGGCAACGCCCGACCTGGCCGCGCTGGCGGCAACCGGGCGTCCCGTCGTGCTGGTGCTGCGGCTCGACGGTCGCTTCGGCGCCCTGAGCGAGGCCGACATCGACGCGCGCGCGGCCGCCCTGCTCTCGGCCTGGCGCGGCGCCGGCATCACGCTGGCCGGCCTGGAGATCGACTACGACTGCCCCACGGCGCGATTACCGGCCTACACCGCGCTGCTGGCCAAGCTCAAGGCCCGCCTGCCGCAGGACTTGCGGCTGTCCATCACCGCCCTGCCCACCTGGCTGGAAAGCGCCGCGCTGACCGAATTGCTGGCGGTGCCGGACGAAACCGTGCTGCAGGTCCACGCCGTATTGAATCCGGCGCAAGGGTCGCTGTTCGACGCCAGGCGCGCGCGCGCCTGGCTCGCTGCCTACGCCGACCGCACCGCAAAGCCCTGGCGGGTGGCGCTGCCAGCCTACGGCAGCCGCGTCGCGTGGGACGAACAAGGCCAGATCGTCGCCGTCGAAAGCGAACGGCCTGCGTTGATACCGGGCGGCCGTTCGGCGGAACTGCTGGTCGCGCCCGACACCATCGCGGCCTTTGTCGCCACGCTCGACCGCGATCGGCCGGCCGGGCTGGCGGGCATCGCCTGGTTCCGCCTGCCGACCCAGGCGGACACGCGCGCCTGGAGCCTGCCGACCTGGCGCGCGGTGCTGGCGCGCCACCCCCTGACGCCGGCGCTCGCGGTCGCGGCCGCTGCGCCAGGGCCGGGCGGCGCGCGCGACGTGTTGCTGTCCAACCGTGGCAACACCGATGCGCCGCTGCCCTTCATCGTCAGGCTGGACGCCCGCTGCCGCGCCGCCGACGGCATCAACGGCTACACCCTTGAATATGATCGGCAGGGCGGGTATCTTCGGCGCGCGCGGGATGGCCTGCTGCGCGCCGGCGCCGAACGCGCCATAGGATGGATCCGCTGTGACGCCGCAACCCCGAGCTTCCATGTACAACCGTAAATCGCTGATCGCCGCCTTGCTGCTGGCCGGCGCGGGCATCGTCATTGCCTGCGGTCCCGACTTCCCGCCACAGCTGCTGGACGACCGCGCCGGCACGCTGCAGGGCACGCCCGCCAATTCGTTCGCCTACGAGGCGATGCGCCTGGTCCCCGCCACGGACTCGCTGCGCGCCAATGAATCACCACTGCTGCCGGACGGCAGCTACCGCTCCGACGCCATCCCGGAAGCCTACGACCCCGCGCTCACCCCGGCACAGCTCGACCAGCTGCGGTTGATGCGCACCCGTCCGGACGGCGAGCAGGCGTACGCCGCGGGCGCCGGCCTGCCTGAAGCGGTCCGCCTCTATGCCGCGGCCGCGGTCGACTACCACACAGCGCCGCAGGCCCCGCACGAGCAGCGCTGGGAACGGGCGCGCCAGCGCCTGCGGGCAATCCTGGCGCTGCCCGCCGAGCAGGCGGCGACGCGCAGCGTCTGGGCCGCCTACATGCTGGCCGAAACCGGGAACCCGGGCACGGCGGCGCAGGACTATGCGCGCGTGCGCGAGATGGCGCTGCAAGGCGCGCCCGATCCGCTCGGCCTGGCCGTTGCCAGCTACGGCCAGCAGGCGCGGCTGTCGCTGACCGGCAGCCTGGGACAATGCGCGTATGAAGACGTGGTCAATGCAACGCCCTGCCTGGACGCCATCGCCCCGGCCAACCTGCATCAGGCGGTGCGCCTGTACGCCGCCCAGGCCGCCCGCGACTCGATCAGCGGGCGCGAATCGCTGCGCCTGATCGCCGACTGGGCGCTGGCCTCGGCGGCGCGAGCCGGCCGCCTGATCGACGACCCGGTGGGCCAACGCCTGCTGGTGGCGTATGGCCTGGCCCGTATCGGCGATATCGTCGACGGCAAGCCGGACAGCGCCCGCGACCCGTTCGCCAACTTCGAACAGACCGGCCGCCTGAGCCTGGCCGATGCCGCCGGCGGCGCGCCCAACGTCGCGCCCAACCCGGCGCTGCAATCGCTCGTGGCCGCGTTGCAGACCCAGGACCCGCAACGCATCGCCGATGCCGATCGGGTCGCGGCGCTGGCCTATCGCGTGGGCCGCTACGATCTCGCCCAGACCCTGGCCGAGCGGCTCGACACGGCATTGGCCTGGTGGGTGCGCGCCAAACTGGCCATCCGCCGCGGTGACAACGAACTCGCCGCCCAGGCCTATGCCCGCGCGATCGCGGCATTCCCGCGGGCCGATGGCAGTCTCGAACCTGGATCGGCCTCCCTGCTCAAGGCCGAACAAGGCGTGCTGTCGCTGTCACGCGGCCAGTACGTGGAAGCGCTGGACCAGCTGTACCGCGCCGCCGCGACCCGCGACGGCGCCAACCCGGACGATGAAGGCTGGCCCCTGTCGCCCTACTGGAACGACGCCGCCTACGTGGCCGAACGCGTGCTCACGACCGAGGAGCTCAAGGCCTATGTCGACCGCCTGCCGCCGCCCGCGCCGGCGCCTGCGCGTCCGGCCGGCTTCAGCCGCTATACGCCCGAACAGTTCTATCAATGGAGCCGCCTGAACCCCCCGCCCGCGCATGACCGCCTGCGCCAGCTGCTGGCGCGGCGCCTGGTGCGCGAGGGCCGCGTGGCCGAGGCCCTGCCCTACTTTCCGGCCGATTCCGATCCGCGCTTTGCCAGCGGGGGCTACGACGACGACGCATGGAAGATCCAGGAGTCCGACGTGCGCCAGCGCGCCGCCCGGTACGGCGACGCCCTGCGGACGGCGGGCAGCGCCTGGGGCCGCACCGCCCGTGCCCAGGCCTGGTACCAGGCGGCAACGCTGGCGCGCCGCGACGGCATCCGCATCATGGGCTATGAACAGGGCCCGGACTACGCCGTCTATGACGGCAACTATTCAGCCGGCGCGGGTCGCGACGCCAACCCGTGGTGGCGCGAAGCCCGCGCCGACGCCGGCATGCCGCTGGATACCCCGTTGCAGCGCGCCGAGGCCGACCTGCCGGGCCCCTATGTGACACAGGAAGAACGCAAGCGCTATGCCGCCAGCGAGGCGCGCCCCAACGTGCGCTACCACTACCGCCAGATCGCCGCCGACTACGCGATGAAGGCGGCCGACGAACTGCCCAGCCGCTCGCAGGCCTTCGCCGCCGTGCTGTGCCGCGGCGCGCGTTACGTCATCGACGACACGCCGGAACGCGCCTCCGCCATCTATCTGCGCTACGTGGACCAGGGCGCCCGGGTGCCCTTCAGCGACACCTTCGGCCGCGAATGCCCTGAACCGGACTTCCAATCGGCCGCGCGCTTTCACTACATCCAGGCATGGAAAGCCTGGGAGCGCGCGCGCCAGCAGCATCCCGGCCTGTTGCTGGCCGGCGGCCTGCTTGCGCTGGCGGCGCTCGGCGCCGCGCTGTGGGCCTGGCGCAGCGCCACCCCGGCGGCCCGCGGCGGCAAGCGCTAGGGCGTCTGAACGGCGGGCAATTCGACCCGCCGCAACAGTCCGCGCCAATGCTCCGGCACCCGGGCGCGCACGCGCAGGTCTGCCGCCACCCGCTGCGCCTCGATGAATTCGTAGCGCGGGGCGGCGTCCAGCCGCTCCAGCAGCGGCAGCCTGACCACGCCGGCGGCGTCGCCCAGCAACATCGGCGCCATATATATCAGCAGCTCGTCGACGCAGCCGGCCGCCACCAGCGCGCCGCTCAAACCGGCGCCGGCCTCGACGTGGACTTCATTGAACTGCTGCGCGGCCAGCCAGCGCATCATCGCCGGCAGGTCCACGCGGTCGGGCTCGGCGGCGGGCATCGACACCACGCGGACGTTCCTGGCTTCCAGCCGCGCCTGCTTGGCGGCGTCGACCCGCGCCGTGAACACGATGACCTCGCCGCCGTCGAACAGGCGCGCGTCCTCGGGAATCTCGAAGCGCCCGTCGACCACCGCCCGGCGCGGCTGGCGCGGCGTCTGCACGCTGCGCACGGTCAGTTGCGGATCGTCCTTGAGCACGGTACCGATGCCGGTCAGCACCACGCAGCTGCGCGCGCGCCAGAGATGCCCGTCGGCGCGCGCCTCGGGGCCGGTGATCCATTGCGACAGGCCGTTATGCAGGGCGCTGCGGCCATCCAGCGATGTCGCCATCTTGAGCCAGGTCCACGGCAGCCCCCGGCTCATGCGCGAAATGAAACCGGCGTTCAGGGCCAGCGCCTCTTCGCGGCAGATGCCGGTGGTGACGGCGATACCAGCCTCGCGCAGGCGCGCCAGCCCCTTGCCATTGACCAGCGGGTTGGGATCGCCGATCGCCACCACCACCCGCGCCGGCGCGGCCGCCAGCAAGGCGTCCACGCAGGGCGGCGTGCGGCCGAAATGACTGCACGGCTCCAGCGTGACGTAGACGGTGGCGCCCGCCACCGATTCGCCGCGCGCCTGCGCGTCGCGCAGCGCGCACACTTCGGCATGCGGGCCGCCGGGAGGCTGGGTGGCGCCCTCGCCCAGCACGCGGCCATCGCGCACGATGACGCAGCCCACCCGGGGGTTGGGCGCGGTCGAGTACATGACGGTCTGCGCCAGGGCCAGGGCGCGCCGCATCCAGGACAGGTCGTCGGATTCGCTGGGGTTCTTCATCATGCACGGATTGTATGTCCGCGGCGGATCGCCGGCACGCCGCGCTTGCCGTTCCGCGCCGGCGCGCTATGATCGTTCAAGCGGCCCGGCAGTCATGTCCGTTTTGGGCCGATGCTGGTCTCGGGACGGCCTCGCCCCGCCGCCGGGGCAGGCCCACAATACGCCACGTATCTCTCGAAATCCCAAGGCACGGAGCCCGCCGCCATGAAACAAGCATTGATCGTCATCGACGTCCAGGATTCCTTCCGCCAGCGTCCGTTTTGGGACGAGTCGGAATATCCGGCATTCGTCTCGCAACTCCAGGGCCTGATAGACGCCGCCCGTGCCCGCGACATCCCGGTGCTGCAGGTGTTTCACACCAGCGCCGCCAACGATCCAGCCAACCCATTCTCGCTGGCCTCCGGCCATGTCAGGACATTGAAGGAACTGCGCATCGAGCCCGACGCCGTGTTCCACAAGACCGTGCATTCCTCCCTCTACGCCAAGGACGCCGACGGCGCCACGCTGCGGGACTGGCTGCGCAAGCACGGCATCGAGGGCGTCATCGTCAGCGGCATCCGCACCGAACAGTGCTGCGAGACCACCACCCGCCATGCCAGCGACGACGGCTTCAAGGTGGTGTTCCCGACCGACGCCACGCTGACTTTCGCCATGCAGAGTCCGTCGGGCAAGCACTACACGCCGGCCGAGATCCGCGACGCCACCGAACTTGTGCTGCAGGGCCGCTTTGCCCGCATCGCCCGCGCTGCCGACGTCTTCGCCGACGCGCAATAAGGACGCGCCGCCATGATTCCCGTGTACTTCGTGTTGCCGCGGGGAATCGTGCTGCTCGACGTGGCCGGGCCGGCCGAGGCGTTCCGGGTTGCCAACAAGCTGTGCCCGGACGCCTTCGCGCAGCATTTCTGCGGCCCCTCGACCGAAGTGGAAAGCGGCATTCCCGGCCTGCACCTGGCGCGGATCCAGCCCCTGCCCCAGAAGCTGCCGCCCGAGGCGCTGGTGATCGTGTCCGGGGTGGTGGGCAAGCACATCCGCCTGGACGAGCCCGAGGCCCGCGTCATCATCGACTGGCTGGCGGCGCGCCATCCGGTCGACGGCTTCACGCTGATGACCGTCTGCGCCGGCGCCCTGTTCGCCGCCGCGGCCGGCCTGACGCGCCAGCGCGAATGCACCACGCACCACAGCTGCCTGGCGCAATTGGCCGACATGGATCCGTCCGCCCGGCTGCACGACAACCGCATCTTCGTCGAAGACGGCAACCTGGTCAGCAGCGCCGGCATCACCGCCGGCATCGACCTGGCGCTGCACATGGTGTCGCGCCACTGCGGCCCGCGCGTGGCCAGTGAAGTGGCGCGCGACATGGTGGTCTACCAGCGCCGCGCCGGCACCGACTCGGCCCTGTCGCCCTGGCTGGAACACCGCAACCACATGCATCCCGGTGTGCACCGGGTCCAGGACGCGGTGGTGCGCAACCCGGCGGCGCCGTGGTCGGCGCAGTCGCTGGCCGAGCAGGCCCACACCAGTTCGCGCCACCTGACGCGGCTGTTCCGCGAGCACGCCGGCTGCACGCCGATGGACTACCTGTATCAGATACGCGTGGCGCTGGCGCGCGACATGCTGCGCGAAACCCGCTTGAACCTGGAGATGGTGGCGGAGAAATCCGGATTCGGCTCGGCCCAGCACCTGCGCCGCGTGTGGCGCCGATTCCAGCCGCAGACGCCCAGCATGGCGCGGACACCCGCGCTGTAGCGCGCCTTGCGAGTCAATCCGCGCCCCTCAGGCGCCGCGCGGCGCCCTCATTCCTTGCGCAGCTTGGCGGGCAGCACCGGCCCCTGCATCTCGCGGATCGCCTCGACGAATTCGCCGATGTCCTCGAAGCTCTTGTACACCGACGCAAAGCGCACGTAGGCCACCTTGTCGAGCTTGCGCAGCTCGTTCATGACCAGTTCGCCGATATGCCCGGAAGCCACTTCGCGCAGCCCGCTGGCCAGGAGTTGTTCCTCGATGCGGGCGACGGCGGCGTCCACGTCCTCGGTGCTGACCGGGCGCTTGCGCAGCGCCAGGCTCAGGCTGGCGCGCAGCTTGGCGGGATCGTAGTCGCTGCGGCTGCCGTTGCGCTTGACCACGGACGGCATCGCCAGCTCCACCCGCTCGTAGGTGGTGAAGCGCTTGTCACAGGACTGGCAGCGGCGCCGGCGACGGATGGCGTCGCCCTCTTCCGAGACACGGCTGTCGACGACCTGCGTTTCGGAGTTGCCGCAAAATGGACACCGCATGTGTGATCCCTGAAAACACGGAAAGCAATAATTCGCCCATATTGTAACGAGGCGACAGTCGATCCGTGGCGACTATGACAAATTCGTCCCTATTATTTTTGCCACGATGACCGCCGGCGCGCAAGCGCCATTGGCCCGAAAACAAAAGGACGGCCCCTTGCGGAGCCGTCCTCGTCATGTGCCGGCGGGAAAGATCCGCCGCCGCATCACTTCTTGCCGTACACCGGCAGGCGCGAGGTCAGCTCATTGACCTTGGCGCGCACGGCGGCGATGTTGGCTTCGTCACGCGGGTTGTCCAGCACGTCGGCGATCAGGTTGGCGGTCAGCTCGGCCTCGGCTTCGGTGAAGCCGCGGGTGGTCATGGCCGGCGTGCCCAGGCGGATGCCGCTGGTCACGAAGGGCTTTTCCGGATCGTTCGGGATGGCGTTCTTGTTGACGGTGATATGAGCCTGGCCCAGCACGGCTTCGGCTTCCTTGCCCGTGATGCCCTTGGCACGCAGGTCCACCAGCATGACGTGGCTTTCGGTGCGGCCCGAAACGATGCGCAGGCCGCGCTTGACCAGCGTGTCGGCCAGCACCTTGGCGTTCTTGACCACTTGTTGCGCGTAGGTCTTGAATTCGGGTTCCAGCGCTTCCTTGAAGGCCACGGCCTTGCCGGCGATGACGTGCATCAGCGGACCGCCCTGGATGCCGGGGAAGATGGCCGAGTTGATGATCTTCTCGTATTCGGCCTTCATCATGATGACGCCGCCGCGCGGGCCGCGCAGCGACTTGTGCGTGGTCGAGGTGACGAAGTCGGCGTGCGGCACCGGGTTGGGGTACGCGCCGCCGGCGACCAGGCCGGCGTAGTGGGCGATGTCGACCATGAACAGCGCGCCGTTGTCGTGAGCGATGCGGGCCATGCGCTCGAAGTCGATGTGCAGGGCGTAGGCCGAGGCGCCGGCGACGATCAGCTTGGGCTTGTGCTCCTTGGCCAGCTGCTCGACCTGGGCGTAGTTCAGGACTTCGTTTTCGTCCAGGCCGTACGAGATGAAGTTGTACAGCTTGCCCGAGGCGTTGACCGAGGCGCCGTGCGTCAGGTGGCCGCCTTCGGCCAGGCTCATGCCCAGCACGGTGTCGCCCGGCTTCAGGACGGCCATGTACACGCCCTGGTTGGCTTGCGAACCCGAGTTGGGCTGCACGTTGGCGGCTTCGGCGCCGAAGATCTGCTTCAGGCGGTCGATGGCCAGCTGCTCGACCACGTCGACGTATTCGCAACCGCCGTAGTAGCGCTTGCCCGGGTAGCCTTCGGCGTACTTGTTCGTGAGCTGCGTGCCCTGGGCTTCCATGACGGCCGGGCTGGCGTAGTTCTCCGAAGCGATCAGCTCGATGTGCTGCTCTTGGCGAACGTCTTCCTTCTGGACGGCGGCCCAGACGTCCGGGTCAGCCTTGGAGAGGGTGAGGTTGCGGTCAAACATGACGGGGGGTTCCTGAGGCGGTAAGAGAGGAGAAAACTGCGCCCGGGTGGGTAAACCCGGATAATGACGAATAGTTTACCGCGTACCGCCGCTTTCCCTGTCGCCAAAATGCCCCGAATGGCGGCAAAATTCCCGCCAAGGGCGCGAAATTTCCGCGATCCGTCCGTGGCAGGAAAACCCTCTCAATCCGACTTGAGAAACTTTCATGCAAACCCAGACTTTGCTCGCCTACACCCTGGTCGCCGCCGTCAGCGTCGTCACCCCCGGCCCCGCCAGCATCCTGGCCATGCGCAATGGCGCCGCCGGCGGCCTGCGCGCCGTGCTGCCGTCGTCGCTGGGCAATATCACCGGCCTGTTCCTGCTGTCCGGCGCCGCCATGCTGGGCCTGGGCGTGGTGCTGCAATCGTCCGCCCTGCTGTTCGCCATCCTCAAGATCGCCGGCGCCGCCTACCTGATCTACCTGGGCCTGCGCCACCTGCTGGGCCGCAGCAGCGTGGCCGCGCCGCCGCCAGACAGCCAGGGCCGCCCGCCGCGCGGCGCGCTGGCGCTGTACCTGGAGGCCACCCTCGTGGCCGGCCTGAATCCCAAGCCCATCCTGTTCTTCACCGCGCTGTTCCCGCAGTTCCTGAACGCGGCCGAGCCGCTGCTGCCGCAGTTCTTCATCCTGACCGGCATCTTCATGGGCCTGTCGCTGCCATCGCTGCTGGCCTACGGCCTGCTGGCGCGCCGCGCCCGCCGCCTGTTCCAGCAGCCACGCGCGCTGCGCTGGATCAACCGGGCGGTGGGCTCGGTGTTCGTCGCCTTCGGCGTGGCGCTGCTGCGCCTGAAGCGCGCCGGCGCCTGAAGGCGCCGCGCCTCCGGCGGATGGCCGGGAAATAAAAAAGGGCCACATTGATGCGGCCCTTTTTGCTGATCGCGAGGAATCAGGACGCCGAGGTCGCCCCGATCTGCTTGGGCGCCAGCTTCGGGTTGAGCGTGTAGGTGCCGGTCAGCGACGCCTGCGCCAGCACGTGCTTCTGGATGGCGCGCAGCGCGTCCTCGCCGGTGAACGAACCCTGCAGGTTCAGCGTATGGACGTCCAGCGCGTACAGCGTGAACACGTAGCGGTGCACCAGTGCGTCGTTCCAGGGCGGGCACGGGCCGTCATAGCCGAAATAGTCGCCGCTCATGTCGTGGTCGTTGGCGAACCAGGACGAGTACGAGTTGATGCCCTGGCGGGCATCCAGCGGCGCCAGCGGGCCGCCCTTGCCACGCGGCGTGATACCGCTGGAAAAAGCGCCTTCGTCGATTTCGCGCATGTCGGCCGCCAGGTCGACCAGCACCCAATGGAAGAAGTCCACCCGCGGCAGGTCGGCCGGCACTTCACGGCCCTCCTGGTTGACGTCGTCGGGCTTGGAGGGAACGTCCGGGTCGTGGCAGATCAAGGCGAACGACTGCGTACCCGCCGGGACATCGTCCCAGGAAAACTGCGGGTTGTAGTTGTCAGCCAGCGCGACGTGCGATTGCGCATCGATCTTGCCGAAGGCGTAGCGCTCCGGAATCGACTCGTTATCGGAAAAAGACAAACTCGAAAGTTTCATGTCGTGCTCCTTGAAGTGCTGCGAAGGCATCCCAGCCTTGAACGTCCCTCCAGCGTATCAAAATCTTCGCGATTATGGGTTCAACTTAACACGCGCGAACTTGCGCTTGCCCACCTGGACCACGTAAGTCCCCGCAGGCAGTTGCAACGATTTGTCTTCGACCCGGTCGCCATTGACGCGCACCCCGCCCTGCTCGACGTTGCGCTGCGCCTCGGAACCCGAAGCCACCAGGCCAGCCTCGCGCAACAGTTTGAGGATGCCGACCGGCGCGCCGCCGACGCTGACCTCGGGCATGTCCTCCGGAATCGCGCCGTCGCGGAAACGCGCCTCGAACGCGGCCAGGGCGTCCTCGGCGGCCTTGGCCGAATGGAAACGGGTGATGATTTCCTGCGCCAGCATGACCTTGGCGTCGCGCGGATTGCGGCCGCCGTCGATCTCCTGGCGCAGCGCGGCGATGTCTTCCAGCGAACGGAACGACAGCAGCTCGAAGTAGCGCCACATCAGCGTGTCGGAAATCGACATCAGCTTGCCGAACATCGAATCGGGCGACTCCGAAATGCCGATGTAGTTGCCCTTGGACTTGGACATCTTCTCGACGCCGTCGGTGCCGACCAGCAGCGGCATCGTCAGGATGCACTGCGGCTCCTGCCCATACTCCTTCTGCAGCTCGCGGCCGACCAGCAGGTTGAACTTCTGATCGGTGCCCCCCAGCTCCAGATCGGACTTCAGCGCCACCGAGTCGTAACCCTGCATCAGCGGGTACAGGAATTCATGCACCGAGATCGGGATGCCGCCCTTGAAGCGCTTGGTGAAATCCTCGCGTTCCATCATGCGCGCCACGGTGTAGCGCGACGCCAGCTGGATCATGCCGCGCGCGCCCAGCGGGTCGCACCACTCCGAGTTGTAACGGATCTCGGTGCGCGCCGGATCCAGCACCAGGCTGGCCTGCGCATAGTAGGTCTTGGCGTTGGCCTCGATCTGCTCGCGCGTCAGCGGCGGGCGGGTGCTGTTGCGGCCGCTGGGGTCGCCGATGGTCGAGGTGAAGTCGCCGATCAGGAAAATGACCTCATGGCCCAGGTCCTGCAACTGGCGCATCTTGTTGAGCACCACGGTATGGCCCAGGTGGATGTCCGGCGCGGTCGGGTCCAGCCCCAGCTTGATGCGCAGCGGCACGCCGGTGGCGCGGCTGCGGGCCAGCTTGCGGGCGAATTCGGCTTCGACCAGCAACTCATCGCATCCGCGCTTGGCAATACGCAGATCGGCTTCGACTTCGGGGGTGATGGGGGCTTCGGAGGGTGACATTTTTGGGGGGCCGCAACGGCTTCAGCCGATAAAAAGGTGTAAAAAGTGACGAAAACTATCGAAAATTCTAGCCGAATCAGCTAGGATACCGCCCTAATCATACGCAACTGTCATATATACGCAGTTGTGCTCCGGTTACCACCCGTTGTTCACAAGATGCGCCCCGCGCCAGCCCTTGCCCCGGAAAACGTGGCGCGCGGGGGCCGTTCGTGTCACGCACCCTGCGAGCTCATGCCACCTGAGAGGGTATCTTCACGATGAATCGTGGCCTCCACGACCTGGCGAGTAGCATCAAACGCAAAGTTGCCGCCGTATTTGCGCCCGTCGAGCCCAAGCCGCATCGCTCGGGACTTTTCCGCCGCACTCTCCTCGTCACCGCCATGGGTCTGTTTGCCGGCGCCGCCGCCTTGGGCATGGTGCAGCAACCCGACCGCAGCGAACTCCCCCCGTCCCGCGTCATCCAGAGCATCCTGCCGCTGACCACCGAACAGGTCGAAGTCAGCACGCCCAGCGCCGCGCCCTACATCAGCGAAACCCGCATCCGCGCGGGCGACACGCTGGCCGCCGTGCTGCAGCGCCTGGAGCTGGACTCCCCGGACCTGCAGACCTTCCTGACCCACGACGCCAGCGCGCGCAGCATCTACAAGCTGTACCCGGGCCGGTCGGTGCAGGCCGCGACCGACGCCGAAGGCAACCTGATCTGGCTGCGCTACATCCACACGCCGGGCAACGAGGCCGACGGCCAGGTCGTCACCCGCATGCTGCACGTGGCGCGCACCGACGCCGGCTACAAGGCCGAGGAAATCACCGAAAGCACCGATCGCCAGACCCGCGTCGCCGTGGGCACGATCCGGTCCTCGCTGTTCGGCGCCACCGATGCCGCCGGCATCCCCGATTCGGTCACCATGCAGATGGCCGACATCCTCAGCGCCAAGATCGACTTCCTGCGCGACCTGCGCCAGGGCGACCAGTTCCGCGTGGTCTACGAAGTGCGCTCGCACGACGGCCGCTACGCCGGCGCCGGCCGCGTGCTGGCCCTGGAATTCATCAACGGCGGCAAGACTTACTCCGCCGTCTGGTTCAGCGCCGACAACAAGACCGGCTCGTACTACGACTTCGACGGCACCAGCCTGCGCGGCGCGTTCCTGCGCACCGCCCTGAAGTTCAGCCGCATCAGCTCCACCTTCGGCATGCGCATGCACCCCATCCACAAGACCTGGACGGGGCACAAGGGCGTGGACTATGCCGCGCCGTCGGGCACGCCGATCCACTCCACGGCCGACGGCACGGTGGAATTCGCCGGCTGGCAGAACGGCTACGGCAACGTGGTCATCGTCAAGCACCACGGCAAGTACTCGACGCTCTACGCGCACCAGAGCCGCATCGCCGAAGGCATCACCAAGGGCAGCAAAATCTCGCAAGGGCAACTGATCGGCTACGTCGGCGCCACCGGCTGGGCCACCGGTCCGCACCTGCACTACGAGTTCCGCGTCGACAACCAGCCGATCGACCCGTTGTCGGTCGACCTGCCCGTCGCCCGCGCCCTGGAACCGGCCGAAATCCGCGCCTTCAATCAGGCCGTGGCGCCGTACAAGCAGCAGATCCAGCTGCTCACCGAATTCCAGCAGACCCTGCCCGACGCGCTGACCAACGTGGCCAGCCGCTGAGCCGGACCTGCATCACGCATCCGCAAGGCGGCCCGCGCATCTCGATGCCGGGCCGCTTTTTTTACAGGCGGCTCCTGACATGACGACACCCCAGCATTTCATCGGCCTGATGTCCGGCACCAGCGTGGACGGCGTCGACGGTGTCCTGGCGCGACTGCGCGACGGCCAGCCGCCACAGGTGCTGGCCAGCGCCAGCCTGTCGATGCCCGCCGCGCTGCGGGCCGAGTTCCTGGCCCTGAACCTTGCCGGCGACGACGAACTGGCCCGCGCCGCGCTCGCCGCCAACGAACTGGCCCGCCTGTATGCGCAGGTGGTGGCGGACCTGCTGGCCGACGCCAAGCTGCAAGCGCGGGACATTGCCGCCATCGGCGCCCATGGTCAGACGGTACGCCACCGCCCCGACAGCGGCTATACCGTGCAATTGAACGCGCCCGCCCTGCTGGCGGAGCTGACCGGCATCGACGTGGTGGCGGACTTCCGCAGCCGCGACGTGGCCGCCGGCGGCCAGGGCGCGCCGCTGGTGCCGCCCTTCCACGCCGCCGTGTTCGGCGCGCCGCAAGGCCGCGCGGTGCTGAACCTGGGCGGCATCGCCAACGTCACGCTGCTGGCGCCGGACCAGCCGCCACGCGGCTTCGACACGGGCCCGGCCAATGTCTTCCTGGACGGCTGGTGCCAGCGGCACCTGGGCCAATCCTATGACGCCGACGGCCGCTGGGCCGCCAGCGGCCAGGTGCTGGCGCCGCTCCTGGAGCAACTGATCGCGAGCGAACCGTGGTTCGCGCTGCCGCCGCCCAAATCGACCGGCCGCGACCTGTTCAACATGCGCTGGCTGGACGACCGGCTGGCCGCCTACGATGGTCCCAGGCCGGCGCCGCAGGACGTGCAGGCCACCCTGCAACGCCTGACGGCCCGCACCGTCGCCAACGCCATCGACGCCGCCGGCACGGACGTGCGCGAGCTCTATGTCTGCGGCGGCGGCGCCTGCAACCCCGGACTGATGCGTGAGTTGGCGTATTGCCTGCAGCGCCCGGTGCATGCCACCGACGCGCTGGGCGTCCCGGCGCAACAGGTGGAGGCGCTGGCGTTCGCCTGGCTGGCCCAGGCCTTCCTGGCGCGCCGCCCCGCCGGCCTGCCCGGCGTCACCGGTGCGCGTGGCGCGCGCATCCTGGGCGCCTTGTATCCCGCCTGACGCGCGCCGCCCGCACGACAAAAAGCCCCTCGGAAAACCGAAGGGCTTTTTTTGTGGCCGAGCGGGCGTGGCCCGCCGCCATCGCGGCGCAACGCCGCTACCGGTTTACACCGAGAACGACGAGCCGCAGCCGCAGGTGGTGCTGGCGTTGGGATTGCGGATGACGAACTGGGCGCCTTCCAGGTCTTCCTTGTAGTCGATCTCGGCGCCGACCAGGTACTGGAAGCTCATGGGGTCGACCAGTAGTTGCACGCCGGCCTTGTCCAGCACGGTGTCGTCTTCGTTGACGACTTCGTCGAACGTGAAACCGTACTGGAAACCCGAACAGCCGCCGCCCTGCACGAACACGCGCAGCTTCAGCTCGGGGTTGCCTTCCTCGGCCAGCAGGTCCTTGACCTTGGCGGCAGCCGAGTCGGTGAACACCAGGGGAGCAGGCGGGGCGGCCTGCAGGTCGACGGTTTCGGTCACTGCATTCATGATTCACTCCTGGCCGCTGGGGCCGTATTCCGATGAGCGGCTGCGCCGCTCGCATGTAGTCACTATAGCGCAGCGCCGCCCGGACTCAAAGTTCGAGCTTGACGCTGCGGGAGGCGCGGACCACATCGCCCTCCAGGACACTGATGGTGACGCTTTCGGGGACAAATCCCTCGGGCACGGCCAGGACGCCCTGGCTGCGCTGATACTGGTCGAACTGCAAGGCCAGCGACGCCGCGGTGGTGGTTTCGCCGGTGGCGGGCACGGGACCGCTTTCGGCCTTGACCTGCATCGGCGCCAGGTCCACGGTGACGGTTTCGCCCTTGAGCGTGCCGACGGCCTGGAACCGCAGCGTGCCGGCGAACGGGGCGGCGCCATTGCGGCCGCTGCGCATCAGCAGCACCTTGTAGCGCAGCCCGCCGCCTTCGCGGTCGATCTGGGCGCCGCGGATGTCCACGGTGCCTTCGGGCCCCGGGGGCAGCAGTTGTTCATAGAACGCCAGCTGGTCGCGCACGCGGCCGATCTCGGCCTGCGCGGCGTGCAGCTGGGTTTCGAGTTCCTGGCGCGCCGAGCGCTCGATCACCAGCTCGCCGTCGGCGGTATCGAGCTGGCCGCGCAGGTAGCGCAATTGCACCGCCTGCTGGCGCATGGCTTCGTCGCGCGTCTCGACCTGCGCCGCGCTGAGCACGACGGCGTCCTTGGGTTGGTAGACGCCGCGCGCGTAGTAATAGCCCGCCGCCGCGCCCACCAGCACACCGGCCAGCACGCCGGCGGCGACCCGCAGGCCGAGGCCGGCACGGGAAGTTCGAGGCGTCGCGGAGGAATCGTTGGACATGGGGAGCGGGCCGGCGGCACACCGCCGGCCCGGCCGGACGTCAGGGCAGGATCGCGACCTGGTCCAGGCCGACGGTCTCGGGGAAACCGAACATCAGGTTCATGTTCTGCACCGCCTGGCCGGCCGCGCCCTTCACCAGGTTGTCCTGCACCACCATGATGATGAGCTGGTCGCCGCCGCCCGGGCGCGACAGTGCGATGCGCAGGTTGTTGGAAGCGCGCACCGAGCGCGTCTCGGGCAGGCTGCCGGCGGGCATGACGTCGACGAACGCTTCATCGGCGTAGCGCTGCTCGAACAGGGCCTGGAAGTCGGTGTCGCGCGCCTCGGGCTTGATGCGGGCGTAGATGGTCGAGTACATGCCACGGATCATCGGCACCAGGTGCGGCACGAAGGTCAGGCCAACCTTGCCGCCGGCGATCTTCTCGAGCTGGGCGACGATTTCGGGATGGTGACGGTGGCCGGCCACGCCGTAGGCCTTGAAGTTGTCGGATGCCTCGGAGAACAGCGAGCCGACTTCGGCCTTGCGGCCGGCGCCGGACACGCCCGACTTGCAGTCGGCGATCAGGGTCTGCGCATCCACCAGTTGCTTGCCGCCCTCGAGCAGCGGGGCCAGACCCAGCAGCACGGTGGTCGGGTAGCAGCCCGGGTTGCCGATCACGCGCGCCTTGGCAATGGCTTCGCGGTTCAGCTCGACCAGGCCGTACTGGGATTCAGCCAGGATGTCCGGGCAGGTATGGGGAATCTTGTACCAGCGTTCGAAGGTGGGCACGTCCTGCAGGCGGAAGTCCGCGGCCAGGTCGATGACCTTGGTGCCGGCGGCGATCAGTTCCTGAGCCTGGGCCATGGCCACGCCGTGGGGCGTGGCGAAGAACACCACGTCGCAGTCGGTCAGCGTGGCCTTTTCCGGCGAGGAAAAGGCGATCTGCACGCGGCCGCGCAGGTTCGGGTACATGTCGGCCACCGGCAGCCCGTCTTCCTTGCGGGACGTGATGGCGGTCAATTCCACGTGGGGATGCTGCGACAGCAAGCGCAGCAGTTCGACGCCGGTGTAACCGGTGCCGCCGACGATGCCAACCTTGATACGGGAGTTCGATGCTTGGGCCATGATGTGTGCTCTTCGTAGAACGAGGCTCGATTGTATCGCTCGGACAACCGGCCTTGCCGCCGCGCATGAAAGCGCGGCAACCGATGTCCGACCGGACGATGCCCGCGGAGTTCCGCGAGCTGGGGCATGTAAAAAAAAGCCCGCACGAGGCGGGCTTTTTTCGCAGCGATTAACGCTTGCTGAACTGCTTGCGACGGCGCGCCTTGCGGAAGCCGACCTTCTTGCGTTCGACTTCGCGGGCATCGCGGGTCACGAAACCAGCTTGCGACAGCGCGGGCTTCAGGGTCGCGTCGTAGTCGATCAGGGCACGCGTGATGCCGTGACGGACTGCGCCGGCCTGGCCGGTTTCACCGCCGCCGTGCACGTTGACCTTGATGTCGAACGATTCCAGGTGGCCGGTCAGTTCCAGCGGCTGGCGCACGACCATGCGGCCGGTTTCACGGGCGAAGAATTCGTCGACGGGCTTGCCGTTGACGACGATCTTGCCGGTGCCCTTCTTGATGAAAACGCGAGCCACCGAAGTTTTGCGACGGCCGGTTCCGTAGTTCCAGTTACCGATCATGGCGTTTCCTTAGATATCCAGCGTCTTGGGCTGCTGGGCGGTGTGCGGGTGCTCGGCACCGGCATAGACCTTCAGCTTCTTGATCATGGCGTAGCCCAGAGGACCCTTGGGCAGCATGCCCTTGACGGCCTTCTGAATGGCGCGACCGGGAAAACGCTCTTGCATCTTCTCGAAGTTCGTTTCGCGGATACCGCCCGGGTACGTGGTGTGGCGGAAGTACTTCTTGTCCTTCGCCTTGGTACCGGTAACGACGATATCGGAAGCGTTGATGATGACGATGTAATCGCCGGTATCAACGTGCGGCGTGAATTCAGGTTTGTGCTTGCCACGCAGACGACGTGCGACTTCGCTGGCCACACGACCGAGGACTTTGCCCTTGGCGTCGATCACAAACCAGTCACGTTGGACTTCATGCGGCTTGGCCACAAAGGTCTTCATGATGGTTCCTAGATATGAAAAATGGTCTCTGACTGGACGATCCAGCCAGGCTTTTTCCCTCAACTAGACAATGGAGCCGGCATCTTTCCAGCAACTGGGTTTCAGTGCCGGGTTTCAGCCAACCCACGGTCCCTATCGACGTCCCGCCTAAGCGTTATTACCCGCCCGTGCAATGGTCAAAATGAGGGAAAGCCTGAAATTCTACCACGGATGCTCAAAAAATGGGCAGCCGCGATCGAATCCAGGTGGATGGACAGCCGTTCCGAGGGAAACGACTGTCGCATTTTTAAAGGGGACGCAAGTGCACGCCGCCGGGAACCCCGCCAGCGCTCCAGCGCCCCTTCCCCGTTCCACCGCGCGGATCAGGCGCCCAGGTAGGCTTCCAGCACCCGCGGATGGCCCAACAGCCCGCGGCCGGTGCCCGACAGCGCCATGGCGCCGTTCTCCAGCACGTAGCCGTGCTGGGCGATCTTGAGCGCCTGGCGCACGTTCTGCTCCACCAGGAACAGGGTCAGGCCGTCGGCGTTGATCGCCCGCAGCGAGCGGAAGATTTCCTGCACCACGATCGGCGCCAGGCCCATCGACGGTTCGTCCAGCAGCAACAGGCGCGGCTTGGCCATCAGGGCGCGGCCGATCGCCAGCATCTGCTGTTCGCCGCCGGAGAGATTGCCGGCGATGCCGGTGATCCGCTCTTTCAGGCGCGGGAACAGGTTGAAGACGTATTCCAGGTCCGAATCGATGTTCTTCAGGCCGCGGCGGTAAGCGCCCAGCTCGAGGTTTTCCAACACGGTCATGGTGGTGAGGATGGCCCGGCCTTCCGGCACCTGGACGATGCCGCGCGCCACCAGCTGGTGCGGCGCCAGGTTGGTGACGTCCTCGCCTTCGAACAGGATCTTGCCGCGCGCCTTGGGCAGCAGGCCCGACAGCGCCAGCAGCGTGGTCGATTTGCCGGCGCCGTTGGCGCCGACCAGGGCGGTGATTTCCTTGGCTTCCAGGTCCAGGTCGATGCCGCGGACGGCTTCGATATGGCCGTAGTTGACCTCGAGTCCGCGGACTTCCAGCATTGCGCTGCTCATTGTGCGGCCTCCGCGTTGTCGATGTCGTCGTCGTCCTCGCGGCCCAGGTAGGCCTCGATGACCTGCTCGTTGTTGCGGATCTCTTCAGGCCCGCCGCAAGCGATGATCTTGCCGAAGTTCAGCACCGCGATGCGCTCGCACAGCCCCATCACGAAGCGCATGTCGTGCTCGATCATGAGGATGGTGTAGCCGCGGTCGCGGATCGCCAGGATCTCGCGCATCAGCTCGGCGCGCTCGCCGGTGTTCATGCCTGCGACCGGTTCGTCCAGCAGCAGCAGCTTGGGCTCGGTGGCCAGCGCGCGCGCCAGCTCCAGGCGGCGCTGCTCGCCGTACGACAGGTTGTCGGCCAGGTCGTTGGCCTTGTGGTCCAGGCGCATCCACGTCAGCAGCTCGTGGGCGCGCTCGCGGGCGCGCTTTTCGTGCTCGCGGTAGCCCGGCAGGCCCAGCAGCAGGCTGGGGAAGCCGTAGTTCATGTGGCGGTAGGCGCCCACCACCACGTTCTCCAGCAGCGTCATCTCCTTGAAGAGACGGATGTTCTGGAAGGTGCGGGCGATGCCCATGCGGGTGATGGCGTGCGGCTTGCGACGCAGCAGGCTTTCGCCATTGAAGGCGATGCCGCCGCCGCTGGGCGGCAGCAGGCCGGTGATCAGGTTGAACACCGTGGTCTTGCCGGCGCCGTTGGGACCGATCAGGCCGAAGATCGCGCCTTCGGGCACCGACAGGCTGACGTCATGCAGCACGTGCAGGCCGCCGAAGCTCTTGGAAACGGAGGTCAGCTCAAGCATGGCGCTTGCCTCCTTGACGCATCCAGCGCTTGAAGCGCGCCGGATCCCAGATGCCTTGCGGCAGGAAAAGCACAATCACCACCAGGATCACTCCGTTGATGACCAGGCGGAAATCCGCGAACCCGCGCAGCAGCTCGGGCAGCACGGTGATGATGAAGCTGCCCAGCACCGGACCGGCCAGACCGCCGATACCGCCCAGGATGGCCATCGTCAGGATTTCAACGCCACGGTCGAAGCCGTATTCGTTGGGGCCGATGAAGAAGGTCAGGTGCGCATTCAGCGCGCCGGCCAGGCCGGCGATCATCGCGCCCGCCACGAAGGCCAGCATCTTGTTGGCGCGCACGTCGATGCCCATCAGGCCGGCCGCGGTCTCGTCGCCGCGGATGGCCTCGAAGGCGCGTCCGATCTTCGAGGCGCGCACGCGCCACAGGACGAACAGCACGATGACGACCGCCAGGATGACGTGCCACCACTGCGTCAGCTGCGGAATGCCGTTAAGGCCCAGCGCGCCGCCGGTGATCGACTCGGTGTTCAGCACCGTCACCCGCACCACTTCGCCGAAACCCAGCGTGGCCATGGCGAGATAGACCCCTGACAGCCGCAAGGTCGGCAAGCCGATCAGCGCCGCCACCAGGGCCGGCGCCGCCATGCCGCCGGCCAGCGCGACCGGGAACGAGACGTCGTAGTTCATGGTGAGCAACGCCGCCGCGTAGGCGCCGATGCCCATGAAGGCCGCATTGGCCATGGCCAGCATGCCGCAGGCAAGCGTCAGCCAGATGGAGAGGGCCAGTAGGGCGTTGGTGCCGAGCGTCAGCACCAGGTTGCCATAGATGGCCCAGAAGTTTTCGAATCCGCTCATACTCAAGCCTTGCGTTGAACCACTTTGCCGAACAGACCTTGCGGGCGCACCAGCAGGATCAGGAACAGCAGGCCGAATGCCACCGCGTCGCGCATGGTGGAGCCGATATAGGCCACCGACAGCACTTCAGCGAAGCCCAGGAACAGCCCGCCCAGCATGGCGCCACGAATGTCGCCCATGCCGCCAAGGATGATGACCGCGATGCCCTTGTGCAGCATCGGCTGGCCCATCAGCGGGAACAGCGCGTTCGAGTACAGGCCGATCAGCACGCCCGCGACCCCGCCCAGGGCGGCGGCGGCGAACGAGGTGGTGATGAAGAGCTTTTCGACGTTGATGCCCAGCAGCCAGGCGGCCTTGGGCGATTCGGCAATGGCGCGCAGGGCGCGGCCGAACTGCGTGCGACGCATCACGAACATCAGCAGGGCCATCAGCGCGAACGACAGGAAGATGATGCCCAGTTCGATCACGGTCAGGTGCAGGCCGGCGATCTCGATCACTTCCTCGGGCACGGTGCCGTGCGGGAAGCGCAGGTTGCTGGCGCCGAAGATGCCTTGCGCGCCATTGTTCAGGATGATGCCCACGCCGATCGTGGCGATCATGGGGATCAGGTGGGGGGCATTACGCTTGCGCAGCGGCTTGAGCACCAGGTAGTCGATGATGACCCCGGTGAAGCCGGCGACGAAAAATGCCACCATCAGCGCCGCCCACAGGGGCAGGCCGAAATGCTGCACCACGGAGAGCGCCGCGTAGGCCCCCACCATGAAGACGGCGCCATGCGCGAGGTTGATCACCCCGAGCACGCCGAATACCAGCGTGAAGCCCAGCGCGAACAGTGCGTACACACAGCCCAGCGACAAGGCGTTAACGAATTGTTGTTCCAACATGATGGGACATATTCCAAATCAAAAAAGAGCCCCCACGCCGCGCCCCCTGCGTGGACTTGCCGCTCGCCAGGCACGGCTTCGGGACCCGGGGCAGGCCTGTGTAAGGCCTTCCACGCCGCGCATTGCGTGGACCTGCCGCCCTGAGAGAGCCGTTCTATTCCTGGGGAGTCCTACGATAAAAAGCGCCTTGCGGACGACAGCTGGCCGCCGTCCGCAAGGCGCATCCCCCCGCGCGGGGATGCTGACTGCTTACTTTTCGATGACGTACTTGCCGTCCTTGGTCACGCTGACGATCGGCGCCTGGTCGGCGTCGTAGCCGGCGGGCTTGCCGGCGCGGTCGGTGGCCTGGCGGAACTTGAAGGCGCCGGTGGCGCCGGTCCATTGCACCGAGGGCAGCGCGTCGCGCAGGGCGGCGCGGTCCTTGGCCAGTTCGCCGGAGATCTTGGTGTTCTTCAGGGCCTGGGCGACGATGTACATGGCGTCGTACGACTGCGCGGCGAACTGGTCGGGCGCGCCGTTGAACTTGGCCTTGTAGGCGTCGATGAACTTGACGTTCTCGGGGGCCTTGTTCTCGATCGACCACGGGCTGCCGATCCACAGGTTGTTCGACGCGCCGCCGGGGGCCAGGTCGAAGATCTTGACCGAGTTCATGCCGTTGCCGCCGATGACGGGCACGTTCAGGCCCAGTTGGCGGGCCTGCACCATGATCGGGGCGCCTTCGGCCAGCAGCGCCGACAGCACGATGGCGTCGGGGTTGGTGCCCTTGATCTTGGTCAGCTGGGCCTTGAAGTCGACGTCGCCCTTGGCGAACGTTTCGGTCGTGGTGACCGGGATCTTCTGGTCTTCCAGGGCCTTCTTGAAGTTGTCGTAGCCGCTCTTGGTGAAGACGTCGTCGTTGCCGTACAGCACCGCCACGTTCTTCAGGCCGGTCTTGGCCTTGACGGTGGAGATGGTGGCGGGCAGCACGTCGGCTTCGGTGACCGAGTTGCGGAACACGTAGTTGCCGATGGAGGTGATGCCGTCGGCGGTGTTGGAGGTGCCGAAGGCGACCGTCTTGGCGGCCTGGGCGATCGGGTCGGCGGCCTGGGCCGAGTTCGACAGCGTCGGGCCAAACACCATCAGGACGTTGTCCTTGAAGATCAGCTTCTTGAAGACGTTGATGGCTTCTTCTTTCTTGCCTTGCTCGTCCTCGACCACCAGCACGATCTTGTTGCCATTGATCCCGCCCGCGGCGTTGATCTCGTCAGCGGCCAGTTGGAAACCGTTGCGGATCGACACGCCGTACTGAGCGGCGCCGCCCGACAGGGCCTCGGCCACGCCCAGCTTGATGTCGGCCGCATGGGCAGCCGGGACGATACCGGCGGCGATCAGCGCGGCCAGCAGCTTCTTGGTCTTGGATTGCATGGTTGATACCACCTTAAAGTCTGTCTCGGAATGTTGGTTATCCAGGCCGGGATGTTCCCGCCGGATTGACGTCCAATGGCGCCTGAAGGCGTCACGTTTGCGCGTCAAGACCCGGGATATTACTCCTTTGTATCAGGCCGAAACTCGAATGCCGTTCAACAAAAGGAGCAAAACCGCCCATTTTTTTGTAAAAAACACGGGGTTATCAGCGAAAACCCCACCTCCAACCGAATGCCATTCGGCATCCGGACCTGCCATCAACTGCGAGCGGACAGCGCCACGCCCAGGTACTGGTCGTAGGCGCCCTCGGTCAAGCGGAGCCAGGGCATCGCGTTGTCGCGAAAACCCATGTAGTTGTCGTGGATCGCCTTGAATTTCGGGTCCTTCTCGCCCAGGTCCTTGTAGACCTGCCGGGTCGCCTCGAACGCGGCATCCATGACAGAGCGCGGCAAGGCGCGCACCTGCGCGCCGGCCGCGACCAGTTGGGCCAGCGCGGCCGGATTGCGGGCGGCGTAGGCCGCCGTGGTGCGCGCATGCGCGGCCAGGGCGGCGGCTTCGACCACCGCCTGGTAGTGCTTGGGCAGCTTGGCCCAGGCCTCTTCATTGATATAGAGCGACAACTGTTCGCTGGCGGCCCACCAGCTGGGGCCGTAATAGAACCTGGCAGCCTTGTTCAGGCCGAGCTTGCCGTCGTCGTAGGCGCCGGCGCCGGCCACGGCGTCCGGGCCCGCCTTGGCGGCGGCCTCGGCGGGCTTGGCGGCCTCGGTCGGCTTGCTGCCCTCCGCCGGCTTGGCGTCCTTGGGATCCTTGGCGGCTTCTGCCGGCTTGGCCTCCTGGGCGGCCTCGGCGCCCTTCCCGTCATTGGCTTGCGCGGCCGCGTCGGTCTGCTGCGGCAGCACGCCCAGATGCGCCAGCACCTGCGCCGCCAGGCCGTCGACGCGCATCCTCAAGTCTTTCAAATCGGTCGCGCGCTTGATCTCGCGGTTGGACCACAGGCCCATCTGCGAACCGGTGTTGCCGAGCGGAAAGTTGATGATCTTCTGCGCCTTGAACAGTTCGCGCATCAGGCGCAGGCCGTCGCCTTCGAGCATCCAGGCATTCATCTGGCCCGCGTCCAGCCCGAACGGCACCGCCGAATCGAAGCAGAAGGCGGGGTTTTTGGCGAAGTAGATGCCTGATGACACGTGGGCGCATTCGACCGTGGCGGCGCCGACCGCGTCCATCAGTTGCGCCGCGGGCGCGACCTCGCCTTCGGCCAGTTGCTTGATGCTGAACTTGCCGCCGGTGGCATCGGAGACGAATTTGCGGAAAATCTCGCCAGCGCCGAAGCGCAGGTCCAGCGCCGCCGGAAAGCCGGACGCCAGGCGCCAGCTGATCGAGGGGGAATCCTGCGCCAGGGCGGGAGCGCTGACCGCCGCCCCCGCCGCCACGGCGCCCAGGCCGGCCTGCTTCAAGAATGAACGTCGTTGCATCTCTTTGCTCCTCTACAGCGATACCAGTTTGAGCAATACCCGCCGGATATTACACGTTGCCATCGCCGCTGACGGCTAGAGGAATTCCCGAGCGGTCAAGGATTGCAAAGAGCGTTGTGACGCGGTTCCCGGGTCAGGTGCCGGCGATCGCCATCTGTTCGATCAGGATCGAACCGGTGGTCTTGGTGCCGCGCGAGATGGTGTCGGCGCCCACCGCGACGATCTGGCGGAACATGTCCGACAGGTTGCCGGCGATGGTGACTTCCTGCACCGCATGCTGGATCTGGCCGTTCTCGACCCAATAGCCGAACGCGCCGCGCGAATAGTCGCCGGTGACGTAGTTCACGCCCTGTCCGATCAGCTCGGTGACCAGGAAGCCCGTGCCCATCTTCTTGAGCATCGCCTCGAAATCGTCGCCACGGCGCGTCAGCGTGGAGCTGAAGACCAGGTTGTGCGAACCGCCCGCGTTACCGGTGGTCTGCATGCCGAGCTTGCGCGCGGTGTAGGAGGACAGGAAATAGCCTTCCAGCACGCCGGCCGAGACCACGTTGCGCTTGCGGGTGCGCACGCCTTCGTCGTCGAACGGCGAACTGCCCATGGCGCCGCGGATGTGCGGGTCTTCGGTCAGATTGATGTGTTCGGGGAAGATCGGCTTGCCCAGGGCGTCGAGCAGGAAGCTGGCCTTGCGGTACAGCGCGCCGCCGTTGGCGGCCTGCGTCAGGGCGCCGACCAGGCCGAGCGCCAGCGGCGCCTCGAACAGGACCGGGAACTTGCCGGTGCGGATGCGGCGCGCCGACAGGCGCGACAGCGTGCGCTCGGCGGCGTAGCGGCCGACGGCCTCGGGCGTGGCCAGCTTGGCCGGATCGCGCTCGGAGGTGTACCAGTAGTCGCGCTGCATGCCGTTGCCGCGGCCGGCGATGGGCGCCACCGACAGGCTGTGGCGCGAATACGGGTAGCCGCCCAGGAAGCCACGGGTGTTGCCCATGACGAACTGGCCTTCGTAGGTGCCGACCGTGGCGCCGTCGGTATTGGTGATGCGGGCATCGACCTCGCGCGCGGCGCGTTCGGCGCGCAGCGCCAGCTCGGCGGCTTCCTCGGTGGAAACCGTCCAGGCGCGGTGCAGGTCGAGGTCGGGGAATTCGGTGGCCAACTGGTCGGCGTCGGGAAGGCCGGCGGCCGGATCGGCGGCGGTGTGGCGGGCGATGTGCCAGGCGGCCTCGACCGTCTGGCGCAGCGCGGCTTCGGAGAAGTCGGAGGTCGAGGCGGAACCGCGGCTCTGGCCGGCGTAGACCGTCAGGTCGAGCGAGCGGTCACGGGTCTGTTCGACGGTCTCGATGTCGTTCTTGCGCACCGATACCGACAGGCCCAGGCTTTCGGAGACTTCGGCCGCGGCGTCCGAGGCGCCGATCTGGCGCGCGTAGGCCAGGGTTTGCTCGACGAGTTCGGAAAAACGCGCGTGATTGGCCGCCAGCGGCAAGGAGGAGGAGGATTTGACCATTGCTGTCCAATTTGCAGAGACGGTTATCATAGCCAAGTCTGTCATTGCGCAGTTTTCCATGAATTCCCACATCGAAGAAGAATCCTCCGACGGCTACGACGAGAACGGCTACGATCGTCCCAGCAAGTCCCAGGTCAAGCGTGAAATGCACGCGCTGCTGGACCTGGGCAAGCAGCTGATCGAACTGTCCCCCGAACGCCTCAAGCAGTTGCCCCTGGCCGAACGCCTCTACGAGGCGATCCGCGAGGCGCAGCGCACCACCAGCCGCGAAGGCCGGCGCCGCCAGACCCACTTCGTGGGCAAGCTGATGCGCGACGCCCCCGCCGACGAGATCCGCGCCCAGCTCGACGTGTGGGAAAACGGCTCGCGCGAGGAAACCGCGGCCATGCACCGCCTGGAAACCCTGCGCGACCGCCTGCTCGACGACGACGACGCGCTGACCAAGCTGCTGAACGACAATCCGCAAGCGGATGTGCAGCAGCTACGCGCGGTGATTCGCGCCGCCCGCAAGGAAAAGCTGGCCAACGCCTCGCTGCTGCAAGGCCAGGAACCGCAGAAGAAGCACTATCGCGCCCTGTTCCAGGCCCTCAAGACCCTCACCCACTGATTGCGCCCGCCGTCCATGAACGCCCCCACCGACCTGCTCGATTGCATCGAGATCGAAACCGCCTCCAATCCCACGCACGCCGTGATCTGGCTGCACGGCCTGGGCGCCGACGGCAACGACTTCGCGCCCATCGTGCCGGAACTGGACCTGCCGGCCGGCCTGGGCGTGCGCTTCGTATTTCCCAACGCTCCCGTGCAGCGCGTCACCATCAACAATGGCATGGCGATGCGTTCCTGGTACGACATCCTGGTGATGGATCTGGTGCGGGTGGAAGACGCCAAGGGCATCCGCGCCTCGGAGGCCGCGATCCACAAGCTGATCGCGCGCGAGAACGCGCGCGGCATCCCGACCTCGAACATCGTGCTGGCGGGCTTCTCGCAGGGCTGCGCCATGACCCTGCACACCGGCCTGCGTCTGCAGGACAAGCTGGCCGGCATGATGGGCCTGTCGGGCTACCTGCCGCTGCTGGACAGCGCCGAGGCCGAGCGCGCTCCCGCCAACCAGCGCACTCCCATCTTCCTGGCCCACGGCCTGTATGACCCGGTGGTGTCGCTGCCGCGCGCCGAGGCCTCGCGGGCCGAACTGGAACGGCTGGGCTACGACGTGCGCTGGCACACCTACCCCATGCCGCATTCGGTCTGCGCCGAGGAAGTGGCCGACATCTCGCGCTTTCTGAACCAGGTGCTGGTGTAACTCCGGCGGCGCGCGCCGCGCCGCCACCCTCCCCCGGGTCCGGATTCTCCGGGCCGTTCGCACGGGGATTCCCTGCTTTGTATACCAAGTGGTATTCCAACCCCGAATTTTCCGGGGCGCGGCTTCGCTCGTCCATAGAGAAAAACGACAATACCAAAACGCTTGCTGCTCGCCTAGGTTGAATATAGTATTCAATCCAAGCCGTATCGGCCCGATCGCAATCGCCTCGGGCTTCCCTGTTGTTGCAGTCGATCCATCCCATTGGCCGTGTCGCGCCGGGTTTCGGCGAGGCATTCAGACGCAGGAGAAAGTCCCGTGAAGCCCTTGCCATTGCCTCGCCTGGCAGCGGCGGCGCTGCTTGCCGCCGTCCTCGCCCCGTTCGCCAGCCACGGCGAAGCCCTCAATCCCCCGGTAAAGGTGCGCTACGAAGAGGTGGTGCGCTCGATCCTGTACGTGCCCAAGTACGTCGCCCTGTCGCAGGGCTACTTCAAGGACGCCGGGCTGGACGTGTCCATGAAGACCTCGCAGGGCACCGACAAGGGCATGACCGCCCTGCTCTCGGGCAGCGCCGACATCGTGCTGATCGGCCCCGAGGCCTCGATCTACGTGCAAAACAGCGAATCGCCGGTCAAGCCGAAGATCTTCGCCGGGTTGACCGCCACCGACGGCTTCTTCCTGCTGGCGCGCAAGCCGGTCGAGAAGTTCGACTGGAGCATGCTCAAGGGCAAGGAGGTGATCGGCTTTCGGCCCGGGTCGAACCCCATCGTGTTCCTGGAGACCGCGCTGCGCAAGCACGGCCTGGACCCGCAGAAGGACGTCAAGCTGCTCAACAACATCGGCATCCCCGCCCGCGCCGGCGCCTGGATGGCGGGCCAGGGCGAGTACGGCATCTTCCTGGAACCCGAGGCCGGCGAGCTGGTGCGCAACGGCAAGGGCTACATCGTGGCCTCGGTCGGCCATGAGGTCGGCCAGGTGGACTACACGGTCTTCACCGCCACCGACAAGTACATCCGCGACAACCCCAAGGTGATCCAGGCCTGGACCAACGTGGTGGCGCGCGCGGAAAAGTACGTGAAGGACACGCCCGCGGCCACGCTGGCGCCGCAGATCATGAGCTACTTCCCCGGCATGGATGCGGCCGCGGTGACCGACGCGATCGAGCGCTACAAGCAGTACCAGATCTGGAAGACCACGCCGCTGGTGACGGCCGAGGCCATGAACCAGCTGCAGGACATGCTGGTCGCCAGCGCGGTGATGAAGGACGGCGCCCGGGTCAAATACGAGGATGTGGTGGTGGCGGACTTCGCCAGGAAGGTGCCGTGATGAGCGCCGTCGTCCACAACCTCAAGCCGGACCCGGCCACCGCCAAGATCGAACTGCGCGATGTCTGCCTGAGCTACTTCACGCCTGAAGGCGAGACCGAAGCGCTGTCGCAGGTGTCGTTCGCGCTGGCGCCGGGCGAATTCGTCAGCCTGATCGGCCAGAGCGGCTGTGGCAAGAGCACGCTGCTGTCGCTGATCGCCGGCCTGCACGCGCCGACCTCGGGCACGGTGATGATCGACGGCCAGGCGGTCACCGAACCCAATCCGCGCATCGGCTACATGCTGCAGCAGGATTATCTTTTCGAGTGGCGCACCATTCTGGATAACGTCATGCTGGGCGCCGAGATCCAGGGCCGGCGCGACGCACGCAGCGAGGCGCGGGCCGTGCACCTGCTGGAAAAGTGCGGACTGGGCGCGTTCCTGTCACATACGCCGCGCCAGTTGTCGGGCGGCATGCGCCAGCGCGCCGCGCTGGCGCGCACGCTGGTGACCGAGCCCGACGTGATCCTGCTGGACGAGCCATTCTCGGCGCTCGATTCGCAGACCCGGCTGGCGATCTCCGACGAGGTCGTCGACATCCTGCGGCGCGAGGGCAAGACGGTGGTGCTGGTGACGCACGACATCGGCGAGGCCATCGCCATGACCGACCGCGTCATCGTGCTGTCGCGCCGGCCCGGCCGGCTCAAGAGCCAGTACCGCATCCACTACGGCGACGGCGCGCGCCCCACGCCGTTCCAGGCCCGCTCGCGGCCGGAATTCAATGCCTACTTCAAGCAGCTCTGGGACGAGCTGGACGTCCATGTGGAGGGTTGAGCCGTGAACGCACCGATCGCCAACACCGTGCCGCTGCGCGCCGTGCCCGCGCCCAGCCAGAAGTACCTGGACTACCTGCGGCGCGACCGCGCCCGCCGCCGCCACATCCGCATCGCCCAGGCGCTGCTGCTGGTGGTGTTCCTGTGCGCCTGGGAGATCCTGCCGCGCATGCACATCCTGAACCCGCTGCTGACCAGCTATCCGAGCGCGCTGTGGCCGACCTTCCTGGAACTGTGGAGCCAGGGCAACCTGGCGCGCCACATCGCCACCACGCTGTCGGCCACGCTGGTGGGCTTCACGCTCAGCATGGTGATCGGCATCATCGTCGCCGCCGCGCTGTGGTGGTCGGACTTCCTGTACAAGGTGCTGGATCCGTTCCTGGTGGTGGCCAATGCCATGCCCAAGATCGCCTTCGTGCCGATCTTCTACCTGTGGCTGGGGTCGGACTACGCGGTCTACGGCATGGCCGTGGCAATCGCCGTGTTCGTGACCATCATGGTGGTGTACGCCGGTTTTCGCGCCATCGACCTGAACAAGGTCAAGCTGGCCCGCACCTTCGGGGCCAGCCGCTGGCAGGTGCTGACCAAGGTGGTGCTACCCGGCAGCGTGCCGACCCTGATCGCCGCGGTGAAGATGAACATCGGCCTGGCGCTGGTGGGCGTCATCGTCGGCGAATTCCAGTCGGCCGACTCGGGCCTGGGCTTTCTCATCATGAACGGCAGCCAGGTCTTCAAGCTGAACATCGTCATGACCGCCATCGCCATGCTGGCGCTGATCTCCAGCGTCATGTACCTGGTGGTGTACCGCATCGAAGCCGCCGTGGCGCGGCGCTACGGATAAGGAGCCGCCATGCAGATTCCGCAATGGGTGCAGGACCGCGTCATCGCCCGCCAGGGCTGCCTGCATCCCTACGACAACCTGCCCGGCGCCCGCACCGCGGTGGTGGTGATCGACATGCAGCAGTACTTCACGCTGCCCGGTTACCAGGGCGAATGCGCGGCGGCGCGCGGCATCATCGCGCCGGTCAACCGCCTGTGCGACGCGGTGCGCGCGGCCGGCGGCACGGTGGTCTGGGTGCAGACCGCCTCCGACAATGCCGATGCCTTCTGGTCGCACCACCATGGCGTGATGCTGACGCCGGAGCGCAGCGCCCGGCGCCTGGAGACCCTGCGCCGCGACTCACCGGGCTTCGCCCTGCATCCGGACCTGCGGCCGGCCGACAGCGACCTGCGCGTCACCAAGCGCTTCTACAGCGCCATGGCCACGGGATCGTCGGAACTGGAGCCGCTGCTGCGCGGACGCGGCGTGGACACGCTGCTGATCGCCGGCACGGTCACCAACGTCTGCTGCGAATCGACCGCGCGCGACGCCATGATGCGCGACTTCCGCACCATCATGGTGGACGACGCGCTGGCGGCGGTCACGCCGGCCGAACACGAAAACGCCCTGCACGGCTGGCTGCTGTTCTTCGGCGACGTGCTGTCGGTGGACGAGGTGTCGACGCGGCTGCGGCCGGCGCAGGCCGCGCGCAAGACGGCCTGAAGCCGGCATGGCCGCGGCCGGGCGCCGGCACGCGCCGGCCGCGGCGCTCAGCGCAGGTTGAACCAGACCCGCCGCATGGTCGGGTCTTCCGGATCCGGATCGTTGGTGAACCCCAGGCTGGTCATCAGCGCCAGCATCGGCCGGTTGGTCGACAGCACCAGGCCGTCGATGTATTCCAGCCCCTGCTCGCGCGCCGCGTCGATCAGCGCCGTCATCAGCTGGCGGCCCAGGCCGCGCCGCTGCCAGTCGTCGCCGATCACCAGCGCGTATTCCGCGCCGCGCCCGTCGGGGTTGCGCAGGTAGTGCGCGAAGCCGACCAGCACTTCGTGCGGATGGCCGCGGTTGGCCGGGTTGGGCACCTGGGTGGCGGCCACCAGCGCCAGCTCGCGGTGGTAGTCCACCTGGGTGTAGCGCGACACCATGCGCGGCGTCAGCTCGCGCATCATCGACACGAAGCGCATGTAGCGCGAGCGTTCCGACAGGCCGCGGATGAAATCCTGCAGCGGCTGGCCGTCCTCGGGGCGGATCGGCCGCAGCACCCACGGAATGCCATCGGCGAAGCGGCGCACCTGCACCAGGCGCGCCGGGTACGGGTGAATCGCCATGTGCGGATAACCGGCGGTCTGGGGCGTTTCGCAGCCCGGCTTCTCGGCCAGCGTCATGCGCAGGCCGCCGGCGCGCAGATGGGTCTCGCCGGCATACAGCGGGTCGATGTCGAGCGTTTCGATGTCCGGCAGCTCCGACACCATCTCCGAGACCAGCACCAGCGCCTGCTGCAAGGCCTCGGCGGCCAGGTGGCCGACGCGCGGCGCCAGCACCCGGCGCCACAGCCGGCTGCGCTCGATCATCTGGCGCGCCAGGAAGCCGTTGAGCGGCGGCAGGTCGATGCCGCGGTCCGATTGCGACAACACCGCGTCCGGGCCGCCGGCGCCGAAGCGGATGACCGGCCCGAACTGCGGATCGCGCCGTACCCGGATCGCCATGGGGCGGGATTCCGGTTCGGCCGCCGCCACGTCCAGCGGCATGTCGCGCAAGGGGACATAGAACAGGGACAGCAGCGCGCGGACCTCGGAGGTATTCAGTTCGCGCCGGCAATCGGCCCGCACCCGCGCCAGGATCTCGCGCGCGGCGGCCAGGTCGGGCACGTGGGTGGCCGGCTCGGGCGGCTGGGTCTGCAACAGCAGTTGCTGGTTGTAGTGGTGCGTGGCCAGCACGCCGAAGGCGTCGGCGGCGGACTCGGGCGTGCGGAAGGCCGAGGTGCCGGCGTCGTCCAGCATGCGCCGCAGCGGCCGCATGCCGGCGTCGCCCATGAAGCAGGTGACCACGGGCTTTCTGGCCTTGGGCGCGATCTGCGCCAGCTCGCGCGCCACCGCCGGCATGTCGGCCAGCGCGTCGGGCGCCAGCAGCACCAGCACGCCGTCCACGCCGGCGTCGTCCAGCACCACGTCGAGGATGGCGCGGATGCGTTCCGGCGTCAGCGGCACGTAGGTGATGACAGGATTGGCGCTGGCCGCGTCCGGCTCCAGCATCGCCGCCAGCGCGCGCTGCGTGGCCGGCGCCAGCTCGGCGCGCAGCACCGCCGCGTCCGGGCCGATCAGGTCCATGGCCAGTTGCGGAGGCCCGCTGCCGTTGGAGATCAGCGCCACCCGCCGCCCCTTGGGCCGGCGCGTGTAGCCCAGCACCTTGACCGCCGAGAACAGCTGCACGAAGTAGCGCACCCGCACCGCGCCGGCGCGCCGCAGGGCGGCGTCGAAGATGGCGTCGGCGCTGTCGGTGTCGGCGCGGCCGGCCTTGAGCACGATGACCGGCTTGACGCTGGCCGCGGCCCGCAGCGTGCTCATGAACTCGCGCGCCGGCCCGACGTCTTCCAGGTACAGCACGATGCTGTCGGTGCGAGGATCGCTGGCCAGGTAGTCCAGCACCTTGGACAGGCCCACCACCGCCTCGTCGCCCAGCGACACGGCGGTGGAAAAGCCGATATGCACGTCCTCGGCCCAGTCCATGACGGCGGCCATGATGGAGCGCGACTGCGCCAGCAGCGCCACGCGGCCGGCGCGCGCCAGCACCGGATGCTGGCTCAGGTTCAGGCCGGCATGCGGGCGCTGGGCGCCGAACGAGCGCGGCCCCAGCAGTTCACAGCGGTTCTCCTCGGCCCAGGCGCGGCACAGCGCCAGGGTGCCGCGCGGATACGGGTCGGGCAGCTCGTGCGGCAACAGGATGACCGAGCGCGGGGCCAGCGGGGACAGCCGGCGCAGGGTCTCGGGCAGCACGGCGGGCGAAACGCAAACCAGGGCCAGGTCGGGCCGCTCGCCCGCGGCCAGGCCCTGGAGCGTGTCCGGCAGATCGGGCGCGGCGCCGGTTTCGCAGGCCACCACCGTGGTTTTCGCCTTGAGCGCAGGCGACAGGGAAGCCGCCGCCGGCAGCGGCCGATCGGCGACGATCACCAGCGAACCGGGTTCGAACATCGGGGCAAGAGCGTGTCGCAGCATGGCGGGAACAGGCACTAATCTAAAATAGCGTCCATCGTAACAAGACAACCCCGCCATCCGCTTGATCCGGGCCAGTCCGACGCCGCATTCGCGGCGCCGCAGCCGCTATCATTGCCACCTATGACTTCCAACGCCTCCTCCCCCATCCGTACCCGCTTCGCGCCTTCGCCCACGGGCTTCCTGCACCTGGGCGGCGCCCGCACCGCGCTGTTCTCCTGGGCCTTCGCGCGCCACCACAAGGGCACCTTCGTGCTGCGCATCGAAGACACGGACGTCGAACGCTCCACGCCGGAAGCGGTGCAGGCCATCCTGGACAGCATGGACTGGCTCGGCATGCAGCCGGACGAAGGCCCGTTCTACCAGATGCAGCGCATGGACCGCTACCGCGAAGTGGTGGCGCAGATGCTGGCCGCCGGCACCGCCTACCACTGCTACAGCTCGCCCGAGGAAGTCGAGGCCATGCGCGAGGCCGCCCGCGCCCGCGGCGACAAGCCGCGTTATGACGGCACCTGGCGCCCCGAGCCCGGCAAGACCCTGCCGCCGGTGCCCGAAGGCCGCAAGCCGGTGGTGCGCTTCAAGAATCCCCAGGACGGCGCCACCGCCTGGAACGACATGGTCAAGGGCCCCATCAGCTTCGACAACACCGAGCTGGACGACCTGATCATCGCGCGCCCGGACGGCACCCCCACCTACAACTTCTGCGTGGTGGTGGACGACTGGGACATGGGCATCACCCACGTGCTGCGCGGCGATGACCACGTCAACAACACCCCGCGCCAGATCAACATCCTGCGCGCGCTGGGCGCCACCCTGCCCGAATACGGCCACGTGCCCATGATCCTCGGC
The DNA here is from genome assembly GCF_003184165.1 of Achromobacter sp. RW408. Classification (NCBI taxonomy): domain Bacteria; kingdom Pseudomonadati; phylum Pseudomonadota; class Betaproteobacteria; order Burkholderiales; family Alcaligenaceae; genus Achromobacter; species Achromobacter sp. RW408. The sequence goes on from NZ_QHHO01000047.1 coordinate 722,729, forward strand.
CCGGACGGCGAAAAGCTGTCCAAGCGCCACGGCGCGGTCAATGTCATGGAGTACGACAACGAGGGCTACCTGCCCGAGGCCATGATCAACTACCTGGCGCGCCTGGGCTGGAGCCACGGCGACGACGAACTCTTCAGCCGCGACCAGCTGGTGGAATGGTTCGACACCCGCCACCTGTCCAAGTCGGCCTCGCAGTGGGACCCGAAGAAGCTGAACTGGGTCAACGCCCACTACATCAAGCAGATGGACAACGCCGAACTGGCCGAACGCGTGGCGCCGCGCGTCGCCCATCGCGGCGGCCATCCGGAAAAGATCGACCTGCCGGGCGTGATGGGCTTGCTCAAGGACCGCGCCGAGACCCTGGAACAGCTGGCCGACGGCGCCATGCTGTTCTGCGGCGCCTTCAAGCCGGCCGCGCCGGAACTGGTCGAGCAGCACCTGACCGCCGCCGCGCGCGAGGCGTTGGCCGATTTCGCCCGGCGCGCCCAGGGCACCGACTGGACCCGCGAGGCCATCTCGGCGCTGATCAAGGCCGTGCTGGCCGATCGCGGCCTGAAAATGCCGCAACTGGCGATTCCGCTGCGCGTGGCCGTCACCGGCCAGACCCAGACGCCCGCGGTGGACGCGGTGCTGGCCCTGTTGGGCAAGGACGTCGTGCTCCAGCGCCTGGCCGCGATCTGAGCGGTCATCCGCCCACGAAAAAGCCCCGTCCGGCCTGGCCGTTCGGGGCTTTTTTCATCGCGCAGAGGGTGTATCAGGCGGCCTTGGGACGCGCCTTCAAGGCCCGCGAGAAGAACGCGCCCAGCAGCGGCAGCAACACGGCCGAGCCGCCGAACAGCGCCGCCGCGCCGGCCTCGTCCACCACCGAGCCGGCCAGCGCCACACCGGCCGCCTGCCCCATGAAGAGGCAGGACGCGAACCAGGCCACCGCCGTGCCGCGCGCCGACGGCACCATCTGGGTGGCGTTGGTCTGCAGCGTCGCGTGCAGCAGGTAGTAGCCGAAGCCCGCCAGCACGCTGGCCAGCAGGCTCCACAACCACACCGGCCCCAGCAGGTACGACAGGAACGCCACGCCCAGCACCAGCCCGCCCGCGACCGCCAGGCCACGTTCACCCAGGCGCTTGAGGACGCGGCCCGCCACCACCGTGTACAGCAGCCCGCCCACGGCGTACACCGCCACCAGGGCGCCGGCCGCGGTCAGCGAGATATCGAAGCGTTCGTGCAGGTACGACGGCGCGAACGCCAGGGCGCCGAACACCAGCAGGCCCTCGATGAACACCGTGGCCAGCACCACCCGCGCCCAGGGCGTGCCCAGCACCAGCCGCGCCTGCGCCACGAAGCCCTGGCGCGGCGCGTTGGGGTCGACCACGCCCAATCCCAGCGCGCGCTGGCGCCGTACCTCCAGCTGCAGCAGCGTGCCCACCACGAGGTAGCCGACCACCAGCGCCGCGAAGGCCCAGCGCCAGCCCAGGGTGTCGGCGAACAGGCCGCCGGCCAGTTGTCCGGCCGCCATGCCCAGGATGGTCCCGGTCAGGAAGCGCGCCAGCGTCGCCTGGCGCCTTTCGTACGGCACGGTGTCGCCGATCCAGGCCATCGACAGCGGCACGATGCCGGCCCCCGCCGCGCCCGACAGGGCGCGGCAGAACACCAGCACGTCCAGCGACTCGGCCACGAACGCGCCGGCGCTGCCCAGCGCGCAGGCAAACGTCGCCACGCTGACCACGCGATACTTGCCGTAGCGGTCGCCCACCGGGCCGAAGAACATCTGCAATACGCCGTAGGCCACGGCGAACGCGGTCACCGCGCGCGCGGCCTGGCCAGTGGTGGCGCCGAACTCGGCGGCCAACTGCGGCAACATGGGATCACAGATACGAAAGGCGCTGGCGCTGACGAAAGCGGCCAGGGCGAGCAGCGCGATGGCGCGCGCTTCGGAAGAGAGGGCGGGCATGGAAGGCCGGCGGGGATGGAGGACGAAGTCCGCACCTTACCGCAGGCGCGCCCGCTTGGCGACGCCGGCCGGCGCATTCCGTCCGTCCGGCGCAACGTCGGGTTGCCGGCCGGGCCCGCCGGACCGGGATCAATACGGCAGGCGGTAGCCCTGCGGCATGCGGCGCGCGGTAACGACCTGGCCGCCGCTCTTGAGTTCCCGCAGCGTCAGCTTGGCCTGCTCGACTTTCTCGACACGGTAGCGGTTGACGTAGATCGGATCGGCGGCGTCGACGATCTCGCCGTTCGATTGCGTGGTCTGCATCGTGTAGACGCCGTCCACCACGCTCCAGCAACCGGTCTCGCGCAGCGCCGGGCGCGTCTTGCGGCCGATCTTCAGCTGGGTTTCGTAGGCCATGCGGCCGTCGGCGTACAGCACCGTGAGCGCCTGGAAGTCACCGCTGACGCCCTTCGGCCTGGAGTTCGAATACCAGGTGCCTATCATGGGATCGCCGCTTTTCGCCGGTACGCACGCGGCCGGCTTGGGCGGGCCCTCCGGCTGGGCCTCGGTGATGGAGGCGGGTTTCCGGGCGGCGCAGCCGGCCAGGATCAGAAGGGCGCAGGCCACGCCCGCCGAACGCAAATACACACTGCTCATGACTTCCTCAACACGTCTGTCGACGCGCCGCGCCGCTCAAACCGGCACGCCCCCGCGCAGCAAACATCACGCACTCTAAAGATGCGCTGGTGAAGAATCAACGACGATCGGTGGCGTGTGCAATTGCGCAACAGTCCTTGTCGAAAACCCCGTGTTTTAAGGCCTCAACGCGCAAAAATGCGTTGGTTTCAAGCGACACTGCGACCACCGCGCGCGGCCTTGGCGCGCAGCATTTCCTCCATGCGCGCGGCGGCCGGCGACAGGTGGCGGCCAGCCAGCCGGGTGATGCCCAGCTCGCGCTCGATGCGCGGCCGGGCCAGCGGCACGAAAACCAGACCAGGCGAATCCGGCGGCACCCCCAACCGCGCCAGCACCGTCACGCCCACGCCGCGCTCCAGCATCGCCAACAGCGACATCATGTTCGACACGAACACCTGGCGCTCCATCATGAATGCGGCCTGCGGATGGTCCGCCAATTGGCGATGGGCCACCGTGCCCACCAGCGGCAGCCCGGCGATCTCGCGCCAGGTCACGGACTTGCGCCCCGCCAGGGGATGGCCGCGATGGCAGACCAGCCCGAATGCGTCGCGCAGCAGCGGCTCGAACGCCAGCCGCCGGTCGCGCAGCACCGGGCTGCACACCCCCAGTTCCACCTCGCCCGCCAGCACCATGCGTTCCACGCCCTCCGAGTTGTCGTCGAACAGGCGCAGCGCCACCGCCGGATAGCGCTCGCGATAGGCCGCCACCAGCTCGGGCAACCAGTGCATCGCGACCGTCGCCACCGAGGCCATGGTCAGGGTGCCGGCCTCGTTGCCGGCCAGCCCCGCCAGCGTCCCGGCCACGCGGTCGTGGTGCTCGACCAGTTCACGCGCCAGCGGCAGGCAGTCCTGGCCGAACCGAGTCAGCGCGTTGCCATTGCCGCGCTCGAACAGCGGCTGGCCCAGGCGCTGCTCCATTTCGCGGATCGACAGCGACAGCGCCGGCTGCGAGCGGAACGCGCGCGCGGCGGCGGCGCGAAAGCTGCGCAATTCGGCCACCAGCAGGAAGTGGCGGTAGTGCGCAATGGAAAGTTCGGGCAAGGCGGGCATCGGAACACCTGATTTGATGAACTTATCAAATCATAGGAAAAATAAAGTTTTCTCATCATAGGGCGGCACTTAACATGGCCGCAATGACTACCGCGACTCTCTCCCCCGCCCGCGCCCAGGCCGTCGATCCGCTCGACTTCAGCCTCGCCGACCGGCTGCCCGCCCGCGCTGCCGGCCAGGGCCGGCTGCTGACCGCCGCCGCGCCCAACGGCAGGCCCGGCCTGCTGCTCGTGCCCGGCGCCTATCACGGCGCCTGGTGCTACGCGCACTACCTGGACCATTTCGCCCGCGCCGGCCTGGCCTGCGCCGCCATCGACCTGCGCGGCCACGGCCCCTTGCCGCAGCCGCCCGGCTTCGTCGACACGGGCATCGCGGACCTGGCCGCCGACGTCGTCAGCGCGCTCGACCTGCTGGACGCGCCCACCGTCGTGGTGGGCCACAGCATGGGCGCCCTGCCCGCGCTGCTGGCCGCCAGCCAACGCCGCGTTGCCGGCGTGGTGCTGATGGCGCCGTCGCCGCCCGCCAACCTGCCCGGCGCGCTGGGCCTGCCGCCGGTGCCCGCCGACGCCGTGCGCGCCACGCCCGCCGCCAGCGAGATCCGCGCCCGCTTCCTGGCCACCACGCCAACACGCGACGTCAGCGCCGTCACCCAACGCCTGAATCCCGAAAGCCCGCGCGTGCTCAACGACCGCTACCTGCTGCGCGTGCCCGTCGACCCCGCCGCCATTGCCGCTCCCGGGCTGTGCCTGGAGGCCGGCCTGGACACCCACGACCGCCATCCCCCCGGCCAGGACCACGCGATCGCGCGCCTGTTCGGCTTTTCCCACGCCGTCCTCGCCGGACAACCCCATTGCATGATGTACGGCGACCAATGGCAGGTTGGCGCGGACGCGATCCTCGACTGGTATCGCCAGCAGTTCGGCTGACCCGCGACGCCCGCCCACGCCGGACACCATCGACATCCGCCAACGAACCCCAAGCAGATCCACCCGGCCCGCGCTGAGCGCGCCATGACACACCCCGCAAGCCATAGAACATGACGGCGCCACCGCCGCCCCAGGAGACAAGCATGACCCTCACCGCCCTCGCGCCCCGCGCCTTCCTGCGCCATGCGCTCGCCGCCGCCAGCCTGCTGCTGGCCGCCACCACGCACGCCGCCGGCTGGCCCGAGAAACCCATCACGCTGATCGTGCCATCCGCCGCCGGCGGCGCCGCCGACCTCACCGCCCGCACCTTCGCCCAGTTCCTGGGCAAGCAGACCGGCCAGACCGTCATCGTCGAAGACCGCCCCGGCGCCGGCGGCATCGTCGGCACCAACGCCGCCAGGAACGCCGCCGCCGACGGCTACACCTTCCTCTTGTCCACCAACTCGACCCACGCCGCCAACCAGTTCCTCTACAAGCGCCTGCCCTACGACGCGCAAAAGGACTTCGCGCAGGTCGGCATGCTCGGCACCTTCGGCACCGTCGGCATCGTCGCCCCCGACAGCCCCTATCGCACCGTGCCGGAACTGGTGGAGTACGCCAGGAAGCATCCCGGCGAAGTCTTCTTCGGCTACTACAGCTCGTCCTCGCAAGTGCCGTCCGAACTCTTCAAGCAACGCGCCGGCATCAACATCGGCGCCGCCGGCTACAAGAACATCACCCAGATCATCACCGACCTGCGCGGCAAGCAGATCGGCTTCGCCTTCGTCGACTACCTGACCGCCATGGGCCAGATCGACGGCAAGGGCCTCACCCCCCTGGCCGTCACCGCCGCCCAGCGCCACCCCGCCTGGCCCGACGTCCCCACCATGTCGAC
>NZ_QHHO01000048.1:0-827 GCF_003184165.1 Achromobacter sp. RW408
TGCCACAGGTGCAGCCACGAAGACAGTTTCTTCGTCACGGGCGTCGTGAATGACGACTATTGGGCTTCAGATTCCCTCGGGCGCATCGACGGCGCGCTCACCGCCTGCGCGCCCCGCGCCGGGCTACCGGTTTCGAGAAATGACGCGCTGCTGGACCCTGGGGGCATGGGGGAGGTTTGCGTTGCCCGCAAAAAACGGCCGCGCGGGCGGCCGTTTTTTTCATACGTGGTGTCTTGCGTCGTGATGTGGGTCGCTGCGCGCTTGCGGCGCGGTGTGGGCGGTGTACCTGAAGCGCGCAGCGGCTGGCTTGGGCCAGGAGGGGCGCCCGGCCGTCCGAAGGCCGGGCAGCCCCCTTGGGAGGCAGCTAGCTCACGCCTTGAGCGTCGCGTCAGGTCACGGGCGCTTATACGCAACACAATCAATTTCTACTTTCGCATCCACCATCAGCGGCGACTGCACGCAGGCGCGGGCGGGGGGATTGTTGCCGAAGTATTCCTTGAAGACCTTGTTGAACGAGGGGAAGTCGCGCGCGTCGTCGAGCCAGACGCCGCAGCGCACGACGTGTTCGGGGCCGTAGCCGGCTTCCTTGAGGATGGCGAGGACCTGCTGGATGGCCTTGTGCGACTGGGCGACGGTGCCGCCTTCGATGACTTCGCCGTTTTCCATCGGGACCTGGCCCGAGACGTAGAGCCAGCCGTCGGCGGCGACGGCGCGGGCGAAGGGCATGTGGGAGCCGCCTTGGCCGGTGCCGCCGGCGACGCCGTAGCGGGTGATGCCGTTGTTGTCGGGGGTGGGGGTGGTGCTGCTCATGTCAGGGCTCCTGAAGG
>NZ_QHHO01000010.1:0-21035 GCF_003184165.1 Achromobacter sp. RW408
CGAGGCGGGATACGCCGCCCCGAGGTCGAGGCCACGGGGCGGGTAGGGGGAAACCGGGTCAGCGGTTCAGGTCGGCCAGCGCGGCGTCGTATTCGGCGCGGGCTTCATCCAGCTTGCGCTGGGCCTTGTCGATCTTTTCCTGCTTGCCCTTGGCGCGGGCGGCCTTGAGCTCGTCTTCGCGCTCGGAAACCTTGTTTTGCTTGTCGCGCACGTCGGCTTCGCGCTGCGATTGCAGGCGGCTGTCGGTGCAGTACGCCTTGGCTTCGGCCAGCGCCTTCTGCAAGCCGGCCACCCGGTGCGTGTTGCCGTGGGCGCGCGCATAGGTGATTTCGTTTTCCAGATGGCAGAACTTCGCGGCGCAGCCACGCTGGGCGGAGCAATCGGTGGTGGCCTGGGCGTGGGCGGGCAGGGCGCCGAGCAAGGCGCTGGCCGAAGCCAGGGCCAGCAGGGTTTTGGTCAATGCGGACATGCGTGGTCTCCGTAAAGCGTGTCGGAGCGGCCATCATCCCTCAAGCGGGGGGTGTCCGCAATGCGCCGGATCAGGCGATCAGGGTGCCGGCAAGCGCTGCCGCGACCAGGATCGCGCCCAGCCAGAGGTTGGCGCGGAACAGCATGAAATTGCGGTCGGGACGCTGGATGTCGAATACCTTCAACTGCCACGCCAGGTGCACGGCGATGGCCGCCATGCCGACGTAATAGGCCCATGACATGCCGATGGCATGGCCGCCCCAGGCCCACAGGATCACGGTGGCCAGATAGAAGCCGCCGATCCACAGCTTGCCCTGGTCGCCGAAGCGCATGGCCGTGGAATGCAGGCCCAGGCTGCGGTCGTCGCGCACATCGACGTAGGCGTAGATGCTGTCGTAACCCACCTGCCACAGCACCGCGCCGAACCACATCGCGATGGCGGCCAGGGGCACGTGGTTCTGCGTATCCGACCAGGCCATCAGCATGCCCCAGTTGAAGCAGATGCCCAGGACGACCTGCGGCCAGTAGGTGACGCGCTTGCACAGCGGATAGATGAAAACGAACGGCAGGACGGCCACGGCGAGCCAGCGGCTCATGCCATTCAGGAAGAAAAGCAGTGAACCGCAGACCAGCAATTGGCCGATCAAGAACCAGACCGCATTACGCATGCTGAGCTGGCCGCTGGTGAGCGGACGGAAGCGGGTGCGTTCGACGTGCTTGTCGAAGTTGCGGTCGCACATGTCGTTGACGGTGCAGCCGATACCGCGCATGAGCAGCGCGCCCAGCGAGAACACCACCAGGCGTTGCAGGTCGGGCAGGCCACCGGCGGCCTGGACCAGGGCGGCGATACAGGGCAGCAGCGTCAGCCAGGTGCCGATGGGGCGGTCGAGCCGGCACAGCCGGGCGTAGGGCCGCCACGATTTGGGCAGCCAACGTTCGACCCAGTCGGTGAAAACAATGTCGCTGAGGTCGACGGGAGAGGATTGCGGAGCGCTCACTGTCACGGCGAAAGAAAAGGGAGGAAAGCCGACAGCATAAAACAACGGCCGGGCAATGCGCCCGGCCGCGGAACCGTCAAGGGTGTTCAGGACCCGGTTTTCAGGCCGTGTATTCCTTGAGCAGCTTGCCCAGGATGGCGATGCCGGTGCGGATCTTGTCTTCCGGCACGGTGGCGAAGCTCAGGCGCAGCGTGTTGGCGCGGCCGGCGCCGCAATAGAACGGCGCGCCCGGCACGAAGGCGACGTTCTGGGCGATGGCCTTTTCCAGCAGCTTGGTGCTGTCGATGTGTTCGGGCAGCGTGAGCCAGATGAACATGCCGCCTTCGGGCTTGGTCCAGCTGACGGTGGACGGGAATTCGCGGGCGATGGCTTCGAGCATGCAGCTGCCCTGGGCGCGGTAGATTTCGCGCACGTTGGGCAGGTGTTCTTCCAGGAAGCCGTCCTTGACGATTTCGTACACGGCCATCTGGGTCAGCGTGGGCGTGTGCAGGTCGGTGGCCTGCTTGGCCTGCACCAGCTTGTTGATCAGCGGGCGGGCGGCGGCGATGTAGCCCAGGCGCAGGCCGGGGGCCAGCACCTTGGAGAACGTGCCCAGGCGCACCACGTTGGCGCCGTACTCGGCGGCCAGCGCGATCAGGCCCGGTTGCGGTTCGCCAGCGTAGCGCAGTTCACCGTAGGGATCGTCCTCGATGATGGTCAGGCCCAGTTCGGCGGCGCGCTTGACCAGCGCGATGCGGCGTTCCAGGCTGAGGGTGCGGCCGGTGGGATTCTGGAAGTTGGGCAGCGCGTACAGGAAGCGCGCGCCGGCGGCCAGTTCGGGGGTGATGGCTTCCGGGATCAGGCCGCCATCGTCGGTGGGCACCGGCACGAACTTGGGCTGGTACAGGCTGAACGATTGCAGCGCGCCGAGGTAGCTGGGGTCTTCGACCAGCACCTTGCTGTCCTTGTCGATCAGCACCTTGCCCAGCAGGTCCAGGGCCTGCTGCGAGCCGGACACGATCAGGGTCTGGTCGGCGGCGATGTTGGCGCCGGCGCGGTTCAGGTCGTCGGCGACCCATTGGCGCAGCGGCGCATAGCCTTCGGTGGGGCCGTATTGCAGGGCCGCGCGGCCGTTGGTGGACAGTACCTTGTCGAATGCCGCACGCACTACTTCCACCGGGAAGCCGCCGGGCGCCGGCAGGCCGCCTGCGAACGAAATGACTTCGGGACGCTCGGTGACCTTGAGGATCTCGCGGATGGCGGAGCTGGTGAGTTGCTGGGCGCGTTCGGAAAAGGCGAACGTCGGTTCGAGAGGCTTGTCCATGGCTTGCTTCTTAATCAAGAAGGGGGGTGACGGGGTGATGACAACGGAGCGGTAAAGACGTTGCTGCGTAAACTATTGTCCCACAGCGTAGCAAGGCGGCCCCTTTATCGCGGGCTGCCCCTAAAATCACTTGCATCGATAATCGCCTGTACAGTTACATTTATACATATGTTTGAAGCCGCCCCGATCGCCGCCGACTCCAAGGCCGCGCTGTACGCCGAACTGGCCAAGCAGGCCCGCGCCCTGCTCGACGGCGAGCACGACCGCATCGCCAACGCCGCCAACCTGAGCGCGCTCGCCTACCAGGCGCTGCCCGACCTGAATTGGGTGGGCTTCTACCTATTTGACGGCACGGAACTGGTGCTGGGGCCGTTCCAGGGCAAGCCGGCCTGCGTGCGCATTCCGCTTGATCGCGGCGTGTGCGGCGCGGCCGCCAGCCAGCGCCAGACGCAGCTCGTGCCCGACGTGCATGCCTTCCCCGGCCACATCGCCTGCGACGCGGCCTCGCGTTCCGAGATCGTGGTGCCGCTGGTGCACCAGGGCGAGTTGATCGGCGTGTGGGACGTGGACAGCCCGGTGCCGGACCGTTTCGACGAAGACGATCGCCAGGGCATGGAAGCGTTGTGCGCGGTCTTCCTGGCCAGCCTGCGTTGACAGCATGGCGGCGGCCCGGTAGATTTGCGCATCGGCCGCCTGCGGCCGGTTTCAACCCTTTATTCCATTCATGATTCCTCAGGCCATCTCGTCCGTTTTTCCGTTCCGCGCCCTCGGCGTGGCGACGGTTTGCGCCGGCCTGAAATCCAAAAAACAGCCGCTCATCTGACCGGAGCATGCTGTTCCGTCAGATGGGCGACGGAACAGCGGCCTCACGGCGGCGCCATGGCGCCTTCGCGCGCACCCCCAGTATCCCGAGCACTTCTGTACGGTCCAACCGCGGTCCGCTTACACCGAAGGAGTGTTCATGCAAACTCATCAATCCCCGTTCCAAGGCGTCTGGATTCCCCTGGTGACGCCGTTCTCCGGCGGCGCTGTCGATGGCGGGGCCCTGCGCCGCCTGGTGCGCCATTTCGCGGCGGCGGGCGTCGACGGGCTGGTCGTGTGCGGCAGCACCGGCGAAGCCGCGGCGCTCGATGACGCCGAGCAACTGGCGGTGCTGGATGCCGTGCTCGCCGAGGCCGGCGCCATGCCGGTGGTGATGGGCCTGGCCGGCAACCACCAGGGCCACGTGCTGCAACGCCTGGCCGCGTTCGGCACCCGGCCGTTGGCCGGCATCCTGGCGCCGGCGCCGTACTACGTGCGGCCCGGCCAGGAAGGCGCCGCCGCCTACTTCCGCAGCCTGGCCGATGCCTCGCGCTTTCCCCTGGTGCTGTACGACATTCCATACCGCACAGGAACGACGCTGGAAATCTCGACCCTGTTATCGCTGGCCGCGCATCCGAACATCGCGGCCATCAAGGACTGCGGCGGTTCGCTCGACAAGACCCTGGCGCTGATCGCCGACGGCAACATGAACGTGCTGGCGGGCGAGGACCTGCAATCGCTGTCGCTGCTGTGCCTGGGCGGCAGCGGCCTGATCGCGGCGGCGGCGCACATCCGGCCCGACCTGTTCGTGGCCATGTACCAGGCGGTGCGGGCGCAGCAGCTGGACCTGGCACGCAAGCTGTTCCAAGCGCTGGCGCCGGTGATCCAGCTGGCGTTCGCCGAACCCAATCCGGGGCCGGTGAAGGCGCAACTGGGGCGCCAGGGACTGCTCAGCGACGAGCTGCGAGAGCCCATGCCGGCGGCCAGCGCGGCCCTGGCCCGGCGCATGGATGCGGTGGTCGCGGGCCTGAACCGGCAGTTTCCCTGCCAATAGCGGCAAGCCGCGGCATGGACTGCTTCTTTGTGGCGCCCGGATTCATTTGGTAATAAATGTCTCCCCGCGAGGCTGGCGGATTGCTTATGATGCGGCCATTCTCCGGGGTGAAACAAAACGTTCATGGCCCAAGCTTTTGTCGCGTTGTCCGCCTGGCAGGTCATGCTGGCGGGCCTGCTGTTCTTCGGCGGCATCTACCTACTGTTCGGCGCGGCCACCTGGCTGCTGACCCAGTGCATCCTGCCGGCGCTGGGCATCGGCCGGCCGCTCGATCCGCGGCCGCTGGCGCCGGGCCAGTTGCGCCGTGAGTTCACGCAGTCGGGCGTGTCGATCCTGCTGTTCGGCACCGGCATGATCTTTCCGTGGGGCCTGCTGCAATTGGGTTGGGCGCACCTGGACCCCGACGCCAGCTGGCAGAAGATCACGCTGGAGATCCTGGCGCTGGTGGCCTGGAACGACGTGCATTTCTGGATCAATCACCGGCTGCTGCACACCAAGCTGCTGCGCCGTTTCCACCTGCCGCACCACCGTTCGGTGGTGACCACCCCGTTCTCTACCTACAGCTTCCATCCGATCGAGGCGCTGATGCTGGGCAACGTCATCATGCTGCCGATGGTGCTGCATGATTTCAGCTTCTGGTCGTTGGCGTCGGTGCCGCTGTTCAGCCTGTTCTTCAATTGCATCGGCCACGCCAACTACGACTTCTTTCCCAACGTGTCGTATGCGCACTGGTTTGCGGCGAGCCGCCGGCATCACCTGCACCACGCCTGCTACAACGGCAATTTTGGTTTCCAGTTCACGTTCATGGACCGCCTGTTCCGCACCCGGCTGAAGGCCGAGGCGGCCGCGCCCCAGCTGGAGGCTTTCCGGCAGCGAGAATCGCTTGGCGGACGGGCTTAGCAAGACGCGCCGGCTGCCCGCGCTGCGCAACCGGCGCGATTGGCAGAGCCTGGCCTACCTGGCCGCGCTGCCCGCCCTGGCGGCGTGGCAGTGGCTGCACGGCTTCTGGTGGCCGTTGTACGCGCTGATGCTGTTCCTGACGCTGGGCATTGGCGTGATTCATCACAACCACACGCACATCCGCATGTGGCATGGCCGCTGGGCCAACCGCGCCACCGATTTCTGGATCACGCTGCTGCAGGGGCATCCGACCTTCGTGTTCTATCCGGCGCACGTGGCCAACCATCATCGCTACAAGCATGGCGCGCGCGACGTGGCGCGCACCTATCGCTTTGGCGGCGACACCAATCATCTATGGGGCTACCTGATCCATCCGGTGCAGGCGGTGTGGGTGCTGTATCCGCTGTTCTTTGCCTGGCTGGGACGGCTGCGCCGGCACTGGCCGGGCGCGTGGCGCTACTGCATGTGCCAGTACGGCGCCTGGCTGGGGCTGTGGGGCGGCCTGCTGGCCATCAATCCGGTCAAGGCGCTGGTGTTCGTCATCATCCCGCAACTGCACGGCCTGCACTGGCTGCTGGCCACCAACTACCTGCAACACGCGCACGCCGATGGCGGGCCGCGTGCCGTCGCCGGCCTGAACTACGCCCGCAATTTCGAAGGACTGGTCAATCCGCTGCTGTTCAACATCGGCCTGCATACCGCGCACCACGAGAACCCGCGCGCGCACTGGTCGGAACTGACCGTGCTGCATCGCGACCACTACCGGGCCCGCGTGACACCCGCGCTGAACGAAGGCGGCCTGACGCCGTACATGTTCCGCGTGTTCGTGCTGGGCACCTTCCTGCCGCGCTTTCGCAGCCGTTCGTGTATGGCGCCCGAGCACGTGCGCTAGCGCCGCAACCCCATACCTGCCACTAGAGACCCGCCATGCCTATCGCGTTCAATCGTGTCTACCTGGAAAGCGCCGGCTATTTCATGCCGGGCGAACCCGTGTCCAACGAGGCCATGGACAGCTACATCGCGCCGCTGAACCGCATGTCCAGCCGCATCAAGAGCCGCATCCTGGCCGAGAACGGTATCAAGCAGCGCTACTACGCGATCGATGCCGAGGGCGCCACCGTCTTCACCAACGCGCAGCTGGCCGCCAACGCCATCCGCGATTGCCTGCGACGCAATGATGGCGACCTGGCGGACGTGTCGCTGCTGACCAGCGGGTCGTCCGGGGGCGACGCGCTGATGCCGGGCTTTGCCAACATGATCCAGGGCGAGCTGGCCGCGCATCCGATGGAGACGCTGTCGGTGCACGGCATCTGCGCCGCGGGCGTGTCGGCGATCCAGGTGGCGGCGCAGGGTGTCGAGATGGGCGGCCATGCCAGCGCGCTGGCGGTCGCGGCCGAGCTGCCGTCGCGCCTGTTCAAGCGTTCGCGCTTTGCCGCGCGCGGCTACGACGCCGACTTCGACGCGCATTTCCTGCGCTGGATGCTGTCCGATGGCGCCGGCGCGTTGCTGCTGGGACGCGGCGGCCGGCCGCTGCCCGGCGCGTCCAAGGGCGTGCGGCTGCGCCTGAAGTGGGTGCACCAGCGTTCGTTCTCGGGCGACTATCCGGTGTGCATGCAGCTGGGCCTGTCGGCCGACCGGCAGAAGGGCCACTTGGACTATCCGTCTTGGAACGAGGCGGAGGCCGACGGCGCGCTGTCGCTGCGCCAGGACATCCGCCTGCTGCCGCACCTGTTCGACATCGGCATCCACGAGTACGCCAAGCTGGTGCGCGACGGCTGGCTGGATCCGGACCAGGTCGATCATTTCCTGTGCCATTACTCCTCCGAGAAATTCATTCCGGTGGTCGAGGACCTGATGGAGAAGGCCGGCCTGGTGATCCCGCGTGAGCGCTGGTTCAGCAACCTGGCCTGGCGCGGCAACACCGGCGCGGCGTCGATCCTGATCATGCTGGCCGAGTTCCTCGAAACCCGTGAGATCAAGCCGGGCGAGCAGATCTTCTGCTACATCCCCGAGTCGGGCCGGTTCATGGCGGCCTACATGCTGCTGGAGGCCGAGGCCGCGCATGACGCCGCGCCCTCGGTGGCCGTGGGCGCCACGCCGGCCGCGGCCGGGCGCGAGGACGCCCACAGCGCCGATGCCGACGCCATCGCGCCGCCGCACGATCCGGACATGGCGCCGCAGGGGCTGGGCCAGTTGCTGACCGAACTGGCGGCGATCTGGCACGACTACCGCTCGCGCGTCTGGCGCACGCCGGTGGTGCGGCGCCTGCGCAACCGCCGCTTCCAGACCGCCGACTACCTGAACTGGATGGAGAACTGGATTCCGCAGGTGCGCGAGGGCAGCAAGTGGATGCGCGAAGGCGCGGCTTCGCTGACCGAGCAATACCAGCCGCTGGCCGCGCTGATCGACATGCACGCCGGCGAGGAGCAGAACGACTTCCAGATCCTGTTCCAGGACTACCGCACGGCCGGCGGCAGCATCGACAACATCGATGCGCTGCGCCGCAATCCCGGCGGCGAGGCGCTCAACGCCTATCTGCACAGCCTGGCCGCCACGCGCGATCCGATCGGCCTCCTGGGCGCCATCTACATCATCGAGGGCACGGGCCAGCGCATCGTGCCGGCCCTGCTGCCGCTGCTCAAGGCCAGCCTGAAGCTGCCACCGGACGCCTTCCGCTTCCTGGAATACCATGGCCACAACGACGAGAACCACCTGGCGCGCTGGCTGACCGCGGTGGAACTGGCGCTGGACTGCGACGAAGACGGCCGCGCCGAGCGGCGCATCGTCGACACCGCGCGCCGCACCGCCGCGCTGTACCTGATGCAGTTTCATCACGTGATGGAGGACGAGGCCGCATGAACAGGGAACCCGAATTCCTTGCCAAGGGGCACGATCCCGCCGATCCGAGCCCGTGGCTGGCGCTGTACCTGGATCGCAGCACGCCCCTGCCGGACAAGGTCAAGAAGGCCTGGCTGACCGATTCGAGCTGCGGCTCGCGCCAGTACCTGCTGCCGTTCCTGCGGCCGCTGGCGCGCGCCTGCATCATCCTGATCCAGGTCATCAAGACCTTCCTGCCGCGCCGCTGGTCGCATTCGCGGCTGCTGCATCGCATCCTGGCGTGGGGCCTGAAGCGCTTCGTGTCGCCCGAGGCCAACTGGCTGATCCTGCGGCATTTCCATCTGGGCGCGCAGATCCTGGCGTTCATCGCCGCCAATTCGCCCGTGCGCGTGGCCACCACGCCGCTCGAGCCGATGGAGATCGACGATCTCAAGGACGAGCTGTTCGTCAAGCACGACCTGAACCTGTTCAACTTCGTGATCCGGCTGAACCAGGCGTTGCGCGACGCGGGCGTCGAGATGCATGCGCCCGAGCGCGTCGACTTCTCGATGATCCGCGATCCTGATCTGAAGCTTGAGGATATGCCGCAGGGCAAACTGAATTTCCTCGACCTGCAGAGCGCCATCGAGCTATTCACGCCGCTGTATCAATTGATGCTGACCGACAACGACTTCTGGCGCGCAGCCAATTCGCTGCAGCTGGACGAGACCATCGGCATCTACGCGGCCAAGCTGCTGGGCGCGCCGCAGCACCTGATCCTGGTCAACAACAGCCATCCGCTGGTGCCGATGTCGACGCTGCGCGCCGGCTATCGCCTGGTGCTGCACGGCCTGTCGACCGAGATGCTGCACAGCCTGCTGATGGAGATGCGCGACGCGCAGCAGGGCGGCGAGCCGCCCGCGCCGATCGCCTGAAAAGTGGGCGAATCCTAGCGTTGTCCCTGTAGGGCGGGGCGGGTTCGCTACGCTATAGTGCGACCCTTGTCCGCCGATTCCGGGTCGCGTGCGCGCGGCCCGGGCCTTCATACCGGAAGCGCTTCAGATGCCTCAGCCCATAGAACTCATCGCCACCGTCCTGTTCGGCGTGGCGGTGCTGCATACCTTCTCCGTTCCCATGTTCGCCCGCCTGGCCCATCGCGGCGGGCCTCATGCCGGTTTCTGGCACCTGCTGGCCGAGGTCGAGGCGGTGTTCGGCGTGTGGGCGTTTGCCCTGATCGTGGCGATGGCGGCGCTGACCGGGCCGTCATCGGCCATCGGCTACATGGACACGCGCAATTTCACCGAGCCGCTGTTCGTCTTCACCATCATGGTGGTGGCGGCCAGCCGGCCGATCCTGGAACTGGTGGGACTGCTGGTGCGCGCCACGGCGCGCGTGTTGCCGCTGCCGCGTGAACTGGCCACGTTCTTCGTGGTGATGTCGCTGGTGCCGCTCGGCGGTTCGTTCATCACCGAGCCGGCGGCCATGACGCTGGCGGCGATCCTGCTGCGCGATGCCTATTTCCGCAGCAGCGGCCGCGCCGGCTTCAAGTACCTGACGCTGGGCGTGCTGTTCGTCAACGTGTCGATCGGCGGCGTGTTGACCTCCTACGCGGCGCCGCCGGTATTGATGGTGGCGTCCACCTTCGGCTGGGATTCGACTTTCATGGCGCAGCATTTCGGCTGGCGCGCGGCGGTGGCGGTGTGCCTGAACGCGGGCCTCTTGACCTTCATCTGCCGCAAGGCGCTGCTGGAACGTTCGGTGGGCACGGGCGGCGGCGTTGATGCGCCGGAAGGCAAGGACAACCGCCCGCCGGTGCCGGCGCTGGTGATGCTGATCCACCTGGTGTTCCTGGTGGCGGTGGTGCTGAGCGCGCACCACCCGGCGATCTTCCTGGGCCTGTTGATGATGTTCATCGGCTTTGCCGAGGCCTACAAGCGCCACCAGAACCGCCTGCTGATCAAGGAGGGGCTGATGGTGGGCTTCTTCCTGGCGGGCCTGGTGGTGCTGGGCGGGCTGCAGAAGTGGTGGCTGCAGGACCTGCTGGGCGGGCTGGAGCCGTTCGTGCTGTTCTGGGGCGCCACCGCGCTGACGGCCATCACCGACAACGCCGCGCTGACCTACCTCGGTTCGCTGGTGGAAGGCACCAGCGAAGCCTGGCGCTACATGCTGGTGGCGGGCGCCGTGACCGGAGGCGGCCTGACCGTGATCGCCAACGCGCCGAACCCGGCCGGTTTCGCCATCCTGAAGAACCATTTCCCCGATGGCAGCATTTCGTCCGGGCGGCTGTTTTTGTCTGCCCTGGGGCCGACGGCGGTGGCTGCCCTGATGTTCCTGCTGCCTGTCTGACGGAGCAGGGCGCGCACCTCTGACGGAGCCCCCGGGCGCCCCGCCGTGAGGGTGCCGCCGGCCTTTCACGAAAAACCGCTAAAATTCAAGACTTTCCCGTATTTTTCCGGCCGTGCCCGGCCGTTGTCCGGTCCAGCGCCAGCTCCGGCCCCGGGGCCTCCTCTTGGAGGACTCCTCGCGCCCCTGGTTTTGCGCCACGTCCGGCCGACGGTCACTGATACACCGGGCCCGCGCCTGGGAGCCCTCGATGCCCATCTACGCCTACAAGTGCAGCGCCTGTGGCCATGCCAAAGACGTTCTGCAGAAGATTTCCGACGCGCCGCTTTCGGTTTGCCCCGAATGCGGCCAGAGCACGTTTTCCAAGCAAGTGACCGCGGCTGGCTTCCAGCTCAAGGGCTCGGGCTGGTACGTCACCGATTTCCGCGGCAACGGCAGCGGCGGCCAGCAGGCCACCGGCGCCAGCGCCCCGTCGGCGCCCGCTGACAGCGCCGCGCCGGCCGCCAGCGCACCGGCTCCGGCCGCTGCCCCCGCGCCCGCCGCGGGACCGGCCAGCGCTTCCTGAGTACCCGCGCGATGCGTATGCGCGTCATCAAAAAGTACTTCATCACCGGCCTGCTGATCTGGGTTCCCCTGGTCATCACGGTGTGGGTGCTGGGTCTGCTGGTCGCCACCCTCGAAGGGTTCGTGCCTGGCTTCCTGTCGTCCGAATCGCTGTTCGGCGTCGACATCCCCGGCTTCCGCTTCGTCCTGGTCATCGTGGTGGTGCTGCTGACGGGCATTTTCGCGGCCAACCTGATCGGCCGTACCATGGTGGACCAGTGGGAAAACCTGCTGGGCCGCATTCCCCTGGTGCGCTCGATCTACAACTCGGTCAAGCAGGTCAGCGATACCGTGCTGGCGCCGAACGGCCAGGCGTTTCGCCGCGCCGTGCTGGTGCAGTATCCGCGCGCCGGCAGCTGGACCATCGCGTTCGTCACCGGCACGCCCAGCGGCGAAGTGGCCGAACGGCTGCCCGGCGACCACATCAGCGTGTACGTGCCGACCACGCCGAATCCCACGTCCGGCTTCTTCCTGATGGTGCCCCGTGCCGACACGGTGGACCTGCAGATGAGCGTGGACGCGGCCTTGAAGTACATCGTTTCCATGGGCGTCGTCGCCCCGGGTCCGGCCGCGCCGGGCGCCCGGCCGGCGCCGTCCTCCCCGACGCCGGACGCGCAGCGCGCGCCGGGCGTCGACCTGTAACCCTTTACGCTACTACCAAGCACACAACGGAGTTATCCCGATGCGTACCTGCTACACCGGCCAGGTTTGCCGCGACCATCTCGGCCAGACCGTCACCCTGTATGGCTGGGTGAACCGCCGCCGCGACCACGGCGGGGTCATCTTCATCGACTTGCGCGACCGCGCGGGCCTGGCGCAGATCGTGTTCGATCCGGATAACGCCGCCTTCGCCACCGCCGAGCGCCTGCGCAACGAATTCTGCATCCGCGTCACCGGCCTGGTGCGCGAGCGTCCGGCGGGCACCGCCAACGCCGAACTGGCCTCGGGCGAGATCGAGGTGCTGTGCAAGGAAGTCGAGATCCTGAACGCGTCGGTCACGCCGCCGTTCCAGCTGGACGACGACAACCTGTCGGAAACCACCCGCCTGACGCACCGCGTGCTGGACCTGCGCCGCCCGCAGATGCAGCGCAACCTGATGCTGCGCTACCGCGTCTCGATCGAAACCCGCAAGTTCCTGGACCAGCTGGGCTTCATCGACATCGAAACCCCGATGCTGGCCAAGAGCACGCCCGAAGGCGCGCGCGACTACCTGGTGCCCTCGCGCGTCAACGCCGGCCACTTCTTCGCGCTGCCGCAGTCGCCGCAGCTGTTCAAGCAGATGCTGATGGTGTCGGGCTTTGACCGCTATTACCAGATCACCAAGTGCTTCCGCGACGAAGACCTGCGCGCCGACCGCCAGCCTGAATTCACCCAGATCGACTGCGAAACCTCGTTCCTGAACGAGCTCGAGATCCGCGAGATCTTCGAGAACATGATCCGCCACGTGTTCAAGGTGGTGCAGGGCGTCGACCTGGCCGAGCCGTTCCCCATCATGACCTGGACCGAAGCGATGCGTCGCTACGGTTCGGACAAGCCCGACCTGCGCGTGCAGCTCGAATTCACCGACATGACCGACGTCATGCGCGACGTGGACTTCAAGGTGTTCGCCGCCGCCGCCACGGCGCCCGGCAGCCGCGTGGTCGCCCTGCGCGTGCCCGGCGGCGCCGAGATGTCGCGCAGCGAGATCGACGCCTACACCCAGTTCGTCGGCATCTACGGCGCCAAGGGCCTGGCCTACATCAAGGTCAACGAAGTGGCCAAGGGCCGCGACGGCCTGCAATCGCCGATCGTCAAGAACCTGCATGACGCCGCCCTGGCCGAATTGGTCAAGCGCACCGGCGCGCAGGACGGCGACATCATCTTCTTCGGCGCCGACCGCGAGAAGGTCGTCAACGACGCCATCGGCGCGCTGCGCGTGAAGATCGGCCACAGCGAATTCGGCAAGAAGACCGGCCTGTTCACCGCCGGCTGGATGCCGCTGTGGGTGGTCGACTTCCCGATGTTCGAATACGACGAGGAAGACGGCCGTTACACCGCCGCGCATCACCCCTTCACCAGCCCCAAGGACGGCCACGAGGACTTCCTCGAGACCGATCCCAGCAAGGCGTTCGCCAAGGCCTACGACATGGTCCTGAACGGCTGGGAAATCGGCGGCGGCTCGGTCCGTATCCACCGCGAGGAAGTGCAGAGCAAGGTGTTCCGCGCGCTCAAGATCGGTGCCGAGGAAGCCCGCGAGAAGTTCGGCTACCTGCTGGACGCGCTGCAGTACGGCGCGCCTCCGCACGGCGGCATCGCCTTCGGCCTGGACCGCATCGTCACGATGATGACCGGCGCCGAATCGATCCGTGACGTCATCGCTTTCCCGAAGACCCAGCGCGCCCAGGATCTGCTGACCCAGGCGCCGTCGGAAGTCGACGAGAAGCAACTGCGCGAGCTGCACATCCGCCTGCGCAACGCTGAGCCGAAGTAGGCCCACCCCCGAGCGCCTGCGGCGCTCCCCCTCAAGGGGGCGCCGCGCGGGACCGGCGGAGCCGGATCCCGGCGGCCTGGCTAGGGATGGTGTCTCGGGTTTGTGGCGTTTTTCTGCTTGCCTTGTGTGTGCTCGGCTTGGGGGCGTCCCGGGTGCGGGGCTTTGCCTGAGCGGATGCGCCTCTGAGCCGCCGCCGGGCCCGTTCGCTGCGTTTCAGGGTGTCTCCGAGGTGGGAAGGGTTCACGGAATTGGAGTAATCTGGCAAACGCCGCCTGGGTTGGCGGTGCTTGCCGGGGCTCTTTTTTTTGTGGGTCGCGGTGAGCGGTTTCACTGTCTTGAGAGGCGCCATTCCTTCCATGTCGCTCATCCGTGTCGTCAGCTACAACATCCATAAAGGTCGCTCGGCGTTGGGCCGCCGCGACTCGTTGAACGAACTGCGCCTGGGCCTTTACGGCCTGCGCCCCGACCTGGTCTTCCTGCAGGAAGTTCAGGGCCGCAACGAGCAGAAATCGCTGCTCGACGCCCAGCATGAATCGCTGGCCGCCGCGCTCAAGCTGGACGTGGCCTATGGCCGCAATGCGATTCGCCACGAAACCGACCACGGCAACGCGCTGTTGTCGCGCTTTCCCATCCTCGACCATGAAAACCAGGATATCTCCGACCATCGCCTGGAGCAGCGCGGCCTGCTGCACGCGACCATCGAACTCGACGGGCGCTCGGTGCACTGCTTCGTGGTGCACCTGGGCCTGTTCGCCGGCAGCCGCAGCCGCCAGATCCTGGCGCTGACCGAGCGCATCCGGCGCATGGTGCCCGACGGCGAACCGATACTGATCGCCGGTGATTTCAACGACTGGGGCGACCGCCTGGCGCCGTTGTTCGTGCAGCAGCTGGGCCTGTACGAAGTGTTCTCGCACGCGCCGCGCAGCCATGGCGGCGAATTGCCGCGCCTGCGTGATTCGGTCAAGCGCCTGAGCAACGCCCTGCGTGGCCTGCCCAACAGCGGCGTTTCGGTGCTGGAGCGCACCAACCAGCTCGGCATGGACGGCAGTTCGCGCCTGTTGCTGCCGCCGCCGCGCACCTTTCCGGCCGTGTTCCCCTGGTTCCGCCTGGACCGCATCTACCAGCGCGGCTTCGCCGTGCGCAGCGCGCGCGTGCTGCGCGGCCGCGAATGGGCGCGGCTGTCCGATCATTCCCCCTTGCTGGCCGAGCTGGAACTCCCGTGAAGGCCGAGCAGGTCAGGCTGGAGTGGACCGACGGCAACGACATCCGGCTGCTGCAGAACGGCACCGACTTCTTTCCGGCGCTGTGCCAGGCGATCGACGCGGCGCAATCCAGCGTGCATCTGGAAACCTATATCTTCATGCTGGACCGCACCGGCGTGAAGGTGCTGGATTGCCTGATGGCGGCGGCCGCGCGCGGCGTCAAGGTGCGCGTGGTGCTCGACGGCTTCGGCGCAGCCGAGACCGCCGAGACCCTGCGCGAACGCCTGACCGGCGCCGGCGCGCAATGCCGCATCTTCCGTCCCGAGCCGCGCTGGTTCGCGAAGTTCATTCCCTCGCGCAGCCGCCTGCGGCGCCTGCACCGCAAGGTCACCATCGTTGATGGCAACGTGGCCTTCATCGGCGGCATCAACATCATCGACGACTACGACGATCTCGATCCCACCGATGGCATTTCGGCGCCGCGCTTCGATTTCGCGGTGCAGGTGCGCGGCCCGTTGGTGACCGAGGCGGCCTACGCGCAGGATCTGTTGTGGGTGCGCCTGAACTGGGCCCGCCTGCGGCGCCATCCGCGCGATTGGAGCCGCATGCGGCTGACCAAGCCCAGCCATGCGCCGGTGGCGCCCTGTGGCGAGCTGCGCGCCGCACTGGTGCTGCGCGACAACCTGCGTTTCCGCCAGACCTTCGAACGCGCCTATCTCTACGGCATCACCCAGGCGCGCCGCGATATCCTCATCGCCAACGCCTATTTTTTCCCCGGCCGCCAGTTCCGCCGCGCCCTGGCCAAGGCCGCCGCGCGCGGCGTGCGCGTGCGCCTGCTGTTGCAGGGCAAGATCGAATACCGCATGCAGTACCACGCTACCCGCTCGCTCTACGACCAGCTGCTGCGCGACGGCATCGAGATCTACGAATACATGCCGAGCTACCTGCACGCCAAGGTGGCGGTGATCGACAATGTCGCCACGGTGGGTTCGTCCAACCTGGATCCCTTCAGCCTGCTGCTGGCGCGGGAGGCCAACGTGGTGATCGATGACCAGCCGTTCGCCTGGGACCTGCAGGAGCGCCTGGAGACGGCGATCCAGGAAGGCGGGCGTTTCATCCGGCCCCTGGATTACCAGCGGCGTGGATGGGTGCGGCGCTGGGTGGACGCGGTGTCTTATACGTTGTTGCGGATCGGGGTGGCGCTGACGGGGACGTCGGATAAGTACTGAAGTCGGCGGCCACGGCGCTAAACTGCCGGATTAGGAGGCGGCGCCTTCATTCGGGCACTACGCAATGAGCATTCTCGTCACCGGCGGCGCCGGATTCATCGGTTCCAACTTTGTGCTGGATTGGCTGGCGCAGGGGGGGGAGCCCGTGATCAATCTGGACAAGCTGACCTATGCCGGCAATCGGCGCAACCTCGACGGGTTGAAAGACGACGCGCGCCACGAATTGGTGGTCGGCGACGTCGGCGACACCGCTTTGGTGGCCAGTTTGCTGCGGACCCACCAACCGCGCGCGATCCTGCACTTCGCTGCGGAGTCGCACGTGGATCGCTCCATTGCCGGGGCGGGTGATTTCATCCAGAGCAATATCTGCGGCACCTACGGCTTGCTGGAGGCGGCCCGGAGCTATTGGGCCGGCCTGGTCGGCAAGGCACGCGAGGACTTTCGCTTCCTGCATGTTTCGACCGACGAGGTCTACGGATCGCTGGCGCCGGATGCGCCGGCATTCACCGAGGCCAGCGCCTATCAGCCCAACAATCCCTATTCGGCCAGCAAGGCGGCCAGCGATCACCTGGTGCGAGCCTGCGGCCGTACCCATGGCCTGCCCGTGCTGACGACGCACTGCTCCAACAATTTCGGACCGCGGCAGTTTCCGGAAAAGCTGATACCGGTTGTGATCCACAATGCGCTGGCGGGCAAGCCGTTGCCTGTGTATGGCGACGGCCTGCATGTGCGCGATTGGTTGTATGTGGCGGATCATTGCAGTGGCCTGCGCAAAGTGCTCGAACGCGGCTACCCCGGAGAAACCTATAACCTGGGCGGCGACAGCGAACACACCAATCTGGACGTGGTGCTGGCTGTCTGTCGGCTGCTCGACCAACTGCGTCCCCGTGCCGACGGCGCGTCGTACAAGACGCAGATCGCCATGGTCGCGGATCGCGCCGGGCACGATCGCCGCTATGCCATCGACACGACCCGAGCCCGGCGCGAATTGGGATGGCGCGCGGTCGAGACGTTTCAGTCGGGACTCGAGAAAACGCTGGGCTGGTATCTCGACAATCCCCAATGGGTGACCGATATCGTGTCGGGCGCCTATCGCCAGGAAGCGCCGTCGCCATGACCTCGCTCGCGCCACGCAAGGGCATCATACTGGCCGGCGGCTCCGGGACCCGGTTGCATCCGGCCACACTGGCCATCAGCAAACAGCTGATGCCGGTGTATGACAAACCGATGATCTATTACCCGCTCAGCACGTTGATGCTCGCGGGCATACGCGACATCCTCGTGATCGCCACGCCTGATGATGCGCCGCGTTTTGCCCATTTGCTGGGGGATGGCGGGCGCTGGGGCTTGAATCTGCAATACGCGGTGCAGCCATCCCCGGATGGACTGGCCCAGGCATTCCTGATCGGGGCCGGTTTCATCGGCAACACGCCCTGCGCCCTGGTGCTGGGCGACAACCTTTTCTACGGGCATGACCTGCCGCAGCTGCTGGCGCGTGCCGACGCCCGGCGGGAAGGCGCGACCGTGTTCGCCTACCATGTGCAGGATCCGCAGCGCTATGGCGTGGTCCAGTTCGATGCCGCCGGACAGGCATTGCGGATCGAAGAGAAGCCCGCCGTGCCGCAGTCCAGCTATGCGGTCACCGGTTTGTACTTCTACGATGGCCAGGTGGTGGACCTGGCGCGTGGAATACGTCCTTCCGCTCGCAACGAATTGGAGATCACCGACCTGAACCAGCTTTATCTGCGGCAGGGGAGGCTCAACGTCGAGATCATGGGGCGCGGCCATGCCTGGCTGGATACCGGCACTCACGACAGCCTGCTCGAGGCCAGCCAGTTCATTGCCACATTGGAGCGCCGCCAGGGCTTGAAGGTGGCCTGCCCCGAGGAGATCGCTTTCCGCAAGCAATGGATCGACGCCACGCAGCTGGAAGCGCTGGCCCGTCCGCTGCAAAAGAGCGGTTATGGCGATTATCTGATGAGTCTGCTAAAGCGCAGGGCTTTCTGATGACCATCACCCCCCTGGCCTTGCCTGATGTCCTGCTGATCGAGCCGGAAGTCCATCGCGACGAGCGCGGCTGTTTTCTCGAGACCTATCGACAGTCCGTGCTGGACGCGGCGGTGGGACGGGAGTTGCGTTTCGTGCAGGACAACCAATCGGAATCCCATCGCAACGTACTGCGCGGCCTGCACTATCAGACAGTGGATCCCCAAGGCAAATTACTGCGTGTGACCCAGGGAGAAATCTACGATGTTGCTGTGGACATGCGCCAGGGTTCCCCTACGTTCGGACAATGGGTGGCGCAGCGCCTCTCGGCCGCCAACCACCGGCAGATGTGGATTCCCGAGGGCTTCGCCCATGGGTTTCTGGTGTTGTCCGCGCGCGCCGTCGTTTCCTACAAGGCGACGAGCTACTACCAACCCATGCACCAGCAATGCGTGCTCTGGAATGACCCCGTGCTGGGAATCGAATGGCCGCTGGGGCAAGAAGCTCCGCTGTTGTCGGCCGCCGATCGGAACGGCCGGCTCCTTGCCGAAGCCGACCAGGTCCGGATTGCCTAACTTGCTGGGCCGCGGCGCTTTCTCTCGCCGACCAAGCCCAGCGCCAGTGCCGTGCCCACCAGGATGATACCGGCGCCGGTCAGGATGGAAACGGTGATGGCTTCATCCAGGAACCAGGCTCCCCAGACCACGCCAAAGACAGGCACCAGGAACGTAACGCTGACCGCCCCGGTGGGGCCGACGTTGGCGATCAGGCGAAAGAAGATGATGTAGGCGGCGCCGGTACAGACCACGGCCAGCAGGATGGTGGCGCCCCAGGCCCGCATCGACACGGGCGTCTGCGGCCAGGTGGCCAAGGCCAGCGGCAACAACACCAATGCCGCGGCGATCATGCTGCCGGTCGCGTTGGAAAGGGCGTCGACCCCGGTCAGGAAGCGCTTGGTCCAATTGGCCGCGATGCCATAGAAGACCGGCGCCGACACCGCCGCGAGCACGGCCGGGCCCGTGCCCCCCGATTTGAAGTCCAGCTTGTCCCAGACCAGCACCACGATTCCCAGCAGGCCGATCATGAGCCCGAGCGATCGCGACCAGGGCAGCCTGTCCTTGAGCCAGAGCCAGCCGACCACGGCGCCCCAGACCGGCGTCACCGCGTTGGCCACAGACAGGAATCCGGCGCCCAGCGATTGCGCGGCGTAGGCGTACAGCAGGAACGGCAGGGCGGCGTTCAGCGTTCCCACAACCAGGATGGCTTTCCAGTGCTTGCCGATGGTCGGCAACCTGTTGCGCCATAGCGCGGCGGGCAGCAGGAACAGGGCCGCCAGGCCGACGCGCAGTTCGATCAACGCCACCGGCCCGAATTCCCCCACGGCCAGGCGCATGAATAGAAACGAGCCGCCCCAGACGGCGGCCAGAAGTAGAAGGTCCAGCAAATCGCGGCGGCGCATGGTCGATCCCGAATCAGGCCTGGTTCCGATTGGTGGCCAGGTTTTTCATCTTGACCCGATGCGCGAGTACCGCGCAGGTCAGGCACAGGACGATACACAACACCAGACCTGTGCGCACTCCGTTTAGTACCGTGCCGTGCGAGATCAGGATTCCGACTACGGCCGTGCCCAAGGCGCTGCCGATCGCGCGAGTGGTCTGGACCAGGGCCGAAGCCACGCCCACATCGCGCCGTTCGCTGAGCATCTGCATGAACAAGGTCAGGTTGGGCAACAGGAAGCCCAGCGCACAGCCATTGACGAAGAACGCCGCCAGGATCCACCAGGCCGATGTGCCGGGGGAGATCAATAGCACCATCAACGTCCCCACCGCCAGCAGGCCGGCACCGAACACCATCAGGCGCTGCGGTTCCGTCTGGCGGGGGAACAGCCGGCCGTTGATGATGCTGCCCACCGAGATGGCCGCCACCAGCGGCGTCAGCAACAGGCCGGCTTCGCTTGGCGTGTAGCCCAGTACCTGCTGCAGCAGCAAGGGGCTATAGAAAATCAGCACGAACATCACGGCGCCGACCGTCATGGCGGCGAGATTCAGCAACTGCGGTTCCCGACCCGCCAGCACGCGCAAGGGAAAGATCGGCGAGGCGACGCGGCGCTCGATGGGAATCAGCAGGGCGATGGCGGCGATCCCAGCCACTGCCAGTCCCAGGCCCATCGCCGGGTGGGCATGCTCCCCCTTTGCAAAGCCCAGTTCCAACGCAGCCAGGGGCGCGCCCACCGCGACGACCAGCAGTACCGCCCCCAGCCAATCGATGCGCCGTTCGCCCGTGTGGATTGGCCGGATCCGCGGGAAATACTTGGCCAGCAGGAACAAGGCCACCGCCGCGGCAATCGGGGAAATGAAAAAAGCGGCACGCCAGCCCAGCGCCTGCGTTGCGGCGCCGCCCAGTACCGGGCCGATGCCGCTGGCCATGGCAAAGGCGGCCGAGACCAGCGCCATCCATTTCACCCGTTGCTTGGCGTCGGGGAACAGATCCGCCGGGGCCGCGAAGGCCGTGGCGATCATCATGCCTCCGCCGATCCCTTGCAGGGTACGGAACAGGATCAGCTGGCCCATGCTTTGCGACAGGCCACAGGCGATGGAACCGAGCGCGATGATCAGCACCGACACCAGCATCAGGGGCTTGCGGCCGAACATATCGCCCAGACGGCCGAAGATCATGATGGATGCTGCGGTGGCCAGCAGGTAGCCGGTACCCACCCAGGCATACAGGGCCATGCCGTTCAGGGCCTCGGCCACGCGCGGCAGGGTGGTGCTGATGATGGTGGAATCGAAGGCCGCCAGCACGACGGTGGCGGCCACCCCGGCCATGCCCATCAGCAGGTCGCGGCGGGAGTGGGCGGGCTC
>NZ_QHHO01000011.1:0-8342 GCF_003184165.1 Achromobacter sp. RW408
CACCGGCGAAGCCTCCGAATCCACCTTCCACCTGGCCCAGGAAACCGGCGTCGCCTTCCTGGGCGCCGGCCACCACGCCACCGAACGCTACGGCATCCAGGCCCTGGGCCAGGCCGTGGCCGAGCGCTTCGGCATCAAGGTCGAATTCGTGGACCTGGACAACCCGGTGTGACAGCAGAAAACAGGGCATGGCCGCAACACTGATCCCAGGCGAACCCTTGCCCGCCGACGCGCGCCGCCTGAACGCCCACGGCGGCCACCCACAATACCCACCGCCAGCGCGCAGCGCACCCCGCCTCGCTCCCCAGAAGCACGTATGCCAAAACCGGCTGCCCGCGCAGCCGGTTTTGGCGGGCAACACAAGCCCCTCCCATGCCGCCTCGGTCCAGCAGCGCATGAAACCTCGAAACCGGTAGCCCGGCGCGGGTGGTCGCGGGCGGGGCGCGCCGTCAGATGCGCCCGGCGGAAACCGAAGGCAGCCGCCGACAGGCGGCAACGAGGTTGAGCACGGGGCAGTCCGGAGCGAACGCTCCGGACCGCAATCGCAGGCGCGCCCCGCCCGCGACCACCCGCGCCGGGCGGCCTACGAAGCCCATCCCCCCGCAAGCAAACAACCACTGAACCAATAAAAAAGCGCCCCACAGGGCGCTCTTCCATTCACTTCAAGGCTGCTTCTTCAACAAATCCCGAATCTCACGCAACAACGCCACATCCTCGGGCGTCGCGGCAGGCGCCGCCGGCGCTTCCTCGGCCTTGGTGCGCGCCTTGTAGATCGCCTTCACCATCCAGAAGATCACAAACGCCAGCAACACGAAGTTGATGATGATCGTGATGAAGTTCCCCCAGGCGAAAACGTTGGCTCCCGCCTTGGTCAGGTCCGCATATGTCATCGGCCCGTTGTAACCGGCTGGCATCGACAGCACCAGGAACTTGTTCGAGAAATCGACGGATCCGCCCAGCACGAAGTTCACCAGCGGCATGACGATATCCTTGACCAGTGAGTCGACGATTCTGCCGAAAGCCGCCCCAATGATCACACCAACCGCCAAATCAACCGCATTGCCTTTGACAGCGAAATCTCGGAATTCTTTGACGAAACCAGTCGCTTTGCTCATAAAAGCACTCCCTTCGTGATACGCCCACCAGTAGGCTGGCGCTATAATACGCGGTTGCTATGTTGTTACATATTCCCGCGAAGCCGATGCCGCAGAAGTGATGCTACTCGTAGAGCGGGCGCATCAACAAGGATAGGAAGATGAGTCAGGATACGCTGGTGCATGATGATGACGGTGCGGTTGATCCAAATCTGCCGCCCGATCCTTCGCGACGTTTCTGGGTAACCACCGCCTGTGCTGTGGGTGGCGTAGCAGGTGTCGCAACGGCAATACCGCTTGTGAGCACGTTTTCCCCTTCTGAAAAAGCCCGCGCCGCCGGCGCCCCCGTGGAGGTCGACATCGGCGACATTCCCGTGGGCACCATGAAAACGGTGGAATGGCGGGGCAAGCCGGTCTGGATCATCCACCGGTCTCCTGAACAGATCGCCGGCCTCAAGACCCAGGACGCCCTCCTGGCGGACCCCCAGTCCAAGCGGCCCGGTTTCACGCCCAAATACGCGGAAAACGAAGGTCGCTCGCGCAAGCCCGAGATCTTCGTCTGTGTTGGCATCTGTACCCATCTGGGCTGCTCGCCCACCTCGCACTTCGAAACGGGCGGCGGTGGCGGCATGGGCGCCTCCTGGCAAGGCGGATTCCTCTGTCCGTGCCATGGCTCCACGTTCGACCTGGCAGGCCGGGTCTACAAGAACAAGCCCGCTCCCGACAATCTCGAAGTTCCGCCGTACCAGTATCTCACCGACTCCCGCATCATCGTGGGCGTCGATGAAGACAACAAGGCCTGACGCTCGCGTCGCGCTTTTTTCCCGAATTACGTAAGTAAAACAAATACGCCACGTATTAGAGAAGGAGCCGTTACATGGCTGGCGAGAAAACCGTCGAGACGACAGGCCTGTTGGGCTGGCTGGACCGGCGCTTCCCGGTGACCTCCACCTGGAAAGCGCATCTGTCCGAATACTACGCACCGAAAAACTTCAACTTCTGGTATTTCTTCGGCTCGCTGGCACTCCTGGTGCTGGTGCTGCAGATCGTGACCGGCATCTTCCTGGTCATGCACTACAAGCCGGACGCCGAGCGCGCGTTCCAATCCGTCGAATACATCATGCGCGAAGTCCCGTGGGGCTGGCTGGTGCGCTACATGCACTCGACCGGCGCCTCGATGTTCTTCGTCGTCGTCTACCTGCACATGCTGCGCGGCCTGCTCTATGGCTCGTACCGCAAACCGCGTGAGCTGGTCTGGATCTTCGGCGTCGCGATCTTCCTCTGTCTGATGGCCGAAGCATTCTTCGGCTACCTCCTGCCGTGGGGCCAGATGTCCTACTGGGGCGCACAGGTGATCGTGAACCTGTTCGCGGCCATCCCGTTCATCGGCCCCGAGCTGTCGATCTGGATCCGCGGCGACTACGTCGTGTCCGACGCCACGCTGAACCGCTTCTTCGCCTTCCACGTCATCGCCATTCCGCTGGTGCTGGTGGGCCTGGTGGCGGCGCACCTGGTGGCGCTGCACGAAGTCGGCTCGAACAACCCGGACGGCATCGAGATCAAGCAGGGCCCGAAGGACAAGTACGGTCGCCCCAAGGACGGCATCCCGTTCCACCCGTTCTACACGGTGCACGACCTGGTCGGCGTCGCGGGCTTCCTGCTGGTGTTCGCCTTCATCGTGTTCTTCGCGCCGGAAATGGGCGGGTACTTCCTGGAGTTCAACAACTTCATCCCGGCCGACTCGCTCAAGACGCCGCCGCACATCGCCCCGGTGTGGTACTTCACGCCGTTCTACTCGATGCTGCGCGCCACCACCGACGAGTTCACGTGGGTGCTGGCCGGCGCCTCGGTGCTGGGCGCCATCGCGCTGCTCGTCAAGAGCAACCTGAAGGGCTTCATGCGCATCGCCGTGCCCGGCATCCTGATCGTCGTGGCCGTGCTGCTGCGCGTGATCGACGCCAAGTTCTGGGGCGTGGTCGCCATGGGCGGCACCGTGGTCATCCTGTTCTTCCTGCCGTGGCTGGACCATTCGCCGGTCAAGTCGATCCGCTACCGCCCCACGTGGCACAAGTGGATCTACGGCATCTTCATGGTCAACTTCCTGGTGCTCGGCTACATCGGTACGCAGCCGCCCAGTCCGCCGTTGAACATCACGTCGCAGATCGGCACGCTGCTGTACCTGGCATTCTTCTTCCTGATGCCGGTCTGGAGCCGCCTGGGCACCTTCAAGCAAGTGCCTGACCGCGTGACGTTCCACGCCCACTGAGCCAACGAGAATAACGGACTGACCATGATCAAGAAGCTGATTGGTGCCGTGGCCTTGATGCTCACGTGTACCGCCGCCACTTTCGCCGCCGAAGGCGGCTTTCCGCTGGACAAGGCGCCTTACCGCGTCAACGACATGGCGTCGCTGCAAAACGGCGCCAAGCTGTTCGTCAACTACTGTCTGAACTGCCATAGCGCATCGTCCATGCGCTACAACAAGCTCAAGGACATCGGCCTGACCGACCAGCAAATCAAGGAAAGCCTGCTGTTCACCGGCGAGAAGGTCGGCGACATGATGAATGTCGCCATGACCGCCAAGGACGCCAAGAAGTGGTTTGGCACGACGCCCCCGGACCTGTCCGTGATCGCGCGCGCCAAATCCGTCAACGCCGGCCCCTCGGGTTCCGACTACATCTACACCTACCTGCGCACGTTCTACCGCGACACCTCGCGTGCCACGGGCTGGAACAACCTGGTGTTCCCGGCCGTCGGCATGCCGCACGCGCTGTGGGAACGCCAGGGTCCGCGCGAGCTGACGACGGTGGCGATGCACGAGGTCGAAGGCAAGGACGGCGCGCCGAAGTCGTGGGAACGGGTCACGACGGTGTACGATGCGCAAGGTTTTGCCACGGTCAAGGCCGAGCCGGTAGCCAGCTACCACGGCCATGCCACCTTCGAGGCCAAATTCAAGGCCGCCAACCCGGCCCAAACCGCAACATACGACAACGACGTCGCCGACCTGACCGCGTTCATGTCCTGGATGGCCGAGCCTGTCCAGACGTTCCGCGTGCAGCTGGGCGTCGGTGTCATGTTGTTCCTGCTCTTGTTCTTCCTGGTGATGTGGCGCCTGAACGCCTCTTACTGGAAACACGTGCGCTAACCGCAACGCCCCGCCAGGCTTATCCGCCCCCATTTTCTCCAGGGTGGATAATGGCGGGTTAGGGCTGTATGCCTACCCCCCGCCTGGCAATCGGGGCCAGCGCCTGCTAGATTAGGGCGCTGGCCTTTCGTTTTTCATAAAGGATTTTTCGCCATGATGGTGCTCTATTCCGGAACCACGTGTCCGTTTTCGCAACGCTGCCGCTTCGTGTTGTTCGAAAAGGGCATGGATTTCGAGATCCGCGACATCGACCTGTACAACAAGCCCGAAGACATCTCGGTGATGAACCCGTACGGTCAAGTGCCCATTCTGGTCGAGCGCGACCTGGTCCTGTACGAATCGAACATCATCAACGAGTACATCGACGAGCGCTTCCCGCATCCGCAGCTCATGCCGGCCGATCCGGTCATGCGCGCGCGCACCCGCCTGTTCCTGTACAACTTCGAGAAAGAGCTGTTCGTCCACGTCTCGACGCTGGAAGACCGCAGCGCCAAGCCCGACGAGAAGAAGCTGGCCAACGCCCGCCAGAACATCCGCGACCGCCTGGCCCAGCTGGCCCCGATGCTGCTCAAGAACAAGTACATGCTGGGCGAGGAATTCTCCATGCTCGACGTGGCCGTGGCTCCGCTGCTGTGGCGCCTGGACCACTACGGCATCGAGCTGCCCAAGAACGCGGCTCCGCTGCAGAAGTACGCCGAACGCATCTTCTCGCGCCCGGCCTACATCGAAGCGCTGACGCCTTCGGAAAAAGTGATGCGTCGCTAAGGCTGTTGCGTGATGGGTGAAACTTCGACCAAACCGTATCTGATCCGCGCGCTGCACGAATGGTGCACCGATAACGGCTACACGCCGTACATCACCGTGCAGGTCGACGAGCACACCATGGTGCCCGTCGCCCACGTGCGCGACGGACAGATCACCCTGAACGTCGGCACGCTGGCCACCAACCGCCTGGTGCTGGGCAACGAATTCATCGAATTCCAGGCCCGCTTCAGCGGCGTGACCGAAAACGTCTACGTGCCGGTGGGCGCCGTCAGCGCCATCTATGCGCGCGAAACCGGCGCCGGCATGGGCTTCGAAGTGCAGCCCTACGAACCGCCGGCGCCCGGCACGCCGGGCGCGTCCGACACCGCCTCTCCCGAAGCCAACGCCGATACCGCGCCCGGCGACGATGGCGGCGACGACGAACCCAAGCGCCCGCGCCTGACGATCGTCAAGTAACGCGCCAAACAGGCGGGGGGCTGGCTTGGACCGCCCCCCTGCCGTGGCGCCCGGCCCGCCGATCCGGTGCGGAAGCCGATTCGCATTACCCCCATTACCCCTTATGCGCCGCATCCCGCAAGAAGTTGACGGGGCGCGTGCGCTGCCTTGCGCGGACGCGCCGGCACGCGGCCAGCCACGTCAATCGACGCTGAAACCTGGAACGATAGTGCGTATCATTTGCAAACATCGCCGGAATCGCGTCTCATACGCCTGAACCGGGCCTTTTCCTGCGCGTCGCGCAATGCGCCGCCCAGCCCGCCAGGAGCCGCCACAGACCATGCCGTACCTGATCGGAATGCCGCCCGCCGGCGGACCGTCGACGCAATTCGTGCCGCAGATCGATCGCCAGTTGCTTGCCAAGCTGTGCCTGTTCGACGACGTGTCCGACGACGACCTCGCGCAGGTGCCGCGACAGATCCGCCTGACGCTGCGCGGCCCCGGCCGCGTGCCGGCGATCCTGGGATGGGAAGGCGGGCCGTTCGTGGTCAGCGCGCGGGTGCGCGACCTGATGCAAACGCTGGAGCCCGACACGCACCGCTTCCTGCCAATCGACGTCGAGACCATGATGCCCGGCCGCAAGAGCCGGCCTTTCCGCACTTACCACCTGCTGCTGTGTCCGCCCCGGGTCGATGCCGTGATCATCGAAAAGACCGAATTCTCCAAAGGCATGGGCCAGGCCGGCTACGAAGCCAGCTGCGGCTTTTCTTTCCTGAAAGGCACGCCGCTGGTGCTGGACCAGGCCGCCATCGCGAACCGCTGCTTCTGGCGCCTGCCGCGCCAATTCGGTGTCCGGCCGGCGTATCCGCACAGTGGCATCAGCGGCTATTTCTGCTCCGACGAACTCTGGCGGGCCCTGCGCGCCGAACGGCTGCAAGGCTGGGAAGCCAGGCGGCGCTGCGCAACGGCCCCGCGGCCGGCATGACCCACCCGCGCCCCGTCCTGCAAGCGCGCCGGATGCCGGAAAGAATCTCCTTTTTTCATTACAATGCAGTCCCTGCGCGTGCCCCAGGCACGCCACGCCGGTGTAGCTCAGTTGGTAGAGCAGCTCACTTGTAATGAGAAGGTCGAGGGTTCGATTCCTTTCACCGGCACCAATAGCACCCAATGAAAAAGCCCGGCCGAACAGCCGGGCTCTTGTCTTCTGGCGCCAAAGGTTCGCGGCATTTCCTGGGGGCTGACGCGTCTTGCCGCAAACACCCCCCGCGCCGTTTCGTTGTCACCCCAGCGCGGGCAACATATCGAACAGCAACACCATCACCAGGCCGACCACCGACACGATGGACTGCACCACCGAAATCGTCTTGGTCGCCTCGCCCATCGTCATGCCGAAGGATTCCTTCACCATCCAGAACCCGGCGTGATTGGCGTAGTTGAAGAACAGCGAACCGCAGCCGATCGACAGCGCCAGCAACGGCAGGTTCAGCGAGGGGTCGGCGCCGGCCAGCGGCGCCAGCAGGCCGGCCGCGCCGACGATGCCGACCGTGGCCGAGCCGGTGGACACCGACAGCAGCATGGCGATCAGCCAGCCCAGCACCAGCGGCGGAAACGCGAACTGATGGGTCAGGTGGACGATGGCGTCGCCGACCTTGGCGCTGGTCAGCACCTGCTGGAAGGCGCCGCCGCCCGCGATGATCAGCATGATGCCCGCGATGGGCTTGAGGCTCTTGCCCAGCGCGTCGCGCAGTTTCTCGGCATCGCCGCCGCGCGCCAGCACCAGCGTCACGGCCGCAAACAGCACGCCCAGCAGCATGGCGACCAGCGGATTTCCCAGGAAAGCCGCCGCATGCATCAGGGGCGAGGTCTTGGGCAGCAGCATTTCGGCCACGGCGTGCAGCAGCATCAACAGGGCGGGCAGCAACGCGGCCACCACGCCCAGGCCGACGCCGGGCTGGCCATGGCCGGCATCGGCCGCCCGGGTGGCGGTGAACTGCTCAAGCAAGGCCTCGTCGGGGCGCGTGCTCATGCGCGGCGCGATGAAGGCGCCATACAGCGGGCCACCCAGGATCATGGCGGGCAGCGCCGCGAGAAAGCCATAGATCATGGTCGGGCCGACCGTGGTCTTGAGGCTGGCGATCGCCGTCAGCGGGCCGGGATGCGGCGGCACCATGCCGTGCATGGCCGCCAGCGCCGCGATCACCGGCACGCCCACGTAGACGTAGGCCGAGCCCTTGAAGCGCTCCTGGCCTTCCAGCTTGCGGGCCACGCTGAAGATCAGCGGCAGCATCACCACCAGGCCCACTTCGAAGAACATCGGGATGCCGATGATGAACGCCACCAGCGTCATGGTCCAGGGGATCATGCGCGGCGAGGTGCGGTTCAGGATGGCGTTGGCCAGGCGCTCGGTGGTGCCCGAATCCGCCAGGATCTTGCCCAGCATGGCGCCCAGCGCGATCACCACGCCCACCGCGCCCAGGGTCTTGCCGGCGCCGTCGGTCAGGCTCTTGACGATGGCGGTCGGTTGCATGCCGGTGGCGAACCCGACCCCGATCGACACGATCAGGAGCGCCAGCAGCGGATGCATGCGGATGCGCGAAACGATGAGAGCGACCAGCACCAGGACGCTCACCAGGGCGGTGAGCAACAATTGGATGTCGAACGAAGACATGTATGAAATCCGGAAAAAACGTGGGAGGTCGCGAACCTTCTGGTTGCCATGATAAGGGATCGCCCTGACGCCCAACCGTCATCGCCAGCGCGCCCGGAGGGGCCGTTTTGCATTCCCCGCAAAATTTGTGCATAATTCGCCCCCTCTACCTGTTCCCCGATAGCTCAGTCGGTAGAGCGACGGACTGTTAATCCGCAGGTCGCTGGTTCGAGCCCAGCTCGGGGAGCCAAAGAAT
>NZ_QHHO01000012.1:0-49539 GCF_003184165.1 Achromobacter sp. RW408
GTGGGCGGGGCGGAACGGGTCCGAATGTGGGGCTGCGCGACGGCATGGCGTCGGCGCGGACGGCGCGCGCAGGCGGAGCGGGGTGGTGCCCGCGAGGGATGCCGCGGCAAGCGGCAATCGGGGATATCAGGGTCAGATCATAGGGCCTGCACCGTTCTGGTGCAAGCTCCGGGGCAAAACTGGTGCGTCAGCGCAGCGTGTAGCGTTGCACCGTGGTGCCGCCCTGGCCGGGTTGTTCCTGCGGGGCATGCGGCACCCAGCCGTCCGGCGTGATGACGGCGTCGAGGCGGAAGTCGTGGGCGGCGGGTTCATAGCCGGGGTCCAGTTCGCCGCAGCTCCAGGCCACGCCGATGGTGGTGAAGGCGTGGCCGCGCTCGCGCAGCGCCGCCAGCGTGCGGTCATAGTAGCCGCCGCCGTAACCGAGGCGGTCGGCGGATTCGGTGTAACCCAGGGTGGGCACCAGCAGCACGTCGGGCAGCACCTCGGCCCCTCGCGCCGGTTCCTGGATGCCATAGGGGCCGGCGCGCAGTTCGGCGTCGGGCGTCCAGGGCAGGAAGGCCAGCGGCGCGTTGCGTTCGCGCACCACCGGCAGCGCCACCGTGACACCATTTTCGGTCCATTGCTCCAGCAGCGGCCGCAGGTCCGGCTCGTCTTCCATGGGCCAGAAGGCCGCCACGACGGCGGGCGCGCGGCGGCCGGCCCGCACGGCTTCGTCGCGGGCCACGTTGAGCCAGGTGAACAGCCGCGCGCGCATCAGCAGACCGCCGCGGCTGCGTTGGTCTTCAGGCAGTTCGGCGCGCAGTTTCCGCAATCGCGTGCGTAGCTGGCTTGCGGTATCCTCTGGAGTATTTTGCGTAGTCATGCGGTAGCTGTAACAGGGGTGGAAAATGAAGGCGACAATGCGGGTCAGCGATAAAACGTCTAACGGTGCGAACCTGTGCGCGGGCCATCGCGCAGGCGGTCGCCACGCCGGCGGCCGCGCCAACGATCACGCGCATCGCCGCGCCTGCCTCTGCGCCTATCACTGCGCGGATCCGCAAGCTGCCCTCAAGGCCTGCGCATGAAGCCCGCGCGCAACGCCATGGCCGCGGTCCACGGCCCGCAATCCGGACGGTATCAGAAAACCGCCATGAAATCCCCGCGCACTGCCGACGCCCGCGCCGGCCTGCGCCGCTGGCTGCCCTTGCTGGCGCTGTTCACGGCGGCCTGCGCGCCCGTCGACGCCCAGCAGCGCACCGCATCCGTCAATACCCAGCCGCAACCCGCCGCGCAAGCGCCGCAACCGGCCATCGCCGTGCCGCCGGCCGTGCTCGCGGGCTTGCCGCCCACCGCCGAAACGCCCGCGCTGGCCGCCGTGGTGGCCGCGCGCGAAGCCATGAATCGCAAGCAGTGGTCGATCCTGGGCGCCCTGGTGCCCCAGGCCAAGTCCGATCCGCTCGGCATGTATCCCGAATACTGGCTGTTGCGCTACCAATTGTGGAGCCCGCCCGCGGGCGGGCGCCCCAACGCCGAGTTGCAGAAGTTCATCAACGGCAATGGCGACGCCTACCTGGCCGACCGGCTGCGCGCCGACTGGCTGCTGGCCGCCGCGCGCAGCGGCGACTTCGAAACCGTGCGCAAGTTGGCGCCGGTCAAGAACAGCAATGCCCAGGTCGAATGCGCCATCCTCAATGCCAAGCACATGACCGGCCAGCGCGCCACGGCCGCGCAGGCCATGGCGGTGTTCGCGCCGGGCAGCGCCTGCTGGACGCTGTACGACCAGCTGGTGGCCGACAACGTCCTGGGCTGGGACCAGCTCGAACCGCAGTTGCGTGACGCCATCGAGGCCAACAAGACCACCGACGCGCGCAAGTTCGTTCAGTACATGTTCGAGCCGCGCGACCAGAAGACCTACGACGTCCTCATCAAGGACCCGATGCGCTGGCTGACGCGGCAGGACCGCCTGCCGGTGGGCCGCAACGAAAAAGAACTGGTCACCATCGCGCTGGCGCGCCTGGCCCGTTCCGACATCAACGTGGCCGATTCCTACCTGCGGCGCGAATGGGCCAAGTCCATGGCCAAGTCGAACCTGGCCTGGATCCGTGGCCAGTACGCGCTGGTGGCCGCGCTCAACCTGGACAGCCGCGCCGACGACTGGTATCACGAAGCCGGCCATATCCGCATGACGGAATACAACGCCGGCTGGAAGGTGCGGGCGGCGCTACGCCAGCCCAAGATCGACTGGAAGTGGGTCATCGAGTCCATCGACCAGATGCCGGCCGCGCAGCAGCAGGATCCATCCTGGATCTACTGGAAGGCGCGCGGCATGGCCGCCACCGGCCGTCGCGAGCAGGCCAACGCGGCCTACGCCTCCATCGCCGACCGCTTCGACTTCTACGGCCAGTTGGCCGCCGAGGAACTGGGCCGGCGCATCACCGTGCCGCCGCGCCCGGCGCCCATCAGCGACAGCGAGATCGCCGAAGCCCGCGCCAACCCGGGCCTGCGCCGCGCGGTGCAGCTGTTCCGCCTGGGCTGGCGCCAGGAAGCCGTGCCCGAATGGAACTTCGCGTTGCGCGGCATGAGCGACCGCCAACTGCTTGCCGCCGCCGAACTGGCGCGCGCCGAGAACATCTACGACCGCGTGGTCAATACGTCCGACCGCACCGAGAAGGAATTCGATTTCAGCCAGCGCTTCATCGCGCCGTTCGAAGGCCGCGTCACCGCCAAGGCCAACGCCATCGCGCTCGACCCCGCCTGGGTCTACGGCCTGATCCGCCAGGAATCGCGCTTCATCATGGACGCGCGCTCGCACGTCGGCGCCTCCGGCCTGATGCAGCTGATGCCGGCCACGGCCAAATGGGTCGCGGGCAAGATCGGCATGAGCAACTTCACGCCCGACAGCGTCAACGACTTCGATACCAACACCGAGCTGGGCACCAACTATCTGAACATGGTGCTGCGCGACCTGAACGGCTCGCAGATGCTGGCCAGCGCCGGCTACAACGCCGGTCCGCGCCGCCCGCACAACTGGCGCTCGACCTTCAATCACCCCGTCGAAGGCGCGATCTTCGCCGAAACCATCCCGTTCAACGAGACGCGCACCTACGTCAAGAACGTGATGTCCAACTCGGTCTACTACGCCGCCATGTTCAGCGGCCAGCCGCAGTCGCTGAAAGAGCGGCTGGGCAACGTCGTGCCGCTGGGCGCGGAAAGCACCACCCTGCCATGACGGCGGATGTGGCGACGCAGGGCTTGCAGGCCTACATCGTGGGCGGCGCGGTGCGCGACGCGCTGCTCGGCCTGACGCCCGGCGATCACGACTGGGTGGTGGTCGGCGCCACGCCCGAGGACATGGCGCGGCGCGGCTTCATTCCGGTGGGTGGCGATTTCCCGGTGTTCCTGCACCCGGTCACCAAAGAGGAATACGCGCTGGCGCGCACCGAACGCAAGTCGGGCCGCGGCTACAAGGGTTTCACGTTCTACACGGGCACCGACGTCACGCTCGAAGAGGACCTGCGCCGCCGCGATCTGACGGTCAACGCCATTGCGCAGAAGCAGGACGGCGAACTGGTCGATCCGCTCGGCGGCGCCGCCGACGTCCGGGCCCGCGTGTTCCGCCATGTGGGCGAGGCATTCCAGGAAGATCCCGTGCGCATCCTGCGCCTGGCCCGCTTCGCCGCGCGTTTCGCCGACTTCAGCGTCGCGCCCGAGACCATGGCCCTGTGCCGCCAGATGGTCGAGGCCGGCGAGGCCGACGCCCTGGTGCCCGAGCGCGTCTGGAAAGAAGTGTCGCGCGGCTTGATGGCGGCCGCGCCGTCGCGCATGCTGGACGTGTTGCGGCAGTCGGGGGCGCTGGAGCGCGTCATGCCCGAATTGACAGGGTCCGAGGAGACCGGTGGCGACGTCGATCGCGCGGCCGCGCGCAAGCTGTCGCTGCCGGGCCGTTATGCGCTGCTGTGCCGGCTGTCGCCCGGACGCGAGGCCCTGGGCCGGCGCTTGCGCGTGCCTACCGAGTGCAACGACTACGCGCGTCTGCTGCCCGACATGTTGACGGGTCTGGATGCCGCGCAGGCGGCTGGCGCCGACCCGGCCGATGCGCAGCTTGCGCTGATGGAGCGGGTCGATGCGTTGCGCAAGCCTGAGCGCTTCCTTGATCTGCTGGCGGCGGCGGCGGTGCTGCGCCCGGTGGATGGCAATGCCTGGCGCGATCGGGCCGAAGCCGTGCGCGGCGTGGATGCCGGCGCCATCGCTCGCTCCTGCGCGGGCGATCCGGCGCGCATCAAACAGAGCCTGCGCGAGGCGCGCTTGCAGCGGCTGCGCGCCGCCTGACGCCGCCCCTTCCTACAGCTTGCCGAGGCGGTCGCCGCGCGCAAAGCCGATCAGCGGCTGCGTGATGCCGCGGCCCACCGCCAGCACCTTGAACAGTTCGCCCATCTCGGCTTCCGACAGCAGCTTCTGCACCGGCGCCACCGCCTGCGCGTAGGTCCGCGCGTCGGTCGGATCCAGTTGCGCGAGCAACTCCATCAGTCCGGCGTTCATCAGGAAGCGCGCCTGCGAGGTATATCCCAGCACTTGCAGACCCGCTGCCTGCGCCGCATCCGCCATGGCGGTGAAGTCGACGTGCGCCGTGATGTCCTGCAGCCCCGGCGCGGTGAACGGATCGCCATGCGCGTGGTGGCGCAGATGGCACATCAGCGTGCCGCCGGCGCGTTGCGGGTGGTAGTACTCACCCTGCGGAAATCCATAGTCGACCAGCAGCGCCGCGCCCTGTTCCAGCCAGCCGCTCATGCCGTCGATCCAGGCTTCGGCCTGCAGGTTGATCTCGGACACATACCCCGGCAACGCCGGCATGCGCGCTGCCACCGCCTCTGCCAGGCGCCGCGGAGCCGGCCGGTCTTCCCAGACGAAACCCTGGGCCGGGTCCAGCGTCACGCCGCGTTCCAGCACCACGCCGTCATCGCTCCAGCGGAATAGCGACACTGGCATCGCGTCCAGCACCTCGTTGGCCAGCACGCAACCGCGGAAACGTTCGGGCAGCGCATCCAGCCAGCGCACCCGCTCGCCGAACGGCGCCAGCCGC
This sequence comes from Achromobacter sp. RW408, assembly GCF_003184165.1. Classification (NCBI taxonomy): domain Bacteria; kingdom Pseudomonadati; phylum Pseudomonadota; class Betaproteobacteria; order Burkholderiales; family Alcaligenaceae; genus Achromobacter; species Achromobacter sp. RW408. The sequence continues at coordinate 5,060 of NZ_QHHO01000012.1, forward strand.
TCGGCCTGGCGCGCGCGCAGGTCGGCCGATATTTCGAGAATCAGGTACTGCGTCTCCTGCAGCCCCTGCGCATCCAGCTCGCGCAGCACGCCTTCGGCCAGCGCGCCGGTGCCGGCGCCGAACTCCAGCACCGTCTGGGTATCGGTCTGGCGCAGCACCTGGGCGACCTGGCGCGCCAGGGTGCGGGCGAACAGCGGCGTCAGTTGCGGCGCGGTGACGAAATCGCCCGCGGGCGCGCGCGCATCGGCTTCGGCCAGCTTGACGTTGCCGGCCGCGTAGTAGCCCAGCCCCGGCGCATACAGCGCCTCGGCCATCCAGTGATCGAACGGCAGCCAGCCCGAAGCGGCGGCGATGGCGGCGCGCAGATGCGCGGCGGCGGCTTCGCTATGGGCCTGGGCGGCGGGAGACAGCGGGGGCAGGTTGGCGGGAGCGGGGCGTTGCATGGAGGAAGGAAAGGCGTCGTGAATAGGGCATTTTCCCAAAAAACAAACCCCGCGACAGGCGCGGGGTTTGTTGGGTGCCGATCAGGGCTTAGCCGCGGCGGGCGCCGGCCGGCTTGTTGAAGCGCTTGGCGGGGCCGCCGGGGCGCTTGTCGAAGCTGGGACGGTCACGGAAACCGCCTTCCGAGCGGTCGCCGCCGCGGAAGCCGCCTTCGCGCTGCGGACGGTCGCCAAAGCTGGGGCGATCGCTGAAGCTCGGACGCGAATCGCGGTCGCCGCCACGGAAGCCGCCTTCACGCGGGCCGCGCTCGTTGAACGGGCGCGGATCGCGCTGCGGGCGATCGCCGAAGCTGGGACGGTCGCTGAAGCTCGGGCGCGAATCACGGTCGCCGCCACGGAAACCGCCTTCACGCTGGGGGCGGTCGCCGAAGGGACGATTGCCCTGGTAGCCGCCTTCGCGCTGGGGACGATCACCGAAGCTGGGACGATCGCCGAACGAACGGGCCGGGCGGTCGCCGAACGGGCGGTTGCCTTGGTAGCCGCCGCCTTCGCGGGCGCCCTGGTAGCCGCCTTCGCGCGGCTTGAATTCACCACGCGGACCGCCGAACGAGCGGCCTTCACGCGAACCGCCGTCACGGTGGCCCTGGTAGCCGCCGCCGAAGCCGCCCGGACGCTTGCCGAAAGGCTTGCCGCCGCGCGGCGCGCCGCCGGTCGACGGACGCGGGGTGCGCTTGGGTTCCAGGCCGGCGATCACTTCGGGCGTGATGGACTGGCCAATGTAGTGTTCGATACGGCGCACCTTGTGGCGCTCGGAATGCGTGGCCAGCGTGAACGCCAGGCCGTTGCGACCGGCGCGGCCGGTACGGCCGATACGGTGCACGTAGTCCTCGGCCTGCATCGGCAGGTCGAAGTTGACGGCGTGGCTGATGCCTTGCACGTCGATGCCGCGCGCGGCCACGTCGGTGGCGACCAGGATGCGCAGCTGGCCGCGCTGCAGCTGCGACAGCGTGCGGGTGCGTTGGCGCTGGTTCATGTCGCCGTGCAGGGCGGCGGCGGCAAAGCCCTGGTCGGCCAGGTGGTCGGCCAGATCGTCGGCGCCGCGCTTGGTCGACGTAAAGACGATGGCCTGGTCCAGCGAAGCGTCGCGCAGGACGTGGTCCAGCAGCTGCATCTTGTGGCTGGCGTCGTCCGCGTACAGCAGGCTCTGCGTGATGTTGGTGTGCTTTTCCTTGGCGCCGGCGACTTCGATGCGCTGCGGGTCGCGCATCATGCGCGCGGCCAGCTTGGCAACGGTGCCGTCCAGCGTGGCCGAGAACAGCAGCGTCTGGCGTTCGACCGGCAGGCGGCTGATGATGGTTTCGATATCCTCGATGAAGCCCATGTCCAGCATGCGGTCGGCTTCGTCCAGCACCAGGGTGTGCACGGTGTTCAGTTTGACGCGGCCCGAATTCAGGTGATCGATCAGGCGGCCGGGCGTGGCCACCAGCACATCGACGCGGCGCGACAGCGCCTTCAGCTGGGCGCCATAGGGCATGCCGCCGACGACGGTGGCGGTGCGCAGGTCGGCCAGCTTGCGGCCGTAGGTGGCGGTGGCGTCGGTGACCTGCAGGGCCAGTTCGCGGGTCGGGGCCAGCACCAGCACTTGCACGCCGACGCCCTTGTTGGCGGGCATCTGGGCGATGCGGTGCAGCGCCGGCAGCATGAAGGCGGCGGTCTTGCCGCTACCGGTCTGCGACGACACCATCAGGTCGTGGCCGGCCAGCGCCTGCGGAATGGCCGAGGCTTGCACGGTGGTGGGGGTGGTGAAGCCAGCGTCTTGCAGGGCCGACAGCAGGGCGGGCGCCAGGCCCAGGTTTTCGAAAGACATTACTTTCCCTTGCCGCGATCAAATGCGGCGCAGTGCTTGGTCGGGCCAGGGGATTAGGCGGCCGGATCCAGGCGACGGTTGATGGAGCATCGTGCCGACCGAATCAACCGTGCGCGTGGCGCGTTCCCGTGATGCTGCTTGGAACGCAGGGCGAAAGGAAAGGAGGTCAGGAATCGATGATGTTCGGCATGGGGCTGGGCTTGGTTGCCCGGCAGACTGCTGAAATTTCCGCTAAATCAAGGCGGTAAATGCCGAACTCGTTTGGTGCAGTGCGGCGATCATAACCCGAATTCGCCTTGTGCGGGAATTATTTTTTTGTCCAGCTTCCAATCAATAGGGTTTTTCCCTTGGTCGCTCAACCACCGGTTGGTCGCCAGGAAATGGCCGCAGCCTAGGAACGGCACGGGCGGGCGCCGGGCAGACAGGGGAGAAGGATGATTGGCCATCAGCACCAGATGGCCACTGTCGTGCGGAAGCAACGCCTGCTTGGCCTGGGCGTGGGCGCCCCACAGCATGAAAACCTTCGGAGACGGGTCTTGCGCCACCAGGGCGATGAGCGCGTCCGTCACGGTTTCCCAACCCCGCTTGGCGTGGGACGCGGGTTGCCCGTCCTCCACCGTGAGGGCGGTGTTTAGCAGCAACACGCCTTGAGCGGCCCACGGCGTCAGGTCATTGCCGGCCGGCAGCGGCGTGCCGGGATATTCCTGCGCGATTTCATTGAAGATGTTGCGCAGGCTGGGCGGGCGCTTGCAGTCGTCCGGCACCGAGAATGCCAGCCCTTGTGCCTGTCCAGGGCCGTGATACGGGTCCTGGCCCAGGATCACCACTCGCACGTCCGAGGGCGCCAGGCCGTGCAGGGCGCGAAAGGGCGTGGCCGGATAGATCACCGCGCCTTCGGCAAGGCGCTTTTCCACATGGGCGGTCACGGCCTGTAGCGCCGTGGCGACGCGTGGGGCCTGCAGGGCGGCCTGCCAGGCGGCGGGCAATTGTGCCGTCTGGGTGGCGAGGGCGGAGGGAATCAGGCGGTTATCGATCGGCATGGGCGCGATTTTGGCACAGCGCGGGGCGCGTCACAGGTACCGGCGCGGCCATGATTTTCCGGCAGTTTCAGACTGTTCCTATCGCCATGGGCGGGCCGAGCGACTAATTTAGCGACGTAAGAGTGCGTAACGGAATGGCCACGTGCTCCACGCTGCATATTTTCGATTGTCGCCAAAAAGCCTTTGAAAAAGCCGGCATAAATTGAAATATGCGCTTAATTAACGCGATTTCCATCCGTTATTGAAAGAAACCGGCAATTTCAATAAGAAACAAGTGCATACCATCGTACCGCGAAGCCGCCTCCGGCAGAGGCTGCTTCCCTGCCTGGCGCTGTGCGTTTCATCCATCGCCTCGCTGACCATCCCGCCTGGGCTGGCCGCGCAATCGTTGCCCGCAGAGGCCGCCACTCGCGCCAGCGACATCCAGCGCCGCCAGGAGCAGGAGCTGGACGCCCAGCGCGCCCGCGCCGCCGAGCGGCCGGACGTGCTGTCGGCGCCGTCCACAGGCGCCGGCGAGGGGCCGCTGGTGTTTCCGGTGGAGTCTCCCTGCTTCACGCTGGACAAGGTGGTCTGGGACGGCTCACCGCCACCCGCCGCGCTGCGCCGCGACAGCGAGGCGGCGCTGGGCCGGTGCGTGGGCGGCCGGGGCCTGCAAGCCCTGCAGGCCCACCTGATGGCGCGCCTGATCGACCGCGGCCTGATCACCGCCCGCGTGCTGGTGCCGGAGCAATCGCTGGCCAGCGGCACCCTGACCCTGCGCTACGTGCCCGGCCGCATTGCCGGCGTCAAGAGCGACGGCGCGCCCGGCTGGTGGCGCACCGCGCTGCCCACCTGGCCAGGCGGCGAGGTCAATCAGCGTGACCTGGACCAGGCGCTGGAAAATATCCGCCGCCTGGCCGGCCAGGCGGACGCGTCGATCGACGTCGCGCCCGGTCCCGAGCTGGGCGATTCCGACATCATCATCAAGCCCGGCACCGGCAAGCGCTGGCATGCCTACGTGGGTGGCGACAACGCCGGCATGGAATCGACCGGCAAGAACCAGGTGAACGCCGGACTCACGCTCGATTCGCCGCTGTTCCTGTACGACCAGTTGTCGGTGTCCTGGAATAGCAACGCCGACCTGCGCAACAACGACGCCGGCTCGCGCGCCGCGTCGGTCAACTACAGCATTCCGTTCGGCTACTGGACCCTGTTCGCCGGCGCCAGCAAGTCGCGCTATCGCCAGACGGTGGCCGGTTTCGAAGAGCCCATCGTCTACGGCGGCACCAGCAAGCAGATCGAGGCGGGCGTGTCGGTGGTGCCGTACCGCGGCGCCAGCTACAAGGGCACAGCCATGTTGAAGTTCCTGCGCAAGCGTGCCAACAGCACCCTCAACGACATCGACATCGAGGTGCAGCGGCGCGACGTGGTCGGCTACGAGTTCAGCTACGGCCACCGCCAATACATCGACCAGATGGTGCTGGATCTTGGCGGCGGCGTGCGCGGCACGTTGCCGCAGTTCTCCGACCAGCCCGGCTACGTCTACGGCGATCCCGACTGGAACGGCCGCAGCACCATCCTGACGGCCAACGCCGGCCTTTACCTGCCCTTCAAGGTGGCCGGCCAGCAAATGGCCTACCAGGCCAATTGGCAGATCCAGCACGCCAAGACGCCCATCGTGCCCGCGGATTACTTCACCATCGGCAACCGCTATGCGGTGCGCGGCTTCGATGGCCAGATGACGCTGGCCGCGGAAGACGGCTGGACCCTGCGCAATGACCTGTCGCTGAACCTGGGCAACCTGGGCCAGCAACTTTACACGGGCCTGGATGCCGGCCGCGTTGGCGGCCCTTCGGCCGAGTACCTGGCCAGCCGCACGCTGGTCGGCGCGGTGGCCGGCTTGCGAGGGCGCATCGCCATCCCCGGCGCTGCCAATGCGGTCAACGCCAGCTACGACCTGTCGGCCGGCTGGCCGCTGAAAAAGCCGGACAACCTGAAGACCCAAAGCACGGTCTTCGCCGCCACGCTGATGTTCGAGTTCTAGACCGGGCGGGCCCTGGGCCCGGTCCGCCGTTCGATCTGTTGCTTCACGTTTACCGAGAGTCGCCTCGCCATGTCCAAGCTTCGTTCCGTAGTCGTCTGGTTGGTGCTGTATACGCAGGTCTGGACGCCCGTGCTGGCACAGACACTGCCCATCTCCGTGGACAAGAACGTGGCGGGCCAACGGCCCGTGGTGGGCACAGCCAACGGCGTACCTGTGGTCAACATTGCGCCGCCCTCGGCCGGCGGCGTCTCGAACAACCGCTACACCCAGTTCAACGTCGGTCCCTCGGGCGTCGTGCTGAACAACAGCGGGGCGGCGAGCCAGACGCAACTGGCAGGCCAGGTGGCGGGCAATCCGATGCTGGGCAACCAGCGCGCCGCAACCATCCTGAACCAGGTCACAGCAAACAATCCGTCGCGCTTGATGGGCATGCTGGAAGTCGCGGGCAACCGCGCCAATGTCATCGTCGCCAATCCAGCCGGCATTACTTGCAACGGCTGCGGCTTCCTGAATGCCAACCGCGCCACGCTGACCACCGGCAAGCCGATGATCGGTCCGGACGGCACCCTGGGCTTTGACATTGCCAGCGGTCGTCTCGCCATCGAGGGCGCGGGCCTGTATGGCGCGAACCTCAGTCAAGTCGACCTGCTGGCTCGAACACTGGAGCTGAACGCGCAGGTGTGGGCTGATCGTCTGAACGTGGTGGCGGGCTCCGCGCGCGTGGGCTACGACGGCATCGATGTGTCGGCATTGGCCGGCGATGGCGCCGGCACGGGCGTCGCGCTGGATGTGGCGGCCCTGGGCGGTATGTACGCCAACAGCATCCGCTTGATCGGCACCGAGGCCGGCGTGGGCGTGAACGTGGGCGGCAACCTGGCGGCCCTGACCGGCACCCTTAGCGTCAGCGCCAATGGCGACGTCAGGATCCTGCCGTCGGGCCGCCTGCAGGCCGCCACCGACCTGTCGGTCCGAAGCGGACGCGACATCATCAACGATGGCACGGCCGCCGCGGGCGGCGCGCTGGCATTGAACGCGGCCGGCAAGTTCGCCAACAACAACGCCATGTCTTCAGGCGCGGGCGCCAGCATCGTGGCGCGTCAAATGGAGAACCGGGGCGCATTCACGGCAGGCCTGCGCAGCGACGGCACCATCAGTCCGCTGGGCGCGTTGAGCGTGCGGGTCGACCAGCTGCTCAACCCCGGCTCGCTCGTGGCAGGCGGCGATGCCACGGTAACCGCCGGCGTGCTGGGCCTGTCCGGCGGCAAGTTCGTCGCCGGCGGGCTACTGACGCTGGACGCCAGCGGCGCGATCAGCAATCGCGGCGGCGCCGTTTATGGCGGCTCGGTGGCGCTGCGCGCCGCCAACCTCGACAACACCGCGGGCAAACTCACCAGCGGCGGCGCGCTCGAGGGCCGCGTGGCAGGCATGGTCGACAACACCGGCGGCACGCTGGCAGGCGCGGGCGCCGTCGACATCAGCGGCAAATCCGTGGTCAACGCAGCGGGGGGAGTGGTTTCGGGCGACAGCGTGGCGTTGCGCGGCAACGCCGGCATCGACAATCAGGGCGGATCGGTCCAGGCCAATGGCGCGCTGCGTGTCGAAACGGCGGGTGCGTTGGACAATCGGGGCGGCAAGCTGTTGGGCGGCAGCGCCGAGATCCAGGCGGCCAGCCTGGACAACCGCGCTGGCGTGGCGCAGGCGGATGGCAAGCTGGCCATCGCCAACACCGGCGCGCTGCGCAACCAGGGCGGCGGTCTGTATGGCGGTTCGGCCGACTTGAAGACGGGCAGCCTGGAGAACGCGGGCGGGCGCATCGCGACCGGCGGCGCGCTCGATCTGAATGCGGACGGCGCCGTCGACAATATCGGCGGCACCATCGCCGCGCAGGGCCAGGCGACGCTGAATGCGCAGCGCCTGGCCAATACCCGCGGCATCGTCGCCGCGAGCGGCCTGACGCTCAAGACACAGGGAGTGCTCGACAACAGCGGCGGCCTGATCCAGGCCGACAATGCCCTGGCCTTGAACGCGGGCAGCTTGAACAACCGCGACACGCTCGCCAACGGTATCGCGGGCGCTGGCGGCACCGCTGCCGGGGCCCTCGGGTTGATGGGCAAGCAGGTCACCTTGAACACCGGTTCGGTCGACAACCAGGCCGGCCGTATCGGCGCGGGACAGGACCTGGCGCTGACCACCGGCACGCTCGAGAACGCGCGTGGCAACGTGTCGTCCGATGCCAAGGCCACGCTGGCTTTCACCCGCCTGGCCAACACGGGCGGCGCGCTGACCGCGGGAGCATCGCTGGAACTCGTGACCGGCAACCTGGACAACGATGGCAAGATCCACTCGGGCCAGGACCTGAAGATAACGGCGGATACGCTCACCAACCGCGCGGGCGGTGAATTGATTGCCGTGCGCAACAACGAACTGGTCATCGGCGGCCTGCTGGCCAACGCCGGCCTGATCGACGGCGGCTACACCCGCATCACCGCCGGCAACCTGGTCAACACCGGACGCATTTATGGCGACCGCATAGGCATCCAGACGCCGTTGCTGCAGAACGAGCCCAACGCCGTCATCGCCTCTCGTGGCGACATGGACCTGGGCGTGGGCACGCTGACCAACCGCGAGCATGCGCTGATCTATGCGGCAGGCGACCTGCGGATCGGCGGCGCGCTGGACGGCGCCGGCAAGGCGGCGGGGCAGGCGACACTGCTGGCCAACGAATCGGCCACCATCGAAGCCGAGCGCAACGCAGACATCGCCGCGGCCAGTATCCAGAACCGCAATCTGCACTTTGCCAGCGAAACGGTGGAGGTCGGCCGCGGTCCCAAGCTGTATTACCGCCTGGAGAATTCCACCGAGTTCCTGGACGGCTCCAAGTTGTGGCTCTGCGATGCCGTGACGGAACTGTGCGGCCGTGATCCCGTGACGTTCCTGGAGGATGATTCGGAGCGGCGCCTGTTGCTGCCGTCCACGAAATACCCCGAGTCGCGCTACGGGCCGCCCTTCGACTATTTCAAGGGACAGCGGGGCAAGGCCGGCGTCAGCGCGCCCATTCCGCCCGCGTGGCTGCCCGACCAATATGTCTGCGACGGACCCGGCGGCGATGCCGGCGGGTCTTGCACCACCGAGCCAGGAGGGCCGCGCTACAAGGCGGGCGAACGCATCTGGAGCGTGTTCGATGTCGCCGAACCCGTGGCTGTTCCTCCCAAGGTGGAACAGAAATGCAACGGCAATCAGATTTGCCTCGTATCGACGCCGGAACGCGAGCAGGCGCTGGCCCTGAACAAGGCCCGCCACGATGAACTCGCGGGAAAGATCTACGCCTTCAACGCGGACTTCAACAGCAGGTTGGTCAAGAACTTCTTCTACTACAAGGTCGAGGAAGTCGTCATGGAAAGCCGTACCTTGTCGACAGATCCCGCCAAGATCATTGTCGGCGGCGCCGCCACATTCACCGGTACGGTCACCAATGACAAGAGCCGCATTGTCGCCGGTGGCACCTTGTCGGTGGCGGGTCCCGCGATCAACAACCTGGGCGCCGAAGGTGTCCGTTCAATCGAGCGGACAGGCATCGAAGTGCGCACGGTCGGCAAAGGGCAGGATCGCAATGAAAGCACCTCCGACTACAAGGACGTCGTGGCGCCCCAGCGCATCGAACTGGCCGTGGCCAGCTCGGACGGCAATACCGCGCCGCCCCAGACCGGCAATCGGTCGCCAGGCGCCAGCGCCATCTCCAACATTCAGGCGCCCGCGCGGGTCCTGGAGGTCGGCCTGCCAGGCAAGGGGATCATTCGGGTCGTCACCCTGCCGCCCACGGTTCCCACCAACACCCTGTATCGCGTCATGACGGCGCCGGAAGCGCCGTACCTGATCGCCACCGACAGCCGGTTCCTGGGCCAGCGCCAACCCGTATCAAGCGACTTTCTGCTGCAGAAAATCAACCAGGACAGCGGCCACATTCTCAAGCGTCTGGGCGACGGCTTCTATGAGCAGAAGCTGGTCGCCGAGCAGATCATGCTGGCCACCGGGCAACGCTTCGTCGGCGACTATACCGACAATGAATCCCAGTACAAGGCCCTGCTGGCCGCGGGTGCGGACTTCGCCACTCAATACGGGCTGACGGTGGGGACGGCCCTGTCCGAAGAGCAGATGCGGCACCTGACCAGCGACATTGTGTGGCTGGTGGAACAGACGGTCACGCTGCCTGATGGAAGCCAGCAGACGGTGCTTACGCCGCAGGTATATCTTGCCGTCAAGCCGGGCGACCTGCGTGGCGACGGTACGTTGATCGCGGGGCGCGACACGCGCATAAACACCTCGGGCGACGTCAATAACAGCGGCACCATCGGCGCGCGCAACGCGTTGGTCGTCGAGGCCGAGAACGTACGCAATACTGTTGGCTCGATGCAGGGCAAGACGGTAAACCTGGCGGCGCGCAACGATATCGAGAATCTGGCGGGGTTGCTCAAGGGCGACAAGGTCGCGTTGAGCGCCGGGCGCGATGTCAATCTGAAAGCCTCGACGCAATCGAACGCCAGCGGCGGGGTCAGCAGCACGCGGGTCGACGGCGTGGCGCGTATCGACGCCGGTGACTTGAATGTGCAAGCCGGGCGCGACGTCAACGCGCAGGCCGCGGGTATTGCCGCGACCGGTGACGCGCGTATCCAGGCGGGCAACGATATCAACCTGACCACCGAGCAGGAGCGGTATGCCGAGTCATACGACTACGGCAAGAAGAATCGCTCCGAGATGCGGTCTGCCACCGAAGTGGGATCGCGCATCGTCGCTGGCGGCAATCTCACGCTGATTGCCGGACAGGACGTGAACGCTCGCGCGGCCGAAGTCACCTCGGACAAGCAGCTGGCCGTGGGGGCGGGACGCGACATCAATGTCGTCGCCGGCACCGACAGCAATTACGCCTACAGCGAGACCTATTACAAGAAGCGCGGGTTCCTGTCGAGCAAGAGCGAACACCGCAAGACCGAGTCGGACTGGACAACATCGGCTTCCTCGACTTTCACGGGCGACAGTGCAGTGCTGATGGCCGGACGCGACCTGAACGTCGTTGGCTCCAATGTGGCAGCCCAGAACGACCTTGTCATGTCGGCTGACCGTAACGTCAACATCGTGGCAGCGCAGAACACGTCGGAGGAGTACCAGTACGAAAAGGTCAAGAAATCGGGTTTTGGGGCGATGGGCGGCCTGAGCTATGGATCTCGTCAAACCACGGACTGGACGGACACCGAGCGGGGACTGGCCGCCGGTAGCACGATAGGCAGTGTCACAGGCGACGTGTTGATCAACGCGGCGGGGTCGTTGAACGTACTGGGCAGCGACATTCTGGCGCGTCGTGGCGACATCACGATGATTGGGCGCGATGTCAACATCATTGGCGGGGCCGACACCATGCGCCAGCGCGAGGTGCATGAGGTCAAGCAGTCTGGCTTCAGCATCAACGCCAGTACCCCTGTCGTCAGTGCGATGCAGACTGCCGGAAGAATGGGTGAGGCCGCCGGCAAGACGGATAACAAGGTCATGCAGGGGCTTGCATTGGCGACTACCGGGCTGGCAGGCATCAATGCCTACGATGCCGTGATGGGGGCCAAGGACAAGGCGGGCGGCTTCAACGCCAGTATCGATTTTGGCAGCAGTAAGAGCCAAACGACCATCAAGCGGGAATCGACTTCCGTATCTGGCTCGAATGTTGCGGCAGGCAAGGACTTGACCATCGTCGCCAAAGGCGGTGGCAAGGATTCCGACATCACCGTGACGGGTTCGCGTCTGTCCGCCGGGAATAACGCGGTCCTCAAGGCTGATGGCGATATCTTGCTGCAGGCCGCCCAGAACTCTTTCGAGCAGCACACAACCAACAAGAGTTCGAATTCCAGCATCGGCGTGGGGGTGACTGCGGGCAACAACGGCTTTGGCCTTGTGGTCAATCTTGCTGCAGGAGGCGCGCGCGGCTATGCGGATGGCAAGGACACCAGTTGGACCTACACAACCGTTACCGCCGGGAATACGCTGGCGTTGCAGTCTGGTGGAGACACATCGCTTATCGGAGCGGTGGGGCAGGCCGACCAGATCATTGCTTCTGTGGGCAACAACTTGCGCATCGAGACGCTGCAGGACACCAGCACCTATAAGTCCAAGCAGCAAAGCGCGGGCATCAACGCCAGTATCTGCGTATATGGCTATTGCAGCAGCAGCGTGTCCGCCAATGTCTCGCAGGGCAAGATGAACAGCGACTTCAAGTCCGCCACCGAGCAGGCGGGGTTGAAGGCGGGCAATGGCGGTTTCATCGTCGACGTCAAGAACAACACGACATTGATTGGCGGAGTCATAGCCAGCGGGGACCAAGCCGTCATCGATGGCTTGAACCGAGTCAGTACCGGCACCCTGGTTGTCCAGGATCTGAAGAACACAGCCGACTACAAGGCCAGCCAGGTGGCGGTGGGTGGGGGCTATGGCTGGGGCGATTCGAAGACCGGCGTTGGCATGGGCACCACCTCCAAGGGGGAGGTGGCCGGAGGCTCGAAAGCCGAAGCAGGGACGAAGGTGCCAACGACCAGCGGTGGCGTTGGCATGGGAGTGCCCGTCGCGCTGGGTGCGTCGGGTAGAGCCAATTCGACGACCAACAGCGCCATCAGCGGCGGGAAGATTGAGATTCGCGATGAGGCAGGTCAGTTGGCGCTGACGGGAAAGACGGCCGCGGAAACCATTGCTTCGTTGAATCGCGACACATCGTCAGACACGCTGAATGCGCTGAAGCCGATTTTTGATAAGGAGAAGATTGAGGCGGGATTTGCGATCGCTTCGGAGGCCAGTCGTCAGATGGGTCAGTACTTGACCAATCGGGCGAAGGAGGCTGATGAACTGAAGAAGGCGATGAGTACCGAGAACGACCCGACTCGGTATGTGGAGCTCGAGCGTCAATACGAGAATGCCAAGCAATGGCTGCCAGGTGGCACATATCGGCAAGTTGCCAACGCAATCTTGGCTGCGACGGGAAGCAATGTGACCGGTGCGGCTAGCACTATCGCGCAAAACGCAGTGGTTAGCTATCTGCAGCAGCAAGGCGCGGCCCAAATCGGGAAATGGGTAGGGGAAGGCATCATTCGCGGCGGTTCCGCGGAGCATGCAGCGTTGCAAGCGATCGTAGGTTGTGCGGGGGCGGGGGCGAGTGGCCAGAGTTGTGCTGCAGGCGCCGCTGGCGCCGCTGCTGCCGTAGTAATAAGTGCATTGCTGGACAGCTCGAAGGGCAAAAGCAACGAGGATGCGGAGGCCCGTCGCAATCTTGTGGCGTCGCTTATTGCGGGTGCGGCCGCTGTCGCGGGTGCCGAGGGCCTCGCGACCATCACAAGCGCAGCGATTGCGGAGCTGGACAACAATTCCCTCAATCCCCTGCATGATCAAGCTCTTATTGGGCGCTTGGCGCAGATGGAGAAGCTGGAGCCGGAAGAACAGGTCGAATTGCTGCAGCGACTCAAGGCCGCGCACGCGAAGGGTACACAGACCGCTCTGGATCAGATGAAGAGTGTCTTCGGGCCGGAGGAGTTAAAGGAGACGCGGGATCAGTTGGAGTCCATGCTGGGGACGGGGTCTGCTTGCGGTCAGGTTCCGGCGTGCGCGTTGCAACTGACGAGGTCAATCAAAGAACTCGATAGCTTGTTAGTTCAGTACAAGACACAGAGTGAATTGACTCCCAAGGTCGATGCTGCATTGTTGGTCTTCGATCTTGCGACGAGCGGGATCGTAGGGGTGGTGAAGGGGCCCGTCCTAGACGCTATTCGGCTCAGTGCCACACGGGCGGCAGGTGGATCGTTGGAGATGGCTACGGCTAAGATGGCCTATGCCGATGGTGCTTCGTGGTCGGTACGGAATGCTGAGGTGTTGGCATCGGATGGTAAGACTGTGTTGGCAAGGCAAAATCCGATTACCGGAAAATACGAGCCAGCCGGATCATTTCTGCCTGCACCGCCTGTTAGGGAAACCGGTACCGTTTGGGACTTTATTAAGTCTACCCAGCCGAATTATCCTGGGTCAGTAATTCCGAAGTCTTTTGAACTGTCCTTGTCAAATGGTCAGACAGTGTGGGTGCACGGAAATGCGACAGAACACATTGCTGAGTATGCCAAGATGAAGGCCGTAAACTACACTCCAGAGGCGGTCCGCCTAGCATCCCAACAGCAATTGGCCAGCCTACAGGCTGCGGTCAATACCGCGACGAAATCCGGAGTTCCATACGATAAGGTCATAAATATTGGTGGTTGGGAATTAAAATTCTCTCCGACACGGGATGCTGGAGGATATCCAGTTCTTATTCATGCTCTTCCAAAGATGTAAAAATGGATATTGAGTTCTTTCGGCCTATAAGAATTTCGCTTGATGTCGTCGAAACCGATGAGCGCCTTCCATCTGTGAAGTTTAAATTCGAGGTCGAATCAAATGCGTTTTCCGAGTCTTTCCTGTATCGCGGGGAGGTATGGATCGCATGTAAGGATTTCGATATATTCAACTACAGTCTGGGCCGCACTTCGTGCCATTTGACCAGTTTGGATGGCCTTTTTTCTCTGGAAATTGTGCAAGGATCTGGTCGATATGTTCTTCGATGGTTTCGACGCAAAGAAAGTGTCTTCGGCGCGGTCGCGGAAATGAAATATGAATCATCATTGGATAGTGATGATATTTCTGCAATTAAGAGTTCATTTGATTCTTTTGCTAAGTGGTGGTGATTTTTATGATTTCCCCATAATCCTTCCTGTTTAAACGGGCGAGAAGTCATGTCAGGCAAGATTCTTTCTGTGAATTTAAACGGTGATTGTTGGTTTAAATATATATCTTCCCGTTGAGCGGGATTGAGTTGCATTCGTGCGATACAGCTTTCGCTGATTTACGTTGGGATGTCACTTCTACTAAGTGAGTCAGATCAGGCGTGAGACACGCATCGCCAGAGAGATGCTGGCACGATCATCGTCGGCGGTAATGCCCACCTTGTCGGGCGACATAGTCAACGGCAAGAGCCGCATCTTCGCCAGTGGCCCCCTGAAAACTGCAGGTGGTACGCTGAGCAGGCCGGTCCGCAGTTTGGGCTGGAGTCGGTGGGAGTACGTTTGCGGGTAGCGAAGGTGCGTCGGGCCTGGTCGCCGCGCCACCTAGGGTAATGAGGTGGCGGGAACTGGGAAGCGGGTAATGCTGCCCCATTTCGTAAGGCGGGGCGTTCTTGCTGCTTGCTGATCGGGTCGTCGCTAGGCAAGAGTAGTTTCACCACGTAGCTAAAGAGGCTTCAGTGATTTCAAATGAAATATCCGCCAGGGAAGGAATTATTCTCAATTTCATAGAAAAAATGGGACCTTTGGCATGGCGAAAATATCAGCAAAGATATCCTCATGTGTGGGTGAAGGATCATTCTGAGATAGAAGATAGATCCAGCTTCCCTCCGTACATATCCTTTCGGTTTCAAAAGGAACAGGCAGGAGTTATAGCGACCTTGAGAAATTTGATTTCCACTTATGAAGGAGAGTTGCGGTGGGTGCTGGAACCGCATTTTAGAGAGAATTTGCCTGGAACGAATTGGTTGATCGCGCCCGGGGATGTTATTGCGATGAGACCAGCTTTGAAAAATAATTCAATTACGGTATATGAGTTTTTTGCGAAAGAGTATCCGCTCTTCGGGCCGGTGGCGTATCTAGATCTTGATGGTTTGGTGATGCATTTTAAGAAAAATATAAAATGAGGTGCTGAATCTGACTCAGCGATGTGATTTCGATTTGGAGCGGGTATGTGTGTCGAAAATGCAGCCCACGGCCATATAACCTCCCGACTTCTAGCAATAAAAAACGCGGTTGTGTTGCAGTGTGCTGGCGATAAACGCTACTGTGACCACGGGTAAGCATGACTTCCAGGTTAAGTTTGATATTTGCAGGGGCAGATTTCCTTGCGCCCGCGCACTACCCCCCGATTAGTCTGATTGCTCTATACAGACGGTAGATGTGTACACGATCCGAGGCTATCAAATTCTCCTGTTCCAAAAGGTGATTGGGAAATGCATGTGCGAGGAATGAATCCGGACGGAGTGTCGATATCGACGAAGCTGGGGGGGAATGCAATGAGTGCTCAGAATATACTGGCGCAAGAGGGGGCGCTATTAAATCTTATTGAAAGGCTGGCGCCCCTGGCTTGGAGGCGATTTCAACGTCGATTTCCAGAAATATGGGTCGTTGATCACGCCGAAATTCACGATCATTCTAGCTACCCACCCTGCATTTCATTCAGATTCAAAGATGAATCGAATAATGTTGTTGAAAATCTAAAAACAGCAGTCCATGGTTATGATGGAGAATTGCAGTGGACGTTGCAGTCTCGTAAGCGAGAGGGTATGTCGGGTGTTATTTGGTCAATAATGCCCGCCTAGGTTTTTTTGAAAAAGAAATCTTTCGGTGATGATCTGTTCAATATAAATGAATATTTCTCAAAAAATTTCCTTCTTTTGGACCTGTTGCTTATAGAGATTTATATGGATTGGCTAAACACGTCGAGCGATATTTTTTTTGGCGAGAAAAGTGATATTTGATCGCCGATGATCTGCCCAGCGCGTTGATGATATGACATTGAGCATATTGATTCCATTGTTGGGCCATTGGCAGTTGCGGTTGCGCACGCGCTTGGGTTACTGCACCACGGTCGCGCCAGAATTCTAAAGGCAGTTTTCAAATATCGAAAAAGACGATAGATAACCGATACTTATCGGGTGATAACTTATAGCGCCACTCAAATCGCCGTGGGCGGAGATTTCGCGTTCGGCGATAGTGCTTCGGCGGGTGGCGAAAGCCCGCTGGTTTGGGTATCACCAAGGGTAATCAGGGGGCTGACGACGCAAGCAAGGATGCGAGCACGTCGATGGCGTCGAGCGGAGGGTTTTCCGCAGGCTTCCCGACAGTTGTTGCTGCTAGCGGCAAGAGCAGCTCCCCCACGCGAAGCGCTGTCAGCGGCGCACCATCATCATCCGTAATGAGGAAGGGCAGAGGGCACTGACTGGCAAGACTGTCGCGGAGACGATCGCGTCGTTGGACCGGGATACCTCGGATGCGTTGAACACGCTGAAGCCGATTTTCGACAAGAAGAAGATCGAAGCGGGGTTCGAGATCGCATCGGCAGCTAGCCGACAGGTGGGGCAGTTCTTGACGAATCGGGCCAAGGAAGCCAAAGCGCTGGAAGATGCGCTGAAGAATGAGTCTGAAGGACCGCGTCGAGATCAGTTGCGGCAAGCCCTTGAGGATGCGAAGACGTGGGGGCCGGGTGGCGAGAGCCGTCGTTGGCTGACCGCGATCCTGGGGGCGGTGAGCGGCAATGTGACCGGCGCCACCGGTGACGCGATACAGGCTGTCGCGGTCAACTATTTGCAAGGGTTGGCGGCGTCCCAGGTAAAGGAGATTGTCTCGGCACTGGGAGACGGGCCGCAGGCGGAAGCCGCTCGCGCCGCAATGCACGCGATTGTGGGATGTGCGGGGGCCGCCGGCAAGGGCAGCGATTGCAGCGCGGGAGCACTTGGTGCGGGTTCCGGGGCTGTGATTAATGCGTTGCTGAGTGGTGATGCATCAAAGATGACCCCGGAAGAGAAGGAGGTACGTCGCAACCTGGTCGGCTCGCTGGTAGCGGGAATCGCGCAAGCGTCAGGCGTGTCTGGCGCCGAGGCGGTTTTCGCGGCTACCAACGAGACCGAAAACAACTATCTCAAGCCAGACGAGCTCAAGTCGTACCTCGCGGCCCTTCAAGCATGGAAGGAATGCTCGGGGGATGTGTGCGCGCAAGCCAAGAAGGAGGTGCGCCGGCTGCAGGCTATTAGTACGGAACGCAACTATGCAGCGGACAGTGCGTGCCTTGAGAACCCAGGTGCCTGCGCGGCGGCGGCGCAAGAATTGCGCGCCGATATCACGGCCTTGGAAGTACAGGCCAACAGCCTGGATCGCACGGAAGCGGCTACAGCTGCGAATAACTTACTGCAGGCACGCAAACAGTACTACTCGAACCTGGAGTGACGGGCGTATGCCGCCCAGCAAGAACTCGAAGCGGCAGGCAAAGGCTCTTGGTTGGCCTCGATGTCCGGGCAAGAGCTGTATGAAAGCGGCCATCTGACGCAGCAAGAGGCCCAGGACCTGCAAGCGATGCGGCGCGAGACGTTCGCGGCGGCGTTTGTACCGCCGGCGCTGGCGGCGGGGGTGAAAGGTGGTGGATCGGCCGCGGGCCGGAGAATACAATCGGTAGCTGAGGAGGCCAAGGCGTCGGCCCTTGGCGGTGCAAAAGCAACAGGCGGGAAGCCCACCGTTGAGCTGTTCGGCGGGAAGAATGCGCAGACTCCCGGCGCAATAAACGTAGATATCCGCGCCGATATTCAATCGGGCATCCGTGCCGATGCGACGAAATTGCCTTTCAAAGACGGATCGCTAGGCGAGGTAATCGCTACAAACCCATATATGGGTCCTGGCGGAAAGATGATGAGTTTTCTACCGGAGGCTACTCGCGTAGTGGAGCCCGGAGGGAAAATTTATATCAACGCGAATGCTGCGAATCCTTACGGGAAATTGCCTAGCCAGGCGGAGCTGGACTCTCTAGGGTTAAGGGTTGTACAGAATAATGGGGGTTTAGATTCACGATTTGCTGGTCAGACGTTTATGCAATCGGATGGAGTGACGCCGGTCAAAGACGTTTCAAGCATGAGGACGATTATTTTGGAGCGAATCAAATGAGGCTGGATACTGACTTTGGTTCACTGGATGTATATATGTCTGTATATGGGGCGCATGTTTTTTCGGGAAATGTGCTGAAGGTTTATTTGAAAGATGGGCTCGGCGTGTCTTCGGGCTTAAGAGATATATTTCCTCGAAAGTATTTCTATGACCCATGGAACGGGAATAAATATAGTGAGACCAGAAAAGTCGATGGGCTTCTTGTTGGGCGCCTGGAAAACTCCGGAGAATGGGTGGGTTATGAGGACAAGACAATAAGCGCGGAAGTCCTAAAATATGAATACGTTGGAAATTGTTGGTTTGTTTTTGAAGGTGTTTCTTTTTCGCTCAGAAAGATAGGCAAATATATAGAGGGCGGCAAAGAGCCGGGAGGCGGCGAGCTTATAGAGAATTTTGATCTACCGAAAACCACGGTTTCGAACATAAAAGAGTATTTCTTGGAAGGTGTTCTTGACGTTCCTCCTGGGCCTGGATGGATGTTTTGGGAAATTCATGCGGAATCGTTTTATCTGGAAATCCCAGATCGTCCAGCCCCCCTCGGCGCTTAAGCCGGGGGGGCTGTTTCCTCACTCAGTGCAAAAGCGACTGCGACGCTGATCGATACCGCTCCGATGGCCCAGCGGGTCATGGGTGTTCGAGTTGGATTGCCGTCTAATTTACGGCGCAGTGGTAATGTAGTAATCGCAGAAATAGATATTCCCAGAATACCTAGACAGATGGCTGCGCACAGCCAAATCTTTGATGCCGGTAAAGGGCTTATTGGCTCTGGAAGTGGAAATTTTGTGGCTCAATCTGTACCCAACAAGGCCGGAGATATGGTTTATCGGGGAATAGATACGGAATACAAAATCCTAGACAATATTGCTGATTAATTGGGAGGCAATATCTCCGCAAGAGGGACTGTAAGTATTCTAACGGAGAAAGCAGCTTGCGCAAACTGTCTAAACGTGGCAATCGAACCGGTCGAGCGGGCCGCGCCAAGCGCGCCCGTAGCGACCGCGGGAAATAACGAAAAAATGTAAACCGCCATGGCGCGTTTCTTTATCGATCGCGCCGTCTTCGCGTGGGTGATCTCGCTGCTGATCCTACGGGAAGCTGGAAATCCTTCGTTAATGCTGGAAAGCAGATTCAACTGGAGGCAGGTGCCGCGCAGCGCGTAGATTTTGGAGTTAAAGACCCTGTGACTGGGAAATATGTTTCTAACAATCATGTTCCCTATAAGGACTGAGGTGTAAATATGTCTATTGTTCGAAGGGGTGTTGTTGTAAGTGGCGAATATTCTGGCTGGAAAATCCTTGTTGCTGATGATCGTGATGGCGACACTGGCGGATATTATCTTTACTTGAAGAGAAGTGATACTGAGGGGTTTGATTGCTGGTTCGAGCGTGAGGCAGAACTTCAAACCCAGCTAGCTGATTTTGAGGTTAAATGGATAGGTTAGTATATTTTATTGGACCAATTTTTAGTTTGCTTTGGTAGAAAATGGAACAATAGCAGCCATCGGCAGTGGAGTTGTTTCCGAGAGTTGTAGTTGAATGAACTGCAGATTGCATGAGGCGATTGTGGCCTCGATTAATGCAATGGCGTACTGCGAAGTCTGAGCTATCAGGAGTCAAGATTCGCATAAACCAGCATTTGCGAAAAGGGCGTCAGATGCCCTCCGCTCTATGCAGACGTTTATTGAAGGCATTGTTAAGATATCTCGAGCGTGATGTGCCCATAAAGAGTCAAAAATATCTCGATAGTCGCATCCAAAATTATGCTCGATACTCGATAAGCACACATATATAGAGGCGAGCCGCGATGCAGGCGAATTGGCTGGCCTGAAGGTCGAGCGTTTCATCCACGAGCCGACCGCGGCGGCGCTGGCGTATGGTCTGCATCAACGTGAAGACGAGACCCAATTCCTAGTCTTCGATCTGGGCGGTGGCACCTTCGATGTGTCGGTACTGGAACTATACGAGGGTGTGATGGAGGTTCGCTCCATCGCGCGCATCCACCTTTAGTCTGATATTCTCCCGCCCCGCCCCTTTCCGGCTGCCCGCAACCCAGGTCCATGACGCCAAACAAGTCGTGCCCGGTCTCGATTCTCTACTCTTTCCAAGTGGGGCAAATCAATCGTTGCCGCCTCAGTTGAAGGAGCCAAGCATGAACCTGGATGAATCGATTCAAAAACACGCCGAGTGGAAACTGAAGTTCCGCTCCGCCATCAGCAGAAAGGAGCAGATGGATGCGGAAACCATTGGCAAGGACAATTGTTGCCAGCTCGGGGTCTGGCTATATGGGGAAGGGAAGCTGAAGTACAGCGCGAAGCCCGAGTTTGGCGCGATCGTCCAGAAGCACAAGGCGTTTCATGCCGAGGCAGGCAAGATCGCCCGTCTGATCAACAGCAATCAGTACGAGCAGGCGGAGAAGGAGATGGGCACCGGCACGCCCTATTCGCAGGCCTCCAGCGCGGTTGGCGCGGCCATCATCGCTTTCAAGCGACACCTGTAAGGGAAGGCGCGCCTGTCACGCGACAGGCGCCGCCGCGTCCCTCACACCGCCCATTCTCCCAGCCGATACGCCGAATCCCAGAACATCCACTCCAACTGCGCCGCATGCGTATACGCCCGGTGCATCTCGTCCCGCGTCTGGGGCGAGGCCTTCTCGGCTGCCTGGTCCACTGACGCAATCACTTCACGCACCAGCGCGTGGAATTCCTCCCCGGCGTATGTATCGATCCATGCCCCATACGGATTCGGACGGGTCGCGCGCGAGTGAATGTCGCGCCCGATCTCGGCATAGATCCAGAAGCACGGCAGCAACGCGGCCAGCGCCACCGGATACGGGGCGCTCCATGCCGTGGCGATGAGGAAGCTGGTGTAGTGATGGCTGGCCGGCGATAGCGGGGTGCTGGCGAAGGTCTCGGCGTCGATGCCGAACTGCTTCATGAAGCCTTCATGCAGGCTGCGTTCGACCACCACGGCGTTCTTGGCCGCGTCGGCGAACTGCACCACGCCGTCGGCATGGTCGGCCTTGGCGGCGGCGACCGCCAGGGCGCGGCCGAAGGCCAGCAGGTAGTGGGCGTCCTGGATCATGTAGTGGCGGAACGCCTGTTCGCTGAGTTGGCCGCTGGCCAGTTCCTGGTTGAACGGCATGGTGCGCGTTTTTTCGTACAGCGCGGCGTTGCGCGCCCAGGCGTCGGTGCTGAAAGACATGGCAATCCTTGAGTCGAAATCGGACGGCGCGTAAAGGAAGCAAGCGCGGGAAGCAAGCGCGCCGTGACCGCGACCCAAGGATATCAAGACTTACTGCATGTACCACCCATGGCTCACCACGAACGACTGTCCCGTGAACGCCGCGCTGGGGAAGGTCGACAGGAACAGCGCCGTCTGCGCCACGTCTTCGACGGTGGTGAAGACGCCGTCGACGGTATCGCCCAGCATCACCTTCTTGACCACGTCTTCTTCGCTGATGCCCAGTTCCTTGGCTTGCTCGGGAATCTGCTTTTCGACCAGGGGCGTGCGCACGAAGCCGGGGCAGATGACGTGCGAGCGCACGTTGTGCTTGGCGCCTTCCTTGGCCAGTACCCGCGCCAGGCCCAGCAGCGCGTGCTTGGCGGCGACGTAGGCGGACTTGAGCGGCGAGGCTTCGTGCGAATGCACCGAGCCCATGTAGATGACCACGCCGCCGCGATCGTCCTTGTACATGTGCTTGAGCGCGGCCTTGGTGGTGAGGAAGGCGCCGTCGACGTGGATGGCCTGCATTTTCTTCCAGTCGGCGAAGGCGAAGTTCTCGATGGGGTTGACGATCTGGATGCCGGCGTTCGAGATCAGGATGTCGATGCTGCCATAGGCGGCGGCGACGCGGTCGATGCCCTGGTTGACGGCGTCTTCGTTGGTGACGTCCATGGCAACGCCCATGGCCTTGCCGCCGGCCTGTTCGATTTCGCGGGCGACGGCGTCGGCGCCGGCCTGGTTCAAGTCGGCAATGGCGACCGCGGCGCCGGCGCGCGACAGGGTCAGCGCGATTTCCTTGCCGATGCCGCTGGCGGCGCCGGTGACGACGGCGACTTTTCCGTTCAGATTGCTCATGCTGGGGACCTCCGGGTAAGGATGCCGCGAGCCGGGATGCGCCCGCGGATGCGAGGGGCATGGCTTTGATGGTAGCGCGCCAAAATGAGAGCGGCCTGAACGCCACGCGCCGGTAACCATCCATGTCATTTGCTTCCGCGCGGGCATTGCGCCGATGTTCATGCGGCGATTCGCGGGTGAGAGGCAATCGTGGACGACAGGCGACGGGCAATGCGTGGGTTGTTACGAATCCGCCCCGCAGCGCTGCAAGCTGCCATTGCCGGCCGCGGCCGGCTGCGCGAGAATCCGCGGCAGTCGGTGCCGCCACAGGGGTGGCTACCCGGGTTCTTTACAGGGCGAAGACAAACGTGCCAGCAGTCATGGATGGTCGAGTGGGCGGGAAAATGGCGGGCAGATGGGCGCGCCGCATCGCGGCGTCCGTGCTGGGGTTGGCGGCGGGCTTGGCGCAGGCCGCCCATGTCGTGGTCGACACCGGTCATACGCCCCGGCAGCCGGGCGCGACAGGCGCCAGCGGGCGGGTGGAGTACCTGTACAACCTGGACCTGAGCGGCGCGGTGGCGGCCGACCTGCAGGCATCGGGTGATCGCGTGACGCGGGTGTCGGCCGACGGCGCCGAGGTGCCGCTGGGTCGCCGTACCCGGATCGCGCCGGGGGCGGATTTCTTCCTCTCGATCCACCACGACTCGATGCAGCAGCACTACATCGACGCCGGCCGCCAGCGCGAATTCGCGGGGTTTTCTATTTTCGTGTCGCGGCTCAATCCCCGTTATGAGGACAGCCTGCGCTGCGCCAAGGCGATCGGCGAAGCGCTGCTGGCGGCGGGCGAGAAGCCGTCGCTGTATCACGCCGAACCCATCGCCGGTGAAAACCGGCCGTTGCTGGACCCGCGCCTGGGTGTGCATCGCTACGATGGGCTGGCGGTGCTCAAGACCGCCACGATGCCGGCGGTGCTGGTGGAGGCTGGGGTGATCGTGAACCCGGATGAGGAAGCCCGGCTGGCCAAGCCCGAGACCATCCAGCGGCTGGCTCGCGCGATTGCCGATGGCGTGCAGGCTTGCCAGGCGCGCTAGCCTGGCGCGCGGGGGCGGGGCAACGGGCCGGAAAAATGGCGATGTCCGACGAGATGGATAAAATCCCGGTTTCGAGGGGGCCGCGCCATCTCGCGGATGTGGCGGCGCGAAGCGAAAACGACCCCGGAGGCGATCCGGCCCGTGGCATGCGTTGCGAGGACAAGGACTGAGAATGCTGAAAAGAAAACTGACGGCGCTGGGCATGAGCCTGGCGCTCACCCTGATGGGTGTTTCCATGTCGCCCGCCCAGGCCCAGGCGCCCGCGCAGCAAAAGGAAGAGCCCGAGCGCTATGGCCCGTTCTTCTACCTGCCCAGCGAGCCGAACCTGCTGATCTACGTCGGCGCGGTCAGCGCCAACGACCTGCTGCACATGAAGAAGGCGCTGCGCGAGCATCCGACCATCTCCACCCTGATCCTGCAGAACAATGGCGGCGGCCTGGTGCACATCGGGCTGGTGGTGGCCGAGGAGGTCTACGAGCGCGGGCTCAATACCTACATCCCCAAGGACAGCTACTGTGCCTCGGCATGCGCGTTCGTGTTCTTCGCGGGTCGCCAGCGGCTGGCCGAAGGCCGTCTTGGCGTGCACCAGATCACCGCGCCCGAAATGACGGGCGAGCAGGCCCAGTTCGGCGTGTCGGATATCGTCACCACCCTGCCCAAGTACGGGGTGTCGGCGGACGTGCTGGGCATCATGTTCAGCACGCCGTCCAAGGACATGTATTTCTTTTCGCCGCAGGAAATCGCCAAGTACGGCATCAACCGCACGGGCAATGTGAAGACGGCTTCCAGCGAACCGCAGCAGGGCGGCGCCCCGCGCACGGCGCCGACGGCCGGACCCGCCACCGCGACCGCGCCGCAGGCCCAGGCGCCGGACGACGATACCCGGCTGCCGCCGCGCAAGCCGGCCGCGCCCAATGCCGCGCCGGCGCCATCCGGCCCGCCGCCGGTGACCAATCCGTACATGACCAAGAATCCTCCCGCGCCGGCGCCGCTCTCGGACGAGCAGCGCGCGATCAACGCCGCGACGCTGATGATCCAGGCGGGCAGCGGGACCAATGAAGAGGCGATGAATTTCACGCGCGAGTTCTACGCGGATACGGTCGACTACTTCAAGAAGTCGCGCCCGAAGTCGGAGATCCTGGCGGACAAGACGGCCTACTTCGCCCGTTGGCCGGTGCGGCGCTTCGTGGTCGACCAGAATTCGCTGAAAGCCAAGTGCCAGGACCAGATGTGCATGGTCAAGGGCCTCTACGATTTCAAGGTGTCGAGTCCGGAGCGCGGCAAGACCGCGACCGGCACCTCCAATTTCACTTACGTCCTTGACCTGCGCAACCGCTACCGCATCGTCATGGAAGACAGCGAGGTCGTCAGCCGCTGAACCAGCGGCCAGGCGCCAGGGAGAAGCACCATGGGTTTCACGAATCGCGCGGCGCGGCTGCTGTGCCTGGCCGGGCTGGGCGCCCTGTCGACGCCGGCGTGGGCGATCGATTGCCACAAGGCCGGCACGCCCGCCGAGAAGCTGATCTGCTCGGACCGCGGCGCGGTGGCCGCCGACGCCGAGTTGAACCGGGCCTACGCCGCCTTGCTCAAGCAGGCGCCGGATGCGCAGATCCGCGCGATGCTGGTGGACAGCCAGCGCCGCTGGATCGAGGCCCGCAACATGCGCCTGGAGGGGTTGGTGTCCGACCCCGGGTCGCTGCCCGATGAGAAGACACCGGGCGCCGTCGCGGCCGACCTGATCCGCTCCCGCGCCAGCGAGTTCAAGGAGCGCGGGAAAGGCGACAGTCTTCCCAGGTTGATCCGCGTGGCGTTGAGCCAGCGCGAGTTCCGCAAGCAGTTCACGGGCGGCCCTTACTCGGGCTATGAGACGTCATGCGATGTCTTGCCGCCCGACTACAAGTACTACGCCTGCTTTTCGACCCGGCATTACCAGAACAATGATCGCGTCTGCAGCACGGAAGAGTATTGGGCTACCGGCTCGGTGTACGTACAGCGCTATGTGGCCAAGGTGGTCGACAACAAGCCAATGCCGATCGCGTCCTGCTCGTACAACGGCAACGACGCGAGTTGCCCGGGCAGCATTGACGACGACGCGCGCTGGAATACCGGCCCCAAGGTGAAGGCGCCGACGTATTCGTCCAAGCCCTTGCCCCAACTCGATGGCGAGGTCGACGACAGCGACGACCATGCCTGGATCAAGGCCTGCCTGACCGACAGCGGCTTCCCGTTGTCCAACCCGACGAAGGCGGGCGGCTAGGCTGCACGCGAAGCGCGTCGGCGGGTCGACGCGCCCCTTGCGGGCAGCATTGGCATGTCGATGGGCCTAGCCCGGGGCCCGCGCCAGGCGCTTGCGGTGATGCCGGGCGTATTCTTGCAGCGCGTCGCGCAATACCACCGCCTGGTTGTGCTCGGTATCGCGGGCGCCATACAGCAGGGTCACCGGGCGCTCGCCGGCGGCCTGCAGCAGGGCGTCCATGCGGGCCTGCTGCTCGGGTTCGGCCAGTTCGGCCAGGTACTTCTCGCGGAAGTTGTCCCAGCGTTCGTCGACGTGGCAAAACCACTTGCGCAGTTCGCTGCTGGGAGCGAGGTCCTTGGCCCATTCGTCCAGCGCCAGGTCGGCGCGGCGCAGGCCGCGGGGCCACATGCGGTCCACCAGGGCCCGGTAGTGCCCGTCGGGACCGATGCCTTCATAGACGCGCTGCACGGAGATGGCGGACGGCTTCATGGCGGCTCCTGTCGGGGATGCCACCAGTCTACTCCCGCGGCGTACCGAGCCAGGCCGTGGCCTTGGCCTCGCTTTCCGTGGCGCCGCTGGCGCGCAGCAGCAGGAAGCCCACCACCGCCGAGGCCAGTGAACCGGTCAGCACGCCGATCTTGGTGGCATCGACCGCGGCCGGATCGGTGAACGCCAGCGCGCCGATGAACAGGCTCATCGTGAAGCCGATGCCGCACAGCAGGGCCACGCCATACAGCTGCGTGAAACTGGCATGGCGCGGCAGGCTGGCGATGCCGGACCGGATGGCCAGCCAGGCGAAACCGAACACGCCCAGCTGCTTGCCCAGGAACAGGCCCAGCGCCACGCCCAGCGGCACGGGTTGCGCCAGGCTGGACAGCCCCATGCCCGCGAATGACACGCCGGCATTGGCGAAGCCGAACAGCGGCACGATCAGCAGGGCCACGGGCTTGTGCAGCGCGTGTTCCAGCGCGTGCAGCGGCGAATGCGCGCCCGCGTGGCCCTGGTTCTGCGGGCGCAGCGGGATGGTCAGGGCCAACGCGACGCCGGCCAGCGTGGCGTGCACGCCGGACTTCAGCACGAAATACCAGAGCACCACGCCGATCAGCAGATAGGGCGCCAGGCGCAGCACGCCCGCCCGGTTCAGGCAGACCAGGCAGGCCAGCAACGCGCCGGCCATGGCCAGCGCGAACAGGTTCAGCTCGGACGTGTAGAACAGCGCGATGATGACGATGGCGCCCAGGTCGTCCAGGATCGCCAGCGCTGTGAGGAACACCTTCAGGGAGGTCGGCACGCGGCTGCCGAGCAGGGCCAGGATGCCGAGGGCGAAGGCGATGTCGGTGGCGGCTGGGATGGCCCAGCCGCGCAGCGTGTCGGGGCTGCCCAGGTTGATCAGGACGTAGATGAGGGCGGGCATCGCCATGCCGCCCAGGGCGGCGATGCCCGGCAGCACGATGCGGGCCGCCCCGCGCAACTGGCCGTCCAGCACTTCGCGCTTGATCTCCAGCCCGACCAGCAGGAAGAACACCGCCATCAGGCCGTCGTTGATCCAGTGCAGCACCGATTCCTTGAGTATCACCGGGCCGGCCTGGAAGCCCAGCTTGGCCCCGAGCGCTTCGAAATAGTAAGGGGCGAGCGGACTATTGGCGATGACCAGGGCGACCACGGCGGCCAGCATCAGGACATAGCCGCCAAGGGCTTCGGAGCGGAGGAACGCCTGCAGGAAAGAAACGGGCCGGGACGGGGGCGGGGCCTGCAGGGTCAATATTCGCTCCTTGATTGCTGCGGTGCAGCGTAACGCTGGGAAAGTTGAATATTACCTGAATTGTGCTTATTCTCTGACGGAGAAGGCCTTGATTTACATAGGATTTGGATGGATTCGATCGTCGCCGGCCTGACCGTTCTGCACCGCGGCCGCCCGTCTCAATGCCACAGCAGCGCGTTCATGGCTTCGACCAGCCGATTGCGGTAACGCGGCAGCAGCGCCTGGACGCGGGCCTGGCGTTCGGCCCATCCGGCCGGCTCGGCGCCGGCCGCGATACGCGGGGCCGCCCAGATCGGATCCGGAAAGTGGCGGTCGCCACGCCAGCGCGGAATGACGTGCCAGTGCAGGTGCGGCACCATGTTGCCGAGCGATGCCAGGTTGATTTTGTCGGGCGCCAGGATCGCTTGCTGCGTTTCCTCCACCACGTACACGGCGCGCATCAGCAGATCGCGGCCATGGGTCGACAGGCTGGTCATTTCCGCCAGGTGCGCATTCCAGACCACGCGGGTGAAGCCTGGGTAGTCGGGATCATCGACTTCGATCAGGCGCAGGTGCGGTCCCCGCCACAGCAGTGTGCCGCCATCGGTCTGGCACAGCGGACAGTCCGGATCGCGCGCGCTCACGGCAGCACCTTGCGGTATTGGACGAAGCCGGAGCGGTCGGCAATGCGGTCGTACAGCTGCATGGCGGTGGCGTTGGTCTCGTGGGTCAGCCAGTACACGCGGGCGCAGTTGGCGGCGGTGGCCTGCGCATAGACGTGTTCGATGAGCTTGCGACCGGCGCCGGTGCCGCG
Organism: Achromobacter sp. RW408; assembly: GCF_003184165.1. NCBI lineage: Bacteria > Pseudomonadati > Pseudomonadota > Betaproteobacteria > Burkholderiales > Alcaligenaceae > Achromobacter > Achromobacter sp. RW408. The sequence continues at coordinate 33,113 of NZ_QHHO01000012.1, forward strand.
GGTGTCCGGTTCCACGTACAGGTCCTGCAGATAGCAGTAGTCGCCCGCGGTCCAGGTGGAGCGGTGGAAAATCCAGTGCACCATGCCGACGGCCTTGCCGCTGTCATAGGCCAGGGCGGCGTGCACCGGTTCGGCCGGGTCGAGGAAGCGGGCCCAGGTGTTGCGGGTGACGGCGTCGGCGATGTCGACGCGGTAGAAGTCCTGGTAACCCTTCCACAGGGGCAGCCAGACGTCAAAATCGGCGGCGACGACGGGGCGGATTTCGGCGGAGCTCATGGCGCGTGGCCTCCTTGGGGTCAGAGTTGGTTTTCCAGGGTTTCGACGATGTGCCGCAGCACCTGCAGGCGAGCGTAGCGCTTGTCGTTGGCCGACACCAGATGCCACGGGGCATGCTTGACGTCGGTGCGGGCCAGCATCTCGTTGGTGGCTGCCGCGTATTCCTTCCACTTGTCGCGGTTGCGCCAGTCGTCGGGGGTGATCTTGAAGTTCTTGAACGGCGATTTCTCGCGGTCCTTGAAGCGTTCGAGCTGCACGTCGGCGGTGATCGCCAGCCAGAACTTCAGCACCAGCGCGCCGCTGCCCGCCAGTTGCGCCTCGAAGTCGTTGATTTCGGCGTAGGCGCGGCGCCAGTGCGCCGGCGGGGTGATCTTCTCGACCCGTTCGACCAGCACCCGGCCATACCAGGAGCGGTCGAAGATGGCGATGCGGCCGCGCCGCGGCACGTGGCGCCAGAAGCGCCACAGGTAGGGGCGCGACAGCTCGTAGCTGTTGGGCGCGGCCACCGGCGTGATGTCGAACTGGCGCGCGTCCAGCGCATGGGTGATGCGGCGGATGGCGCCGCCCTTGCCGGCCGCGTCCTGGCCCTCGAACACCAATACCAGCGAGCGTTCCTGGAACTTCTTCGAGCGCGCCGCGCGCGCCAGCCGGCCTTGCAGCAGGCCAAGCTCGGACTCGTAGTCTTCACGGTCGAGCTTGGCGTCATAGTCCAGCTGGCTGAGCCGGTCGAGAATGCGGGCCGGGCCGGTATGGGCCACGAACGTTGGCGGAATGCGCGGCACGGTCTGCTGGCGCATGGCGGCCAGGACCGCCTCGGCGGTGCGCGCGGCGCGCATGTTCTCGTCGGCGCTGGGAATCACCACCCACGGCGCATGGCCGCTGTCGGTGTGGTTGATGACGACCTGGCCGCTGTTGCGGATGCGGTCGTACTTCTTGTACACCTTGAGATCGACCGGGCTGACCTGCCACGAGGTTTCGGGACTGGCCAGCAGGCGCCTGGCGCGCGCCCGCTGGGCGTCGGACGACAGGTGGAACCAGAGCTTGAGTATTTGCACGCCCTCGGCCGCCAGCATGGCCTCGAAGCGCCGGATGGCGACAGATTGCGCCTCGATGTTGTCCTGGTTGGGTTTCTTGCGCGCGGCTTCGCGGATCAGCGGCGTGTACCAGGAACCGAAGACGATGCCCGTGCTGCCCTTGGGCGGCAGGTCTTTCCAGTAGCGCCACATCGGCGGGCGTTCCAGTTCATCGCCTTCCGGCGGACCATAGGCCAGCGTCCTGATGTGGCGCGGGTCCATCCACTCGTTGAGCAGGTTGACCGTGGCGCCCTTGCCGGCGCCATCGATGCCGGCCACCACCACCAGCAGGGATTTCTCGGCCTTCTGCAGGCGCTGGTACTGCGCATTGAGCAGCGCGACGCGCAGCTTGGCCTCCAGCGGCTTGAAGGCTTCCTTGGACAGGACGGGGTCGGCTTCGGCTTCGGCGAACATGGGAGGTTCCGTCGGATCGGCAATCTTGTGACCGGCCGATCTTGCGGGATATCCCGGCGGCGCGCAAGTGCGCGCCCGGCCGTGCCGCCGCGGACGTCGGCTAGAGCGCGTCGACGGGGATCTTGAGGTAGCGCACGCCGTTGTCCTCGGCCGGCGGGAAATGGCCCGCGCGGATATTGACCTGGATGGCGGGCAGGATCAGGGTCGGCATGGACAGGGTGGCGTCGCGCCGGGTGCGCATGGCGACGAAGTCGTCTTCGCCGATGCCGTCGCGCACGTGGATGTTGGCGCGGCGCTGCTCGGCCACCGTGGTCTGCCAGGCGGCCTCGCGCCCGGCGGGCGGATAGTCATGGCACATGTATAGGCGGGTGTCGCCGGGCAGGTCCAGCAGGCGCCGGATGGAACGGTACAACTGATGGGCATCGCCGCCGGGGAAGTCGCAGCGCGCGGTGCCGACGTCCGGCATGAACAGCGTGTCGCCGACGAAGACGGCGTCGCCGATGCGGTAGGCCATGTCGGCCGGCGTGTGGCCGGGTACGTGCATGGCGCTGGCGGTGAGGGCGCCGATCCTGAAGGTTTCGCCATCGGCGAACAGGCGGCCGAATTGCGAACCGTCGAGTTGGAATTGGGGTTCGAGGTTGAAGATCTTCTTGAATACGCCCTGCACGGTGCGGATGCTCTGGCCGATGGCGATGACGCCGCCCAGCTCGCGCTGCAGATAGGGGGCGGCCGACAGGTGGTCGGCATGGGCGTGGGTTTCCAGCAGCCATTCGGTGCGCAGTCCGTGTTCGCGCACATAGGCGATGACGCGGTCGGCGCTGGCGGTGGTGGTGCGGCCGGACTTGGGGTCGTAGTCCAGCACCGAATCGATGATGGCACAGGCGCCGCCCGCCACGGGCTCGTGGACCACGTAGGTGACGGTGGCGGTGACCGGGTCGAAGAAGGCCTGGATATGCGGGTTCATGAGAGGGGGGCCGGGAGCAAAGGAGGGGCGCAGAACAATATATATTTTTCAATAATATTGTTGGATAGTTTATCCGTCAATATAATGATCAAACTCTTTCCCGCCGATTGATCCCCATCAAATGCTGACTGCCCTGAACGATTGCGAAGTCGCCGCGCTGCGCGAATCCGCCTCCCAGGCCTGCGCGCTGCTCAAGGCGCTGGCCAACGAAGACCGGCTGCTGCTGCTGTGCCAACTGGTGCAGGGCGAGCGCAACGTCGGTGAACTGGAATCCCTGACCGGCATCCGCCAGCCGACGCTGTCGCAGCAGTTGGGCGTGCTGCGCGACGAAGGCCTGGTGAGCACGCGGCGCCAGGGCAAGTACGTGTATTACCAACTGGCCAGCTTCGAGGTCAACCAGGTCATGAAGACGCTGTCGAGCCTGTATTGCGGTCGGACCATGGCGGCGCTCACGTCATGATCGACCTGTCCGCCTTTACTCCCGCAAGCGCGCTTGCCGGCGGCGTGGTCATTGGCGTGGCCGCCGTTCTCATGATGCTGGGCGCGGGCCGCATCGCAGGCATCAGCGGCATCCTCGGCGGGCTGTTGCCGCCTGATCGAAATGCCGGCTGGCGCCTGGCGTTCCTGCTGGGCCTGTGCCTGTCGCCCTGGCTGTATCGGTTGGGCAGCGCGCTGCCGCCGATCGTGGTGGAGGCGGGCAATGCGCGGCTGATCGCGGCTGGCCTGTTGGTCGGCATCGGCACGCGTTACGCGTCGGGGTGCACCAGCGGCCACGGCGTCTGCGGGCTGGCGCGCGGCTCGCGCCGTTCCCTGGCGGCGACGGCGCTCTTCATGGCGGCGGGGTTTGCCACCGTGTATGTCGCGCGGCACCTGATGGGAGGCTGACATGGTGGCCTTGTTCGCGTTTCTCTCGGGATTGGTGTTCGGGCTGGGATTGCTCGTTTCCGGCATGGCCAATCCCGCCAAGGTGTTGGGCTTCCTGGACCTGGCGGGAAGCTGGGACCCTTCGCTGGCGTTGGTGATGGGCGGTGCGCTGGCCGTGACGGCAGCGGGCTTTGCCTGGTTGCGCCGTCGTCGTGCCAGCCTGTCCGGCGAGCCGCTGCATTGGCCCACGGCCACGCGTATCGATCCGCGGCTGGCGTTCGGCAGCCTGGCGTTCGGCGCGGGCTGGGGGCTGGCGGGTTTCTGCCCCGGCCCGGCGCTGGTGGCGGCGGCGGCCGGCGTGCCGGAGGCCCTGATCTTCGTGGCGGCCATGGTGGCCGGCATGGCGCTGTACTCGGCAATTCAATACATGACGAACCGGCCACCCCGGACCGGTCGATAGCAGGGAGACAAGCATGCAGACGGCAGCACAGGCGCAGCGCGATTTCGATGTGGTGGTGGTCGGGGGCGGTTCAGCGGGCATCGGCGTGACCGCCAGCCTGCTGCGGCGGCGCCCGGACCTGCGCATCGCGGTCATCGAGCCCAGCGACAAGCACTACTATCAGCCGGCCTGGACGCTGGTCGGCGGTGGCGCGTTCGATGTGGCCAAGACCGTGCGGCCGACAAGGGCGGTGATGCCGGGCCGCGCTACCTGGCTGCAGGCCGCGGCGGCCGGTTTCGAACCCGAGGCCAATCAGGTCCGGCTGGCGGATGGAAGCGCCGTCAGCTATCAGCAATTGATCGTGTGTCCGGGCCTGCGCCTGGCCTGGGACAAGGTCGAGGGCCTGTCGGAAACGCTGGGCCGCAATGGCGTCAGTTCCAACTACCGCTTCGACCTGGCGCCCTACACCTGGGAACTGGTGCGCGGCCTGAAAGGCGGCAAGGCGCTGTTCACGCAGCCGGCCATGCCGATCAAGTGCGCCGGCGCGCCGCAGAAGGCGATGTACCTGGCGTGCGACCACTGGCGCCGCAGCGGCGTGCTGGATCGCATCGATGTCGAATTCGACCTGGCCGGCGCGGTGCTGTTCGGCGTGCCGACCTTCGTGCCGCCGCTGATGCGCTATGTGGAAAGCTACGGCATTTCGCTGGCGTTCAATTCGGCGCTGGTGGCGGTGGACGGCCCGGCGCGCAAGGCCTGGTTCGACGTCAAGGACGCCGAGGGGGCGGTGACCCGTGTCGAGAAGTCATTCGACATGCTGCACGCGGTGCCGCCGCAGGTGCCGCACGAATTTCTGCGCCACAGCGCGCTGGCGGATGCGGCGGGCTGGTGCGAGGTCGACCCGGCCACGCTGCGCCATGTGCGCTACGACAATATCTTCGGGCTGGGCGATGGCATCAGCACCACCAACGCCAAGACCGCGGCGGCGGCGCGCAAGCAGATCGTCACGGTGGCCGAGAACCTGCTGGCGGTGCGCGAAGGGCATGCGCTGCCGGTCACGTACGACGGCTACGGCTCGTGCCCGCTGACGGTCGAGCGCGGCCGCATCGTGCTGGCCGAGTTCGGCTATGGCGGCAAGCTGCTGCCCACGTTCCCGCTGGACCCGACCGTGCCGCGCAAGAGCGCCTGGTTCCTGAAGGCGACGATGCTGCCGTGGATCTACTGGAACGGCATGCTCAAGGGCCGCGAGTGGCTGGCCCGCCCGCTGGGCAATTGAATCCGCCGCGGCATCGAAAGAGGCGGTGCCGCGCCCGGGCTTTGCCGGTCCCGGGCGCGCGCCTTTCTTCTTCTTATCCTTGTTATTCGTAGGTGCGGATGTCGTCGATGACCTTGCCGTCGTTTGGCAGGGAGCCGGCCTCGGCCCATTCGACGTCGCTGCGCAGCTTGGTCACGTCGCGCACCGATTCGGCGATGCGGGCGCCCAGGTCTTCGCCGCGCACGCGTGATTCCACGCGCAGCACCATCTTGTCCGAACCGGTGGTGCCGCTGATCACCAGGCGTGCCCGCAGGATTTCCGGATGGCGGCGCACCACGTCGGCCACCTGCGAGGGATGCACGAACATGCCGCGCACCTTCGTCGTCTGGTCGGCGCGTCCCATCCAGCCCTTGATGCGGGTGTTGGTGCGGCCGCAGGGCGAGATGCCCGGCATCACCGCCGACAGGTCGCCGGTGCCGAAGCGCACCAGCGGGTAGTCGGGGTTCAGCGTGGTGACCACGACTTCGCCCACTTCGCCATCGGGCACCGGTTCGCCGGTGCCGGGGCGCACGATCTCGACGATGATGTCCTCGCCCAGCACCAGGCCCTGGCGCGCCGGCGTCTCGAAAGCGATCATGCCCAGGTCGGCGCTGCCGTAGGCCTGGTAGCCCTCGATGCCGCGCGCGGCCAGCCAGTCGCGCAGCGACGGCGGGAAGGCTTCGCCGGACACCAGGGCGCGGCGCAGCGAATCCAGTTTCACGCCGAGCTCGTCGGCCTTTTCCAGGATGATCTTCAGGAAGCTGGGGGTGCCGGTGTAGCCGCTGGGCGCCAGGTCCTGGATGGCGCGCACCTGCTGTTCGGTCTGGCCCGTGCCGCCAGGAAACACGGTGCAGCCGACGGCATGGGCGGCGGTTTCCATCATCGAGCCGGCCGGCGTGAAGTGGTAGGAGAAGCAGTTGTAGGCCAGCTCGCCGGCGCGAAAGCCCGCGGCGTACAGCGCGCGGGCAAAGCGCCAGTAGTCGGCGCGGGCGCTTTCGGGTTCGTAGATCGGGCCGGGCGAGGCGAACACGCGCATGGCTTCGCCCCAGCCGATGGCCGAGAAGCCGCCGAAGGCCTTTTGCGGTCCGGCCGGTTGCGCGGCCTGTTCGCGGCAGTGCTGCTGGCGTTCCAGCAGCTCGTGCTTGCGCAGCACCGGCAGGCGCGCCAGCGCGGCGCGCGAGGTGACCGTGGCGGGGTCGATGCCGCGCAGCTGCTCGGCAATGGCCGGCGCGCGGGCGATGGCGCGGGCGATGGCGCCGGGCAGGGCCGCCATCAGGTCGCGCTCGCGTTGCTCGGGCGCTCGGGTTTCCAGGACATCGAAAAACTCGGACATGGGATAGCACCCTCTCGTGTGCCGTACTGCGGTGTCGTTGCCGGCGGCGAGCCGGACCGCGCCGGCGTCGCCGCTCCAGGGATCAGGCCAGCCAGCGTTTGCGGCGGCGGTAGAACTTGTTGTCGCGGAAACTCTTGCGCTCGCCGCTGGAAATGCCCAGGTAGAACTCTTTCACGTCCTCGTTCTGGGCCAGGTCCTGCGCCGCGCCGTCCATCATCACGCGGCCGTTCTCCAGGATGTAGCCGTAGTCGGCGTAGCGCAGCGCGATGTTGGTGTTCTGTTCGGCCAGCAGGAAGCTGACGCGCTCGCGCTGGTTCAGGTCGCGCACGATCTCGAAGATCTCCTCGACGATCTGCGGCGCCAGTCCCATGGACGGCTCGTCCAGCAGGATCATGTTGGGGTTGGCCATCAACGCGCGGCCGATGGCGGTCATCTGTTGTTCGCCGCCCGAGGTGTAGCCGGCCTGGCTGGATCGGCGCTGCTTCAGGCGCGGGAAATACTGGTAGACGCGGTCCAGCGCCGCGCTGGTGTCGCCGCGGCCGAGGTCGCGGGTGTAGGCGCCCGTCAGCAGGTTCTCTTCGATGGTGAGGTGGGCGAAGCAATGGCGGCCCTCCATCACCTGAACCACGCCGCGCTTGACCAGTTCGGCCGGCGACAGCTTTTCGATGCGCTGGTCGCGGTACTGGATGTGGCCCTTGGTGACGTCGCCGCGCTCGCCCTTGAGCAGGTTCGAGATGGCGCGCAACGTGGTGGTCTTGCCGGCGCCGTTGGCGCCCAGCAGGGCCACGATCTTGCCTTCCGGCACCTGCAGGGACACGCCCTTGAGCACCAGGATGACGTGGTTGTAGATCACCTCGATGCCGTTCACATCGAGCAGCACCTTGGGGGTGTCGGCGGTAGTAGCGGTAGTGGTTGCTGCGGTCATGGCGGTTCCTGCGGCTTGGTGGCGGCCGACGCCCTGGGGCGCCGGCCGCCGGTTCACATCAGTTCTCGCAAGTGCGGGGCGTGATGTTCTTTTCCTTGGCGTACTTCGCCGCGGCTTCCTTCACCATCGGGTCCAGCAGGGCCTTGTCGGCCTGGTACCAGTCCGAGACGACCTTGAACTTGGCGCCGTCCCACTGCACGATGCGGGCCCAGTCGTCACCCTTGTGGTTGCTGCAAGAGGTCTTGACCGGACGCATGATCTGGCCGAAGCCGAGCTGGTTCAGGCGTTCCTGCGTCAGGTTCAGGTTCTCGAAGCCCCAGCGCACCTGGTCGGGCGTGAGCGCCTTGCCCTTGCCGAACTTCTCCTGCGCGGTGCGGATCGCCTCGACCTGCAGCATCGAGATCATCATGCCGCGGGTGTGGGCGATGGTGCCGAGCGTGGTCTTGCCCGTCTTGTCCGAACCCTGGCCCTTGTCGTAGACGTACTTCTTCAGATCGTCATAGACCTTGTCGTGGTCGGCGCCGCTGTTGTGGATGGTGATGGCGTTGTAGCCCTTGGCGACATCGCCCAGGTCCTTGACGTCGCCTTCGGAGCCGGCCCACCAGATCGCGTACATCTTGTCGCGCGGGTAGCCGCTGGCCTGGGCTTCGCGGATGGCGGTGGGCGTCATGATGCCGGCGCTCCACAGCAGCACGTAGGCCGGACGCGCCTGGCGGATCTGCAGCCAGGTGGACTTCTGTTCCACGCCGGGGGCGGTCACCGGATACAGCAGCAGTTCGAAGCCTTCCTTGGCGGCGCGCTTCTGCAGCAGCGGGATCGGTTCCTTGCCGTAGGGCGAGTCGTGGTAGACCAGGGCGATCTTCTTGCCCTTGAGCTTATCCATGCCGCCTTCTTTCTTGGCAATGTCCTGGATCATCACGTCGGCGGCGGTCCAGTAGGTGCCCAGCAGCGGGAAGTTCCACTCGAACACGCTGCCGTCGACCGATTGCGACAGGCCGTAGCCCATCGTCTCGACCGGCACCTTGTCGACCATGGCCTTGTCGCTGACCGCGAAGGTGATGCCGGTCGATTGCGTGTCGAAGCCCGATGCGCCGGTGCCCTTGCCCTTCAGGCGCTCGTAGCACTCCACGCCGCGGTCGGTGGCGTAGGCGGTTTCGCATTCCTCGTAGGTGATCTTGACGCCGTTGACGCCGCCGTCGCGCTCATTGACCAGCTTCAGGTAGTCCAGCTTGCCGTCGGCCCAGGGAATGCCCAGCGGCGCGAACGACCCGGTCCGGTACACCAGCAACGGAACGAACTGCTCTTCCGCCGCCATTGCCGGCGTGGCCACGGCGCCGATGGCGCCGGCTGCGGCCACCAAGGCTGCCGCCAACTTCAGGTTAAGACGCTTCATCTCCATTTACCTCCTGCGTGGTGTTTGGGTCATAAACCCTCGGACACCGGGGTTGGCCCGGTCTGGAGCCGGGTATTCAGGACGTCGGTCGTGGCGCGCATACCGCTACTACCGACGATGATCACAACGGGAGCCGCACCATCCGGGCCGCGGCGGATCCGGCTTTGCCGGTCCCCTGCGGCGCCCCCTTGAGGGGGAAGCGCCGCAGGCGCTTCGGGGGTGGGCCCATCATTAGTGGGGGAACGGCCAGATGCGAAGTTTCTCCTTGCCGATGCTCCACAACCGCGCCAGCCCGTGCGGCTCGGCGATCAGGAAGAACACGATCAGCGCGCCGAACACCATGTGTTCGACGTGCGCGGCGGTGTCCACCGACAGCGACAGGCCCAGCATGTGCGGCACGTTGGTCAGCGCCACCGGCACCAGCACGATGAAGGCCGCGCCGAAGAAGCTGCCGATGATGGAGCCCAGGCCGCCGATGATGACCATGAACAGCAGCTGGAACGATCGCGTCAGGTCGAAGGCCAGCGGCTCCCACGAACCCAGGTGGATGTAGCCCCACAGCGCGCCGGCCACGCCGACGATGAACGAGCTGACCGCGAACGCGGTGAGCTTGGCGTACATCGGGCGGATGCCGATGACCGAGGCGGCCACGTCCATGTCGCGGATCGCCATCCACTGGCGGCCGATGGCGCCGCGCACCAGGTTCTTGGCCAGCAGGCTGAAGACCACCACCAGGATCAGCACGAACAGGTACTTTTCCAGTGCGCTCTGCACCGGCAGCCCGAAGGCGGTCAGCGGCGGCACCGAGACGTTGCCCGACGAAGAGTAGTTGGTGAAGAACGGAATGCGCAGGAACGCCCAGTCGACGAAGAACTGCGCCGCCAGCGTGGCCACGGCCAGGTACAGGCCGCGGATGCGCAGGCTGGGAATGCCGAAGATGACGCCGACGATGGTGGCAAAGCACCCGCCCAGCAGGATCTGGACGATCAGCGGCATGCCCGGGAAGCGCACGCCGAAGTTCCAGGCGGCATACGCGCCCACCGCCATGAAGGCGCCCGTGCCCAGCGAGATCTGGCCGCAGTAGCCCACCAGGATGTTCAGGCCGACGGCGGCCAGCGACAGGATCAGGAACGGAATCAGGATGGCGCGCAGCAGGTAGTCGCTGGACAGCGCCGGGATGGCGATGAACGCCACCGCCAGCAGCAGCCAGATGAAGACGCGGTCCTGGCGGATCGGGAAGATCTGCTGGTCGGCGCGATAGCTGGTCTTGAATTGGCCGTTTTCGCGATAGAACATGTTTTTATCCCAGAGTGCCTGCGGTCAGACGCGGTCGATGATCTTCTCGCCGAACAGCCCTTGCGGACGGAACAGCAGGAACACCAGCGCCAGCACATAGGCGAACCAGATTTCGATGCCGCCGCCCACCAGCGACCCCAGGTAGACCTCGGACAGCTTTTCGCCCACGCCGATGATCAGGCCGCCGAGAATGGCGCCCGGCACCGAGGTCAGGCCGCCCAGGATCACCACCGGCAGCGCCCGCAGCGCCGCGGTCGAGAGCGTGAACTGCACGCCGAACTTGGAGCCCCAGATGATGCCGGCCACCAGCGCCACCAGGCCGGCGACGCTCCAGACGATGACCCAGATGCGGTTCAGCGGAATGCCGATGGACTGCGCCGCCTGGTGGTCGTCCGCCACCGCGCGCAGGGCGCGGCCGGTGGAGGTGAACTGGAAGAACAGCGCCAGCGCCGCCACCAGCAGTGCGGCGATGACGGCGGCGGTCAGGTCTTCGAGGTTGATGAGCAGGCCGCCTTCGAACACCGAGTCCAGGATCATCAACGGGTCTTTCGGCATGCCGACATTGATGGAATAGACCGAGCTGCCGAACGCGATCTGGCCCAGGCCGTCAAGGAAATAACTGATGCCCAGCGTGGCCATGAGCAGCGTGGTGGCTTCCTGGTTGACCAGGTGGCGCAGCACGAAACGCTCGATCGCCACCGCCAGCAGGAACATCACGATGGCGCTGACGATGAACGCCAGCACGTTGGCCAGGAGCATGTTTTCGAAGCCGAACCAGCGCGGTAGCCACTCCGAGAAGCGCGCCATCGACAACGCCGCCACCAGCACCATGGCGCCCTGGGCGAAGTTGAACACGCCCGACGCCTTGAAGATCAGCACGAAGCCCAGGCCGATCAGGGCGTACAGCATGCCGCTCATCAGGCCGCCGAACAAGGTTTCCAGAAAAAATCCCATCATTCGCCCCTTAAGTCCGTGCAGCCAGTGAGTTTTCTCCCTCCCCCTCGGGGGGAGGGTTAGGGGCGGGGGCTGTTGCCTGCGCTTCGGCGTCCTTGGTGACGGCGGCTTCGCCGCCGACGCCAAGGTACGCTCGGATGACGTCTTCGTTGGCGCGCACCTCATCGGGCTTGCCGTCGCCGATCTTCTTGCCGTAGTCCAGCACCACCACGCGGTCGGAGATGTCCATGACCACGCCCATGTCGTGCTCGATCAGCACGATGGTGGTGCCGAATTCGTCGTTCACATCGAGAATGAAGCGGCTCATGTCCTGCTTCTCCTCGATGTTCATGCCGGCCATCGGCTCGTCCAGCAGCAGCAGGCGCGGCTCCATGGCCAGCGCGCGGCCCAGGTCGACGCGCTTTTGCAGGCCGTAGGGCAGGCGTCCCACCGGGGTCTTGCGGTAGGCCTGGATTTCGAGGAAGTCGATGATGTTCTCGACGAACTGGCGGTGCTCGATCTCTTCGCGCTCGGCCGCGCCCAGGCGGAAGGCCTGCGCCAGCAGCCCGCATTTCATGCGCAGGTTGCGGCCGGTCATGATGTTGTCCAGCACGCTCATGCCCTTGAACAGGGCCAGGTTCTGGAAAGTGCGGGCGATGCCCATTTCGGCGGCGCGGCGCGGATTCATGCGCGAGAAGCGCTCGCCGCGAAACTCGATGCCGCCCTGCTGCGGCGTGTAGACGCCGTTGATGACGTTCAGCATCGAACTCTTGCCCGCGCCGTTGGGGCCGATGATGGCGCGGATCTCGTGCTCGCGCACGTTGAAGGAAATGTCCGTCAGCGCCTTGACGCCGCCGAAGGACAGCGAGATGTTCTGCATGTCCAGCATCACGTCGCCGATGCGCTGGTCGCGGTCGTTGTTGCTCATGGTCTCTACGCGGCTCGGGCGGTGATGGCGGGGAACGTCTTGACCGGGCGGATCTTCAGGTCGGCGGCGATCTTGCCGCTGCGGCCGTCCTCGAACTTCACTTCGGTTTCGATGTACTGGGACTGCTTGCCTTCGAACAGGGCGTCGATCAGCACGCCATACTTCTGCGCGATGAAGGCGCGCCGCACTTTGCGGGTGCGCGTCAGTTCGTCGTCATCCGGATCCAGTTCCTTGTGCAGGATCAGGAAGCGGCTGATCTGCGAGGCCGACAGCTTCGGATCGGTGGCCAGGTCGGCATTGACCTGTTCGACGCAATCGGCGATGAGCTGGTAGACCTCGTCCTTGCCCGCCAGGTCGGTATAGCCGGCGTAGGGCAGGCCGCGGCGCTCGGCCCAGTTGCCCACGGCTTCCAGGTCGATGTTGATGAAGGCGCACACGTCCTGGCGGCCGGCGCCGAACGCCACCGCCTCCTTGATGTGCGGGAAGAACTTGAGCTTGTTCTCCAGGTACTTGGGCGCGAACAGGCTGCCGTCGGCCAGCTTGCCGACGTCCTTGGCGCGGTCGATGATCTTGAGCTGGCCGTCGGTGTCCAGGTAGCCCGCGTCGCCCGTGTGGAACCAGCCGTCGGCGCTGCGCGCTTCCTGCGTGGCGTCCGGGTTGCGGTAGTACTCCTTGAACAGGCCGGGGCTCTTGACCAGGATCTCGCCGTTGTCGGCCACGCGGATCTCCACGCCGGCCACCGGCGGGCCGACGGTGTCGTCGCGCACCTGGCCGTCCGGCTGCACGCAGACGAACACCGAGGTTTCGGTGGAACCGTACAGCTGCTTGAGGTTGATGCCGATGGAGCGGTAGAACACGAACAGGTCGGGGCCAATCGCCTCGCCGGCGGTGTAGGCCACTCGCACGCGGCTCATGCCCAGCGCATTGCGCAGCGGACCGTAGATCAGCACATTGCCCAGCGCGTAGCGCAGGCGGTCCCAGGCGTTGACGGATTCGCCGTCCAGGATGCGGGTGCCGACGCGGCGCGCCAGCTTCATGCAGGCATGGAACAGCTTGCGCTTGAGGTAGCCGGCGTCCTCCATGCGGATCATCACATGGGTCAGCAGGCCTTCCAGCACGCGCGGCGGCGCGAAGTAGTAGGTGGGGCCGATGTCGCGCATGTCGATCGACACGGTATCGGGCGACTCCGGATGGTTCACGGTGAAGCCCGTGACCAGCAGCTGCGTGTACGAGAACATGTTCTGCCCGATCCAGGCCGGCGGCAGGTAGGCCAGCACGTCCTCTCGGTCGGTCAGGTTCTCCATCTCGGACACGGCGCGGGCGCGGTCGATCAGCGCATGGTGCGTCAGCACCACCCCCTTGGGCTTGCCGGTGGTGCCGGAGGTATAGAACATCGCCGCCGCGTCTTGCGGCTGCACCGCGGCCACCGCGCGGGCGAAGAAGTCGGGATGCTGCGCGGCGTACTCGCGGCCGATCTCCTCGAGCCGGTCATAGGACAGCAGCATCGCATCGGAGTAGTGGCGCAGGCCGCGCGGATCGTCATAGACCACATGCTTGAGCGCGGGGCATTGCTCGCGCACTTCCAGCATCTTGTCGACCTGTTCCTGGTCCTCGACCACCGCGACGCTGATCTCGGCGTCCTGCAGCACGTAGACCATTTCCTGGGCCACGGCATCCTGGTAGAGCGGCACGGGGATGGCGCCGAGCGATTGCGCGGCCATCATGGCCATGTACAGGCGCGGGCGGTTCTCGCCGATCACGGCCACGTGCATGCCGGGCTGGATGCCCAGCGACGCGAGTCCGTGGGCGACCTGGCGCACGTGCTCCGCCACTTGCGACCAGGTAAGGGTTTGCCAGATACCCAGGTCTTTCTCACGTATGGCGGGCCGCGACCCGCGTACGTCGGCATGCGCGAACAGCAGCGCTGGAAAGGTGTCCAGCGCCGCCGGCATCTGTGCGGATGCGGGCGATGAATGTGCCACGTTGTCTCCTCCGGTTTGGGCGCATCGCGCCCGCTGCCGCGAGATGCGGCGCGCGGGAGGTTGCGCTTGACCAGTTGGTTTTAGATTTACGGCAGGAGTTAAGGTATAAGGTTGGGTTGCTACCAACTGTCACCATCGCGACATTCAAGGAACTTTTAGGGTATTCCCGATGCAGCTATCCGACTCCCTGCAACTGGCCGCGGCCTGGTTTCGCGTACTCGACGCCGAGCAGCAAGCGCGCGTCGAGCGAGACCTGTCCGTGCAGCAGGTTGCCGCCGGGTCGATCATAGAGCGCAAAGGCGAACTCGCCCAGGCTTGGATCGGTGTGCTGGCCGGCCTGGTGAAGGTGTCGGTGGGAAATGCCGAAGGCAAGGTTGCGTCGCTGACCGGCGTGCCCGCCGGCGGCTGGATTGGCGAAGGCTCGCTGCTCAAGCGTGAAGTCCGCAAGTACGACATCGTGGCGCTGCGCGATTCCGTCGTCGCCCGCCTGCCGGCCGCCACCTTCGACTGGCTGCTGGACACAAGCATCCCCTTCAACCGCTACCTGCTGCACCAGCTGAACGAGCGCGTCGCCCAGTTCATCGGCAAAGCCGAATACGACCGCCTGCTCGATCCGGACGCCCGGGTGGCGCGCTGCCTGGCCGAACTGTTCAATCCGCTGCTGTACCCGGGCATGGGCATGCGCCTGACCATCACGCAGGAAGAGGTCGGCTACCTGGCGCGGGTCTCGCGCCAGCGCGCCAACCAGGCGCTGCGCAAGCTGGAAGAGGCCGGGCTGCTGAACGTCGAGTATGGCGCCGTGCGGGTGCTGGACCTGGATGGCCTGAAGCTGTACGGCTCCGACCGCGGCGCGCTGGAAGGCCAACACGCCGCCTGAGTCGTGTGATTCGCTGCGGTTACAAAAGTCGGATGAAAAAGTGCTTGACGATAAATAGCGCGCTATTTAATATTGCGCAATGAAATCCAGATCCCAGCCCAAAAGCGCATTCAACCCGCTGCTGCTAGACAGCCAGCTGTGTTTCGCCCTGTACTC
The DNA here is from genome assembly GCF_003184165.1 of Achromobacter sp. RW408. NCBI lineage: Bacteria > Pseudomonadati > Pseudomonadota > Betaproteobacteria > Burkholderiales > Alcaligenaceae > Achromobacter > Achromobacter sp. RW408. The sequence continues at coordinate 48,257 of NZ_QHHO01000012.1, forward strand.
GACCTCGCTGGCGATGAACAAGGTGTACCGCAAGCTGCTGCGCGGCCTGGATCTGACGTACCCGCAGTACCTGGTCATGCTGGTGCTGTGGGAACGCGACGAAATCACGGTCACCGACATCGGCGAACGCCTGTTCCTGGACTCGGCCACCCTGACGCCGCTACTCAAGCGGCTGGAAGCGGCGGGCCTGGTTACCCGGACCCGCGCGCAGGATGACGAACGCCAGGTCATCGTCACCCTGACCCGGCAGGGCCGCGACCTGCGCAACCAGGCTGAAGCCGTGCCCCACGCCATCGCCGCAGCGGCCCAGTGTTCGCTGGAAGAGGCGCAGGGCACCATGAAGTCGTTGCACGAATTGCGGGAAAAGTTGGTCAGCAGTCTTTGATTCGCAGTCTTTGCGGAGGATGATGGCAATCGCTGTCATTCCCGGGTATAAATAGCGCACGATGTAATAGTGTGCTATCAAATCAGTAAGGGTCGAAGCGGGAACGGTCCCGCCAGCCCGGCAGTCCCTCACCTTCATCCAAAAGGAAAGCACCATGTCCATCGAAAAAGTCCTCTACCGCGCCCACGCCCACGTTACCGGCGGCCGTGAAGGCACCGGCGTCTCCAGCGACGGCAACCTGAACGTCAAGCTGACCACCCCGAAGGAACTGGGCGGCGCCGGCGCCGCGGGCACCAATCCCGAGCAACTGTTCGCCGTCGGCTATTCGGCCTGCTTCATGGGCGCCATGAAGTTCGTCGCCGGCCGCGACAAGATCGCCATGCCCGCCAACGCCACCATCGACGGCTCGGTCGGCATCGGCCCCATCCCCACCGGTTTCGGCATCGAAGCCGAGCTGAAGATCTCGCTGCCCGGCATGGACCGCGCCGAAGCCGAAAAGCTCGTCGCCGCCGCCCACATCGTCTGCCCCTACTCGAACGCCACCCGCGGCAACATCGACGTCACCCTGACCATCAACGTCTAAGCAAAGCGCGCGTTGCGCGCGCCAAAAGCAAAGGCAGGATTGCACCAAGCGCAATCCTGCCTTTTTTCATCCGCCCCACTCCAAGAGCAGGCGACCCGCCAAGCCGCTTCCTCCCAGCGCGCAGCGTCATCCGCCAACACACCAAGTCGCGTAAGCCCAAAAAGGCCGCCCGCGCGGCCGCCTTTGGGCGGGCCCTGCAAGATCTTCAGCGAGAACACCCACGGCAAAAGAACGCCAAGCACACGGCTCACCCCAGCAACGCCGGAACCAAAGCAATCGCGAGCACGGCGGGGCGGCGGGCGGTGGCGGGCGGGG
>NZ_QHHO01000049.1:0-2720 GCF_003184165.1 Achromobacter sp. RW408
CTTCGGGGGGGACCTTACCTATAGCCGTCCTTGCGGAACATGTCCTTGATGCCGCGCACCGCCTGGCGGGTGCGCTGCTCGTTTTCGATAAGAGCGAAGCGCACGTATTCGTCGCCATACTCGCCGAAGCCGATCCCGGGGGACACGGCCACTTTCGCATCCGACAGGACACGCTTGGCAAACTCCAAAGAGCCCATCGCCCGGTAGGGTTCGGGGATCTGCGCCCAGATGTACATGGACGCCTTGGGAATCTCCACATTCCAACCTGCTTCGTGCAGACCGCGCGCGAGCACGTCGCGGCGGCTTTGGTACTGCGCCACGATCTCGTTCACGCAGTCCTGCGGGCCGTCCAGGGCGGCGATCGAGGCCACCTGGATCGGCGTGAACGTGCCGTAGTCGTGATAGCTCTTGATGCGCGCCAGCGCGCCCACCAGCTCGCGGTTGCCGACCATGTAGCCGATGCGCCAGCCCGCCATGTTGTAGCTCTTGCTCATGGTGAAGAACTCGACCGCGACATCGCGCGCGCCGGGCACCTGCATGATCGAGGGGGCGACATAGCCGTCGAAGGTGATGTCGGCGTAGGCCAGGTCGTGCACCACCAGGATGTCGTGTTCCTTGGCCAGGGCCACCACGCGCTCGAAGAACGACAGGTCGACGCACTGGGCGGTCGGATTGCTGGGGAAGCCCAGCACCATCATCTTGGGCTTCGGAATCGACTCGCGCACGGCGCGCTCGAGTTCCTCGAAGAAGTCCACGCCCGGTGTCATGCGCACGGAGCGGATGTTGGCGCCGGCGATGACCGCGCCGTAGATGTGGATCGGGTAGCTGGGGTTGGGCACCAGCACGGTGTCGCCACGGTCCAGGGTGGCCAGCATCAGGTGCGCCAGGCCTTCCTTGGAGCCGATGGTGACGATGGCTTCGGAATCGGGATCGAACTCGACCGCGTAGCGGCGCTGGTACCAGTCACAGATGGCCTTGCGCAGGCGCGGGATGCCCTTGGATACCGAGTAGCCGTGGGTGGTCGGGCGGGTGGTGGCCTCGACCATCTTGTCGACGATGTGCTTGGGAGTGGCGCCGTCCGGATTGCCCATCGACATGTCGATGATGTCCTCGCCGCGCCGACGGGCTGCCATCTTGAGCTCGCCGGTAATGTTGAAAACGTACGGGGGCAAACGCTCAATGCGAGAGAACTTCCTCATGATGGGAATCCTTAGGGGCGAAGGGGCAAAAATCCAGGGCGCGGGCGCGCGAAGGGGAAACGGGCTCAAAAGCCGCGCCAGCGCAGGTTTGCGGCGCAGCAAAACCCTGTAATCTAGCGCAAGGACGCCCGGGCGGCAAATGGAACAAAAATAGGGCCTGCTTGATGGCGAATTTGGTGGCAAAAATGCCCGCCCGCCCGCCGGGCCGCCCCAAGGGCGGGCAGCCCCCGCAGGGGGGCGGAGCGCGAGCGCAACGAGTCAAGCGTGGGGGTATTCCCTTTGCAACATACGGCCATCCTGATGCGCTATTATCGGAACCATAAAGCCGGAGTATTTATTGAAGCTGCATACCGATCCTGCGACGGCCGCCCTGAACACCGTCACCGCTTATGGTGATGGCTATATCGAGGTCAACCAGGTACGTTTTTCCTCCTCGGTCGCTTTTGGCCCCGAAGGCGAAGTTACCCCTTGGCCCGTTCAGTCGCCGGCCGACATCACCCCCACCCTCTTGCGCCAGGCGGCCGGATTGTCCGAACCCGTCCGCGACCCGTTGGCGTTCCTGGACGAACCCGAAGCCACCCCCAGCCGCCCGGCCAATGCGCCGGAAGTGCTGCTGGTCGGCACGGGCGGCCGGCAACAGTTCCTGCGCCCCGAGGTGCTGCGTCCCCTGTTGGCGGCCGGCATCGGCGTCGAAATCATGGACACCCACGCCGCCTCGCGCACGTACAACATCCTGATGGCGGAGGGCCGGCGCGTGGTCGTCGCCCTCATCCCCCCCAACGGAGACCCCCAGACATGATGATGCCCATCATCGGCAAGCCCGCCCCGCTGTTCACCGCTGAAAGCACCATCGGGCCGATCAGCCTGGAGCAGTGCCAGGGTCGCGCCGTGATCCTGTATTTCTACCCCAAGGACAACACCCCTGGCTGCACCACCGAGAGCCAGGATTTCCGCGACCTGCACGCCGACTTCCTGTCGGCCAGCGCCGTGGTGGTCGGAATCTCGCGCGATTCGCTGAAGTCGCACGAGAACTTCAAGGCCAAGTACGAGCTTCCTTTCCCTCTCATCTCCGACGCCGACGAAACCGTGTGCAACCTGTACGGCGTCATCAAGCAGAAGAACATGTACGGCAAGCAGGTGCGCGGCATCGAGCGCAGCACCTTTCTGATCGACGCTTATGGCGTGCTGGTGCAGGAGTGGCGCGGGGTGAAGGTCCCGGGCCACGCCAAGGAAGTCCTGCAGGCCGCCAAGAGCATCGGTTAGCCGTGCACAGGAATACCCGTCAGGTGCCATAGCCGGCCCATACTGGAGAGTGACGCATATGCCGCTTCCGAAGTTGCCCACCCGCCCCGCAGCCATCCTGACCTTCCCCTCGGGCGATAACGCCCGGGCGCAGGCCCGCACGACCAAGACCGCCGCTGCGCGGTCCAATACCAATACCCAGGCCGTCCTGGCCGAAGACGACGAGGACGAGCTGCTGGTCCAGCCCGAACTCGACGGTATCGGCTCGCCGGCCCGCAA
>NZ_QHHO01000049.1:2730-4121 GCF_003184165.1 Achromobacter sp. RW408
GCTGCTGACGCTTGCGGTTGACCCATCATCCATTTGCTGCTCCGTGCTGTAAGTCCATGTGATATGGGGGGCCGCCGTCGCGGCGCCCCACCTATGCGCCGCCTATTTGGCCGCGGCGGTCGTGGCCGGCTGCGCTTGCGCGTCGGGCTTGTTCGACAGGCCCCAGACCCAGGCCGTCAGGATCTTGATCTGTTCCGGGGTCAGGATGTCGCCGTGCGCCGGCATGCGGTTCTCGCGGCCATCCAGGATCGTCTTGACGATGGTGGCTTCCGAGCTGCCATACAGCCAGACGTCGTCCGTCAGGTTGGGCGCGCCCAGGGCCTGGTTGCCCTTGCCGTCGACACCGTGACAGGCGACGCAGAAGTTGGCGAACTCGCGCTGGCCGCGGAACACCCGCACCGGATCGGCCGTCAGTCCCGACAGCGAACGCACGTACTGGGCGATGTCACCGGCGGTCTTGGGATCGATGGCGGCCTTCCAGGGCGGCATCACGCCGATGCGGCCATTGGTGATGGTCTGCATAATGGCTTCGGGCGAGCCGCCATGCAGCCAGTCCGTGTCGGTCAGATTGGGAAAGCTGGGGCCGCCCTTGGCGTCCGAACCATGGCACTGCGAGCAGGTGTTCAGGAACAGGCGCTGGCCGATTTCACGGGCGCCCGGATCCGCGGCGATCTGCGGCACCGTCATGGTCTCGAAACGCGCGTAGATCGGGCGCACGGCCTCGGCCATTTTGGCCTGCTGCTGCGCCACCTCGTTGGCGCTGCTGTAGCCCAGCTGGCCCTTGTACGAACCCAGGCCCGGCATGAAGAACAGGTAACCCAGCGCGAACGCGCAGGCCAGCAGGTACATCCAGGTCCACCAGCCAGGCACCGGATTGTTCAGTTCGGTCAGGTCGCCATCCCAGACGTGGCCGGTGTCTTCCACCTGGCCATTGGCCGGCTTGGTCTTGAGCCAACGACGCTGCGTATACAGCAGCCACACGCACCACACCACGCCGCCGACCGCGACGATCGAGATGAAATACCCCCAGAAGCCATTGACGAAATCGCTCATGACCGATCCGCTCCATCTTGTTGTACCGGCCCGAATTCATCGGGCAGCGCGAACGGCAGCATCGCCGATTCGCTGTTGGCGCCCTGGCGGCCGCGCGAGCAGGCCCACCAGACAATGCCGAAAAAGGTTGCCATCGAGATGGCGGTGACGATTGCGCTCAAGTAAGCCATGATCAGCCTCCCGTGGCCGCGGGTTGCGCGGCGGCGGCGGGCTGCGCCGCCTTCCTGGCTTCTTCGGCCTTCCTGGCCTCTTCCGCCTTTTTGGCCTGCTGCGCCTTGCGCACGCCCACGCCCAGCCCTTGCAGATAGGCCACCAGCGCGTCCTCTTCGGTCTTGCCT
>NZ_QHHO01000049.1:4131-4259 GCF_003184165.1 Achromobacter sp. RW408
CTGCCCGCCGCCCCCATGGCCTGGCGCTGCGTCGCATCGCCCGCCAACCGCGCGATGGCGTCGGCCAGCGCCTGCGGGTCGCGCACCGGCACCAGCAACCCGGTCTTGCCCGGGTCAATGGCATCGCG
>NZ_QHHO01000049.1:4269-7125 GCF_003184165.1 Achromobacter sp. RW408
GACGGCCAGCAGGAAAGCTTCATCTCCCACCTGGTCGAACTGCGCACCCGCCTGCTGCGCGCCGTCGGCGCGGTGGTGGGCGTGTTCATCATCCTGTTCATCTATCCCGGCGCGTCCGCCATCTACGACGTGCTGGCCCAGCCCATGCTGGCCTCGCTGCCCGAAGGCACCCGCATGATCGCCACCGGCGTCATCACGCCCTTCATGGTGCCAGTCAAGGTCACCATGATGGCCGCCTTCATCGTGGCGCTGCCAGTGGTGCTGTACCAGGCCTGGGCCTTCGTCGCGCCGGGCCTCTACAAGCACGAAAAGCGCCTGGCGCTGCCGCTGATCATCTCCAGCACGCTGCTGTTCATCGCGGGCATGGCGTTCTGCTATTTCGTGGTGTTCCGCACCGTCTTCCATTTCATCGCCACCTTCGCGCCGCAGTCGATCACGCCGGCGCCGGACATCGAGGCCTACCTGAGCTTCGTCATGACCATGTTCATGGCATTCGGCATCACGTTCGAAGTGCCCGTGGCCGTGGTGCTGCTGGTGCGCATGGGCGTGGTGGAGCTGTCCAAGCTCAAGAGCGCGCGCGGCTACGTGGTGGTCGGCGCCTTCATCATCGCCGCCGTGGTGACGCCGCCCGACGTGGTCAGCCAGTTCATGCTGGCGGTGCCGCTGTGCCTGCTGTACGAACTGGGGTTGATCTGCGCGCGCATGGTCACGCCCAAGCCGGGCGCCGACGAAGCCGTCAACGATGGCTCGCTGACCGAACGCCACTGAGCCAGCGCCCGGACATGAAGGGGCCCCGATGCGGGCCCCTTTGTCATTCCATAAACGGACGGTTTCCGCTTGTCGCGCATCCGCTGCAAACATACATTGCAGCCATGTCGCTCGCCCTACGCCTGCGCACCCTGATGCGGTGGCGCGGCATCAAAAGCCAGAACCAGCTCGCCCGCATTTCCGGCGTGCCGCAGTCCTGCATCCACCGCATCCTCACCCGCGAAGAACGCTATGCGCCCACCCGCGCCACGCTGCAGCGGCTGGCCCGGGCCCTGGATACGCAGGTGCCGTGGCTGGCCGACGGCATGGTCGCGCAGGCCGCCGCCGCCCAGCCGCGCGAAGAAGAACAATCCGACGCCTACTGCGCCGAGATCTGCGCGCTGTTGCGCCACCAGCCCGAGGCCACGCGCAAGCGTGTGCTGCAGGTCGTGCGCCTGGTGCTCGACACGCCGTGCCGGCCGCGGCGGGCATCCGGCCGCCCGCCGCCCGTCTAGGGCCTGTTCACACTGAACGGAGCCTCGCACAGGCCCTAGCGCGGCAATCCGGGCCGGGTCCCGACCACCACCGTCACCTCGGCCACCTTGCCGCCACGCAACACGCCCAGCGTCGCGCGCTGGCCCGGCGTCAACTGCGCAATGGCGGCCAGCAACCCCGACGTATCCATCATCGGCTTGCCGTTCACCGTCTGCACGATGTCGCCCACCCGCAGGCCGCCCTTGGCGGCCGGGCCGTCGCGCAACACGCCGGCGATGATCACGCCGCGGGCGTCGCGTTCCATCTGGAACGCCCGCGCCAGTTCGGGCGTCAGGTCCTGCGGCTCGACCCCCAGCCAGCCGCGCTTGACGCCGCCGGTCTTGACGATCTCGTCCATCACCTTGCGCGCAATGTCGATCGGCGTGGCGAAGCCGATACCCATCGATCCGCCCGACTCCGAATAGATCGCGGTGTTGATGCCCACCAGATTGCCCTGCGCGTCCACCAGGGCGCCCCCCGAATTGCCCGGATTGATCGCGGCATCGGTCTGGATGAAATTCTCGTAGGTGTTCAGGCCCAGCCCGTTGCGGCCCAGCGCCGACACGATCCCCTGCGTGGTGGTCTGCCCCACGCCGAACGGATTGCCGATCGCCAGCACCACGTCGCCCACCCGCAGGCCGCGATCCGGCGCCAGCGTGGCCGCCGGCAGATTGCGCAGGGTGGCCAGCTTCAGCACCGCCAGGTCGGTGTCCGGATCCGCGCCCACCACCTTGGCCGTGTCCTTGCGCCCATCGGCCAGCGCCACCTCGATCGCGTCGGCCGCCTGCACCACGTGGTAGTTGGTCAGCACGTAGCCGTCGTGGTTGACCACCACGCCCGACCCCAGGCTGGTGCTGGCCTGGCGGCGGCTCACCCCCGGCACCTGTCCGAACAGCTGGCGCAGGATGGGATCATCGGGCAACGGCACCAGCGGCACATTCACGTGCTTGGTGGTGTAGACATTCACCACCGAGGGCGCGGCCCGCGCGACCCCGTCGGCATAGGACACGGGCCCCATGGCCGGCCGCCCCGGCGCCATGACCGGTTGCGGCACGGCCGCGGGCATCGCCTCCGACCCGGCCAGGCGCAACAGATCCGGCCGCAAGGTGGTGACGACGAATAGAATACCCAGGCAGACCGTGACGGCCTGAGCGAAGATCAGCCAATATCGGCGCATGATTCTGATAGGACTAGCAATGAGTAAAGTGGACTCCCACGTCCTGGCCGCGTGGCTGGACGACACCCTGCAAGCCGCCCGCTTCAAGGACTACTGCCCCAACGGTCTGCAGGTGGAAGGCCGATCCGAAGTCAGGCACATTATCACCGGTGTCACCGCCAGCGAAGCCCTGTTGCGCATCGCCGTCGAGCGCGGCGCCGACGCGGTGCTGGTCCACCACGGCTGGATGTGGCGCAACGAAGACCGCCGCGTCATCGGCACCCGCCGCACCCGCATGGCGCTGGCGCTGAAGAACGACCTCAACCTCTACGCCTACCACCTGCCCCTGGACGCCCACCCCACCCTGGGCAACAACGCCCAACTGGCCCGCGTCCTCGGCCTGGAACCCGAACGGCGCG
>NZ_QHHO01000049.1:7135-9232 GCF_003184165.1 Achromobacter sp. RW408
ACTGCTGACGCTTGCGGTTGACCCATCATCCATGGGGCAATGCCTAATCGGCCGGGCCGGCGGGCGCGGCCGGCTGCGCCTGCGCCTCGGGCTTGTTCGACAGGCCCCAGACCCAGGCCGTCAGGAGCTTGATCTGCACCGGCGTCAGGATGTCGCCGTGCGCCGGCATGTGATTTTCGCGCCCATCCAGGATGGTCTTGACGATGGACGCTTCCGAGCTGCCGTAAAGCCAGACTTCGTCGGTGAGATTCGGCGCGCCCAGGACCTGGTTGCCCTTGCCATCGACACCGTGACAGGCAATGCAGTAGGTCTGATAGCCGCGCTGGCCGCGCAATACCCGCTCCGGATCCGCGTCCAGCCCCGACAGCGACCGCACGTATTGCGCGATGTCGCCGGCGGCCTTGGGGGCGATGGCGGCTTTCCAGGCCGGCATCACGCCGACGCGGCCATAAGTGATGGTCTGCATGATGGTGTCGGGCGAGCCGCCATACAGCCAGTCCTTGTCGGCCAGGTTGGGAAAGCTGGGCCCGCCCTTGGCGTCGGAGCCGTGGCATTGCGCGCAGGTGTTCAGGAACAGGCGCTGGCCGATCTCCCGGGCGCCCGCGTCCGCGGCGATCTGCGGCACCGTCATGGTCTCGAAGCGCGCATAGATCGGGCGCACGGCCTCGGCCATCCTGGCCTGCTGCCGCGCCACTTCGTCGGCGCTGCTGTAGCCCAGCAGGCCTTGGTATGTTCCCAGGCCCGGCATCAGGAACAGGTAGCCCAGCGCGACCGCGCACGCCAACAGGAACATCCAGGTCCACCAGCCAGGCACCGGGTTGTTCAGTTCGGTCAGGTCGCCATCCCAGACATGGCCGGTGTCGTCCGCCTGGCCGCCGGCCGGCTTGGCGCCGAGCCAGCGGCGTTGCGAGTACAGCAGCGTCACGCAGAACACCACGCCGCCGACCGCGACGATGGAGATGAAGTAGCCCCAGAAGCCGCTGACGAAATCGCTCATGGCTGATCCGCTCCGTCTTGTTGTGCCGGCCCGAACTCATCGGGCAGCGCGAACGGCAGCATCGCCGATTCGTTGTTGGCGCCCTGGCGGCCGCGCGAGCAGGCCCACCAGACGATGCCGACGAAGGTTGCCATCGAGATCGCGGTGACGATTGCGCTTACGTAGGCCATGATCAACCTCCCGAGGCAGCGGGCTGCGCGGCGGCAGCGGGCTGCGCCGCCTTTCGGGCTTCTTCGGCCTTCCTGGCCTCTTCCGCCTTCCTGGCCTGCCGCGCCTTGCGCACGCCCACGCCCAGCCCTTGCAGATAGGCCACCAGCGCGTCCTCTTCGGTCTTGCCTTCGATGGCCTTGGGCGCGGCGGCGATCTCTTCGTCGGTATACGGCACGCCCAGGGCCCGCAGCGCGCGCATGCGCTGCTCGACGTTCTGGCCGGTGATCACCGTCTTTTCCAGCCAGGGATAGGCCGGCATGTTGGACTCGGGCACCACCAGGCGCGGGTTGCGCAGGTGGATGCGATGCCACTCGTCGGAGTAGCGTTCGCCCACGCGCGCCAGATCCGGGCCGGTGCGCTTGGAACCCCACAGGAAGGGATGGTCGTACATGGACTCCGCGGCCAGCGAGTAGGGGCCGTAACGTTGCACTTCGGCCGCCAATACACGAATCTGCTGCGAGTGGCAGCCCACACAGCCTTCGCGGATGTAGACGTCGCGCCCCATCAGGCGCAGCGGGCTGTAGGGTTCGACCCCCGCCACCGGCTGCGTGGTGCTGTGCTGGAAAAACAGCGGCACGATCTGCACCAGGCCGGCGAACGACACCACCAGGATACTGGCGATGATCATCCAGCCGATGTTCTTTTCGAGCGTCTGGTGGGAGAAAAAACCTTGTTGCTTGTTGGCCATGATGTCCTCGTCAAGCGGTGGCCGGCGCGCCGACGGCGTGGGCGGTGTCCGGCGGAATGGCGGGGTTGACCGCCTTCGCGCCGCTCACCGTCTTCCACACGTTCCAGGCCATGATCCAGATACCCGACAAGTAGAGCGTGCCGCCCAGCAGCCGGATCAGGTAATACGGCAGGCGCGTCTTGAGCTCTTCGACGAAGCTGTA
>NZ_QHHO01000049.1:9242-104924 GCF_003184165.1 Achromobacter sp. RW408
GGGGTGTAGGTGACGTCGGCGGCCTGGGCGCGCAGGATCATTTCGCGGTAGGCGTCGTTGGCCAGGGATTCGCGGGTGGCGATGAAGCGGGTGCCCATGTAGGCGAAGTCGCAGCCCAGGGCCTGGGCTGCGAGGACGTCCTTGCCGTGGCTGATGCAGCCGGACAGGGCCAGGGGGCCGTCGTAAAAGGCACGGATTTCGTTGACGAGGGCGATCGGGTTGAGCCGGCCGGCATGGCCGCCGGCGCCGGCGGAGACCAGGATCAGGCCGTCGACGCCGGCATCCAGGGCGCGGCGGGCGTGGCGTACCGTGGTGACGTCGTGGTAGACCTGGCCGCCGTAGGCATGGACGGCGCGCACCACGGCTTCGGGCGGATGCAGCGAGGTGATCACCAGGGGCACGCGGCGCTCGGCGCAGATGGCCAGGTCGCCCTGCCAGCGGGCGTTGCTGGGGTGGACGATGAGGTTGACGCCGTAGGGCGCCACCCGCGCGCGCGGATCCGCGCGGCGGGCGGCGGCCAGGCGTTCTTCGATGCGGTTGATCCAGTCGTGCAATTGTTCCTGCGGCCTGGCGTTGAGCGAGGGGAAGGTGCCGATGATGCCGGCGCCGCATTGCGCCGCCACCAGGTCCGGGCCGGAGACCAGGAACATGGGAGCGCCGATGATGGGCAGTCGGGTCTGCGCGCGCAGTGCGGATGGCGTCATGGGCGGGTTCCGGTCGGGGTCAGTTGGCCTGGATGTTGGCGCTCTTGATCACATCGGCCCACAGGGCATATTCGCGGTCGATGCGCTGTTGCAGGGCGGCGGCGTCGCCGCTGTTGATGGTGTAGCCGCCGTCGGTCATGGCGCGGCGGAAGGCGGGGTCCTTCGATACCTCGGATAGCGCGAGTTTCAGGCGCGCCTGCACCGCGTCGGGCAGCTTGCGCGGGCCGACCAGCGCATACCAGCCGACCACCTCGTAGTCCTTCATGCCGGCCTCGATCATGGTGGGCACGTCGGGCAGCTCGGGGTTGCGGGTGCGCGAGGTGACCGCCAGCGCGCGCGCCTTGCCGCTCTTGATGAACGGAATCGCGGTGCTGGTGATGTCGAACATGAAGGTGATCTTGCCGCTGACCACGTCCATCATCGCCGGCGAGTTGCCGCGATAGGGCACGTGCAGCATCGGCACGCCGGCCTGCTTCTTCAGCAGTTCGGCCGAAAGGTGGTTCGACGCCCCGATGCCGGCCGAGCCGAACGACACGGCATCGGGATGGGCGCGGGCGTAGTCGACCAGCTCGCCCACGCTCTTGGCCGGGGCCTGCGGGCCGATCAGCAGCACGTTGGCGTAGTCGACCACCAGGCCGATCAGCGAGAAATCCTTGCGTGGATCGAACAGGGTGCTGCGCTGGACCAGTGGCGACATGGTCAGCGTGGGGCTGGCGGCAAAGCCCAGCAGGTAGCCGTCGGGCGGCGCCTTGGCGGTGGCGTCGGAAGCGATCATGCCGCTGGCGCCGGCGCGGTTCTCGACCACGACCGCCTGGCCCAGCTTGTCGCCCAGGTATTTGGCGAAGACGCGCGCGGTGGTGTCCACGGGGCCGCCGGGGGCGTAGCCCACCAGCAGGCGGAGGGGGCGGTCGGGGTAGGCGCTGTCGGCGGCGGCGCTGGCGCCGGTCGCCATGGCCGCCACGGCGGCGGCCGCGGCGAGCAGGGTCTTGATGTTCACGCTCATGTCTCCTTGTGGAATGAGCCGGTCGCGGAGCGGAACAGCGGGGCCGCGCCTACGCCAGCCTTTCTTTCAGCGGCTGCTTGAGGATCTTGCCGCTGACGGTGGTGGGAATCGTGTCGATGCAGTGGATCTGCGCCGGCCGCTTGTACGGCGCCAGTTGGGCGCGCAGGTGCAGCATCAGCAGATGGGTGTCCAGGCGCGCGCCGGCCAGGGGTTCGACGAAGGCGATGACTTCCTCGTTGTGGTCCTCGGTGGGGCGGCCCACCACCGCCGACAGGCGAACGCCGGGAAAGGCGTTGATGACCGCCTCCACCTCGATCGGGTAGACGTTGAAGCCGGAACGGATGATCAGGTCCTTGGAGCGGCCGGCGATGTAGAGCGCGCCGCGGTCGTCCAGGTAGCCGATGTCGCCGGTGTTGAGCCAGCCGCCAGGCAGCAGCGCCTGCGCGGTCTGCGCCGGGTCGCGGTAGTAGCCCAGCATCACGCCGGGGCCGCGGATCAGGATGTCGCCGCGTTCGCCAGGGCGCGGCGCGTCGGCGTCGGGACGGCCGATGCGCAATTGCACGCCGTCCACCGCGAAGCCGGCGCTGCAATCGGTCGGCGGGGCGTCGATGTCGGTGATGAACATGGAGCCGGCGTATTCGGTGATGCCGTAGCCGTGGTGCATGGCGACGCCGAAGTAGCGTTCGGCGTCGCGCTTGAGCGTGGGGTCGAGCGCCGCGCCGCCGGTGTAGAGATAGCGCAGCGCCGGGGCGCGAAATTCAGCGCGAGGCGGCGCGGCCGCCAGCATCCGGTTGAACATGGTCGGCACGCCCTGCAGGATGCTGACGCCGGGGTGGGCCAGCGCCTTGAAGGCATCCTCGGGATCGAAACGGCTGCGCAGCACCAGGCTGGCGCCGGCGTGCAGCGTCGCCATCAGCACGGTGGCGATGCCGAAGATGTGCGACAGCGGCAGGGCGGCGTAGCCGATGTCCCGGGGCGTCAGGCGGCGCGACGCCGCGGAGACGCCGGCGAAGTGCAGCAGGCCGCGGTGCGGCACCATGACGCCCTTGGGCGCGCCGGTGGTGCCGGACGTGTAGATCACGGTGGCGACCTCGGCGGCCGGGGCGCCGGTTTCGGGTTGGGTCGGAGAATCCGCGCGCCGTGCCCGTACGCCAGGCCCCCAGGCGGCGGCATCGGCGGGTTGCGCTCTGGCCGCGTCGGCATGGGCGGCGGCGGCGCCGGAAACCCCGCTGGTGTAGAGCGTGATCTCGGGTTGGGCGTGGGCGCTGATGGCGGCGATTTCCCGCGCCGACAAGCGCGCGTTCACGCCAACCGGCCAGGCCCCGATGATGCCGCAGCCGAACAACGCGGCGATCATGGCGGCGCAGTTCTCGCCGACCATCAGCACCCGGTGGCCCGGCTTCACGCCCGCCGCCGCCAGCCAGCGCGCCGCGTCCTCGGCGCGTTGCCACAGTTGCGCATAGGTCAGGATGCCGCCGCCTTCCTCGTACAGGCAGATGGCGTCGGGCTGGCTGCCGGCCTGGCGGGCCAGCAACTGGTGGATGCGGGTGAGCGGTTCGGCGTGCGACATGGTTGCTGCGGTCGGAATCAAAGCGTGGCGGCGGTGCCGAGGATGGCGGTGGCCTGGCTGGACAGCGTGCCGCCGTTGCCGTGCACCAGCGCCAGTTCGGCGTTGGCCACCTGGCGCGCGCCGGCCTCGCCGCGCAGCTGCCGCACGGCCTCGATCATGATGAAGACGCCGTACATGCCCGGATGCACGCAGCACAGGCCGCCGCCGTTGGTGTTGACCGGCAGCCGCCCGCCGGGCGCGATGGCGCCGCCGGCGATGAAGTCCTTGCTCTCGCCCTTGGCGCAGAAGCCCAGGTCCTCCAGGAACAGCAGGGTGTTGATGGTGAAGGCGTCGTACAGCTCGACCACGTCGATGTCCTGGGCCGAGACGCCCGCCATGGCATAGGCGCGGCGGCCCGATACGCTGGCGGCGGTGACGGTCAGGTCTTCCATCGACGAGATCTGCCGGTTCCAGACGGCGGTGGCGTTGCCCAGCACGTAGACCGGCGGGCGCGGCAGGTCGCGGGCGCGGTCGGCGCGCACCAGCACGTAGGCGCCGGCGCCGTCGGTGACCAGGCAGCAATCGCGCACGCTCAAGGGATCGGACACCATACGCGCGGCCAGGATCTGCTCCAGCGTGGCCGGCTCGCGCAACTGCGCCTCGGGATTGAGCTGGGCCCACTGGTTGGCGGCCAGCGCGACCTGCGCCAGGTGTTCGCGGCGGGTGCCGTACTGGTGCATGTGGCGCGCCGCGGCCAGCGCATACGACGACAGCGGGCTCAACGGGTCGTACGGCGTCTCGTAGGGCTGCGGATCGAACTGCTTGCGCACGCGGCCGATCTCGGCGCGGCTCAGCGTCGAGGTGCGCTGGGTGCTGCCATAGCAGACCAGCACCGCGTTGCATTGGCCCGAGGCCAGCGCGTGCAGCGCCGGCAGCAGGTGCGCCACGAAGCTGGAACCGCCCAGCATGGTGCTGTCGATGAAGCTGGGGCGGATGCCCAGGTGCTCGATGACCGGCATCGCCCACATCGGCGCGGCCACGCTGGCGGTGCAGAGGCCGTCGATGTCGCGCATCGACAGGCCGGCGTCGGCCACGGCGCGCTGTGCCGCCTGCACCAGGATTTCCATTTCGGTGTAGCCGTGGGCCTGGCCCAGGCCGGCATGGCCGACGCCCGCCACCGCGACGGCGCCGCGCAGATCGTTCAGCGTCATTGCGCCTCCTTGTTGGGAACAAAGACCAGCAGGCCGCGGCCTTCCGTCACGGCCACCTGGGCCCGCACCGCCATGCCGATGCGCACGGCGTCGGGCGCCACGCCCTCGACCCGGCTCATCAGGCGCACGCCCTCGGCCAGGTCGACCAGCGCCACGTTGTAGTCGCCGCCCGCCTCGGGCTTGCGCCGCACGGTGGTGGTGGAATAGACCGTGCCGCGCCCGTCCGGCGTGCGCCAGGACAACTGGTCCGCGCCGCAATGCGGGCAGATCATGCGGGGATAGAACACGGCGCGGTCGCAGGCGTCGCAGTGCTGGATCTGGAAGCGTCCCTGGTCGAGCGCCTGGCGGTATTGCGCCTCGGCGCCTTCGGCGGCGCGTGGGTCGGTTGCGGTCATTGCATGGGTTCCGGATGGACGAGCCGCCAGTGTCGGGGCTGGCGCCGGCCGGTGCCATTCTTCATTGCTGAAGCAGGCCTTTTGCCGGCCCGTAGTGCCCGTGCCCTACACCGAGGCAAAAGGCGGTCTTCCGCAACCGCAGATTGTCCGGCGCCGGGTCGGCATGGCTAGATAGCCGCCAAAGGAGGTAGGCCATGAATCTGACCTGGACGCCGGAGGAGATCCGGTTCCGCGAAATGGTGCGCGCGTTCGCCGCCGATCGGCTGCCGCGGGACATCCGCGACAAGGTGCGCCGGCATCAGCGGCTGGAGCGCGACGACTACGTGCGCTGGCACAACATCCTGGCCGACCAGGGCTGGGGCGCGCCGAACTGGCCGGTCGAACACGGCGGCACCGGCTGGAACGCGCTGGAACGGCTGATCTTCGAAGTGGAATGCTTCAAGGCCGGCGCGCCGCGCCTGCTGCCGTTCGGCCTGTCCATGATCGGCCCGGTGCTGATGAAGTACGGCAGCGCCGAGCAGCAGGCGCGCTTCCTGCCGCGCATGCCGCGGGTGCAGGACTGGTGGTGCCAGGGCTATTCCGAGCCCGGCTCGGGGTCGGACCTGGCCTCGCTCAAGACCCGCGCGGTGCGCGATGGGGATGAATACGTGGTCAACGGCCAGAAGACCTGGACCACGCTGGCGCAGTACGCCGACTGGATGTTCTGCCTGGCGCGCACCGATCCCGACGCGCGCGCCCAGCGCGGCATCTCGATGCTGCTGCTGGACATGCGCGCGCCGGGCGTGACCGTGCGCCCGATCCGCACGCTCGACGGCGGCCATGATGTCAACGAGGTCTGGCTGGAGAACGTGCGGGTGCCCGTGGCCAACCTGGTGGGCGAGGAGAACCAGGGCTGGACGTACGCCAAGTACCTGCTGGGCCACGAGCGCACCGGCATCGCCGGCCTGGGCCATTGCCATCGCGAACTCGGCATCCTCAAGGACATGGCCGCGCGCGCCACTTCGCGCGGCCGGCCGCTGCTGGCCGACAGCCGCATGCGCGACCGCATCTCGCGCATCGAGGTCGACATCATGGCGCTGGAAATGCTGCTGCTGCGCGTGGCGGCAAGCAACGGCGGCACGCCCGGCCCGGAGGCCTCGGTGCTCAAGATCCGGGGTTCCGAGATCCAGCAGGACCTGGCCATGCTGCAGATGGAAATCGCCGGTCCCGACGCCTGGCCCTACGATCCCGAATGGATGCTGGCCGATGCCGCCTATCACGGCCCCGGCCCGGAGATGGCGGCGGCCTCGGGTGCGGGCTATGCCGACATGCGCAAGACCTCGATCTACGGCGGCACCACCGAAGTGCAGAAGGGCATCATCGCCCGCCTGGTGCTGGGCCTGTAGGCCCGGCCCGCATCCGCAAGGAACACGACGCATGGATTTCCTCTATACCGAAGAACAGCGCATGCTGGCCGACAGCCTGCGCCGCCTGGTGGACCAGGCATGGACCCGCCCGCAGCGCCGCGCCCGCGAGGCCGCGGGCCGGCTCGATCCGGCGGCCTGGAGCGCGCTGGCCGAGCTGGGCGTGCTGGGCCTGAACATCCCGCAAGAAGCGGGCGGCTTTGGCGAAGTGCCGGCCAGCCTGCTGCCGGTGCACCTGGAGCTGGGGCGCGGACTGGTGGCCGAGCCGGTGATTCCCAGCGCGGTGATGGGCGCGGCCCTGATCGGCGCCTGCGACGACAAGGCGCGTGACCGCTGGCTGCCGGACATCGCGTCGGGCGACAAGGTGGTCAGCGTGGCCTACCAGGAACCCGGGCGCCGCTATCAGGCCGATCCCGAGGGCTGCCGCGCGACGCGCAGCGGCGACGGCTGGCGGCTGGATGGCGCCAAGCACCTGGTGTGGCACGGCGCAGCGGCCCACGCCTGGCTGGTGAGCGCGCGCGGGGAAGACGGCGTCACGCTGCTGCTGGCGGTGCCGGCGGACGCCGCCGGGGTGCGCGTCACCGATACGCCAACGCTGGACGGCGCGCGCTGCGCCCGGCTCGATTTCGATGCCGTATCGCTTGGCGCCGATGCCCTGCTGGCGCAAGGCGAGGCGGCCGACGCGGCCTTGGCGCAGGCGTTGCAATGGGGCACGGCGGCGCTGTGCGCCCATGCGGCGGGCGCGATGGAACGGTTGCTGGAGATCACCGTCGACTATCTCAAGACGCGCAAGCAGTTCGGCCAGCCGCTGGCCGCGTTCCAGGCGCTGCAGCATCGCCTGGCCGAGATGCTGGTGGCCAAGGAACTGGCGCTGTCCATGGCCTATGTGGCCATGGCCGCGCTGACCGAAGCGGACACGGCGCAGCGCCGCCGCATGCTGGCCTCGGCCAAGCTCGAAACCGCGCGCGCCGGCCGGCTGGTGGCGCAGATGGCGGTGCAGTTGCACGGCGGCATGGGCATGACGGACGAACTGGAGGTCGGCGATTACTTCAAGCGCCTGACGGTCGCGGACCTGCTGCTGGGCGACAGCGCCGAGCAACTGGCGGTGCTGGAGGAACTGGCATGAGCGCCGCCGACTATACCCAGATCACGTTCACCCTGGAGCAGGGCGTGGGCGTCATCACGCTCAACCGCCCCGAGCGCCTGAACAGCTTCACCGCGGTCATGCACGCCGAATTGGCGCGGGCGCTGGACGCGCTGCAAGCGCACGCCGGATTGCGCGGCGTGATCCTGACCGGCGCCGGCCGCGGCTTCTGCGCCGGCCAGGACCTGGGCGAGCGCAAGCCGGCAGAGGACGGCTCGCGCCGCGACCTGAGCGAGAACCTGGAAAAGCTGTACAAGCCGCTCATCATGCGGCTGCGCGCGCTGCCGGCGCCGGTGGTGTGCGTGATGAACGGCGTCGCGGCCGGCGCAGGCGCCAGCCTGGTGCTGGCGTGCGACGTGGTGTTCGCGGTGGAGTCGGCTCGCTTCATCCAGGCCTTCAGCAAGATCGGCCTGTTGCCGGACGCGGGCGGCACCTGGTTCCTGCCGCGCCTGGTGGGCACGGCGCGGGCCATGGGCGCGGCTCTGTTCGGCGAGGCCGTCAGCGCGCGCCAGGCCGAGGCGTGGGGGCTGATCTGGCGCGTCGTGCCGGACGCGGCGCTGGCGGCAACCCTGGCCGACGTGCGCGCCACGCTGGCGGCCGGACCCACCCGCGCCTATGCCGCCACCAAGGCCGCCCTGCATGCCTCCAGCGGCAACACGCTGGCGCAGCAGTTCGATCTGGAATGCGCCTTGCAGCGCGAACTGGGCTACACCGACGATTACCTGGAAGGCATGCGCGCCTTTGCGCAGAAGCGCGCGCCGGCGTTCACCGGACGCTAGGGCCCGCGGCGCGAGGCTCCTTGTCGTGTGAACAGCCTGCTGGACGTGGCGTCGCGGCGCGCGGGACGGCTGGGGCGCCTCCCGCCGCCAGCGCGTCACGCGGCCGCCGGCTGCCGGATCTGTTCGATCAGTTCGCGGGCGCAGCCGGGCAGGGCGTCGATATCGCGCACCAGCAGCTTGCGTTCGCGCACCACCCACGGCTCGTCCAGTTCCACCACCCGCAGCTTCATTTCCGCGCCATAGCGGCGCGCCGCCGAATCCGGGATCACGCCGACGCCGACGCCCGCCTGCACCATGCGGCAGATCGAGTCGAAGCTGTACAGCTGGATGCGCTGCGGCAGGCGCTGGCCGATGCGCTCGAGCTGGTCGCGCAGGAACGCCACCAGCGTCGAGCCTTCGTGCATGGTGATGAATGGATAGCGCACCGCGTCGGCCAGCTTGACCTTGTCCTGCTCCTGCAGGGGGTGGCCGTTGGGCACCACCAGCACCAGTCGGTCGGTGCTGAAGTGGATGGTCTGCAATTCGGGGGCGTCGACCGGGCCGGCGACGATGCCCAGGTCGGTGGTGCCGTCCAGCACGCCGCGCACGATGTCGCGGGTCAGGCGTTCCTGCAGGTCGACCGTGACGCCGGGATGGCCCGCCAGGAAGCGCGCCAGGATGTCGGGCATGAATTCCGTCACTGCCGTGGTATTGGCGAAAATGCGGATGTGGCCGGCGTCGCCGTCGGCCTGTTCCTGGAAGTCGTGCTTCAGGTGGTCGACCTGGCGCATGATGACCCGCGCATGCTGCAACAGCCGCTGGCCGGCCGGGGTGATTTCCACGCCGCGGCTGTCGCGGTACAACAGGCGGGTATTGAGCTGGTTCTCCAGCGCCTTGATCCGCACGCTGACGGCGGCCAGCGACAGGTGCGCCCGCTTGGCGGCCTGCGTCAGGCTGGGGGATTCGGCGATGTGGATGAACAGGCGGAGGTCGGCGAGATCGAAGTGCATGGCGCCTATATTACGGCGGCCGGCGCCGGGCGCACGATTCAGGCGCCCCAAACCCGGCCTTGAGTAAAAATGAATTCACAGCGCCCGCGCCATGCGGGATGCTAGCCGCCAGGACATTTACCAAAGGAATATCGGCATGACATCGACAGACCCGGCCGGCTGGATCGGCAGCGGCGAGCGCCAGGCGGACGCGCTGGACCCTGGCCATGCGGCGCGCATCGCCGCCACGCTGGGCGGCCCCGCGCCCGCCGTGGGCGATCCCTTGCCCCCCTTGTGGCAGTGGGCGTTCTTCATCAGCACGGTCGCGGCCGACGGATTGGGGACGGATGGGCACCCGGCTCGCGGCGGCTTCCTGCCGCCGGCGCAGGACCGCAACCGCATGTGGGCCGGCGGCCGCGTCGAATTCCGCCAGCCGCTTCGGGTGGGCGTGCCGGCCGAACGGGTCTCGGTGGTGGCCGACGTCAAGGAAAAGGCCGGCCGCACCGGCGCGCTGCTGTTCGTGACGGTGCGCCACGAATACCGCCAGGACGGCGAGGTGGCCATCCTGGAAGAGCAGGACATCGTCTACCGCCAGCCCACGCCGCCCAAGCTCACCGGCACCGAGCCGGCGCCGCAGGCCCAGTGGCGCGACACCATCGAACCCACCTCGGTGCTGCTGTTCCGCTATTCCGCCGTGACCTTCAACGGCCATCGCATCCACTACGACCATCCCTACGTCACCGGCACCGAAGGCTATCCGGGCCTGGTGGTGCACGGCCCGTTGATCGCCACCGAGATGGTCGCCGCCTTCCTGCGCGCCCACCCCGGCGCGCGTCCCACGCACCTGTCGTACCGCGGCCTGCGGCCGCTGATTTCACCCACGCCTTTCCAGGTGGCCGGCCGGGTCGAGGAACCGGGCCTGGCCCGGCTCTGGGCCGAGCAGGACGGCACGCTGGCCCACCAGGCCGAACTGAGGTTCACCGCATGAGCACGCCAGCCCCCCGCCCGCTGGACGGCATCACCGTCGTCAGCCTCGAGCACGCCATCGCCGCGCCGTTCTGCACCCGCCAGCTGGCGGACATGGGCGCGCGCGTCATCAAGATCGAACGCCCCGGCGCGGGCGACTTCGCCCGCGGCTACGACGAGCGCGTGCGTGGCCTGTCGTCGCACTTCGTCTGGACCAACCGTTCCAAGGAAAGCCTGACGCTGGACCTCAAGCGCGACGAAGCCGGCGACATCATGGAACGCCTGCTGCAACAGGCCGACGTGCTGGTGCAGAACCTGGCCCCCGGCGCCGCGGCGCGCCTGGGGCTGTCGTTCGAGGCGCTGCACGCCAAGTATCCGCGCCTGATCGTCTGCGACATCTCCGGCTATGGCGAAGGCGGTCCCTACCAGGACAAGAAGGCCTACGACCTGCTGATCCAGAGCGAAAGCGGCTTCCTGTCGGTCACCGGCACCGCCGACGACCCGGTCAAGGCCGGCTGCTCCATCGCCGACATCTCGGCCGGCATGTACGCCTATTCCGCCATTCTCAACGCGCTGCTGCTGCGCCAGAAGACCGGCCTGGGCAGCCGCCTGGACGTCTCCATGCTCGAAAGCATGGTCGAGTGGATGGGCTTCCCGATGTACTACGCGTTCGAGGGCGCGGCGCCGCCGGTGCGCGCCGGCGCGGCCCACGCCTCGATCTATCCCTACGGCCCGTTCCCCACCGGCGACGGCAACACCATCATGCTGGGCCTGCAGAACGAGCGCGAATGGCGCGTGTTCTGCGCCCAGGTGCTGCGCCAGGCCGAACTGGCCGAGGACCCGCGTTTCGCCACCAACTCGCTGCGCACCGCCAACCGCGAGGCCCTGCGCGCGCTGATCGTGGCGGCCTTCGCCGACCTCAGCGTGCAGCAGGTCACCGACCGGCTGGAGGACGCGCAGATCGCCAATGCCCGCGTCAACGACATGGCCGGGGTCTGGGACCACCCGCAATTGCGGGCGCGCGATCGCTGGAGCCAGGTCGACAGCCCGGCCGGTACGCTGCCGGCGCTGCTGCCGCCGGCCAGCAGCAACGCCTTCGCGCCGCGCATGGCGGCGGTGCCCGCCGTGGGCGAGAACACGGATGCGGTGCTAGCATCATTGGGATACGCGCCCGAACAGGTGGCGCGATTCCATGCTTCGGAGGTGGTGTGATGCATTCCGTCGTTCGTACCGCGCTGTTCGTGCCGGCCTCCCGTGCCGAACGCATCCCCAAGGCCCTGGCCAGCGGCGCCGACGCCGTCATCGTCGACCTGGAAGACGCGGTCGAGCACCTGGCCAAGGCCTCGGCGCGCGAAGCGCTCTGTGACTTCCTGGGCACGCAGCCGCAGGCGCGGGTCTGGGTACGCATCAACGATGCCTCCACCTCGTGGCACGACGACGACCTGAAGGCCTGCCGCGGCAAGCCCGCGGTGGCCGGCATCCTGCTGCCCAAGGCCGAAAGCCTGGCGCAGGTGCGCCATGTGGCGCAGACCGGGCTGCCGGTCATCCCCATCCTGGAAACCGCGCGCGGCATCCTCAACGCCGCCGAGGTCGCGGGCACGCCCGGCGTGGCGCGGCTGGCGTTCGGCAGCCTCGACTATGGCCTGGACCTGGGCGTGGCGCCGGACACGGCCGGCGCCGAGACCGTGCTGGACCAGGCCCGCGTGCAGGTGCTGCTGCATACCCGGTCCGCCGGCCTGGCGCCGGCGCTGGACGGCGTGTTCCCGGGCGTGGAGGACCAGGACGGCCTGTCCGCCGCCGCCTCGCGCGCGCTGCAGATGGGGTTCGGCGGCATGCTGTGCATCCATCCCGCGCAGGTGCCGGTGATCCACGCCGCCTTCGCGCCCGATCCGGCCGAGCTGGCCTGGGCCCGCCGCGTGGTCGACGCGCATCGCGACAAGGCCGCCGGCACCTTCATGCTGGACGGCAAGATGGTGGACGCGCCCGTCATCACCCGCGCCCGCCGCGTGCTGGCGCAGGCCGGCGAAGCCAGCGCCGGTTGATCCCGTCCGGCGTTGTCCGGCCTACAATCCGGCAACCCTTTCCGCGGACGGTCTCATGAGTGCAGCGCTTTTCATCGGGCATACCTACATCGACGTCACCGTGCTGGCCGACGAATGGCCCACCGGCGACGAGAAAAGCGTGGCGCGCGACTACGCCGTGTCGTTCGGCGGCAATGCCGTCACCGCGGCATTCGCCTGCGGCAAGCTGGGCACGAAGCCCGACCTGATCTGCTCGCTGGCGCCGGACTGGCTCGGCCACATGTACACCGACATGGCGGCCGCGCACGGCGTCACGCTGCACGGGCGCCAGGTGCGGCGCTCGTCGCTGTCGTTCATCATGCCCAACCATGGCAAGCGCGCCATCGTGCGGGCGCGCGATGCCGACTACCTGAACGATTTCCCGCGCCTGGACGTCAGCGGCTACCGCGCGCTGCATCTGGACGGCCACCAGCCCGACGCCGCGCTGCACTATGCGCGCGCCTGCCGCCAGGCCGGCATCCTGACCTCCCTCGATGGCGGCGGCGTGCGAGAGAACACCGACGAACTGCTGCGCCACATCGACGTGGCCGTCTGCGCCGAACGCATGTGCGAGCAGCTGGACCTGTCGCCGCATGGCTTGCTGGACCTGCTGAAACAGCGAGGCTGCCGCATCGGGGCGGTGACGCTGGGCGAGCGCGGCATGCTCTGGTACGACGAAACCGGCGCGGTCGACACGCTGTCGTCGCTGGACGTGCCGGCCGACCGCATCATCGATACCTCCGGCGCGGGCGACGTGTTCCACGGCGCCTATGTCTGGTCGTACGTCAACCGGCCCGAGCTGGCCTGGAAGGAACACTTCACCTTCGCCCGCGCCGCCTCGGCGCACAAGATCCAGCACCTGGGCAACGAGGCCGGACTGCCCGGCGTGGACGACGTCGAACGCGCCATGCTGGCGTTCGCGCCCAAGGCGTGACGCGGCCGCAGGGCCGATCTTCAAGGTAATCAGGAAGGCGGCGGCAACCGTGCCGCCTGGCGCTGTTCAGTCCAGTCGTTCGATCGGCTGGTCGGTGATGTCGCCGAGCCAGGCGTCGAGGCCGCGGCCGGCCAGCGTCAGCGTCGGCGCCAGGTCGCGCAGCGGACGCAGCACGAAAGCGCGCAACTGCATGCGCGGGTGAGGCAGGACCAGGCGCTCATGCGCCATGGCGGCGTCGCCATGCAGCAGCAGGTCCAGGTCGAGGGTGCGCGGCGCGTTGCGGTAGGGCCGCTCACGGCCATGGCGCAATTCCAGCGCCTGCAGCAGATCCAGCAGGTCGAGAGGCGCCAGCGTGGTGTCGAGCGCGGCGACCGCGTTGACGAAGTCCGGGCCGGTGGCGTCCACCGGCGCCGTGCGGTAGAACGGCGAGGCCGTCACCGCGATGATGCCGTCGGTGGCGGCCAGCTCGGCCAGCACGCTGCGCAACGTTGCCGCGCTGTCGCCCAGGTTGGCGCCCAGCCCGATGTAGGCGCGCACGGGGGCGGCCATGGCTTTATCCGGCGCCGCCGGCACTGCCCGCGGCGCTGCCCGCGCCACGCGAGGACGAGCGGCGGCGCGGCCGGCGCTTGCGCGCCGATGGCGCCGGGCCGTCGCTGGCGTCGCGCGGCAGGCGCGAGACTTCCTCGATCATGTCGGCGCGGGTGGCGTCGTCGGCGTTGGCCAGGTCCATCCACCACTGCGCCAGCACGCTGTCGAACTCGCCGGCGGCGGCCCGCAGTTGCAGGAAGTCGCAGGCGGCTCGGAAGCGCGGCTGCTCGATCATGCGGAAGATGGTCTTGCCCATGCGGCGCTCGAAGCGCGGCTGCATGAACCAGATCTCGCGCATGTCCGACGAGAAGCGGCGCTGGATCGCGAGCTTCTCGGTCTGCTCGTCGAGCACCGAGTCGGCGGCCTGCGACAGCGCCGGGATGGTGTGTTCGCCCTGGGCGCGCAGCTGCTTCCAGCGCACCTCCACCTGTTGCCACAGCAGCGCGGCGAACAGGAAGCTGGGGCTGATGGTCTTGCCGGCGCGCACGCGGGCGTCGGTGCGTTCCAGCGCCAGTTCCACGAAGTGCTCGCCGCCCGGCTGTTCCAGCACCACGTCCAGCAGCGGCAGCAGGCCGTTGTGCAGGCCGTCGGCGCGCAGCTGGCGCAGGCAGTCCATGGCGTGGCCGCAGGTCAGCAGCTTGAGCATCTCGTCGAACAGGCGCGAAGCCGGCACGTTCTCGATCAGGTCGGCCATGGTGCGGATCGGCTGGCGCGTGGCAGGGTCGATCGTGCCGTTCAGCTTGGCGGCGAAACGTACCGCGCGCAGCATGCGCACCGGATCTTCGCGGTAGCGCTTGGCCGGGTCGCCGATCATGCGGATCTGGCGCTTTTTCAGGTCGGCCACGCCGTTGTGGAAGTCGATGACTTCCTCGTTGTGCGGGTCGTAGTACAGCGCGTTCATGGTGAAGTCGCGGCGCGCCGCGTCTTCCTCGTGCGTGCCGAACACGTTGTCGCGCAGGATGCGGCCGTGCGCGTCGGTTTCCTGGTCTTCCGAGGCGGGGGCGCGGAAGGTGGAGGTCTCGATGATTTCCTGGCCGAACACCACGTGCACCAGCTGGAAGCGGCGGCCGATGATGCGGGCGCGGCGGAACAGCGGGCGGATCTGCTCGGGCGTGGCGTTGGTGGCGACGTCGAAGTCCTTGGGTTCCAGGCCGACGATCAGGTCGCGCACCGCGCCGCCGACGATATAGGCTTCATAGCCATGCTGGCGCAGCACCTCGCATACCTTGATGGCGTGGCGCGAGACGTTGCGGCGGTCGATGCCGTGCTTGTCGCGTCCGATGCGCAAAGGCCCCCGGGCTGCCGGCGCGAACAGTCGGCCGACGAATTTTTTTATGGTTTCGGTGATCATTTAGGACTTGGCATCCATGACGTGGTCGAACAGATCGATCACTTGCCAGCCGCGTTCCTGCGCGATGGCGCGCAGGGCGGGGCTGGGGTTGGCGGCGATCGGGCGGGTCACCTTTTCGAGCAGCGGGACATCATTGACCGAATCACTATAGAAAAACGATTCGGGGAAATCCGCAAGCCCCAGGCCCATGGCCGCCAGCCAGTCGTGGACGCGCACGACCTTGCCTTCCTTGAAGCTGGGGGTGCCGAGGATGCGGCCGGTGTAGCGGCCGCGCTGGACTTCGGCGTCGGTGGCCACCAGGTGGGGGATGCCGAAGGCGCGGGCGATGGGGGCGGTGACGAAACTGTTGGTGGCGGTGACCACGGCGCACAGATCACCCGCCATCAGGTGCGATTCGACCAGCGCGCGCGCGGCGGGCGTGATCGACGGGCGGATGACCTCGGCCATGAAATCCTCGTGCCAGGCGGCCAGCTCGAACGGCGCGTGCGCCGCCAGCAGTCCCAGCATGAACTCGGCTGCCTGCTCGGCGGTGAGCTCGCCGCGGTTGTAGCGGTCCATCAGGTCGTCGTTCTGGCGGCGGGCCTCGGCGGGATCGCCGGCGCGGCCGGTGCGCGCCAGGTAGTCGGCCCATTGGTAGTCGCTGTCCAGCGGCAGCAGGGTGTGATCCAGGTCGAACAGAGCGAGACGTCGGGAGGTCATGTGCGTTGCGAATCGGGGTCTGCGAGCATGGCGCGCAGCAGGGGCAGGGTGATGGGACGGCCGGTGGCCAGGGAGTAGCGGTCCAGCGCGTCCAGCAACGCCGCCAGCTTGCGGATGTCGCGCTCGTGGTGCGTCAACATCCAGTTGATGATTTCGGGCGCCAGGTGCAGGCCGCGTTCGGCCGCCTGGGCCGCCAGCGCCGCCAGCTTGTCGGCGTCGGAAAGGGGATCGAGGCGGAACACCAGGTCCCAGCCCAGCCGGGTGCGCAGGTCTTCGCGCAGCGGCATCGACAGCGTCGAGCGGTCGCCGGCCACGGCCAGCGCGAAGGCGCGGCCGGTGGCGGCCGATTCGCGCCAGCGGTTGTACAGGGCAAAGAGGCCTGCCTGGCGGTGCTCGTCCATGAGGTGCACGTCGTCCACCGCCACGAACTTGGGCATGGGCGACTTGGAATCGGCCTCGGCCAGCACGCGCAGGATGTTGGCGCTGTTGGCCGCTTCGATGTAGACGGCGTCGGGGCGCGCGGTCAGCGCGCGCAGCAGATGGCTGCGGCCACAGCCGGCCGAGCCCCAGATGTACAGCGCGCGGCCGGGAGCGAGCGTGCGCACGGCCGCCAGCGCCTCTCCGTTGGGACCGGCGATGAAATTGTTCAGCGAGGGCGCTGGCGCGGGAAGAACGTCGAGCAGCAGCTGGCGGTTCATGAGAGGTTATCGATCAGGCGGGTAGAGCCAGGCTCCGGGGTGAGCCCATGGCCGGCGGCGGCGTTGCCCGCCAGAAACTGGCAAAATCGCTATCGGCCAACCCTACACTTTAAACCACCCGGGGCGCCGGTGTCGCGTCCAAGCCCTTTGCCTGGCTTGGGTTTGCGCCAAAATGGCGCCGCGCCGGGCCGGAGCCGTCCCGCCCGCCGCTGGCGGCTTTCGCCGGGCGCTGGCCAGGACCGGGCCGCAACATCGTAAAATGCAGGGCGTTCCACCCCAATTCCCAGCAATTGTTACATATCCCACGGCATTTCTCATGACGAATCAACCCAAAGCTCCCCTGACCTACCGTGACGCCGGTGTCGACATCGACGCGGGCGACGCCCTGGTCGACCGTATCAAACCGCTTGCGGCGCGCACCATGCGCCCCGGGGTGCTGGCCGGTATCGGCGGCTTTGGCGGCCTGTTCGAAGTGCCCAAGAACTACAAGGAGCCCGTGCTGGTCTCGGGCACCGACGGCGTCGGTACCAAGCTGCGCCTGGCGTTCGACTGGAACCGCCACGACACCGTCGGCATCGACCTGGTGGCGATGAGCGTCAACGACATCCTGGTGCAGGGCGCCGAGCCGCTGTTCTTCCTGGATTACTTCGGTTGCGGCAAGCTTTCGGTGGACACGGCGGCGTCGGTGGTGGGCGGCATCGCCAAGGGCTGCGAACTGTCGGGCTGCGCCCTGATCGGCGGCGAAACCGCCGAAATGCCGGGTATGTACCCCGACGGCGAATACGACCTGGCCGGGTTCGCGGTGGGCGCGGTCGAGAAGTCGGCCATCATCGACGGCAAGTCGATCAAGGTCGGCGACGTGGTGCTGGGCCTGGCGTCCAGCGGCGCGCACTCCAACGGCTATTCGCTGCTGCGCAAGATCCTGGAACGCGCCGGCGCCAAGCCCGACGACGATTTCCACGGCCAGCCGCTGGTCGACGTGGTCATGGCCCCGACCCGCATCTACGTCAAGCAGGTGCTGGCCGCGCTGGCCAAGCACGGCACCGCCATCAAGGGCCTGGCCCACATCACCGGCGGCGGCCTGCTCGACAACGTGCCGCGCATCCTGCAGGACGGCCTGTCGGCCCGCCTGCGGCGCGACAGCTGGGAAATGCCCAAGCTGTTCCAGTGGCTGCAGGAGCAGGGCGGCGTCGAGGACACCGAGATGTACCGCGTCTTCAACTGCGGCATCGGCATGGTGTTGGTGGTGGATCCGGCCCAGGCCGACGCCATCGCCGCCACGCTGCGCGAGCAGGGCGAAACCGTCAGCAAGCTGGGCGAGATCGTCGCGCAGACCGAAGGCATGCCCCAGACCGTGGTGGTCTGAGCCGGCTGGCCTCGCAATCAACAACCCGCCCTGGTGGCGGGTTTTTCTTTCGCAGTCCGGCTAGAAGAACTTGACCCGGCCCGCGTCCTCGCGGAATTCTTCTCCCGTATCCAGGTCCGTGCGCCAGATGGTGTCGTGAACGGACAGAAAGCCACGCACCTCCCGGTTGGCGTCCCGCGCGTCGCGCCAGGTCGCCTGGAACCAGGCGAGGTAGGTCTCCGTCATTATTTCGCGCAGTTCGTCGCCGAAATCGTCGTCCTCGTTGTCCATGGCTTCGGTCAACGCGGCGTCGACATCGGGCGCAATCAACGGGTACTGCAATGCCAGCCGCAGGCCCCGTCCACAGTAGCCGGAGCGTGTGTTCAGGGGAATCGCGACGGGAGTGAACGACTCCCAGTCGTACTCGAAGTGGATGGCGTCCACGGTTTCCCTGGAAACGCCCTCCTCCAGCGTGAACGGACGTTCCCGCAGCAACCGCTGGATTTCACTGATCAGGGCCTGGCCCTGCTTGCGCAGCCCGGTGGCAAAAGACTGGCTCGCTTCGTTGATTTCCATCCGTTCGATATCCCGTGGTCAGGCGCTGCCGCAAGGGCCGGCTGCGGCGAAAAGGTCAGGCGCGAAAGCAGGCAGCCTCTTGTCAGGATGCGTCGGCCAGTGCCGCGGCCACCGCGTCGATGGTCTGCGCCACCGCGTCGGCCGCCAGGCAGTCGACGATCACGCGCTCGGGCTGGGCCCGCAGCCAGGTGATCTGGCGCTTGGCCAGCTGGCGGGTGGCGGCGATGCCCTGTTCGCGGGCTTCCTCTAGGCTGATCTCGCCGTCGAGATGGGCCCACATCTGGCGGTAGCCCACGCAGCGCACCGACGGCAGGCCCGGGTGCAGGTCGGCGCGCGCATGCAGGCCGCGCACTTCTTCCAACAGGCCGTTGGCCAGCATCGCGTCGAAGCGCTGTTCGATGCGCGCGTGCAGCGCGGCGCGCTCCGAGGGTTCCAGGCTGATGGTCAGGTAGCGGTTGTCGTCGTCGCCGGCGGCGGCGCGCTGGCGGCCGAGCAGCGCCGACATGGGCTGGCCCGATAACTGGCAGATCTCCAGCGCGCGCTGGATCCGCTGGCTGTCGTTGGGCGCCAGGCGCGCGGCGGTGACGGGGTCGAGCCGCGCCAGCTCGGCGTGCAGCGCCGGCCAGCCGTCGCGGGCGGCGCGCGCTTCCAGTTCTGCGCGCAGCGCGGGGTCGGCCTGCGGCAGGTCGTCCAGGCCGTCGCGCAGCGCCTTGTAGTACATCATGGTGCCGCCGGCCAGAAGCGGAATGCGGCCGCGCGCGCGGATCTCGTCGATCAGGCGCAGCGCGTCGGCGCGGAATTCGGCCGCCGAATACGACTGCGCCGGATCCCGGATATCCAGCAGGTGCTGGGGCACCTGCGCTTGTTCGGCCGGCGACGGCTTGGCGGTGCCGATGTCCATGCCGCGGTAGATGGTGGCCGAATCGACGTTGACGATCTCCAGCGGCCAGCGTTCGGCCAGCGCCAGGGTGGATGCGCTCTTGCCGGCCGCGGTGGGGCCGGCCAGGCAGATGACGAGGGGAGGGGCGGACACCGGCAAGACCTATTGCCCGCGCAGGAACAGCTTGTCCAGGTCGGACACCGACCACTGCACCCAGGTGGGCCGGCCGTGGTTGCACTGGTCGGCGCGCTCGGTGGCTTCCATCTGCCGCAGCAGGCCGTTCATCTCTTCGATCGTGAGCTTGCGGTTGGCGCGCACCGAACCGTGGCAGGCCATGGTCGAGAGCAGTTCGTTGCGCTGTTCGGTCAGCAGGCGCGACACGCCCACGCCGGCCAGGTCGCGCAGCACGGCGCGCGCCAGCGTCTCGATGTCGCCGCGCGCCAGGATCGCCGGCACCGAGCGCACCGCGATCGAGGTGGGGCCGGACGGTCGCATCTGGAAGCCCAGGTCTTCCAGCTGTTCCTCGAATTCCTCGACCACCGCCACATCCTTTTCCTGGGCGTGGAACACCACCGGCACCAGCAGGTCCTGGCGCGGCAGGCTGCGCGCGTCCAGCGCCTGCTTGAGCTGTTCGTAGACCACCCGTTCATGGGCGGCGTGCATGTCCACCAGCACCATGCCGCGGCGGTTCTGCGCCAGGATGTAGATGCCGTGCAACTGGCCCAGCGCCATGCCGAGCGGGTGTTCCTCGTCGGCCGGCAGCGTCGGCGCCGGCGCTGCCTGCGGCGCCAGCGCCGCCACGTCGCGCAGCGGCTCGACGCGCGCGGCGGTGTCTTCGGTCAGCGGGCGATACAGCGATTGCCAGTCGGCGGCGGGAATCCCGGCCGGCTCGGCGTGCAGGCGGAACGGCACCTGTGTATGCGGGCGCTGCGGCGCCGGCGTGGGCCGCAGGCCGTAGGCGGGCGCGGCGCCCGGGCTGGCGCCGGTATAGCCGGGGCGAGGCGTGTCGGCCGGCGCGGAGGCGGGCAAGCCGTCGGCTGCCGCGGGCGCTGACGGCGCCACGGTCTCGAATCCATCATCGTCATCGCGCGTCGCCGCGGCCGGCGCCACCGCCGACGATCCGCCGGTCTGCGCCAGCGTCTGGCTGACCGCGTGGTTGACGAAGCGGTGCACCGCGCCGCTGTCGCGAAAGCGCACCTCGTGCTTGGCCGGATGCACGTTGACGTCGACCGCGGCCGGGTCGATGTCCAGGAACAGCACATAGGCCGGCTGGCGGTCGCCATGCAGCACGTCGGCGTAGGCGGCGCGCAGCGCGTGGCTGACGGTGCGGTCGCGCACGTAGCGGCCGTTGACGTACAGGTACTGGCGGTCGGCGCGGGCGCGGGCCGCGGTGGGGCGGGTGATCATGCCTGCCAGGCTGACCGTGCCGACGCTGTGCGACAGCAGCAGGCCGTGCTCGGCGAACTCCGCGCCCAGCACGTCGCGGATGCGCTGCGGCGGTTCGGCCGGCAGCCATTGGCGTTGCGCGCGGTCGTGGTGAAACAGGCGGAAGGCGATCTGCGGATGGGCCAGCGCGATGCGCTCCATGGCGTCGACGCAGTGGCCGAACTCGGTGGCTTCCGAGCGCAGGAACTTGCGCCGCGCCGGCACCGCGTCGAACAGCTGGCGCACGTCCACGGTGGTGCCCGGCGGACCAGAGGCGGGGGTGACCTGCATGCTGCCGGCCTGGATCTGCCAGGCATGCTCGCCGTCACGGGTGCGCGAAATGATGGAAACCTGCGCCACCGAGGCAATCGAGGCCAGGGCCTCGCCGCGGAACCCCATGGACGCGACCGATTCCAGCTCGTGGAGGTTGCGGATCTTGCTGGTGGCGTGGCGCGCCAGCGCCAGCGGCAGTTCCTCGGGGGGAATGCCGCCGCCGTCGTCGGTCACGGCGATGCGGCGGATGCCGCCGCCCTCCAGGCGCACCTCGATCGCGCGCCCGCCGGCGTCGATGGCGTTCTCGAGGATTTCCTTGAGCACCGAGGCGGGTCTCTCGATCACTTCGCCCGCGGCGATCTGGCTGATCAGCAGATCGGGCAGCGCAAGAATGGAGCGGCGTTCTGTCATGGGGTGTTCCGGTATAGCCATAGGGAGGATTTTAGCCTCTGGATGGGCTGGGCTATAGTCGTGGCCTTATTCCCCTTCCGCTTCCAGGGACGTATTGATGCTCGATTTTTTCCAA
Organism: Achromobacter sp. RW408; assembly: GCF_003184165.1. Taxonomy (NCBI): domain Bacteria; kingdom Pseudomonadati; phylum Pseudomonadota; class Betaproteobacteria; order Burkholderiales; family Alcaligenaceae; genus Achromobacter; species Achromobacter sp. RW408. The sequence continues at coordinate 30,720 of NZ_QHHO01000049.1, forward strand.
ATGGTGCTCCACATCGACCAGACCCTCGGCGTCTGGGTCCAGCAGTATGGCGTGTGGGTCTATCTGGTGCTGTTCCTGATCGTTTTCGCGGAAACCGGGCTGGTGGTGCTGCCGTTCCTGCCGGGCGATTCGCTGCTGTTTATCGCCGGCGCCTTCGGCGCCACCGGCAGCCTGGATCCGGTGCTGCTGGGGGCGCTGCTGATCGTGGCCGCCATCACCGGCAACAGCGTGAACTACGCCATCGGCCGCTACATCGGGCCGCGCGTGTTCTCGATGAACCTGCGCTTCCTGGATCGCGGCGCCCTGATGCGCACGCACGCGTTCTACGAAAAGCACGGCGGCAAGACCATCGTCATGTCGCGTTTCATCCCCGTGGTGCGCACGTTCGCGCCGTTCGTGGCCGGCGTGGCCGACATGCCGTTGTCGCGCTTCCAGCTGTTCAATATCCTGGGAGCCCTGCTGTGGGTGGTGAGCCTGGTGGCGGCGGGTTATTTCTTCGGCAACATCCCGCTGGTGAAGGAACACCTGAACACCATCGTGCTGATCGGCCTGGCCGCGGCCATCGTGCCGGTGGTGGGCGCGGCGTTGTTCAAGCTGCTGCGCGCGCGCCGGGGCGGCTGACCGCGGCGATGCGAGCCTGGCCACCCCGGAAATGGGATAACGACGGGATCAGAACATCGCGGTGAGGCTTAGCTGGTAGGTCCTGCCGGGCGCGGCGCCCAGGGCGATATCACGCAGATCCTGCTCCGAGGTCGTCGTCATTTTTCTATTGCTGGCGTATTCCCAGTATCTGCGGTTGGTGAGGTTGTAGACTCCCATCGCCACTGTCAGGTGCTTCTTCACGTTGTAGTAGGCCGTCAGATCGAAAATGCTGTATCCGGGGACGCGCAGGTAGTTCTTTTCGTACTTTCCGGAATATTCTTCGAATGAGAGGCTGCCATTGTTCGGGAAATTCTGGCGGACAGGATCGACGGCTTGCTTGCCCTTGATGAAGGTGGCGGTAAGGCTCGCGCCATAGCGGTTCTGGGGGTCATCCCACGCCAGTGATGCAATGGCCTTGACAGGCAACACGCTGTCCAGCTCCACCCAGCCATCACCCGAATACGATGATTTCGATTTGCCCTGGTTGTATCCCACGGCAAAAGTGCTGCTCAATCCGTGGGCGGCGCCGAACAGCGCGCCATAATCGATCCGGGTGACGACCTCGGCGCCATAGATGTATGCCTTGTCGCGGTTCTCCGCGATGGTGAGGCTGGAGATCGAGGCCGGAAGCCTGGCCAGCAGGCTTTGCACGCCCGGTTTCGGCGCGCCTGTCTGGTAGTCCCTCAAGGCGTATTTCCGGTTATAGATGAAATTGTCGTAGCTGTTGTAGAAGACATTGCCGCGCACTGTAAGGCCACGGGCTGCCTTGCCAACCACCCCTAATTCAAACTGGTTGCTGGTTTCGGACTTGAGGTCGGAATTGCCCACCATGGCGGGCGAGGCGCGCCCGATCCTGGGGTGCAGCCAGATTCCCGCTATCTGGCTGCTGGTGGGGTAGGAGACTCCGCGTTTGTATTGCAGGTAGGTATTGAACCCCTGCTTGGACGCATACATGACGGTCAACGAAGGCAATAGCTTCCCGTCCGTAAACGTCTTGCCATGTATCTCGTTGATTTCCGCCAGCGTCAATGCGCCCAGCGCCTTGTCGTCGGAGGGCGCCTCAAAGCCCTGCGGGTTGATTTTGTGCCACGAGTATTTCAGGCCCGGCATTACCGAAAGCGCGCCGATGGTGATGGTGTCGCTCAGCCACACATTCGTGTCATAGGTTCTGTTGTTGCCCTGTGGCTGCAAGGTGGGATGGTCCGCGCCGACTTGTTCAAACGGCCGGGAAAAATCCGTTATCGAGAAATTCACGCCGTAATTCAAGGCCTGGGCGCCATAGTCCTTGGTGATTTCGCTTTGCAGGCCATAAGTCTTGGTGTTCATGTTGGAGAAGGTCGAAACATTCTCCAAGGGGTTCTCCGTCTCCATGCCGGTCGACCTCCACCTGGATGAAGTGACGATATCCTGCGCTGACACCGTGTCGTCGCCAACGCGCGTGCGCTGATAGAAGACCTTGCTTTCCATCGTGTCTATCAGGGTGTTGTTTCCTGGCGTGAATACGTGCGCCAGGCTGATTGAATCGCGTTGCGTGGAGTTCTTCTGCCCGTGTGAGCCCACGATGCTCTCGCGGGGGGCGCTGCTGTTCAGCTTTTTATACATGGGCGCGCTCTCCCTGCTGGATTTACGGTAGAAATCCAGCGTGCCTATGATCCGGCCGCTGCCGCCGGTATCGATCACGCCGTTGATCAGCGCCGCATCGGAATGCCAGCGCATCGGGTAAGTATCCAGGTAGCCGCTGTTGTTTTGCGTCTGCCTGCCATCACGGCGGCTGTAGGCGAACAATGCCCGGGCGCTGTCATTGCCGAACGCGGTGGTCACGCCGTTGTGCCAGCCATGATCGGTCGTGTCGAACTCGCCGGTGTATTCCAGGTAGCTGCGTTTACCGTCCGTGAGATAGGCGTCCGGTGATTTGCTGACGAATGACACGGAGCCGCCGACCACGTTCTTGACCGTGTTCTGGCGTGATCCGGAAGCGATGTTCACCTGGCCGTACAGATAGGGATCGATGTAATCGCGGCCAATGCCAAAAGTATCTTCACCGCTGGAGACCGCGTAACTGCGCCCGGTGGCGTCCGGCAAGGGGATGCCGTTGACATCCAGCGCCACCCGGTTGCCGTCCAGGCCGCGAATGTTGTAGCTGCTGTAACCGCCACGGTCAAAACCCGATTTGCCGTTGCGGGACCCGCTGTTCACGCCCGATGCGCTGATCAGCGGTTGGTAGCGCATGATGGTGCCGAAGTTGTTGCCACCCGTCCTTTTCAGCTCATCGGCGGAAATGGATTGCGTGGTGACATCTTCCGGCTTGATGGTTGCGCTAACAGTGATCGGCGAAAAAACCTTCAGCCCATCACGAGCGTCGTGCCTGGCCTCGCCGGGCGTGGCCTCGTTCGGGACGGTCTGGCCATAAGAGGTTGTGGACAACAGGAGGGCTGCCGCCAGCGATATTTTCGTGCGTTTCATGTTCCAGAATCCCTGCATGATGAATACAGGATTGCGCTGGAACGCAAGGCGGAGCGGATAGCAGGCGGACGGCCATGGATCTTTCCAAAAGATGGCCGCTAATCTACCGGGGTCGCCTTCCGGTATCTGTATGGATCCGTCTGAAAATCCGGAGACAAGTCTCGCACCTGCCGGCATATAGGATGGCGTAACCCGGCGCTTGTGATAGCCGCACCGTATGCAAGCCGCAGCCAGATCGTCCGAAGGCATTGACGGCGCGGGCGCAAAAGAAAAGGGCCATGCGCAGGCATGGCCCTATTCGTATCCGGCGTAGTCTCAGCTGACGTCGCCGAGCCGCGCCAGCGGCGGGTTGGCGGTGAAGTAGCGCTGGATGCCGGTCAGCATGGCCTGCGCCAGTTTCTCCTGGTGCGCCGAGGTCTTGAGCAGCGCCTCTTCCTGCGGGTTGCTGATGAAGGCGGTTTCCACCAGCACCGACGGGATGTCCGGCGCCTTCAGCACGGCAAAGCCGGCCTGCTCGACGCTGTTCTTGTGCAGCCGGTTGATCTTCTTGATCTCGTCCAGGAAGGCATTGCCGACCTTGAGCGAGTCGTTGATCTGCGCGGTAGTGGACAGGTCCAGCAGCACCTTGGCCACCTGGCGGTCGTGGCTGCCCAGGTTGACGCCGCCGATCAGGTCGGCCGCGTTTTCCTTGTCGGCCATCCAGCGCGCCTGGGCGCTGCTGGCGCCGCGCTGCGACAGCGCGAACACCGACGAGCCGTTGGCCGACGGCTTGATCCAGGCGTCGGCGTGGATCGACACGAACAGGTCGGCGTGTACCCGGCGCGCCTTCTGCACGCGCACGTGCAGCGGCACGAAGAAGTCGTCGTCGCGCGTCAGGTAGGCGCGCATGTAGGGTTGGGCGTCGATCAGCGCCTTCAGGCGCCGCGCGATGCGCAGCACCACGTCTTTTTCACGCAGGCCGCTGCCGCCGATGGCGCCGGGGTCCTCGCCGCCGTGGCCGGGATCCAGCGCGATGGTCAGCATGCGTTGCTTGCCACGGCCGGCGGAGGCGGGCGGCGACTTCGGCACCGGCAGCGGCGCGGCGGGCTGCTGGCCGCGCACGCGCGGCGGTTCAGGCGGGTCGGCGCGAGTGGCCGGGTTGCGCTGGATGTCTTCGAGGATGCGCGCCAGCGGATCGTCGGCGTCGGGACCGGTCTTGTTGAGGATGGCGACCAGCGGATCCTGCGCGATCTTGGGATACAGGTCCAGCACCAAACGGTACTGGTAGTCGGCCACCGGCTTGAGCGTGAACACCTGCGGCGCCACGGCCTGCTTCAGGTCGAACACCAGCCGTACCACGTTGGGACGGTTCTGCGCCACGCGCAGGCTCTGGATGTAGGGATCGTCCGGGCGGACCTTGGACACCAGGTCGTTGAGCGCGGCGCTGAGGGTCAGTCCCTCGATATCCACCACCAGGCGGTGCGGATTTTCCAGGGTGAACTGTTCGGCCTTGAGCTCGCTGTCCAGTTCCAGCGTGACGCGGGTGTATTCGTCGGCCGGCCAGGTGCGCACGGCCAGGATGGTGGCGGCCTGCGCCAGCCGCGGCACCACCGGCAGGACGAGCAGGGTGGCGGCGACGCTGATCAGGCGACGTCGGGTGGCGCCTGCCGCTGGGAGGGCGCCGTGTCGGGCGGGGGGACAATCGCGTTCAACCATGTTTGTCCTCGAGCGGTGTGCGCGGTCAGCGTGACATCGCGTCCTTGGCCGGCGTATGCCAGGGAAATCTGCAGGTCGGGAGGGGGCAAAAGGCCCTCGGCCCGTTCCGGCCATTCAATCAAAACGACCGCATCCTCACGCAGCAAATCCCGGAATCCGGCGTCCAACCATTCGCGCGAATCACTAAATCTATAAAAATCAAGGTGATAGAAGTATAAGTTAGAAACTTTATAGGATTCAAGCAGCGCGTAGCTCGGACTCTTGATTCGGCCTGTGATGCCGCATTCCCGCAACAATGCCCTGGAGAAGGCCGTTTTTCCTGCCCCCAGGTCCCCTTGAAGGTGGATACATGCGCCTGCCAGCCCGGTTTCACGACCCGAGACAAGAGGCGCGAGCTGGCGTGCCAGCGCTTCCGTGGCGGCTTCATCGGGCAGGTGCAGGGTCAGGCTGCTGAGGGGAGCGGACATGGCGCGGGTCGGGGACGAGTGGTAAAAGGTCTGGATGGGAACACGGATCGAACGCAATTATAGGAATTCGGGTTTCTGCTAATCTTATAAGTGATTGCTATTCTCAAATAAGTCCGGCCAGGCGGAATCCGCCGGCCGCGACGGACGCCGCCACGGAGCAGTAAGCGCCATGAAGACCCGCATCGAAAAAGACACCTTTGGCCCCATCGAAGTCCCGGAGGATCATCTCTGGGGCGCGCAGACGCAGCGTTCGCTGCATTTTTTCGCGATCTCCACCGAAAAGATGCCCGAGCCGCTGGTCATCGCGATGGCGCGCCTGAAGCGTGCGGCCGCCAAGGTCAACGCCGACCTGGGTGAGCTCGATCCCAAGATCGCCGACGGCATCATCCGCGCCGCCGATGAAGTCATCGCCGGCAAGTGGCCCAACGAATTCCCGCTGTCCGTGTGGCAGACCGGCTCGGGCACGCAGAGCAACATGAACATGAACGAGGTGCTGGCCAACCGCGCCTCCGAACTGCTGGGCGGCGTGCGCGGCGAAGAACGCAAGGTGCACCCCAACGACCACGTCAACCGCGGCCAGTCGTCCAACGATACCTTCCCCACCGCCATGCACGTGGCTGCCGCCGTGCAGGTCGAGCACCACCTGCTGCCGGCCCTGAAGACCCTGCGCGCCACCTTCGCCGCCAAGAGCGCCGAGTTCTACGATATCGTCAAGATCGGCCGCACCCACTTGCAGGACGCGACCCCGCTGACGCTGGGCCAGGAACTGTCCGGCTACGTCGCCCAGCTCGACCTGGCCGAACAGCAGATCCGCGCCACGCTGCCGGGCCTGCACCAGCTGGCCATCGGCGGCACCGCCGTCGGCACCGGCCTGAACGCCCATCCGCAATTTTCCGCCAAGGTCTCGGCCGAACTGGCCCACGCCACCGAAACCGCCTTCGTCTCCGCGCCCAACAAGTTCCAGGCCCTGGCCTCGCACGAAGCCCTGCTGTTCGCCCACGGCGCCCTCAAGTCGCTCGCCGCCGGCCTCATGAAGATCGCCAACGACGTGCGCTGGCTGTCCAGCGGCCCGCGTTCCGGCCTGGGTGAAATCAGCATCCCCGAAAACGAACCCGGCAGCTCCATCATGCCGGGCAAGGTCAACCCGACCCAGTGCGAAGCCATCACCATGCTGGCCGCCCAGGTCATGGGCAACGACGTCGCCATCAACATCGGCGGCGCCAGCGGCAACTTCGAGCTGAACGTCTACAAGCCCCTGGTGATCCACAACTTCCTGCAGTCGGTGCGCCTGCTGACCGACGGCATGGCCAGCTTCGACCAGCACTGCGCCGCCGGCATCCAGCCCAACCGCGAGCGCATCGCCGAACTGGTCGACCGCTCGCTGATGCTGGTCACCGCCCTGAACCCGCACATCGGCTACGACAAGGCCGCCCAGATCGCCAAGAAGGCGCACAAGGAAGGCCTGTCGCTGAAGGAATCGGCCCTGGCCCTGGGCTACGTCACCGAAGCCCAGTTCGCCGAATGGGTCGTGCCCGGCAGCATGACCAACGCCGGCAAGTAACGCTGCCGTCGCCAAACACGAAGCCGCCCCGTAGGGCGGCTTTTTTTTCAGGTCCAGCAGCGCAACATGCCTCGAAACCCGCTAAGCATTCCCGGTCAACAACAACCAAGCAGGAATCGTCACCGCAGAAAACAACGTCCCCAGGGAAATGAGCACCGCCACCATCCTCCCATCACCCCCCATCCGCATCGCCAACACATAAGCCGCCGAAGCCGTGGGCAACGCCGCGAACAGCAGCAGCATGCGCGCCTCCAGCGGCGCCAGCCCCAGCAACCTGGCCACGCCGAGCGCCACCAGCGGCAATGCCACCAGCTTCACCGCCAGCATCCACGCGATCAACCCGCCATAGCCCTTGCCGCCTTCCCATGCCAGGCTGGCGCCCACGCACAGGATCCCCAACGCGATCGCCGCCGCGCCCAGACGGGCCAGCACCGTGTCCACCGGCCCCGGCAGGTGCAGTCCCGCGAGGTTGCACGCCAACCCCGCCAGCGTCGACACCACCAGCGGATTGCGCGCCAGCTCGCGCAGCAGGTTGCCGCCGTTGTGGCGCGCCAGGCCGTACACCGCCGCCACGTTCGCCATCGGCACGGCGAAACCGATGATCAGCGCCATCACCGTCTGGCCCTGCGCGCCGCCCAGGCTGGCGGATAAAGCCAGTCCGATATAGGTGTTGAAACGGAAGCCGCATTGCGCCGATGACGCCAGCCCCAGCGATGTGGGCCTGAGCGCCAGCCCCGCCAGCCACGACAAGGCCACGCCAGAGACGATCACCGCCGCCGTCGCCTGCAACAGTATTGCGGCGTTGCCGGCGCTGATCGGCGTGCGCAGGATGGATTGGAACAACAGGGCGGGGAACAGCACGAAGTACACCAGGCGCTCGGTGCCGGCGAAAAACTCGCGCGAGAAATTGAGTTTGTGGCGCAGCGCCCAACCCAGCGCGACCAGCATGAAATCAGGGAAAACGAGCAGTGCAACCGACATGGATAAGCTATTTTTTCTGGCGCGGGCGCGGGGGATCGGCTCGCTATGCGACTGTAAGCATTTGCTGCTATTCTCCGTCATTCTGGCGGGCGCGTGTGCCACAAGCAACCCATAACAGCACGGCTTTCAGCCCTGCACAACAAGCGATGCCCCGCCAACGCTAACTGCTGACTCGTCCACAGACGAGTGCGCCACAAGACGGTCCGTTCACACCCGGGCTCGCATATTTGGAGGAAACACACCAATGATTAAAGTTCGCTCCCTGGCCATCGCCATCGCGCTGGCTGCCGGCACGGTCGGCGCCTCGGTTGCCCATGCCGCCGACAAGTATCCCGACAAGCCGATCCGCGTCATCGTCCCGTTCGCGCCCGGCGGCTCCACCGACATCATCGCGCGCCTGGTGACGCAGCGCATGAGCCAGGAACTGGGCCAGCCCATGGTCGTCGAGAACAAGGGCGGCGCCGGCGGGGCCATCGGCGCGGCCGAAGCCGCGCGCGCCGCGCCGGACGGCTACACGCTGTCGATCGCCACGGTCTCGACCATGGCCGTCAACCCTGCGTGCCGCCCCAACGACCTGCCCTACGATCCGATCAAGGACTTCCAGCCGGTCACCAACTTCGCCAACACCGCCAACGTGGTCGCCGTGAATCCGAAGTTCCCGGCCAAGGACTTCAAGGGCTTCGTCGAGGAACTGAAGAAGAACCCGGGCAAGTACTCGTACGGCAGCTCGGGCACTTGCGGCGTGCTGCACCTGATGGGCGAATCGTTCAAGATGGCCACCGGCACCGACATCGTGCACGTGCCCTACAAGGGCTCGGGCCCGGCCGTGGCCGACGCCGTCGGCGGCCAGATCGAAATCATCTTCGACAACCTGCCGTCCTCGATGCCGCAGATCCAGGCGGGCAAGTTGAACGCCATGGCGATCGCCTGGCCGGAAGACATCGCTTCGCTCAAGGGCGTGCCGAACTTCAAGCAAGCCGGCTTCCCCGTGCTGAACCAGCCGGTCTGGTACGGCCTGCTGGCGCCCAAGGGCACCCCGATGGAAGTCGTGAACAAGCTGCGCGACGCCGCCGTAGTGGCCCTGAAGGACCCCAAGGTCATCAAGGCGCTGGACGACCAGGGCTCGGCGCCCTCGGGCAACACGCCGGAAGAGTTCGCCAAGGAAATCAAGGAACAGTACGACTGGGCGAAGGACGTCGTGAAGAAGCAGAACATCAAGTTGGATTGATGGCCTGACGGCGCGGGCTCCGGCCCGCCGCCGGCCTGGCAGAGAAGGCGCCCCGCGGGGCGCCTTTTTTTGCGCGCGGGGCCCGCGCCCAAGGGGCGTCAGCGTTCCAGCGCCGCGTGGCTTGCGTCGCAGGCGGCGCGCAACCGGTCGATCAGGTCTCGATGCACGGCCGTCAGCGGATCCTGGCTGCGCGTCAACACGCTGATCGGCACGCCCAGCGTGGGCGACAATCGCCGCAGGCGCATGTCGGGTCGCAGCATGGCCTGGGCCGTGATGGCGTCGACGATGGCGTCGCCGGCCCCGGCCTGCGCCAGCGCGCAGGCGACGTAGTGGGTCTGCACCCGGATCGCGGCGTGCGGGTCCACGCCCTGCGCGTCCAGCGCCATTTGGAGCAGGGCGCCGGCGGCGTCGCTGGCGTCCAGCAGGATCAGGTTGTCGCCCGCGACGTCGGCGAGCGCAAGCGGGCCGCCGGCGGGGCCGCGGCCCAGGTGCACCAGTTCGGTCTGGCCCAGTTCGGTGCGCGTCAGGCCGGGCGTCTCGCTGGTGTCGAAGGTCACCGCCAGGTCCAGCTCGCGCGTCAGCATGCCGCGCACCAGCTCGCTGCTGTGGTAGGTGTGGATATCGAAGGTCAGGCCGGGCTGCGCCTCGCGGCTGTCGCGCACCACGCCGGGCAGCAGGCCCAGGCCCAGCGCCGGCGCGCAGCCCAGCCGCAGGTGCGCGTGGGGCCGATCGCGCAGGCTGGCGGCCAGCCTGCGCACGCTGTCCAGGTCCTGGTTCAGGCGCGCCACTTCGGGCGTGAGGATGTCGGCTTCGCGCGTGGCCACCAGACGGCCCTTGACGCGCTCGAACAGCTTGAAGCCCAGTTGCGACTCGGCGCTGGCCAGCAGCTTGCTGGCGGCCGGCTGGGTGATGTGCAGCGCCGCCGCGGCCTGGGTCAGGGAGCCGGTGCGGCGGATCGCTTCGAAGATCTCGATGTGGCGCAGGCGCATGATGCGAAGGGTGGGTCGGCGCAATCCCGCATTCTACGGCGCGACGGGGCACTGCGACAGCGGCGCGGGTCTTGTCTATCATGGACGTCCATGCCGGCCATCCGGCGCCATCCTGGAGCCCTTTCCATGCGCGTGTGTCGTTCCACCGCCGCTCTTTTGCTCGCCGCCGCGCTGGCCGCGGCGCCGTCCGCCTGGGCCCGTTCGCCGGTGGCCGCCGACGACCTGAATCCCGAGGCCGCCACCGGCAGCCAGGCCCGCAAGCTGGTGCGCGCTCCGCATTTCATGATGGTCGCGGCCAACCCCCTGGCCACCGCCGCCGGCGACGAGATGCTGCGGCGCGGCGGCAGCGTGGTGGATGCCGCCATCGCCACTCAGCTGGTGCTCAATCTGGTCGAACCGCAATCGTCGGGCATCGGCGGCGGCGCCTTCATGGTGGTGTATTCGGCCAAGGATCGCGCCATCGTGACCTACGATAGCCGCGAGACGGCGCCCGCCGCGGCGCGTCCCGACCGCTTCCTGGATGCCGACGGCAAGCCGCTGCCGTTCGCGCAGGCGGTCAACAACGGCATGGCGGTGGGCGTCCCGGGCCTGTTGCGCGGCCTGGAAATGGCGCACCAGCGCCAGGGAAAGCTGCCGTGGGCCGACCTGTTCCAGCCCGCGATCCGGCTGGCCGAGCAGGGTTTCGCCGTGTCGCCGCGCCTGCACAAGCTGCTGGCGGGCAACAAGGAATTGCCGCGCCAGCCGGCCGCCGCGGCCTATTTCTACGCGCCCGATGGTAGCGCCTGGCCGGTCGGCCACGTGCTGAAGAATCCCGCCTTCGCGGCCACGCTGCGGGCCGTGGCGCAGGGCGGCGCGGACGCTTTCTACCAGGGCGATATCGCCCGCGACATCGTGGCCGCGGTGCATGCGCATCCCAAGCGGGGCGACCTGACGCTGGCCGACCTGGCGGGCTACCAGGCGCGCCAGCGTGAACCGGTGTGCGGCGCCTATCGCGGCTACGAGCTGTGCGGCATGGGGCCGCCCAGCAGCGGCCCGATCGCGGTGCTGCAGATGCTGGGCGAACTGGAGCAATATCCGATCGGCGATTTCGCGCCTGGCAGCGTCGAAGCGGTGCATTATTTCGCCGAGGCCGGCCGGCTGGCGTTTGCCGACCGCGACTTCTACGTGGCCGACCCGGATTTCGTCCGCGTGCCGGTGCGCGCGATGCTGGATCCGGCGTACTTGCGTGCGCGCGGCGCGCTGATCCGGCCCGACCGCAGCATGAAGGTGGCGCTGCCCGGCGACCCCGAAGGCAAGCTGCTGTCGCTGGGCCGCGACAACGCCCTGGAGCAACCTTCGACCAGCCATCTGGTGGCGGTGGACGCCGACGGCAATGCGCTGTCGATGACCACCACCATCGAGAACGAATTCGGCAGCAAGATCTTCGTGCGCGGCTTCCTGCTGAACAACGAGATGACGGACTTTTCGTCCTCGTTCAAGGATCCCGAAGGGCGGCTGGTGGCCAATCGCGTCGAACCTGGCAAGCGCCCGCGCAGCGCGATGGCGCCGATGATCGTGCTGCGCGACGGCAAGCCCTACCTGCTGGTGGGATCCCCGGGCGGCAGCGCCATCATCAACTACGTCGCCAAGACCATCGTGGCGGTGCTCGACTGGAAGCTCGACATCCAGGCCGCCGCGGCCTTGCCGAACCTGGGCAGCCGCAACAAGGAGACCGAACTGGAAAAGGGCACCGCGCTGGAGGCGCTGGCGCCGGCCCTGGAGCGCATGGGGCATCCGATCAAGGTCACCGATTTCCCCAGCGGCATCCATGGCATCGTGATCGACGCCGACGGCCTGCAGGGCGGGGTCGATCCGCGCCGCGAGGGTTTGGCGCAAGGCGGCTGAGGAGGATTCCCGGCGGGCCATCCGCCGTTCCCGCATGGGCCGGGGCAGGCCCCGCGCCAGGCAGGGCCTGGCGCGCCTTCCTATTCCAGCGCCGACGGATCCAGCCGCATCTTTTCCTCCCGGCTGCGTGCCAGGTAGGTGACGCCCCACATCACCACGCCCAGCAGCAGCAGCCAGCCGGCCACCTGGTACTGGATCACGTCGCGGCCGGTCAGCGGCGTCACCAGGAACAGGCAGGCGGCCGCGCCCAGCCACGGCACGATGCGGTTGATGCGGAAATGCTCGTGCTTGACCTGGTCGCGGCGCAGCACCAGCACCGCCACGTTGACGAAGGCGAACACGCCCAGCAGCAGCAGGGCGGTGGTGCCGCCCAGCGCGCGAATGGCTTCGGAATCGGCCAGCGCCACCAGGATGATCAGGCCGAAGGCCAGCGCGGTGGTGAACAGGATGGCGGTCCACGGCGTCTGGTTACGGCGATGCACGTGGGCCAGGAAGGCCGGCAGCACGCCCTGGCGCGACATGCCGTACAGCAGGCGGCTGGCCATCATCATGTTGATGAGCGCCGAGTTGGCGACGGCGAACATAGAGATCACCGGCATGATGTATTCCACCGGCAGGCCGGGCGCGGCGCGCTTGACCACCAGCACCAGCGGCGTGCTGCTGCCGGCCAGTTCGCCCACCGGCACCAGCGCCACCGCGCAGATCGACACCAGCACGTAGATCACCGCCGTCAGCCCCAGGCCGGTCAGCATCACCTTGGGAAAGATGCGGCTGGGGTTGTGGGTTTCCTCGGCCATGTTGACGGAGTCCTCGAAGCCGACCATGGCAAAGAAAGCCAACGCGGTGGCCGAGGTGACGGCCAGGAACACGCTCTTGTCTTCCGGCGTGTCGAAGGCGATGACGCGCGAGAAGTCGGCCTGGCCTTCCGACATGGCGTAAAAGCCCAGCAGGATCACCATCAGCAGGCCGGACAGTTCGATCAGCGTCAGCACCACGTTGGCGCGCACGCTTTCGGACGCGCCGCGCAGGTTCACCAGCATCACCAGCGCCATGAATCCCAGCGCGCCCATGGTGATCCAGGTCTTGCTGGCCTCGATGCCGAAGGCGGCGAACAGATTGGCCGCGAAGGCCTGCGACGCGGTCGCGGCCGACGTCAGGCCCGAGCACATCACCGTGAAGCAGACGATAAAGGTCAGGAAGTGCAGGCCGAACGCCTTGTGCACGTAGAGCGCGGCGCCCGCCGCTTTCGGATACTTGGTCACCAGTTCCAGGTAGGACAGCGCGGTCAGCAGCGCCACGCCGAAGGCCACCAGGAACGGCAGCCAGGCCGCGCCGCCGACTTCCTTGGCGACCTGTCCGGTCAGGGCGTAGACGCCGGTGCCGAGGATGTCGCCGACGATGAAGAGCAGCAGCAGCTTGGGCCCCATCACCCGCTTGAGCGGGGCGTTCTGTTGCGGATCGCCGCTGGGGGCGTTCGTAGCCATAGTCTTTCTCCTTGTTCTCGTTCGATGGGGAGTCGCGCCAGGGCAACGTCGAGGGAGCGGGCATGCAGCGCGGGTATCGCCGCGCATCGCTCCCTCGGTGCCCGCCATGAAGGGCGGGCCGGTGTGATGGGAAAAGTCTAAATCGGCCGGGAGGCGGGCAATGCAACAGTCATGCAACGAATTGTCTGTGCATGCAAGACATGCAAGCGGGTGTAGGGAATGACGGCAATCGCTGGCGCGGCTCTGGTTAGGCAGGCATGAAAAAGCCCGCGCAAGGCGGGCAGTGCGGCGCATGGAGCGAGCGCTGATGCCGCGGCCGCTATGGCTGGGGCGGCGCCAGATCGGGCGGCAGGCGGCGCAGCGTGGCGGGCGTGCGCGACAGTTTGATGGGCGAGCCGACGCCGCGGTAGTCGCCCTGTTCCAGCACCATGCCGCGATGGCGCGTGTGCGGATGCGCCAGCGCCTGGTCCACCGTCTGCACGGCCGCGGCCGGCACGCCGGCGCGCAGCAGGCGGTCGGCCAGGGCCGCCGCCTCGTGATGCGCAAGCAGGGCGGAGAGGTCGTCGCGCAGGGCCTGGCGATGCGCCAGCCGGTCGGCGTTGGCGGCATAGCGCGGGTCCGCGGCCAGCGCTGGCGCTTCCAGCACTTGCGCCAGCTGCGCGAACTGGCGGTTGTTGCCGACCGCCAGGAAGATCGGGCCGCTGGCGGTGGGCAGGGTCTCGTAGGGCGCGATGTTGGGATGCGCGTTGCCGCTGCGGCCCGGCGTCTTGCCGCTGTAGAAGTAATTGGGCGCGTGCGGATGCAGCAGCGACAGCGCGCAGTCGTACAGCGTGATGTCGAGGAACTGGCCCAGCCCGCTGCGCGCGCGCTCGTTCAGCGCCAGCAGGATCGCCACCGCCGCGTTCAGGCCCGTCACCATGTCCACCACCGGCAGGCCGACGCGGGTGGCGTCGCCGTCGGCTTCGCCGTTCACGCTCATCAGCCCGCACATGGCTTGCGCGCAGGCGTCATAGCCGGGCAGGCCGCCCAGCGGGCCGTCGGCGCCGAAGCCGCTGACGCAGCAGTGGATCAGTTTCGGGAAGCGTTCTTTCAAGGTGTCGTAGCCCAGCCCCCACTTCTCCAGCGTGCCGGGCTTGAAGTTCTCGACCAGCACGTCGGCATCGGCCAGCAGGTGGCGCAGCAGTTCCTGGCCGGCCGCTTGCGACAGGTCCAGCGTCATGCCGCGCTTGTTGCGGTTGACGCCGACGAAGTACGACGCGGTATCGCCCAGGAACGGCGGACCCCAGCCGCGCGTTTCGTCGCCGCCCGGCGGTTCGATCTTGAGCACGTCGGCGCCGTGGTCGGCCAGGATCTGGGTGCAGTAAGGACCGCCCAGCACGCGCGACAGGTCGATCACTTTGCAGCCGGCCAGGGCGCCGGCGTCGGGGAGCTTGGGAGCCATGAAGCCTCTGCGGTCAGTCGATGGAAACGTTGGCGCTCTTGATGAGCGTGCGCCACTTGGGCACTTCGGTCGTGATGAAGCGGGACAGCCCCTGCGGCGTCTGGTCCTGGGCGCGCACGATGCCCTGGTTGCGCAGGGTCTGTTCGATCGCGGGGTCCGACAGCGCGGCCTGGAATGCCTGGTTCAGTTTGGCCACGGTCTCGGCCGGCGTGGCCTTGGGCGCGACGATGCCGAAGAACACGCTGACGTCGTAGCCGGACAGCCCTTGTTCGGACAGCGTCGGCAGGTCGGGCAGGGCCTCGGAGCGCTGCGCGCTGGCCAGGCCGATGGCGCGCAGCTTGCCGGCCTTGATGTACGGCAGCGCCGTCAGGATGTCGGTGAACGACATCGACACCTGGCCGCCCAGCAGGTCGTTGAGCGCCGGCCCGGTGCCCTTGTAGGGAATGTGCATGATGCGGGTGCCGGCCATCTGGTTGAACAGGATGCCGGCCAGGTGCGACGACGCGCCGTTGCCGGACGAGGCGTAGCTGAGCTTGTCCGGGTTCTTTTTGGCGTAGGCGATCAGTTCCTGCGCGTTGGTGGCCGGCACCGAGGGGTTCACCACCAGGATGTTGGGCAGGTGGCCGATGCGGATGATGGGGGCGAAGCTGGTCTCGGGGTTGTAGCCCTGGTTTTTGTACAGGCTGACGTTGATGGCCAGCGGCCCGGAGGTGCCGAACAGGATGGTGTAGCCGTCCGGCTTGGCGGCGGCCACGTATTCGGAGCCGATGTTGCCGCCGGCGCCGGCGCGGTTCTCGACGATGACGGTCTGGCCCAGCGGCTGCTTGAGCTTTTCGGCCAGGCGGCGCGCCAGGGCGTCGGTCGGGCCGCCGGGCGGGAACGGCACCACCAGCGTGACCGGCCGCGACGGATAGGCGTCGGCGGCCAGCGCGGCGGGCGCGGCGGCGATGGCGGCGACCGCCAGCAGCAAAGGGGTGAACAGGCGTTTCATGGTTGTCTCCAGTGGTGGACGCGCCGGCTGTGCCGCCGGCGTCGTGGTGCGCCAGGCTACAGCGCGTGTTGCAGGATGCCGCGGCAGGCGGCGCTTTCGTCGGCGGGAATCGCGTACGGGTCGCGCGGGGCCAGGCGATGTTGCAGCACCTGGTCGGCCAGCAGGGCGCGGCTGGCCAGGCCGTCGCCGGCGGCTTCCCAGCGCAGCGCCGCCATCGATACCGCGTGGTACAGCAGCGAGGCGGCCTGCCGCGCCAGTTCGGCGTGGTCGCCCTGCGCGGCATGTGCGGCCAGCGCATAGGTCCGTTCCAGCGCGTCGGCCTGGGTGGCGGCGAGCGCCGGCGGGCAGGGCAGGCCTTCGGCCAGCAACTGGTCGACATGCCGGCGCAGCGCGGGCAGCGAGCCCTCTTTCCTGATGGCGCGCAGCACGTCCAGCGCCACGATGTTGCTGGTGCCTTCCCAGATCGAGCCCAGGTGCGCGTCGCGCACCAGGCGCGGCTCGGTCCATTCCTCGATGTAGCCGCAGCCGCCGCGCACTTCCATGGCGTCGCCGGTGACCTTGCGCGCATCGCGGCAGGCGCGGAACTTGATCAGCGGTGTCAGGATGCGCGCCAGCGCCGGATCGCCCCGGCCCTGGTCGGCGTCGGCCAGGGCGCGGGCGGTCTGGAACATGACGCTGCGGGCCTGTTCGGACCATACCGTCATCTTCACCAGCTGGCGCTGCATCAGCGGCATGTCGATCAGGCGCTTGCCGAACGCGCGGCGGTGTTGCGAGACGTAGGTGGCCTCGGTGACGGCGCGGCGCATCAGGCCGGCCGCCCGCATGCCGTTGGACAGGCGCGAGTTGTTGATCATGTCGGCCATGTGCTTGAAGCCCTTGCCGCGCTCGCCCACCAGCCACGCCACCGCGCCTTCCAGGCGGATTTCGCCGCTGGCCATGGAACGGGTGCCGAGCTTGTCCTTCAGGCGCAGGATGCGGTAGTGGTTGTGCGTGCCGTCGGCCAGGTCGCGCGGCAGCAGGAACAGCGACACGCCCTTCAGGCCGGGCTCGCTTTCGCTGCGCGCCAGCACCATGGCGAAGCCGGCGTCGGGGTTGGAGCAGAACCATTTGTCGCCGTGGATGCGCCAGCTGCCGTCGTCCTGGCGCGTGGCCGTGACCTCGGTGGCGCTGACGTCCGAGCCGGCGCCCTGTTCGGTCATGAACATGGCGCCCTGGCGCAGGGCATCGAAATCCTGGCTGGTGACCTGCGGCAGCACCCGTTCGACCAGCGCCGGGTCGCCGAACTTGCGCAGCGTGCGCGCCAGCGAGTCGGTCATGCTGACCGGGCAGCACAGGCCGAATTCAGCCTGTACGAACAGGTGGCTGAGCGCGTACTTGGCGGCGGCGGGCATCGGCTCGGGCCAGCCCAGCACGCCGCCGCGATGCGACAGCGCCGCCAGGCCGAATTCGCTGTAGGCCAGGCGTTCCAGCTCGACATAGGCGGGATGCTTGTCGATGCGCGACTCGTCGGCGCCGGCACGGCTGCGCACCGACAGGGTGGGCGGATGCTTGTCGGCGGTGGCCGCCAGTTCGTCCATCACGCCGCCCGCCAGTTCGCCCAGGCGGTCCAGGTGCGGCAGCAGGTGCGCGTGCAGCGCCGCGGGCAGATAGCGCCGGGCCAGGGGCGCGGCGTACGGATCGGCGCGGAACAGGTTCAGGCCGCGCGCGTCCGGGACGGGCGTGGCGGTGGCGACGGCGGGCTGGGCGGGGCTATCCATGGCGGCATCCTGCGCAAGAAGGGGAATCGTTGGCATGTTGCGGCGATGGATTAATCTATACAAATACCGTTTTGGTGTAGACCTATCCAAAAAAAATATGGATATCGGGCGCTGCCTTCGTGCCCGCCCAGGGAGGAGACCAATGGACCTGGACCCGCGCCTGCTGCGCTATTTCATCGCCGTGGCCGAAGAACGCCATTTCAGCCGCGCCGCCGCGCGCCTGCACATTTCCCAGCCGCCCTTGAGCTACGCCATCCGCCAGCTCGAGGACAACGTCGGCGCGCGCCTGCTGGCGCGCACCAGCCGCCACGTCGAACTGACCGCCGCCGGCCAGGTGCTGTACCGCGAGGCCCTGACGCTGCTGCGCCAGGCCGAGGACGTGCGCATGCTGGTGCAGCGGGTCGACGCCGGCCTGCGCGGCCGCTTGCGCATCGGCTTCGTGGGGTCGATGCTGTACCGCGGCCTGCCGGCGCTGCTGGAGTCCATGCGGGCCGAACTGCCGGACGTCGAGCACGTGCTGACCGAATTGAATTCGCACGACCAGATCGAGGCGGTGCGGCGCGGCGAACAGGACCTGGGCTTCATCCATGCCAACCCGGTGCCGGCCGGCGTGGCGGCGCGCGATCTGTTGGCCGAACCCTTCGTGGTGTGCCTGCCGCAAAGCCATGCGCTGGCCGGGCGGCGTTCGTTGGCGTTGGCGGACCTGGCCGGCGATGATTTCGTGTTCTTCGCCCGCGCCGCCTCGCCGAGCTATTACGAGACTGTGCTGTCGCTGTGCGTGGGGGCGGGCTTCATGCCCGTGGTCCGCCACGAGGTGCGCCACTGGCTCAGCGTGGCTTCGCTGGTGTCGCAGGGCCTGGGCGTGTCGATCGTGCCGTCGTGCCTGTCGCGCAGCGGCCTGGCGGGCACCCGGTTCATCGCGTTCGAGCACCAGGCGCGCTCGGTCAGCCAGGTGATCTGGCCGCAAGAGGGCCGGTCGCCGCTGCAGGAAAAGGCGCTGGCGCTGGTCGAGCGCCAGTTCCCCGCGGGCTGAACGGGCGTCCGGGTGTTGTCTCCTGACCGGCCCGCCTGAAATCAGTCCGGCAGCCGAGCGAAGCGGTTGGTGAGCGTGCCCAAACCCGTCAGCGTCACGTCGACTACGTCGCCGTCGCGCAGGTCGGGCGAATGGCCGTCGGTGCCCATCCACAGGATGTCGCCGGGCTGCAAGGTGAGGTAGCGGCTCATCGTGCTGATGAAGGTATCCACGCCGAACAGCATGTCGCCGGTGCCGAAGCGGGTGCTCTCGCGGCCGTTGACGCTGACCACCGTCTCCATGCGCGCCAGGTCCGGGTCGGTCTCGATCCAGGGCCCCATCGGCTTGAAGGTGTCGGTGTTCTTGGAGCGCCAGAAAGTGCGGTCGGACGCCTGCCAATCGCGCGCGCTGACGTCGTTGCCGATGGTGTAGCCGAGGATGCCGGCGCGCACCTCGTCGGGCCGCACGTGCTTCATGCGCTTGCCGATCACCACCACCAGTTCGCCCTCGTAGTGCACGCGGTTGGCGTCGGCCGGCATCAGCACGTCCTGTCCATGCGCCAGCAGCGCGTTGTTGGCGCGGTAGCCGACGTCGGGCTGGGTGGGAATGTTCTTGCCCTCGGTGCCGATGTGCTGGACATAGTTCAGGCCGACGCAATAGAAGGTCGGCGGGATCACCGGAACTTCGATCCGCACGTCGGCCAGGCGCAGCGATTCGTTGCGCTTTTCATGGCCGTTGAACGGGTCGCCGCGCACCGGCGTGATGCGGTCGTCATCGAGGATGCCGTAGAACGTTTCGCCGTCGTGGGTGCAGCGTATCCATTTCATGGTGGGTTCCTTCAGGCCGCCTGGGCGGAAAAACTGGGTTCGTCATTGGTCATGCGGGCGATGAGCCATTCGCCGTCGCGGCGCGCCAGTTCGACGCGCAGGGTGCGGATGGTGTCCACGCCCGCCAGCGGCGCCGGGCCGGACAGCGGGCTGCCGCTGTCATGCCGCACCACCAGCATGTAGCCGCGCAGCGCGCAGTGGTCCGCGCTCCAGGCGTGCGCCGCCAGGTTGCAGATCAGGTGATGGATGCGCTGGGTCGCGGAGCGGCGCGCCAGCGCTGCCAGCACGGCGTCGCGGCCCGCCAGCGTCTGGCCCTGGCGCAGCCAGACGCCGTCGGGAGCGAGGCGCCGCACCAGGTCGTCGTAGCGGCTTTCATCCAGGTCGCGAAAGAACGCCATGACCTGGTTGTGGCAGAGGGACAGGGTGTCGCTCATGGGGATGTCATCCTCAGCATGGTTTCATCGATGGCGGCCAGCGTCTCCGCGCCGCACAGTTGCATGGTGCGCGCCAGCTCGTCGCGCAATATCTCCAGCGCCTTGCAGGCGCCGGGGTGACCGCCCGCCAGCACGCCGTAGAGCGTGGCGCGGCCGGTCAACACACCGGCCGCGCCCAGCGCCAGCGCCTTGAAGATGTCGCTGCCGCGCCGCACGCCGCCGTCCAGCAGCACCGGCACCCGGCCGCGCGCGGCGGCGATCACTTCCGGCAAGGCGGCCAGCGTCGCGATGCCGGTGTCGAGCTGCCGGCCGCCGTGGTTGGAGACGACCAGCGCGTCGGCGCCGATAGCGACGATGGCGTCCACGTCCAGGGCATTGGCCACGCCCTTGACGATGAGCTTGCCCTGCCAGCCTTCGCGCAGCCGCGCCAGGTCGTCGAGCTTGAACGCCGGATCGTAGTTGCGGCCGGCGACGGATTTTATGGCCTTGCGGTCCGTGGCGACCCGCGCCAGCCCCGCCAGGCTGGGCATGGCCGGCGGCCGCCGCAGCAGCATGTCCAGCGACCAGGCAGGCTTGCGCGCGAACTGGAAGAAGTTGCGCGGGTTGATCTTCATGGGAAACGCCAGGCCGTGCGCCAGGTCGCGTTCGCGCTTGCCGCCTACCGGCAGATCCACCGTGATCATCAGCGCCTCGTAGCCGGCGGCCCCGGCACGCCGGATCAGGTCGGCGAGCCGGCCCTTGTCCTGCAGGATGTAGGCCTGGAACCAGAGCCGTCCGGGCGCCCGGTCGGCGATCTCCTCGATCGACGCGGTGGCGGACGTGGACAGGGTGTAGGGAATGCCGGCCTGGGCGGCTGCGCGCGCCAGCGCCACGTCGCCGCCGCGCCAGCCGAAGCCCACCGCGCCGGTGGGCGCGATGGCGCAGGGCAGGGCGGCGGGGGCGCCGACAAGCATCGCCGTGGCATCCACCCGCGAGACATCGCGCAGCACCCGCGGCGCCAGCCGCAGGCGCTGGAACGCGCCGGCGTTCTCGCGCAGCGTGATCTCGTCCTCGGCGCCGCCGTCGAAGAAGTCGAACACCGGCCGCGGCAGGCGCGCCCGGGCCGCGAGCCGCAGGCGCTCGATGGAATAGCAATCGTCCAGCCGGGCGGTCATTGCATGCTGCTCCGATGGACCATCATTCGCCTTTGACATTGCCTTTCTTGATCACGTCGGCCCAGCGCTTGCGGTCCTGCACCAGGAATTGGCTGAACTGTTGCGGCGTGCCGCCGTCGGCCAGGGCGCCGAGCGAGGCGAGCTGTTGCCGCACCGCCGGATCGGCCAGGGCCTCGTTGGCGGCCCGGTTCAGCTTGTCGACGATGGCCCTGGGCGTGGCGGGCGGCGCCAGCATGCCCACCCAGGTGGCGGCTTCGTCGAAGCCGGGATAGCCCAGGCTTTCGAGCGTCGGCACGCCGGGGAAGTCGGGCTGCGGCTCGCGCGTGCCGATGGCCAGCACGCGCAACTGCTTCTGCGCCACGTAGTTGGCGATGCCGACGCTGGGATAGAACATGAACGAAATGCGGCCCGCCAGCATTTCCTGCAGGGCCGGCCCGTTGCCCTTGAAGGGCACGTGCATCATGCGCGCGCCGGTCATGTTGGCCAGCATCTCGGCCGTCAGGTGCGCCGACCCGCCGATGCCCGACGAGCCGAAGGTGAGCTTGTCCGGACTGGCCTTGGCCGCGGCCACCAGCTCCTGCATGGTCTTGTAGGGCGAGCCATAGCTGGTCACCACCACCATGGGCAGCTTGGCGAAGTTGCCGACGGGCGTGAAATCCTTGACCGCGTCATAGTTGTAGCGGTCGGGGTACAGCAACGGATTCACGTTCAGGGTGAGCGAGGTCACCAGCACCTTGTAGCCGTCGGGTTCCGCGCGCATCACGTCGTTGGCGGCGATGGATGCGCTGGCCCCCGGCTTGTTCTCCACCACGATCGAGGTTTTCAGGCTCTCGGACATGCGCTTGGCGAGAATGCGCGCGATCACGTCGGTCGGCCCGCCGGCGGCGTAGCCGACTTCCATGCGGATCGGCCGCGACGGGTAGTCGTCGGCCAGGGCGGGCGCGGCAACGCCCGCGCCGATCAGCGCGGCGCACAGCAGCTTGGTCCATTTTTTTGTGTTCATGATGTCTCCTCCTTGTGTTGGTATCAGTATTGGTCGGGGAAGTACCGGTCCGCCATGACCTGGCAGCGCTTGATCAGGCGCGGCTCGTCCGGCCGGTAGTCGGCCACGGCGTTATGGATGGTCCCCATGTTGTCCCACATCAGCACATCGCCTTCCTGCCACTGGTGGCGATAGCGGTACTTCTCCTGCAGCTGGTGCCTGAACAGGAAGTCCAGCACCTCGGCGCTGCGCGCCTCGGGCAATTCGTTGATCCTGACGGAATAGCCGGGGTTGGCGTACAGCACCTTGCGGCCCGTGATCGGATGCGTCAGGAAAACGGGGTGCGACACCGGTGGCTTGCGGCGCTTCTGCTCCTCGGTCAACGGGGGCCGGGTGCTGCCTTTTTCCCGCCGCATCATTTCCCAGAACTTGTTGAAGTCGTGGGTGATGGTCATGCCGTCCAGCTCGTCCTTCAATGCCTGCGGCAGGTCGTCATAGGCGGCGTGCATGTTGCAGAACTCGGTGTTGCCCAGCGACTTGCCGTCGCGCATCGGGATGCGGATGCCGTACAGCACGTTGCTGAAGGCGATGGTTCGGCTGTAGGACATGTCGGTGTGCCAGTCCTGGCCGGCGTCGCTCAGGCCCACCGGCTTGCCGTTCTCCACCATGTTCGACAGGATCATCACTTCCGGCAGGCCGGGCTCGAAGTACATGTTGGCGACGTTCACTTCCAGCGTGCCGAAGCGCTCGGCGAACGCCTTCAGGTGCCGCGCCTCCAGCGCCTGTTTCGGGAAGCTGACCACGCCATGCCGGCCCAGCGCCGCCTCGATGGCGCGATAGTCGGCATCGGCCAGGGGGCGGGCCAGGTCGATATCCAGGATGCGGGCGCCCAACGGGCCCTCGCCAGCAACGATTTTCATGATCTCTCCGTTTTCGGGATGGGCAAGGCCAGGGACGGCCTTGCGGGGATGCCAGGGCTAGAAAGCGGCCCGCAGAATTCCTGAGGCCTCGGCTTCGGATACCGGCCGGGGATTGAGCGCCAGCCCTCGTTCGGTCAGGACGTCGCGGGCCAAGGCGCCGAGCGCCTCGCGTGCC
Organism: Achromobacter sp. RW408; assembly: GCF_003184165.1. Classification (NCBI taxonomy): domain Bacteria; kingdom Pseudomonadati; phylum Pseudomonadota; class Betaproteobacteria; order Burkholderiales; family Alcaligenaceae; genus Achromobacter; species Achromobacter sp. RW408. The sequence goes on from NZ_QHHO01000049.1 coordinate 53,807, forward strand.
ACGCCAAGTTCCGACAGCCGCGCGGGCATGGCGTGGCGCCGCTGGATGTCCCGCACCCAGGCCGACAGCGTGGCGTGCGGCCGGCGCGCCCGCTGGTTGATTGCGTCGAGCGCCGGCCGCAGCGCGTCGGCCGCTGCCGCTTCGTTGAACGCCAGCGCATACGGCAGGATCACGCTGTTGACCGCGCCATGCGACAACCGCTGGCGCGACGCCACGACATGGCAGATGGCGTGATGCAGGCAGCTGCGCGCCATCGACAGGGCCAGCCCGGCCAGATGCGCCGCTTGCAGGATCGCGCCGCGCTCGTCGCCAGCGGCGAGGCTGTCGCCGTCGAGGGCGCTGTCGAACAGCCGGATCGCCTGCACGGCGATGCAATCGGACACGGGCGATCGTCCCCGCGAATACAGGGCCTCCAGCGCGTGGGCGATGCCGTTCATGGCGCTGTCGCGCAGCAGCGCGACGGGTTGGTCCGCGCTCAGGCGCGGATCGATCAGCAGGGTCGCCGCGGCCACCCCGCGGTTCCAGAACATCAGCTTGTGGCCGTCTTGCCGGCGCACGCCGAACGACGACGTGGTTTCCGCGCCCGAGGCGGTCGTGGGGATGCCGATGATCGGCAGCTGCGGTCGGACACGGCGCGGAATGCGCACCGTGGCGGGCGGTTCGAAGGTGGTGACGTGGTCGGCCAGCCGGCCGCCTTCGGCCAGCAGCAGCGCCAGGGCCTTGGCGCTGTCGGCCATGCTGCCGCCGCCGATGGCGATCAGGCTGTCCGCGCCGAATGTCCGCACTTTTTCGGCCATTGTTTCCACAAAATCGACACTGGAGTGCCGCGGGACCGCCGGAAGCCGCAGGTGATCGAGTCCGCTCCAACAGGCGGACAGGGTCTCGAAAGCGGCGGATCGTGCCATCGCGTCCTGTGCCAGAATCGCCGGCCGGAAACAGCTTAGCGCGTCCAGTTCCTTTAATATCAAGGCCGATACGCCATCACCGAAACACACATGGGTGCCGAACAGGTGGTAGTCGAAAGCGGCGGCGCTGGCGGCGGCAGCGGGGGGACGTTCTTGGCTCATGCGGCCAGTATAGAGAGACCGATCTCCCTGAAAAATCACCAAAAAAGGAAATCGTTTTTTCCTTTTTGGAAACACACGAGTTGGAAATGAACGTCATCGATTGCCTGGAAGTCTTCGTCGAAGTCGGCAAGAGCCTGAGTTTCTCCAAGGCGGCGGAAAGCCTGGCGTCGAGCCGCTCGGCGGTCACCAAGAAGATCGCCTGGCTCGAAGCGCACTTCGAAGTGCAACTGCTCAACCGCAATACCAAGCACGTCAGCCTGACCGAGAGCGGCCGTCTGCTGCTGGAGAACGCCGATACGCTGGCGCTGAGCCTGATGAACCTGAAGGAGCTGGTGCAGGGGCCGGTGCTGACCGCCAGCGGCCGCATCCGCATCGGCACGCCGCCGTCGTTCGGCACCGTGCACATGGTGCCGGCGATCCAGGACTTCCTGGCGCGCTATCCCGCGATCAAGGTGTCGCTGCTGATCGATGACGGCCGTGGCGACCTGATCGCCGAGAATCTGGACCTGTCCGTGCGCATCGCGCCGCGGCTGAAGGATTCCAACCAGATCGCCTACAAGATCACGCTGGTGCCGCAAGTGGTGGTGGCGACGCGCGACTATCTGGCCCGCCACGGTCGGCCGGGGAAGCCGCAGGACCTGGAACGGCACAACTGCCTGGTGCACAACCTGAAGGCGCCCACCGGGCAATGGAGCTTCACCGACGCCCAGTCGAACACCCACGTGGTGCGGGTGGCGGGCTCGTTCAATTCGAACCTCGGGGAAGCGCTGATGAACATGACCAAGCGCGGCGGCGGGGTGTCGATGCACCCGCGCTACATGGTCGAACAGGACATTGCCGATGGCGCGCTGGAAGTGTTGCTGCCGGGCTACGAGCCGCAGGGGCTGGACATCCATGCGGTCGTGCAGACCCGCCGCAACCAGCCCGACAAGGTCAGGCTGATCGTGGAACACCTGCGCAACTGGTTCAAGGACGCCGACTGGAAGCGCTGAGCGCGCGCCAGCGGATGCCGGTGCTGTCCTAGCGGAACACCACGGTCTTGTTGCGGTTCAGCAGGATGCGGTGCTCGACGTGGCTGCGCACGGCGCGCGACAGCACCAGCGATTCGATGTCGCTGCCGACCTGGGTCAGGTCCTGCGCCGTCATGGTGTGGTCGACGCGCTCGATGTCCTGGTCGATGATCGGGCCTTCGTCCAGGTCCGAGGTGACGAAGTGGGCGGTGGCGCCGATGATCTTCACGCCGCGCGCATGCGCCTGGTGGTACGGGCGGGCGCCCTTGAAGCTGGGCAGGAAGCTGTGGTGGATGTTGATGGCGCGGCCGTTCAGCGCGCGGCACATGTCGGCCGACAGGATCTGCATGTAGCGCGCCAGCACCACCAGGTCGATCTCGTAGCGGTCCACCAGCGCCAGCACCTGGCGTTCCTGTTCGGCCTTGGTGTCGGGCGTGACGGGCAGGTGGTGGAACGGGATGCCATAGGACGCGGCCAGGCTGGCGTAGTCGTTGTGGTTCGAGACGATGGCGGCCACTTCGGCATGCAGCTGGCCGCTGTGCACGCGGAACAGCAGGTCGTTCAGGCAATGGCCCTGCTTGCTGACCATGATCAGCAGGCGTTCCTTGCGGCGGGCGTCATGCAGCTGCAACTCCATGCCGTACTCGGCCGCCATCTCGTCCAGGCGGGCGCGCAGCGCGTCCGGAGCCGCGCCGGCCGGCAGGTCGAAGTGCACCCGCAGGAAGAAGCGGCCGGTCTCCTCGTCGCCAAACTGCTGCGAATCGAGGATGTTGCAACCCGATTCGAACAACAGGCCGCTGACGCGGAAGACGATGCCGGTGCGGTCGGGGCAGGACAGGGTCAGGATGTAGTCGTTGTGCTGCATTGTTCAGGGAAAGGAAGGAGAGGAAGCGTCGTCGGCCAGGCGCGCCAGGGTTTCTTCCGCCAGCGCCAGGCTGGAAGTCAGTCCGGGCGATTCTATGCCAAACAGGTTCACCAGGCCGGACACGCCATGCGTGGCCGGGCCGGCGATGACGAAATCGGCGGCCGGCTCGTGCGGACCGGAGATCTTGGGGCGGATGCCGGTATAGCCAGGCGCCAGGGCGTCGTCCGGCAGGGCCGGCCAGTAGCTGCGCACGGCGGCGTAGAAGACCTCGGCGCGGGCCGGGTCGATGGTGTAGTCCTCGGTGCCGACCCATTCGGTGTCGGGGCCGAACTTGGCCTGGCCGCCCATGTCGAGCGTCAGGTGCACGCCCAGGCCGGCGTGTTGCGGCACGGGGTAGATCAGGCGCGAGAACGGCGCGCGGCCGGACAGCGTGAAATAGCTGCCCTTGCACAGGTAGTCGGTGGGGATGCTGGCGGCCGGCACGCCTTCGATGCGGCGCGCCAGCGCCGGGGCCTGCAGGCCGGCGGAATTGATCAGCACGTTGCAGCTCAGGCTCATGGCCTCGTCGCCGCCGAACTGCAGGTCGAAGCCGCCTTCGGGGCGCACCCGGCCGGACACCAGCGGGGTGTGGAACACGCACTGGGCGCCGGCGTTCTCGGCATCGCCCTGGTAGGCCAGCATCAACGCATGGCTGTCGACGATGCCGGTGGACGGCGACACCAGCGCCGCCGTGCAGCGCAGCGCCGGTTCCAGCCGCATGGCGTCTTCGCCGGAAATGAACTGCAGGTCGTCCACGCCGTTGGCGCGGGCGCGCTGCGCGATGCCTTCGAGCTGGGCGGCCTGCTCGGTGCTGGTGGCCACGATCAGCTTGCCCAGCCGCTTGTGCGGAATGCCGCGTTCGGCGCAATAGGCGTACAGCAGGTGCTTGCCGCGCACGCACAGGCGGGCCTTGAGGCTGCCTGCCGGGTAATAGATGCCGGCGTGGATCACTTCGGAATTGCGCGAGCTGGTGCCGGTGCCGATGGCCTCGGTGGCCTCGGCCACCAGCACCTCGCGGCCCGACTGGGCCAGGGCGCGGGCGATGGCCAGGCCGACCACGCCCGCGCCGATGACGACGCAATCGATGTCGGCGCTCATGACTTCCTGCCCTCTGCACGGGCGCCGGCGGGCGTCAGGTCGAAACCGCCGGCGTGGAAGACCAGCGGCGGCTCGCCGCTATGTCCGCAACGTTCGACTTCTCCCACCATGATGACGTGATCTCCCTCGACATAGCGGCTGCGGTTGTGGCATTCGAACCAGGCGGCGCAATGGCCGTCCAGCATCGGCGTGCCGCCGGGCGCGTGGTGCACGGTCAGGCCGGCATAGCGGTCCGGCGTCTTGCCGGTGGCGAAGCGCCGCGCCAGCGCGATCTGGTCGGCGCTCAATACATTGACCACGTAGCGCTGGCACTGCTCGAAGGCGGCCAGCGACGAGGAATTGCGCGACAGGCTCCACAGCACCAGCGGCGGATTCAGGGACACCGAGTTGAACGAGCTGACCGTCAGGCCGATGGGGGCGCCATCGAGGTCGGCGGTGGTCACGACCGTGACGCCGGTGGCGTAGCGGCCGAGTGCGGTGCGGAAGAAGGCTGCGTCGAAATCAGGGGAGGAGGCTGGCATGCAATTGATAGATGGGGCGGGCGCCGCGGGAGCGGCGCCCGGCGGCGTCAGGGCGACAGGCGTTCGATCTTCCAGCCCTGGCCGTCGGCGACGTAGCGCAGGCGGTCGTGCAGGCGCGAGGGCCGGCCTTGCCAGAATTCCATCGCGGTGGGCTTGAGGCGGTAGCCGCCCCAGTGCGGCGGGCGCGGCGGCTGGTCGCCGTAGCGGGCGCGGAACTCCTGCTCGCGGGCTTCGAGTTCGGCGCGGGTGATGGGCTGGCTCTGGCGCGAGGCCCAGGCGCCGATGCGCGAACCGGCCGGGCGGCTGTGGTAGTAGGCGTCCGACTCTTCGGCCGGCACTTTTTCCACCACGCCCTCGATGCGCACCTGGCGCTCGAGCGGCTGCCAGAAGAACAGCAGGCAGGCGCGCGGCTCGGCCAGCAGGTCGGTGCCCTTGCGCGACTCGTAATTGGTGAAGAACGTGAAACCCTGCTCGTCGAAGCCCTTGATCAGGACGATGCGGGCACTGGGCTGGCCGTTGGCGTCGACCGTGGCCAGGGTCATGGCGTTGGGCTCGGGCACCTTGGCGGCCAGGGCCTCGTCGAACCAGCGGGTGAACTGCTCGAACGGGGACGCGGCGGCGTCGCTTTCCAGCAGCACGTTCTTTTCGTAGCTTTGACGCAGATCGGAGACAGACATGGGACGTTTGATTCAGCGTTGATAACAAGCAGTTTATACCGCCGAAGAAACGCTCCCCTCATTGACCCCGCGCAGGGCCCGGGCAAGTTTTTGCGCCGGGGGCGCCTCAGGCGCCTTCGGGCAGCGCGTGGCTGTCCTGTTCCAGGCGCCGGGCGATGGCGTCCAGGCGGGCATCGTGGATGCCGGCGGCGCGCAGGGCCTGGGCGGTCTGCACCACGTAGTCGGTGCAGGGGCCATAGCGGCCGGCGGCGCGGCGCACGATGGCCAGCAGCTCGGCCTCGGGCAGGGCGCGGATGTAGGCCGGGTTGTCCCGGTTCATGATGAAGACCAGGGCGCGGACCGGGCCGGCCTCGGTGCTGCAATTGATCCAGCGGGGCAGGTAGGCGCCGGTGGACATCTCGCGGTCCCACAGGGCGGGGAAATAGGTCGGCACCTGGTTGCCGGCCAGGCGGTAGACCACGCCGCGGCAGGAGCCGCCACGGTCCAGCCCAAACACCAGGCCGGGGCATTCCGGCGTGCCGCGGTTGACCCGCGACCACAGGCACAGCGCGCGGTGATGGCCGCGCAGGGTGGCCAGGCGGCGTTCCTCGAAGTCGAAGTCGGGGCGCCAGATCAGTGATCCGTACCCATATACCCAGACGTCTTCCCCGTCCCGCCAATGCTGCAAGGCCGCCTGCAGCGATGCCTGCCGCTCTTCGGGGGTCCACAGGCGAAAAGGCAGGCTGGCGCCGGCCACGGGAGGAGAAGACTGCATGTTCACGACTACGGTTTCCGGTCAGATTCGAGCGGGGGGTTGCGATTGGCCCAGCCGCCAGCCATCAGGGCCACGGAATAGGCCCAGAACAGCGGGGCGACGCCAATGACCGCGCCCAGCGCGCCGAAGGTCAGCGGCAGGGAAACCTGGGAGCCGTTGATCAGCGCCATCCGCAACCCCACGGCTTCGGCGGCGCGGCCCGGCGGCGAATGCTGGTGCAGCAATGAAAGCATACTCGGTTGGCAGCAACCCAGCGCAAGCCCCAGGATGAAGGACAGCACGATCAGGACGCCAACGTCGGTGAACAGCGGATAAAGCATGAAATCGATGGCGGCGGTGGCCATGGCCACCCGCACCAGTGTCCAGGACCGCACCCGGCGCTGGATCAGGGGCAGTACCAGGCGGATGATGAACGTTGCCGCCGCGAAGGACGCGAGAATGACGCCGATGGTGGTGGCGGACAGGCCGATGGCGACACCGAATATCGGCACCACGAACAAGTGCGTGTCCCAGGCGCCCGACAGGATGGTGTTGACCATCAGGATGCGGCGCAGCGCCGGCACCGCCAGCAGTTCCGTCACGCGGCGGCGCTGCGCTTCCTTGGTGCCGGCCAGCTGCGAATCCACCGCCTTCAATTGGTGCCGCAGCGCATACAGGCCGCCGGCCGACAGTAGCGGACCGAGCGTCAGCAGGCCGAAGGCCAGCCGGGTGCCCAGATGGTCGATCGCCAGGCCGGCGATCAGCGGTCCCGAGAAGCCCGAGCCCGCCAGCGCCAGCGACATCAGCGAGAAATTGCGCAGCCGCTGGGCCGGCTCGGCGTGGCCCAACAGGTCCTGCGTGGCCACCTGGTGCAGCATGAAGCCGATGCCGATGCAACAGGACGCCACCAGCAGCGCGAACTGGGTCTGCGACAGGAACGGCAAGGCCGTGCCAACCGCCACCAGCGTGGTGCCGGTGACCAGCGGCCGGACGATGCCGACCCGGTCCACCCAGCGTCCGGCGCGCACCGAGAACAGCATCGGCAAAACCGCGAACACCGCCACCAGGGTGCCCACCTTGAAGGTCGACAGGCCCATTTGCAGCGCCGTCAGGGATACGGTGATCCGTCCCCCTGTCAGCGCCACATGGTTCAACATGGCCAGCAGGCACAACAGCGCCGCCCCGGAAAACTCCGGGGCGGCGCTGCGTGAAGAGGGGGGAGGGGGCGAATTGGACACGGATACGGCTTAACTGCATTCATTCTGTCCCTATCGTCGCCCTATGTCGAGACGTGGATTTTTTGCGCCGCCGCAATTCTCGATTGCCAATGGTGACAAGATAGGCGCCATCTATGGTCCAACTGAGATGGGGATGCGGCAAGATGGCATCACGTTGCCGGCAAGGTTCCATAGAATGGAAACGCTAATGCGCCGCAACAGATGTATCGTTCGTGCAACGGAACAATATTGCCTGCCCACGACCCAATGCCGGGTGCTTTACCGTTTTTCACCCTTTCGCCACAGATTGGCCATGCTTTGACGCAGCCCCCCGTTTAGGATGAGCGGGCAGTATGGGTACGTACAGCCGGCCCGATCCGTATCGAGTTATTCGAGTGGTGGACGATGCCTCCGCCGCCTCCTCCGAACTGGTTCAATGAAAAAGCCTCGTAGCAAAGTCCAGCGTTACGTCCTGATCGCCGTCGTTCTCCTGATCATCGCCTTTGGCGTCCGCGCCGCCTTTTTCTCGTCGCCGCCGCCGCCCACATTCGCCGTGGCCGAGGTCGTCCGCGGCAATCTCGAAGACAGTGTGCTGGCCAGCGGCACCATGGACGCCATCGAGCGCGTCAGTGTCGGCGCGCAGGCCACGGGCCAGTTGAAGTCGCTGAAGGTGGCGTTGGGTGACCGCGTGACGCGCGGCCAACTGGTCGCCGAGATCGACGACCTGACGCAGCAGAACGAACTGCGCAATACCCAGGCCGCCCTGCAGACGCGCCGCGCCGAGCGCGCCGCCAAGGTCGCCACCCTGAAGCAGGCCGAGCTGGCTTTCCGCCGGCAGCGCCAGATGCTGGCGGCCGATGCCAGTTCGCGCGAGGCCTTTGAATCGGCCGAGGCCACGCTGGGCGTGACCCGGGCCGATATCGCCGCGCTCGACGCCCAGATCGTCCAGGCCGAAATCGAGGTCGACAAGGCCAAGGTCAACCTGGGCTACACCCGTATCGTGTCGCCGATCGACGGCGTGGTGGTGGCGGTGGTGACCAAGGAAGGCCAGACCGTCAACGCGATCCAGAGCGCGCCCACCATCATCAAGGTGGCCCAGGTGGCCACCATGACCATCAAGGCACAAATCTCCGAGGCCGACGTGACCCGCGTCAAGCCGGGCCTGCCCGTGTACTTCACCATCCTGGGCGAGCCGGACCACCGCTATCACGCCACGCTGCGCGCGGTGGAGCCGGCGCCGGATTCGATCCAGAAGGACGACGCCGCCACGTCGCTGACCTCGTCCAGCTCCACATCCACCAGCGCGGCCGTCTATTACAACGGGCTGTTCGACGTGCCCAACCCGGACGAGAAGCTGCGCATCTCCATGACCGCGCAGGTTTCCATCGTGCTGGGCGAGGCGCGCGACGCCGTGGTGGTGCCGGCCTCGGCCCTGGGCAAGCGCGGCGAGGACGGGCGCTACGAGGTGCGGGTGGTCGGCAAGGACAACCAGACCGAGACCCGCAAGGTCAAGATCGGCATGAACAACAACGTGCAGGCGCAGGTGCTGGAAGGCCTGGAGGTGGGCGAGCGCGTGGTGTCGGCCGACGCCGCGCCGGTGGCCGCCGCGGCGGGACGCTGATATGGCCGAACCGTTGATTTCGCTGTCCGGCGTCCGGCGCGAATTCCCCGCTGGCGAGCAGACCATCGCCGTTCTCAAGGACATCAACCTGACCATCGAGGCCGGGGAAATGGTGGCCATCGTCGGCGCGTCCGGTTCGGGCAAGTCGACCCTGATGAACATCCTGGGCTGCCTGGACCGCGCCACCAGCGGCGACTACCGTGTCAACGGCCGCAGCACGGGCGAACTGGATCCGGACGAACTGGCCGAATTGCGGCGCGAGCATTTCGGCTTCATCTTCCAGCGCTATCACCTGCTGTCCGACCTGACGGCGCAGGGCAACGTCGAGGTGCCGGCCGTCTACGCCGGCAAGCGCCGCGAGGCCCGGCTGGAACGCGCCGCCGACCTGCTCGAGCGCCTGGGGCTGGGCGAACGCACCGGCCACCGCCCGGGCCAGCTGTCCGGCGGCCAGCAGCAGCGCGTGAGCATCGCCCGCGCGCTGATGAATGGCGGCGACATCATCCTGGCCGACGAGCCGACCGGCGCGCTGGACACGCACACCGGCCAGGAAGTGCTGCGCATCCTGGAGGAACTTAACGCCGCCGGCCACACCATCATCCTGGTCACCCACGACATGAACGTGGCGCGGCACGCGCAGCGCATCATCGAGATCAGCGACGGCGAGATCGTCTCGGACCAGCGCAACCCCGACGCGCCGCGCATCGAGGCCGTGCGCGAAGAGGCGACGCCGCTGCCGCCGCGGCCGGCCTGGCAGGCTTACCTGGACCGCTGCGGCGAGGCGCTGCGCATGGCGCTGCTGGCCATGAACGCGCACCGCCTGCGCACCTCGCTGACCATGCTGGGCATCATCATCGGCATCGCCGCCGTGGTGTCGGTGGTGGCGCTGGGCGAGGGCTCGCGCCAGAAGATCCTGGAAGACATCAGCGAGATCGGTACCAATACCGTCGAAGTGTTTCCCGGCAAGGACTTCGGCGACGAAAAGGCCCTGACCATCCGCACCCTGGTGCCGGCCGATGCCGAGGCCCTGTCACGCGAGTCCTACGTGGACAGCGTCACGCCCGAGGTTTCCACCAGCAACACGCTGCGCTATCGCAACGTGGCGGTGAATGGCTCGATCCAGGGCGTGGGCGAGCAGTACTTCCGGGTGCGCGCGGTCAAGCTGGCGCAAGGCAAGTTCTTCGATGCCACCAGCGTGGCGCGGCGCGCCCAGGAAGTGGTGATCGACGAGAGCACCCGCAAGACCCTGTTCGGTTCGCACACCGACCCGATCGGTCAGGTGGTGTTCCTGGGATCGATGCCGGCGCGGGTGATCGGCGTCACCAAGAAGAACGACACGGTGTTCGGCAACAACGAGACCTTGAACGTGTGGATTCCCTACACCACGGCGCTGTCGCGCGTGCTGGGGCAGCAGCACCTCAAGAGCATCACCGTGCGCGTCAACGACGCCGCGCCGCCGGCGGCGGCCGAGCAGGCCATCACCAAGGTGCTGCTGCGGCGCCACGTGGTGAAGGATTTCTTCGTGTTCAACACTGATGCGATCCGCAAGACCATCGAGCGCACCACGGCCACCATGACGCTGCTGGTATCGCTGATCGCGCTGATCTCGCTGATGGTCGGCGGCATCGGCGTCATGAACATCATGCTGGTGTCGGTGACCGAGCGTACCCGCGAGATCGGCGTGCGCATGGCGGTGGGCGCGCGTCGCAGCGACATCATGCAGCAGTTCCTGATCGAAGCCGTGCTGGTCTGCCTGATCGGCGGCGCCGTGGGCATCGCACTGTCGCTGGGCCTGGGCGTGCTGGTCTCGAAAGCGACCGGCGGGTCCTTCCGCATGATCTATTCCACCGCGTCGATGGTGGCGGCATTCACCTGCTCGACCCTGATCGGTGTGCTGTTTGGTTATCTCCCGGCGCGCAACGCGGCGCGCCTGGATCCCGTCGAGGCCCTGGCCCGGGAATGAGAACGATGAAAGCTGTTTCCCTGATCCGCAAACCCGCCGCTCTGGCTCTGGCGCTGGCCCTGGCCGGCTGCGGCGGCCTGCTCAAGAGCGAATACGAAACGCCGCGGACGCAGTCGCCGGCCGCCTGGCGCCACGGCGCGGGCGCCGACGCGCCCGCCAACGCGCTGGCCGCTGGCGGCGCCTGGTGGCGCAATTTCAACGACCCGGTGCTGGACGGCCTGGTCGATGGCGCGCTGGCGCGCAACAACGACCTGGCCGCCGCCGCCATCCGCGTGCGCCGCGCGCAATTGCAGGCCGGGCTGGCGCAGGACCAACTTATCCCGCAACTGTCCGGCACCGGCAACGTGACGCGCGCGCGCAACCTGCGCGGCGAACGCGAAATCACGCGCACCAACAGCGCCGAACTGTCGATCGGCTACGAGGTCGACCTGTGGGGCAAGCTGTCGCGCCAGCTCGACGCCGCCGAGTGGGAAGCGCTCGCCAGCGAGCAGGACCGCCAAAGCTCCGCGCTGTCGCTGGTGGGCACCACCGCCACGCTGTATTGGCAGACCGCCTTCATCAACCAGCGCATCGCCAGCAGCCTGGAGAGCATCGCCTACGCCCGCAAGACGCAGGAACTGGTGCGCGCGCAATATGCCGCCGGCGGCGCCTCGGCGCTGGAAGTGGCCGAGGCCGAGCAGACCGTGGCCAGCCAGCAGGCGGCGCATGCGCTGCTGGTGCAGCAGCGCGTGGAATACGTGAACGCGCTGGCGATCCTGTTCGACGGCCCGCCCGACCGCACCATGGCCGACCCGCAACGCCTGCCGCAGTACCCGCTGCCGCAGGCGCGCGAAGGCGTGCCGGCCGAACTGCTGGGCCGCCGTCCCGACCTGCGCGCCGCCGAACTGCGCCTGCGGGAGTCGCTGTCGAACATTGACGCGGCCCGCGCCAGTTTCTACCCGACGCTGAACCTGACCGGCGCGCTGGGCAGCTCCAGCCCGACGCTGTCGAATGTGCTGCAGAACCCCGTGGGCACGCTGACGGGGGCGCTGACGCTGCCGTTCCTTCAATTCAACCGCCTGAACCTGAACCTGAAGGTCTCGCGCGCGGATTTCGACGAACGGGTGGTGAGCTTCCGCCAGGCGCTGTACCAGGCCATGGCGGATGTGGAAAACGCGTTGTCGAACCGGACGCAGTTGCGCCTGCAGGCGGAGCAGTTGGACGCGTCGCTGAAGGCGGCGCGCGAGGCGGAGCGCCTGTACGAGGTGCGCTACCGAGCCGGTTCGGTGTCGTTGCGGTTCTGGTTGGATGCGCAAGAGAAGCGGCGCACCGCCGAGATCGCGCGGGATGAGAACGCCCTGAATCGATTGGTGAATCAGGTGAAGGTCTATCAGGCGCTGGGAGGGGACGATGTCGTCGTCATGGCCGGTGCTGGCGCGGTGGACGGCCGATGAGCGGATCGCGCCCATTAGCGCGTTGAAAAAAAACCGGCGTCGGCGCGCGATATCGCCGGCGCCAGCGCTGAAATCCGATCGCGTTCGACCCTCCGGGCAGCGTCAACTTCGATATTGGCTCGGGCAGTTCGCAAGCTGACCCGCAGCGCTTCGGCCTGTTCCCGAATCGTCGCCCATGCCGTCAGATTCGGACGGTTTCACCTGATGCAATAGAAGACGGAAAGCAGCGTCAGCCGACGCTGAATCATGAAGGCCGTCGCTACAATCGATTGACCGCGCAATACCCCGCCAGACTGATCACGTTCACCGCAACGTACGATCACCGTCACCGAAATACTCAGAATGAACTTGCGACTGCTGAAGTACTTCGCTGTGTTGGCCGACGAGTTGAACTATCGCCGCGCCGCCGAACGGCTGCATATTGAAATCTCGCCGTTGTCTCGGGCGATTCAATCGCTGGAAACCACCTTGGGGGTGTCTCTTTTTGTGCGCTCCAACCGCGGCACCCTGCTCACGCCGGAGGGGGAGGCGCTACGGGAACACATCCCGGCCATATTCAGTGCAATCGGCCATGCACGCGACAGCGTCCTAGGCGTGGCCGTTGGCAATCGCGGCGCGCTACATATTGCCCTGTCAGAAGGAATGAACCCGACGCGATTGGCCGCGTTGATGGCCGGTTGCCGCGCGGACGAGCCGCGCGTGGTCATCCATTTTTCGGAGGTGCCGTTCGCCCAGCAGCTCGCAGGCCTGGACCAAGGCCTTTACGACCTGGGTTTCGCGCCATCCGACCACGTGGGCCGCGGCATCGTGGCTGAACGAGCCTGGCAAGATCCGATCCATGTGGTCCTCCCCACCGGCCACCCGTTGCTGGCGATGGAAGTGATTCCCTTGAGCGAGGTTCTCAGGCATCCCCTGGTACTTGGCGATCCGAAGTATTGCGAGGGATGCCGCCAGCAAATCGACCGCTTGATCAGTAAGGGTTCGGCCCAACCTCTCGTGGCGGCGCAGGTGCAGTCGACCTATCTCATGCTTTCGATGGTGGCCGCTGGCGTCGGCCTCGCACTGGTGGGCGCTTCCCAGGCCCTTTCAAACTGGGAACTCGGCATCCTCAGCCGCCCGCTGGCCGAGCCGGCGGCGTTGACGACTTGGCTCCTGCGCTCAACCCGTGTCGCACGCCAGAACGTGGCGCGCTTCGTTGAGCGGGTGATTGCCATGCGCGAAGACACCTCTCCACCTTCCCGCGCGCGGTAAACGGCCACTATCGGCGCGTGAGCCCGGCTCGATCACATCCCCACGTTACCTTTTGGGCCTATCACGTTGCCCATAAGGCAACGTGATAGGCCTTTCGCCGTTCTAGATTGAAAGGTCCAATTCCCTGTCTTTGTGGCGCTTTTGGAAAAGAAGTCAGGGGTGTCAATTGCTGGAATCAATCAGGAGCTGCTTGTGCAAGTATCCAATTCAACGCTGTCAGGTCCGAGCGGCCCGCTCGGATTCAACTATTCGTCCACGCGGTTCACCACCGACGCGAATGGGGAAGCTCGCTTTACCGAAGTCATGGGTTCTGCGAAGCAAAAATATATCGAAAGTTCCCCCGCATCGAAGGCCGTGACCCTGTCTGATAAGGCGGTGGCGCTGTCAAGCCAGGAGACCGAAGATGAGGATGCAGATCTCAGCTTGTTGGCGTGCTGGACACCGGAAGCTCTGGCGCGTTTCGCAAATAACTATACAGAGGCCGAACGGTATCAGAAGCTCGAGATTATGGTTTTCAATAGCGCATATACGCCAGGGCACGATTGCAGCGAACTCACGTCGGAGGGCGGGCCCATATATTATGGGACCACGAGAATTCTGGTCACGCCCGAAAGGGAGGCCGCGTTAAAGCGGCAGCACGATACATTTGCAGCTCAACAGGAAGCCTTGTATGTCACCGAAATGAGTAAGGGGAGCTCGGCTATGGATATCTACAAGAAGATCGGGAAGCTGATTTTGGCGCAGCCGGATGATTTTGCCTATAAATTTGGGATTAGTGTCAAATATCGCGAAAGAATGGATGCTCTTACCGCGGCTTATAACAGTGCGCATAATAGCCAGTTTGGCAGGCATGTCGATCATTCCTCATCTAGTATGCCACTCTCGAATGAGTCGAAGGTTGACGCATTGGTGAAAGCGAAGACTGGCCTTGCGCATAATTCCGTATTGCAAAAAGCGAGTGATCTAGAGCGGCAGCGGCAACAAATATTAATGGACCTGCTTCATGGGAAAGCAGGTTTTAGGTCTAAATCTGCATCCAGCCACCGAGTGTAGGTTGTAAATTTAAAAGTCCTGCGCCCGGGCTGTTTTTAGAAAAAATTCCTGGCAGAAGTGGTGCTCGATGATTTTCATCGGGCATTTTTTATTTCGTAATCTGGCCGGTTTTGCCTGATTTATAAGGTCACGCGTGTTCCAAAAATAGCAATATGCGAGTTCGCGGCCGCGTTCAAATTGAGGTGGCAGGTCGTCAACCTGCTTCACCCTGCATGTTGACCAAGTATTTGAAGCATAAGTCATCCCAAGGGTGAGTTCGGCATCAGTCGATGATTGGTGCATAGTCAACGTACCCCATGGAGAGATTTTATGAAAAATCGATTGTTGCATGTTTCGGTTGTTACTTCGCTTTTGTTCTCCGGCAGCGCGTTTGCCGGTGATTATGTATGGTCCACCTATAAGAGTGGCGACTATGTGTCGAGAAGAGGAGGAACCGCCACGGTTGTGTATCAACCCAGCAACTTCATGGTTTCGCCAGTGGGAAAGACTATCACTGGTGTGCAAGTCCAGCTTCAAGATAGCTCGCAGGCAAATGTATCGATGAGCCTTTGCTATAACGGATCGTTCGAATGCTATCCGATAGCCTATGACGGGAGAGTCTTCACAATGTTTAATGGCAAGTTAGCAGATAAGCCGTTTACTGTGAAATATACCGGTACCGGCCTCGGTCCATATCCCCGTTACATCCTCGCCACGATGGTGGTGTATTACAACGATTAAGTAAGCCTCAGCGATAGCGACTTATCGAGATCTCGCGATAAATCGCTATCGAGCATGTTGGGTGCAATATGGGTATTGTGAGCCGATGCAAATCGCATGTGCAACGCGCTCAGCACCCAACTTTCATATTACGCATGCCAGCGGTGCCTATAGCATGGGCGGCCCACCTTGTGCTCTGTGTGGTGCTAGGCCCAGGTATTCATCTATTTGCTGGTTGCTCGGAACCCACGTTGGCAGATCGGCATCGTCAACTTTTGTGTGAGCCATGATCCGCGCATTAAAGCCGCCAATACCTGGAGATCCACTCGTGTGTTGCCCTTTTGGTATCACGCCTTTCTCATAAAGCAACGCGAGGACTGCTCGCTGTTTTAAATTGGAAGATAAAATTTCTCGCAGGAGTTTTCAATGCAGATATCTACTTCAACGCTAGTTGGCCCTCGCGCTCTGCTCGGAGTAAAAGATCCGTCGACGCGCCTCGCTACGGATGTGACTGATGAATCTACTTTCGCCGAAGTCATGGGTTCGGTTAAAGAGAATCATCTTGAAAGCCCGTCGGAATCGAAAGCCGTGATTCTGTCCGATGAAGCATTGGTCCTGGCAAATAAAGAAGCGGACGAGGACGCTGATCTCAGTTTGTTAGCGTGCTGGACACCAACTGAGTTGGCTCGATTTGATAGAAACTATACTGAGGAAGAGCGGTTTCAGCGCCTTGAGACTATGGTTTTTAATAGCGGATACTCTCCTGCGCATGATTGCACAGAGGCCATCTATGGAGGGCCGACTTATTATACGACCACGAGGGTACTTGTAACGCCTGAAAGTGAAGTTATCGATAGGCGACAGTCCGAGGCGTTCGTTGCCCAGTTGCAATCCATGTATAGAGCAGAAGTGGGGAAGGGTAGTTCGGCAATGGATATTTACAAGAAGATTGGTAAATTGATTTTGTCTCAACCCGATGATTTCGCTTATAGATTCGGATTTAGTGTCAAGTTTCGAGAGACGGTGGAGTCGATGCCTCAGTGGGGGGCTCGTGGCAATCCGTTCGAAGGGTGTGATGATTCCTTTTCGCTCAGGTATGACCCCCCTGATGAATCGGGCGTCGATACGTTGGTAAAAATAAAAGGGGGGATATCCCAAAAAACCATAATGCAGAAAGCCCATGACATGGAACGGGATAGGCAGTATTTTCTGATGGATTTGCTTTACGGAAACGCGGGGCATAAGTCGAAATTGGCATCTGGCCGTTGAATCTATTCTATTGACGTGGCTATTGAGGTTGTTCTTGTTCAGGGCGCAAAGATGTCGCACCGTCCGTTTATTCAAATCACCCATGTCAGCCATGCCTATCGCAAAGGCAGCCAATCAGTGAGCGTGCTGCGCGATGTGACATTTGAGATTCACCCCGGCGAAACCTGCGCGCTGCTTGGGCGTCCGGTTCCGGCAAGAGCACCTTGCTCAATATCCCGGGCTTGCTCGACCGGCTTTCGGCGGACCGGTTCCTACCTGGGAAACCCCGCTAGGGGGCAACTCCCGGCAACAGAAAAACCTCATCAGGTTGACTAGCCATTGCCGGGCGAATTGCTCCCTATGTGTGCAGTGAGTACCGCCTTCGGGTGGGTTGCCCGTACGTTACCTTTTCGGTCTGGCGCGTTTCTTATAAGGCAACGTCAAGGGCCACTCGCCGTTCTAGATTGAAAGATCCAATTCCTTGCCCTTGCGCCCATTTGGAGAACAGCCAATGGCATCAATGGCTTGAATCAATCAGGAGCTACTTGTGCAAGTATCCAATTCAACGCTGTCAGGTCCGAGCGGCCCGCTCGGCTTCAACTATTCGTCGACGCGGTTCACTACTGACGCGAATGGGGAAGCCCGCTTCACCGAAGTCATGGGTTCTGCGAAGCAAAAATATATCGAAAGCTCCCCCGCATCGAAGGCCGTGACCCTGTCTGATAAGGCGGTGGCGCTGTCAAGCCAGGAGGCTGACGACGAGGATGCAGACCTGAGCTTGTTGGTGTGCTGGACACCTGATTGGTTGGCTCGTTTTGCCAATCAATATACAGAGGCCGAACAGTATGAACAACTAAAAACCTGGGTTTTTAATGACTATTCTCCTGGATTTGATTGTTCTGATTATATTCACGGAGGAGATTTATATTATGCAACAACTAGAATTCCGGTTACTCCTGAAAGTGAGATGATAGATAAAAAACAATCCAATGCATTTGTTGCTGACCTGAAATCGATGTATGCAGTCGAGATGAGTAAAGGCAGCTCGGCGATGGATATCTATAAAAAAATAGGAAGACTGATTCTGTCCCAGCCGGATGATTTCGCATACAAATTCGGATTCAGTGTCAAGTTTCGAGAGAAGGTGGAGTCTATGCCTCAATGGGGAGGACATGGCGATCCGTTCGAGGGGGGCGGCGGTTCTTTCTCCTTCAAATATGACCCGCCAGGCGAATCAAAGGACGGGGCCCTGATGCAGGCTAAGGACGGGTTTTCACGCAGAATGTTGCTACAGATGGCGCATGATATGGAAAGGCATAGGCAATATATCCTGATGGATTTGCTCTATCGTAGTGTGAATCAAAAGCCGACGTTGATATCTGGTCTTTGAATGTAGATTGTTGTCTCTGGATTTGTTCTGCTGTAATTCTCATGGAAGATATGGTGCCCGATTAATATCGTCGGGCGTTTTTTTAGACAAAGTGCGTTGATGGCGATTTTTTTATGTGCTGAAAAGCTGCTGGTAATGATTTGGTCGATGTTTCTGTGGTCTGACCTATTTGGTCGCTAGTGTTCCAAAAATAGAAATATGCGATGTTCTTTATGCGCTCCAATTGAAGGACAGGTTATCCAATCTGTTCACCTTGTGCGTTGATAAGGTGATAGCGGTAGAAGCCATCCCGCGGGTGAGTTCGGCATCAGTCAATGATTGATGTGCTGTCTGTATTTTGTGGAGAAATCTAATGAAAAATAAGTTGCTGCGTTTTTTGGTTGTTGCTTCGCTGTTGTTCTCCGGTAGTGCGTTTGCCGGTGATTATGTGTGGTCCACTTATAAAAGTGGCGACTATCTGTCACGAAGAGGAGGCACCGCTACTGTTGTTTATCAACCTAGCAATTTTCTTGTCTCACCAGTAGGAAAGAAAATTAAAGGCGTTCAAATTCAAATTCAGGATAGCTCACAGGCAAATGTGTCGGCGCTGGTTTGCTATAACGGTGGGGTCAGTTGCGCCTCGTTATCCTCGAGTGGGCAGATATCCCATTATTTTGACGGAAATTCTGCTGATAAGCCGTTTTCTGTAACGTATACCGGGACAGGTGTCGGGCCATATCCTCGTTATATTCTTGCCGCGATGGTGGTTTATTACAACGACTAAGAGAGTTGTAATGGATAGCGACTTATCTTCAATTTGACGATAAGTCGCTATAAAGAGATATAAGTCGATTCTGGACCTTGTGACTGATGTGGATTGCAGATTCGTGGGGCCATCCGCTCATTCAAATCACACGTGTCCGCCATGCTTATCGCAAAGGCAGCCAATCAGTAAGCGTGCTGCGCGATGTGACACTTGAGCTCCACCCCGGCGAAACCTGCGCGCTGCTTGGGGCGTCCGGTTCCGGCAAGAGCACCTTGCTCAATATCCTGGGCTTGCTCGACCGGCCGTCGGCCGGCCAGCTCCTGTTTCGCGGACGCGACATGCTGGGTATCGACGAGAACGCCCGCGCCTGGGTTCGCAATCGAGAGATCGGGTTCGTTTTCCAGTCCTTCAACCTGTTGCCCCGTATGAACGCCCTCGATAACGTTGCCTTGCCACTGTTCTATCGTGGTATCCCGCGAGCGCCGGCGCGGGCCACGGCCATGGATTGGCTTCGTCAAGTTGGATTGGCCGATCGCGGCGGGCATCTCCCTGCCGATCTCTCCGGCGGGCAGCGCCAGCGGGTAGCCATTGCCCGCGCCTTGGTCGGCAATCCCTCCGTCATTCTTGCGGACGAACCGACCGGTAATCTGGATCAAGCTTCAGCCGAGAGCATCGTGGCCTTGCTCATGGGGCTGAATCGCGAGCGGGCGGTCACGATCGTGATGGTGACGCATGATGCCAACCTGGCCGCCCGCTTCTCGCGCCAGATTCATATGCGCGACGGTGTACTGCATGAACCCTGCCACTGCGACGAAAGGCGTTGATTTCCGGTGTTCCAGTGCATGGGCGGTCCATCGCTGACGCAAACTGCGCTGCAAGCGGCTGACAGCCTGCGCCAGATGGGTCGGAGGGCCTTGTTGGCTTTGCTCGGCATCGTGGTCGGCAGCACCGCCATCATCGCGCTCCTGAACATCGGGCATAGCGCCGCCGAACAGGTGATGCGCATGTTCAAGGACATGGGTACGGACGTCCTGGTGGTGACTTTCCCGGTGACGGGCGCCAAGCCGCGCGCGCTGCCCCGCACGCTGGATGCCGGCGCGTTGGCGCAAGCCGTGCCGGGCATCCGCCATGCGGCGCCCCTGTCGGTCTACAACGTGCCGCTGCGTTTCCCGGGGCGTACGATGGTTCCCAGGATCGTAGGCACGACGCCGGATCTTGCCGCCGCGATGAATCTGCGCATGGATCGCGGCCGTTTCCTGTCGCCGTTCGATCGTCATGCCACGTTTGCCGTCGTGGGTGCGGAAATCGCGCGTGAACTGGGCAGTCCGGCGCATCCGCTCGCCCTGGGTGCCTCGCTGCAAATTGGCGGCTACTTCTATCAGGTCATCGGCGTCGCGCGCAGCATGAAGGGGAATCCGCTGATTCCGGTCGATGCGGACCGATCGGTGATCGTTCCCATTGAAGGGTTGCACCGATTGTTTCCCAAGCCTGAACTCGGCGCCATCCTGGCCAAGGCGACGCCTATGGCCGACCTTGTGGAAACGGCCAGCGCGCTGCGCGAGTATGTCGGCACGCAGGTGCCCGGCAGGGAGGTCCAGGTGGATATTCCCCGGCAGTTGATCGACGGTCTCGAGCGCCAATCCCGAACCTTTTCATATCTGCTCGCGGGGCTGGGCGCGATCTCATTGCTGGTGGGCGGCGTGGGCGTGATGAACGTGATGCTGATGAGTGTCTCCGAAAGGCGGCGCGAGATCGGCGTTCGCCTGGCGCTCGGGGCGACCCGGCGCGACATCCGCCTGTTGTTCCTCGCCGAGGCGGGTCTGTTGGCCATGGTGGGCGCGGCGCTGGGCGCAGTGTGCGGCGTTGGCGCGGCCTACGCTTTTGCGCGTTTCTCCGGTTGGGATTTCGTGCTGGCGCCCGCGTCCTTGCCCTTGGGGATGGGCACGGCGCTGCTGACGGGCTTGTTCTTCGGTTGGTATCCGGCCGTCGCGGCTTCGCGGCTGGAGCCTGTCCAGGCCTTGCGCGATGCGTAGTGCGGCGCGGATGCTCATCGTGGCGCTTGGGTTGGCGGCGCTGTCACCCGTGGCACGCGCGGGTGATGAGCCGTTGCCGTCTCGCCCGACCATGCCGTATCAGGCGCCGGCCGTGTTGGGCGAAGGCGTCGTCGATCTGACCTTGACCGATGCCGTCTTTCTCGGGTTGCGCGCCAATCGCGGCATACGGAGCGCCTACCTGACCCGCGTGGCGCAGAAGTTCGACCTGCGCGTGGCCGAGGATTTCTTTTCGCCCAAGCTTCTCGTTACCGGGCAGATCACCGGCAACCGCAATCAGGACGATCGTTCGCGGCAGGGGGTGCTTTCGCCCGCGGCAACGATGGTGGGGGAATTCGGCACGCGTTTCAGCCTGGGTTGGACCAGCCAATTGAGCAAGGCCAACCGGGCGGGCGGGTTCCGGGACGACGGCGTCACGCTCGCGATCATCCAACCCTTGCTGCGCGGCGCGGGCCGCGAGGTGGCAACCGCGCCCTTGCGCATGGCGCGCTTGATCGAGCAAAGCAATCGGCTGGCCTTGCAGGATTCGGTTTCCCAGACCGTCACGCAGATCGTCCAGGCCTACTGGCAATTGATGCGGGCGCAAGAGCAAGTCACCCTCGCCAAGGCGGCGTTGCAGCGTTCCCAAGCGCTTCTGGAGATCAACCAGGCGCTGATCGCCGCCGGACGCATGGCGCGGGTCGACCTGGTGCAGACGGAGGCCGATGTGGCCGCCCAGGAATTCAATGTCGAGAATGCCGATAACGATCTCAACGCCAGCCGATTGGTGTTGCTGCAACTGCTGGCCCTGGATCTGCGCAGCCGGATCCGGGCCAGCGACACGCCCGGGAAAAAGCCCTCGACGCTCGGCGTGCAGGATGCGCAGCGCATCGCGTTGACGCACCAACCGCGCTATTTGCAGCAGGTGATCGCCCGGGAACAGGCCGATATCAATCTTGTGGTCGCGCGCGACAACCGCCTGTGGGATGTTTCCCTGATGGGCGGCGCCAGCCAGGGGCGAACGAGGCGGTCGAGCCGTGCGGACGCGGTGTCCGATCGCCATTGGGACGGGTATGTGGGTGTCCAGGTCCAGATACCGATCGGGGACCTGAGCGCACGACAGGCTGAAGTCCATGCAAAAGCCGACGCGGACAACCAGGCGCTGCTGCTCGAAGACGCCGAACAGCAGTTGGCGCTGGACGTGAACAACGCGGTGCGGGAACTGGCCTCGCGATGGCGCCAGTACGAAATCGCGGGGCGCGTCCGCGATCTTTCACGCAAGAAGCTCGAGATCGAACACCAGAAACTGCAGGCAGGACGATCGAGCAATTTTCAGGTGCTGGCCTTTGAAACCGATCTACGCGGGGCGGAGAACGCCCGACTCAATGCCTTGATCGGCTATCTGGATGCACAGGCGCAGCTGGACCTGAAGCTTGGCATGACATTGCAAAGTTGGGGTATCTCGCTGAATGACTAAGCTCTCTGCCTATAAATCCGGCCTGATGGCGGCGGGCGTGGCCCTGCTTGCCGTCGCGGCGATCGCCTTTGCATGGCATCGGCCGTCTGGCGGCAGGGCGCAAGATAAACCCTCGCTCTGGACATTGGTTTCTCCTCGGCCGGTCGAGATTCGTCTGGGCGTGGCGGGAAAGATCGTTTCGGCGCAGATCGTCACAATCACGGCGCCTTTCGATGGCAATATCAAGTCGCTTGAGGTGTCGGAAGGGCAGCGGGTGGAGGCGGGCCAGCGCCTGCTCGAGATGGATGTGACCCAACTCGACATACAGCGACGCCAGGCGCTGAGCGAACAGATCAAGGCGCGCAAGGTCCTGAGCGACATCGATCACTGGGAGTCGGGCCCTGACGTCGCCCGCGCTCGTCAAACCCTGTCGAGCGCGCGTCTCAGCGTGAGCGACACGCATCAGAAGCTGGTTGAGACCAGGCAGCTCTATGAGCGCGGAATCGTGCCCCGCATGGAGCTGGATGCTTTGATCCAGCAGGAAAAGATGCAATCCCTGTCGGTGGCCTCGGCAGAGGCGGAACTCGCCAACGCCCGGGAACGCGGCAAGGGGCAAGCGCGGCAACTCGCGGAAATGGAACTGGCCAATGCCACGGCCAGGCTCAATGCGCTGGCCGATGAGGCCTCGGGCGGGGTGGTGGCGCCGTTTTCCGGCGTTGTGGTCCGAGTTCCGGGCAACGTCGATGGCAGGCAGGATGCCGCGGGAGCGCCATTGCAGGCGGGTACGAAGGTAGGGCAGGGCCAGGGGCTCTTGGCCATCGCCAACGTCGCGCGGGTCCATGTCGTGGCCAAGGTCGACGAGACGGATCTGAATCAGCTGCGTCCAGGCCAGCAGGTGGAAATACGTGGCGAAGGATTCAGGGACCTGGCGCTTTCCGGCGAATTGGAATCGATCGGGGTGCAGGGGCTCGAAGGAGACTCGCAGGCGGGCACGATGTATCGGGTGGTGATTGCATTGCCGCCGCTGACGGCGGCGCAACAGGCGGTGGTGCGGCTGGGAATGACGGCGAGCGCCTCGATCGTGATATTTCATGATGAGCAGGCGATGGTGGTGCCGGCCACGGCGATTCGGACTGACGCGGGAAAAAGCCTTGTCCGGTTTCGTGAATCGGCGAGCTCCCCCGAGCGGTCGGTCGTGGTCTCGGCCGGACCTGCCACGCCGGACGGGGTGGTCGTGACGGGCCTTGCACCGGGTTATGTCCGGGATGAATGGCAACCTTCGCCGTGAAAAGACCGGGGGGGATTGCCCGACGCGCGCCCATATAAAATACCCCCCATGACCGCTCCAGAAGAAAAAGCCGACATCGCCCGCCGCTTCGGCAGCCTGTCCCGCCTCTACGGCCCCGACGCTCCCGCCCGCCTCCAGAACGCCCACATCGCCGTCGCCGGCCTGGGTGGCGTAGGCTCGTGGACGGTGGAAGCGCTGGCCCGCTGCGGCGTCGGCGCCCTGACGCTGATCGACCTGGACCACATCGCCGAATCCAACGTCAACCGGCAGATCCACGCCCTGACGCAGACCCTGGGACAATCCAAGGTGGATGCCATGGCCGAACGCGTCCTGGCCATCAATCCCGAATGTCGCCTGACCCGTGTGGACGATTTCGTTTCTCCGGAAAACGTCGCGCAAGTGCTGCCCGGCCCCTACAGCGCCATCATCGACTGCACCGACCAGGCCGCGGCCAAGATCGCCATGATCCTGCATGCGCGGGCGCTGGGGATTCCGATGCTGCTGTGCGGCGGCGCCGGCGGCAAGACCGATCCGCTGGCGTTGCGCGCCGGCGACCTGTCGGCCGCGGTCAATGACGCCTTGCTGTCCAAGCTGCGCAACAAGCTGCGGCGCGAACACGGGTTTCCGCGCGCATCGGACAAGAATGGCAAGGCGCTCAAGCGCGTGCCGAAGATGGGGATTCATGCCCTGTGGTTCGATCAGCCCGCCATCCTGCCCGATGAATGGACGCGGCAGGCCGAGGCCGAGGACGATATGGGCGCCTCGGCGCAGGCCGTGGCGCCGCAGGGGTTGTCCTGCGCAGGCTATGGCTCGGTGGTCACCGTGACCGCGGCCATGGGCATGGCGGCCGCCAACGAGGCCTTGCGGCTGGCGTTGCAAGGCTAGCTGGGCGGCGACGGGCCCGTCACGGAACGCCGCCGCGCCCGGGTCACAGCGCCACGAACACCACGCCGTCCTCGATCCTGACCGGATAGGTCGCCAGGTTGTCGCGCAGCGGCGAACAGAGCGCGCGGCCGTCGCGCACGTCGAAGCGGCCCTGGTGCAGCGGGCACTCGATCTCGTGGCCCGTCAGGAAGCCGTCGCACAGGCGCGCATTGCCGTGCGTACAGAGGTTGTCGGTGGCGTAGACGTTGCCTTCCACGCCGTACAGCGCGATCTCGCGGTCGCCCGCCTGCACGGCGATCACGTCTTCGTCCGGCACGTCGGCCAGCGCGATGGCCTTGATCCAGTTCGTACTCATGTCTTGGTGTCCTGGTCAGATGGGGTAGATCAGCGAATTCGGGATCAGCTCGCTGTCGAAGATGCACAGGCGCGACTCGAACTTCAGCCCGTCGGGCGTCTGCCGGATCACGTCCAGGTAGCGGCCGACGTTGTAGACCGTGGTCAGCTGGTTCGGCTTGGTGCGGAACACCGCGTAGTTGGCTTCCGATTCGATGCGGTCGCCCTGCACCGACAGCACGCGCGGCGCGCCGACCACGTGGCGCTGGTAGTAGGGGTCGTGGAAGATGGTGTCGGTGGCGCCGTAGATGCGATCCTTGAGCATGCCGCGGCTCTCGAACGACATGGTCGCCAGCGGATAGCCGCGCTCGTGGTTCTCGCGCGGCAGCACCTTGTAGACGCAGTCCTCCAGGAAGAACTCCGGCCATTGCTCCCATTGCTCGGCGTCGAGCGCGGCGGCGTAGTCGGCGTACAGCCGGGTCAACTGGTAGTAGAGGGGAAAGTCCAGCATGTTCACGCCTCCGCTTCCATCACGCGGCGCCAGTAGGCGTACATCCCGCGGATCAGGGTTTCGGTCACCATGTGGTCGGTGTTCTCGGCGGTCTTGCCGCCCAGTTCGGCCACGCTGCGGTGCCAGGGCTTCTGCGCGAAGCCCGATTGCGAGAACTCGATGACCTCGCCGTCATCCGCCGAGACGAAGCCGGCCGGGCCGAACAGGTTGGCCTGGCGCAGGCGGCGCTGTGTCATCTCGGGGGTGTCGTCGGCGAAGCCGAAGTGGGTCCAGACGAAGTCGAAGGCGTCGTGGCCGACCGGCTGGATGTGGCGCGTGGACAGCGAGTTGACCTGCTGCTGGATGATGACGCTGGGGAACAGCGTCATCAGCACGGCGGTGGGGCCGTTCCACCAGGGTTCCGGCACGATGTCCAGGAAGCGGTCATCGTTCAGCGTCATCTGTTCCTTGAAGCTGGACACGCCGCTGGTGACGCTGCCCTTGCCGCCCTGGCCGCGGGTCGAGATCATGGCCGCGTGGCGGAAATGGCGGTCCATCTTCAGTTCCGAGCGGTTGTCGGCGCGCCACAGGCCGAAGGTGACGAACCAGGTGTGAAGCAGGCCGGGGTGGTACGGGTCCTTGATGTTCTCCTGCATCAGCTTCCAGTTGCCCGGGATGCGCTGGCGGCTGTAGCCGTGGATGACCAGTTGGCGGCCGTCGAAGACGCGGTCGAAGTAGTGCAGGATGTCCGGGCCCAGGTAGTCTTCCAGCGGCTCGACGTCGTGGTCGAACGAGGCGAACACCACGCCGTTGCGGCAGGCCACGGCCAGCTTGGTCAGGCCGTGATCCTCCGGCTTGAAATCGGGCGGCATGCCGCCATTGACGCGGCCGTCCTGCTTGACGCCGCGGCGGAACGGCACGCCGATCAGGTTGCCCTGCAGGTCGTAGTTCCACTGGTGGTAGGGGCAGACGAACTCGCTGCGGTTGCCGGAACGTTCGCGGCAGAACTGCACGCCGCGATGGGCGCAGACGTTCTCCACCACGCGCACCTGGCCGTCGTTGTCGCGCAGCAGGATGACGGAACGCTCGCCCACGGCGGTGCGCTTGAAGTCGCCGGGATTGGGGATTTCCGCTTCCAGGCCGACGTAGCTCCAGTGGCCGCGGTAGAAGAAACGCTCCAGCTCGCGCTGGTGCAGGGCGGCGTCGGTGTAGACGCCGAAGGGAATGCGGTGGCTGCCGTCGCCCTGCCAGGGGGGCATGAACGACAGCGGCTGTTCGCGGGCGGCGCTGGCGGGGCAGGCAGAGTTGGCGGCGGCGCCGGCGATCGCGTCCGGCGCGCTATCCAGGGGAGTGTTCATCGGCGGCCTCCGGCGAGGCGGCCGCGCCTACAGGGCGTGACGGGGGGATGGCGCATGGTTGTCTCCTTCATCCATCGGAGCCTGCGCGACATCGGCGCAGGCGTTTGTTGCATCATCGGCCAGGGTGTGAAATAAATAAATAGAATCTGGATGATGACAACAATCACCAAAATAAATATTGGTGGAGACAAGCATGAACCTGCAAGACATGGACTTGAACCTGCTGGTCGTGTTCAACGAGCTGTGCAAGCACGGCCGGGTGTCGGCGGTGGCGCAGAACCTGGGCATCTCGCAGCCGGGGGTCAGCAACGCGCTGGGGCGGTTGCGCAAACTGCTGGGCGACGAGCTGTTCCTGCGCACCTCGCGCGGCATGGTGCCCACGCCCTATGCCGAGGCGCTGGCGCAGCCGATCGCCGACGCGCTGGCGGCGCTGCACGGCACGCTCAATGCGCGCGCCAGCTTCGATCCTGCGCGCAGCGAGCGCGCCTTCGTCATCGGCGTCAACGACGTCGGCGAGACCTACTTCCTGCCGCGCCTGATGCGGGCGCTGGACGATGCCGCGCCCGGCGTCACCATCCGCACGGTGCGCACCACCTCGATCGACGTGAAGGACGAGATGGAGCGCGGTCGCATCGACCTGGCGATGGGCTTTTTGCCGGGCCTGAAGCACGGTTTCTTCCAGCGCCGGCTGTTCCGCCAGCCCTATGTGTGCATCTTTCGCGAGGATCATCCGCTGGCGCGCACCGGCGTGTCGGCGCGGCAGTTCCGCGCCGCCGAGCATGTCGCCATCGTGTCGGAGGGCACCGGCCACGGGGTGGTGGACCAGGTGATCGAGCAGGCCGGCATCCGCCGGCGCCTGCGCCTGACGGTGCCGCATTTCATGGCGGTGGGGCCGGTGCTGCAGGCCACCGACATGATCGCGGTGGTGCCGCGGCGCTTCGCCGATTGCGCCTGCAAGCCCTTCGGCCTGGCCACCGCGCCCTGTCCGGTGAAGATCCCCGAGTCCGTCATCAACGTGTTCTGGCACGCCCGCAACCACCGCGAGCCGGCCAACCAGTGGCTGCGGCAGGTGGTGGTGGAGCAGTTCGCGGATTAGGGGACCGCGTACTCACCGCCCGGCGCGGCGGGATTCAGGTTTCGCGCAGCGTGACCTTGAACCAGCCGCGCAGGGCGTTGGACAGCCGGATCTCGTCGGCCGCGTGCAGGTCGGCCAGGGTCAGCACGCGTTCGCTGACGTTGCCGGTATCGAGCAGTTCGGCGCGCTGCACGCCGGGCAGGCAGCCGCTGTCGACCGGCGGCGTGTACCAGTCGCCATCCAGGCGCAGGTAGACGTTGCTGCGGCTGCCTTCGCACAGCTCGCCGCGTTCGTTCAGGTAGACCAGGTCGAAGATGTGCGGATGGGCCGGCAGCCATTCGATGGTCTTGGTGTACCAGGGCCGGTAGGTGGTCTTGTAGCGCAGCAGCGGTTCGGAGGAGCGCAGCGCCTCGGGAGCCAGCATGATTTCCTGCGCCGCCGGCAACGGCGGCAGCATGGCAGTCTGGATGTGGCGGCTGCCGTCGCGCGCGACCAACAGGCGCAGGCGGTGCGAGCCGGGGGTGTTCAGGCTGAGCGCGGCGATCATGATGTCGCTTTGCACCGCATTGCCGCCCCAGGTGTAGCCCAGCGCCTTGCAGGAATGCTCCAGGCGGTGCAGGTGGCGCGCCAGCAGCGGCACGCGGCGCTCGGCGTCGACCAGGATGGTCTCGATCAGTTCGGGTTGCATGCGGGCTCCTGGTAAACGGCGGGCGAAGGAGGGCGGGGCCGGGGTCTATCCTACCCCGCGGCCACGGATTGCGCACTCAGGCGCGCAGGATGCGGGCCTTCCAGTGGCATTCCTGCCATTCCTCGGCCGGATCGGAGTCGTGCACGATGCCGCCGCCGACGCTGTAGACGCCATGGCCGGCCGCATCCAGCACCAGCGTGCGGATCGCCACGTTGAGCGAGAAGTCGCCGTCCGGCGCCAGCCAGCCGATGCTGCCGCAATACAGACCGCGCGGCGCGGCCTCCATCTGGCGGATGCGGCGCATGGCGGCGACCTTGGGCGCGCCGGTGATGGAGCCGCACGGGAACAGCGCGCGCAGCACGTCCTCGAGCGTGGCGCGCGGCGCCTGCGCCGACACGGTCGAGGTCATGGTCCAGACGGTGGGATAGCGTTCCAGCGAGAACAGCGCCTCGACCTTGACCGAACCGGGCTCGGCCAGCCGGCCCAGGTCGTTGCGCAGCAGGTCCACGATCATCAGGTTCTCGGCGCGGTTCTTGTCGCTGGCCAGCAGCGCCTGGCCCAGGCGCTGGTCCTCGGCCGGATCGGGGTGGCGCGGCGCGGTGCCCTTCATCGGCCGGGTGGTCAGTCGCGGGCCGCGACGGGCCACGAACAGCTCTGGCGAGAACGACAGCACCGTGCGCGCGCCGTCCTCGATATAGGCGCCGTGCGCCACCGGATTGCGGGCGGCGATGCGGCGGTACAGCGTGGCGGCGTTGCCCTGGTACTGCACGTCCAGCGGCTGGGTGTAGTTGACCTGGTACAGCTCGCCGGCGCCGATCAGTTCGCGGATGGCGTCGATCTGGCGCACGTAGCCGGCCTCGGTCATGCGCGGCGCGGGGATGCTGAGGGCGCCCGGCGCGCTGTCGGCCGCTGGCGCGTCCCACGGGGCTTCGTCGATCTTGCGTTCGAATACCAGGGCCGTCAGGCGCGCCCGGCCGTCGTCGCGCGGCGGCGTCCAGGGCCCGGCGGGCGCGGGCAGGGTGGCTTCCGGCAGCAGCCATTCGCCCAGTTCGTAGTCCAGCAGCAGGGCGACCCAGTGTCCGCGCTGGCGCGCCGCGTCGATGGCGGCCAGCGCGGGGCCGACCTCGGCCGCCGCGCGCGCCTCGATGCGGGCCAGGAAGCCGTCCAGCCGCAGGGCGCGGCCGGCCAGCCGGTCTTCAAAACGACAATGCATGACGCTCTTTACTGTTGTGCCAGGAACTCCGTCAGCACCCGGCCCGTGTGGGAGTGGTCGCGCAAGGTCATGACGTGTTCCGGCGACCCCTGCGCCACCAGCTTGCCGCCGCCGGTGCCGCCCTCGGGGCCCAGGTCCAGCAGCCAGTCGGCCTCGGCGATGACGTCGAGATTATGCTCGATCACCACCACCGTGTTGCCGGCCTCCACCAGGCGGTGCAGCACGTGGATCAGCTTTTCCACGTCGGCCATCGACAGGCCCACGGTCGGCTCGTCCAGCACGTACAGCGTGTGCGGGATGCGCGAGGCGCGGCCGGTCTTGATCAGGCCGTCGGTCAGGCGCGCCTTGGACAGCTCGGTCACGAGCTTGATGCGCTGCGCCTCGCCGCCGGATAGCGTCGGCGACGGCTGGCCCAGCGTCAGGTAGCCCAGGCCGACGTCCTGCATCAGTTGCAGCGGGCGATGGATCTTGGGATGGGCGGCGAAGTATTCGATGGCGTCATCGACTTCCATGGCCAGCAGCTCGCCGGCGTTCTTGCCGCGCATCTGCACGCTCAGCGTGTCGCTGTTGAAACGCGCGCCGTTGCAGGCGTCGCACGGCACCTTCACGTCGGGCAGGAAGTTCATTTCGATGGTGCGCATGCCCTGGCCTTCGCAGATCGGGCAGCGGCCGTCGCCGGTGTTGAACGAGAAGCGCGCCGAGGTCCAGCCGCGCATGCGCGCTTCGCGCGTGTCGGCGAACTGCTTGCGCACGTCGTCCCAGAAGCCGACGTAGGTCGCCGGGCAGGAACGCGGCGTCTTGCCGATCGGGGTCTGGTCCACTTCCAGCACGCGGTCGATCGCTTCCCAGCCCTTGATGCTTTCGCAGCCGGCCCAGCCGGGCGCCTTGCCCTGCGAGACGGCCTGCATCAGGTTGTCCAGCAGCACTTCGCGCGCCAGCGTCGATTTGCCGGAACCGGACACGCCCGTGACCACGCTCAGTCGGCCGACCGGGATCTTGGCGTCGACGCTGCGCAGGTTGTGCAGGCGCGCGCCCTTGATCTCGATCATGGGGGTGTCGGCCTCGACCGGACGGCGGCCTTGCAGCGGGTGCTGCAGCGGCTTGGCCAGGTAGCGGCCGGTGACGGATTCGGGCGCGTCGATCAGGTCCTGCGCGCTGCCCTGCGCCACCACGCGGCCGCCGCGGATGCCGGCGCCGGGGCCGATGTCGATGATGTGCGAGGCGCGGCGGATGGTGTCGTCGTCATGCTCGACCACCACCAGCGTGTTGCCGTTGCCTTCCAGGCGCGCCAGCGCGTCCAGCAGGATGCGGTTGTCGCGCGGGTGCAGGCCGATGGTGGGCTCGTCCAGCACGTAGCAGACGCCTTGCAGGTTCGAGCCCAGCTGCGCCGCCAGGCGGATGCGCTGCGCCTCGCCGCCCGACAGGGTGGGGGCGGCGCGGTCCAGCGCCAGGTAGTTCAGGCCGACTTCCTGCATGAAGTTCAGGCGGCCGCGGATCTCGGTGAGGATGTCGCGGGCGATCTCGCCTTCGCGGCCGCGCGCCACCAGTCCGGTGAAGAAAGTATGCGCGTCCGACACCGGCAGCGAGGCCAGCTCGGCGATCGACTTGTCGCGCCAGCGCACGGCGCGCGCGACGCGGTTCAGGCGCTGGCCGTCGCACTGTGTGCAGACCTTGGCCTCGCCCTCGTACCAGGCGTTCCAGGCGGTTTCCTCGCCGGTCTGTTCTTCGTCGAAGCCCTGCAGTTGCAGGCCGGTGCCGAAGCAGCCGGTGCACCAGCCATGCTTGGAGTTGTACGAGAACAGGCGCGGATCGGGCTCGGGGAAGCTGGTGCCGCACGAGGGGCAGGCGCGCTTGACCGAGAAGTGCTGCTGCTGCAGTTCGCTGTTCAGCGCCTCGTGCAGCTTGTCCACCGGCCACACCACCGACATCACGCCCTGGCCGTTTTCCAGCGCGCTCTTGACCGCGGCGCGCAGGTCGGCCTCGTTGGCCGGGTCGACCACCACGTCGGCCACGGGCAGTTCGATGGTGTGTTCCTTGTAGCGGTCCAGGCGCGGCCACGGCGCCACCGGGATGAATTCGCCGTCGACCCGCAGGTGCGTGTGGCCCTTGGAGCCAGCCCACTTGGCCAGGTCGGTGTAGTAGCCCTTGCGCGCGGTGACCAGCGGCGCCAGCAGGCCGATGTGCTCGCCCTTGCGCTCGCGCAGCAGGCGCGCCACGATCTGGTCGGTGTTCTGCGGTTCGACCGCGACGTTGCAGTCCGGGCAGTACTGCGTGCCCAGCTTCACGTACAGCAGCCGCAGGAAGTGGTGGATCTCGGTCATCGTGGCCACGGTCGACTTGCGGCCGCCGCGACTGGTGCGCTGCTCGATGGCCACGGTGGGCGGGATGCCGAAAATGGCGTCCACATCCGGCTTGCCGGCCGGCTGCACGATGGCGCGGGCGTAGGCGTTGAGCGATTCGAGATAGCGGCGCTGGCCTTCGTTGAACAGGATGTCGAAGGCCAGGGTCGACTTGCCCGAGCCGGACACGCCGGTGATCACCGTGAACTTGTCGCGCGGGATCTCGACGCTGACGTTCTTCAGGTTGTGTTCGCGCGCATTGCGGATCTCGATCGCCATGTTGTCCTGGCGGCGCTTGCGCATGACCGATTGCAGCGGCGTGCCTTCGCCGGCGCCATAGGCGGCAGTCGGCTCGGCGATGCGGGCCGTCAGGCCGGCCTGCTCGGCTTCCTGCGCGTCGATGTCGCTGCTGACCACCACGTCGGCCGGCAGGATGCTGACTTCGTAGTCGCGCAGCGCCGCGCCGGTGTGCGAGGCGGGGTTGGCCATCAGGTCCTGCGGCGTGCCGACGCCGATCACCAGGCCGCCGGCGTCGCCGCCTTCGGGGCCCAGGTCGATCAGCCAGTCGGCCGCGCGGATCACGTCCAGGTTGTGTTCGATGACCAGCAACGTGTGGCCCGCGGCCAGCAGCTTGCGGAAGGCGCGCATCAGGCGCGCGACGTCATCGAAGTGCAGGCCGGTGGTGGGTTCGTCGAACAGGAACAGGCTGCCTTTCTTGGCGACCTTGGCGGTGGAGATGCCGCTGCGCGCCGCCTCGGCCAGGTGACCGGCCAGCTTCAGGCGCTGCGCCTCGCCGCCCGACAGGGTCGGCACCGGCTGGCCCAGCCGCACGTATTCCAGGCCGACGTCGGCCAGCGGCGCCAGGCCCGTCTGCACGTCGCGCAGGCCCTTGAAGAACTCCAGCGCCTCGCTCACGGTCATTTCCAGCACCTCGTCGATCGAGGCGCTCTTGCCCAGGTGCTCGACGCGCACTTCCAGCACTTCGGGGCGGAAGCGCTTGCCGTCGCAATCGGGGCAGCGCAGGTAGACGTCGGACAGGAACTGCATCTCGACGTGTTCGAAGCCGGTGCCGCCGCAGGTGGGGCAGCGGCCGTCGCCGCCGTTGAAGCTGAAGGTGCCGGCGGTGTAGGCGCGTTCACGCGCCAGCGGCGCCTGCGCGAACAGCTTGCGGATCGCGTCGAACGCGCCCACGTAACTGGCCGGGTTGGAACGCGCGGTCTTGCCGATCGGGGTCTGGTCGACCATGACGACGTCGGCGATCTGCTCGGCGCCCAGCAGGCGCTCGAAGGCGCCCGGCGCCTCCGACGGCTTGCCCTTCTGCTTGAGCAGGGCGGGGAACAGCACGTCCTGCACCAGCGTCGACTTGCCCGAGCCGGACACGCCGGTGACGCACACCAGTCGGCCCAGCGGCAGCTCGACCGAGACATTCTTGAGGTTGTGCGCGCTGACGCCTTCGAGCAGCAGGCGCGGCGTGTTGGCCGCCACCGGCATGGGGCGCGGCGCTTCGACGCGCTGGCGTCCGCCGAGATAGTCGCCGGTCAGCGTGCGGGCCGCGCGCAACTGCGCCGGCGTGCCGTCGAACACGATCTGCCCGCCGCGTTCGCCGGGGCCGGGGCCGATGTCGATGATGCGGTCGGCGGCCACCATGACCTGCGGGTCGTGCTCCACCACCACCAGCGTATTGCCGGCGTTGCGCAGCCGGTGCATGACCTCGACCACGCGGTGCATGTCGCGCGGGTGCAGGCCGATGGACGGCTCGTCCAGCACGAACAGCGTGTTCACCAGCGAGGTGCCGAGCGCGGTGGTCAGGTTGATGCGCTGCACCTCGCCGCCGGACAGCGTGCGGCTCTGGCGGTCCAGCGTCAGGTAGCCCAGGCCGACGTCGCACAGGAACTTCAGGCGCGCGCGCACCTCGGTCATGAGCAGGTCGGTGGCGGCGTCGAGCGCGCCTTCGAATGACAGCTTGTCGAAGAACGCGCGCACCCGTTCGATCGGCAGCAGCATCACGTCATGGATCGACAGGCCGTCCAGCTTGTCGAGCTGCTCGCGGCTCCAGTTGGCGCCGACCGGCATGAAGCGCTTGTAGCGGCCGTCTTCCGGCGGCAGCACGCTGTCGGCCTCGGCCTTGGTGCCCAGGCGCCACAGCAGCGCATCGGGCTTGAGGCGCGCGCCGTTGCAGGTGGGGCAGGGGGTGTAGCTGCGGTACTTGGACAGCAGCACGCGCACGTGCATCTTGTACGACTTGGTCTCGAGCCAGTCGAAGAAACGCTGCACGCCGTACCACTGGTGCTTCCAGGCGTCGTTGCCGCCCTTCCAGTCGGGCGTGCCGTACAGCACCCAGCGCTTGTGCTCCTCGCTCATGCTCTTCCACGGCACGCCCAGCGGGATGCCGGCGCGCGGCGCGTATTTCTGCAGGTCGTCCTGGCATTCCTTGTACGAGGGCGTGGTCCAGGGCTTGATGGCGCCTTCCAGCAGGGTCTTGTTCTCGTCGGGGATGACCAGGCCGAAGTCGATGCCGATCACGCGACCGAAGCCGCGGCAGGCCTCGCAGGCGCCCAGCGGCGAGTTGAACGAGAAGCTGCTGGGCAGCGGGTCGGTGTATTCGATGTTGCAGTCGGCGCAGTGCAGGCGGTCGCTGTACTTCCAGATGTGCGCGTCGGCGCCCTCGGCGTCCATGACGTACACGGCCAGGTGGCCGGCGCCCATGCGCAGTGCCGTATCCAGCGCTTCCATCACGCGTTCGCGTTCGGTGCCGGCGAAGCGGAAGCGATCCTGGATGACGTGCAGGATGCGGCGTTCCTCGGTGGCGGCCTTGGCCTTGCCCTTTTCCTTCTTGGCGCCCTTGGCCGGCGCGGTGGCGTTCGGCACGGCGGTTTCCTCGGCGTGCACGCGGGTATAGCCCTGCTGTTCGAGGAAGCCGCGCACTTCGTCTTCGGTGAAGTTGGCCGGCACGGCGATGGGGAAGGTCACCACCAGCCGCGGATCGCCGGCCGCGGCCGAGCGTTCGGCCAGCGAGCGGTGGATCGATTCCGGCGTGTCGCGCTGCACCACCTTGCCACAGCCGCGGCAGTGCAGGCGCGCGCCGCGCGCGAACAGCAGCTTGATGTGGTCATTGAGCTCGGTCATCGTGCCGACCGTGCTGCGCGAACTGCGCACCGGGTTGGTCTGGTCGATGGCGATGGCAGGCAGGATGCCTTCGATGCGATCCACCTGCGGCTTGTCCATGCGGTCCAGGAACTGGCGCGCATAGGGCGAGAAGGTTTCCACGTAGCGGCGCTGGCCCTCGGCGTAGAGGGTGTCGAAGGCCAGCGAACTTTTGCCGGACCCCGACACGCCGGTCACGACCACCAGTTCGCCGGTGGCGATGGTCAGGTCCAGGTTCTTGAGATTGTTCTGGCGGGCGCCAACGATGCGGATTTGGGAGCTCATGGACGGTATCGTAGCCTGAGGGAGGAGGCGGCCCCGGACGGCGGCCTGTGGCTGGTTCCGGGCGCGGCGATGTGGAATAATTGCCTATATCGTGAGGCATGTGTCCACAATGTGGTCAATCATGCGCTCCGCTGCTGTACAAATAAACAGTATCGCAGATTCGTCTGAAATTAGCGCGATTTGCTTCGAGCGGCCCGCATTCTGCACGGGCATTGTTAACGCTGGGCATCTTCCCGAGATGGGGGTGATGGTGTCGGAATCCAAGGTGGCGGGCGCCGCGGCGTTCGCCAAATTCATGACGGTGCTGCAGGCGGTGGCGGACGCGCCCAGTCCGCCCACGGCGGCGGCGCTGGCGCGCGGCTGCGGTTACCCGCGGCCCACGGTCTACCGCATCGTGGCGGCGCTGGCCGAGCAGGGCATGGTGGCCGAGACCGACGGCGTTTACCGCCTCGGACCCCGCCTGCTGTCGCTGGCCAGCCGCGCCTGGTCGCAGTTCGACCTGCGCGCCACGCTGGCGGCCGACCTGCGGGCGCTGCGCGACGCCACCGGCGAAACCGTGCACCTGGCGGTGCCGGCCGGCACGGAAATGGTCTATATCGACAAGCTTGAAAGCCCCGGCCCGGTGCGCATGGCCTCGCGCGTGGGCGCGGCGGTGGCGCTGCATTCGAGCGCGGTGGGCAAGGCCTATCTGGCGGCGCTGGGCGATGCCGCGCGCGAACCCCTGCTGCGCGATCTGCCCTTGGAATCGCGCATGCCCGGCACGCTGGCGAGCCTGCCCGCGTTGCGCGCGGCCCTGGCCGAAACGGCGGCGCGCGGCTACGCCATGGACAACGAGGAAAACGAGCCCGGCATCGTCTGCTACGGCGTGGCGCTGCGCGATGCCGCGGGCCACCCGGTGGCCTGCGTCAGCATCAGCACCTTGCTGTTCCGGCGCCGCGATGATCCGCAGTCCGCCTATATCGAACCCCTGCTGCGGCTGCGTGATGCGGCCACGGCCAAACTTGCCGTGCTGCCATCCGGCGGCGCCTGAACGATCCGCCCCGAAAGGAATGCCATGACCGCTGCTCCTCTTGCCTCGAAACTCGACGCCTTGCTCGCCGCGCGGGTGGTGCCTGTGCTGCGCTACCAGGACGCCGCCACCGCGGCCTATGCCGCCGAGGTGGCCGTGGCCGCCGGCTGCACCACCCTCGAACTGACCTGGACCATTCCCGGCGTGACCGATCTGGTGCGCGCGCTGCGCGACAAGCATGGCTCCGCGCTGCTGCTGGGGGTGGGCACGGTGCTGGATGAAACCCAGGCGCGCGAGGCGCTGGTGGCCGGCGCCGATTTCCTGGTGTCGCCGGCCCTGGCCTGCGAGATCGTCGACCTGGCGCACGCCGCCGACGCCCTGTGCCTGTTGGGCGCCTTCACGCCCACCGAAGTGCTGGCCGCGCGCCGCGCCGGCGTCGACGTGGTCAAGGTGTTCCCCGCCGACACGGGCGGCCCCAAGCAACTGGCGGCGTTGAAGTCGGTCTACCCGGACACGGTGTTCTGCCCCACCGGCGGCGTTACCGCCGAGAACATGGCTTCCTATTTCGCCGCCGGCGCCGGCCTGGTCGGCATCGGCAGCAACCTTTACGACAAGGCCGCCTTCGCCGCGCGCGACACCGCCGCGCTGGTGGCCCAGATCACCCGCACCCGCGAGGCCGCCCATGGCTGATTTCGACATCGTCGCGCTGGGCGAGCCGCTGGTCGAACTGAACCAGACCAGCCAGGATCAGCGCCAATACCTGCAAGGCTTCGGCGGCGACACCTCCAACGCCGTCATCGCCGCGGCACGCCAGGGCGCGCGCTGCGCCTACCTGACCCGCGTGGGCGACGACGCCTTCGGCGCGCAGTTCCTGGCGCTGTGGCGCGACGAGGGCGTGGACACCTCGGGCGTCGAGGTCGACGCCAATGCACACACCGGCCTGTACTTCGTGCAGCACGGCCCCGACGGCCACGCCTTCAGCTACCTGCGACGTGGCTCGGCCGCCAGCCTCATGACTCCCGCCAGCCTCGACGGCGGCCTGATCGAACGCGCCCGCTTCCTGCACGTCTCCGGCATCAGCCTGGCGATCAGCACCAGCGCCTGCGACACGGTCTTCGCCGCCATTGCCCGCGCCCGCGCCGCCGGCGTGCAGGTCAGCCTGGATTCGAACCTGCGGCTGCGCCTGTGGCCGCTGGACCGGGCCCGCGCCGTACTGCGCGAGGCGCTGCGCCACGCCGACCTGTTCCTGCCAAGCATGGACGACATGCAGCACCTGACCGGCAACGACGACCCCGAGCGCACCCTCGACTGGATCCGCGACGCCGGCGCGACCGGCGTGGTGGTGCTGAAACTGGGCAAGGACGGCTCCATCATCGACGACGGCAAGACCCGCACACCGGTCGCGGCATTGCGCGTGGATGCGGTGGACGCCACCGGCGCCGGCGACTGCTTCGCCGGCAGCCTGCTGGCGCGCCGCTGCCAGGGCGACGGCTGGGCCGACGCGGTGCGCTACGCCAACGTGGCGGCGGCGCTGTCGACGCTGGGCTATGGCGCCGTCGACCCCCTGCCGCGGGCGGAGCAGGTGCTGGCCAGGCTGCGGACCTGAGGCAGGGGCGTCCCGACAGCCGGGCCCAACCGCCGGCCCAAACAAAAATCCCCGCCGGTTCGCACCGGCGGGGATTTTTTTCGATCAGGCGGCACGCCAGGAACCTGGCGCGGCCCGCGTGTCATTTAGACGCGCTTGATCTTTTCCAGCATCTTGAACACACCCTTGGGCGACTTGACGAACAAGCGCTTGAAGGCCTTGCCCAGGCAACGGCGTTCCAGGGTGTTGCGACGCACGCGTTTGCGTTCAGCCATGTTGATTCTCCTGTTGAATTTGCGGAAATCGAATTAGCGGGGCGAAGCCGCCTTCAAGCTTGGCTTGCGGGTGTCTTCGACCCGGCCGCACAACCGGAAACTGGGCTGGCGGGGAAATTGGGTAACTCGGCATTCTAGCCTGAAAGTGGCGAGGGTGCCAATTTGGGGGGCTTGCCTGGAGAGCCGGGAACGCCAAAAAATAGGGACGTATTTGGCTTGGTAAGCCCTCTTTCGGTCCGCTCCGTGTGCAGGACATGCATCAACAGGCCAGCTGATTGGCCCCTTCGCACACGCGAGAGCGCCATCATCCCGACGCAAGACACCGCGTAAGCCTCAAAAGGCCGCCCGCGCGGCCGGTTTGAGGCGGCCCCCGCAAGCTCCTCCGCTCCACTCCTGATAGTCACCTGCACGCCAAGCAAGCCGACCGCCCCAACGCCCGACGCCAAGTCTCATCGTGAGCGCGTGGCGGGATCGGCGGGGGATGGCGGGGCGTGTAGATGCGCCCGCCGGAAACCGAAGGGAGCCGAAGGCGTACGAGGTTGAGGCAGGGGTAGTCCGGAGCGAAGGCTCCGGACCGCAATCGTAGCCCCGCCATCCCCCGCCGATCCCGCCACGCGCGGCTCAAGAACCCGCATCGCCCAAAAACGAAGACTACTCAGCCGGCCCCAACTTAGGCCGAATGAAATCCATGAACGCCCGCGTCTTGGCCGGCTGAATACTCGACGGATACACCACGTAGATCGAAATGGGATCCACCGACCACCCGGGCAACACCCGCCGCAGCGAATTGCGCTTGATGATCGGATCCAGCGCCTGGCAGTGCGGCATGCGCGTGATCGCCAGGTCCAGCCCCGCGAAAGTCCCCGCGATGCTCATGTTGTTCGCGGCCAGATGGCCGCTCACCGGCACCTGCTCGGTCACCTTGCCGTTGTGCAGCGTCCAATAGGAATGGGCGTCGTCGATGGTGGTGCGCAGGCACTGGTGCTGCATCAGGTCGCTCGGCGTTTTGGGCTCGCCAAAGCGCTCCAGATAGCGGTCCGATGCATACAGGTAATTGTCCAGCGACACCAGCTCCTGCACCACCGCGCCATCGCTGCGCGGCACCGGCGCGGCGCCATTGCCGTTGTCCGCGGCGGCCGAAGGATAGTCGCCGTCGCGCCCGAAGCGCAGCACGATGTCGAACGGCGTACCCTGCGCGTCCGATGCCGTCATCATGCTCAGGTCGAACTCGCACTCCACCTCCGGATAGCGGTCGGTGAAATCCTTGATCGTCTCCGGCAGCAGCCAGATCGCCAGGCTATAGGGCATCGACACCCGCAGATTGCCGGACGGGCCCCCCGACAACGCCTGCAATTGCTCGTGCGCCAGGCGCGCCTCGTCGATCAGGCCCTGGCAGCGGCTCATGTAGGCCGCGCCCGCCTCGGTCAGGTCCAGCCGGCGGGTATTGCGGTTGATCAGGCGCAGCCCGATCGCCCGTTCCAGCTCGTTGATACGGCGTGACAACGTCGATGTGGGCATGTTCAGGGCCCGGGCGGCCAGGCTGAAGCTCTTGCGCTTGGCAACCTCTACGAACAAGGCGATGTCATTGAGCTGGACGGTCGAAGCTTCCATAGGCGTTCCGGTGTGGGCCGCCCGAGTTTACGCCACTCCGGGCAGGTGCCCAACGGCCGGAGCGGAAGCTAGGAAGCGTCTGGAAATCCGCACATTGTCAGATTTGATTGCAAATTTGCATGCCATGGCATCAGTTGGCACAGGCATATCCCCTAAACTTCAGGCGAAAACAACACACAGACCAAGACCGCAGCGGTTTGCCGGAAATCGCAAAGGGGCACAGTTCGCATGACCGCTACGCCGACGTTTTTCACCGTCCTCACCCCCACTTACAACCGGGCGGGCACGCTGCATCGGGTGTATGAATCGCTTTCCCGCCAGACCTACCGGGATTTCGAGTGGGTGATCGTGGACGACGGTTCCACCGACAACACCCACGAAGCCGTGCTCGACTGGCAGCAGCGCGCCGCCTTCCCCATCCGTTACGTCTGGCAGAACAACCAGCACAAGAAAACCGCATTCAATCGCGGCGTGCGCGAGGCGCGCGGCGAACTGGTCGTGGCGCTGGACAGCGACGACGAAATGCCTCCCGAGGCGCTGGCCACGTTCAAGGCCGCCTGGGACGCCATTCCGCCGGCGCGGCGCGATTCGTACGTGGCCATCACCGGCCTGTGCGCGCGGCCGGACGGCAGCATCGTCGGCGACCGCTATCCGCAGGACGTGTTCGACAGCACCGCGGTCGACGTGTATTTCCGCTATCGCATCAAGGGCGAGAAGTTCGGCTGTATGCGCACCGACATCCTGCGCAGGTTTCCGTTCCCCGAAGACGTGGCCGGGTTCGTGCCCGAGAGCCTGGTGTGGTGGGCGATCGCGCGGGCCGGCTATCTCAGCCGCTTCATCAACCAGGTCGTGCGCACTTACCACGACACCCCGGGCGGGCTCAGCCAGGGGGCGGTCTCGGTGCACAACAACGCCCAGGGCCTGTACCTGCTGGCCTGGGACATGCTGCAGCACCACCTGGAATTCTTCCGCTTCCGGCCACGCGAATTCATCATGGCCGCCGCGCGCTACACGCGCTTCCGGCTGCACCTGAAGCACTCGGGCGTGCCGACGGCGTTGCAGGCCTACCGCCTGACAAACCCGTGGGCGCGGTTGATGGTGGGCGTGATGTGGCCGCTGGGCTATGCGCTGTACCGCCGCGACCGGCGGCGCGGCGTTGCCTGAGCACCCGGGAAATGCCGGCGCGGGGCGGGCCCGCGCCCGTCCGCTTGGCCGCGGCTACGCCGACGCCGCCGTGGCGTGCCCCAACCCCAGGTACACCTCGACCACGCGCGGGTCCTCCGCCACCTGCGCGGCCGGGCCTTCCAGGGTGACCGCGCCGGTCTCCAGCACGTAGGCGTAATCGGCCACCTGCAGCGCGGCGCGCGCGTTCTGTTCGATCAGCAGGATCGACACGCCCATGCCGCGCAACTGCTCGACGATGCGGAACACCTC
This sequence comes from Achromobacter sp. RW408, assembly GCF_003184165.1. Classification (NCBI taxonomy): domain Bacteria; kingdom Pseudomonadati; phylum Pseudomonadota; class Betaproteobacteria; order Burkholderiales; family Alcaligenaceae; genus Achromobacter; species Achromobacter sp. RW408. The sequence continues at coordinate 94,932 of NZ_QHHO01000049.1, forward strand.
GCGCACAATGCGCGGCGCCAGGCCCAGGCTGGGCTCGTCCAGCATCAGCAGGCGCGGCTTGGCCATCAGCGCGCGGCCCACCGCCAGCATCTGGCGTTCGCCGCCGGACAGCGTGCCCGACAGTTGCGCCCGGCGTTCGCGCAGGCGAGGGAACAGGTCGTAGACTTCGGCCAGCGTCTGGTCCTGGTCGCGCAGGCCGCGGCGGAAGCGGTCGAAGGCGCCCAGCATCAGGTTGTCCTCCACCGACATCTCTGCGAACAGCTCGCGTTTTTCCGGCACCAGGTTCATGCCGGCCGCCACCATTTCCTCGATCTCGGCGTGTTCCTGGCGCTTGCCGCCGAACACGATCTCGCCGCGCGAGGGCAGCACGCCCATGATGGCCGACAGCAGCGTGGTCTTGCCGGCGCCGTTGGGGCCGATCACGGTCACGATCTTGCCTTCGTCCACCGACAGGCTGACGCCCGAGACGGCCTCGACCTTGTCGTAGGCCACGCGCAGGTCGCGCACTTCCAGCAGTTTCGCGCTCATCATTCCACTCCGCCCAGATAGGCTTCCAGCACCGCGGGGTTGTGCTGGATCTCCGCAGGCAGGCCCTCGGCGATCTTCTCGCCGAAGTCCATCACCACCACGCGATCCACCAGGCCCATCACGAAATCCATGTCGTGCTCGACCAGCAGGATCGCCATGCCCTCGGCCCGCAGCTTTTTCAGCAGCTCGGCCAGTTCGCATTTTTCCTGGTAGCGCAGGCCGGCGGCCGGTTCGTCCAGCAGCAGGATGCAGGGATCCGACGCCAGCGCCCGCGCGATCTCCAGGATGCGCTGCTGGCCCAGCGCCAGCGAGCCGGCCTCGTCGTGCAGGTGTTTGCCCAGGCCGACGCGCTCGACCTGGCGCGCCGCCTCGGCCAGCAGGCGGGCCTCCTCGGCGCGGTCCAGGCGCCAGGCGGCCGGCAGCACGCCGCGATGGCCGCGCAGGTGGGCGCCGATGGCGACGTTCTCCAGCACGCTCATGCGGCCCAGCAGGCGCACGTGCTGGAAGGTGCGCGACAGGCCCAGGCGGGCGATGCGGCGTGCGCCGGCGCCGGCCACTTGCTGGCCCAGCAGCGTGACCTGGCCGGAGGTGGGCGTGTCCACGCCCGAGATCTGGTTGAACATGGTGCTCTTGCCGGCGCCGTTGGGGCCGATCAGCGCCAGGATCTCGCCGGCGCGGATCTCCAGGTTCATGGCGTTGTTGGCGACCAGGCCGCCGAACTTGCGGGTCACGTCGACCGCCTTCAGCACCACCTCGCCGCGCGGCGGCATGGGCTTGCGCGGCAGCGGTTCGGCCTGGCTGTCGATCTGGCGCTGGCGTTTGCGCACCGGCACGCAGCGCGCCAGCACCGGCCACAGGCCGCCGCGGAAGCGGTGCAGCAGCAGCACCATGCCGAAGCCGAACACGATCACCTCGAAGTTGCCGGTCTGGCCCAGCAGCTTGGGCAGCCAGTCCTGCAGCCACTGCTTGAGCACCGTGAACACGCCCGCGCCCACCAGCGCGCCCCACACCTGGCCGGCGCCGCCGATGACGGTCATGAACAGGTACTCGATGCCCATCTGCAGGCCGAACGGGTTGGGATTGACGAAGCGCTGCATGTGCGCGTATAGCCAGCCCGAGGCGCAGGCCTGCAGCGCGGCGATGATGAAGATCACCATGCGCGAGCGGGCCGTGTCCACGCCCATGGACTCGGCCATGACGCGGCCGCCCTTGAGGGCGCGGATGGCGCGGCCCTCGCGCGAATCGAGCAGGTTGCTGGTCGACCACATGGCCACCAGCAGGAAGGCCCAGATCAGGTAGTAGATCTCATCGCCCTGCGTCAGCGACCAGCCGAACAGGTTGATGGCGGGCACGTCCGGGATGCCGGTGTGGCCGCCCAGGCCCTCGACCGAGCCGAAGGCGAAGTACAGCGACAGGCCCCAGGCGATGGTGCCCAGCGGCAGGAAGTGGCCGGACAGCTTGAGCGTGATGGCGCCCAGCAGGTAGGCCACCACCAGGGTCAGCAGCAGGCCTGCCAGCAGCGTCAGCCAGGGCGAGGCGCCCAACCACGCCAGCCAGGCGGGCAGGGCGTCGGCGCGGGTGGTGAGCAGCGCGGTGGTGTAGGCGCCGACGCCGACGAAGGCCGCCTGGCCGAAGCTGGTCAGGCCGCCCACGCCGGTCAGCAGCACCAGCCCCAGCGCCACCATGGCATACAGGCCGATGTAGTTCAGCAGCGTGACGTAGAACGGCGGCAACGCCAGCGGCGCGGCCGCCAGCAGCGCCAGGAACACGAGGACGAGGTGGCGCGGGGTCATTCTTCTTCTTCCTCGACGTGGTGGCTTTTCAGGGAACGCCAGAGCAGCACGGGAATGATCAGCGTGAAGACGATGATCTCCTTGTAGGCGCTGGCCCAGAACGAGGAGAAGGCCTCGATCAGGCCGACCAGCACGGCGCCGGCGGCGGCCAGCGGGTAGCTCACCAGGCCGCCGATGATGGCGCCGACGAAGCCCTTCAGGCTGACCATGAAGCCGGAATCGAAATACATGGTGGTGATGGGCGCGATCAGGATGCCCGAGACGGTGCCGATCAGCGCCGCCAGGAAAAACGTGGCCTTGCCGGCGAACACCGGCGAAATGCCCATCAGGCGCGCGCCGAGCCGGTTGAAGGCGGCCGCGCGCAAGGCCTTGCCGTACATCGAGCGCTCGAAGAACTGGTACAGCACCACGATCAGCAGCGCCGACACCGCCACCACCCACAGCGCCTGGCTGTTGACGTTGACCGGGCCCAGCGCCAGGCTGGCGTCGCTGAACGGCGCGGTGCGCGCGCCCTCGGCGCCAAAGGCCAGCAGGCCCAGGCCGACCAGCGCCAGGTGTACGGCGATCGACACGATCAGCAGCACCAGCGTCGAGGCCGAGGCGATCGGCTGGTAGAACAGGCGGTACAGCTGCGGGCCCATCGGCACCACCAGCAGCAGCGTCAGCAGCGCCTGCACGGCCATCGGCAGCTGCGCCAGCGGCAGGCGGTAGAACAGCGCGGCCAGCAGCAGCGGATACACCACCTTGGCGCCGATGCGCCACAGCGGCGCGCGGCGTCCCGGCCGTTTGGCGCGCGCCATCAGGTCGGCCACGGCCTCGGCCAGGGCGAACGCCAGCAGCAGCCACACCAGCAGCACCGGCTTGCCGGCCTGCAGCGCGGCCATGGTGAGCGCGCCGAAGGCGACGAATTCGCCCTGGGGGATGAACAGCACGCGGGTAACGGTAAAGACCAGCAGGATGGACAAGGCCAGCAGCGCGTAGATGGCGCCGTTGGTGATGCCATCCTGCCCGAGTATCAGGGCGATCTGAGCATTCATCGGTACTTCCGGATAGAACGGAAAAACATTGGAGCGACTTCATCTCCGCTTGAACGTTGCCCATCGGGATGCCGCGGAGCCGGCTCTGCCGGTCCGCAGGCATGCCCCCTGGGGGGAGGCGCGCAGCGCTTCGGGGGGGGCCTGCTCCGGCTTACTTCACCAGCGTCCAGTTTCCGTCTTTGACGGTGATGAGTTCGCGGCCGCGGTCGTCGAAGCCGCTGTGGTCGGCGGCGCTCATGTTGTAGACGCCCTGGGTGCCGACCAGCTCGCGGGTCTGTTCCAGCGCGTCGCGCAGCGCGCTGCGGAACTCCTTGGTGCCCGGCTTGCCGGCCTTCTCGGCCAGCGGAATGGCCTTTTCCAGCAGCAGGCCGGCGTCGTAGACGTTGGCGCCGAAGGTGGCGGGCTTGGAACCGTTGAGTTTTTCGTAGGCGGCGATGTAGTCGCTGGCGACCTTCTTGGACGGGTTGCTGTCGGGCATTTCCGGCAGCACCAGCATCAGGCTGGCGGCCAGCACGGTGCCTTCGACCTTCTTGCCGCCGAGCTTGAGGAAGTCGGGCAGCGCGGCGCCGTGGGTCTGGTAGAACTTGCCCTTGTAGCCCTGGTCGAACAGCGTCGTCTGCGGCAGCACGCTGGCGGCGCCGGGGGCGGCCACCAGCACGGCGTCGGGCTTGGCCGCCAGGATCTTCAGCGCCTGGCCGGTGACCGAGCTGTCAAAGCGCAGGTAGCGCTCGTTGGCGGTGAGTTTGATGCCCTTTTCGGCCGCCAGGCCGGAGAACACCTTGTACCAGTTCTCGCCATACGGATCGTTCAGGCCGATGAAGCCGACCGTCTTGATGCCGCTCTTGGCCATGTGGTCGACCAGCGCGCGGGCGATGATGTCGTCGTTCTGGGTGGTCTTGAACACCCACTTCTTCTGCTCGTTCATCGGCAGCACCACGGCGGCGGTGCCGACCGGCGCCAGCATCGGCACGCCGGCCTCGGCGGCGAACTGGATCACGCCCATGGCGTTGGGCGAGCCCGACGGCCCGATCAGGGCGTCCACGTTCTGTTCGGTGATGAGCTTCTTGAAGGCCGTGACCGAGTTGGTGGAATCGCTGGCGTCGTCCAGCGAGATGTATTCCACGGTCAGGTCGCCGATCTTCTTGGGCAGCAGCGGCACGGTGTTCTTTTGCGGGATGCCGACCAGCGCGGTGGGGCCGGTGGACGAGGTGACCACGCCGACCTTGACCTGGGCCAGGACGGGCAGGGAGACCAGCGTGGCCAGCACGGCGGCGGCCAGGGGGAGTTTCTTCGACAGCATGGCAAAACCTCCGGATAGGGGGCAGAGTGGGTGCGGCTGGAAAACGGAGAAAACGGATACCGCGGAAATTGCTTTTGGTTTCAACTTTCTGGCACTGCACTGTAGACGCGGTCTGCGTGCTTACCTATCCGTCAAAACCCGAAGCGGATGCGTGGGACGCCGGTCAGATGGTGATGGAACTGACGCTGGCGCCGCCGCAGACGAACAGCGTCTGGCCGGTGACAAAGCTGTTGGCCGGGTCGGCGAAGAACATCACCGCCCGCGCCACGTCGTCCGAGCGTCCCAGGCGCTTGACCGGGATGCCGTTGGCAAGCTGCTTTTCGCGTTCGCTGCCGGGTTCGATCACTTCGTAGAACATGTCGGTCTGGATCGGGCCGGGCGCCACCACGTTGACGGTGATGCCGTAGGGCGCCAGTTCCAGCGACCAGGTGCGCGCCATGCCGACCATGCCGGCCTTGGTGGCCGAGTAGGCGGTGCGGGTGGGCAGGCCCAGCGCGCCGCGCGAGGACATCATGACGATGCGGCCGAAATGGCGTTCCTGCATGCCGGGCAAGGCCGCCTGCACCAGGCTGATGGCCGCGCCCAGGTGGATCTGGGTCAGGCCGTGCAGTTCCTCCTGGGTCACCTGCGGCAGCAGGTTGGGCCAGATGACGCCGGCGTTGTGGATGACGTGGCTGACCGGAAAGCGCGCCGCGATCTCGGCGCCCGCCTGGGCGGTGGCGTCGGCGTCCAGCAGGTCCACCTGCACGTTGTGCAGGCGCGGGTGGCTGAAGTCGGCGGCGCGGCGCGCCATCGAGATCACCTCGTAGCCCGCGTCGAGCATGCTGCGGCAGATTTCGGCGCCGATGCCGGCGCTGCCGCCGGTGACGATGGCGACGTTGGTTTGCGTCATGGTGAATCCCCCTGTGTTCTGTTGTTCTTGGCGGCCGCTCAGGCGCGCGGCGCCAGCGCCAGCACCCGCAGCGGGCTGCCCGAGCCGCTGCGGATCTTGAGCGGCGCCGAGAAGATCACCGCGCCGGTGGGCGGCAACTGGTCCAGGTTGGTCAGGCACTGCAGGCCGTAGCGGTTGTTGCCGTGCATGAAGTAGTGGCAGGGGTAGGGCGGATTCAGGTGATGGGCCTGGCCGGCGTCGGTGCCTACCGACTCGGTGCCGAAGCCGTGCACGTCGCGTTCCTTGATCAGCCACGGCACCACCTCGGCGTCGGGGCCGGGCGAGTGGGCGCCGTCTTCCTGCATGTTCAGGTATTCGGCCGGCTTGGCGCGCTTGGACCAGTCGGTGCGCATCAGCACCCAGGAACGGGCCGGGATGCGGCCATGCTTTTCCTCCCACTTCTTGACGAAGTCGATGGTCAGCAGGAAGTCGGGGTTGTCGCGCGCCTCGGCCGAACAGTCGATGACGCAGGCGCCCGCGATGAAAGCCTCGACCGGGATGGTGTCGACGGTGTTGTCGGGCTGGTCCTTGCCGGTGACCCAATGGACCGGCGCGTCGAAGTGGGTGCCGGTGTGTTCGGAGCACGAGAAGTTGTTCCAGTACCAGGCGGGGCCGCGCTCGTCATAGCGCGAGATTTCCTCGATGCGGAACGGCCAGGCCTGGCCGAATTCCGGCGGCAGCACGATGGTGGGGAATTCGGGCGTCAGCGTCTCGGTCAGGTCCACCAGGCGGATGCGGCCCGACACCAGTTCGGTCATGAATTGCGCAAGTATGGGTTGGCTCATCTGTTGCTCCTTTGGTTTTCGTGTCGGGGCGTCAGGCGCCCAGTTCCCGTTCCAGTCCCTTGGGGTTTTCCGCCAGCCGCGCGCGGAATTCCTGGGCCACGTCGCCGACGTACACGTCCTCGACGCCATCCTTCAGCGCGCGCACGATGGCGCTCGCGATGGCTGCGGGCGCCACCCGAGGGGGCGGCGTGCGCTGCTCCCATTCGTGGTCGACCGGCCCGGGGAATACGTTCACGACGCGCACGCCGGCCGGACGCATCTCGGCGCGCAGGCACTGCGCCAGCGACAGGGCGGCGGCCTTGGAGGCCGACCACATGCCGCGCGCGGGCAGGTTGACGTGGGCGTAGATCGACAGCACGTTGACCCAGGCCGTGGCGTTGTTGACACCGTCGGCGGCGCGGCCGCACAGCGCCGGGCCGAAGCCCTGCGCCAGCCGCATCAGGCCCAGCACGTTGACGTCCATGGCGTCGCGCGCGGTGTTGACATCCTTGCGGCCGAGCAGGCCGCCTTCGCGTTCCAGGTCGGCGGTGTTGACCAGGATCTCGACCTTGCCGCCGATCGACGCGGCGGCGCGTTCGACCGAGTCGCTGTCGGTCACGTCCAGCGCCAGCGCCTGCACCCGCGGATCGGCCGCCAGCGCGTCGAAGGCGGCGTCGCGGCGCCAGGCCTGCGGGTCGCCCAGGAACACGGTCGGGCAGCCGGCGTCGAGCAGGGCGCGCGCCACCGCCTGGCCCACCGCCGACTTGCCGTCGGTGACCAGCGCCCGGCGGAATTTCGGATCGCACGAGGTCTCGCGCAGGGTCTTGTCGTCTTCCATATGGGGCGTATTCCTTTCGGGCAGGGCGATCATCACGGCCTGGCCGCTGCGGTCGAGCTTGAGCGCCAGCCGCACGCGGGCGCCGTCGGCGCAATCCTGGTGCACGTGCGCCACCACCGACGGGCCGACGTCCATGCGCACCGTGCCCACCCGCCACGGCAGGCGTTCACGGAAATAGAGGTCGTTGCTGTGGTGCAGCGTGGTGCTGACCAGCAGCACGCCGTTGGGATCCACCGGCCGCCACGGCAGGCGTTCCGACAGGCAATGGCCGCAGACTTCGCGCGGCGGGTACTGCACCGCGCCGCAATCGGCGCAGGTCTGCAGTTCGAAGCGGCCTTCGGCGGCCGCGGCCGTCAGGCCCAGGGCGGCGCGGCTGCGGGCGCCCGGCGGCAGGGTCGGCTGGCGCGTGCGCGCCACCGGATTCTTGCGCGGCGGCTTGGCTAGCGGCTCGGTCATGCGTCGCTCCTGGCCAGGATGGCCGCGGCGGTGCACAGCCCACGGTCGTAGTTGATCATGCCGAAGCCGCTGACCAGGCCCAGGCGCGCGTCGGCCACCTGCGTGCCGCCGGCGGTGCCGGTCAGCTGGCGCAGCGCCTCGACCATGCCGAGGTAGCCGCCGGCGGCGCCGGCCTGGCCCACCGACAGCTGGCCGCCGTTGGTGTTGAACGGGAAGCTGCCGTCGACGGTGAAGGTGTTGGCGCGCACGAATTGCGGCGCCTCGCCCTTGGCGCAGAAGCCCAGGTCCTCCATCTGCATCAGGTTGATGACGGGGTAGTCGTCGTAGGCCTGCAGGAAGTCCATGTCGGCCGGGGCCGCGTCCGCCATGCCGTAGAGTTCGTCGATGTCCATGGTCCAGCCGCCGCGGGTCTGGATCGGGTCCTCGATCCAGGCGTTGTGGCGCTCGATGGTGGACAGGATGCGGGCGTAGGGCAGGTTCAGCGCCCGGGCCCGGTCTTCGCTCATCACCAGGAAGCCGTCGGCGCCAGCGCAGGGCATGACGCAGTCGAACAGGTGGATCGGGTCGGTGATGACGCGCGCGTCCAGGTATTGCTTGAGGGTCAGCGGCTTTTTCATCAGCGCGTGCGGATAGCGCAGGGCGTTGGCGCGCTGCGCCACGCAGACCTTGCCGAAGTCCTCGCGGGTGGCGCCGGTGCTGCGCATGTAGTGCGCGGTCAGCAGCGCGAAGCTGGCGTTGGGGCCGCCGGCGCCATAGGGGTAGACGGCATCCTGGGCGAAGCGCGAGAACTGGCTGACGGTGTTGCGGAACGAGTCGACCTGGTTGGTGTCGCCCGCGATGCAGGCGACGATGCCGGCGTCGCCCGCCTGCACCGCGCGCGCGGCGCGGCGCAGCGCGGCCACGCCGCTGGCGCCGCCCATGGGGATGTGGTCGAGCCAGCGCGGGCTCATGCCCAGGTGCTGCGTCAGGCCCACGGCGGTGTCCGGCGCCAGCGTGAAGCTGGACACGCACAGGCCGTCGACGTCGGTCTTGGCGATGCCGGCCTGGCGGATCAGCGCGCCCAGCGCGCGGCCCAGCCACCAATGCGCGGCATGGGTGGAGTAGCGCTCATACGGAATGCTGACGGGCAGGGCCGCCACCACGCCGTCGTAGCGGGCGCGCGGCGTGCTCATCGGGCGGGCTCCTGGCGCTTCTTCATGGCGGTGGTGTCGACGCAGCTGGCCGTGCCTGGCAGGGTCGGCGCCAGCGCCTTCATTTCGCCGCGCTGGATCTTGTTGGTGGTGGTGAGCGGCAGGCTGTCGACGAAGGCGACGTAGCCGGGCGCCTTGTAATAGGCCAGCTGTTGCAGGCTCCACTGCACGATGTCGCGGGCCGCGTCGGCGCGGGCGGCGGCGTCGGCGGGCGCGGTTTCCGCCACCACGCAGGCCAGCACCTCGTCGCCGCGCACCGGGTCGGGCACGGCGGCCACTGCCACGGCCTTGACCAGCGGATGCTGCAGCAGCACGCTTTCGACTTCCACGGCCGAGATGTTCTCGCCGCTGCGGCGGATCACGTTCTTCTTGCGGTCGACGAAGCGCAGCGCGCCGTCGGCCTCGCGGCGCACGATGTCGCCGGTGTGGAACCAGCCGTCCTCCCACGCCTGCGAAGTGGCCTCGGCGTCCTTCAGGTACCCGGCGAAGAAGCCGTAGCGCGGGTCATCGCCGGCATGGCGCACCAGCAGCTCGCCCGGCTCGCCGGCCGCGGCCTCGCCGCCGTGGTCGGCGACGATGCGCACCTCTACGTCGTCCTCTTCGCGGCCGAAGCAGCTGCTGCCGATGTGGCGCGGCTCCTGGTTGGCGATGATGACGGCCCCGGCGCCGGTCTCGGTCATGGCCCAGGCTTCCAGCAGCGGGAAGCCGAAGCGTTCCTCGAACGGTTCATGCAGCTTGCGGTCGACGCCGGCGCCGAAGCCGAAGCGGATCGCCGGCTGCCTGTCCCGGGCCGAGGGTTCGGCCTTCATCAGGATCGCCGGCATCACGCCCAGGTAGTGCAGCACGGTGGCGCCCGAGTCGCGCACGCTGTCCCACCAGGTCTTGGGATGGAAGCGGTCCAGCGGAATCAGGCAGCCGCCGGTGAGCACCATGGCCATGGCGGAATAGGCCATGGCGTTCATGTGCACCAGCGGCAGCGGCGTCAGCATGCGCTCCTCGCCGGGGCGCAGCGCGGCCAGGCCGCCGATGCGGGCGTACCAGCCGCCCGCGTGCAGAAAATAGCGGTTCGGCAGGATGCAGCCCTTGGGACGGCCGGTGGTGCCGGACGTGTACAGCAGCGCGCACTCGGTCAGTTCATCCGGCTCGCCCGCCAGCG
>NZ_QHHO01000049.1:104934-106089 GCF_003184165.1 Achromobacter sp. RW408
GCCGCGGGGATGGGCATGATGGGCCCGGGCGCCGGGCTGGCGGCCGACGACCCGCACGATCCCCCGGGCGGCGCACGCTAGCGTGCAATCGCCGGTCGAACTCCTTCGGGCCGTCCTCGCGCGCTGGACGGTCACATCGACGGCGCAGTCCGCGTCGTCCTCTCAATACACGTCGCGCACATAACGCTTGTCCGCCGTCATGCGCGCCAGGTAGGCCGCGGCGGCGTCGGCGTCCATGCCGCCGTGTTCCGCCACCACCCGCCTGAGCGTGGCGTCCACGTCGCGGGCCATTTGCGCGGCATCGCCGCAGACATAGAAATGCGCGCCCTCCTGCAACCATGCCCATAGCTGCGCGCCATGCTCGCGCATGCGGTCCTGCACGTAGACCTTGGCGGCCTGGTCGCGTGAGAACGCCAGGTCCAGCCGCGTCAGCAGGCCGTCGTCGCGCAGCGCCTGCAGTTCGTCGCGATAGTAGAAATCGCTGGCCGCGTGCCGCTCGCCGAAGAACAGCCAGTTGCGGCCGCGGTCGCCGCGCGCCCGCCGTTCCTGCAGAAAGGCGCGGAACGGCGCCACGCCGGTGCCGGGTCCCACCATGATCATCGGCGTGTCGCCCTGGCGCGGTGGACGGAAATGGCTGGCTTCCTGCACGAAGACCGGCACGTCGGCCTCGCCGGCGCGGTCGGCCAGGAAGGTCGACGAGACGCCCTTGCGTTGCCGTCTGCCGTTGTCGTAGCGCACGGCGGACACGGTCAGGTGGACTTCGCCAGGATGCGCCTTGGGGCTGGAGGCGATGGAGTACAGGCGCGGCTGCAAGCGCTTGAGCGCGCCCAGCCACGCCTGCGCCGGCAGCGTCACCGGAAACGCGTGCAGCACGTCGGCCAGTTGCTTGCCCCACAGCCATTGGCGCAGGTCGGCGCGGCGCTCCTCTGCCAGCAATTGCCGCAGGCCGGGATCGCGGCTGTGCTCGGCGATCAACGCCAGCGCGGCCGGTGCCGGTCGCGCGATTTCGTAATGGGCGGACAGCGCCCGGGCCAGCGGCATGTCGCCCGCGCCCGGCACGCTGGCCACGGCATCGCCCGACAGGCCGGCCTGCGCCAGCAGTTCTTCCACCAGCTCGGGACAGTTCAGCGGCCATACGCCGAGGGCGTCGCCGGC
>NZ_QHHO01000049.1:106099-109299 GCF_003184165.1 Achromobacter sp. RW408
CTCTATAAGAGCGTCTGTTTCGCCTGTCACGCCACCGGCGTGGCCAACGCCCCCAAGTTCGGCGACAAGGCCGCCTGGGAGCCCTACATCAAGACCGGCATGGACGCCATGGTCAAGGTCGCGATGCAGGGCAAGCCGCCCATGCCGCCCAAGGGCGGCGCGGCCAACGCTTCGGAAGACGACATCCGCGCGGCGGTCCAGTACATGGTGGATGCGGCCAAGTAAGCGCTGCCCTTCGCGCCGCGCGACCGCGAGTCCCGCAGGCCCGAAAAAAAGCCCCTCGATGCATCGAGGGGCTTTTTTGTTTCCGGCGGCGCTTCGCGTCAGTCGGCGGCCGAGGTCTTGAGCAGCGACATGCCCAACTGCACGCGGCGCTGCAGCCACAGGCTGGGACGGTAGCGCGGGTCGCCCGTGACGCGCTGCATGCTCTTCAGGATCTCCAGGATGCGCTCCGCGCCCAGCGCATCGCCCAGGGCCAGCGGGCCCACCGGATATCCCAGGCCCAGGGTCACGGCGCGGTCGATGTCTTCCGGCGTGGCGATCTGCTGTTGCGCGATATCGGCGGCGATGTTGACGATCATGGCCACGATGCGCTGCGCGACGAAGCCCGGCGAATCCTCGACCACCGACACCGGCACGCCGTCGCCGGCCAGCACCGCGTGCGCGGCATCGCGCCATTTGGCCTCGGTTGCCGGCGACACCATCAGGGTGCGGCGCTTGGCCTTGTCGAACGCGTGCAGGGTATCGAGGCCGACGCAGCGCGCCGGATCCAGCCCTTGGGCCGACACCGTGGTGGACACGTCTTCACCGAACGGCGTGACGATGATGAGCGCATCGGCCGCCGGCGTGGAACCGGACACCAGCGGCGCGCCCAGCTTTTCCAGCAGCGCGGTGGCGCGCGCGTAACCTTCCGCGTGGCGCGGGCTGACCCAGACCTTCAGGCCTTGCGGCAGCGCCGGCACGGGCGGCTCGGCGGGCACTTGCTTCTGGCCATCGACGTACTTGTAGAAGCCCTCGTCGGCCTTGCGGCCGATCAGGCCGCCGGCCAGGCGCACGGTGGTGATGGGCGACGGGCGAAAGCGCGGCTCGTCGAAGAACTGGCGGTAGATGGATTCCATCACCGGATGCGAAACGTCCAGCGCGGTCAGGTCCAGCAGCTCGAACGGGCCCATGCGGAAGCCGGCCTGCTCGCGCATGATGGCATCCACCTGCGCGAAGCTCGCCACCGATTCCTGCGCCACGCGCAGGCCTTCGGTGTTCATGCCGCGACCGGCGTGGTTGACGATGAAGCCGGGCATGTCCTTGGCGCGCACCGGCGTGTGGCCCATGCGGCGCGCCAGTTCGGCCAGCGCGTCGCCGGTCTCGCGCGCGCTGCGCAGGCCGTCGATGACCTCGACCACCTTCATCAGCGCCACCGGGTTGAAGAAGTGATAGCCGGCGACGCGTTGCGGCAGCTTGCAAGCGGCGGCGATGGCGGTGATCGACAGCGACGAGGTGTTGGAGGCCAGGATGCAGTCGTCGGCCACCACGCCTTCCAGCGCCGCGAACAGGTCGCGCTTGACGTCCAGGCGCTCGACGATGGCTTCGACCACCAGCTGGCATTGCGACATGTCGGTCAGCGCGGTGGCGGACTCGACCCGCTCCAGCGCGGCCTGCGCGTCGGCGGCGGTCAGCTTGCCCTTCTGGGCCAGCTTGTCCCAGGTCTGGCGCAGCGACTCGCGCGCGGCGGCCACGGCGTCGGCGCTGGTGTCGTACAAGCGCACCCGCAAGCCGGCCTGCGCCGCGATCTGGGCGATGCCACGCCCCATGGCCCCGGCGCCCACGACGCCGATGGTTTGAATCTCCGTCATCAACTTCTCCTGCCTGTCATTGGAATGGTGTGTGCGCCGTGCGGGGGTATCAGGACGGGCTTTGCGCCAGCGCCTGGATCTCCGCGTCCGACAGCCCGAGCTTTTCGGACAGCACCTGCGCGGTGTGCTCACCCAGCATGGGCGGGGCGCGACGGTATTCGACCGGGCTGCCCGAGAACTTCAGCGGACTGGCGGCCATGGGCACGGTGCCCGCGGTCGGATGCGGCAGTTCGCGCTTCATGCCGCGCGCCAGCACCTGCGGGTCTTCGTAGACCTGGTCGAGCGTATTGATCGGGCCGGCCGGCACGCCCACGGCCTCGAGCGAGGCGAGCCAGTGGTCGCGCGCGCCGGTGGCCATGCGTTCGGCCAGCAGCGGCACCAGCGCCTCGCGGTTCTTGACGCGCTGCGGGTTGGTGGAAAAACGCGGGTCGGCCGAGAGTTCGGGCAGGCCGATGGCGCCGCAATAGTTGCGGAACTGGCTGTCGTTGCCCACGGCGACGATCAGGTGGCCGTCGCTGGCGGCGAAGACCTGGTACGGCACCAGATTCTGGTGCGCGTTGCCGGCGCGGCGCGGGGCGTTGCCGGAGGTCATGAAGTTCAGGTTCTGGTTCGCCAGCATGGCGACCTGGCAATCCAGCAGCGCCATGTCGATGTGCTGGCCCAGGCCGCTGACCGAGCGCTCGTGCAGCGCGGCCAGGATGCCGACGGTGGAGTACATGCCGGTCATCAGGTCGGCCACGGCCACGCCCGCCTTCTGCGGACCGCCGCCGGGCAGGTCGTCGCGCTCGCCGGTGATGCTCATCAGGCCGCCCATGCCCTGGATCATGAAGTCGTAGCCGGGGCGGCTGGCGTAGGGACCGGTCTGGCCGAAGCCGGTGATGGAGCAGTAGATCAGGCGCGGGTTCGCTTCCTTCAGGCTGGCGTAGTCCAGGCCGTACTTGGCCAGGCCGCCGACCTTGAAGTTCTCGACCAGGATGTCGCTCTGCAAGGCCAGTTCACGCACCAGTTCGGCGCCGCGCGGCGAGGCGATATCGAGGGCGACGGAGAATTTGTTGCGGTTGGCAGAGAGGTAGTAGGCGGCTTCGGTGGTGTCGTTGCCGGCCGCGTCCTTCAGGTACGGGGGGCCCCAGGCGCGGGTGTCGTCACCGGCGCCGGGGCGCTCGATCTTGATGACTTCGGCGCCGAGGTCGGCCAGGTTCTGGGTGCACCAGGGGCCGGCGAGCACGCGGGTCAGGTCCAGGACGCGGATGCCTGTCAGGGGAGCGGGACGTTGCGACATCTTTTATCTTTTCGCCAGAGAGGATTAGGTCAGTGGGGATATTAGCCGGTGGGGGCTTGGGTGTGTTGGGG
>NZ_QHHO01000049.1:109309-208699 GCF_003184165.1 Achromobacter sp. RW408
GTTTTCCGACCAGGTACCGGCGCGCTTCGCGCCGGGCCGCTCGATAGGGTTTCATCCATGCAAGAGAACACGTCCGCCGCGTCCCGACCGCCGGCGCCGGGCTCATCGTCGCCCAGCCAGACCTGCGCCGCGCTGATCGACGCGCTGCGCACCGACCGCGCCGCGTTGCAGTTGTGGCAAACCGTGGCGCGCCAATACCAGGACAAGCATGCCGAGGTGCTGGCGCCGCTGGAGGTCACCGAGATCGAGCTCAAGGCCAAGTTGGTGTTCTGCTTCGACCATGCCGCCAAGCAGAAGGAGCTGACCAAGGCGGAACGCCAGCTGGTGTCCGAGATTGCCGCGCAATTGGGGCAGGAGACGCTGTTCTCGATCCTGCTGGACGGCACGCCGGCCGAATGCGACATGGAGCGCCTGAAGGCGGTCTACCGCAAGCACAGCGATTCCGACATCGACGCCGAAGTGGCCGAGGAACGCGAGGCCGAGGCGGCCGACAGGGCTGCCTCGGCGCAGGCGCCGGCAGACGAACCGGCCACCGCCGTGACGTTCGCGCCTGACGCGCTGGCGCAGGCCGAGGCCTTGCTGGCCCTGGGGCCGGACGGGTTGGACGGCGTCGCCGAAGACAAGCTGGCGCTGGCCATCCCGGTGCTGCAGGAACGACTGGCCGCCTTGAACCGCGAGCTGGCCGCGTTCGAGCGCGATTTCAAGGCCGAATACCGCTTCGACCCGGAACAGCCGATCGACCCGGCCGACCTGATGGAAGACCTGGATGCCGAAATCGCCGACGTCCAGGACTACATCGGCGAACTGGAGTTCGAGCTGTCGCAGTTCGTCGACATGCAGCAGCTCAAGGCCTGGCTCAAGGCCATGAAGAAGCAGCTGGAAGCGACCCGCCGGCGCGAGGCGCGCGGCTGAGGCCGGGGCCGCCCGTATTTCAGGGCGCCCGGCGCGGTCCGGCGGGCACGATCTTCATCATCGGCGCGGCGGGCTTGGCCACGGCGTCCGCGCGCGGCCGGATCATCCACGGGAAGAAGCGCCACAGGTACAGGCCGAATCCCAGCGCCCAGGCGCCGGCCGAGGCATGCAGCAGGCCCAGCGTGGCGCTGGTGGGCAGCAGGGCAGCCAGCCGCAGCAGCGCCGCCAGGATCACCAGCGCATAGCTCAACACCATGCTGCGGTCGGCGCGCAGCGGCCGGCCCAGGTGGCCCATGGCGGTGCGCGTGGCCATGCCGATGATCAGCACCGAGAACCCGGCTATGCCGATGACGTGCGCCGGCCAGGCGGGCCGCGCCACGTAGCCGGTCAGTTGCGCCGCGCCCACCAGCAGGCCGAGGCCCAGGCCCAGATAACCCGCATACAGGATCCACAGCAGAGGCACGCGGCGCGCGGCCCACGGCTTCCAGGCCAGCCACTGCACCAGCGCCAGGACGCCGGTCACCGCGAGCAGCAGCGCCGCGGCGCGAGGCGCGCCGGCCAGCAGGCAGGCGATGGCCAGCACGCCGGCGCCCAACTGCCAATGGCCGCTGCGGGTGTGGGGCGGAATCTCCAGGCCGGCGACGGCGCGCTTGGCGAAGAACGGCAGCACGCGGCGCGCGATCAGCAGCGTCAGCACCGCCATCACCAAAAGGCCGGTGTTGAAGTAGCGCATCAGCGCCAGGTAATCGCCCGCCAGCGCGGCGCGCAGATACAGCGCGTGGGCCGCGGCCAGCGCCAGCAGCAGCAATGGCACGCCGTAGTTGCGGCGATTGCGCGTGATCCAGACGGCGCGCGCCAGGGCAATGGCGGCGCACAGGAAGAACAGCAGGTCGGCCACGGCGGCGACGGTGAACGCCGTCATGCCGGGCGCCAGGTAGGCGCCGCGCGCCACCAGCCAGACCACACACAGCGCCGCCAGGGGAGCGCCGCGCAACGGATTGCGGCCGGTCCAGTTGGCGCCGGCGGTCATCAGGAAACCGACCGCGATGGTGGCCACGAAGCCCCACAGCATCTCGTGCGCGTGCCAGGGCATGGCGCTCAGCACGCCCGTCAGCCGGGCTGGCGCGAACACCCACAGCAGCACCGAGGCCAGCGCCCAGAAACAGCCGGCCAGGTAGAGGGGGCGAAAGCCCATTTCGGTGAAGGCGCGCCAGTTCGGCCGCGCGGCGCCGTCGGCGGCGGGTTCTTCCAGGGTGAGCAGGGTGGACATGTTGGCCTTTGCGCGGATGGCCGGCGGAGCGGCCTTGAATGTGTATTTGAAATACATATTAACGCCGCCGGACGCTTTCGGCCCATCGCGCGGATTTGATCCCGCGCAAACGCGGCGGCTTTTCCGGGGTGACTAGTCACATCGGCGGCGCCGATATGGTCGGCCGGCGAATGGTGGCGGCGGGCGCGGATGCCTAGGCTTGGGGCTGTCGTATTCCGTGTGCAAAAAAGCGAGAACCACCATGGCATCAACCCACCCCTCGGCCAGCGTGCCCATGCGGGTCCTGGTATCCAGCACCTTCGCCTTCACCATCTGCTTCGCGGTATGGATGATCTTCGCGGTGCTGGGCATTCCCATCAAGACGCAGCTCGGCCTGTCCGAGACCGAATTCGGCCTGCTGGCCGCCATGCCGGTGCTGACCGGCTCCCTGGTGCGCGTGCCGCTGGGCATCTGGACCGACCGCTACGGCGGCCGGCCGGTGTTCTTCGTGCTGATGCTGCTGGCGGTGGTGCCGATCTGGCTGCTGTCCTACGCCACCGAGTACTGGCAATTCCTGGTGCTGGCGCTGTTCGTGGGCCTGACCGGCGGCTCGTTCTCGGTCGGCACGCCCTACGTGGCGCGCTGGTTCCCGCGCAACAAGCAGGGCCTGGCCATGGGCGTGTTCGGCGCCGGCAATTCGGGTTCGGCCATCACCAAGTTCGTGGCGCCGGCGCTGATCGCCGCCGCCGGCGGCGCCTGGGTGATCGTGCCGCAGGTGTACGCGGTGGCGCTCCTGGTGACGGCGATCCTGTTCTGGCTGTTCTCGGCCTCGGATCCGTCGCACCGGGTGGCCGGCGGCGCCAGCCTGAAGGCGCAATTCGCGATGCTGAAGGATCCGCGCGTGTGGCGCTACTGCCAGTACTACTCGGTGGTGTTCGGCGGCTACGTGGCGCTGGCGCTCTGGATGACCAAGTACTACATCGGCGAGTATGGCTTCGACATGAAGCTGGCGGCGCTGCTGGCCGCGTGCTTCTCGCTGCCGGGCGGCGTGCTGCGCGCCATGGGCGGCTGGATCTCGGACCGCTACGGCGCCTACAAGACCACCTGGTGGGTGATGTGGGTGTGCTGGGTGGCGTTCTTCATCCTCAGCTATCCGCAGACCCACTTCACGGTCATGACCACCGGCGGCCCGCGCCAGTTCGACATCGCCCTGGGGCCGACCAGCTTCACCATCCTGCTGTTCATCGTCGGCATCGCCATGGCCATCGGCAAGGCCTCGGTCTTCAAGTTCATCTCGGATGAATTCGGCCAGAACATCGGCGCGGTCTCGGGCATCGTCGGCCTGGCCGGCGGCCTGGGCGGCTTCATCCTGCCGATCCTGTTCGGCGTGCTGCTGGACCTGACCGGCGTGCGTTCCAGCGCCTTCATGCTGCTGTACGGCACGGTCTGCGTCTCGCTCATCTTCATGCATTTCAGTTTCCGGCCCGAAAGCGCCGCCACCGCGCGGCGCCAAGCCGCCTGACCCCAACCGGAGAACACCTATGACTTCCCATGTCCTGGCGCGCTGGGAGCCGGAAAACCCCGGCTTCTGGAAACAGACCGGCGCCCGCATCGCCAACCGCAACCTGTGGATTTCCATTCCCGCGCTGATGCTGGCGTTCAGCATCTGGATGCTGTGGAGCGTGGTGGTGGTCAACCTCGACCGCGCCGGCTTCATGCTGTCCAAGAACCAGATGTTCTGGCTGACCGCGCTGCCGGCCCTGTCGGGCGCCACGCTGCGCATCTTCTATTCGTTCCTGGTGCCGGTGTTCGGCGGCCGCAAGTGGACCGCGATCTCGACCGCCTCGCTGCTGATCCCGGCGCTGGGCATGGGCTTTGCGTTGCGCGACCCGACCACCTCGTTCCCGACGCTGCTGATCCTGGCGCTGCTGTGCGGCCTGGGCGGCGGCAACTTCAGCTCCAGCATGGCCAACATCAGCTTCTTCTTTCCCAAGGACAAGAAAGGCCTGGCCACGGGCCTTAACGCCGGCATCGGCAACCTCGGCGTGTCGCTGGTGCAGTTCGTGGTGCCGGTGGTGATCTCGATGGGCGTGTTCGGCGCCCTCGGCGGCGAGCCGCAGACGATTACCGCCGGCGACGCACAGCGCAGCCTGTGGCTGCAGAACGCCGGCTTCATCTGGGTCATTCCCATCGCGCTGGCCTCGCTGGCGGCATGGTTCGGCATGAACGACATCGCCGATGCGCGCGCCTCGTTCGCCGACCAGGCGGTGATCTTCAAGCGCAAGCACAACTGGCTGATGTGCTGGCTGTATGTCGGCACCTTCGGCTCGTTCATCGGCTTTTCGGCCGGCTTCGCCATGCTGACCAAGACGCTGTTCCCGCAGGTCGATCCGACCACCTACGCCTTCCTGGGGCCGCTGGTCGGCTCGCTGACGCGGCCGGTGGGCGGCTGGGTCTCGGACAAGCTGGGCGGGGCGCGCGTCACGCTGTTCACCTTCATCGGCATGATCGCCGCGGTGCTGGGCGTGGTGATGTTCCTGCCGCTGAACGGGCAGGGCGGCGACTTCAACGGCTTCCTGGCCATGTTCATCGTGCTGTTCGCGCTGACCGGCGTGGGCAACGGCTCGACCTTCCGCATGATTCCGGTGATCTTCCTGCGCGAGCGCACCCAGGCCGCGCACGGCAAGGGCGAGGCCGCGCAGAAGCAGGCCCTGACCGACGCGGCGCGCGAATCGGCCGCGGTGCTGGGCTTTTCCGGCGCGATCGGCGCCTATGGCGGCTTTTTCATCCCGCGCAGCTTCGGCACCTCGCTGGAGCTGACCGGCAGCGCCCAGGCGGCCCTGTATTGCTTCATCGGCTTCTACGCCACCTGCGTGCTGATCACCTGGTGGTACTACGCGCGCCGCAACGCGCCCGTGCCCTGCTGACGGCAGGGTTGGCCGGGGTGACTAGTCACTCTGCCGCGCCCGCCCTGTGCCACCGGCGAATGGTCGGCGGGGCGGGCGACCACTAAAGTGATTTTGACAGCACAGATTGCAGTACGCGCCGGCCGGGCCGGCGCTCTTGGAGAAACGCAATGAGTCATTTTCTGGACCGGTTGAAGTTCATGTCGCGGGTGAAATCCACCTACGCGGACGGTCACGGCGAAGTGGTCAACGAAGACCGCAAGTGGGAAAACGCCTATCGCGCCCGCTGGCAGCACGACAAGGTGGTGCGCTCGACCCACGGGGTCAACTGCACCGGCTCTTGCTCGTGGAAGGTGTACGTCAAGAACGGCCTGATCACCTGGGAAACCCAGCAGACCGACTACCCGCGCACCCGCCCGGACCTGCCCAACCACGAGCCGCGCGGCTGTCCGCGTGGCGCGTCCTACAGCTGGTACGTCTATTCGGCGCAGCGCGTGAAGTACCCGATGATGCGCGGCCGCCTGATGGAAATGTGGCGCGAGGCGCGCAAGACCATGGACCCGATCGCGGCCTGGGAATGGATCAGCCAGGATCCGGCGCGCGCCAGGCGCTACAAGTCGGTGCGCGGCCTGGGCGGCTTCGTGCGCACGGACTGGGACACGGCGACCGAGATGATCGCCGCCGCCAACGCCTACACCATCAAGAAGTTCGGCCCCGACCGCCTCATCGGCTTTTCGCCGATTCCCGCCATGTCGATGGTCAGCTACGCCGCCGGCGCCCGCTACCTGAGCCTGCTGGGCGGCGCCTGCCTGAGCTTCTACGACTGGTACTGCGACCTGCCGCCGGCCAGCCCGCAGATCTGGGGCGAACAGACCGACGTGCCGGAATCGGCCGACTGGTACAACTCGACCTACCTGATGGTGTGGGGCTCGAACGTGCCCCAGACCCGCACCCCGGACGCCCACTTCTACACCGAGGTCCGCTACAAGGGCACCAAGACGGTGGCCGTGTCCAGCGACTTCGGCGAAATGGTCAAGTTCGGCGACATCTGGCTGGCGCCCAAGCAGGGCACCGACGCCGCGCTGGCGATGGCCATGGGCCACGTCATCCTCAAGGAATTCCACCTGTCGGGCGCCTCGGCCTATTTCCGCGACTACGTGCGGCGCTACACCGACATGCCGATGCTGGTGCTGCTCAAGGAGCGCGACGGCTTTTACGCGCCCGATCACTTCCTGCGCGCCTCGCAGCTGGACGGCGCGCTGGGCGAACAGAACAACCCCGACTGGAAGACGCTGGTGTTCGACGAAACCAGCGGCGACCTGGTGGCCCCCAACGGCAGCATCGGCTTTCGCTGGGGCGAGGGTGCGGTCAACGGCGGCGAGAAGGTCGGCCGCTGGAACCTGGAAGCGCGCGACGGCGGCAGCGGCCGCGCGATCGAGCCGCGTCTGAGCCTGGTCGATGGCGCCGACGCCGTGGTCGGCGTGGGTTTCCCGTACTTCGGCGCCGAGCACGACGAGGTGCTGGTGCGCAACGTGCCGGTGCGCCGCATCCGCCTGGCCGATGGCAGCGAGGCCCTGGCGGCCACGGTGTACGACCTGCAGATGGCCAACTACGGCCTGGATCGCGGCCTGGGCGGCGGCAACGTGGCCACGTCCTATGACGACGACGTGCCCTATACCCCGGCCTGGCAGGAAAAGCACACCGGCGTGCCGCGCGCGCAGGTGATCCAGGTGGCGCGCGAGTTCGCCCAGAACGCCCACGATACCGAAGGCAAGTCGATGGTCATCGTCGGCGCCGGCCTGAACCACTGGTATCACATGGACATGATCTACCGCGGCATCATCAACATGCTGATGATGTGCGGCTGCGTCGGCAAGAGCGGCGGCGGCTGGGCCCATTACGTGGGCCAGGAAAAGCTGCGTCCGCAGTTCGGCTGGGCGCCGCTGGCGTTCGCTTCCGACTGGGTGCGTCCGCCGCGCCAGATGAACGGCACCTCGTTCTTCTACGCCCATACCAGCCAGTGGCGCCATGAAAAGCTGAACGTGCAGGAAGTGCTGGGCCCGACCGCCGACCGCGGCCGCTATGGCGACCTCAGCATGATCGACCTGAACGCCCGCGCCGAGCGCATGGGCTGGCTGCCGTCGGCGCCGCAGCTGCGCACCAATCCGCTGGACCTGACCGCGCAGGCCGAAGCCGCCGGCAAGGACCCGGTGGCCCACGCCGTCGAGCAGCTCAAGTCCGGCGAATTGCGCATGTCCTGCGAAGACCCGGACGATCCCGCCAACTTCCCGCGCAACATGTTCGTGTGGCGCTCGAATATCCTGGGCTCCAGCGGCAAGGGCCACGAGTATTTCCTGAAGTACCTGCTGGGCACGCAGAACGCCGTGTTCGGCGACGAGGCCGACGCCATCAAGCCGGTCGAAGTCAACTACCAGGAAGACGCGGCCGAGGGCAAGCTCGACCTGTTGACGGTGCTGGATTTCCGCATGAGCACCACCTGCCTGTACGGTGACATCGTGCTGCCGACGGCCACCTGGTACGAGAAGGACGACCTCAACACGTCCGACATGCACCCCTTCATCCATCCCTTGAGCGAAGCCGTGCAGCCGCTCTGGGAAAGCAAGACCGACTGGGAGATCTACAAGCTGCTGGCCAGGAAGTTCAGCGACATCGGCGGCCCCTACCTGGGCAAGCGCCGCGACCTGGTGCTGACGCCGCTGATGCACGACACCCCGGGGGAACTGGGGCAGGCCTTCGAGCCCAAGGACTGGAAGCTGGGCGAATGCGACCTGGTGCCGGGCAAGACCGCGCCCAACATGACCGTGGTCGAGCGCGACTACAACGACATCTACCGCAAGTTCACCTCGGTCGGTCCGCTGCTGGACAAGCTGGGCAACGGCGGCAAGGGCATCAACTGGAACACCGAGCACGAAGTGGGCGAACTGGCCGGCATCAACGAGCGCGTCGAAGAACCCGGCGTGAGCCAGGGCCGGCCGCGGCTGGACACCGCCATCGACGCCGCCGAAATGATCCTGACCTTCGCGCCCGAGACCAACGGCCACGTGTCGGTCAAGGCCTGGGAAGCGCTGGGCAAGGTCACCGGCCGCGACCACACCCACCTGGCGGTGGGCCGCGAGCACGACAAGATCCGCTTCCGCGACATCCAGGCGCAGCCGCGCAAGATCATCTCGGCGCCGACCTGGTCGGGCCTGGAAAGCGAAGAGGTCAGCTACAACGCCGGCTACACCAACGTGCACGAGCTGATCCCATGGCGCACCCTGACCGGCCGCCAGCAGTTCTACCAGGACCACCGCTGGATGCTGGATTTCGGCGAGGGTTCGTGCGTCTACAAACCGGCCATCGACACCAAGACCGTGGCGCCGATGCTGGGCCGCTATCCCAACGGCGAAAAGGAATTGGTGCTGAACTGGATCACGCCGCACCAGAAGTGGGGCATCCACAGCACCTATTCCGACAACCTGCGCATGCTGACGCTGAGCCGCGGCGGTCCCCACGTGTGGATCTCCGAGGCCGAGGCCAGGCAGGCCGGGCTGGTCGACAACGACTGGGTCGAGGTGTTCAACGTCAACGGCACGCTGACCGCGCGCGTCGTGGTGAGCCAGCGCGTGCCGGTCGGCATGTGCCTGATGTACCACGCGCAGGAAAAGATCGTGAACGTGCCGGGCGCGGAGACCAGCGGCAAGCGCGGCGGCATCCACAACTCGGTGACGCGCACCGTGCTCAAGCCGACCCACATGATCGGCGGCTACGCCCAGCAGGCCTACGGCTTCAACTACTACGGCACCGTGGGCGCCAACCGCGACGAATTCGTGGTGCTGCGCAAGATGAAGAAAGTGGACTGGCCGGAAGGCCCGCTGGTCGAAGATCCCGCCGTCCAAACGCAACAGGAAGAGAAGCAATCATGAGGATACGCGCCCAAATCGGCATGGTGCTGAATCTGGACAAGTGCATCGGCTGCCACACTTGCTCGGTCACCTGCAAGAACGTCTGGACCAGCCGCGACGGCGTCGAGTACGCCTGGTTCAACAACGTCGAGACCAAGCCCGGCATCGGCTATCCCAAGGAATGGGAGAACCAGGAGAAGTGGAAGGGCGGCTGGCGCCGCACGGCGGCCGGCAAGCTGGAACCGCGCCAGGGCGGCAAGCTGCGCATCCTGGCCAACCTGTTCGCCAACCCCAACCTGCCGCAGATCGACGACTACTACGAGCCGTTCACCTTCGACTACGAGCACCTGAAGAACGCGCCGCTGTCGCAGACGCCGCCCACCGCGCGCCCGGTGTCGGTGCTGACCGGCAAGAAGATGGACAAGATCGAATGGGGCCCCAACTGGGAAGACGACCTGGGCGGCGAATTCGCCGCGCGCAGCCGCGACGCCCTGTTCGAGGGCGTGCAGAAGGAGATGTACTCGACCTTCGAGAACACCTTCATGATGTACCTGCCGCGCCTGTGCGAACACTGCCTGAACCCGGCCTGTGTCGCCAGCTGCCCGTCGGGCTCGATCTACAAGCGCGAGGACGACGGCATCGTGCTGGTCGACCAGGACAAGTGCCGCGGCTGGCGCATGTGCATCTCGGGCTGCCCGTACAAGAAGATCTACTACAACTGGCACAGCGGCAAGGCCGAGAAGTGCACCTTCTGCTATCCGCGCATCGAGGCCGGCCAGCCGACCGTGTGCTCGGAAACTTGCGTCGGCCGCATCCGCTACCTGGGCGTCATGCTGTACGACGCCGACCAGATCGAGCGCGCCGCCGCCGTCGGCAACGAGCAGGACCTGTACGAATCGCAGCTGGACCTGTTCCTGGATCCGCACTCGCCCGAGGTGATCGCCGCGGCGCGCGAGCAGGGCATCCCGGAATCCTGGCTGGAAGCCGCGCGCCAGTCGCCGGTCTACAAGATGGCGGTGCAATGGCGCGTCGCCTTCCCGCTGCATCCGGAATACCGCACGCTGCCGATGGTCTGGTACATCCCGCCGCTGTCGCCGATCCAGACCGCGGCCGAGGCCGGCAAGATGCCGCAGCGCACGCTCGGCACCAGCGCCATGATCCCGGACGTGGCCAGCCTGCGCATCCCGGTGCGCTACCTGGCCAACCTGCTGACCGCGGGCAAGGAAGCCCCGGTGCTGCAGGCGCTGGAGCGGATGCTGGCGATGCGCGCCTACAAGCGCGCCGAGACCGTGCACGGCGAACACGACACGGCCCTGCTGGAACAGGTCGGCCTGTCAGAAGAAACCGTGCAGGACATGTACCGCATCATGGCCATCGCCAACTACGAGGACCGCTTCGTGGTGCCCAGCAGCCACAAGGAAATCGTCGAGGACAGCTTCAACGAGAAGGGCAGCTGCGGCTTCACCTTCGGCAACGGCTGCTCGGGCGGCGTCTCGGAAGGCACGCTGTTCGGCCGCAAGCCGCAGGGCAGCGAGATCTTCATCGACATGCCGAAGTCGCGCAAGAAGGCCGCGGCCTGAGACCGGAGAACATCATGAGCCTTTATCGACTGCTTTCCGCGCTGCTCTGCTACCCCGAACAGGAACTGCTGGACGCCCTGACCGAGGTCGAGGCCGCCCTGGCCGCCCATCCCGAGGCCGAGGAAACCCTGCAACCGCTGATCGGCCACCTGGCCAGCCAGGACCTGATCGCGCTGCAGGAGACCTACGTCGCCACCTTCGACCGCAACCGCGCCCATTCGCTGCACCTGTTCGAGCACGTGCACGGCGAAAGCCGCGACCGTGGCCAGGCCATGGTCGACCTGCTCGAGACCTACCGCCAGCACGGCTTCGAACCGGTGGTGTCGGAACTGCCGGACCACGTGCCGTTGTTCCTGGAGTTCCTGGGCGTGATCGACCCGGCCGTGGCGCGGGACCTGCTGGACGACGCCATCCACGTGCTGGCCGCCATCGGTTCGCGCCTGGCGCGCAACGAGAGCCCCTACGCCAGCGTCTTCGTCGTGCTGCGCGGCCTGTCGCGGGTCACGCCGCGCGAGCAGACCGCGCCGCCGGTGCGCGACATGGACGAAGCCATGGAGACCTTCGGCGCCGGCGCCGACGGCGTCGAGCCGCTGCTGCGCCCGTTCTCGGGCGACGGCGCGCAGGCCGTGCGCTTCTATCCCCGCGCGCCGGCGACCCGCTAATTTCCAGGACACGCATCATGAATTCCCTGAACCAGTTCTTCTTCGGCATCTACCCCTACATTGCCCTGACGGTGTTCCTGCTGGGCAGCCTGGCGCGCTTCGAGCGCGAGCAGTACACCTGGAAGACCGACAGCTCGCAGCTGCTGCATCGCGGCCAGCTGCGGCTGGGCAACATCCTGTTCCACGTCGGCATCCTGGGGCTGTTCTTCGGCCACCTGGCGGGCCTGTTGACCCCGGTGGTGGTGTGGGACACGCTCGGCGTGTCGCACACGCTCAAGCAGACCGTCGCCATGGTGGCCGGCGGCGTCATGGGCGGGCTGTGCCTGATCGGCCTGCTGATCCTGATCCACCGCCGCCTGAGCGACCCGCGCATCCGCAAGACCACCCGGCCCGGCGACAAGCTGTTGCTGCTGTGGATCCTGGTGACGCTGCTGCTGGGCCTGTCGACCATCGCGCTGTCGGCCGGCCACATGGATGGCGAGATGATGGTGCGCCTGATGAACTGGGCGCAGCACATCGTGACCTTCCGCAGTGGCGCCGCCAGCTTCGTGGCCGACGTGCCGCCGCTGTTCAAGGCGCACCTGTTCATGGGCCTGACCCTGTTCGTGATTTTCCCGTTCACGCGCCTGGTGCACGTGTGGAGCGGCTTCGCGTCGCTGGGTTACCTGGGCCGCGCCTGGCAACTGGTGCGCCCGCGCTGAGCGGCAAGGAGGCCGACATGCCTGTGACCATCAATGGCGTCGAACTGACCGACGCCGACATGGAACAAGAACTGCCGCTGCATGCGGACGCGCCCAACCCGATGCGCGCCGCCACCACGGCGCTGGTGCTGCGGCGGGTGCTGCGGGACGAGGCCGCGCGGCAGGGGTTGGATCTCGCTTCGGAAGACGACGCCATCGGCGTCCTGCTGGAACGCCACGCGCCGGCGCCCGAGGCCGACGAGGCGGCCTGCCGCCGCTACTACCAGGCCAATCCGCAGCGCTTCATCGTGGGCGAGCTGATCGAGGCCGACCACATCCTGTTCCAGGTCACCCCCGGGGTGAACCTGGACATGCTGCGGGCCCACGCCAGCGCGGTGCTGGCGGACCTGCTGGCCGACCCCTCCGGCTTTGCCGAGGTGGCGCGGCGGCAGTCCAACTGCCCGTCGGCGGCGGTGGGCGGCAACCTGGGGCAGCTGGGGCGCGGCGACACCGTGCCGGAATTCGAGAAGGCCGTGTTCGCCCTGCCGGCCGGCGGCCTGCTGCCGCAGGTGCTGGAAACCCGTCACGGGCTGCACATCGTGCGGGTGACGCGGCGCATCGAAGGACGCCTGCTGCCGTTCGAGCAGGTGCGCGAATCGATCGCCTCGGCCCTGGCCGCCGCCAGCCGCGACACCGCCTGGCGCCAGTACGCCAGGCTGCTGGTGGATCGCGCCGACGTGCGCGGCATCGACCTGGGCGCGGCCGAGGACGACCGGGTGTTCGGGAGCCCGTCATGAACCCCGCGCCGGCCCTGGCGGCGGTCCCGGCGGCCCCGGTCGCCACCCTGGCGCCGGCCGCGGCGCGGGGGCTGATCGACGGCTTCGGCCGCCGCATCGACTATCTGCGGGTGTCGGTCACCGACCGCTGCGACCTGCGCTGCGGCTATTGCATGCCCAAGGGCTTCAAGGGCTTCGAGGAGCCGTCCAACTGGTTGCGCCATGACGAAATGGCGCGCCTGGCGGGCCTGTTCGCCGGCCTGGGCGTGCGCCGCTTGCGGCTGACCGGCGGCGAGCCGCTGCTGCGCCGTGGCGTGGCCGACCTGGCCGCCGCCATCGCGGCGCTGCCGGGGGTGGACGACCTGTCGCTGTCGACCAACGGCACCCAGCTGGCGCGCCATGCCGCCGCCTTGCGGGCGGCGGGCGTGCACCGCCTGAACATCAGCCTGGACACGCTGGACGCGGCCGAGTTCGGCCGCATCACCGGCCGCGATTGCCTGGATGCCGTGCTGGCCGGGCTGCGGGCCGCGCGCGAGGCCGGTTTCGCGCCGATCAAGCTCAACAGCGTGGTGCATGCCGCCACGCCCGAGGCCGACGTGCGCCGGCTGCTGGACTACGCGCTGGCGCAAGGCTTCATCCTGCGCCTGATCGAGCCGATGCCGGTGGGCGATTGCGGCCGCCGCTATGCCCATGCCGACCTCGGCGAGCTGGGCGCGCGGCTGGCGGCCGACGCCGGCCTGGTGCCGGCGCTGGCGGGGCAGGGCGCGGGCCCGGCGCGCTACTGGAGCAGCGGCGGCGGCGCGCCGGCGCTGGGCGTCATCACGCCCATGTCGCGCCATTTCTGCGCCGCCTGCAACCGCGTGCGGCTGGGCGTGGACGGCACCCTCTACCTGTGCCTGGGCCAGGAAGACCAGGTGCCGCTGGGGCGGCTGCTGCGCGAGGGCGCCAGCGACGCCGACCTGGAACGAGCGATCCGCGCCGGCATCGCCGCCAAGCCGGAACGCCACGAATTCACCACCCGGCCCGAGCGCATCGTGCGTTTCATGTCGCAGACCGGAGGCTGAACCATGCGCGACATCGAACGGCTGGTGGACGGCTTCCAGCGCTTCCAGCATCAATACTACGAAGAGGCGCCGTCGCTGTACCGCAACCTGCGCGACGGCCAGCACCCCAGCACGCTGCTGGTGGGCTGCTGCGATTCGCGGGTCGATCCGGCCATGCTGCTGGGCTGCGATCCGGGCGACATCTTTACCGTGCGCAACGTTGCCAACCTGGTGCCGCCGCCCGACCGCGACCAGGGCCACCACGGCGTGCTGGCGGCGATCCAGTTCGCGGTCGAGCAACTGGCGGTCAGCCGCATCATCGTGCTGGGCCATGCCCAGTGCGGCGGCATCCGCGCGCTGATGGAGCGGCCGGCGCGCGGCGGCGAGCCGGACTACCTGGACCGCTGGATGGATATCGCCGAGCCGGCGCGCCTGCGCGTGTTGAGCGAGATGCCGACGGCGTCGCTGGCGGAACACCGGCGCGCCTGCGAGCAGGCCTCCATCCTGATCTCGCTGCGCAACCTGGAGCGCCTGCCGTGCGTGCAGCGGCGCCTGCAGGCCGGCGACCTGACCCTGCACGGCTGGTACTTCGACCTGGTGGCGGGCGCTTTGCTGGCATACTCGGCCCGGGCGGACGCGTTCCTGCCCATTGTCTGTCCCTTGTTCACGGAGCCCGCATGACCCCCGTTTTCGGCATTGCCGGCCGCTCAGGCAGCGGCAAGACCACCCTGATCGAGGCCATGTTGCCGCTGCTGCGCGCGCGCGGCCTGAAGGTCAGCGTCATCAAGCACAGCCACCACGACTTCGAGATGGAGCCGCCCGGCAAGGACAGCGCGCGTTTCCGCCAGGCCGGGGCGCAGGAGGTGATGGTGGCGTCGCCGTTCCGCTATGCCATCGTGCACGAGCTGCGCGGGGCGCCGGAGCCGTCGCTGCAAGAGCAGTTGCTGCGCCTGGCGCCGGCCGACCTGGTGCTGGTGGAGGGTTTCAAGCAGGCGGCCATTCCCCGCATCGAGGTCTACCGTCCGGCGCTGGGCAAGCCGCCGCTGCATGCCGAGGACGCCGGCTTCCTGGCGATCGTGACCGACGCGGCGCTGGCCACGGACCTGCCTTGCCTGCCCCTGAACGACCCGGCCGCGGTGGCCGATTTCATCATCCGGGCGGTGCGGCAGGGTTGAGCGGAACGACTACACTGGAGTCTGCCAGCCGCGCGGCGTGCGCCTCAAGGCTGGCAATCGCCCAACCCGCTTCAGGCACGCCCGCGCGCAAGCCCAGTCCATGACCACACCCGATTCCCCCTCCGACGCCCAGGGCCTGCCGTCGCCACGCCACCGGCTGTCGACGCGCATCGTCGCCAGTTCGCTGCTGGCGTTGATCGTGGTGCTCGGCATGATCGGCCTGACGCTGTGGCTGTCGTGGCAGCTGGAAGGCGCGGGCGCGGCCATCAACGACACCGGCAGCCTGCGCATGCGCGCCAACCGGGTCGCGGTGGAGCTGATGCGGCCCGAGGCCGGGCGCCAGGCGCGCACCGAAGAGCAGGTGCAGTTGATGGACGACACCATCGCCCGCCTGGCGCGCGGCAATCCGGCCCGGCCGCTGTTCATTCCCAACGATCCGACCATCCGCCAGCATTGGCTGGGCGTGGCCGACTACTGGCGCGACATCATGCGGCCGGCGGCAATGCGCGCCATCGCCCGCGAGGACGCGGCCGAATACCTGGAGACGCTGCCCGATTTCGTTGCCCGCGCCGACGAGCTGGTGCGCATGATCGAGCAGGACAACGCCGGCAAGACCACCTCGCTGCGGCTGTCGCAGGGCGTGCTGGCGGCCATCGCCAGCGCCGGCACCCTGGCCATGATCTACCTGCTGTACCTGTGGATCATCGCGCCCGTGCTGCGCCTGCGCGACGGCCTGCAGCGCATGGCGGCGCGCGAGTTCAGCACCCGCCTGCCGGTCGAGAGCCAGGATGAATTCGGCGTGCTGGCGCGCGGCTTCAACCGCATGGCCGACGAATTGCAGAGCCTGTACACCGGCCTGGAACAGCGGGTGGGCGAAAAGACCGCCCAGCTCGCGGCGCAGAACCGCGACATCGGCGCGCTGTACGACATGGCGGCGTTCCTGAACCAGCCCAACGAGATCGAGGCAATGTGCCAGGGCTTCCTGCGCCGCGTCATGCTGCAGTTCGACGCCGAGGGCGGCAGCATCCGCGCGCTCGACCCGAACAACGAAAAGCTCAACCTGGTGGTGTCGGTGGGCCTGTCCGAGGAACTGGTCGAATCCGAGCACTGCATGCGGGTCGACGACTGCTATTGCGGCGTGGCCACGCGCCAGGCCGGCGTCGTCGTGATCCAGGATTTTCGCCAGGCGCCACCGCAGATGGACCTGAACTGCCAGCGCGACGGCTTCGCCAGCGTGGCGGTGTTCCGCATCGTCACGCGCGACGAGGTGCTGGGCTCGTACTCGCTGCATTTCCGCAGCCAGCGCAAGCTGGCGCCGTCCGACTCGCAACTGCTCGAAACCCTGGGGCAGCACCTGGGCGTGGCGCTGGACAACCGCCGCCTGGGCGCCCAGGCGCGCCAGCTGGCGGTGGTGCAGGAGCGCGGCCTGGTGGCGCAGGGGCTGCACGACAGCCTGGCGCAGGGCTTGAACTTCCTGAACCTGCAATTGCAGCTGCTGGACGCGGCCGTCAAGCGCGGCGACCAGGCCGAGGTCGAGGAAATCCTGCCGCTGCTGCGCACCGGCGTGGACGAAAGCTACAAGGACGTGCGCGAGCTGCTCACCAACTTCCGCGACAAGCTGGGCCAGGGCGACCTGAAGGCCGCCATCCAGGACACAGTCGAACGTTTCCGCCGCCAGACCGGCATGGCCACCGAGCTGGCCTTCAGCCAGGGCGTCGGCGCGCCGCTGGCCCCGGAGCAGCAATTGCAGGTGCTGTTCATCCTGCAGGAAGCGCTGTCGAATGTGCGCAAGCATTCCGAGGCCGACCGGGTCGACGTGGTGGTGCGCAACGACCGCGATTTCAACCTGCTGATCGCCGACAACGGCCAGGGCTACGATCCGGACGAAGTGGCGCAGCGCGGCGAGGCCCACGTCGGCCTGCACATCATGCGCGAACGCGCCGCCCGGATGCATGCCTTGATTACAATGAAATCCCGGCCCGGCGGCGGCACGCGCATTGCCTTGACGTTGCCCGACGCCGAACGCCAGGCCGCCTGACCCTTTCAAGACCATGCCCATCCGTATCCTGCTCGTCGATGACCACACCCTGTTCCGTTCGGGCATGCGCCTGCTGTTGCAGCGCCAGCCCGATTTCGAGATCGTGGCCGAGGCCGGCGATGGCGTCGAAGGCCTGAAGCGTGCCAAGGAACTCAAGCCCGACGTGGTGCTGCTGGACCTGAACATGCCGGGCCTGTCGGGGCTGGAGACGCTGCAACTGCTGACGCAGGATCTGCCTTCCTGTGCGGTGATCATCCTCACTGTGTCGGAAGAAGCCGACGAACTGGGCCAGGCGCTGCGCGACGGCGCCCGCGGCTATCTGCTCAAGAACATCGACGCCGAGGCCCTGACGTCGGCCATCCGCCGCGCCGCGGCCGGCGAACCCGTCATCGCCGAGAGCATGACGGCCAAGCTGGTCGAACAATTCCGCGGCCAGGCCAGCCTGGCCGCGCAGGCGCCGGCCGGCCAGGCCGAACGCCATCGCCTGACGGCGCGTGAACGCCAGATCGTGCAGTGCCTGGCGCGCGGCGCCAGCAACAAGGTCATCGCGCGCGAACTCGACGTCAGCGAAAGCACGGTCAAGATCCACGTGCAGAACGTGTTGAAGAAGCTGAACCTCACCAGCCGCGTGCAGGTCGCGGTCTACGCCGTCGAGCACGGCCTGCACGGCGACGATCCGGCCTGAAATCGCGCGGCGTGGCGCGCCGCCGCGGGACGGTTTGATCTGCGACAAGGCCACCCGCCGCGCCGGCCCCTAGACTGGCCGGCATGCAAACCCGAACCTCCCCCCTGGAACTCGTTGCGCCGGCCGGCAGCCTGGCCGCGCTGAAGGCGGCGATCGAGGCAGGCGCAGACACCGTCTACCTGGGCCTGAAGAACGCCACCAACGCCCGCAACTTCGCCGGGCTCAATTTCACCGAAAGCGACATCCGCGCCGGCGTCGAACTGGCGCACAGCCGGCAACGCAAGGTGCTGTTCGCCATCAACACCTTCGTGCAGGCCGGCCGCGGCCATGAATGGCGCGAGGCGGTCGATGCCGCGCACGGGCTGGGCGCGGATGCGGTCATCATGGCCGATGCCGGCCTGCTGGCGTACGCCCGCGACCGCTATCCCGACCTGCGCCTGCACCTGTCGGTGCAGGGCTCGGCCACCCACACCGACGCCATCGAACTCATGAAGGAGCAATTCGGCATCCACCGGGTGGTGCTGCCGCGCGTGCTGACGCTGGCCGAGATCGCCCGCATCTGCGCCAACGTCAGCGTCGAGGTCGAGGTGTTCGGCTTCGGCAGCCTGTGCGTCATGGCCGAAGGGCGCTGCCTGTTGTCGTCGTACGCCACGGGCGATTCGCCCAACAACAAGGGCGTCTGTTCGCCCGCCAGCGCGGTGCGCTGGGTCGAGCAGGACGGCCGCCTGGATGCGCGCCTGAACGGTATCCTGATCGACCGCTATGGGCCTGGCGAGGCCGCCGCCTATCCGACGCTGTGCAAGGGGCGCTTCGAGGTCGACGGCCATGCCGACCATGCGCTGGAGGAACCGACCAGCCTGAACGCCATCGGCCTCTTGCCCAAACTGGCCGAGATGGGCGTGGCGGCGATCAAGATAGAAGGGCGCCAGCGCAGCCCGGCCTACGTCACGCAGGTGGTGTCCACGCTGCGCGCCGCGCTCGACAGCGCGCACGCCGATCCCAACCGCTACTCCCCACGTCCCGAATGGAACGCGATGCTGGCGCGCCATGCCGAGGGATCCCAAGTCACGCAAGGCGCATTCGAACGTCCATGGAAATGAAACCCAAGGCTTTCCGCATCTCGGTCGGACCGTTGCTGTACTACTGGCCGCGCCAGCGCACGCTGGAGTTCTACGCGGCGCTGGCCGACAGCCCGGCCGACATCCTCTACATCGGCGAAACCGTCTGTAGCAGGCGCCATGAACTGCGCGCCGACGACTGGCTCGACCTGGCGCGCGACCTCGCCGCGACCGGCAAGGAAGTGGTGTTGTCCGGCCGCACCCTGATCGAGACCGGCGCCGAGGCCTCGGCGCTGAGACGCCTGTGCGAGCAGCAGGATTTCATGGTCGAGGCCGGCGAGGCCGGCGCCATGCGCCACCTGGGCGGCCGCCCGTTCGTGGCAGGTCCGCACATGAATGCCTACCACGGCGGCACGCTGGAATGGCTGGCCGCGCGCGGCGCGACCCGCTTCGTGGCGCCGCTGGAAATGCACGTCAATGCGCTGGCGCGGCTGCTGGCCGAGCGGCCGGCCGGGTTGCAGGCCGAGATCATGGTGTGGGGCCGCATGGCGCTGGCGTTCTCGGCGCGCTGCTTCACCGCGCGCCACTTCCGGTTGAAGAAGGACGAGTGCGGCTTCCGCTGCATCGAGCATCCCGATGGGCTGGACATGCGCACGCGTGAATCGCGCGAGTTCCTGGCGATCAACGGCATCCAGGTGCAGTCGGCCGCCTGTCTCGACCTGCTGGACCAGGCCGCGTACCTGGCCGACATGGGCGCCGACGTGCTGCGCGTCAGCCCGCAGTCGGCCGGCACGCTCGAAGCCATCGCGGCGCTGGACGCCGCGCGCGGCGGCCGCGCGCCGGAAACGGTGCAGCCGCCGGCCGGCATCGGCCGCTGCAATGGCTATTTCCATGGCCAGTCGGGGATCGCCTGGCAGGAGGGGCTATGAGCGACAGCCGATTCGCCGTGCCGGGCCTGGTCGCGCGCCTGGGGCGGCGGTTGCCCGCGCCGCTGGTGTCGCTGCACTTCGTCGCCGGGCTGGAGTTGGCGCGGCGCCTGAACTGGCTCAGCCCGCCACCGGAACTGGAGGGCCGCAGCTTCGCCATCACCATCGAGGACCTGGGCCTGTGCAGCCGCTTCACCGTGCGCGGCGGCGCCTTTCGCCCGATGTGGAACCGCGAGCCCTGCGAACTGGAACTGGGCGCGGGCGTTGGGGAACTGCTGGCGTTGATGCGCGGCGAGACTGATGCGGACACTTTGTTCTTCCAGCGTCGGCTGCGTATCTCCGGCGACACCGAACTGGGGTTGATCGTCAAGAACTGGCTGGATGCGGCGCCGCGTCCGGCGTGGCTGGAACGGCTGGGCGCAGGGGGCCAATAGGCTTGGCCGCGAAGGCGGCACCGCGCGCGTCGGCGCGGATATCAGG
Organism: Achromobacter sp. RW408; assembly: GCF_003184165.1. Taxonomy (NCBI): domain Bacteria; kingdom Pseudomonadati; phylum Pseudomonadota; class Betaproteobacteria; order Burkholderiales; family Alcaligenaceae; genus Achromobacter; species Achromobacter sp. RW408. The sequence goes on from NZ_QHHO01000049.1 coordinate 129,385, forward strand.
AAACCGCTCCTTCCATGCGCCGCGCCACGCGCGCCAACGCCAGGCTGGCGCTGAAGTACAGCAGCGCCACCGCCAGGTAGACCTCGACATGGTAGGCACGCCAGTCAGTGCCGGCGACCACCGCCTTGGCCGCGCCCAGCACGTCGAACACGCCGATGATGCTGACCAGCGAGGTGTCCTTGACCGCGCCGACGAACACGCCCAGCGCGGCCGGCGCCGCGATGCGGCGCGCCTGCGGCCAGATCACCGTCCAGTAGGCGACGGCGGGGCGCATGCCGAGCGCGCGCGCCGCCATCATTTGGCCAGGCGGAATTGCCTGCAGCGCGCCGCGCAGCACTTCGGCCAGCAGGCAGGCGGTGTGCAGCGTCAGCGCGGCCAGGGCCATGCCGAACTTGGACACGCCGCCGCCCAGCAGCAGCGGCAGCACGAACGACGCGAACAGCAATTGCGTCACCAGCGGCACGCCGCGCACGGCCTCGATCAGCGCTGCGGCGGCGAGCGACCCGCCGGGGCTGGCGGAACGGCGCAACAGCGCCAGGCCGAAGGCCAGCGGCAGCGCGGCCAGTAGCGCGGAGATCGCCAGGATCAGCGTCACCAACAGGCCGCTCCAGCGCAACGGGCCGATGGCGCCGCCACCCCAGGGCCAACCGGCCAGCGCGGCCAGCGTGACGGCAATCATCAGCGCGATCCACGCCAGGCGTGGCCGCGCCGCGAGCCGACCCACCCCCAGCGCGACCGCCACGCCGGCGAGCAGGGCGGCGCAGGCGACCAGCGCCTGCGCGCGGTCGGCGGGCGCCATGGCGCCGAACAGCAGCAATGGCAGGTTCTCGCCCACGGCGGCCCAGCAGGCGCCCGCGGCGGCGCAGGCGGCGGGGCTGCCGCTCCAGACGGCGCGCAGCAGCGCCCAATCGAGCAAGGCCCAGCCGGCGGCGCCCAGCAGCAATGCCATCAGCGCCGATCCGAACCAGCCGCCGATGCCGCGCTTGTCGTCGTCCAGCAGGCGCAACGCGGGGCGCTCGCCCAGGCGGGCGCCGTGGCTGTCGCCGGGGCCGTGGCGGGCATGGCGCGCGTTCCAGGCGGACAGCGCGCCGCCCAGCGCCAACGCCAGCCCCAGGTAGACGGCCACGGCCAGGGTGATGCCTTCCAGCGCCAGCCCGGTCTGGGTGATGGCGGTATTGATGACGGCCATCAGTTCCTGGTAGCCGATGGCGATGGCCAGGGTGCTGTTCTTGACCAGTGCCAGGCACTGGTTGGCATACGGCGGCAGCGCCACGCGCGCGGCGTAGGGCGCGACGACGTGGCGCAGCACGCCCCAGGGGGTCAATGCCATGGCCTGGCCGGCTTCCACGAGGCCCACCGGCACCGCCCGCACGGCGGCGCGCACGATGTCGGCGATGTAGGCCGCATGGAACACCACCAGCCCGATCACCAGCGCGGCGAATTCGATGCTGGGCTGCCAGCCGCCTTGCAGGCCCAAGCCGCGCTTGACGGGCAGATCAATGGTGACGCCGGGCAACAACGCCCAGGCCAGCGCCGTGGCCGCCAGCGCGGCCCAGGGCGCGGCGCGGCCGAGGCGATGACGCAGGCGCCAGCCGAGCAGCAGGGCGCCCGCCGCCGCCAGCGCATAGGGCAGCCAGCCGTGCAGCGCCGGCAATGCCAACCCGCGGTTCGACAGCAGCACGGACGGCAGCGGCGACCACGCCTGGCGCGCGTCCGGCAGGCGCAGCAAAAGGCCGTACCAGACGAACAATTGCAGCAGTACCGGGGTATTGCGCAAGGGCGCGATGACGAGCGCGGCGGCGCGCGATGCCAGCGGCCGCGACGACAGCCGCAGCAGGCCCAGGCCGATGCCCAGCAGGGTGGCGAGCGGAATCGCCACCAGCGCGACCGTCAGCGTGTTCACCAGCCCGGCGGCGAGCGACATCCAGTAGGGATCGTCGGGCGTCACCGGCAGCAGGCTTTCCGAAATGCGGAAGCCCGCCGGCTGGAACAGGAAGCCGAAGCCGCCGCGGATGCCGCGGGCCGCCTGCGTGGCTTCGATGTGCAGCAGCAGTAGCGCCGCCAGGGCGGCAAGCCCCAGGGTCCAGGCGGCGGCTGGCCACCAGCGCCGCAGCGCGGCGTTCCAGGGCGAGGAGTGAAGGGCGATCATGTCTGTCCTGGCCTGCGCCGGAAGGGGCCGGCGGCTTCTCAAAAAGCGCGCAGGCGGGCCGTCGGCCCGCCTGCCGGCAGCGCGTGCGTGAAGGTTTATTGGAACGGCGGCGAATACAGCAGGCCGCCCTGGTTCCATTGCCGGTTCAGGCCGCGATCGAGCTTGAGCGGCGTGGCCGCGCCCAGGTTGCGGTCCCACACCTCGCCATAGTTGCCGACGGCCCTGATCACGTTGCGGGCCCAGCCTTCGTCCAGCCCGAAGCCCTTGCCGATGCCGGGGTCCAGACCCAATAGGCGGCGCACCTGGGCGTCGCTGCTTTGCGCCTGGCTGTCCACGTTCCTGGAGGTGATGCCCAGTTCCTCGGCGGCCACCAGCGCGTTGACGGTCCAGCGCACGATGGCGGTCCAGTTGGGATCGTCCTGGCGCACGAAGGGGCCGAGCGGCGACTTGTTGATGCGTTCGGGCAGGATGACGAAGTCGTCCGGATTGGCGGCGCGCGCGGCGCGGCTGGCGGCCAGCGTCGAGGCATCCGACAGGTAGACGTCGCAGCGCCCGGCGTAGAAGGCCTGCTCCAGCTCGACCAGGTTCTCGATCACCACCGGCCGATAGTTGAGCTTGTGCTTCTTGAAGTAATCGACCAGGTTCTGTTCGTTGACGGTGCCGGGCTGCACGCAGACCTGCGCGCCGTCCAGTTCGGTGGCGCTTTTCACGCCCAGCTTCTTCGGCACCAGGAAGCCCTGGCCGTCGTAGAACACGATGCCGGCCGAGACGATGCCCAGGCCCGCGTCGCGGCTGGAGGTGATGGTGGTGTTGCGGTTGAGCACGTCGATCTCGCCGCCTTGCAGGGCGGGAAAGCGCTGCTGCGAACTGAGCGGCACGAAGCGCGTCTTCTCGGGATCGCCCAGCACGGCGGCCGCCAGCGCGCGGCACAGGTCGGCGTCCAGGCCGGTCCAGCGGCCCTGTTTGTCGGCGATCGACAGCCCGGCCGAGCCCTGGCTCACGCCGCACACCAATTCGCCGCGCTTCTTGATGGCGTCGACCGTGACGCCCGCCATGGACGCGCCAGCGCAAGCCAGCGCCGCCGCCGCCCCGGCGGCCTTGAGTAGAGAGATCAACCGCATGCCGTTCCCGTATTCGATGTATGCAAGAAAGGCATGAATTCTATGGTCGCGCGCCGCAATCGTGAGCGACTGTATCGTCATATGGTTATGAGAACTTAGCCTTATCCAAATTCGCGTCATATACCTAGAATCCGTCCATACCAAGTTGCATGATTGAAGAAGGTTGCGCATGAGCTGGCAGGACGAATTCCGGGAATGGTTTCCCATCACTCGCGACAAGGCATACGCCAACATCGCTTACACCAGCCCGCTGGCGCCCAAGGTGGCCGATGGCGTGGCCGCCTTCTTCGACGGCATCACCCATGCCCGCAGCGACAAGCCGCAATGGCTGCGCGATGCCGGCGCGCTGCGCGCGCGGCTGGCCCGGCTGATCGGCGGCGACGCGCGCCGGCTGGCCTTCACCAAGAACACCACCGAGGGCCTGAACACCGTGGCGCAGGGCCTGGCCTGGCAGGAAGGCGACAACCTGGTGGTCGACGACCAGGAACACCCCACCAACGCCTTGCCCTGGCTCAACCTGCGCCGTCGCGGCGTGCAGGTGCGGGTGCCGTCGGCACGCGCGCACCGCTATACGGTCGATGACCTGTGGCAGCACGTCGACGCGCGCACGCGGCTGATCGCGGTGTCGTGGGTGCAATACGGCACGGGCCTGCGCACCGACATCGCCGAGCTGGGCCGGCGCTGCGCCGAGCGCGGCATCTGGCTGGTGGTCGATGGCATCCAGGGCGCGGGCCTGTTGCGCGCCGAGGTCGATGCGTGGGGCGTGGACGCTTTCGCCTGCGGCGCCCACAAGGGCATGCTGGGGCCGCTGGGCGTGGGCCTGCTGCACGTGTCGCCGCGCCTGCTCGACGCGCTGGATCCGCCGTACGTCGGCCCGTCGGAAATCACCACGCTCGACAAGACCGGCCTGCAATGGCAGGTGGGGGTGTCCGACGCGGGCGACGCCCGCCGCCTGGAAACCGGCAACCTGAACTATCCCGGCATCGCCGGCTGGGCCGCGGCGCTGGACCTGATCGAATGGGCGCGGCCCGAACGCATCGAGCCATGGGTACTGGAGCTATCCGCTGCATTGAGCGACGGTTTGCGCGCCCAGGGCCTGCAGGTGGTATCGCCGGCCGACGCGGCGCTGCGCAGCACCACCACCGCATTGCGCGTGGCCGATCCGGCCGCGGCGCTGGCGCACCTGGCCCGCGAGGGTGTGGTGGCCAGCATCGTGGAGTATGGTTACGTGCGCCTGTCCGTCGGCGCCTATAACAATCATGGGGACGTCGACCGCATCCTGCGCGCCGCGCGCGGGTTCGCCGCCTGATCCTATTACCGATAACGCATTTCGAGGAGCACCACATGACCGAACCGAAGAAGCCCGAGTGGCGGCTGGAAACCATTGCCGTGCATGGCGGCTACAAGCCCGACCCGACCACGCGCGCCGTGGCCGTGCCGATCTACCAGACCGTGGCCTACGCCTTTGACGACACCCAGCACGGCGCCGACCTGTTCGACCTGAAAGTGGCGGGCAACATCTACACCCGCATCATGAACCCGACCACCGACGTGCTGGAACAGCGCGTGGCGGCGCTGGAAGGCGGCATCGCCGCGCTGGCGCTGGCTTCGGGCCAGGCCGCGGTGACCTACGCCATCCTGACGATTGCCGAGGCGGGCGACAACATCGTCTCGTCCAGCACGCTGTACGGCGGCACCTACAACCTGTTCGCCCACACGCTGCCGCAATACGGTATCACCACGCGCTTCGCCAACCCGAGCGACCTGGCCGCCTTCGAGGCGCAGATCGACGAGCGCACCAAGGCCATCTTCGCCGAGTCGGTCGGCAACCCGCTGGGCAACATCACCGACATCGCCGCGCTGGCCGAGCTGGCCCACCGCCACGGCCTGCCGCTGATCGTCGACAACACCGTGCCCTCGCCGTACCTGCTGCGCCCGATCGAGCACGGCGCCGACATCGTGGTGCAGTCGCTGACCAAGTACCTGGGCGGCCACGGCACCAGCCTGGGCGGCGCCATCATCGACTCGGGCAAGTTTCCGTGGGCCGAGCACAAGGCCCGCTTCAAGCGCCTGAACGAACCCGACGTCAGCTACCACGGCGTGGTCTACACCGAAGCCTTCGGCCCGGCCGCCTACATCGGCCGCGCCCGCGTGGTGCCGCTGCGCAACACCGGCGCGGCGATCTCGCCGTTCAATGCGTTCCAGATCCTGCAAGGCATCGAGACGCTGGCGCTGCGGGTGGACCGCATCGTCGAGAATGCGGTCAAGGTGGCCGGCTACCTGCGCGAGCATCCCAAGGTCGAGTGGGTCAACTACGCCGGCCTGCCGGACCACCCGGATCACGCCCTGGTGCGCAAGTACCTGGGCGGCAAGGCGCCCGGCCTGTTCACCTTCGGCGTGAAGGGCGGCCGCGAAGCCGGCGCGCGCTTCCAGGATGCGCTGCAACTGTTCACGCGACTGGTCAACATCGGCGATGCCAAGTCGCTGGCCACGCATCCGGCGTCCACCACCCATCGCCAGCTCAATCCCGAAGAGCTGCAGAAGGCGGGCGTGCGCGAGGAAACGGTGCGCCTGTCGATCGGCATCGAGCATATCGACGATCTGCTGGCCGATCTGGACCAGGCCCTGGCACAGGTGTAAGCGGCATGAGCATGATTTCCCGCAGGACCTTGTTGCAACTGGCGGCGGGGCTGCCCGCCCTGGCGGCTGCGCCGGCCGGCCTGGCGCGGCCCGCCTCGGAATCCGCAGCCCAAGCTACAGCCCAACCCGCGTCCGGCCGCGCCAAGACCTACGTGCTGGCGCACGGCTCGTGGCACGGCGGCTGGTGCTGGCGGCCGGTGGCCGAGCGGCTGCGCGCGGCCGGCCATCGCGTCCACGCGCCCAGCTTCACCGGCATGGGCGACCGTGCCCACCTGCTGCACAAGGGCATCACCATCGACACCTTCGTCGAGGACCTGGTGCAGGTGATCGAGAGCGAAGAACTGAACGACGTGATCCTGGTGGGCCACAGCTTCGGCGGCATCCCGATCTCGGGCGTGGCCGACCGCATTCCCGAAAGACTGGCGCACCTCGTGTACTTCGATTCGATCGTGCTGCAAAGCGGCCAGAACGCGTTTTCGGTGTACCCGAAGGCCGAGGCCGACGCGCGCATCGCCGCGGCCTCCAAGGCCACCAACGGCCTGGCCGTGCCGATTCCCGAGCCCTTGCCGGCGGCCTGGGGATTCAAGCCCGGCAGCGCCGACGAGGCCTGGGTCAAGCGTCGCCTGACGCGGCATCCGCTGGCCAGCTACACCACGCCGCTCACCCTCCGGCATCCCGTGGGCAACGGCCGCCCGCGCACCTACATCCATTGCACCCAGCCGGAACTGGAAGTGCTGGAGGCCTCGCGCCAATGGGTGAAGTCGCAATCGGGCTGGAACTGGGTCGACATCGCCGCGCCGCACGAGGCGCACATCACCCACCCGCAGTTGCTGGCGGAACTGTTGCTGGGGCTGTCGTAAGGCGCCGCGAGCCGGGACGCGAGGGGTCGCAAGGCAGGGGCGCGGCGGCCTTCAGCCGGGCGCGCCCGGCAAAGGCGAGCCCTTGCGCCAGGCCGAAGGCGCCACGCCCTCGGTGCGCTGGAACACGCGGCTGAAGGCGGCTTGCGAGCGATAGCCGACCCGTTCGGCGGCCTCGGCGATGGCCACGCCTTGCGCCAGCAGGCGCCGCGCCACGCGCATGCGCAGCAGTTGCAGCAATTGCGCGGGCGTGGTGCCGCTTTGCAGCGTGAAGCGGCGGTGGAAGGTGGCCTTGGACATGTGCACGTGGCGCGCCATGTCGTCCATGCTCCAGGGGTCCGCCGGCCGCGCCAGGATCGCCTGCAGCAGGCCCGCCATGGCCGGGTCGCGCGCCAGCACGAACAGGCCGTGGGCCTGGCGGTCGTGGATCGCCAGGTGGCGCAGCATGAAAAAGACCAGCATGTCGGTGAGCCGTTCCAGCACTACCGTCGAGGCGCCGCCGTCGCGCCGGGTTTCGCCCAGTATCAGGTCGAACACGCCGCGCGCGCTGGCGTAGCGGGCATCGTCGGCGCGCAGCACCAGCACGTCGGGCAGCGTATCGGCCAGCAGATCGGCCAGGCCGGGGCGGAACTGGAAGAAGCCGCAGGCCAGCCCGGTGCCGTCGGGCTGGCGCGGCGTGAGCGGCCGCATCTCGCGACACACCGGCGCCGCCGATCCGGGCGCGTCCAGCGGCGTCAGCGCGTGCGGCAGGTCGCGCAGGAAGAACACGCCGTCGCCGGCCGCCAGCGTCAGCGGCGCCTGGCCCGGCCCCAGGTCGACGCGGCAACGGCCGTGCAGGATCAGGTGGAAACTGGCGCGGGCCCGGCCGCTGGTGCTGGCCGACCAATTGCCGCAGTACTGCCCCAGGTGATACAAGCTGGACTGCACCTCCAGGCTCGACAGCAGCAGGGCGTCGACGGCGGCTTGATCGGCGTTCGGGGCGGGCGAGGGCGGCATGGCAAGGGCAGGCGAGTGGCGGCCGCGCTGGTATGGGGGAACGACCGGATCAGTTTGGCGCGATGATGGCGATCGCGCCTGGTTATAAGCGCATAGCTGAAAGTCGATAGGATCGAGCATCAGCTTGCGACCCCCGTGCATTGTCGCCCGGAGCGGGGCGCCCGCACAATCGAGTTTTCGTTGACAGTCTTCTGGAGACCTTCATGGCCCGTCTGCCCGTCCATACCGCGCAAAGCGCCCCCGAACCCACCCGCGCCGCGCTGGCCGCCGCCGAACAGGGCGCGGGCTACCTGTCCAACCTGCTGGGCGTGCTGGCCAACGCGCCGGTGGCGCTGGAAGCGTACCAGACGCTGTCGCAGATCAACGCGCGCGCCGGGCTGACGCTGCGGGAACGCGAGGTGGTGCAACTGGTGGCCGGCACCCGCCACGGCTGCACCTTCTGCGTGGCCGGCCACACCGCGCTGGCGCGCAACAAGGCCAAGCTCTCGCCCGAAGTGGTGGATGCGCTGCGCGCGCAAGGCACGCTGCCCGACGCCCGCCTGCAGGCGCTGGCCGCGTTCACCGAAGCCGTGATCCGTACCCGCGGCCGCGTCAGCGACGCCGAGCTGCAAGCCTTGCGCGAGGCCGGCTACAGCGACGGCAACGCGCTCGAAGTGATCGTCGGCGTGGGGTTGGCGACCATCTGCAATTTCGGCAACAACCTGGCGCAGACGCCACTGAACGAGCAGTTGGGCGCCTACGCCTGGAGCGGCGCGCAATGACGGCGCGGCAACCGGACCCGCGCCTGTCGCCCGGGCTGGCCGCCTGGCTCGACGCCCATGCCGGCGCGCTGGACGACGGCAGCCATGACGCCGCCGAGGTCCTGCCGCGATTGGCCGAGGCGGGCGTGTTCCGCCTGGGCGTGCCGGCCGAGCAGGGCGGCGCGCCGGGCACCGATATCGGCGACGCCATCGAGGCGGTGTCGCAGGTGGCCGAGCATTCCGTGGCCGCGGCCTTCGTGGCCTGGGGCCAGCGCGTTTTCATCGAATACCTGCTGCGCAGCCCCAACGCGGCCTTGTCGCGGGCGTGGCTGGCGCCCTTGCTGGCGGGCGAAACGGCCGGCGCCACGGCGCTGTCGAACGCCATGAAGTTCCTCAGCGGCATCGAATCGCTGCAGATCGGCGCGCGCCAGGACGGCACGGATTGGCGGCTGGACGGCCGCATGCCGTGGGTGACCAACCTGCGCAAGCAGGGCTTCCTGGTGGCCGCGGCCGTCTCGTCGCCGGACGGCACGCCGGCAGTGGTGGCCTTGCCGCACGACATCGACGGACTGACGCGCAGCGCCGACCTGAACCTGCTGGCGCTGCAGTCCAGCAACACGGCGGCGCTGGACGTGCGCGATGTACGCATCGGGCCCGAATGGCTGATCCATCCGGACGCGCGCCAGTATCTGCCGCGAGCGCGGCCGGCCTTCGCCGGGCTGCAGTGCGGCCTGTCCATCGGCCTGGCGCGGCGCGCCTTGCGCGCGGCTGGCGAGGCCGGGCAGGGCCAGGCGTCGCGCGGCATCCTCGCCGAACCCCTGCAGGCGCTGGCGCGGCAGCTCGACGAAGTGACCGCGCGCCTGGTAGCCGGCGTGCGCAGCGAACGCTTCGTGGCCGAACCGTGGCTGCTGTTCGAGAGCCGCATCGCCCTGGCCGAGATCGCCAGCCAGGCAGTGCAGCTGGAACTGCAGGCCAGCGGCGGCGCGGCCTACCTGAGACCGGCTGGCGACGGTTTTGCGCGCCGCTGGCGCGAGGCAGCCTTCCTGCCCATCGTCACCCCCAGCCTGGTGCAGCTCAAGACCGAGCTGGCCAAGCGCCAGGCCCGGCTCGCGGCCGAGGGCGCCGCATGAGCGCGCCGCCGCGCCCCGTGTTGCAGGCCAGCGCGCTGGCGCTGCGCTACCCCGGCGCGTCCATGGACGTGTTCCGGGACGTGGACCTGGCGCTGGATCGGGGCGAGGTGGTGGCGGTGCTGGGCGCCAGCGGCGCCGGCAAGTCCAGCCTGTTGCGGGTGCTGGCGGGGTTGCAGCCGGCCAGCGCCGGCACGCTGTTGATGGAGGGCGCGCCGTTGACCGGCGTGCATCCGCGCGTGGCGGTGGCGTTCCAGGATCCCAGCCTGTTGCCGTGGCTGTCGCTGGAGCGCAATGTCGCGTTCGGCCTGGATTTCGTCCACCAGCCCGTGCTGGACGCGGCCGAACGGCGCCTGCGGATCGACCAGGCCATCGACGAGGTCGGCCTGTCGCATGCGCGCCACCTGCGGCCGGCGCAACTGTCCGGTGGCATGGCGCAGCGCACCGCGCTGGCGCGCTGCCTGGCGCGCCAGCCGGCGGTGCTGCTGCTGGACGAACCCTTCGGCGCGCTCGACGAGGTCACGCGCGGCGACATGCAGGCGCTGCTGCGCAAGGTGGTGGCCGACTTCCATACCGCCGCCGTCCTCATCACCCACGATATCGACGAAGCGCTGCTGCTGGCCGACCGCATCGTGCTGCTGGGCGGCGCGCCCGGACGCATCCTGGGCGTGTGGTCGGTGGACCTGCCGCAGCCGCGCGCCGATCTCTTGCCTGAAATGGGCGCGCTGCGCCTGGAAATCCTGACCCGCCTGCGCGATGCGCTGCGGGTCGCACGCGGCCAAGCCGCCAAGGAGTCTATCGATGTGCCTTGAACACATGTCGCGTCGCGACTGGTTGAAACTCTCGGCCCTGCTGACGGTGGGCGGCGCCGCGCCGCTGCTATCGGCGTTCAACGCGCGGGCGCAGAGCGAGCCCGACGCCCCGGTGCGCATCGGCTACCTGCCGATCACCGACGCGGCGCCATTGCTGGTGGCGCATAACAACGGCCTGTTCGACAAGGCCGGGGTGAAGGCCGAAAAGCCGACGCTGCTGCGCAGTTGGGCGCAGGTGATCGAGGCGTTCATTTCGGGGCAGGTCAACGTGGTGCACCTGCTGTCGCCGATGACGGTGTGGGCGCGCTTCGGCAGCCAGGTGCCGGCCAAGGTGGTGGCCTGGAACCACGTCGGCGGCTCGGGTCTGACCGTGGCTCCGGCCATCAACGACGTCAAGCAGCTGGGCGGCAAGACCGTGGCGATCCCGTTCTGGTATTCCATCCACAACGTGGTGCTGCAATACCTGCTGCGCGAGAACGGCCTGGAGCCCGTGTCGCGCAAGGACGGCGCGCCGGCCGCCAACGAAGTCAACCTGGTGGTGATGGCGCCGGCCGACATGCCGCCGGCGCTGGCGCAAAACCGCATCGCAGGCTACATCGTGGCCGAACCCTTCAATGCCGTGGCCGAGACGCTGGGCGTGGGCAAGGTGCTGCGCTTTACCGGCGACGTCTGGCGCAACCACGCCTGCTGCGTGGTGTTCATGCACGAGCGCGACCTGCAGCAGCGCCCCGAGTGGTCGCAGAAGGTGGTCGACGCCATCGTCCAGGCGCAGCTGTGGATCCGCGACAACCGCGAAGAGACCGCCAGGCTGCTGTCCAAGGAAGGCATCAACCGCTACACCCCGCACGGCCTGCCGGCCTTGAGCAAGGTGCTGGCGCCGCCGCCGTCCGACCGCGAGCAATACCTGGCCAGCGGCGCGATCCGCCACGCCGACTGGGATGAGCGCCGCATCGACTTCCAGCCATACCCGTTCCCCAGCTATACCGAGGAACTGGTGCGGCGCCTGCGCGACACCGTGATCGAGGCCGATCGCGGCTTTCTGGCGAACCTGGATCCGGCTCGGGCGGCCGCCGAGCTGGTCGACGACCGCTACGTCAGGCGCGCCATCGAGGCGGCGGGCGGATTGGGACGCTTCGGCTTTCCCGAGTCGTACAGCCGGGCCGAGATGGTGCAGGCGTGACGGCGCGCCAGTCGCTGGCCGCGGGCGGCGCGCAGCCCGTCGCCGTGCCTGCGCGCACCCGCGCGCGACGCGACGGCCCGGCCGCGCGCGCCGTGCTTGGGCTGGCCGGCCTGGCGGCGCTGCTGGCGCTGTGGTGGCTGGGTACCGAGGTACTGGCGCCCGCCGGCGGCATGGCGCGGCGCTTTGCGCCCGCCGCCACCTTCGCCAGCCTGTGGCAACTGCTGACCGGCTCGGATCTGCCGCTGCACGTGCTGGTGAGCCTGCGGCGCGTGGCCGTGGGCCTGGGGCTGGCGCTGGCCATCGGCGTGCCGCTCGGGCTGGCCATCGGCAGCTACCGGCGCCTGGAGGCGGCGTTGTCGCCGGCCATGCAGTTCCTGCGCATGATCTCGCCGCTGTCGTGGATGCCGATAGCGGTGATGGTGTTCGGCGTGGGCGACGACCCGGTGTATTTCCTGCTGGCCTTTGCCGCGGTGTGGCCCATCGTGCTGAATACGGCCGCAGGCGTGCAGCAGCTGGACGCGCGCTGGCTGCAGCTGGCGCAAAGCATGGCCGCGACCCGCTGGGAAACCCTGCGCCACGTGATCCTGCCTGGCGTCCTGGGCCACATCCTGACCGGGGTGCGGCTGGCCATCGGCATTCTCTGGATCGTGCTGGTGCCGTGCGAAATGCTGGGCGTATCGGCGGGGATGGGCTATTTCATCCTGGACACGCGCGACCGGCTGGCCTATTCGGAACTGATGGCCATGGTGCTGCTGATCGGGGCGCTCGGCTTCGCGCTGGACGCCGCGGCGCGCGCGCTCTACCGCTATTGGCGCGGCTAGGCCCTGTCCATGCAACAGGCGCCTCGCATGGACATCCGGACGCGTGACCAGGACGCGCGGCGCGGTCGCGGCAGGCCCTAGTCCTTGCCCGCCGCCGTGCCCTGGGGCGGCGCGCGGCGGCCGTCGGCCGGGCAGATCACGGTGCGCAGCGAGCGTTGCACCGGGTCGCGCACCACCGGCGCGCTCGACATGCCCGCCACGGGCAGCGATTCCACCAGGCTGCCGGTGGCGTTGGGGCCGGCGTAATGCTGGGTCTCGGTGACGGTGTAGGTATTGTTGCTGCAGTTCATGATCACGGCCTGCGTCACCGAGCCATAGGGCTGGCCATTGGTTTCGGAGACCCGCGGCTGGGCGTAGAACCAGGCCACCGTGGCCAGCATCACCACCGGCCGTTCGGACAGCTGCGTGATGGAGGCGCCGTCATAGAACACCCCCGGCATGCTTTGCGGGGCCAGCGGCTGCCAGTCCGAGCCAGGGCTTGGCGCCAGACCGGTATTGTCCGCCTCGCGCGGCACGCTGGCGCCCGCGCAAGCGTCGGCCTGCGCGGCTTTGCCGCCACGCTGCGCCGCGGCGCAGGCGTCCGCCGCCGTGGCGGCCGGCTCGGCCCAGGCCGATCCCGCCAGCATGGCCAGGATCAGTATGTGTAGCGCTTGCCTTGCTGTCATGAGGGCGTTTCCCGAGCGGCGTCCGTGTGAGTGGCCCCAGTATAGAGAAAGATCCGGTCACAGCCGGAGCGCGGCGCGGTGTGCGGCGCGGAGGTATAGTCTCGTCCGTCCGGATGGTGCCCATGGCGACGTCTGGCGCTGTCCCGCATCGCAGGAGTGACGAGCACGATGAATATCAGGGGGTTCGCGGGTGTGGCCGCGATTGCCGCGACCGGCCTGCTGGCCTATGGCCTGCACCAGCTGGTGCCGGAAGGCCAGCCGTTGACGCGCAGCGAGGTCATCGGCGAACTCGACGGCCCGCCGCTGGCCGGCTATTCGCGCACGCGCCTGTACCGCTATGGCGATCACCAGTACCTGACCGGTCAATTGATCTCGGGCGAGCGCGACCTGGCCGGGTTGGGCCGCGCGCCGGTGCTGGACGCGCTGCTGCCCGCCGTGGCCGAGCGCCATGAACCCCGGCGCGCGTCGGCGCAGGGGACCGCGCCGGCATTGGCCGCCGGTCAGGCCGACCTGGCGCTGGATCTGTTGCGCGCCGGTGCGGCCTCGCGCGAGGTCCGCAACCTGGTCTATGGCGGCCGCGACAACGGCCGCTACGCGCTGCTGGGTTCGATTGGCGGCGACACCGGCGTGACGCTCATCGGCACGCCGGGCCAGACTCTGTATCTGGTGACCAGCACCTTGCGCCGTCCGGGCGACGGCGACCAACCGGCCGCGCGGGACGTCCTGCGTTCCGACGACCAGGGCGCCACGTGGCGCTACGATCCGGAGGTCGCGCTGGGCGCGCCGCAACGGCACACCATGTTCCTGAGCGAGGCGCGCGCCGTGGCGCTGGAGGACGGCGCGGACGGCGAGCGCCTTTTGGTGAGCGAAGACGGCGCCCGGCGCTGGTCGGCGCTGCGGTTGCGCGAACAGGTCTGGCCCGATGCCGGCAGCTACGCCAAGGCCTTTCATGAGCAGGCGGGCGGGGGCGAGCAACTGGCCTACGGCTGGTCGCTGTACCCGGCGGCGGCCGACCGCGCGGTGGGCTGGAGCTGGCGCGAAGGCGTCGCCGCCGACGGCGGCGCGCGGCGCATCGAGACGCGGCGCTTCGAGGTGCGGTTCCAGAGCGGCGCGTCGCCGGCATTCCGCATCACCCATGACGTGGCGCCGGTGCCGGCGCAAGACCCGCTATCGCGCCCGGTGCTGGGCCAGCCGGTGTATGCCACCCATGGCAACCGCATCTTTCGCCTGGAGCCGGACCAGGGCAACTGGCACGAACTGGCCGCCACACCCGACGTGCGGGGCCGGCCCACCTGGATCGGGCAGGCCTGGTTCGGCCGCAACGGCTGGGTGATCCAGACCTACGCCGACCACCTGTTTTCGTTTGGCGAATACACCCGCACGTATTTCCACACCCGCGACCAGGGGCGCAGTTGGCGGCCGTTCCAGCTGTCGCCCGACCAGGAGCGCGGGCTGCTCGGGCTGGACGCGGCGGGCGAGGGCCTGCTGGTGCATGCCGATCGCGACGGCAGGACCCTCATCGTGCGTTATGCGTTGGAGTAGGGCGCCAGCACGTAGTCCGGATAGCGCTTGCAGATCTCGGCCACCTGGCTGAGGGTGCCCGACAGGTGCTCGCGCAGCGCCTGCTGCGCCCGCGGCGCATCGCCGGCGGCGATGGCGTCCAGCACCCGCTGGTGGTCGTCCATGATGCGTTCGGCCTTGCCGGCTTCCGGCAGGTGCAGGCGGCGCAGGCGGTCGACGTGGCCGCTGTAGCGCTGCTCCATGTCCCACAGCGCCGTGACGCCGGCGGCCGTGTGCATGTCGCGATGGAAGGCCTGGTCGGCTTCCATGAACTGCTGGTATTGGCCGGCGGCGTGGCAGACGCGCTGGCGGTCGATGCTGGCCTGCAGACGCTGGACCAGCAGGGGATCGGGTTTCTGCGCCAAAAGGTGCACGATTTCCAGTTCGATCGAACGCCGCAGGAAATGCGCCTGGCGCGCCGCGGCGATGTCGATGCGGCTGACGACGGTGGTGTGCTGCGGATAGATCTCGACCAGCGCTTCCTCGGCCAGCTTCATGAGCGCGTCGCGGATCGGCGTCTGGCTCAGGCCGTAGGCCTCGGCCAGCTCCACGCGCGACAGCGGCGCGCCCGGCGCCAGCGCCAGCGACATGATCTGTTCGCGCAGATGTTCGAAGACCTGGGGCGCGGCATGCCGCGAGCGGTCCAGTCTGAGCTTGGGGCTGGGCATCGGAGCGGAATCCGGGAAATTCTCGGTAGGTCGGTCGGAAGCGTCGGTCGTCAAGGTCGATCGCAAGGGGCAGTCGTGGAAGCGGAGTGTAGCGGGTTTTCACCTAGCTGACGCACTAATGTATTAGTGTTTAAATGGTCCGGTCAACGATTTCTTCTCTTTCTCTTTTCGCATCCCTGGACCCGCACCCGCCTATGAAACGCACCTACGAAAGCCTGCGCAGCGCCGCCTGGATGGCCAAGGACGACCTGCGCTCGTTTGGCCACCGCTCGCGCATGATGCAGATGGGCTATGGCCCCGACGACTGGGCCGGCCGCCCCATCATCGCCATCATCAATACGTGGTCCGACCTGAACCCCTGCCACAGCCACTTCAAGCAGCGCGTCGAGGACGTCAAGCGCGGCGTGTTCCAGGCCGGCGGCTTCCCGGTGGAACTGCCGGCCATCTCGGTGTCCGAATCGTTCGTCAAGCCCACCACCATGCTGTACCGGAACATGCTGGCGATGGAGGCCGAGGAACTGCTGCGCAGCCACCCGGTGGACGGCGCGGTGCTGCTGGGCGGCTGCGACAAGACCACGCCGGGCCTCTTGATGGGCGCCATCAGCGCCGGGCTGCCCTGTGTCTACGTGCCCGCCGGCCCGATGCTGCGCGGCAACTGGAAGGGCAAGATCCTGGGCTCCGGCTCGGATGCCTGGAAGCTGTGGGACGAGCGCCGCGCCGGCAAGATCACGCAGGAACAATGGACCGAGGTCGAAGGCGGCATCGCCCGCAGCTACGGCACCTGCATGACGATGGGCACGGCCAGCACCATGACCGCCATCGCCGAGGCCATCGGCATGACGCTGCCGGGGGCCTCGTCGATCCCGGCGGCCGACGTCAACCACATGCGCATGTCGGCCGAATGCGGCCGCCGCGTGGTCGAGATGGTGTGGGACGACCTGACGCCGCAGCGCATCCTGACGCTGGCCTCGTTCAAGAACGCCATCAACGTGGCCATGGCCATGGGCTGCTCCACCAACGCCATCATCCACCTGGTGGCCATGTCGCGTCGCGCCGGCCATCCTGTGGGCCTGGACGACTTCGACGCCGCCAGCCGCAAGGTGCCGGTCATCGCCAATATCCGGCCCAGCGGCGACAAGTACCTGATGGAAGACTTCTTCTACGCCGGCGGCCTGCCGGCGCTGATGTCGCGCCTGGAAGGCCACCTGGACCTGTCCGCCATGACCGTCACCGGCAAGACGCTGGGCGAGAACATCGCCGGCGCCGAGGTCTACAACGACGACGTCATCCGCAAGCTCGACACCGCCATCTACGACGAGGGCGCGCTGGCGGTCCTGCGCGGCAACATCGCGCCGGACGGCTGCGTCATCAAGCCCAGCGCCTGCGCCCCGCAGTACCTGCGACACACCGGCCCGGCGCTGGTGTTCGACGACTATCCCAGCATGAAAGCCGCGGTCGACGACGAGAACCTGGACGTCACCGCCGACCACATCATGATCCTGCGTAACGCCGGCCCGCAGGGCGGCCCCGGCATGCCGGAATGGGGCATGCTGCCGATCCCCACCAAGCTGGTCAAGCAGGGCGTGCGCGACATGCTGCGCCTGTCCGACGCGCGCATGAGCGGCACCAGCTACGGCGCCTGCATCCTGCACGCGGCGCCCGAAGCCTACATCGGCGGTCCGCTGGCGCTGGTCAAGACCGGCGACCTGATCACCGTCGACGTGCCGGCCCGCAGCATCCACCTGAACGTCAGCGACGAGGAACTGGCCGCGCGCCGCGCCGCCTGGACGCCGCCGCCCAAGCGCTACGAGCGCGGCTACGGCTGGATGTACTCGCAACACATCCTGCAGGCCGACGAGGGCTGCGACTTCGACTTCCTCGAGACCAGCTTCGGCGCGCCCGTGCCGGAACCGGAAATCTTCTGAACCCGCCATCCCCTGAATCGCTTTCCCTGGAGTTTTCCGTGTCAGACATGAATCCCGCCACCCGCGCCAAGCTGGCCGGCATCAGCACCGCCACGCTGTGCACCGCCTTGTTCAAGCGCGGCCTGCGCAACCAGTTCATCCAGGACGTGCGGCCGCTGAACGCGACGCTGCCCAACATGGTCGGCCCGGCCTTCACGCTGCGCTACATCCCGGCGCGCGAGGACCTGAACACCATCAAGGTGTTCGAGGATCGCGCCCATCCGCAGCGCGCCGCGGTCGAGACCTGCCCGCCCGGCGCGGTGCTGGTGATGGACAGCCGCAAGGACCCGCGCGCGGCCTCGGCCGGCTCGATCCTGGTGACCCGCCTGATGAAGCGCGGCGTGGCCGGCGTGGTCACCGACGGCGGTTTTCGCGACTCGCCCGAGATCGCCGAACTCGGCTTTCCCGCGTACCACAACCGGCCGTCCGCGCCGACCAACCTGACGCTGCACCAGGCGCTGGATATCAATGCGCCCATCGGCTGCGGCGACGTGGCCGTGTTTCCCGGCGACATCGTCGTGGGCGACCGCGAGGGCGTGGTGGTGATCCCCGCGCACCTGGCCGACGAGATCGCGGACGAAGCGGTGGAGATGACCGCGTTCGAGGACTTCGTCACCAGCCAGGTGCAGGCCGGCGCCTCGATCCTGGGCCTGTATCCGCCCACCGACCCGGCCACCAAGGACAAGTTCGCCGCCTGGCGCAAAGAACTGGGCCGTTGAGCCCTGGCGCCGGCCGTCCGGCCGGCGACCCATGCCTATAAAACACAGAGGGCAGGAGACAAGCATGAACAAGCAACGTCGCAGCGCGCTGGCCGCGCTGCTGGCAGGACCGCTGCTGGGCGCGTGGGCGCTGCCGGCCACGGCCGCCGAGTGGCCGGCGCAGAAGCCGATTTCCTACGTGGTGCCGTTCACCGTGGGCGGCTCCACCGACGTGGTCGGCCGCGTGCTGGCGCAGAAGCTGGGCGACCGGCTGCACCAGAACGTCATCGTCGAGAACAAGCCCGGCGCCGCCGGCGGCATCGGCGCCACCTACGTGGCCAAGGCCGCGCCCGACGGCTACACGCTGTTCGGCGGCACCATCAGCACTCACGCCATCAACGCCAGCCTCTACAAGAACCTGAAGTACGACCCGGTCAAGGACTTCGAGCCGGTCTCGCTGATCGCCTATCTGCCGAACGTGCTGCTGGTCGACCCGAACCTGGGCGTGAACTCGGTGGCCGACCTGATCGCGCTGCTCAAGAAGGATCCGTCCAAGCGCACCTTCGCGTCGTCCGGCGCCGGCACCTCCACCCACCTGGCCGGCGAACTGTTCTCCGGCATGATCGGCGTGCCGCTCACGCACGTGCCCTACAAGGGCACGCCGCCCGCCATGGTCGATGTGTCCTCGGGCGCGGTCACCTTCATGTTCGACCAGATGACCGCCGCCTTGCCGCTCTTGCAGACCGGCAAGCTCAAGCTGCTGGCCGTCACCACCAAGGACCGCATCTCGCTGGCCCCGGACGTGCCGACCATGCAGGAGGCCGGCGTGCCTGGCTTCCAGATGGCGTCGTGGCAGGCGGTGTATGCGCCCAAGGGCACGCCCAAGCCCATCCTCGACAAGCTCGCCGCCGAGATTGCCGTGATCCTGAAGGAACCCGACGTGCAGGAAAAGCTCGGCAAGACCATGGGCATGGAGCTGGTCGGCAGCACGCCCGATGAACTGCGCGCCCTGATGGCCACGGAGATCCCGCGCTGGGCGGAGGTGGTGAAGAAATCGGGGGCGACGGTGGAGTGATGACCGCCAATATCAGGGTTTCAGGTTCAGCTTCGGCACCAGCGCGTTGAAGGCCTGTTCCTGCCGCGCCACGTCGGCCGCGAATTGCGGTTGGTCAGCGTATGACGGCGTCAGGTTCTGCTTGCGCATCAGGGCCTGGAAGTCCTGCGATTGGGCCACCTGGCGCGCGGCGTTGCGCCATTTCTCGATGGCGTCGGCCGGGGCCGACTTCGGCAGGCCGATGCCGCGCCAGACGCTGAACTGCAGATCGGCGCCGCGTTCCTTCATGGTCGGCACGTCCGGCAGGTTGTCGAGCCGTTTCGGCGCCATCACGGCCAGGGTGCGCAGCTTGCCGGTGTCCACGTGCTGCTGCAGTTCGGCATAGGCCACCGTGGTGGCCTGCACGTCGCCGGACAGCAGGCCCATGATGGCCGGGGCCGAGCCCTGGTAGGGCACGTGCACGAACTTCACGCCGGTCTGCTCGCCCAGCGCCGCGGCCGCCATGTGCGGCACGGTGCCGATGCCGGCGTTGGACACCGCCACCCGTTCCGGATTCTTCCTCGCGTAGTCGAGGAATTCCTCCACCGTCTTCCACGGCGCGTCGGCCCGCACCGTGACCGACGACGGATCGTCGGTGAAGCGGGCGATGGGCTGGAAGTCCTTGACGGTGGTCTTGCCGATGCCCATCAGCGGCACCACCAGCATTTCCGGCGTCATCAGCACCAGCTTGTAGCCGTCGGGCTGGGCGTTGGCCACGTACGCCCAGCCTATCGAGCCGCTGGCGCCGGGCTTGTTGATGACCACGGTCGGTTGCGCCAGCAGCGGCGGGCGCACCGCCTCGGCGATGGCGCGGGCGGTGTTGTCGCTGCCGCCGCCGGGCTGGTAGGCGACCACCAGCTCCATCGAGCGGCTGGGATAGTCGGCCGCCATCGCGGCGGGGGCGGCCGCGACGCAGGCCAGGAAGGAGAGGGCGCTGAAGGCCAGCGCGGGCAGGCGGGTGCGGGTCATGGTGGCTCCGGTATCAGTAGCCCAGGGCTGAAAGATCCGCCAGTGTCTGGCGGGTGATGGCAAGGGTGCGTTCGCGTTCGGCGCCGGCCAGGTCCAGGCGCGGCGGCTTGACGGTTTCGGCGCTGCCGGTGATCAGGTGCTCGGCCAGCTTGATGTGCTGCACCAGCTTGACCACGGTGTCCAGGTGGAAGAGCGGCGTCAGCGCCGCGTACAGCTTGCGGGCGCGCTTGAAGTCGCCTTCGACCGCCAGCCGCAGCAGGTCCACCGACGCTTTCGGCACGGCGTTGGCCATGCCCGAGACCCAGGCGGTCACGCCCAGCGCGGCGCTTTCCAGCACCAGGTCGTCGACGCCGCAGACCACCGCCAGGCGGTCGCCGAAGCGCGTGATCAGGTCGGTCACGCGGGTGGTGTCGTAGGACTCCTCCTTGATAGCGACGATGGTCGGTTCCTCCAGCAACTGCGCCACCAGGTCCG
The DNA here is from genome assembly GCF_003184165.1 of Achromobacter sp. RW408. NCBI lineage: Bacteria > Pseudomonadati > Pseudomonadota > Betaproteobacteria > Burkholderiales > Alcaligenaceae > Achromobacter > Achromobacter sp. RW408. Next base: position 149,919 of record NZ_QHHO01000049.1, read on the forward strand.
GCGTCAGGTCGACGCCGTAGCCGCGCGGGTTGTTGTACAGCAGGATGGGCAGGGGACTGGCCTGCGCCACGCCGCGGTAGAACGCCACCGTTTCGCGCTCGTCCGACTTGTACGTCAGGCCGGGAAACACCATCAGCCCATCGACGCCGATCTGCGCCGCCTGGCGCGCGAATGCCGCCGCGCGCGCGGTGCCGGTCTCGGCCACGCCCGACACCACCGGCACGCGGCCGCGCACGGTCTCGACCGCGATGCGCAGCACCTCCAGCTTTTCCTCGGGCGCGAGCTGGGCGTTTTCGCCCACCATGCCCATCATCACCACGCCGCCCACGCCATTGGCGATCAGGCGCTCCAGGCCCTGGCGGATGGCGTCCGCGTCCAGCGAGAAATCGGGCTTCAGTTTGGTGGTGACCGCGGGAAATACGCCTTGCCATTGAATGCTCATGCTGCCGCTCCTGTTGCGTGATCCGCCCGGTTTGTACTGTCGGGCTATTGATTGGATATTGGATCCAAAATAAAAGAGCCAGAAAAACGAGGCGCGAAGGCCCCGAACCGCGCCCCGGGAAGGGCGTCGATTTCTGCTGGATCATGGATCCAATATACTCACATTAAACGGGTTCCGGACACCGGCTGTCTCTCGGGGTTTTCCTGGGCGTGGGGCAGGTTGAGCGGATCCGCTGCCGTCCGGCGTCCGCCGGGCGGAATCTTCCACCGGATGTGACGTGTCCCAGAATTCCTCTCCCGCCAGCGCCACCCAACCCCGCGTCGCCGCCGGATCCGCCGGTCGCCTGGTGCGCAAGACCGCCGTCGACCTGGTGGTCGACGAACTGCGCGACCGCATCCTGTCTGGCGCGATCGCGCCGGGCTCCGCCCTGCGCCAGGAACTGCTGGCCGAGGAACTGGGGGTGAGCCGGCTGCCGGTGCGCGAGGCGATCCGCCAGCTCAGCGCCGAAGGGTTGGTGGACATGATCGCGCACCGCGGCGCCTACGTCTCGATGCTGTCGCGCGCCGAAGTGCAGGAATTCTTCGACATCCGCCTGCGGCTCGAACCCTGGCTGCTGCGGCTGGCGGTGTCGCAGCACACGCCCGAGGAACTGGACGAGGCGGCGGGCATCGTGGCGCGGATGGACAGCGCCGAACCGCAGCAGTGGGGCCGCTTGAATTGGCAACTTCACGAACTGCTGTACCGCGCCGCGCAGCGGCCGGCGGCGCTGGCCATGGTGCGCGCGCTGCATGAGAAATCCGAACGCTACTTCCGCTTCCAGATCGTCAACGCGCCGATCCGCCAGCAGGCCCACGACGAGCACAGCGCCCTGATCGCGTTCTGTCGCCAGGGCCGCGCCGGCGAGGCCGAGGCGGCCCTGGAACACCACATTGCCGAGGCCGCCGAGCAGATCCTGGCGATTGTCGATCACCTGCTCGATACGACCGCGGCGCCGGCGTAGCGGCACAGCCGACGCAAAAACGCCGGCCGGGGAAACTCCCTCGGCCGGCGCGCAGCGGGCGCGTGTCGCGCCCGCGCCGAGTCCGCGCGTGACTCAGTTGATCTTGATGTTGCGTTCCTTCACCAGCACCTTCCACTGCGCGGTTTCCTTGGCCAGGTAGTCGCGCAGTTCGTCGGGCGTGCCGCCGATGGATTCGGCGCCGATCGAATCCAGCGTCGCCTTGACCTTGGGCTCGTTCAGGGCCTGGCGCATGGCCGCGTTCAGTTTGGCCACGACCTCGGGCGGCGTGCCGGCCGGCGCGAAGGCGGCGAACCACGGCATCAGTTCGTAGCCGGGCAGGCCGCTTTCGGCCACGGTGGGCACGTTGGGCAGCGCCGCCGAGCGCTTGGCGGTGGTCACCGCCAATGCGCGCAGTTTGCCGGCCTCGATGTGCGGCTTGGCCGACGTTACGCTGTCGAACATGTAGTCCACCTGGCCGCCCAGCAGGTCGGCGATGGCCGGGCCGCTGCCCTTGTAGGGCACGTGCAGCATGTCGATCTTGGCCATGGAGACGAACAGCTCGCCCGCCAGGTGGATCGAGGTGCCGACGCCGGCCGAGGCGTAGGTGTAGTGGTTGGGCTGCGCCTTGGCCTTGGCTATCACTTCGTCCACGCTCTTCACATCGTTGCGCGCGGGGTTGGTGACCAGCACGTTCGGCACCACCGCCAGCAGCGAGATCGGCGCGAAGTCCTTGATCGGGTCGTAGTTCAGGTCGGCGTACAGCGCCGGGTTCACGGCCATGCCGTTGGCCACGATCAGGATGGTGTAGCCGTCCGGCTTGGAACGCGCCACGCTGGCCGCGCCGATGTTGCCGCCGGCGCCGGCGCGGTTCTCGACGATGAACGAGGTGTTCAGTTGCTTGCCCATCGACTCGCCCAGGGTGCGGGCGATGCTGTCCATGGCGCCGCCCGGCGGGAACGGCACGATCCACTTGACCGGCCGGTCGGGGTAGCCGTCGGCCATCGCGCCGCTGGCGGCGCCGAGCAGGGCCAGGCCCATGCAGGCCCGGGCGAGGTGTTTGAATGCGTGGCGCAAAACCATGTCGTGTCTCCGTGTGCTTGAATTATTTTTCCGCGCGCCGATGCGTGGCCGGCGCGCGGGAACAACCGTGGGGCAGGGCGCGTCAGCGGTCCCTGCGGTAGAAAGCCAGTTTGTCTTCGTCCAGTTCCAGGCCCAGGCCCGGGCCGGTGGGGATCTCCATCTCGAAATCGGCGTAGCGCGGCGGGTTGGCGACGATGTCGTCCTTGAGCAGCAGCGGGCCGAACAGTTCGGTGCCCCACGACAGCCGCGGCAGGCAGGCGAAGCCGTGCGCCGAGGCGATCGAGCCGACCGAGCCTTCCAGCATGGTGCCGCCGTACAGCGACATGCCGGCGGCGTCGCCGACCGCGGCGGTGCGCAGCATTTCGTGGATGCCGCCCGACTTGGCGATCTTCAGCGCCAGCACGTCGGCCGCGCCCAGGCGGGCGATGGCCAGCGCGTCCTCGGGGCCATTGATGGCTTCGTCGGCCATGATGGGCACCACGAAGCGCGCCGCCAGCCGCGCCATGCCGGCCAGGTTGGCGCGCGGGATGGGTTGTTCGATCAGGTCGACGCCGGCCGCTTCCAGGCGCGCGATGGCGCCGGCCGCGTCGGCCTCGTTCCAGGCCTGGTTGACGTCCACGGTGACGCGGGCGCGCTCGCCCAGCGCCTGCTTGATGCGCGACACGTGGGCCACGTCGTCGGCCACGGCGCGGCGGCCGACCTTGAGCTTGAAGGTGTTGTGGCGGCGGCTGGCGAGCAGCGACTCGGCTTCCTCGATGTCGCGCGCGGTATCGCCGCTGGCCAGGGTCCACAGCACCGGCAGGCTGGCGCGCACGGCGCCGCCCAGCAGGGTCGAGACCGACACGCCCAGGCGCTTGCCCTGGGCATCGAGCAGCGCGCTTTCCAGCGCCGACTTGGCGAAGCGGTTGCCGCGCGCCACGGTTTCCAGGCGCCGCATGGCGGCGTGGATGTTGGCCGCGTCCAGGCCGGCCAGCGCTGGCGCCAGGTAGGTGTCGATGGCCAGCTTGATGCCTTCCGGGCTTTCCTCGCCATACGACAGGCCGCCGATGGTGGTGGCTTCGCCGATGCCCTCGATGCCGTCGCTGCAGCGCAGGCGCACGATCACCAGCGTCTGGCGCTGCATCACGGCCATGGCCAGCTGGTGGGCGCGGATGGTCGGCAGATCCACCAGGATCGCCTCGACCGAGTTTATCGTTACCGGATTCATACTTTCCAAAGCAGGTTCTTCAGGGCAAGCGCAGTATCGCTTGCGTTACACGGCCAAGTCCAAGACTATATGGGTCTCCATTTATACCTATAGGGTTTGGATAGCCATGGAACTCAGGCACCTGCGGTATTTCCAGGCGGTGGCGCGCGAGGGCAGCTTCACCCGCGCCGCCGAAGCGCTGCACATGGCGCAGCCGCCGCTCAGCCGCCAGATCCGCCAGATGGAAGAGGAACTGGGCGTGGCGCTGTTCGAGCGCACCACCCGCGCGCTGCGCCTGACCGAGGCCGGGCGGTTCCTGCTGGAGCAGTCGCGCCTGCTGACCACAAGGCTGGACGAAGTGCTGGAGGGCACGCGCCGGCTGGGCCAGGCGCGGCGCCGCTGGTTCGGCATCGGCTTCGTGCCGTCGACGCTGTATGGCTTCGTGCCCGAGCTGATCCGGCAACTGCGCGGCGCCGACGCGCAGGTGGAGGTCGGCTTGATGGAGATGACTACGCTGCCTCAGCTGGAGGCGCTCAAGGCCGGCCGCATCGACCTGGGCATCGGCCGCATCCTGCTGGACGATCCGGCGATCGAGCGCCGCGTGCTGATGACCGAGCCGCTGATGGCCGCCGTGCCGCTGCGGCATCCGCTGGCCGGCTGCGACAGCGTGTCGGTCGACCGGCTGGCGCAGGAGCCGTTCCTGCTGTATCCGGCCCGGCCGCGGCCCAACTTCGCCGACCACGTGCTGGACCTGTTCCGCGCCGCCGGCCATGCGCCTCAGGTGGCGCAGGAGGCCAACGAATTGCAGACCGCCATCGGCCTGGTGGCGGCCGGACTGGGCGTGACGGTGGTGCCGGCCTCGGTGCAGCGCCTGCAACGGCGCGACGTGGCCCACGTGCGCATCGACGCCGAGGCCTTCGTGTCGCCGGTGATCGCCAGTTATCGCAAGGACGACGCCTCGCCGTTCCTGGCGCAGGCGCTGGCCCTGGCGCAGCAATTGGCCAAGGGGTAACAAAGCGTAGGCGCGGCGGTTGCGGCGGGTCGGCTTGCGGCACACTACGCGCTTGCCAATCCCGTGCTTCCAATAACAACCGTCATAGGGACCCTAGCAATGCTGATCGTCAACATCCAGAACAAGGCCAAATGGCTGTTTTCCCAACTGGGACAACTGGTCATCGCCGTGGGCCTGCTGTCGCTGGTCTTCAACTACGCCTACCGCTACACCGTCGATCGTGATATCAACTCGCCGGGCTTCTACCTGGCCACCGTGGCGCTGGCGCTGGTCGTGTTCCTGGCGGTCCGCAAGGACTACGTGCTCGTGAACCGCTATGCCTTCAGCGAAACCGAGATCGTGGTCAGCACGTTGCTGGGTGTGAAAAAGACCTACCCCACGTCGCAATATGAATTCGTGCCGTCGCTGCACAAGGCGGTGAACGTGCCCGAGCAGAAGGCCTCGCTGTCTTTCTACGTGCGCGATGCGCAGAGCAAGAAGCACATCCGCAACTACTCCTGGGCCGGCTTCTCGCCCGAGGATTTCCAGGCGGTTTCACGCCTGTATGGCTATCGCGGCGATACCGATTTCAAGCAGAAGGATTTCGGCCGCGGCTGATCCGGCGCCGCGCGTGCCGTCAGGCCTTGCGGCAGACCCAGCCCTTGAACGTCAGCGCGGCGTAGAACAGCTCGATATCGGTAAAGCCGGCGTCGCGCAGGATGGCCTCGTCTGCCTGCGGATCCAGCACGGGCAGCTTGTCGCGCATCGCTTGCATGCCGTCGCGCGCCTGCGCGGCCGGCACGCCGGCGGCGGTGATGAAGGCGGCATTGCGTGCCAGCCACGCATCGCGCCGTTGCAGCGGAAAACTGTGGTGGGCGACGATGAACGGGGCGCCGGGGCGCAGGCGGCGGCTCAATTCACGCACCGTGCGCAGGCGTTCCTGGGGCGCCAGGAAGTGCAGCGTCAGCAGGCAGGTCGCGCCGTCGTAGGGGCCTTCGGGGGCATCGTCGATATAGCCTTGGCGCAAAGTGGCGCGCGGCGCCAGCTCGCCCAGCGTGGCGCGGGCCTGGCGCAGCATGTCCGCGGAGGGATCGACGCCGTCCAGGCGCCAGCGCGGGCCGCTTTCGGCCAGTGCTTTCAGTTCCAGGCCGCCGCCGGCGCCCAGCACCAGGAGATGGCCGTCGGCGGGCGTCTGCTCGGCCATCAGCACGCCGATCATGCGGTGCAGGTCGCGCAGGCCCGGCACATGGCGGGCGACGCGGTCGGCATAGTCGTCCGAGGCGCCGGGGGTTTGGGCAAAGGTCATGCGCGGCTCCGCGAGAACACTCGGAACAGGGTGTGTTTCATGAAACATATGATGTTTCATGAAACGCCGCGCGTCAAGCGATGCGCCAGCGTGATGCGGGGTCAGGCCGCGAAGGACCGTGACGCCGCGGGGCGGGGAAAGTCGGGCAGCACGATATCGCTGTGGCCAGGACGCACCCAACGCACCCGTTCGCGGGTGGCGTCGATGCAGCCGCCCTCGGCGTAGACGCCCTGCGGATCGCGGATCCGCATCATGCGCGCCAGGACGGCAGCGGTGGCCTCGGGGTCGGCCAGCGTCCGGTGCACATGTTCCTTGACGATGGCTTCGTCGATGAAGGGCTTGCCGGCCGCGTCGGCGCGCAGGCCATGGCGCCAGTGGAAGATCTCGACGCACTTGGAGGCCAGCGTGTAGGGCGCGCCGCGTTCCCAGAAATTGTTGAACAGGCCCCCGCCCAGGTAGAAAACCCAGGAGCCTTCGTAGCCCTCGACGTCGGAGGACGCGGCGTCGGGATTGCGGAACCAGAGTCGGTCACCCGGCACGTAGAAGCGCTGCGGCAGCGGCGCGTCCAGCGCGCCGTATTCCTGCAGGAAGGTCTCGTGAAAGCTGCCGGACATGACCGCGCGCGTTTCCCACTGGCGTTGCAGGCGCTGGCCCAATTCGGGATTGGCATCGCGCAGTTCCTGCGCGATGCCGAGCACGGTGACGTATTCGGTGGCGCGATAGCACGAGAAGGCGTACAGCTGGCCCGAAGCCTCGGGTTGCGTGGCCTTGCGCAGGCCGTCGATCAGCGAGCGGCCCGGCAGCACCGTGAAGCCGCGCGCCTCGTCGTAGGTCCAGTAGTCTTCGGGCCGCTCGGCGTGTTCGGTGTCGAAGGCCAGCGCCGTTTTGGCGGCGGCGCGCACGATGTAGCGGCGGATGCGCACGGCCGATTCCAGTTCCGCGACCGTGGGAAAGGCGAAGGCGACCGGGCTGGCCAGCATCGCCAGCACGATCTCGCGATCGAGGTCGGCGTCGTTGGCGTCGGTGCGCAGGCTCAGTGCCCGCGCCACGCCCGTGGTGTCGTAGTCGGGCAGGTAGCTGGCGGCGAAACCCGGGGTGAGCGCGGCATGCGCGCCGGCGGCGCCGGGTTGCGCCTGGCAGTGGGCGGCGGCGCGCAGGCCCAGGTCGGACAGGAAATGTTGCGCCATCGCCAGCGCGCCGCTGGCGTGAATGACGATTCCGCCCGGATCGGGAAGGTGCAGCTGCGGGGTAGACGGCATGGGATACGAACCGGAAGGCAACGGACAGGATATGGATAGGCGCAAGCGGGGCCGGGTTCCCGCCGGGCGGCAAACGCGCGTGAACATCTGTTTCAGGCCGTGCACTCGCGTGGGGGCCGGCCCGTCGGTCTGAATCGATTGTAGGGGCGATGCCTTAATATCAGCTGTATGAATGCCGCACGCCGGGGGCATGATCGTCATGCCGTTGTCATGCGCGGGCGGGAGCCTCCGGCGCGTGGCATGATGGGCAAGGGCCGGCAGGTGCCGGTGCCAGACCTGATCGACGCCAGGAGACGACGCACATGGCCCATCCCTTGTCCGCCGGTGTGATGGCCTTGTACCAGGCGCATGCGGCGGCGTTCGAGCGCGACCGCGGCAACACACTGATCGAGCGCGCGTGGCTGGCGGATTTCCTGGCGGCGCTGCCGGCGGCCGCGCCGCGAGTGCTGGACATCGGTTGCGGCACCGGCATGCCGATCGCCGGCCACCTGATCGAGCACGGTTGCCGGATTACCGGCGTCGATAGTTCGACCGCGTTGCTGGCGCGCGCCGCCGCGCGCTTTCCCGAGCAGGCCTGGATCGCCGCCGACATGCGCCAGCTGCCTTGCGCCGGGCCGTTCGACGGCCTGATCGCGTGGCACAGCTTCTTCCATCTGTCGCCCGAGGACCAGCGGCCCATGTTCACGCAGTTCCGGCGCCTGGCCGCGCCGGGCGCGGCGCTGATGTTCACCAGCGGTACGACGCTGGGCGAGGCCATTGGCCAGCTCGACGGCCAGCCGCTTTATCACGGCAGCCTGGACAGCGCCGAATACCGCGAGCTGCTCGCGGCCAACGGCTTCGAGGTATTGCGCCACGTCGAATGGGACGCCGCTTGCGGCAACGCGACAGTGTGGCTGGCCAGGCGGACCTGAGCCAGGCGGGGCGACGGGCCGTCAGGTCATAGATGCGGATCGCGCAGGATCGCCCGGATCCTGAGGAAGGCGTAGGCGGCGCAGCCCAGTGCGATCAGCACCACGAGCCAGGCATACGCCTTCTTGCGCTGCTTGTTGGACCAGGCGCTATCGTAGGTGGCCACCGGATCCCACAACACCTTGCCGTCCATCTGGCGCACCCCATGAACCCTGATGGGCACGTGCACGCTGAACATCTGGCCCTCGTAGACGTTCTTCAGGTCGTTCGGCTCGCGGTCGGTCAGCAGTTCCAAGGTCCGTGGCAGGACGAGGCCGGTCACAACGGCGCCCGCCTCGAACGCCACGTCGGGATAGTCGTTCGAGAAATAGCAAAGGGGCCTGTAGCCGCTGTTCTGCCGGGAGCTGGCGGTCCGCGAGTAGGGGCATACGGCCAACCTGTCCACGCGCACGGCGATGGCGTGCAGCGTGGCGGGATCGGGCGGCAGGTACGCCTTGGCCGCGGCGTCGAAGAGATCGCGGGACAAAATCAGCAGCATCAGGCAGAGGATCAGCGCATTCAGCGGGCGCTTGAAGCGCGCCTTGATCTCGCTCCATTCGCTCATTGGCGTGGCCTCGCGGCGCGCGGCGCCAGCGCCGCCGGGGCGGGGCGGGACTTGGCGCGGCTGCGCATGCGGATGGCGTGTGTGTCCAGGTTCATGGCCCCTCGGTTCCCGGTATTGTTGCTGGCGGGTGAATGCTAGCGAATTTCCGAGGGGCGCGGCGGGGCAAGGTTAAACATAACGTTGGTCGATGTTTCAAATTGCCTGGCGGCGGGCTACGATTTGCGGCCGCGAAACCGCGGCTGGCAAGCCCCGCACGCAGGGGCCATGGCCAACAGGGCCAACGCATAAGGTCCTGCCTGGATTGCGGCCGGAACCCGTATCAGCCTGCAGTGTCCGCTCGGCCCGCGCCGCTCACCGGCGCATGCTCCGCCATCAGTTCCGCCACCCAGTCAATGAACACCCGCAGCTTGGCGCTGACGTGCCGGTTGGGCGGGAAGGCGATGTACAGCGGCATCGAATCAAGCCGCCAGTCCTCGAACACCGGCACCAGTTCGCCGCGCGCCGCGTGGTCGCGGGCCATGTAGTCCGGCAGCCACAGAATGCCCATGCCGGCCAGCCCCGCCGCCAGGTAGGCGTTGCCGTCGTCCACCGCGACCACATAGCGTCCGTGCGCGTGGATGCTTTCGTCGCCGCGATGCATGGCGTAGGGCAGGGGCTTGCCGCTGCGCGACCAGAGGAAGCCGACGATGCGGTGGTGGCTGTCCTCGAGATCGCGCGGATGGCCGGGCGCGCCGGCCCGTTGCAGGTAGGCGGGCGCGGCATAGACGCGCAATTGCAGATCGCCGACGCGCCGCGCCATCAGGGATTGGTCGGTCAGCTCGCCGCCGCGCACCACGCAGTCGACGTTCTCGCCGATCACGTCGACGATGCGGTCGCTCACGCCCATATCGAGCTGGATGTCCGGGTAGCGCGCGTGGAAGGCGGGCAGGGCGGGCACCAGGATCATGCGCGCCAGCGGACTGGGCACGTCGACCCGCAGCCGGCCGCGCGGCACGGCGGCGGCGCTGGACAGGCTGGTCTCGGCGTCGTCCATGTCGGCCAGCAGGCGCAGCACGCGTTCGTAGTAGACGGCGCCGTCGGCGGTGACATTGACCTTGCGCGTGGTGCGATTGAGCAGCCGCACACGCAGGCGGGCCTCGAGCTGCTGCACCAGCTGGGTGACGCTGGTCTTGCTCATGTGCAGGGTGTCGGCCGCCTTGGTGAAGCTGCCGGTTTCCACCACGCGGGCGAAGGCCTGCATTGCGTCGAAACGGTCCATCGCCACTCCAGGGGATCAGGGAATTGTTTGCATTTTACAAACAGTGATGGACACGCTTGCCCGTTTATCGGCGGCCGCGCCGTCCGTACAGTGCCTGCATCATCAATACGGGCTTAAGGCCCGGGACAGGAGAATGAGTATGGCAACGCGTGATGTGGTTTTTCCGGCCGGGCGCCAGGCGCTGTATGAACGCAACCGCTATTCGCCGGCGGTGCGGTCGAATGGCTTTCTGTTCGTGTCGGGCCAGGTGGGCAGCCGCGAGGACGGCTCGCCCGAACCCGACCTGCAGGCGCAGGTGCGGCAGGCGTTCGACAACCTGAACGCGATCCTGAAGGCGGCGGGCGCCAGCTTCGAGGACGTGATCGACGTGACGGTGTTCATGGTGGATCCGGCGTCCCGCTTCGAGACCATCTGGCAGGTGGTGCCCGAATACTGGGGCCAGGCGCCGCATCCGACGCTGACGGCGGTGGGCGTGACCTGGCTGTACGGTTTCGATTTCGAGATCAAGGTGATCGCGAAGCTGCCGCGTGAGGCCTAGCCGCCGGGGGCGGCGGGGCAAAAGCGACGGGGCAGGCCGGCGCAATCGCCGGGCCTGCCCCGTTTCGGGTGCGTCGCCGTATCAGCCGCGCAGACGCGCCACGGCTTGCGCCAGGTCTTCCTGCTTGCGGATCAGGGCGGCCTCGACCTGGTCGCGCGGGGTGCGGGTGTCGTCGCGGTGGCTGGTCAGATCGGCCGCGCGCAGCAGACCCATCAGGTCCTGGGTGCGGGTCTGGGTGGTGGGCGTGATGCGGCTCTGGTCGACCAGCTTGCCCTTGACGAACTTGCTCACCAGGGTCGACATCGTGCTGGACTCGGTGAACGAGGCCTTGGCCAGTTCGCCGTCTTCGTAGGCGATGTCGGTGCGGTTGCTGTAATCGTCGCGGATCTGGTGGAACGCGTAGTTCTGCGACTCGGGGTCCTTGGTCAGGTTCAGCTTCTGATCGGGCGAGAGCGCGCGGTGGAAGCTGGCGTTCAGCGACGATTGCTGCTGTTGCGTGATCGCCAGGTCGAGCTGGGGCCGGCCGCTGGAGGTGGTGTTCTGCGAGGTCTCGTAGGAGAAGGTGTCGAATTCGCGCGGCTGCAGCGGATTGGACGCAACCGGCGCCTGGTTGATCGAGGCGGAGAAGTCGGCCAGGCCGGACAGCATGGTGCGATGCACTTCGGCCGGCATGCCCAGGCGCGTCGTGGCGGTGCCTTGCGGCGCCCAGTCGCCGTAGCTCTTGTGCAGGTCCGCGAAACCCGACTTGAACAGGGCCATCAGCGTGGCATCGCCTTCGCCGCGCTTCTGGGCGCTGTCGAACTTGCTCAGGTAGTTGTTGATGGCGGTCGTCTGCTGCTGGGCGCTGCCGTACTGGCTGGGCTGGCTGGCGTCGACGTTGATCTGGGCCGAGCCGGCCACGGTCTTGACCGTCAGCGAGCGTTGACCCGCATCGGCCTGGAAATTGAAGCTGACGCGGTCGGGGCCCTCGGCGCCGACCGTGGCTTCCAGCGACACCGACGACAGCACGCTGGTGTTGAACTTGGCCAGCGCGCCCAGCGCCAGCTTGGGCGGCACCGAGGCCAGGCCGTCGACGGCGTCCTGGAACGACTTGGACAGGCCGGCGATGGCGCTGCGTTCTTCTTCGGTGAGCTTGGCGTCGCCCACGTCGATCTGCACGCCCAGGCCCTTTTCATTGCTTTCCAGGGTCACCGTGACCTTGGCGCCGCTGGCAGTGGTGATGCGTAGCGCGACCGAGTTGTCGGCCACGGCCGCGCCCTGGGGCGCGGCGATGCCGTCCACCGGGGCGGCGGCGCGGGCCGAGGGAATCGTCAGCGTGTAGTTGCCGCCATCGTTCTGCATGCGGCCCAGCAGGGCCGCGGCCAGGCCCTTGAACTGGCCGGTCAGCGAGGCGGCGCGGACGTTGTCGGACATCAATGAGGACAGGGCATCCGGGGCCTGGACCTGGCCGGCGGCGACCGACTCGGGAGAATAGGTCAGCACGTTGGCCGGCTGGCCCAGCGTCACCGAGGTGGACGCGGGGATGTCGGGGCTGCGGTTGACGGTGGTGACACGGGACACCCCGGTCGCCGGCGCCTGCGGGGCGATGACGAGCGGCGGGGTGTAGCTGGAGATCGTGGTCATGTCAGTGGTAGTCCTGGCGGGCAACAACTGCCCAATGAGGCTTGCCGGGGAGTATCAACATGACTAACGGCGGGCGTGGCGGAAAATTAATCTGCCGGTGATATTTATTTTTGCTTTTTTGAAGGCATTTATATTCAGTTAAGTGACAGCTTTGGGGGGATTCCCAAAATAATGTCGACAAAACAAATGCCGCGCATTGCGAGATAATCGATTCGCACGGGCGACGGCTGTCATGCGCCGCCGCGGGCCTTATTTCACGACATAATTCTTCGCTTCATTTTCACCGGCCCATTTACGCAGCGCGGCGATGAATTCCGGGCAGACATTGCCGTCGACGGTGGAATCGACAATCACGCTGTCCTTCATGCGCATCAGCACCTTGCATTCATAAATGCGGGTGCGGCCCTGGTAATAGCCGCTGCTGCTTTGCTGGAATACCGGCGTCGCGGCGGTCGTGTTGGTGGCCGGGATCATGCCGACGACCTGCTGGCTGGTGCCGGTCGTCACCCATTCCTGGTAAGGCGCGGCCTGGTAGTCGGACCACTCCAGTTCCATGGTGTTGCCGACGGCGCGTTTCCGGGACGGCTCGCCCAGCGCCGCGATGGCGTCGTTGATCGAGCGGCCCTGCATGTTGCGGGCGACGTTGACGCTGGGAGAGAACGACAGGCCTTCCGAGAAGACCCGGCTGAGCGAGGGCAACGAGGAACTGCCGCCGGAGGGCATCGGGGCGCATCCGGCCAGGCTGGCGGCGGCGATCAGGCTGGCGGCCAGGCGCAGCGTCGGACGGCGGGCTGAAAGGGGCAGGGGGAAAATCATGGCTTGCGGTCGGCGCTCCGTGTCGGTCGGCGCGGCGGCTGCGATTGCGAACCTGGCGCCAGACGTTTTGTTTCTCTTCGTGACAGACCGGGGCGGCCAGCCCTGCGACGGGAGAATGATTGCAGACTGACAGCCTGCTTACGAAATGTCCGCCATTTTTACCGATAAACGGGGCCAGCTTCCTTGCGCCAATGGTGAAATTTGTTACTCAATATGCCCGCGTCGTATCGGCAAAGGGGACGGACCGACCGATCCGCTTTGCTAAGATCGTGGCCGCTGAATCCACCCGATCCGGACACCGACCATGCTATTTGCCCGATTTTCCCCGACTATCCGCGCGGCGCTCGGCGCGCTGGCGTTGATGGCCGGCCTGTTCGCGCCGCAGGCGCATGCCGACAAACTGTATGGCGGCATTGCGACGGATGGCAAGCACGCCAAGATCTATTGGGCGCTGCCGGAGGACTCGGAGAAGGCGGCCGAAGCGGCGGCGTTGGCGGCCTGCCGCAAGGGCGGCGGCAAGGACTGCAAATCGCTGAGCTGGTTTTCGGACAGTTGCATGACTTATGCCCGCAATACCTCGAACGACCTGTTCCCCGGCAACAGCGTGTCGCCGGAAATGGCGGCAAAGAAGGCGATCCGACGCTGCACCGCAGGCAGCCCCAACGGCAAATGCTGGTTGACCACGATGCCGCTGTGCGTCGGGCCGGGCTACAGCGCGCAGGACATGGAGGCGGCCAGAAGGGCCACGCCCGCTGAGTTGGAAGCCCTGTCCGCCAAGCTCAACGACCGCGAATACTGGGGCGCCGTCGCCGAGAAAGACTCGGGCGACCTGACCTACTCGGACGGCTACCCCAATGAGAAGGACGCCATCAACCAACTGCTGGAGTGGGATGAATGCACCGGCTGCACCAAGGTGCTGACCTACCGCGACACCTGCGTCGGCATGGCCTGGGCCAAGGGCGTGAAGGGGCGCGGCACCAGCTACACCGCGCTCGATCCGGATCCGAAGACGGCGCGCGATGCGGCGCGCAACACCTGCAGCGCCAAGAGCGGCCTGCCCAATTGCGTGGCGATGGTGCGCTGCTCGGGCCGCCCTTACATCAGCGGCTATGCCGGCGAGGACGAAAAAGCCAATTGAGATCGCCATGAGGCGGCAGCGCGCCGCCCGGCACGCCAAGCCGGCGCCCGTGGACGGGGCCGGCTTTTTTCATGGCCGCACGGTCAATCCGCCAGGCGCGCGGCGGCGTCGCGGACCACCTGTTGCAGCCACGCCAGCGCCGCGTCGCCGGGCGCGCGCCGGCTGCACACCATGTCGATATCGAAAGGGCCGGGGTCGACCTCGGGCGGCAGCGGCCGCAGGGTCAGGCCGGGGCCGGCCAGCCGCAAGGCGGCGCGCCGCGCCAGCGTGGCCACTAGGTCGGTGCCTTGCACCGCGTGCGGCAGCGCGACGATATGGGCGAAGGTGCAGGCCACCCGGCGCCGCTGGCCCAGCCGCGCCAGGCTGGCGTCCACCACCCCGCGCGCCGAGCCGTCGTCGCTGGGCGTGAACAGCGCGTGCGGCAGCGCCACGTAGCGCGCCAGGTCCAGCTTGCGGCCGCGCAGCGCCGGATGCTGCCTGTCGGCGATGCAGACGAAGTGTTCCTGGTATAGCCGTTCGCGCAGCATGCGCTTGGGCGGCGCCAGGTGGCCGCCGATGGCCAGGTCGACGCTGCCGTTGTCCAGTTGCTCGTAGAGGGCGGCGCGGTCGAGCCGCGCGATGCGCAGGTCGATGCCGGGCGCGTCGCGCCGCAGCGCCGCGACGAGGTGCGGCACGATCACCACGTCGGCGTAGTCGCTGGCCGCCACGGTGAAGCGGCGGCCGGCAGCGGCCTGGGGATCGAAGCCGGCGCCTTGCGTCAGCGCCTGGCGGATCTGGTCCAGCGCCGCGCTCACGGCCGGCATCAGCGCGACGGCCTTGGGCGTGGGCTGCATGCCGTCGGCGGTGCGCAGGAACAGCTCGTCTTGGAACAGCAGACGCAGGCGCCCCAGCGCGCTGCTGACCGAGGGCTGCGCGCGGTTGATGCGCTGGCCGGCCAGGGTCACGTTGCGGGTGTCGTAGAGCGCCTCGAAGGCGACCAGCAGGTTCAGGTCGATGGCGGAAAGATTCATGACATCAATAGTACGAATAGCGATTATGGATTTCAACAATTCCAGGGCGCGGTCCTACCATGGCGGACAGCAATTGAATCGAAGGACTGCGCAATGACGACCGTACTGATTACCGGCATCGAACCGTTCGATGGCGAAACCCTGAATCCCTCCTGGGAAGCCGCGCGGCGCCTGGATGGCGCGCAAGTGGCCGGCGCCACCCTGGTGGCGCGCCAACTGCCGTGCGTGATCGGCAAGGTGGTGGGCGTGCTGCGCCAGGCCATCGAGGACACGCAACCGGACCTGGTGATCTGCCTGGGCCAGGCGGGCGGCCGCAGCGACGTGTCGGTCGAACGCGTCGCGATCAACGTGGTGGACGCGCGCATCCCCGACAACGAAGGCCGCCAGCCGATCGACGAACCGGTGGTGGCGGGCGGCCCGGCGGCCTATTTCTCGACCTTGCCGATCAAGGCCATCGTGCGCGACCTGCGGCGCGCGGGCGTGCCGGCGTCGGTGTCGTCGACGGCGGGCACCTACAACTGCAACACCATCTTCTACGGCCTGTCGCACTACATCGCCACCGAGCGTCCGGCGTTGCGCGGCGGCTTCGTGCACGTGCCGTACCTGCCCGAGATGGCGGCCCACCATCCCGGCCAGCCCAGCCTGGCGCTGGAGACGCTGATCGAAGGCGTGAAGGTGATGGTGGCGACTTCGCTGGCCGTCACGGCGGACGTCAAGGAAGGCGGCGGCGCGCTGCATTGAACGGAGACGGACGATGGATACCTTCAAGGACGCCGACGCCTTCGCGCTGGACAACGTGCCGTTTCGCCACCGCCAGGTGCGCGTGGACGGCCTGGGCTATCACGTGGTGGAGGGCGGCGCCGGGCCGGCGCTGATCCTGCTGGCCGGCTTTCCGCAGAGCTGGTACGCCTGGCGCCGGGTGATGCCGCTGCTGGCGCCGCATTTCCGCCTGTACGCGATCGACCTGCCGGGCCAGGGCGATTCGGACAAGCCGCTCGATGGCTATGACACCCGCAGCGCCGGCGAACGCCTGCGGGCGCTGTTCCACACGCTGGGCCTGACGCGCTATGCGCTGGCCGGGCACGATATCGGCGCCTGGATCGCCTATCCCTACGCGGCGCGCCACGCCGACGAAGTCGAGCGCCTGGTGCTGCTGGACGCCAACATTCCGGGCGTGACGCTGCCCGCCAGCTTCGAGCTGGGACCGGACAACTGGAAGCGCTGGCATTTCCTCTTCAACACCGTGCCGGACCTGCCCGAAGCGCTGCTGCAGGGACGCGAGCGGGTGCTGATCGAGTGGTTCTTCAGCCGCAAGACCGCCAACAAGCCGGGCGTGTTCAGCCGCGCCGACCTGGATGAGTACGAGCGCGTCTACCAGACGCTGGGCGGCTTGCGCGGCATGCTGGGCTATTACCGCGCGGCGCACCAGTCGGCCGAGCAGAACCGGGCGCTGCGCGAGACGCCGTTGACGCTGCCGGTGCTGGCGCTGGGCGGCGAGCATGGCAGCGCGCCCGATCTGTACGAGGCGCTGGGGCCGCTGGCGCGCGACCTGCGCGGCGGGGTGCTGGCCGATTGCGGCCACTATCTGCCGGAGGAGCAGCCGCGCGAACTGGCGCGGCGCATGCTGGCGTTCCTGGCGTAGCCGGGCGCGAGCGTCCCGGCGAAGGGCCGCCCCGGCAGAGGGCCGCCCCGGCAAGGGGCCGCCCCGGCATTTCCACATTGCGCATCGGTATTTGTCCGGCGCACGGCGCGCTCCTATCCTGGCCTGCTCCGAATTTCCGCAGGGAGCAGGATGATGGGCAATCGACGCAGATCCGTACTGAAGGCCGCGCTCGGCCTGGCCGGCGGCGTGGTGGTGGGCGCGGGCTTGTTGAGCAACATGACCGGCGCCGCGCCGGCCGCCACCGACGACGCCACGCGCTATCCGAGCCGGCCGGTCAAGCTGATCGTGCCGATCGCGGCCGGCGGCAGCGCCGACAAGCTGGCGCGCACCGTGGCGCAGAAGCTGAGCGAGAAGTGGGGGCAGAGCGTGGTGGTGGAGAACCAGCCCGGCGCCAGCAGTGCCATCGGCAATGCCGCGGTGGCGCATGCGCGCGGCGATGGCTACACGCTGCTGCTGGGCGGCGACGCCTTGTCGCTGAACGCGCTGCAACCCGGCAAGCCGTTGTACGACCCGTTGCGCGATCTGCGCGGCGTGACCAAGGCGGTGGTCAATCCGCAGTTGCTGGTGGTGCGCCCGGGCCTG
Source organism: Achromobacter sp. RW408 (assembly GCF_003184165.1). NCBI lineage: Bacteria > Pseudomonadati > Pseudomonadota > Betaproteobacteria > Burkholderiales > Alcaligenaceae > Achromobacter > Achromobacter sp. RW408. The sequence goes on from NZ_QHHO01000049.1 coordinate 167,324, forward strand.
GGCGTGAAGACCTTCCAGGAATTCGTGGCGCTGGTGCGCAGCCGGCCCGGCGAGATCTCGCTGGCGCTGCCCGGCGGCAACGGCAGCCTGCAGCACTTGGCGGTGGAACTGCTCAACGAACGCATCGGCGCCAAGACCAACCAGATTCCCTATCCGGGCGGCGGGCCGGCCACGCTGGATGTGCTGGGCGGCCACGTGGACGCCATGCTGATCACGCTGGCCGCCGCCACCGAGAACGTGCGCTCGGGCAAGCTGGTGGCGCTGGCGGTGACCACGCCATACCGCTCCAAGGCGCTGCCCGAGGTGCCGACCATGCAGGAGGCGGGGCTGGCCGACTACGCGGTCGAGAGCTGGCAGGGCTTCGTGGTGCCGGCCTCGACCCCGGCGGCGTTGGTCGAGCGCATCCATCGCGACGTGATGGCCGTGCTGCGCGAACCGGAGACCGCCACGCTGCTGGAGAACCTGGGCTTCGCCATCGCCGCCAGCACGCCGGAAGCCGTGGACCAGACCGTGCGCGACGACATCGCCACCTACCGGCGCGTGATCGCCACGGCCGACGTCAAGCTCCAGTAGGCGCGCCGCAACAGCGGTTTCATATTCATATCTGAAAGTCTTCTTTGTGTTGTGCGGCGCCGGACCGCAGCATAGAACTTCGTTCAATGCCTACGACACAACAACATGAAGACTCGCAATATCTCCGGCCGTATCCTGCAGGCGGCCGTCGCGCTGGCCCTGGCGGCCGGCGCCACCGGCGCCCATGCCGACGCCACGCTGGACAAGATCAAGGAACGCGGCACCGTCACCATCGGCGTATTGGCCAACGGCGGCGTGTTCGGCTCGATCGATCCCGCCACCCAGCAACTGGTGGGATGGAACCCGGAACTGGCGCGCGAACTGGCCAAGGGCCTGGGCGTGAAGGCCGAGCTGGTGCAGGTGCAGACGGCCACCCGCACGCAGTTCCTGATCTCGGGCAAGGTCGACCTGCTGATCGCATCGATGGAGCTGAACCCCGAACGCGCCGAGATCCTCGGCTACGCGCCGACGCCGTTCTTCCGAGTGGGCGGCGCCGCCGCCACGCGCAAGGACAGCGGCATCGCCAAGTGGGAAGACCTGCGCGGCAAGCCGGTCTGCGTGTCGCAGGGCAGCAGTTTTGCGCGTCCCCTGCAGGCCGACTACGGCGCCGTGGTCAAGGGCTACAAGAGTTCTTCGGACTCGCTGCTGGCGCTGCGCGGCGGCCAGTGCGTGGCGGCGGTGCACGATTCGACCCTGATCCATCCGCTGCTGCGCACCAATCCCGAATGGGCCGACTACCACGCGCCCATCGCCACGGAAGTGCTGCCGGCCAATTCGGTGGTCTGGACCCGCAAGGGCGAGGCCGACACCATCGCCGCCGTCGACAAGGTGATCCAGGGCTGGCACCGCAGCGGCTGGCTGATCGCCACCGAGAAGCGCCTGGGCATCCAGCCGGCGCAGCCGCTGCTGCAGGAACTGCACGACAAGTACAAGCAGGGCAGCTGAGCCTCGCGCCCGCCCGTGTTGGAAAAGACCGATGAATAGACAAGCAATCAAGTGGGCCGCCGCGCTGGCGCTGGCGTCCCTGGCGACGGCGGCGCACGCCGACGCCACCCTGGACCGCGTCAAGCAACGCGGCAAGCTGGTGGTGGGCGTGGACGGCGCCAGTCCGCCGTTCGGCCTGCTCGATCCGGCCACTGGCAAGGTCGGCGGCTTCCAGACCGAGCTGGGCCGCGATATCGCCACCCGGCTCGGCGTCACGCTGGAGACGGTGCCGGTGACGGCCGCGACCCGGGTGCAGTTCCTGCAGGCGGGCAAGGTCGATCTGCTGATCGCCAACATCCAGTGGACCCAGGAACGCAGCGAGATCCTGAGCTATGCGCCGACCCCGTACAACCTCGTGGGCGGAGCGGCCATGGTGTCCAAGCGCAGCGGCATCAAGCGCTGGGAAGACCTGAAGGGCAAGGTGGCCTGCGTGTCGCAAGGCAGCAATTTCGCCAAGCCGCTGCAGGAAACCTATGGGGCGGTGGTCAAAGGCCTGCGCAACATCCCTGAATCGCTGCTGGCGCTCAAGGGCGGCAGCTGCGATGCGTCGGTGCACATCCAGCCGGCGCTGTACGAGACGCTGCACGGTCCCAACGGCAAGGAATGGGACGGCTTCGAGCTGGCCACGCCGGACCAGCTGATCCCGTCGCCCACCGTGATCTGGACCCGCCGCAACGAGGCCGACACGCGCGCCTTCGTCGATGGCGTGATCCGCGACTGGCACAAGTCCGGCCTGCTGGTGAAAGAGGCCGACAGGTTCGGCGTGCCGGCCGATTACCTCAAGCAGGCCAACGCCGACGCGCAGGCCGGCAAGTTCGACAGCGCTCCCCCCGAGGCCCAGGCCAAGCCATGACGACGGCCGCCAGGGACACGCTCGATCCCCTGAACCTGATGAATCCCGGAAAGGTCCTGTCATGACTGAATCCCTGTTTCCCGGCGTGTTCGCGCGCCGCGTCCGCGGCGTGGAACTGTCGCCGATTGCCGCGGCCGGCGCGCGCGCCGCGCGGCTGGCGGCCGAGGGCCGCTCGATCGTGGCGCTGACCTCGGGCGAGCCCGACTTCGACACGCCCCAGGCCATCAAGGACGCCGCCGCGCTGGCGCTGGCGCAAGGCCAGACCAAGTACACGCCGACGGCCGGCACCGCCGCGCTGCGGCGTGCCGTGGCCGATGGCTACCGCCAGCGTCACGGCCTGCCGACCGAGTCGGCCAACGTCATCATTTCCAACGGCGGCAAGCAGGTGATCTACCTGGCCCTGGCCGCCACGCTCGACGAGGGCGACGAGGTGATCGTGCCGACACCGTACTGGCCCACCTTCCTGGATTCGGTGCGGGTCAACGGCGGCACGCCGGTGCTGGCGCCGACCGCCCAGGCCGATGGCTTCAAGCTCACGCCGCAGGGCCTGCGCCAGGCGCTGACGCCGCGCACCAAGTGGCTGATCCTGAATTCGCCCGGCAATCCGTCAGGCGCGGTCTACAGCGAGGCCGAGCTGGCGGCGTTGGCCGCGGTGCTGCGCGAACATCCGTCGGTGCTGGTGCTGTGGGACGAGATGTACGAACAGATCTGGTTCGACGAGGCGCCCGCGCACCTGCTGCGCGCCGCGCCGGATCTGGCGCGGCGCACGCTGGCGGTCAACGGCGTGTCCAAGGCCTACGCCATGACCGGCTGGCGCATCGGCTGGGGCGTGGGGCCGGCGGCGCTGATCGGCGTGCTGGAGGCGGTGCAGTCGCAGGTGTCATCGGGCCCCAGTTCGCTGGGCCAGGCCGCCGCGCTGGTGGCGTTGCAGGGCGTGGCCGATGACTTCGTCGAGAACGCGCGCCTGGCCTATGCGCGCCGGGCGCGCGTGATCGTCGACGGCCTGGGCGCGGTGCCGGGCCTGAGCGTGGCGGCGCCGCGCGGCTCGTTCTTCGCCTGGATCGGGGTGGCCGGCCTGATCGGCCAGGTCAGGCCCGATGGCGCCGTGATCGCCGACGATGGCGACGTGGCCGACTGGCTGCTGGAGGCCGAGGGCGTGGCGGTGGTGCGGGGCGCGGCCTATGGCTTGTCGCCGTACCTGCGGCTGTCGTTCGCCGCCTCGGACGCCAAGGTGGCGGAGGCTGTCGCGCGCATCGCCCGCGCGGTCGCGGCGCTGCGGCCGGCGGCGCTGGAGGCGGCCGCATGATCGAACAGGCATTGCAGGCCTGGGTGCATTTCTTCAAGCCCCTGGGCCTGAACTACGGCTTCGTGCTGGATCCGGGCGAGCTGTCCGCCTTCGGCCACGGCCTGCTGGTGACGCTGCAATTGTGCGCCTGGACTATTCCCGTCAGCCTGCTGTTCGGCGTGCTGATCGCGGCCGGGCTCACCAGCGGGCGGCCCTGGCTGGCGCGGCCGCTGCAGGCCTTCGTCGAGCTGACCCGCAACACGCCGACGCTGGTGCAGCTCTATTGCGCCTTCCTGGTGCTGAACATGCTGATCACGCAGAAGCTGGGCGGCGGCAGCCCGATCACGCCGTTCATGTGGGTGGTGATCGTGGTGGCGCTGCACAAGGGCGTGTTCCATGCCGAGGCGCTGCGCGCCGGCATCGAGGCGGTGCCGTCGGTGACGCTGGAGGCGGCGCGCTCGCTGGCCTTCTCGCGCCGCCAGATCCTGGCGCAGGTGCAGCTGCCGCTGGCGCTGCGCTTCGCGCTGCCGGCGCTGGTCAACAATCTGGTGGACCTGGTGAAGATGACCGCGATCGCCTCGGCCATTGCGGTGGGCGACGTGACCTACGAGTCCCTCATGATCTGGTCGCACCGCGACAACGTGCTGGAACTGCTGCTGCTGATCCTGCTGTATTTCGGCCTGCTGACCTGGCTGGTGAGTGTCGCCGGACGCTGGCTCGAAGCGCGCCTGAGGATGCCTGGCTATGGCCAATGAACTGGTATTGAATGCGGCCGCGGCGCGCCGGGCGGGTGGCGGATGGCTGGCATGGCTGCGCGATCCGTGGGTGGTGCTGCTGCTGGCCCTGGTGATCCTGGGCGTCGCCTGGGCGCTGACCGATACCGCCCCGCCCGCGGTGCGGCACCTGTGGCACTGGTCGCCGGCGCTGCTGCGCGGGCTGGGCATGAACGTGCAGATCAGCGTGCTGGCGATGGCGCTAGGCACGGCGCTGGGGTTGGTGGTGGGCGCGCTGTCGCTGTCGCCGTCCAGGCCGCTGCGGCGCCTGACGCGCGCCTATGTGCTGGCGTTCCGCAACGCGCCGATCCTGGTGCTGGTGTATTTCACCACCTACGTGTTCCCGTTCGAGCTGAGCCTGGGCGGCTGGAACCTGCCGTTTCCGGACTGGATCAAGGTGGTGATCGGGCTGGGCCTGCCGGCCAGCGCCAATGTCGCCGAGATCTTCCGCGGCGCCATCCAGTCGATCCCCGAAGCCCAGTGGGAGGCGGCGCAATCGCTGGCGTTCCGGCGCGCGCAGATCTTCCGCATGATCGTGCTGCCGCAGTGCGTGCGGCGCATGCTGCCGTCGTGGATGAACCTGTACGCCAGCATCACCATGAGTACCTCGCTGGCCTCGCTGGTCGGCGTGCACGACCTGGTCGACACGGCCACGGTGGCCAGCAACACGGTGGCGCGCAGCGACTTCACCGTGCTGGTCTATTTCACGCTATTGGCGCTGTTCTTCGCCTATTGCTATCCCATCGCGCGCTGGACGCGCCATCTGGAACGACGCTATGCGCATCATTGACAACGGCGCCCGCGCCGCCGAGCTCCCGCTGGTCAGCCTGCGGGACGTGCACCTGGCCTTCGGGCAGACCGAGGTGCTCAAGGGGATCGACGTCGAGGTCCGTCCGGGCCAGGCTGTCTCCATCATCGGCCCATCGGGCTCGGGCAAGTCCACCATCCTGCGCTGCATCACCGGCCTGCTGCGGCCGCAGCGCGGCGCGATCGAGGTCGGCGGCGTGCGCGTCGATGCGCTCAAGACCGAGTCCGAGCTGATCGCCCTGCGCAAGCGCGTGGGCTTCGTGTTCCAGCAATACAACCTGTTCCCGCACCTGAGCGTGCTGGAGAACCTGGTGATCTCGCCCATCAAGGTCAACGGCCAGCCGCGTGCCCAGGCCCAGGCGCTGGCGCGCGAGCTGCTGGCCAAGGTGCGCATGGACCACAAGGAAAACGCCTATCCGGGCGAACTGTCGGGCGGCCAGCAGCAGCGCGTGGCCATTGCCCGCGCGCTGGCCCTGCGGCCCGAACTGATCCTGTTCGACGAAGTGACCTCGGCGCTGGACCCGGAAATGGTGGGCGAAGTGCTGACCGTGATCCGCGACCTGGTGCAGGACGGCCTGACCTGCGTGCTGGTGACGCACGAAATGCGCTTCGCCCAGGAGGTGAGCGACGCGGTGTACTTCACCGAGGCCGGCCGCATCGTCGAGCACGGGCCGCCGGCCCGCATTTTCGGCCGGCCCGACAGCGAGCGCACCCGCGCCTTCCTGCAACGCGCCTCGGCCGAGCCGCCGGTGCGGCGCGCCCAGGCCGATCCGATCGACGCCTACCTGACCTTTGACCCGCTGCGTCTTGCAGTGTGACGCTTTTCCGAACCTCCGGAGCCGATATGACAGCCGCTAATTCCGTTACCCTTGAACGCCGCCAGCGCGTGCAGGACACCCTGGCCGACATTCGCGGCCTGCTGGCCGCCGCGCCGCTGACCCGCGACCTGCTGGCACAGATCACCGGCCGCCTCGAACAGCTGGCGCAGCAGCGCGCGCTGTTTCCCGCCGCCGAGTTCCCGCCGCCGGCGCCGGGGCAGGGCGTGGGCGCCTCGACCCGCTACCGCCTCAATCCCGACGCCGCCGCGGGCGAACCGGCGCTTTACCTGAACTCGATCAACCCCGGCAAGACCACCTTGCCGCACAATCACACCACCTGGGCGGTGATCGTGGCGCTGTCCGGCCAGGAACTGAACCGCGTCTACCGTCGCAGCGACGATGGTTCGCAGCCCGGCCGCGCGACCCTGGAACAGGTGCGCGAGGTGGTGGTGCAGCCGGGGCAACCGGTGTCGTTCCTGCCGGACGACATCCACAGCATCCATGTCACCGGCGACGAGCCGACGCTGCATTTCCACCTTTACGGCCAGCCGCTGGAAACGTTATCGGGCCGCATCGGCATCGACCTGGCCACCGGCGAGATCGTCAACTACAACGCCACCCAGATGAAGCCCGGCCAGGAGCAGCGCGCATGAGCCTCGACCACGCCCGTGTCCAGACCCGGCTGGTGCATGCCGGCAGCCCCGACCTGAAGCAGGGCGCCGGCCCGGTCAACGTGCCGGTGGTGCGCACCAGCACCGTGCGCTTTGCCGACACCGCCACCCATGCCGCGCTGAACGCGCAGCGCGCCGCCGGCGAGCGCGTCGCCACCTATGGCCGCCATGGACTGGACACGCACCAGGCGCTGGAAGCGGCGGTCGCGTCGCTGGAAGGCGGCCACCGCAGCATCCTGGCGCCGTCCGGCCTGTCGGCCATCGTGCTGGTGCTGCTGGCCACCCTGGCGCCGGGCGAGCATGCGCTGGTGTCCGACAGCGTCTATTCACCGGTGCGGCGCGTCGACAAGGCGCTGCTGCAGCGCTACGGCATCGAGGTCGAGTACTTCTCGCCCGGCCGCGACGATCTGGCTGAACGCTTCCGCCCCAACACGCGGCTGCTGTACATGGAGTCGCCCAGCTCGCTGCTGTTCGAGGTGCTGGACCTGCCGGCGCTGGCCGCCCAGGCGCGCAGCTGCGGCGTGCTGGTGGCCACCGACAACACCTGGAGCGGCGGCCTTTACTACCAGCCGCTGGCGCTGGGCGCCAACATCTCGATCCAGGCCGCCACCAAGTACCTGGCCGGCCATTCCGACGTGATGATGGGCGTGGTCACGGTCGACAGCCCCGAGCTGGCGCGGCAGGTCGGCGCCACCTACGACGCGCTCGGCCTGGCGGTAGGCGCGGACGATGCCTACCTGACGCTGCGCGGCCTGCGCACGCTGGACGTGCGGCTGGCGCGCCACCACCAGAACGCGCTGAGCGTGGCCGAATACCTGTCGCGCCATGGCGATGTGGAACGGGTCTTTTACCCGGCGTTGCCGCAGGATCCAGGCCACGCGCTGTGGCGGCGCGATTTCAGCGGCGCCAGCGGCCTGGTGTCGTTCGCATTGCGGGCCGAGCAGCCGGGCGCGGCGGCGCGCTTCATCGATGCGCTGCGCTATTTCTCCATCGGCGCGTCCTGGGGCGGCTACGAAAGCCTGGCGCTGGAAGCGGCGCCGGAAAGGCTGGCCGAGCACAGCGTGTGGCAGGGCGGCCATGAAGTGGTGCGCCTGCACATCGGCCTGGAGCATCCGCTGGACCTGGTCGAGGACCTCGACCGGGCCTTCGGCGCGGTCCGCGACGGCCTGCGCCGCAGCGCCTGACGCATATGCAAATGACCACATTTCCTTAGGGATTCTGATTATGTAGAAGCAATTACAACGTCTTTTTCCGGTTGGACCTTCGGGGTCTAGAATTTGCCTTGTTCCAAGGTTGGCGGCAGGGCATGTCCTCTATTTCTTCGATCGGATCGGTACAGCTTTCCTTCGCGGCGCGGCAGCTGGATGCCGTGCGCGAGTTCTACCGCGGCACCCTCGGGCTGGATGAAATGCCGGTCCCGGAGGGGCGCCTGCTGTTCGCGCTGGGCGACGCGACCCTGTCGCTGTCGCCGGTGGCCGAGGTCAGCCGCGAGCTCAGGGCCGACTACCTGGCCATCCGCACCCGCGCCTACGACGATATCCTGCTGCGGCTGCGCGACGCCGGCTTTCACCCGGTCTGTTCGCTGCCCGACGCCTCGCCGCGCGTCATGTACGTCAAGGACCCCAGCGGCAATCAACTGGCATTTCTCGGCTAGGCGGCGGCATCCCATGAACTTCCAGCAACTGCGTTCCGTGCGCGAGGCCGTGCGCCGCGATTTCAACCTGACCGATGTGTCCGAAAGCCTGCATACCTCGCAGCCCGGCGTCAGCCGCCAGATCCGCGAGCTGGAGGAGGAGGTCGGCGTCGACATCTTCGTGCGCTCGGGCAAGCGCCTGATCGGCCTGACGCCGCCGGGCGAGCAGATCCTGCCGCTGGTCGAGCAGATCCTGCAATGCGCCGACAACATCCGTCATGCCGGCGCTGAGTACGCCGACAGCCGCAAGGGCGTGCTGTCGATCGCGGCCACGCATTCGCAGGCGCGCTACGCCTTGCCGCCGGTGATCAAGGAATTCCGCCAGCGCTATCCCGAGGTGGTGCTGCACCTGCACCAGGGCTCGCCCAAGCAGGTCTCCGAGATGTTGCTGGAAGGCGAGGCCGATATCGGCGTGGCGACCGAGGCGGTGGCCGACTATCCCGGCCTGCTGAACCTGCCGTGCTACCGCTGGAGCCACAGCATCATCGTGCCCAAGGGCCATCCGCTCGCCGCGATGGACGGCGGCATCAGCCTGTCGCAGCTGTCGCGCTATCCCATCATCACCTACGGGCGCGGCTACACCGGCCGCGCCCACATCGACGAGGCCTTCGCCCGCGCCGGCATCACGCCCGACATCGTCATGACCGCGATGGACGCCGACGTCATCAAGACCTATGTCGAGCTGGAACTGGGCGTGGGCATCGTGGCCGCGGTGGCCTGGGACGCCGAGCGCGATACGCGGCTGTGCGCCATCGACGCGCGCCACCTGTTCGAGATCAACCTGACGCGCCTGGCGATCCGCCGCGGAGCCTGGCTGCGCGGCTATGCCTTCCACTTCATCGAGATGTTCGTGCCGACATTGACGCGCGCGGTGGTGGACCAGGCGCTCAAGGGCGAAGCCTGAGACCAGGCGCGGGCGCGCGGCTGCGTGGCCTGCGCGCCTGGCGCGATGCCGCGCCGTGCCGGCCGGCGGGCATGCGCGCATCGCCGTCCGCATAACCATAGACGCATTTCTACGTTGTCCGCGCCCGGTCGCGGACGTAGGCTGATCCGGTTCTTCAACCCCAGGAATTCCGGATCCCATGAGCACCCATCCCGATGCGGCCGCCGCCGCTTTCCGCCACGATACCGAACGCGCCCGCGCCGTGCGCGACTTCATCGCGCAGGTCAAGGCGCTGGTGCCGGACCCCGCGCGCGCCACGCCCGAACAACTGGCGCCGGTGGCCCGCCTGCTCGAAGCGCTCGGGCGCCGCGCGGAATTGTTTCCCGCCGAGGCCTTTGCCGTCGTGCCCGGACGGCCCACCTCGATCTACCGCCTGGCCGAGGACGCCGACGGCGGCTACGCGTTGTACCTGTCGCTGGGCGAGCCCGGCAAGGCGCAGCCGCCGCACGACCACACCACCTGGGCCATCATCGCCGGCGTGGCGGGCAACGAGCGCAACGAGGTCTATGCGCGCAGTGCCGGCAATGAGCCGGGGCGCGACGTGCTGACCCACGTACGGCGGGTGGATGTGGCGGTGGGCGATTCCATCGTGCTGGGACCGGCCGACGTGCACACCATCGAACTGGTGGGCGACGCGCCCGGCGCGCACCTGCATTTCTACGGCCTGGCGCTCGACCGCCTGCACGGCCGCGTGGTGTTCGAGAGCACCGCCGGCGGCGCCTATCGCACCTTTTCGCCGCCCGCCGCGATCTACCATGCGCGCCTGTCGCCCGCCGGGTTGCAGGAGGCTTTGCGCGGCGAGGCCGAGATCGCCGTGCTGGACGTGCGCGAAGCAGGCCGCTACGCCCGCCGCCATCTGCTGTACGCGGTGCCGGCGCCGCTGTGGCGCCTGGAGGTGCTGGCCGACCGCCTGGTGCCGCGCCGCGACACCCGCATCGTGCTGGTGGACGACGACGAGACCCTGGCGCACCAGGCCGCCGCCAAGCTGACGCGCCTGGGCTGGACCGACATCTCGGTGCTGGCCGGCGGCACCGACGGCTGGGAGCGGGAAGGGCGCGAACTGTTCTCTGGCACCAACGTGCCCAGCAAGGCGTTCGGCGAAGTCATCGAACACGAAAAGCACACGCCGTGGATCGACGTCGACGAACTGCACGAGCGGGTCGCGCGCGGCGACGACATCGTGGTGGTCGACAGCCGCACGCCCGAGGAATTCCACAACTTCACGCTGCCGTTCTCGCACAGCCTGCCGGGCGCCGAGTTGGTCTACCGCATCCGCGAACTGGCGCCGGATCCCAGCACCTTCGTGGTGGTGAACTGCGCCGGCCGCACGCGCAGCATTGTTGGCGCGCAGACGCTGATCGACGCCGGCATCCCGAACCGCGTCGCGTCGCTGCGCAACGGCACCATGGAATGGCTGCTGTCCGGCCGCGAGCTGGCCTATGGCCGCCAGCCGGCGCTGCCCGAACCGTCGGCCGACAGCGCCGCCGCCGCGCGCGAGCAGGCGCGCGGCGTGGCGCAGCGTGCCGGCATCGGCCACATCGACGCGGCCACGTTGCGCGCCTTCGAGGCCGAGCAGGGCACGCGCACGCTGTACAAGTTCGACGTGCGCACCCGCGAGGAGTACGAGACCGGCCACCTGCCGGGCTGGCGCTGGGCGCCTGGCGGCCAACTGGTGCAGGCCACCGACGAGTACCTGGCCACCCGCCGCGCGCGCGTGGTGCTGGCCGACTGGGACGGCGTGCGCGCCCAGACCACCGGCGCCTGGCTGGCGCAACTGGGCGCGGTCGAGGTCTACCTGTACCAGCCGCCGGCGCTGGCGCCGTTGGAACGCGGCGCCGAACCGCGGCGGGTGCTGCGGCACCGGCCCGACGTGCCGGCGCTGCGGCCGCAGGCCTTGCAGGCGGCTATCGACGCGGGTTCGGCGGAGGTCTTCGACATCGAATCGCGCTTGGCCTACGAGCGCGGCCACGTGCCGGGCGCGCGCTACGCCGCGCCGGATCGCCTGCATGAGTTCCTGCCGGCCGACACGCAGCGCACGATCGTGCTGACCTCGCCCGACGGCGTGCTTGCCGCCGTGGCGGCGGCCGAACTGGCCTGGCGCACCGGCCGCCCGGTGCGCTACCTGCTGGGCGGCACCCGCGCCTGGCAGGCGCAGGGCCTGCCGCTGGCGCAAGGCGCCGATGGCGTGCTGACGGGCGACGACGACCAGAGCATCAGTCCGTACCTGTTCGACGATCTCTCGGCGCGCGACCAGGGCTTTCGCGACTACCTCGATTGGGAATTGGGGTTGGTCGCGCAGCTGGAGCGGGACGGCAGCGAGGATATCCGGCTGATTGCGGCGGCATAGGCGCGGCGGCGCGCGAGCGATGGGCGGCCGACACGGTACCGCCCATCGCCTGCCTGCGCGGCCGCGCCTTTTGCGCTTGGCGCCGCGATCTGCGCGTTGCGGTAATCAGGTTATGACCACTTAATTGTTCCTGACTGTAAGCTGAACAAATATGCTCCGGTTTCCCAGGCCTGATCGTGCCTGCTACCGGAGAACGTGATGTCCCTTTCCAAATTGCTGGCGGGCGCCTTCGCCGCGCTGGCCGCGCTGATGGCCTTTCCCGCCACGGCGCAGCATGCCAAGTATCTGGTCACCACCGAGTGGCTGGAGAAGAACCTGAACGACCCCAAGGTGCGCGTCATCGAGGTGAGCGTCAACCCCGGCCTGTTCGAGCGCGGCCACATCCCGGGCGCCAGCAACGTCAACTGGCACACCGACCTGGTCGACACCGTCAACCGCGACATCGCGCCGCCCGCGCAGTTCCAGGCCCTGTTGCAACGCACCGGGGTCAACAGCGACAGCACCACAGTGCTGTATGGCGACAACAACAACTGGTTCGCCGCGTGGGGCGCCTGGATCTTCGACATCTATGGCATCGAGAACGTCAAGATCCTGGACGGCGGCCGCAAGAAGTGGGAAGCCGAAGGCCGGCCGCTGTCCAACAGCGTGAAAATCCCGGCCGCGGGCAATGCCCGGCCGAAGGATGCCAACACCGCGTTGCGCGCCCACTTGCAGGACGTATTGGCCGTGGCGCGCAAGGACAAGGCGGGCGTGCTGGTCGACATCCGCTCGGCCGATGAATACAACGGCAAGATCTTCGCGCCCAACGGCGTGCCGGAACTGGCGGTTCGCGCGGGCCACGTGCCGGGCGCGGTCAATGTCACCTGGAGCAAGCTGGTGGCGGAAGACGGCACCTTCAAGTCGGCCGATGAACTGCGCGCCATCTACCAGGCGGCGGGCGTGGACGGCAGCAAGCCCATCATCACCTATTGCCGCATCGGCGAGCGCTCCAGCCATTCGTGGTTTGCGCTGCGCAAGCTGCTGGGCTACGACGTGCGCAACTACGACGGTTCGTGGACCGAGTACGGCAACAGCGTCGGTTCGCCGATCAGCAATCCGTCCGGCACCGTGTGGGGCAAGACCTGAGTGAGCGCCCAGGCAACCCCCGCGTCGCCGGCTTCGCCGCCGACGGCGTTCACGGCGGCCGCGACCCCGCCGGCCGTCCCGGTGATCGCCAATGCGGCAGCCGTGGCGCTGCTGGCGGCCATTGGCGTGGCCGCCTGGTGGCTGGCGTCGCAGCCCGAGGGCGGCCGCGGCCTGTCCCTGTCGCTGCTGCTCGGCGCCGCCTTCGGCATCGTGTTGCAGCGTTCACGATTCTGCTTCTACTGCATCGCGCGTGACGCGATCGAGCGCCGCGACCCGGCCGGCGCCTATGCCGTGCTGGTGGCGCTGGCGGTCGGCACGCTCGGCTATCACGCGGTGTTCGGCGCGTTCCTGCCCATACCCGCGGCCGAGCGCCTGCCGCCCGGCGCGCACATCGGGCCGGTCAGCCTGGCGCTGGTGGCCGGGGCGTTCGTGTTCGGGGTCGGCATGCGCATCTCGGGCTCCTGCATCAGCGCGCACTTCTACCGCCTCGGCGAAGGCGCGCTGGCCTCGCCGTTTGCGCTGCTGGGCGCGGGGCTCGGCTTCGTGCTGGGCTTCGCGTCGTGGAACGCCTTGTACCTGGCGATGATCCAGCAGGCGCCGGTGCTGTGGCTGCCGCACCATCTGGGATACGGCGGCACCGTGCTGCTGCAGGGCGCGGCGCTGGTGCTGCTGGCGCTGGGCCTGGGCCGGCTTGGCCGGCGCGCCCCGCCTCTGCGCCCGGTCGACGGGGCGCCTGCCGGCGCCGCCATCGCCACAGCGAGTTTCCCCGAGGCCGCGCCAGCCACCACGGCGTTGTCCTCGCCATGGCAGGCCATACTGCGGGATCGTTGGCCGCCGGCGGTCGGCGGCCTGCTGGTGGCGGTCATCGGCGTCATCGCCTATCTGCGGATCGCGCCGCTAGGCGTGACCGCAGAACTGGGCAGCGTGGCCCGCACCGCGGCCTCCGCCGTCGGCGCGCTGCCGACGCGGCTGGAGGGACTGGACACCTTCGCCGGCTGCGCCACCGCGGTCAAGCAGGCGCTGCTGTCCAACAACGGCGCCTTCGTGTTGGCGCTGGTGGCCGGCGCCTGGGCCGCCGCGCTGGTCGCCGGCGCATTCCGCCCGCGGCGGCCGACGGTGCGCGAGATCCTGCGCAACTTCATCGGCGGCATCCTGATGGGGTGGGGCGGCATGACCGCGCTGGGCTGCACCGTTGGCACGTTGTTGTCCGGCGTGATGACGGGCGCGGCGTCGGGGTGGATCTTCGGCGCGGCGTGCGTGGCGGGGATCTGGGCGGCGCTGAAGCTGCGGCCGACCCGGCCTACGCTGTCACAATAGAACGAGTCCTATGTCGCGTTGCAGACTGGAGGGGGCACCCGACGGTTCCATCGTCTCTGTCGGAAAACCAGGGTCATCCACCAGACCGAAATCTGCTGGAATCGCCGTATTCGGAAGCCATCTTCGTTCACTCCAATCGTCAAGAACTACGGTTTCACTTCGCTATTGCCCAATGCAGATGAAGCTGCCACGGGGATGATCTCCGCATCTGCCCACGGGGGCAGGCGGATGGCGGACCATGTTGTGGTAGCGATATCCAGCAGAGCCATTCCTCCGAGCCTGTTGCCCCGCGTGGAGGGCTGATCCATGTAGATCGCCGCGATATAGTCGCCGCCGGGCGCGCATAGCAATTCGCGAGGCTCAAATACCGACTCTGAATTCCCATGCATTAACTGCCACCCTTGCCGCACGCCTTGCGAGGACAGGCGGATCACACTCAATCCATGGCGACGCGTTTGTCCCTGGAGGCAAAGATGGCCAGCCCGGTCCTGGGACGGCAGCTCGGCATGCAAGATTCCATCAAAGGCACATGGGACCGGCACCCTGTCGTCTCCACGTCTCATTCGATAAATCTCGCTACGCCCATAGCGATTGTGGTAATCGGTGAAGAGCCCGGACGGGCCGTAGGACTGGAAGAGAATTTCGTCGTCCGAAACGTATTGCGCCTGTCCCCCTTCGACAAACTTGAACAAACCCGAGAAAGGGCGTTCCGTGCCGCGCGAGAAGTCAAACTCCCACAGATCGAACTCCAGAAGGCGCACGCGCCGACTTGGTGGCAACAGGCGCGCACTGCGCCAGAATGCGATCCTCGTCTCGTCCAGAGACATGAAAGGGGATAACTTGTTTCCTCGCGCCGCCGGAATGATCGCCAGCACACCGCCTTCGCTGGGCATCAGCGCAATTTCAGATTCATCCAGCGAGCGGCGCTCCTCGTCTTCGGAGTCACCGGGAATCTTCCGACGAGACATTACGATGTAGCGCCCTTGCGGCGAATAGTGCGCGTACGTGTAGCGAAAGCCTTCAGGCAATCCGTAGCGATACAAACGGCCTGTCTTCAACTGGTAACGCATCACGTCACAGCGCTGATGAATCCGCTCAACGCACTCGACGAACAACCAGTCGCTGCCATTCGGATGAATGCTCAGCGAACGGATCTCACGGCCGCCATTGGGCGGCGAGAAGCGCGTCTGCGCGGTGGGCGTCGCCACCTCGGCCGCGGCCCTCGCTTTCACTTCGGTAGTCGAGGGTGGTGAGGCGAGGAAAGACCACCACAATGGCAAGACGCAAGCCGCCGTCAAAGCCGCGGCGAAGGTCCACCCTCGATTTCGTTTCATCATTGCGTCCGCTTGCCTTCAGACGCCCGCAGGACAGCGGGACGATGCCCAACAACGTATATCGATCGTCAAGGTGACGAAAGCGCCGATTCGGCTAAAGCGGACCAACCTCCGTCAAGCCGCCGTTGTCGTCGACGGGCGCCCGAACTCACGCGAGGCGCTATTAATAGGAATTGTTCCTATTGTGGCCGTTCGAGTCTGGAGTTGTAGCGGGCATCGAGATACGTTGCCGAGGATTGTTCCGCCGCTTTGGCGGGCTTCTGACCTGTGCGAAGGCGACGATGAAGCGAAATCGAGCGTGGATTTTCGCGGCAGGCGCGACGGTGGTCTGCGTGCTGCCCCTGTGGTGGTCGCTCTGGACTTCGGCTTCCCTGGGCGCGCACGAGAAAAAAGCACCCGCCGCTGTGGTGGAAACGCCGACCACGCGGACACCGTTCTCGCCACCCAATGCTGGCAGGGATATCCGCTCCCTGAGTGTGCATCCGAACGGCGTGGATTGGCTGTTTGTCGAATGCGCCCAAAGCGGCGACAACCGCTGCGACGTCATGCGTTACCAACTCGATTCCGGCCGGCTGTATCGCTACGCGCTGCCGCCCGCTTATTCCTATACCTATGCGCGCTATTCGCCCAAAGGCAATTTCATTGTGATGTCGCGCATGCCCGTCTATGGAGATACCGAAGAGGACCTGCGCCGTTCGCTTCATGACCTGCAAATCGTACTGATGCGCGCGGACGGCAGCGCCTTCGAGGTTGTGCCGGTTGCGCCGGGCAATAAGTTGTCGCCGTTCATGTCTCCCGACGAGTCGCGGATCGCATTCTGGCGCAGCGAGCGCCTGGTTCCTCCGGGCCGGCGAGTGCGGCTGCTGGAGTTCGATATCTGGGAGTTCGACCGGCGCGGCATGCATGAACAGCCGTTCGCGGGCATCTTCAAATTTGTGGAAGGTGGCCAGGCGCAGTACATCTCGGACGATGAAATCCTGCTCGAATCCTTTGGTCCGTCCGGCCTGTTTTCACGCTATCACGAGATATACGCGGGCAGCGCAATCTATCGGATGCGTCGGGGGAATGAGGTGGTGCCGATCCCCGTTGTGTTCGACGGAATAGAGCATGCCCAGATGCCATTCATGGACCGCGCGGGAAATCTCTGCCTCTGGGGGCAGACGCCGCGCTATGGACTCACCATCATCCGAATTTCCGTGGACGGGCGGCGCCAAGCCTGGCAGGAGGTGCCATTGTCGTCGGAGCCATGGTTCGAGCCGAGGGAGCTCGTTTGCGATTCGAGCGGGAGGTATATCGCATCTATATATCGAGATCACCCGGTACGTTTTGGCGGCGGTACGGGCGGGCTCGCCATGCTCGATATCGCTACCGACACATGGTCCACGGTTCCACTTCCCCCACCGTGGAAGGCAGAAGAAATCCCAGTCGCAGTTTCGCACGAAGAGGCGCGCGTCAGGCCTTAGTGCTTTAACACAGAGGAAACCGAAATGGCATCCGAGGACGGCAGCATCAGAATTCAAGATCCGAGCTCGAACCCTTCCAGTTGGCTACCGGTATATGGCAGGTGGTGCGGGCCGGATTGGTCCGCCGGGGAGCGGGGGACGACGAAGAGCATGGCCGAACTTGTTCGAGAACGCGTTTTTCAACGTATCGGTCCCGCCGGCGGATCCAAGGTCGAGAGCCCGTTGGATCTGCTCTGCAAGGAGCATGACTTGGCCTACTTTGAGGCAGAAAGTCACCCTGGCAGTGAAGCAACGCAGAAATTTGAAGCGGATATGGATCTGCTGAGAAAAGTTGCCGCACTCGACGAAACTCTGCTCACGAAAAGCGAGAAAACCTACAGCAAACTGATGGCGCTCGCTTTCGCCGAGAAAATCTTCAACGTCGATGTCCCCGCTCTTGGATACGAGGTGGTCGTGACGGCGATGAAGGATCTGCTGCTATCGCTCCATGGCCTCTTCGAAAAAATTGAGGGTCTGTCCTATATGGATCAGTTCGGCGCCATGATGTGGGGAGCGGTCGATGAAGGAGACCTCCACGGCGGGTTCGGTGATCAGGAATTCTGGGATATCCCGTTCACACGGTTCACGCTGACCGCGACCGATACGGCGGGGCGCAGTGCGCTAATTTCGTATTACGCGGATCCGTATCGGCAAGCTCACGGTATCGCTGCTGTTGTCGCTGGCGAAATAGTCGAAGGATCGGCCCGAACGATAACAATCTATGACGATGGCTTTGTCACTGCGCAATCCGGTGTGCAGGACCCTGTCGTGCTGGCGGAGCCATTGACCATGGCCTGGCCTGGGCTGTATCTCGACGATTTTCAGGTCTTCCCTGACGTGATCCCTGTCAGATCGCCCGCGGCGACATCGGAGCCTCCCGCAAGCGATCCGGATGTGGCGAATATGCCGATACCTTCGATCATCGACGTCGGGCCCATAACCTTATATCCATTGCCGTCGGTCCCTTTACCTTCGTTACCCGAACCAACCGCTCCTCCTGAGGGGCAATCGGCGCCGCCCGACAGAACTGATGGCGGTCCGTTTTACGCGGTGTTGGTAGACCCCCCGTTTCCTGACGACGGAACGGGTTTGAAGGGGCCGCCACCGCCACCCATTGTGGTCTACGGCAGCCCCAGCAATGACTGGTTCAACGCGACTTGGGACCTGTTCCAATGCGATAGCCCCGACTTTTTCACGAAGAGTTTCTGCGATGGCCTGCTGCGTGACGCTAATCCCTTGGCGACTGATCGGGCCGCCGACCTTCGGATAGGGCAGGACCTCGATCAGCTCGTTGCATCCGATGCGCACCGGATGGAGATACAGGCGCAGCAAGACAAGCAATCCAGCGCGCCGCTATCCGATACGGACAATGCGTGGCCGTTCGACGGAAGCTGGGCGCTCGCGGACGCGAGTTGCGCCGTGGTGGGCAATAACGTCGATGATGTCGGCTGGTGATCCGGCGCGCGCGCACCGCTTACTTGAACAACGCCGCGTTCTCTTCCAGCACCGTGTCCGCGCATTGCGCGTCCAGGTTGCCGCCCGGCGCGCCGGCCACGCCGATGGCGCCGATGACGTTGTTGCCGGCCTTGATGGGCACGCCGCCGCCCAGCAGCAGGTAGCCGGGGATGTCGGTCAGGTTGGCGGCGCCGGGGTTTTTCTGCGCGTTCTCCATGATGGCCAGGGTCGGCGCCTTGGCGGAGGCCGAGGTGAAGGCCTTGGCGCGGCTGGCTTCGATGGTGTGCGGGCCGGCGTTGTCGGCGCGCACGAAGGCCTTGAGCAGGCCGGCGCGGTCGACCACCGAGGCGCTGACGTTGTAGCCCTTGGCCTGGCAGGCGGCGACGGCGGCGCTGGCCAGCTTCTGGGCGTCGGCGGTCGAGATATTGCTTTCGGTGAGCACGGCGGCTTGGGCGGCGCCGCTGACGGCGAGCGTGGCAACCAGGGCGGCGAGCGGGTGGCGGGTCATGGTCTGCGTCCTTTTTTCGTGTGGGGATCAGGAGCAGTCAGTGTGGCCAAAAGGGCGGCGGCGCGGTATACGCCCGATTACCCACGCGCCTCCGTAGCGCTACGGAGGCGGCGGGGCGGGCTTCAGTCCAGCAGCGTGGCGTACTGGCGGATCAGCTGCGCCAGCGAGTCGGCTTCGAGCTTGGCGAAGACGTTGGCGCGATAGGTTTCGACGGTACGCGGCGACAGGTCGAACTCGCGCGCGATTTCCTTGTTGCTCATGCCCTGCACGATGCGCTCGAGCACTTCGTGCTCGCGCGTCGACAGGCGCGCCAGGCGGTCGGCGGCGGCCTGGGTCACGGCCAGCCGCTCGCGGCGGGCGATGTGGCCGCGCACAGCGGCCTGCACGGCGTCCAGGAACACGTCGTCGTCCACCGGCTTTTGCAGGAATTCCATGGCGCCACCCTTGAAGGCGCGGCGGCACAGGTCGACATTGGCGTGGCCGGTCAGCATCACCACCGGCAGGTCGGACGTATCGGCCAGCCACGCCAGCACGTCGAGCCCGCTGATGCCGGGCATGCGGATGTCCAGCACCACGCAGCCGATGGCCTGCGGCGCCAGCTGCGCCAGGAATTGCTGCGGGTCGGCATGGCTTTCGCTGCGCAGGCCGACGGTGCGCAGCAGCAGCGCCAGCGCGTCGCGCACGGCGTCGTCGTCATCGACCAGGTAGACCAGCGGCGATTGGGCGGACAGGTTCATGCGGCGTCTCCGGCCAGCGGCAGCGCCAGGGTGAAGCAGGCGCCAGCGGGTTGCAGGTTGCGCGCGGCGAGGCGGCCGTCCATGGCGCCGGCCAGCGTTTCGCAAAGCGCCAGGCCCAGCCCCATGCCCTGGGCGCGGGTGGTGTAGAACGGCGTGAACAGCCGGGGCAAGGCGTCGGCGGCGATGCCGGGGCCGTTGTCGCTGACGCTGAAGACGTAGGTGGCGCCGTCGGCGCGGCCTTCGAGCGCGATGTGGCGGGCGCCGGAGGCGCCGGCCAGCGCGTCGGCGGCATTCTGCACCAGGTTGTGCAGGATCTGTTCCAGCGCCACCCGGTCGGCCAGCGGCCGGGCCTGGGGGCTGGCGTTGCGCCAGCTCAGCTGGATGCCCTGGCGCGCCAGCTCGGGTTCACGCAGGAAACGCAGCGAGGCCACCAGCGCGTCCGGGTCCAGCGCTTCGCGCCGGCCCGGCGCGCTGGGCTGCACCAGGGCGCGCATGCGAGTGATGATGTCGGCGGCGCGCTTGGCCTGTTCGGCGCTGGCCAGCAAGGCGCGGCGCACCGTGGGGCGTTCCTCGTCGTCGTCCAGCAGGCGTTGCGCGGCGCGCGTCTGCGCCAGGATCGCGGTCAGCGGCTGGTTCAGCTCGTGGGAGATGCCGGCCGCCATTTCGCCCAGGGTGCTCAGGCGCGCCATCGCGGCGACGCGCGCCTGTTCCTGCTGGCGCCTGGCCTCGGCGCGCGAGCGTCGGCCGGCCGACACGCCCGCCACCAGCAGCGCGCTGGTCAGGGCCCACAGCAGCCACGGCAGCCAGGGCCAGGTGGCCGGCGTCAGCGTGCGCGCGCTGTGCAGCATGAAAGGCTGGCTGGCCGCGCCCAGCGGTTTGGCCAGCGCCAGCGGCCAGCCGGACGGGGCGGGTTCGGGCTGGCGTTGCAGCAGCGCCAGCGGCTGCGGGCCGATGGCAAGCGTCAGGTTGGCCAGGCCGGCGGGAAAGTCGGCCGCGGCGAGCAGGTCGCGCGCGTCCACCAGCAGGCTCCAGCTGGATGGCGACACCAGCCAGTAGCGGGCGGCGTCCAGCGGCAGCGTGACGGGGCGGCCCAGGCCGCGGGCCTGCGCCACGGCGGCGCGCAGGCCGGGCGGCTCCGGGGCGCTGCCGGCCCAGGCGCCGTCCGGCAGGTAGCCGAGCGCGCGCAATTGCGGCATGGCCGGACGCAGGCTGGGAAACAGCCGTTCGGGCGCGGGCGGATGCGACAGCGCGGCCAGCGTGGCCAGCACGGCTTCGTGCTGCACGGTCTTCTGGCTCAGCATGCGTTGCGCCACGCTGGTGTCCTGGAAAAAACGGTCGTACTGGTCGACGTAGTGCTGGCGGCCGATCCAGAGGGCGCCAAGGCAGAACAGGACCAGCCAGTAGAGGAGGGCGCGGTGGCGCAAGGGGGGCTTCACGCTGGAATTATGCCCTGCGGGCCGCCCGCCCCGGAATCCGTAGGGCTACGGAGGCGGGCGCCGCCGCTTCAAGCGGCCAGGCGGTCGCTGTCGTCGGTGTCGGGCGCGGTCTGGGAAGCGGCCGACAGCGCCATCTGGTGCAGCGCGGCCACCAGGTCGGATTGGGTCACCAGGCCGACCAGCACGCGGTCCTCGCCCAGCACCGGCACGCAGTGCAGGCTGTCGGACATGGGGCGGGCCAGTTCGATCGCGGGCAGGTCGGGGTGGGCGAACGGCACTTCCGAGCGCATGCAGTCGGCCACCAGCAGGTCGGCGGGCGCGCCGCCGGCCGCGGCCACCTGGGCCGGCCGGCTCTTGCGCGCCAGCACGTCGCCCTGGGCCAGCATGCCGGCGTAGTGGCCGGCGGAATCAAGCACCGGCAGCCATTGCAGCCGGTGCTTGTCGAACAGGCGCACGGCGTAGTCCAGCGGATCCTGCTGCTGCACCGAGACCACGTCGCGCGACATGATGTCGGCGCAGCGCACGTCGCCAAAGCGGCGGCGGCTGGCGCGCAACTCGGCCGCCAGCACGATTTCCTCGAGGTCTTCCTTGCTGATGTCGAGCAGCTCGCCGCGCTGCGCCAGGGCCTGGTCGAGATCGGCGCGCGAGAAACCGAGCCGCGCGCTGGGCGCCGGATCGCGGGTCTGGTGATTGGTGGCCGGTTCGGCGTGGCGGCGCGGGTAGTTGCGCTTGAGCAGGCCGTTGAAGACCACGGCGATGCTGAGCAGGATGGCGGAATTCAAGGCCACCGGCCACAACGCGAAGCCATAGCCCAGCGCCGCCACCTGCGGTCCGCCCAGCACCGCGGTCAGGGCCACGGCGCCGCTGGGCGGGTGCAGGCAGCGCAGCCAGAACATGGTGGCGATCGCCAACGCGGCGGCGGTAGCCGCGGCCACGCCGGGGTCGGCGATCGATTGGGCGCAGAACACGCCGATCAGGGCCGAGACGAAATTGCCCGCCATGATCGACCAGGGCTGGGCCAGCGGGCTGGCGGGCGCGGCGAACAGCAGCACGGCGGAAGCGCCCATGGGTGCGATGAACCACGGATTGGCGCTGCCCAGCGCATGGTGTCCGACCCATTCGGTGCAGAACAGCCCGACCAGCGCGCCTACCGCGCCATAGAGCTTCTCGCGTGTATTGACGCCGACCGGCGCTGGCGCGAACGCACCCAGCCAGCGCTTGATTGCCACACCCAAAACCTTCTCCTCGCCGTTCCAGATATATCGGGGGACGACAATTTATCACGCGGCGCGCCGGGCGGCGGCATGAGCTTATGCCTGCAAGTGATAAGAAACGCGGGAATCAGCGGTCGGCGGGATCGTCGCCGATGCGCGCCAGCAGCCGTGTCAGCAGCGGGCGCATGGCGCGCAATTCTTCCAGGTGGGAAGCCGACAGGCTGGCCAGGATGCGCTCGGCCTTGTCGGTCAGCACCACTTCGACGCGGCGGCCATCGGCGGCATCGGGTTCGCGGCTGACCAGGTCGAGCCGCTCCAGCCGGTTGACCAGTTCGGCGGCGGTGTGCGGTCGCACCAGCAGGCGTTCGGCGATCTCGCCCACGTACAGGCCGCGTCGGCCAGGCGCGCCGGGGCGGCTGCCCTTGATGGCCAGCAGCGCCTGGTGCTGCTGCGGCATCAGTTCAAGGCCGGCGGCGGCGTTTTCGCTGAAGGCGGCGAACTTGCGCAGCGCGTAGCGGAAATCGGCCAGCAGTTCGTAGTCCGAGGCGGAGGGCAGGGCGGGGGGCTTGGAACGTTTCACGGGCCGATTCTAATATATGTCGTGATACGATATATTTGATCTTTCGCAAATCTCCCTCCCGCCCGGCTTGCCGTTTTCTTCCCTTTCCCCTCGAATCATGCCTCCCGTTTCTTCTTCCGCCCGCGCCTTGCGGCTGGGCGACTTCACCACCGACAAACGTGTCGTGCTGCTGATGGCGCTGGCCGTGCCGACCGGCCTGGCCAGCGTGGCCGCGGCCTGGGCCCTGCTGCGCCTGATCGCGCTGTGCACCAACCTGGCCTACCACGGCCTGTTTTCGTTCGCCGACCTGCCCATCACCACCGGCCGGCTCGGGCCGGCGTCGGTGCTGATTCCCGTCGTCGGCTGCCTCATCATCGGCCTGATGGCCCGCTATGGATCCGAGAAGATCCGCGGCCACGGCATTCCCGAGGCGATGGAAGCCATCCTGATAGGCAAGAGCCGCATCGCGCCCAAGGTCGCGGTGCTCAAGCCGGTGTCGTCGGCCATTTCCATCGGCACCGGCGGCCCGTTCGGCGCCGAGGGTCCCATCATCATGACCGGCGGCGCCATCGGCTCGCTGCTGGCGCAGACGATCCACTTGAATGATGGCGAGCGCAAGACGCTGCTGGTGGCGGGCGCGGCCGCGGGCATGACGGCGATCTTCGCCACGCCGCTGGCCGCGGTGCTGCTGGCGGTGGAGCTGCTGCTGTTCGAATGGAAGCCGCGCAGCTTCCTGCCCGTGGCCACCGCCGCGCTGGTGGCCGCCGCCGCGCGCGCCTTCGTGCTGGATGCCGGGCCGGTCTTCAGCTACGCCGGCGCCATGTCGTTCACGCCATGGCACTTGCTGGCGTGCGCCGCCGTGGGGGTGTTGGCGGGGCTGGGCTCGGGCGTGCTGACGTCGCTGGTGTACGCGGCCGAGGACCTGTTCGAGAAACTGCCGCTGCACTGGATGTGGTGGCCGGCCCTGGGCGGCCTGGCCATCGGCATCGGCGGCCTGATCGACCCGGCCGCGCTGGGCGTGGGCTATGACAACATCCGCCACCTGCTGGCCGGCGACCTGGCGCTGCAGGCGGTGTTGCTGCTGCTGGTGGTGAAAGTGGCGATCTGGTCGATCGCGCTGGGTTCGGGCACCTCGGGCGGGGTGCTGGCGCCCTTGCTGATCTTCGGCGGCGCCCTGGGCGCGTTGGCCACGCCGTGGCTGCCGCAGGCGGCGCCGGGCTTCTGGGCGCTGGTGGGCATGGCAGCGATGATGGGCGGCACCATGCGCGCGCCGCTGACGGCCACGCTGTTCGCGGTCGAGCTGACCGGCAACCTGGGCGCGTTGCTGCCGGTGCTGGCCGCCTGCGTGTTCGCCTACGGCGTCACGGTATTGCTGCTGCGCCGTTCCATCCTGACCGAGAAAATCGCGCGCCGCGGCCACCACATCAGCCGCGAATACCGGGTCGATCCATTCGACCTGCTGCGCGCCAGCCAGGTCATGACCACGCCGGTGCAGACCCTGCCGGACGCCTTGACGGTGGCGCAGGCGATCGCGCATTTCACGACCGCGCAGCCGGTGCACACGAGCTATCCCGTCATCGATGCCGAGGGCGTGGCGGTGGGCGAGGTGACCCGCGCCGACAGCCTGGCCTGGGCGCTGGAGCCGGCGCGGCAAGAGCAGACCCTGGCGCAGGCGCTGCGAGGGCGCGAACTGGTCTACGGTTATCCCGAGGAACTGGCCAGCCAGATCGCCGACCGCATGGCGCTGTCCGGCGCCGGCCGCGTGCCGATCCTGGAGCGCGGCACCGGCCGGGTGTTGGGCATCGTCGGCCGCAAGGACCTGTTCCGCAGCCGCGCCCGGCGCCTGCGCGAGGAAAGCGAGCGCGCGGCATTCCTGCGGCGGGCGCCATCCTCCGGAGCCTGATGCGCCTGGCGCGCCAGCGGCCACGGCGCGAATCGCGAAGACCGGTGCGCGACGCCGCCCCCGACTGGCTGGATCATTGGTGGCCGCCGGCCGCGCGCAACAGCCACAACGCATCGAGCACGTGCTGCGTGGCGCGCTCGACCTGGCCATCGCGATGCGCGATGCCCAGCGGCCGCCACAGTGCCGGACGCAAGGGCCGCATGACGATGCGCGGATCGGGTTGCGGCGCGGTGGCTTCGTGCGGCAGCAGGGTCGCGCCGTATCCGGCCGCCACCAGGCTCTTGATGGCGTCGTTGTAGTTCAGCTGGATGCGCGGGCGCGGGTTCAGGCCGGCGCCGGCGAACCATTCGCCGGTCTGGCGCGACAGCCGGGTGCTGGCGTCGTTCAGGATCAGCGGCCGTTCGCCGAGCCACGCGGGCGTGACGCGCGCCGGCGCGTCCCAGGCGGCGGGCAGGAAGGCCATGATGGGATCGCGCCGCCACGGGCGCAGCACCAGGCCGGGCACGGGCGGTTGCGGCAGCGCCACCAGGCCCACGTCGAGCGTGCCGTCGCGCAATTGCTGCAGCGTTTCCTGCGAGGTCAGCACCGCCACCTGCACGTCGATGCCGGGATGTTCGCGCCCCAGGGTTTCCAGCGCGCGCGGCAGCAGATGGGCGATGGCGCCGGTGGACGCGCCCAGCCGCACCCGGCCGCCCAGGCCCTGCACCTGCCGCTGCACGTCGTCGAGCGCCTGGTCGGCGTCGGCCAGCAGGCGGCGGGCGCGTTCCAGCAGGGTGTCGCCGATGGGCGTGGGCCGCACCTGGCCGCGGGTGCGCGTGAGCAGCGGCGCGCCGATGCGGGCTTCCAGGTCGGCCACGTGCAGGCTGACGGTGGGCGGCGCCAGGTGCAGCGCGCGGGCGGCCTCGGCGAACGAGCCCAGGTCGGCGATGGCGACCAGGGTGCGCAGGCGGTCAAGGTTGATTTCACGCATGGCGGTATCGTTCAGGAAATCTGAATTCAACCGTCATGATATTCGACTTTTCCTATGCCTGGCATTGCGCAATGATGGCATCCATCCCCGCAATCCTCCGGCAGCGCGCCGGTTCTTCCGCAAAGGCACGCACATGACGCATCCTCTTGTATTCATCGATGGCGACCAGGGCACCACCGGCCTGCAGATCCACGAACGGCTGCGCGGCCGCGCCGACCTGCGCCTGCTGACCTTGCCCGAGGCCGACCGCAAGGATGCGCGGCGCCGCGCCGAGGCCATCAATGCCGCCGACATCGCCATCCTGTGCCTGCCCGACGAACCGGCGCGCCAGGCGGTGGCGTCCATCGCCAACCCCGAGGTGCGGGTGATCGACGCCAGCTCGGCGCATCGCACCACGCCCGGCTGGGTCTATGGCTTCCCCGAAATGGAGTCGGCGCAGGCGCGGCGCATCGCCGAAGCCAAGCGGGTCAGCAACCCGGGCTGCTATCCCACCGGCGCCATCGCCTTGCTGCGGCCGCTGGTGCGGGCCGGCCTGGTGCCGGCCGACTATCCGCTGGCGATCCACGCCGTGTCCGGCTATTCGGGCGGCGGGCGCGCCAGCGTCGACGCCTACGAGGCGCCGGGCGTCACGGGCGGGCTGGCCTTCCAGGTCTACGGATTGGGCCTGGCGCACAAGCACACGCCCGAAATCGAGCGCCACGCCGGTCTGTCGCAACGGCCGGTGTTCGTGCCGTCGTACGGCGCGTTCCGGCAGGGCATCGTGCTGACCGTGCCCTTGCAACTGCGCCTGCTGCCGGCCGGCGTCACGGCCGCGCAATTGCACCAATGCCTGGCCCGGCACTATGACGGCAGCCGCCACGTGCAGGTGGCGGCGCCGCAGGAGGCCGCCGCGCAGACCCATCTGGATCCGCAGGCGCTCAATGGCACCAACGACCTGCGGCTGGCGGTGCATGGCAATGAAGCGCAGGGCCAGGTGCTGCTGAGCGCCGTGTTCGACAACCTGGGCAAGGGCGCGTCGGGCGCGGCGGTGCAGAACCTGGACCTGATGCTGGAGGCGCTGGTGCCGGCCGAGGCCTGAACGCAATTGGGGCGCGCCATCGGACGCGCCCCTTGGCGCCGGCCAGCACGGCCGGCGCCGTTTCCCCTTTCAGTGCTTCACCACTTCATTTCGCCCTTGGCCACCTTGGCGCTGATCTCCAGCGAAGCGGCGGCGCCGGCTTGCGGGTAGCGCGCGCGCATCGCCTGGATCAGCGCGGCGCCGTCCTTGGCCTGGGCCGCTTCGGCCTCGAAGGCGCGCAGGTAGCCCTGGGTGTAGTGCACCGAATCCAGCGTCAACGGCGCGCCGGGAGCGTAATGGCCCGGCACCACGGTGGTGGGCTTGAGGCCCTCGATGCGGGCCAGCGTTGCCAGCCAATCGGCGCGCGATTGCGGCGTCTGCGTGTCGGCGGTCCACACGTGCAGGTTGCCGAACACCACGACGCCGCCGACCACCGCCTTGCGCGACGGGATCCAGACGAAGCTGCGGTCGGGCTGCGGGCCGTCCAGCCCGGTGATCCGCAGCGTTTCGCCTTCCAGCGTCAGGGTGTCGCCTTCCAACACTTGCGGAATGACCGCCTTGCGCGGCGCGTCGGCGCCCAGCTTCGGACCCCAGAACGCCAGCTTGGCGTCCACGGTGTCGCGGATATGGCGCACGGTGGGGGCGGTGGCCACGACCTTGGCCTGCGGAAACGCCGCCAGGACGGTGTCGAGCCCGAAGTAGAAGTCCGGGTCGCCGTGGCTGATGTAGATGGTGGTCAGCGTCTTGCCGCTGGCGCGCACCAGTGCCACCAACTGTTCGGCCTGCGACTTGCCGAACTGGGCATCGATCAGGATCGCCTCGCGTTGGCCGCTGACGAGCACGGACGAAACCTGGAAGATGGCGTCGTTGCCGGGGTTGTAAGGCGTGAGGGTCAGTTCGGTGGCGGCGGCCAGGCCGGGAGTGGACAGGGCCAGCGCCAGGACGGGCAGCAGGCGGCGCAGGGTGGGCAGGGGAGACATGGCGGTTTCCTGGAAAGAGAGGGAATGACGGCAGTCTAGTTGCGCCATTCGGTCAGATAAACCGCGATGCCTGCGCGAGTCTGTTGCGTTGATCGGTCAAATAGTGGCGGGCGGGGCGTCTCTGGCCGGATCCGCCAGGGTCTGCACCACCAGCGTGCGCAGCCAGCGCGTGCCGGGGTCGCTTTCGAAGCGCGCGTGCCAGTGCACGGTGACGCTCAGGGGCGGCAGCGCCAGCGGCAGCGGCCGGATCTCGAAGGCGCCGTCGCGGTTGAACCACACCGCCGCGCGATACGGCAGCGTGA
Source organism: Achromobacter sp. RW408 (assembly GCF_003184165.1). Taxonomy (NCBI): domain Bacteria; kingdom Pseudomonadati; phylum Pseudomonadota; class Betaproteobacteria; order Burkholderiales; family Alcaligenaceae; genus Achromobacter; species Achromobacter sp. RW408. Next base: position 195,470 of record NZ_QHHO01000049.1, read on the forward strand.
CCGTCAGGTCGGTGCGCCGCACGATTTCGGCGGCGGCCGAGAAATGCGGCAGTGTCAGGTAGGGCTGGCGGTGCAGCCCGGCCTCGCCGAGCACGTCGTCCAGCAGGCGGTGGGCGCTGGCGCGCGAGGCCACCAGGATGTGGTCCAGGCGCTTGAACTGGCCGCGGGTCAGGCCGGCCGCCAGCACGGGATGGCCGCGACGGCCCATGCAGGCGTAGCGCTCGCTGAACAGGTCGGCATGGCGCGTGTGGCGGCCCAGGCCGGCCAGGTTGCCGATGGCCAGGTCGATTTCGCCGTCCTTGAGCGCCTGCGGCAGTTGTTCCAGCGGCACCTCCACCACCTCGACCTGCAGGCGCGGCGCCAGGGCGTGCACGCGCTCCATCAGGCTGGGCAGGAACACCATTTCGCCGATGTCCGACATCGACAGACGAAAGCGCCGCGTGCTGCTGCCCGGCTCGAAATGCTGCCGCAGGCTGACGGCCTCGGCAAAGCTGTGCATGCCGCGTTCGATCGGATCTGCCAGGGCGAAGGCCACCGGCGTGGGCCGCATGCCGGCGGGCGTGCGCACGAACAGCGGATCGTCGAATTTCTCGCGCAGCCGCGCCAGGGCATAACTGACCGCGGGCTGCGTCAGCTGCAGGCGCTGGGCCGCGCGCGTGACGCTGCGTTCGTGCATCACGGTCAGGAAAACCCGCATGAGATTCAAGTCGAAGTCCATGCCCGCCCTTGTTATCAGTCAACCTTATGCAATGAATAATACCCATAAATTTGACACATAAATAGTTGATTCCTAGACTAATTTTCACGAGCCGCGGCACCGACCGCCGGCCGCCGACAACAAGGGGAAAAGCACGCCATGCAAGCGTTGACATTGCCGTCGCTGTTGCGCGACCAGGCCGCCCGCCAGGGCCGGCGTCCATGGGTCCAGGCGCCGGGTGGGGCGTTGAGCTATGCCGAGGCGCCGCAGCACGCCGCGCGCTGGGCAGCGCTGCTGGCCGCGGCCGGAGTGGCGCGCGGCGACCGCGTCGGGCTGATGGCGGGCAACCGCATCGAGTTCCTGTCGGTGGTGCTGGGCTGCGGCTGGCTGGGCGCGGTGGTCGTGCCCATCAACACCGCGTCGCGCGGCATGCAGTTGCAGCACATCCTGGCCAACAGCGGCTGTGTGCTGCTGGTGGCGGACACGGCCTCCTGTCCGGCGCTGGCCGGGCTGGACGCGGCGGGCCTGGCGTTGCGGCGCATCTGGCTGCTGGACGACGTCCCGGCCAGAGACGCCGGCGCCGACGCCGGCCTGCCGGCGCCCGCCACCCCCGTGCCGCCGTTGCCCGACGCGCCCATCCCGGCGGCCGAGCTGGGGCCGGGCGACACGCTGGCGATCCTCTACACCTCCGGCACGTCGGGCCTGTCCAAAGGCGTGTGCTGCCCGCATGCCCAGTTCCATTGGTGGGGCGTCATCGCCGCCCGCAACCTCGGGATCGGCGTCGACGACGTGCTCTACACCAGCCTGCCGCTGTTCCACACCAACGCGCTCAACGCCTGCTTCCAGGCGCTGGCGACGGGCGCCGCCATCGTCTGCGACGAGCGCTTCTCGGTCAGCCGTTATTTCGAGCGGCTGGCGGCCACCGGCGCGACCGTGACCTATCTGCTGGGTGCCATGGTGCCGATGCTGCTGGCACGCGAACCGTCCGCCGCCGAAAGCGGCCACCGCGCCCGCATCGCGCTGGCGCCAGGCGTGCCGGAACGCTTCCATGCCACCTTCACGGGCCGCACCGGCATCGCGCTGCTGGAAGGCTATGGCTCCACCGAGACCAATTTCGCGTTGGGCGGCACGCTGGCCGAGCAGCGTCCCGGCACCATGGGGCGCGTGGCGCCCGAGTTCGAGGCCATCGTGGCCGATGAGCACGACGCGCCGCTGCCCGATGGCCAGGCCGGCGAACTGCTGCTGCGCGCGCGGCCGCCGTTCGCCATCGCCACCGGCTATTTCGGCATGGCCGACAAGACGGTCGAGGCCTGGCGCAACCTGTGGTTCCACACCGGCGACCGCGTGGTGCGCGACGCCGATGGCTATTTCCGTTTCCTGGACCGCATGAAGGACGCGATCCGCCGGCGTGGCGAGAACATCTCGTCGTACGAGGTCGAGCAGGTGCTGCTGGCGCATCCGTCGGTGGCGGTGGCGGCGGTCTACGCGGTGCGCTCGGAACTGGCCGAGGACGAGGTCATGGCGGCGCTGGTGTGCAAGCCGGGCTGCGCGCTCACGCCCGAAGCATTGCTGGACTTCTGCCAGCCGCGCATGCCGTATTTCGCCGTGCCGCGCTATCTGCGCGTGCTGGACGACCTGCCGCGCACCGAGAACGGCAAGGTCCGCAAGTTCCGGTTGCGCGATGAGGGCGTGACGGATGACACCTGGGACCGCGACGCCGCCGGCTACCGCGTGGCGCGCTGAATCCCGTCCATATATAGAACAAGGGGCAAGAGCATGACGTTGGCATACCAGGGCGCGGCGCAGAGCGCCGACGAGCAGGCCCGCAGGAAGCGCACGCGGCGGGTGGTGATGGCGTCCGTCGCCGGCAACGCGATGGAGTGGTACGACTTTTTCATCTATGGCACCGCGGCGGCGCTGGTGTTCGGCGAGCTGTTCTTTCCCAAGGGCACCGACCCGCTGCTGGGCACCATGGGCGCCTTCGCCGGCTTTGCCGTGGGCTTCCTGGCGCGGCCGCTGGGCGGCGTGGTGTTCGGCCACATCGGCGACCGCTACGGCCGCAAGCTGGCGCTGGAATGGACGCTGGGCATCATGGGCGCGGCCACTTTCCTGATCGGGCTGTTGCCCACCTACGAACAGGTCGGCATCTGGGCGCCGGTGGCGATGGTGGTGCTGCGCGTGTTGCAGGGCGCGGCGGCCGGCGGCGAATGGGGTGGCGGCGTGCTGCTCATCAGCGAGGCGGTGGGCGGCAGGCGCCGCGGCTATTTCTCGTCGTTCAGCCAGTTGGGCGTGGCCGGCGGCTTCGTGCTGTCATCGGGCGTCTTCATGCTGGCGCAGCAGCTGCCGCAGGACGCCTTCATGAGCTGGGGCTGGCGCCTGCCGTTCCTGTTGAGCGTGCTGATCTTCGGCATCGGCCTCTACATCCGCAAGCACATCCCGGAAAGCGACGAGTTCGTGCAGGCCAAGAAGACCGCCAAGCGCGGCATGCCGGCGGTGGAAGTGTTCCGCCGCTATCCGCGCCAGGTGTTCACCGCCATGGGGCTGCGGGTGGCGGAGAACGGCGGTTCGTACATCTTCCTGGCGTTCGCGCTGGCCTACGGCAAGTTCCTGGGGATTCCCAACGACGTGATGCTGGGCGGGGTGCTGGCGTCCATGTTCATCGAACTGGGCACGCTGGTGTGGTTCGGCCACCTGTCGGACCGGATCGGCCGGCGCACCGTCTACCTGATCGGCTCGGCCGGGCTGATGCTGGCGGCGTTTCCGTTCTTCTGGCTGGTGCAGACCAGGGAGCCGGTGTGGATCTTCCTGGCGTTCTTCCTGGGCAACACGGTCTGCCACGCCGCCATGATCGGCACCCAGCCGGCGTACTTCGCCGAGCTGTTCCCGCCCGAGGTGCGCTACACCGGCCTGGCGCTGGGCCACGAACTGGCCTCGGTGTTCGCCGGCGGCCTGTCGCCGCTGATCGCCATGGCGCTGCTGCGCAAGTATGAATCGGCCACGCCGGTGGCGTGGTTCCTGGTGGGCATGGCGGCAATCACGGTCATCACGCTGTTGCTGACGCGCGAGCCCGCGCGGCAGGAATCGGCATGAACGCCGGCCCCGGCATCGTCGGCGTGGGCGAGACGCCCGCGCTGCGCCATCCCGAGCCCGGCTGCGACACGGCCACGCTGATCGCGCAGGCGCTGCGCCTGGCGCTGGACGATGCCGGGCTGCGCCCGGCCGACGTCGACGGCCTGGGGCTGGCCTCGTTCACGCTGCGCCCCGATCGCGCTATCGACATGGCGTGGCGGCTGGGCCTGACGCTGAACTGGTGCATGCAGGACGAGATGGGCGGCGCCAGCGCCATCAACATGCTGCGGCATGCCTGGCTGGCGCTGCGGGCCGGGCAGGCGCGCACCATCGTGCTGGTGGCTGGCGACCATTTCAGCGGCGCGGATTTCGCCGAACTGGTGGGGCGCTACAACCGCAGCGCGCAGGATTACCTGAGCCCGCTGGGCTGCGCCGGGCCGAATCCCTTGTTCGCCATGCTGACGCAGCGGCAGATGGCGCAAACCGGCCTGCGGCGCGAGGACTATGGCGCGCTGTGCGTGGCGCAGCGCGCCTGGGCGGCGGGCAATCCCAACGCCGCCTATCGCCAGCCGCTGACGCTGGCGCAGTACCTGGAGGCGCCGATGGTGGCCGAGCCGCTGGGCCGGCTCGATTGCGTGCCGGTGGTCAGTGGCGCCTGCGCGCTGGTGCTGCAAGCGCGGCCGCAGGGCGTGCGCGTCACGCTGCGGGCCAGCGGCGCGCGCTACAACGCCGACCAGCAGGAGGGCGACGGCCTGGTGACGGGCATTGCCGGGTTCGCGCCCGCGCTGTGGGCCGAGGCCGGCCTGGGGCCGGACGAGATGGACGTGATCGGCGTGTACGACGATTATCCGGCGATGGCCGTGGCCCAGCTGTGCGACCTGGGCCTGGCGCCGGCGGATGACCTGCCGGGCTTCATCGCGCGCCGCATCGCCACGCGGGACCTGCCCGTGAACACCGCGGGCGGGCAGCTGTCGGCGGGGCAGGCAGGCACGGCCGGGGGCATGCATGGGTTGGCGGAAGTGGCGCGCCAGCTGTTGGGCCGGGCCGGCGCGCGCCAGGTGGCGGGCGCGCGCCATGGCGTGGCGACCGGCTACGGCATGGTGCAGTTGCGCTACGGCATGTGCGCCAACGCGGCGGTGCTGGCCAGGGAGGACGCATGAGTTTCAGCGTGATGGAATGCGGGCAATGCGGGCACCGGGTCTACCCGGCGCGGCTGTGGTGCCCGGCCTGCGGGCACGAGCGGGCCCGCGAGGTCGCGGTGGAGCAAGCCGAGCTGCTGGCGTGGACGCGCGTGTCCGGCAAGGCGGGCGAGGGCGGCAGCGTCTTCGCCACCGTCAATGCGCTGCCGCGCGGGCCGCTGCTGGTGGTGCGCCTGCCGCAGGCGCCGCGGCACGGCGCGGGCCAACGCCTGCGCCTCTTTGGGCGAACCGAGCAGGGAGTGGCGCTGCCCTGGGCACAGGCGTTGCCCGGGATCGAAGCCGCCCCGGGCAAGGACTGACGTCCCGGGATGCTGCTGGCGGGGCCGGCTGGAACCTGCCGGCCCCGCGGCTCACTGGCCGGGGTCGGCCGCCCGGATCGCTTCCAGCCGCTGCGCCAGCGTGGCGTTCGACAGTTCGCCGACGCGCAGGTCCATCAGCCGGCCCTGGGCGTCGAGGAACAGCGTCGCGGGCAAGCCGCGGTTGCTCATCTGGCGCGAGGCGTCGCCGGCCGGGTCGAGCAGGGCGTTGGCCAGGGACGGCGCGTGTTCGTCCAGGTACTGGCGCACGGTGCTTGCCGCTTCGCCCTGATTCAGAAAGACGAAATGGATGTCGGGGTTGGCCGCCTGGGCCTGCTCGAAGGCCGGCATCTCGCGGCGGCATGGCGGGCACCAGCTGGCCCACAGGTTCACGACCGTGGGCTTGCCCTGGAAGGCGGCCAGCGTAGCGGGCTTGCCGTCGAGCTGTTGCAGCGACAGGGCCGCTAGTTGGGGCTGCGGCTGCGCCGACGGCGCCAGCAGGCGGCCGCCGCCCAGCCAGACGGCCGCGCCCAGCGCCATCGCGGCCAGCACGGCGCGGCGCGGGGCGCGGTCGCGCAGCACGGCGTAGGCGCCGTAGAGCAGCGCCGCGGCCAGGCCGGCCGGGCCGGTCCAGCCGCCGTCGCGCAGGTCCAGGATCTTGATTGGATCCTGCAGGAAGTGATCGCGGTATTGCCAGACGAAGGCCAGCCGGGCCACCAGCAGGCCCAGCAGCAGGCAGCGCCACAATGCGCGGCCGGCGTCCTCGGCGCGCGCGCCGGCCAGCAGGCGGCCGGCGACCAGGCCGACGACGACGGCGGCCGCCAGCAGCGCCAGTTCGATGGGAAAGACCAGGGGGCCAAGACGGAGGGCGGGACTCATGCGGCGCGCTCCCGGCGCGCGGCCAGGGCGGGGCGGCCGTTGCTGCGAAATTCCATGGCGTGATGCGAGTAGGGGGAAGGCCCAAGCCTAGCATGTCGTTGCGATATGCTCTGACGTCCTCCATTGCCGTCGTGTGCCCCAGATGAAACCGCTGCCTTCGCTGTTGCCCCTGATCCAAGCGCCGATGGTCGGCTCCTTCAGCCCGCTGGCGATTGCCGCCTGCCGCGCCGGCGCGCTCGGGTCGCTGGCCTGTGCCGCGCTCGGTCCGGACGCGCTGCGCGAGCAGATCGCCGCCATCCGCGCCGAGACCGACGCGCCGTTCAACCTGAATTTCTTCAGCCACACCCCGCCGGCCACCGACGAGGCGGCCCAGGCCCGCTGGCGCGAGACGCTGGCGCCGTACTACCGCGAGGCCGGGCTGGAGCTGTCGGCCGCCGGCAGCGGCCCGGGCCGCGCGCCGTTCGACGAGGCCATGTGCCAGGTGGTCGAGGAACTGCGGCCAGCGGTGGTCAGCTTCCATTTCGGCTTGCCGGACGAGGCGCTGCTCGAGCGGGTGCGGCGCGCCGGGGCCATGGTGCTGTCGTCCGCCACCACGGTCGAAGAGGCGCGCTGGCTCGACGCCCGTGGCGTGGATGCCATCATCGCCCAGGGCGTGGAGGCCGGCGGCCATCGCGGCATGTTCCTGACCGACGACATCGGCGCCCAGCCGGGCCTGTACGCCTTGCTGCCCCAGGTGGTGGACGCTGTCGGCGTGCCGGTGATCGCGGCCGGCGGCATCGCCGATGGGCGCGGGATCGCCGCGTCCTTCGCGCTCGGCGCGGCGGCGGCGCAGCTGGGCACCGCCTATCTGCTGACGCCGCAGGCGGGCCGCTCGGCCATCCACCGCCAGGCGGTGCGCGCGGCGCGCGACGACGCCACGCGCCTGACCAATCTGTACACCGGCCGCCCGGCGCGCGGGCTGTTGACGCGCTTCATGCGCGAACAGGGGCCGATGAGCGCGGTGGCGCCCGCGTTTCCACTGGCGACCGGGGCGGTCGATCCGCTGCGGGCGGCGGTGGAAAAGCGCGGCAGCGGCGATTTCTCGCTGCTCTGGTCGGGCGAAGCCGCCGCGCTGGCGCGCGAGACCGACGCCGAGGCCCTGACCCGCCAGTTGTGGGACGACGCGCTCGACTGCGCCGCCGGCCTGCGCGCGGGCATGGCGGCGCGGGCGGGCTAGTGTGCTGTCCCGTAGATGCGTCCGCATGACGAAATTCATCCCTTGGCGTCAGGGCTAGGCGCAAACCGCAGTGCTACCCGTAGGTATCGCGAGGATTTGCAACGACGCCATGGCGTCAAGGGGTGGATTTCGTGCGGGCGTATCTGCGGGACAGCACACTAGTGCATTGCCGGCGAGGCCGGCAGTTTGACGCCGGGGCCGCGCATCACGCGGATGCCCAGGTCGGCCAGGATGCGTCGCGTTTCGCTGTCCGGCACGTCTTCCGCGTAGACGTCGATGCGCAGTTTACGGGCGGTTTCCAGCACCGAGGCAGTCAATTGCTGGCTGCCCGGACTTTGCGACATGCCGCCGACGAAACCGCCGCCCAGCTTCACATAGGACAGGGGCAGGGTGTGCAGTTGCGCCACCGCGCCGAACTGCTGCGCCAGGCGGCGCACGCCGATATGCGCGCCGAACTCGGTCGCCACCCGCGCCAGCGTGGCGATCTGTTCGTGGCATTCGACCAGCCCGTGCGCGTCGATTTCGAGAAACAGGCGGCGCGCCAGCGCCTTGCGTTCGGTCAGCAACAAGGCCAGCTGGCGGAAGTACTTCTGGCCGCGCAGCGAGGGCAGGGCGACGCGCAACGTCAACTCGCCATCGTGGCTGGCGAGCCAGTCCAGCCCCAGGGCGACCGCCTCCAGGTCGCAGTCGGCAACCAGGTCCAGCCGCACGGCGGGCGGAATGAAAAGCGTGGCGGGGATCGGCGCCTGGTCGGCGGCGATGCGCAACATCAGCATGGCTTCCGTGCGGATGGGCGCGCCGCCGGCGTCGCACAGCGGCTCGGTGGCCAGCTCGAAACGGTGCGCTTCCAGGGCCGACAGGATGGCATCCTTCCAGGCCCGTTCGCCCGACTCGGACGGCGACTGGGCATCCGCCGCGCCGGCGATCACGACCTGATCATTGCCGGCGCTCTCGGCCCGCATCAGGCCGAAATCGAGCCGTGACAGCACCGGGCCGGCCTGGTTGCCGCGGCTGTAGTCGGCCATGGCCTGGGCCCAGCGGCACAGGTGGCCTTCACCCACCGGGATGCGCGAGGCGTGCAGGTCGGCCCGCAACTGCTCGGCGATCATCATGGCCTGCGGCGCGGCGCAGCCCGGCAGCAGCAAAGCGAAATCCGATCCGTTCAGGCGTGCCAGCAGCGGATCGGCCACGTGCAGGGACTTGAGCGAGGCCTGGATGCGTTCGCAGGCGGTGCGCAGCCACTGGTCGATGAATTCGCGCGGCATGTGGCGGTTCAGGTCGGCCAGGTCGCGCTGGCGGAACACCAGCACGTGGCCGCCGTCGATGCCGGTGCGGGCCGATGCCGGGCCGGCGGCGGGACCGGCGTCGAGCGCGCGGCGGAATTCGTTGACGAAATACTTGCGATTCGGCAGGCGCGTGACGGGGTCCTGGTTCAGTTCCAGCTCCAGGGATTCGATCTTGGCGTTCTGTTCCTCGACGCTGGCGTAGACCCGTTCACGGGTCTGGTTCAGCGCCTGGACCACGCCGGACAGCTCGGGCACGCGCGCTTCCATCTGCTGCGGCGGCGAGTCCTGGCCGATGCTGCGGACGTGGTCGCTGACCTCGCGCAACAAGCGGTTCTTGATCCATCCCACCAGCGCGAAGGCGAACAGCGCCCAGATCAGGCCGGCTCCCAGCACCAGCGCGATCATGCGCAGGCTGCTGCGCCACAGGGCTTCCCAGGCGTAGGCGTCGTTGGCCACCAGCGTCACTTCGCCGATCTGGCGCCAGCCGTCGCTGACCGCGTGCGAGGCCGAGCGCGCATCCAGCGGCGCCAGCGCGCGGAACCAGGCCGGCACCGAGGCCGCCGTGGCGGTCGACTGGCGTTCGATCAGGACCTTGCCTTCCGGGTCGGCCAGCCGCACCAGCGAGAAATGGCCGCCGTCGTACAGCGCCGACACCAGCAGTTCCTGCACCACCGGGTCATTGTTGGCCGGCTGCGACAGCGACAGTGCCAGCGACACGGCGGCGTCGGTGGCCTGCACCTGCAATTGCCCGGACAGGTATTCGCGCGCGGCGTTGACGCTGAGCGCCAGGGTGCCCAGCAGGATGACGCCGATCGCGAGGGTTACGCTGAGCAGTAGCTGTCGAAGTATGGACATAGTCTTGGTTCCGGACGTCAGGGGCGTATGCCTTCCCGTTCCATGCGTTGGAGTAGATCGCGCCAGCGGCTGAGACGGTCAACCGGTGCGGCGGGTTTGCCGTCGACGTAGACGCCATCGGCGTTGAAGCTGAAGACCGGCGTCAGGTCGCGCCGTTGCGACGCCGGCAGGATGGTCGAGACCAGGCTGTCCAGCACCAGCGGTACCGCATTGGGTGTTTCGTAGTAGCCCAGCACCATGTGGGCGATCTGGCTGCTGCTGGCCGGGCCGCCCACGCGCGCGCGGACATAGATGAAGCGCAGTTTGTTGGCCGGCACGCCCATCGACAGCAGGGTGAAATACTTGCCGATGACATAGTCTTCGCAATCGCCCGCGCCCTTGCCCAGCGATTCGAGCGGGGTGGCCCAGTAGTCATCCTTGCCCCAGATCGTGATGTCCTCGCCGGACAGCAGTGCGCGGTTCCAGAAATCGTTGGCCAGCGTCAGCCGGTCCTTTTCCAGCGGCGGCGCCGCGCCGCGCAGCAATTGCAGCCAGTTCGTTACCGCCTTTGCGCCGCGCGCGCCATAGCGGCTGGCCGACAGGCTTTGCAGCTTCTCGGCGTTGATCTCCAGGGCGGAACTTCCGCCCCAGCCGCAAGCCAGGCAGAGCAAAACCAGTCGGCACAGATTCAGCGTGGCGCGGAAACGGCGGGTTGATCGCATGAAACGGATTTTCACATTTTTCCGGGTGATCCAGTCGATATCCGGAAAAAAACCCCGCGCCGCCTGCGCGCCGCGTCGCCATACCTTGTCATCCGAACGGGCAGGGCCGCGCAATGGCCCTGCCCGCAGGCTGCTTAGCTGTGGTCGACGTTCAGTTTGCCCTTCTGCAACAGGTCATTGATGATGGCCTGGTTGTTCAGCTGGCCGCCCTGCGTCAGGTCGACGTTCTCCAGCACGATCTTCTGGTCCGCGCCCTGGGTGCCAAGCTTGCCCTGGGTGTTGACGTCGATGACCGTGTTGTTGCCTTCCTTGTGGAAGTTCAGGTATTGCGTCAGGGTGCCATCCTTTTCGCCGACCAGCAGGTCCTTCAGGTCCAGGACGTCGCCGCCATCGGCGGGCTTGTCCAGCGAGAAGTCCTTGATGGTGTCGACGGCCGGCTTGGCGGTCGTGCCCTGGTCGCCCAGTTCCCACTTGAAGGTATCGCTGCCGGCGCCGCCGATCAGCGTGTCGTCGCCCTTGCCGCCGATCAGCAGGTCGTTGCCGTTGCCGCCTTCCAGCGTGTCGTTGCCCGAGCCGCCATGCAGCACGTCGTTGCCTTCGCCGCCGTACAGCTTGTCGTCGCCGGCGCCACCATAGATGATGTCGTTGCCATCGTCGCCGTACAGGGTATCGTTGCCGCCCTGGCCGTAGATGATGTCGTCGCCGGTGCCGCCGTGGATCGTGTCATCGCCGCCGCGCGGGTCGTCGGCCAGGTTGAAGTCGGCGTGGTGGTCCTTGATGTACTGGTACAGGTCGCCGTTGGTGGGCGCATGTCCGTCGCGCATCTCCAGGAACACTTGCAGCGCTTTCAGGCCCGAGCCCTGCACCAGGTCGGCGGGGCGGCCGCCCACCGAGGCCCAGTTCAGCACGTTGCCATCGGTGTTGAGGGTGTCGCCGAAGATGATGTCGTGGCCCGCGCCGCCGTTGATGATGTCGTTGCCGACGGCGGCCGGATCGGTGCTGGACGAACCGCCCTGCAGTGCCGCCGCCAGGTCCTTGGCGGTGTTGACGATCTGCGGCTGGCCGACAGCGCCGGTGATGTTCGTGCCTTCGATCCGGACCGTGCCCGTTCCCGTGGTGCTCGAGTTGTCAAAGAACTTCAGGTAGGCCTCGTTGACCCCCGTGCCGATGCCGATGGCGTGCACGGTGCTCTTGCCGCTCAGGCCCTTGAACTTGTCGACCGCGTCCTTCATGTCGTAGTAGTTCGTGGTGCTGCCGCCCGACCACCAGTCGCCGTTGCTGCCACGGTTGCTGAAGGTCGGATCGCCGTCCGTCAGGAAGTACGTGACGTTCTCGAAGGCCTGGCCGTTGGAGGAGGTCGGCTGCTTGTTGAACCACTTCACGGCTTCGTCGAACGCGCCTTCGTAGTTGGTGCCGCCGCTGGCGCTGAGCTTCTCGATGGCCTTGATGAGGTCGCCGACGTTGCTCGCGTTCAAGCCGTTGATCGTGTACTTGGTGCTGGCCGTCGATTCGAAGCCGATCAGCGCCACGTTGACGATACCGTCATGGCCCTTGAGGGTGTTCGCCAGGTTCTTGAGCGCGTCGATGGTCAGCTGCATGCGCGTCAGGCCCTTGGTGCCGGAGGCTTCCGACATACTGCCCGACGTGTCCACCACGATCGCGATGTTGTAGTTCTTGCCCGGTTCGACCGTGGTGACGGTGCCGCCCTTGTCGCCAAGGATGACGTCGTCGCCGCTGCCGCCGTTGATGGGCGGCTTGGTGCCGGTGCCGCTGCCGTCGTTGTCGCCCGAGATGAAGTTGTTGGTCTTGATGGCGAAGTTGTAGTCGCCCGACGTGTCCTTGCCGCCGTTGGCGGTGCCGCCATCGTCGCGCACCTGGAAGCCGAACGAGGTGTCCTGGCCCGAGGCTGAAGGCGTGTAGACCAGTTTGCCCGCGGCGATGTCCGCGGCCGAAACCACGGTATTGACCGAGATTGCCTGGCCGTTGAGCGTCAGGGTGCCGTCCGTCGGCAGGCGTGTGATGATGACGCTGTCGAGCTGGTTGCCCTCGGCGCCGTCATTGAAGTTGAACTCGGCGGCGGTGAAGGTGTGGCTGCTGCCGGCATCGACGCTGGTGGCGTTGTCGGCGGCCACCGGCGCGTCGTTGGTGCCGATCACGTCGACCGTGATCAGCTGCTTGCCGGTGCCATCGGCCGAGACGACCTCGAAGGTTTCCTTCAGCACGGCGCCCGGCGGCAGATCCTGGACCACCTTCAGGCTGTTGTTCAGCGTGTAGGTCCAGTTGCCATTGGCGTCGATCGAGAACGTGCCGTACTTGCCCGCCACGTTGCTCTGGGCGATCAGCGCGCTCTGGCCGGCGTCGGCGTCCGAGACCGTCAGCTTGCCGGTGGTGACCAGCGTCTTGTCCTCGATCACGGCGCCGGTGGACTGGCCGGTGATCTTGGCGATGTCGTTGGTGCCGGTGACGGTAACGGTGATGTCCTTGACCGCCGTGCCGCCATGGCCATCGTCCACCGTGACCTTGATGGTGTCGGTCACGGTTTCGCCTTCCTTCAGGGCCTGGACCTTGGTGCTGGCGTTGTCCAGCGTATAGGTCCACTTGCCGTTCTGATCGACGGTGAAGGTGCCGTACTGGCCCTTGCCCTCGTTGTTGATGGACCAGGTGTGCGTGTCGTTGGTGTCGACATCGGTCTTGGTCAGTTGGCCGGTGGTGACCAGCGTGCCGTCTTCCTTGACGGCGCCGGTGGCGGTGCCGCCGATGGTCGGGGCGTCGTTGGTGCCGGTGATGTCGATGGTGATGACCTGCGTGGCCTTGCCGCCGTTGCCGTCGTCCACGGTCACCGTGATGGAGTCAGTGGCCTTCTGGCCTTCGGCCAGGGCCTGGACCTTGGCGCTGTTGTTGTCCAGCACATAGGTCCACTTGCCGCTCTGGTCGAGCGTGAAGGTGCCGTACTGGCCCTTGCCCTCATTGTTGACGGACCAGGTGTGCTTGTCGTTGACGTCGACGTCGGTCTTGGTCAGTTGGCCGGACGT
>NZ_QHHO01000049.1:208709-229090 GCF_003184165.1 Achromobacter sp. RW408
CCGCCGCGGTCTCGGCGCCCGCCCCGCGCGCCGCCGACAACACGCCGGTGGCGCTGTGGTTCGGCCGCGATGAGGCGCTGCGCACGCAGATCAGCGTGCTGGGCGTGATCGCGGCCGGCCCCGACGGCGCCGCGGTCTTCAGCGTCGACGGGGGTCCGCCGCTGGCCTGGCGCGTCGGCGACGAGGTCGCGCCCGGCATCGTGCTCAAGAACATCGGCGCCGACGCCGTCACCGTCGAGCAAGGCGGCCGCGCCAGCCGCCTGGCCACGCCGGCCTCGCCCGCGCCCGATGGCGGCATCGCGCGCGCCGCGCCGTGAGCCGCGCGCCTCATATTGCTGTCATATTTCATGTCCACAATCGCACGCTTCTCACTGAAATACCGGAGTCGTGAAGTGCGCCAGTCATCGCGTGGGCTCGCCCGCCAGCAGGGTTTCACCCTGATCGAGATCATGGTGGTCATCGTGATCATGGGGATTCTCGCCGCCCTGATCGTGCCGCGCGTGCTCGATCGCCCCGACCAGGCGCGCCAGGTCGCCGCGCGCCAGGACATCGGCGGCATCATGCAGGCGCTCAAGCTGTACCGACTGGACAACGGCCGTTATCCGACCACCGCGCAAGGCCTGCGCGCGCTGGTGGAAAAGCCCGAGGGCGCCTCCAACTGGCGCGGCTACCTGGACAAGCTGCCCAACGACCCCTGGGGCCACCCCTACCAATACCTGAGCCCCGGCGTCAAAGGCGAAATCGACGTGTTCTCGTTCGGCGCCGACAACAAGCCCGGGGGAGAAGGCGGCGATGCCGACATCGGTTCGTGGGAACTCTGAGCGCGGTTTCACGCTAGTCGAAGTCATGGTGGTGCTGGTGATCGTCGCCATCGCCGCCAGCATGGTCAGCCTGTCCGTCGGCAAAGGCGCCGATCCGTTGCGCGACGATGCCCAACGGCTGCTCGACGCATTCACCGTGGCCGAAGGCGAGGCCCGCAGCGACGGCCGCGCCCTGCGCTGGTCGCCGGCCAGCGGCGGCTGGTCGTTCGAACGCGCCGGCCGCTCCGATGCGCCGACCGCGCAGGACGACAGGCCCCTGCCCATGGACCGGCTGGAACACGACGCGGCCCTGCGCCCGCAGTCCTGGCGCGCCGGCCAGGTGCAGTGGCGCCTGGATCCCGACCGCCCGCTGGTCTTCAACACCGAATGGGTCGCCGATCCATTCAGCCTGCGGCTGCGCGCGGGCGATTCGCATGTGACGCTGACGCGCGACGCCGCCGGACACTATGACATCCGCTGAATTGCCGCCCCTTCCCGCGCGCCGGCGCGGCCGCCAACGCGGCTTCACCCTGATCGAAGTGCTGGTGGCGCTGGCCATCATCGCCGTGGCGATGGGCGCCGCCCTGCGCGCAACCGGCGTCATGGCGGCCAACAACCGCGCCTTGCAGGACAAGACCCTGGCGCTGCTGGCGGCGCAGAATGCGCTGACCCAGCTGCGCCTGGAACAGACGCTGCCGCGGGCCGGCTCCCAGACCGTGGCCTGCCCGCAGGGCGGCCTGGCGCTGCAATGCGAACTGGTGTTCAGCAACTCGCTGAACCGCAGCTTCCGCCAGGTCTCCGTCAAAGTGCGCGACGGCGCCAACGGCGCGTCCCTGCTACAGCTGGACGGCCTCCTGTCGAGCCTGCGATGACACCTCGCCGCGTTGCCTCCCACGCCCAGGCCGGCTTCACCCTGATCGAAGTGCTGGTGGCGCTGGCGCTGATGGCGCTAGTCAGCCTGATGGCCTGGCGCGGCCTGGACAGCGTCTCCAGCGCGCGCGACTGGATCGCGCGGCAGGCCGACGACACCGATGCCATCGTCCGCGCGCTCGGCCAGATGGGGCGTGACGTGGAGATGGCCTACAACGGCCCCTCGTTCGCCGCCCCCGGCATCGACGCGCGGGTATTCACGTCCGGCGTGCGCCTGCTGCGCGGCGCGGCCGGCACGCAGATCCTTGAAATCCTGCGCCCCGACCCGGACGGCGACGGCCGCTGGCAACGGGTACAGTGGTCGGTGCGCCAGGACGGCCTGTGGCGCGCCAGCGGCGTGCCGGCCGAACAGGGGCCCCTGCCGCCGGTCAACGAGGGCGTGCTGCTGCTGTCCGGCGTGCGCGCGCTGACGCTGCGCGGCTGGGTGACAGGCACGGGCTGGTTGGACACGCGCGCGCCCTTCCCCGCCACGCCGGCCGGCATCGAGATCACCCTCGAGCGCGGCCCGGCCGGCGACCTGCGGCGCTACAGCCGCATCCTGGAGCTGCCATGAGGCCGTCCCTGCCGCGCGAACGCGGCGCCGCGGTGGTCAGCGCGCTGATCATCGTCGCCATCGTCGCCGCCTTGACCACCAGTCTGTTCCAGCGCCAGACCGCCAGCACCCGGCGCATCGAGAACGAAATGGCGCGCGTCCAGGCGCGCATGCTGCTGGCCGGCGGCATCGACTGGGCGCGCCTGGTGATACGCGACCATGGCCGGCGCGAATCCACCACCCGCGGCGACCAGATCTGGGCCACGCCGGTGCTGGACACCCGTATCGAGCGCCCGGGCGACGATCGCGTGGCGGTGTTCTCCGGCAAGGTGGAGGATGAACAGGGCAAGTACAACCTCGGCAACCTGGCCAGCCACGGCGCGCCCCAGCCCGAGCAGGAAAAGGTGCTGCGGCGCCTGCTGGGCGTGATGGGCCTGCCCGATACGCTCGCCGGCCGCATCATCGACATCATCGCCGCCAGCCAGCCGCCGGCGCCAACCGCCGGCGCGCCCATGCCGGCCCAGGGCGGCCAGACGCCGGACGCGCGCGCGCCGCAACCGCGCGGCATCGACGACGTCGCCGCCCTGCTGGGCCTCGAGCCGGCAGTGCGCGGCGAACTGCGACGCACCATGACGGTGCTGCCGGTCGCCACCAGCGTCAACGTCAATACGGCGCCGCCCGAAGTCATCGCCGCGCTGGTGCCGGGCCTGTCGCTCAGCCAGGCGCGCGCCCTGGCTGGCGAACGGGACCGCGGCAACTGGTTCAACAACAGCGGCGATTTCGCCAACCGGCTCGCCGCCACCGGCGTCAAGACGCCGGCCCCCGCGGTCGCCACCGCCAGCGGCTGGTTCCTGGCCAGCGGCGCCGTGGTCTACGAACGGGCCCGGGTATCGATGCAGGCCTTGATACGCAGCGCCCCGCCCACTGCGCCCGACACCATCTGGACGAGAGAGAACCCTTGAAAAATTCCTTGCGCATCGCGCTGGCCCCGCTCGCCGAACTCGGTCCCGGCTCGCCGCTGCCCTACGCCTGGTTCGACCGCCGCGGGCGCTGCGCGCGCCAGGGCGAACTGACGCTGCAGGCCCTGGGGCAGGCCTACCCCCAGGCCGCCTGTGAAGCCGTGCTGCATCCGAGCGACGTGATCGCCACCACGGTGCAACTTCCCGCCGTCGCCAAGGCGCGCTTGAATGCCGCCGTGCTCGGCGCGCTCGAACCGCTGGTGTTGAGCGACCTGGACGACCTGGCGATCGGCCACGGCCCGCGCGACGCCGATGGCAATGTGGCATTGGCCTGGGCCCCGCGCGAGCCCGTGCGCCGGGCCTGGAGCCTGCTGCACGCGCAGGGGCTGCGCGCCCACGCCCTGGTCGCGCCCCAGGCGCTGGCGCCGCACGAGGCCACGCCACTGCGCGACCCCGCGGACCCGCGCTGGCTGGCGCCGTCGCCATCCTGGTCGCTGGCCATGCCGCAACTGGCGCCTGCGCGCGTATCGCGCTGGCGCCCTGCCTGGCGCTGGAGCGCGATCGCCGCGGCGGTGTGGATCGGCGGACTGAACCTGCATGCGGCGCAATTGCGCGGCGAGGCCCAGGCCTTGCGCGACGGCATGCGCCGGCAAGTGCTGGCGGCCTTTCCCGAAGTGCCGGTGGTGCTCGACCCCGCCCGGCAGGCGCAACAGGGACTCGAGGCGCTGCAAAGCCGCCGCGGCGGCGCCCATGCCGGCGATTTCCTGCCGCTGGCGCGGGCCGCCGCCAAGACCCTGCCGTTTGCCGCCGACAACGTGGCGCAACTGGGCTACGCCGACCAGGCGCTGACGCTGCAATTGGCCGACAGCGGCGCCCAGGCGCAGCGCGTGGCCGAAACGCCCGCCTTGGTCAAGCAGGCGGCCGCCCAGGGCCTGAAGCTCGAGCGCGGCGACACCGACAACACCTGGCGCATCACGCGCACGCAACCATGAAGCCCATCGAACGCCTGAGCGCCGGCTGGCGCGCCGCCGTCCTTCCCCTGGCCCCCGCCGCCCGGCGCGCGCGCCAACGCTACCAGGCATTGGCCCCGCGCGAGCGGCTGCTGGTCAATGGCGCCGCCGCCCTGCTGGGCGCGGCCCTGGTGTTCACGGTGCTGATCGAACCGGCGCTGGATTCGGTGCGCAAGCTGCGCGACGAACTGCCGCGCCTGCGCGGCCAGGCCGCCATGGTGGCCGACCTGACCACGCAGGCCGCGACGCTGCGCGGCAAACGCACGGGCCCGGCCGCGACCCTGCCGACCGCGGCGGATATCGGCGCCAGCCTGGATCGCGCCGGGTTGCCGGCCGACCATTGGAAAGTAGCGCAGCCCGGTCCGGGCGACCGCATCACCGTGGCCGTGACCGAGATCCCGTCGTCGGCGCTGCTGCGGTGGCTGGAAAACACCGCCGGCGACTGGGGCCTGATGGTCAAGACGGTAGCCCTGACCCGCGCCACCAATGCCAACGGCCGGCCTTTGCCCGGCCTGGTGAACGGCAGCGTGACACTGGCCTTGCCCGGCCCGCAGGCGCGTTCCTGATGCGCCTGCCCCGCCTGCCCAAGCGCGCCGGCCTGGCGCTGGCCTGCGCCGCCAGCGCCCTGGTTTTCGGTGGCGCCGTACTGCCGGCCCGCTGGCTGCTGGCCCTGCAGCCGGACGATGCCCCGCTGGTCCTGGCGGATGCCGCCGGCACCCTCTGGAACGGCGCCGCCTGGATCGCGCTGGGTCCGCCCGGCGCGCGCCGCATGCTGCCGCAACCGCTGCATTGGCAATGGCGCTGGTCGTCGCTGACGCTGGAGCTGTCGCATCCGTGGCTGCAGGGGCCGCTACGCGCCGGCCTGGGCTGGGACGGCGTGGCCGTGTCGGCGCAATCGCTGCGGCTGCCGGCCACGGTGTTGCCAGCATTGGGCGCGCCCTGGAATACGCTGGCGCCCGAGGGCACGCTGGAAATCAGCTGGCAGGCATTGCGCCTGGGCGCCGCCCTGCCGCAAGCGCCCCTGGCCGAGTTGCGCTGGCGCGATGCGGCCACCGCCCTGTCGCCGGTGGCGCCCGTGGGCACCTATGTGCTGCGGGTGCGCGGCGACGGCCGCGCCGGCGCCACGCTGGCGCTCAGCACCGACAGCGGCCCGCTGGCGGTCACCGGCCAGGGCAGCCTCAACGCCCGTGGCGTGCGCTTCCAGGGCCAGGCCACCTTTGCCGCCGGCGCCACCGAGGCCGAACGCGGCGCGCTCGACGGCCTCATGTCCGCGCTGGGGCGGCGCAGCGACGACACGGTGGTCTTCGGCACCGGCAAATAGCGCCGGGATAGCCCCGGACGCCGGCCGCCGCGTTGCGCGCCGGCCACGTCGCGCCCAATACCGGACCGATTCACGTGCCGTCGCGCGCTCCCGCCACGGCCCTCGCGCAGTCCGCGCCACGCCCCGCCTGCCGGCACGCAGCCGGCCCGCGCGGCCATCCCGCGACCACACCGTAATCTCGGACCGGCTCGCGATTGACGCAAAAATTCATAAAACATAACGTTTTGAATTGTTTTTACCTTCGCCGTGTTGCTTCGCTCGCGCCATGCCACATTCCCCCGCCTCTCCCGCCGACGTCCCCTACACCCCTCTTTCGCCCGGCGCCGCGGCGCGCGGTCTCGCAACGGCCGGTTCCTGTATCAACTGACGCGCCATGGCCCGGGCTCGTCGCCCGTGGCGCCTGGCGCGTCGCTCCTGGAACCTGCCCATCAGATGCCCTGCGCCATGCCTTCCGTCTTTGCCCCCCGTACGCCGCTGCGCCTCGCCGTGCTGGCGGCGTCCCTGACCACCGCCTGGACCGCCCAGGCGCAGAATGTTGGAACCGCTGGCGTCCCTGCCCCCACACTGGCCCCGATCACCGTCATTGACCGCTCCAACCAGGGCTCGATGCGCCCCGGCGCATTGCGCGACGAACTGGTCAAGACCGAATCCATCAGCGAACGCGCCATCGCCAAGGCAGGCGCCACCAACGTCAACGAAGCGCTCGACAAGAATCCCGGCATCGCCGTCCAGGTCGAATGCTCGATCTGCAACGTACGCAACATCCTGCTCAACAACCTGCCGGGCCGCTACACCACGCTGATGATCGACGGCGTGCCGATCTTCTCCTCGGTGTCCTCGGCCTACGGACTGGACAGTGTCAGCGTCTATGGCGTCGAACGCATCGACGTGGCGCGCGGCGCCGGCGCCAGCCTGATCGCGCCCGAGGCGCTGTCCGGCTCGGTCAACATCGTCACCAAGCGCCCCACCGAGGCCGAGAACCGCGCCCGCGCGCAGATCGGCAGCTACGGCTCGCGCCAGGGCGACGCCTACCTGGCGCGGCCGTTCGAAGGCGGCGCCATCACCGCCACGCTCAACTACAACAAACACGATTCCGTCGACGCCGACCACAACGGCATCTCCGAATACACCGGCTACGACCGCCGGCTGGGCGGCATCGGCTTCTTCCTGGACGACGCCGGCGGCTTCAAGGTGCGCGGCCGGCTCGACGTGGTCAACGAAAAACGCGGCGGCGGCGCGCTCGGCACGGACTACTCCGCCATCAAGCACAGCACCACGGGCAATCCCTTCGACTGGCGCGGCGGCGTGCACGGCTCGCCCGACCGCGAAGGCTGGGTCAATCCGGCGGACGGCAGCGTCATGGCCTACGACGACGGCCGTGGCGGCATGTCCGAGATCATCTTCACCGACCGCGTGCAGTTCATCTCCACCGGCGAAAAGCGCTTCGGCGACAGCCTGCTGCGGCTGGCCGTGGGCGCGGCCGAGCACAAGCAGGACAGCTTCTACGAACTGGCCACCTACATCGCCCGCCAGAAGCAGTACTACGCCGAGGCCAGCTGGCAGACGCCCATCGCAGGCTGGTTGACCACCCTGGGCACCAACTTCCGCTACGAAGATTTGAGAAGCCACGGCAGCATGGAAGACGGCACGCCGGTACGCGGCGTCGACGACTACACCTACCGGACCCCGGCGCTGTTCCTGCAAGCCTATCGTTCCCTGTTCGATGACGCGCTTGAAATCAATGGCTCGGTGCGCTACGACCGCCACAACGTCTTCGGCGGCATCACCTCGCCGCGCCTGAACGCCCTATGGCACCACACCGAGCGGCTCTCCAGCCGCTTCAGCGTCGGCAAGGGGTTCCGCGCGCCCACCAGCTTCTTCGAGCAAGAACATGGCATCCTCAACACGATCCGCATCGATCGCCAGATCAGCAAGCCCGAGGAATCGCTCAACGCCAGCTATGCGCTGAACTACGCCGACGACCGGCTGGCCGTGACCGGGTCGTACAACTACAACCACATCAAGAATTTCGCGACGCTCGATCCCGACCAGACCGACGCCGACGGCAAGCCGATCACGGTGTTCGGCAGCGCCAGGCAGCCCGTCATCGTACAGGGTGTCGACGTGACGCTGTCCTACCTGGTCACGCCGGCGCTGACGGTCATGGCCGCCGCCGAGGGCTTCAACTACAGATTCCCGGCGGGTACGCTGATCTTCGCCCGTCCCAACGCCAAGGCCTATCTTGGCCTGGACTACGACCGCGGCGATCTCGACCTGAACGCCAAGCTGGTCTGGACTGGCCCGATGAACCTGCGCAAGTTCCACGACGACGGCTCGGGCCAGCAGGATCGCTACAACCTCGACGGCACGCCCAAGCGGGACAAGAGCCCGGGCTTCTTCACCCTGGATGTGCGCGGCGAGTACGCCATCAACAAGCATTTCACGGTCTACGCCGGGGTCGACAACGTGTTCGACTACAAGCAGTCGGACAAGGAAAGCCCGCTTTTCGTCAATGGCGACGGCGGCTTCGACGTGACCCAGCTGTGGGGGCCGAGCCGCGGGCGCTACCTGTACGCCGGCACCAAGCTGAGCTTCTGATGCGTCGATTGCTGCTGTGGCCATGCCTGGCGCTATGCGCCCCGCCCATCCTGGCGGGCGCCCAGCCGGCCGGCCGCCCGCAGGCGGGCCTGGCCTGGGATTTCTCGCTGCCGGCGCTGGACGGCGGCCGCTTCGTGCGGCTGTCGGACCAGCAAGGCCCGGTCCTGGTGAATTTCTGGAGCCGAGACTGCCCGCCCTGTGTCACCGAGTTGCCGCGCCTGCAAGCATTCGCCGACGCCCATCCCACGTGGACGGTGTTGCTGGTCAGCACCGATACCCCGGCCGCCGCCACCGAATTCGTCCGCGCCCATGCGATCACGCTGCCGGTGCTGCGCCCCGGCGGCAATGTCGCGGCCCTGATGCGCAGCGCCGGCAACCGCGTCGGCGCCCTACCCTTCACCGTGGCAACCCGGGCGGCCCGCGTCTGCGACGGACAGTTGGGCGCACTGTCAGCCACAGACCTGCGGCGCATCGCCGGCGCCTGCGCGGACGCGCGGGCGCCGGCCAAAGCGACGCCCTGAGCGCGCGCGATCACGCTCCGCCGCGCGCGGCTACGCGTCGCGGGTCACGCGCAGGATTTCCTCGGGCGAAGTCTCGCCGCTTTCCACCCAGCGCGCGCCGTCCTCGCGCATGCTGAGCATGCCGGCGGCGCTGGCGGCGCGGCGCAGTTCGCGCTCGTCGCTGCCTTCGTGGATCAAGCGGCGCGCCTCGTCGTCGACCGTGAACAATTCGTGGATGCCGGAACGACCCGCGTAGCCGGTGTGATTGCAGGCCTCGCAGCCCACCGGCTGGAACACCCGCGCGCCATCCTGCGTCGCCGGCTTCTTGCAGGCGGGGCACAGCTTGCGCACCAGCCGCTGCGCCAGCACGCCGAGCAGCGAGGACGACAGCAGGAACGGCTCCACCCCCATGTCGGTCAGGCGCGTCACCGCCGACACCGCGTCGTTGGTATGCAGCGTGGCCAGCACCAGGTGGCCGGTGAGCGAGGCCTGCACCGCGATCTGCGCGGTTTCGAGGTCGCGGATTTCACCGATCATGATGACGTCCGGGTCCTGCCGCAGGATCGCGCGCAGCGCCAGCGCGAAACTCATGTCGATCTTGGCGTTGACCTGCGTCTGGCTGATGCCAGCCAGGTCGTACTCGATGGGATCCTCGACGGTCAGGATATTGGTGGTGGCGGCGTCCAGCCGGCTCAACGCCGCATACAGCGTGGTGGTCTTGCCGCTGCCGGTGGGTCCGGTCACCAGCACGATGCCGTGCGGCTGGCGGATCAGGCGATCGAGCTGGCGCAGCACGCCCGGCGCCATGCCCAGCTTTTCCAGCTGCAGCCGGCCGGCCTCCTTGTCCAGCAGGCGCAGCACCGCCCGTTCGCCGTGGCCGGTCGGCAGGGTCGACACGCGCACGTCGATCGGACGGCCGCCCACCCGCAACGCGATGCGGCCATCCTGCGGCAGGCGCTTTTCGGCGATGTCCAGGTGTGCCATGATCTTGATGCGCGAAATCAACGCCGCATGCAGTGCCTTGCGCGGCGACACCACGTCGCGCAGCGTGCCGTCGACGCGGTAGCGCACCACCGAATGGGTCTCGAACGGTTCGATGTGGATATCGCTGGCGCCATCGCGCGCGGCCTGGGCGAACAGCGCGTTGATCATGCGGATCACCGGCGCGTCGTCCTGCGCGTCCAGCAGGTCGGCCACCTCCGGCATGTCCTGCAGCAGGCGGTCCAGGTCGATCTCGTTTTCGGCCACGCCCATCACCGAGGCGGCGTCCTCGGCGTGGCTGTAGGCCGCCGCCAGCAATGTCTCAAGCGCCTCGTCGTCCACCTGCGCCACGGCGATGTCGCCGTGGCAGCGCCGGATCTCGCGCACCGCCCATTCCGGCGTGCGCGGGCTCACGGTCAGTTGCGCATGGCCGGCGCGCAGCGACAGCACCGCCCGCTGCGCCCGCGCCCACGCGTACGGCAAGGGATGCGCGCTCATAGGTGCGACACCAGCTCGCCCTTGAAGCCCAGCTCGCGCAGCAGCGCGGTGGCCGTGGAGATGGTGCCGGGGTCCTTGGACACCTGGCTGCGCACCACATAGCCCATGCCGCCTGGACCGGTCTGCACATAGGCCTGCAGGCCGCTGGCCTGGACCCGCTGGGCAATGCGATCGGCTTCGCCGCGGGTCTTGACCGAGGCGAACTGCAGGGTCGCGCTGGTGGTGTCGGCTTCGCCGTAGAGCGAGGCGGGATCGCGCGCCACGCTCACGCCCAGCGGCAGGTTGGCGCGGATCGGCAGCGACGGATCGCTGGTCTGGGGCGCCGCCGGATACTGGCGCACCGCGAACGACTCGACCGTGGCGGGCGGCGGCCGCCGCATCGTTTCGGCCAGTTGCTCGGGCCGCATGTCATAGACGTTGTTGGACACCGACGGCGCCGAGCCCGGCGGCGGCAGCATCGGCGCCTGCATGTTGGGCAGCAGCCAATGATTGCCCGGCTGCGCGCCGCCCTGGGCGCGGCGCATGTAGTCGTAGCGGTCCATCGTCACGCTGGCGCTCTGGCGCGCGTCGCGCACCACGTAGGGACGCAGGAACACCATCAGGTTGGTCTTGGTGCGCTTGCGGCTGTCGTACTTGAACAGCGAACCCAGCACCGGAATCGAGCTCAGGCCCGGCACGTTGTTGGAGGTCAGCGTCACGTTGTCTTCGAGCAGGCCGCCCAGCACGATGATCTGGCCGTCATCGATCAGCACGCTGGTATCGATGGCGCGCTTGTTGGTGACGATGCCCGTGGTGGCCGACGAACGGCTCTCGTCGATGCTGCTGACTTCCTGGTAGATGTCGAGCTTGACCGCGCCGCCCTCGGAGATCTGCGGCCGGATGTTCAGCTTCAGGCCGACGTCCTCGCGCTGGATGGTCTGGAACGGGTTGTTGTTGTTGCCGCCGTTGGTGACGTACTGGCCGGTCACGAACGGCACCGTCTTGCCCACCAGGATGCTGGCGGACTGGTTGTCCAGCGTCAGCAGGTTCGGCGTGGACAGAATGTTGGCCTCGCCGGTGTTCTGCATCGCGCGCGCCAGCACGCCCAGGTTGATGACCTTGTTGCCCAGCACGTCCACCGTGCCCTTGACCACGCCCAGGCTCAGGCCGCTGCCGAGCGCGTCGATCGAGGTGGGGCCGGTGCCCGTCAGGCCGCTGCCGCCCAGGTTGGTGCCGCCGATGAAGCTGGTGCCGCCGCTGTTGATGTTGCCGGCGCCGGTCATCCACTGGATGCCGAATTCGGCCGCCGCCTGCTCGCTGACCTCGACAATCAGGCTTTCCACCAGCACCTGCGCGCGGCGCTGGTCGAGCTGGTCGATCACTTCGCGCAGGCTGCGGTACAGCGGCTCCGGCGCGGCGATGATCAGCGAGTTGGTGGCCGGATCGGCCTGGATGGTGGCGCCCCCCGCGGAATACGACACCGCCTGGTTGCCGGAATCGTCGCGCGCGATGCGCTCCTGGTCGCCCGACAGGCCGCCCTTGGCGTTGCCGGACGCATTCGTCGAGCTGGACATGCCCAGGCCGGTGCCGGTATTGCCGCCGGAACCCTGGGGCGACCGGTTGCCGCCGGCCTGGCCGGGACCGCCGCCGGCGCCACCCGAGGGATTGACTCCCGGCGCCGAATTGGCCTGGCCGGCCAGCAAGCCGCCCAGGACTTCGGCGATACGGGTGGCCTGGGCGTTGCGCATGTAGACCACGTGCAGATTGCCCGCGCGGTTCTGCTGCGCATCCAGCTTCATGATCAGGTCCCGCGCCAGCCGGGTGCGCGCCGGACTGCCCGCGCGGATCAGGACGCTGTTGCTGCGCGGGTCCGCCACCACCGCGATGCGCTGCGTCGGATCGCTGCTCTGCGTATCCAGCAGCTGCGAGGCCAGGATGGCGATGTCGGACGCGATGCCCGAACGGATCGGCACCACATCGGTGTCGATCGAACTGGGCACATCGATACGGGCGATCACCGCCGCGATGCGGTCCAGGTTGTCGGCGTAGTCGGTCACCACCAGCGTGTTGTTGCCCGGATACGCATTGATCGGGTTGTTGGGCGGCACCATCGGGCGCAGCACCGGCACCAGGTTGGCCGCGTTCTCGTACTTCAGCGGGAATACGCGCGTCAGCATCTCGCCGCTGTTGCCCGATGCGCCACGCGCGAACGCCGCCACCGGCACCGGCCCCTTGGCCGCGCCGGCCGGGGTGGCCGCCGGGCGCGGATCGCCCACCACCGCGCTGCCCTGCAGCTTGGCATCGGCCTCTGGCACCACCCGCGTCACGCCGTCCACCTCGACGATCGCAAAGCCCTGCAGCCGCAGCGCGCCGGTAAGCATCGACAGCGCCTGGCCGCTATCGACCGGCCGGTCGGACACCAGCGTGAGCTTGCCCTTCACGCGCGGATCCACCAGGAAATTGCGCTTGGTGAACAACGACAGCGCACGCAGCACGGCGGGGATGTCCGTGTCGACGAAGTTCAGGCTGACGCGATTGTCCGCCTGTTGAGCATGGGCCTGGTTGGCCGCGGGTCCGAGTTGGCTTGCCGCGAGCAAAACCGCTAGGCTGAGTTGCGCGATATGACGCATGACGGGATGTGCCTGAGACGTGAAGTCGTGTGAAAAAACGTGAAAGCGCGTCGGAGTATACGGGGTGACACTGCAACACTACGGTCATAATCCAAAGGCAAGGTGACGGGCTGCAAAGCCTTGATTTACGGGCCTTTGCGCCGATCGGCGCGGGGCCCGAACCACCTCCCACCATGCCATCCTTTCGTTACGAAGCGACTGACGCGCTCGGCAAAATCGTGCACGGCACGATCGACGCCGACAGCGAGCGCGGCGCCCGCAACCAGCTGCGCGGCCGCGGCCTGCTGCCCCTGTCGACCTCTCCCGCCGCGCGCGCCGAAGGCCTGGGCGCCGCCCTGCGCACGCGCCTGTCCGACGCCGACCTGGCCTGGCTCACGCGCCAGCTCGCCAGCCTGCTCGCCGCCCGCCTGCCGCTGGACGCCGCGCTCGGCGCCACGCTCGAACAGGCCGAGAAAAAGCACATCGCCGCCACGCTCGAAGGCGTGCGCGACGATGTGCGCGCCGGCCATCGCCTGTCCACCGCGCTGGCCTCGCGTCCGCGCGATTTCCCCGAGATCTACCGCGCCCTGATCGGCGCCGGCGAGGAATCCGGCGACCTGGCGCAGGTCATGGAAAAACTGGCCGACTACATCGAGGAACGCAATACGCTGCGCAGCAAAGTCATGACGGCGTTCATCTACCCCGCCGTGGTCGCCTGCGTCTCCGTCATCATCGTGGTCTTCCTGCTGGGCTACGTGGTGCCGCAGGTGGTGTCCGCCTTCAACCACGCCAAGCAGCAGCTGCCGCTGCTGACCCGCATCATGCTGGCGCTGTCCGACTACGTGCGCGAATGGGGCCTGGCCACCGGCGCCGTCATCGCGCTGGCCATCGTGCTGTGGCGTTACTCCCTGCGCGTGCCCGCCGCCCGCCGCGCCTGGCACGCCCGCGTCCTGCGCCTGCCCCTGGCCGGCCGCTTCGTCCTCGGCGTCAACGCCGCCCGCTTCGCCTCGACCCTGGCCATCCTCTGCGGCAGCGGCGTCGCCCTGCTCACCGCCCTCGAAGCCGCCCGCCGCACCCTCGGCAACGACGTCCTGCGCGGCGCCGTCGACGAAGCCGCGGCCCGCGTGCGCGAAGGCGCCTCGCTATCGGCCTCGCTGGCCGCGCAGAAAGCCTTCCCCTCGCTCCTCATCCACCTCATCGCCAGCGGCGAAAAGACCGGCCAGCTCCCCGAATTGCTGGACCGCGGCGCCCAGAACCTGTCCCGCGACCTCGAACGCCGCGCCATGGCCATGACCGCCCTGCTCGAACCCGCCCTCATCCTGCTGATGGGCGGCTTCGTCCTGCTGATCGTGCTGGCCGTGATGATGCCGATCCTGGAAATGAATCAACTGATCCGCTAGACGCACAAAAGGAAAAGGCCCGCGTCCACCCGCGGGCCTCGGAGAGTCGATGACGGACGCCAACAGGGGCGGCGGCCAACCGCTAAACATTCACGACGAACAACACGCAAACCATCAGGCAAAACGCGCATCAAAGACGCCGCCAGTCAAAGCCGCAGCCACTCCCCCTCTCTACCCCAGCGCGAAGCGACACCGGTCGACGCCTGCCACCGCGTATGCCCGAGGCGGCCGCCCGCGCGGCCGTCTCGGGCGGGCCCCGCAAGTCCTCCGCAGGCAGTCGCCGCAGGCGACAACGAAGATGACGAAGGGGCAGTCCGGAGCGAACGCTCCGGACCGCAATCGTTGGCGCCCGCACCCGTCGCGTCAGCGCGCCGGGCGGCCCAAGAACACAACACCTGCCAAAAAAACTTCGGGGAGACCATAACGATCCCCCCGACAGTCAACCCAAAACCGAATCCAGCGCAAATTCAAAGCGCCTCTTCGTCGCTCTCCCCCGTCCGAATCCGGATGGCCTGTTCCACCGGCGTCACGAAGATCTTGCCATCCCCGATCTTGCCGGTACGGGCCGCCTTCACCACCGCCTCGATCGCTGCCTCGACCTGGTCATCCGGCAGCACCACCTCGACGCGGATCTTCGGCAGGAAATCCACCACGTATTCCGCCCCGCGGTAAAGCTCGGTATGCCCCTTCTGGCGCCCGAACCCCTTCACTTCGGTCACGGTCAGCCCGCTGACGCCGACCTCGGCCAGCGCTTCGCGGACTTCGTCGAGCTTGAAGGGTTTGATGATGGCGGTGACTTGTTTCACGTTGGTCGTCCTGATTGTTCGATCTGTTGCGGCGCCCCGGGGTACATATCGGACCAGGGCACGATGATTGAGAGAATACCACCGGCGCCCGGCCCGCCAAGCCCGGCGTCTCGCCTGCCGGGAAAACCCGCAGACCGGTCAGGCCGGCGGCGTCTGGTCGGGAATCCGGTCCGCGTCGCGCATCCACACCACCGACTCGGAATCGCTCGGCGCGCGCCAGTCGCCACGCGGCGACAGCGACCCGCCCGAGCCCACCTTGGGCGCGTTCGGCACGCAAGTGCGCTTGAACTGGCTGAGACGGAAGAACCGGTCCAGGAAGATCTTCAGGTTGCGCTTGATGGCCGCCAGGTCGTACTGGTTGCGCGCCACGTGGCCGCCTTCCGGCCAGGCGCCGGCATCGCGGTCGCGCCAGGCCGCCAACGCCAGGAACGCCACCTTGGTCGGCGCGAAACCGTAGCGCAGCGTGTAGTACAGGTTGAAATCCTGCAGCTCGTAGGGCCCGATCGTGTCTTCGCTCTTCTGGGTCGGCTTGCCGTCGTCGCCGCCCGGCACCAGTTCGGGGCTGACATCCGTGCCCAGCACGTCCAGCAGCACCGCCGCGCCCGCCTCGCCCAGGCGGCCGGATTCGGCCACCCAGCGCACCAGATGCGTGATCAGCGTCTTGGGCACGCTGGCGTTGACGCTGTAATGGGACATGTGGTCGCCCACGCCATAGGTGCACCAGCCCAGCGCCAGCTCGCTCAGGTCGCCCGTGCCGATGACGATGGCGTTGTTGAAATTGGCGATGCGGAACAGGTGGTTGGTGCGCTCGCCGGCCTGCACATTCTCGAACGTGATGTCGTACACCGGCTGGCCATCGGCATAGGGATGGCCGAGGTCCTTGAGCATCTGCAGGCAGCTGGGGCGGATGTCGACCTCGGAGGCCGTGCAGCCCACCACCGCCATCAGCTGGCGCGCCTGCTGCAGGGTGCGCGTGCTGGTGGCAAAACCCGGCATGGTCACGGCCAGGATGTTGGCGCGCGGCAGCCCCAGCGTGTCCATGGCCTGGGCGCAGACCAGCAGCGCGTGGGTCGAATCCAGCCCACCCGAGATGCCGATGACCACCTTGGACATGCCGCTGGCCGAGAGCCGCTGCGCCAGCGCCTGCACCTGGATGTTGTAGACCTCCTTGCAGCGCTCGTCGCGGCGCCGGGGGTCGGCCGGCACGTACGGAAAGCGCGCCACGCGCCGCTCCAGCGGCAGCTCGGCATCCTCCAGCGGCGCCGCGACCGGCACCGGCACCTGGCGGAACTTGCGCACTTCATCGCGGTGGCGCCGCGCCGACTGGCCGAAGGTGGTCTGGTGCATGCGCTCGCGCGACAGGCGCTCCAGGTCGACGTCGGCAAACAGCAGGTGCGACTCGTTCAGAAAGCGCTCGGACTCGCCCAGCAGCTCGCCGTTTTCGTAGATCAGCGCCTGGCCGTCCCAGGCCAGGTCGGTGGACGACTCGCCGCGGCCAGCCGAGGTGTACATGTAGGCCGCCAGGCAGCGCGCCGACTGCTGCGCCACCAACTGGTGGCGGTAGGCCGACTTGCCGACCACGATGTTCGAGGCCGACAGGTTCACCAGCACCGTGGCGCCGGCCAGCGCCGCGAACGAGGACGGCGGGATCGGCACCCAGACGTCTTCGCAGATCTCGACGTGGAACTGGAACAGCGGCAGCTTCTCCATCTGGAACAGCAGCTCGGGGCCGAACGGCACCGTCTGGTCCAGCAGGCGGATCTCGGTGGCGACGGCGCAATCGGCCGCGCTGAACTGGCGCGCTTCGTAGAATTCGCTGTAGTTGGGCAGGAAACTCTTGGGCACCACGCCCAGGATGCGGCCGCCGGCGATGACCACGGCGCAGTTGTACAGCTGGTGCGCCACCCGCAGCGGCGCGCCGACGATGACGGCGATATCCAGCTCGGCCGTGGCCCGCGCCACCTGGTCCAGCGCCGCCTCGCAGGCGTCCAGGAGGGCCTTCTGGTGGAACAGGTCGTCGCAGGTATAGGCCGACAGGCCCAGTTCGGGGAACGCCACCAGCACGGCGCCGCCCTGGGCCGCCTGCTGCGCCAGCGCGATGGTCTGCGCGGCGTTGAAGGCCGGGTCCGCGACCTTGCACTCGGGCACGCCCACGGCGACCCGGGCGAAGCCATGGGAATACAGGTTGAAGAACGGGTTCGACATCGGATCCATCGCCTGGGGCGCCTTGATACGGAACTGCACGAAACGGGCCTGCTGCAGGCCCTGGGAATCCTACCGGGCGATTATCTCACGGCGTCATGCGCCGGACGGCGGCGCCAGACGCTCAGGATCGGCCCGGTGATGCGCGCCTTCGGCAGCCATCGCGGCCTGGACGGCGCCCTCGCGCAGGTAGTTGCCCATGGCGCCGATGTCCGCGCCGGACGGCTGCTGGTACAGCCGCAGGCCCAGTTCCGGCAGGATCGCCAGCAGATGATCGAAGATGTCGCCCTGGATGCGCTCGTACTCGACCCAGGCGGTGACGGCGGTGAAGCAATAGACCTCGACCGGGATGCCGTCGGCGGTGGGTTCCATCATGCGCACCATCATCGCCATGTCCTGGCGCACCTCGGGGTTCTGCTTCAGGTAGGCCAGGCCGTAGGCGCGGAAGGTGCCAATGTTGGTCAGGCGGCGACGGTTGGCCGGCACGCTGGCCAGCTCGCCCATGGTCTGGTTGGCCTGGGCGATGTCCTGGGTCTTGACCCGCAGGTAGTCGTGCAGCAGCCGGAAGCGCATCAGCCGCTGGGCCTCGTCGTCGGTCAGAAAGCGCACGCTGCTGGCGTCGATGCGCAGGGTGCGCTTGATGCGCCGGCCGCCCGATTCGAACATGTGGCGGTAGTTGCGGTAGCTTTCCGAGAACAGCTTGTAGGTCGGCACCGTGGTGACGGTGTTGTCCCAGTTCTGCACCTTGACCGTATGCAGGGCGATGTCCTTGACGAAGCCGTCGGCGTTGGACTGCGGCATCTCGATCCAGTCGCCGATGCGCAGCATGTCGTTGCTGGTGAGCTGGGTGCTGGCCACCAGCGACAGCAGCGTGTCCTTGAACACCAGCAGCAGCACCGCCGACAGCGCGCCCAGGCCGGAGATCATCCACAGCGGCGAGCGGTCGATCAGGATCGACAGCACCAACACGGTGCACACCGCCATCAGGATCAGCTTGCTGATCTGGATATAGCCCTTGATCGAGCGCGTCTGCGCCCGGGTGGTGGCCGAATAGGTGTCCTGCCAGGCGCTCAGCACCCCGGAAAACGCCACGAACACGCAGATCCAGGCGCCGGCGTGGGCCAGCCGCCCGACCAGCGTGACGGCCTTCTCGACGTGCGGCACCAGGTCGATGCCCACCGACACTACCGCGAACGGCACCGCGTACCACAGGTTCTGGTAGGCGCGGCGGCGCTGCAGGGCCTTGTCCCAGTCTTCGTGGCCGCTGACCACCAGCAGCCGGTGCGCCAGCAGCAGCACCACCCGCGCGACCACCCACTGGACGAACAACGCCGTCAGGATCAGCACGCCGATGCCGACCAGCGTTTGCGCCCACGGCTGGTGCGGCATATAGGTATCGAGTTCGGTGGCCAGCTGTTCCCATTCCATGGGCATAGGTCGTGTGCTCTCTTCTAACAACGTGGGGGGATGGCGTCATCCGGCATCCGGGGCGTACGGAGCCCGCCGCGACCGGATATGACCCTGAATTATCCGACAACTCGCGCCGGCGCAGGTTTCCAGCCGCAACAACGGCAGGCGCGGCCCGTGGCGCCGGGATTCGTCAGCCGCCCGGGGCAGGCCCTATAATCCCCGCCATCATGGCAAACACTCCCTCCCCCGATCAAAACCAGTTCGCCAACAAGGCGCAGGCCTGGTCCGCCCGGTTCTCGGAACCGGTTTCCGAACTCGTCAAACGCTACACGGCGTCCGTGGACTTCGACAAGCGCCTGGCGCGCGTCGACATCCAGGGTTCGCTGGCGCACGCCGACATGCTGGCGGCCCAGGGCATCATCGGCGCCCAGGACCTGGCCGACATCCAGCGCGGCATGACCCAGATCCTGTCGGAAATCGACGCCGGCAGCTTCCAGTGGCTGCTCGACCTCGAAGACGTGCACCTGAACATCGAGAAGCGCCTGGTCGAGCTGGTCGGCGATGCCGGCAAGCGCCTGCACACCGGCCGTTCGCGCAACGACCAGGTGGCCACCGACATCCGCCTGTGGCTGCGCGGCGAAATCGACACCCTGATCGACCTGCTGCGCCAGCTGCGCCACGCGCTGGCCACGGTGGCGCTGGACAACGCCGCCACCATCATGCCGGGCTTCACCCACCTGCAGGTGGCCCAGCCCGTCACGTTCGGCCACCACCTGCTGGCCTACGCCGAGATGTTCGGCCGCGACGCCGAGCGCCTGGCCGACTGCCGCCGCCGCGTCAACCGCCTGCCGCTGGGCGCCGCCGCCCTGGCCGGCACCTCGTTCCCGATCGACCGCGAACGCGTCGCCAAGACGCTGGGCTTTGACGGCGTCTGCCGCAACTCGCTCGACGCCGTCTCCGACCGCGACTTCGCCATCGAGTTCTGCGCCGCCGGCGCGCTCATCATGACGCACGTCTCGCGCCTGTCCGAAGAACTGGTGCTGTGGATGAGCCCGCGCGTCGGCTTCATCGACCTGGCCGACCGCTTCTGCACCGGCAGCTCGATCATGCCGCAGAAGAAGAACCCCGACGTGCCCGAACTGGCGCGGGGCAAGACCGGCCGCGTCAACGGCAACCTGGTCGCCCTGCTGACCCTGATGAAGGGCCAGCCCCTGGCCTACAACAAGGACAACCAGGAAGACAAGGAAGGCCTGTTCGACACCGTCGACACCGTGCGCGACACGCTGACGATCTTCGCCGACATGGCCGCCGGCATCAAGGTCAAGGCCGACAACATGCGCGCCGCCGCGCTGCAGGGCTTCGCCACCGCCACCGACCTGGCCGACTACCTGGTCAAGCGCGGCGTGCCGTTCCGCGACGCCCACGAAGTGGTGGCCCACGCCGTGCGCGACTGCGAACAGCGCGGCTGCGACCTGGCCGACCTGTCGCTGGATGAGCTCAAGGCCTATCACCCGACCATCGGCGACGACGTGCACCAGGTGCTGACGCTGGAAGGCTCGGTGGCCGCGCGCAAGCACGTGGGCGGCACCGCCCCCGAGCGCGTGGCCGAGGAAGCCCGCCGCGTGCTGCAGGAGACGGCGGCGCAGTAAGCCCGCGGTTCCCTTGCTCTAAAACAGGCGGCCCCGGATTTCCGGGGCCGTTTTCTTTTGTGGCCACGCTACGCAAATGACCTGTCACGGCGTGTCATTCCTCGTTTCCGATCTCGCACGAGCGGCGGGGACGGGTTCGCTATGATGGGCGCTTTTCCACTCAGCCCCTCCCCCATGCCAGCCCTGCGCGCGTCCTG
>NZ_QHHO01000049.1:229100-238484 GCF_003184165.1 Achromobacter sp. RW408
GGCAGCATTACGGGGACTGTAGGCGGTTCGACCGTGGTCGGGGTGGGCGGTGCAGGCGGTGGCGCGGTGGGTATTCTTTCAACCGGAGGGGCCGCCATCGACGTCCAATCCGGAATCGCGATCACCGGTGGGGCCGGCGGCAGAGCTGATGGTCCCCCGGCACCGGTGATCACCGCCGGCAGTGTACAGGTCAATCCGGGTGGCCAGATTCTAGGTGGAGCCGGCGGCGTGGCGGGAGTGGGCTATAGCACTGGCCTGGGAGGCGCGGCAGTATCGATTGGCGCTGGCACGGTCGTCAACTTTGGCACGCTTCGTGGCGGCGCGGGCGCCATGGCGAATTTCTCCGGCCAAACCGGCGGCCAGGCCGTATTGGCGGGCAGCAATGTTACCGTCGTCAATCGAGGGACGTTGGAGGGTGGGCAACACCTAGGCCAGACCACGCGTCAAGCGGTTCTCTTTCAAGGTTCCGGCAATCGGTTGGAGTTGTGGGAGGGATCCGTCACGACGGGAGACGTCATCTTCGCGGGAAGCGGCAATACGTTGGCCGTCGGTTCTGCCAGCGGGTCGCCGACTTCGATCACGATTGATGGCAGCCTGCAGTTGGGCAGCGGATCGTTGTTCGAGGTGCGGGCCAATTCGACAGGGCAGGCGGACCAGGTCTATGCAACGAATGTGGCCAATGTGGGCGGTACCGTGAAGGTACTGGCGTCGCCCGGGGCCTGGGCCGAGAATACGCGCTATACCATCGTCCGGGCGGGACAGTCGGTGACGGGGGGGTTTTCGGCCGTGACGTCGAACTTCGCTTTCTTGACGCCCTCGCTTGTGCAAGGCGCGACGGATATTGAATTGGTGATGCAGAGGCAGACATCTGGGGGGCGACCGATCAGCTTCGCGGATGCGGCGGACACCGCAAACCAAAAAGCCGTCGCGGGCGCGATCGACTACTTGCCGCCCAATAACGAGGTCTATCGCACTGTGTTGAACCTCGAGACCGGGGCTCCTCCCGCCGCGTTCGCCGCCCTGTCGGGCGATATGCACGCGACCTCGAGATCCGCATTGCAGGCAGATGCCTTGACGGTTCGCACGGCACCACTGAAGCACCTGCGCGCGAATCTTGTGGCAGCCATGGCGCCAGGCGCGCCAACTGCGCAACTCGGAGGTAGCGATACCACCGCAAGCGCCGCGGCGTTGCCGTATTCCACGGCTCTTCCAGCGTGGGCCGAGATCATCGGCAATTGGCAGCGATTTGATGGTGATGGCAACGCACCGGGGGGGCGACAGTCGACGGGAGGCGTATTCGTGGGAGCGGATCGCTCTGTCGGCGCGGGTTGGCGGCTGGGGGCCGCGCTGGGATATACCAGTGGCACGTTGATGGTGGACGACCGGTCATCCAAGTCCGGTATCGATAGCTATAGCGCCCTGTTGTACGGCGGCAAGGCATTCGAAGTCGGCATTGATCACCTGAACTGGCTCTTGGGCGCTGCGTATACGTGGCACGACATTTCGAGCGAGCGGCGCGTCTCCCTGCCAGGCCTGGACCAGACCTTGCGCGCCGACTATGGGGCGAGCACCAGCCAATTCTTTACGGAACTGGGCTATGCGATGCGATTTACCGGTGTGACGCTTGAACCGTTTGCGGGCGTCGCCTGGAGCGATCTGCGCACACGCGGTTTCTCGGAAACGGGAGGGGCGGCGGCGCTCTCCGGCCGCAGTGCGCGCGATACGCAAACGATCACTACGCTGGGCCTGCGGGCCCAGGCTCCGGTTTCGCTGGGGCGGTTGGATGGTGCCGTGCGTGGCGCATTAGGGTGGCGGCATGCCTTTGGCGACGTACAACCCGTATCGGAAATGGCCTTCGATGGCGGGCGCGTTTTTACCGTTGCCGGGGTAGCGATCGCGCGGGACGCTGCGTTGGTGGAGCTGGGCATGGATATGGCGATCTCACGCTCGGCAACACTCGGCATTTCATACAGCGGTCAATTCGCCAGCAATACGCGTGAAAATGCCGGTACTGTCAGCCTGAGGTGGGCGTTCTGACCCGATCGAAAGCCTGCCCGCGTCGCGGGCGTTCCGGCCATTGCCAGACTGTGGCCGCGCATCGGCCTTCAGGCCAAGGCGCGGACCATATCGACACTGGTACGCAGTTGCCCTCCCAGGTCACGTATTTTTGTCAGGAATGAAGCCTGGGCGCTCGCAAAGCCCGTGACCGGGCTGATACAGTCGGTCAGCAGCACAATGCGTGACAGGTTGCCGCCGGGCAGGTGCTCGGTGAGGTGCTCGACCGTCGCCTTGACGCAGTGGCTGCCGGCTTCGCCGGCCACGATGACGAGGTCGGCGCGATCCAGCGAGTCGAGCAGGTTGCGGTTGAGTTGGGTGCGAGGGTCGTCGGCGTCGGGTACTTCGGCCATCAGGGCGCTGTAGTGCTCGGTCCAGGGATTGGCGCCTTTCGGCACCTTGCGCACGATAAACTGGCGTTCTTCTTCCCAGCGGCCGTAGGCGGCACGCACGTCCGCGTGGACGTTGTGGCCCCAGGTGCCGATCTCGCAATGCACGGGCCACACCATCAGGGTATAGCGGCCACGCGCTTCCAATTCATCCAGATAAGACAGCGTGCGCGGCAGATCGTCGACATGGCGCGGCTGGAAGGCGCCGGAACGCACCTGACTGGCGGTGATGGGCGTGAAGGGTGATACTGGCCGGCCGTCACCGGTGCGCCAGAACGTGGGATGGGCGATGTCCAGCCTGTGGTGCGAATCCAGCGTGACGGTAATGGCTGACAGCGAGGGAGCCGCAGCGTCGATGAAGCGCGCCAGCCGTTGCATGTCGGCATGGGCACCGGGCACCGGCAAGGCGGGTGCGACTGCTTGGCCGGTCAGCGGGTCGGTGGGCAAGTACGTCGTCGGAAGATCGCAGAAATCGTTTTGCGGATCGATGATCAGTAGATGAACGGAGCGCGACATGGATGCATTGGCAAGGAGTGAATACGGAATATAGACCGGGCGCGGGTTGGGCGCGAGCGGCATTAGCCGGCTGGAAAACCAGGGAGCGGAGCCATGAGAGGCGCCGACCGTCATCTTCGCCCAGGGGTCTCGATTCCGTCATACCCGCGTCCCATCGTCATGGGGCCTGCACGGAAGCGCCTCCCGTATCAGAACAACACCAGATGCCGGGAGATATCCGGCAGCTGCCGCAGCAGCGCCCGCCACAGAAACCATAACCTCGCTAGCGCAGCCGCCGCGATGGCCCCACCGATGTAGAAAACCATGATCCACTCGCTCCTAAAATCGCACGATCGTGCGAAATTTGTCGAAAGAAATGCCGGCTCATGCCGGCGATCTGTGTGACGACTACTCGATGTACTTGAAACTGCGATAGGTCGAAATCAGGCGCTCGTAGGCGGCCCGCACCCGTTCGCGCGCCTTCGGATCGCGCAGGAAGCGGGCATCGTGCATCAGCCCGATCATCAGGCTGTAGACCTCGAACACGAGCTGTTCGGGATCGGTATCCGGGCGCAGATGGCCTTCGTCCAGCGCCTGTCGCACCGTGCGCACCATCACTCCACGCCAGCGGCGCAGGTTGTTTTCCAGGATCTCGCGCAGAGGGGATTCGACATCGTCGAACTCGAAGGCGCCGGCGACGTAGATACAGCCGGTCAGCAGCTCGACATTGCACGCACGCTCGATCCACAGGTTCATCAACGCGTTCAGGCGCGGCAGGCCGCGAGGCCGGGTCATCGCGGGCGTGAAGACCGCGGCGACGAAGCGGCGCTCGTACTCGTCCAGAACGGCCTGCTGCAAGGCCTCGCGCGATCCGACCCGCGAAAACACACCGCTCTTGCTGATGTCCAGGCGTTTGGCCACCTGGCCGAGCGACAGGCTTTCGAGCCCCTGGGCGGCGGCCATGTCCAGGGCCGCGTCCACGATGGCCGCGAAAGTCAGCTCGCTTTTTTCGGTCTTGGCAGTCATGCGATCGAATTTAGCACGACTGTGCGAAAAATGGCGACCTCTTGCAGATGCCGACCAAAAAAAACCGGACAGCCGAGGCTGTCCGGTAGGGGGGATGCGTCGCCGTGGCCGGCGGCAATCAGGCCTGGGCGGCCTTGAACTCCAGGCGGAACTTGTGCAGCAGTGGCTCGGTGTAGCCGTTGGGCTGGGTCAGGCCTTCGAACACCAGCGCGCAAGCCGCCTTGAACGCCAGCGAGCCGTCGAAGTTGCCGGCCATCGGCAGGTAATGGGGATCGCCGGCGTTCTGGCCGTCCACCACCTTCGCCATGCGCTGGAAGGTTTCCATGACCTGGTCGCGGTTGGTGACGCCGTGGCGCAGCCAGTTGGCGATGTGCTGGCTGGAGATGCGCAGCGTGGCGCGGTCTTCCATCAGACCGACGTTGTGGATGTCCGGCACCTTGGAGCAGCCCACGCCCTGGTCGATCCAGCGCACCACGTAGCCCAGGATGCCCTGGACGTTGTTGTCCAGTTCCTGCTGGATGTCGGCGGCGGACCACTTGGAGCGATCACCCACGGGCACCGTCAGCAGGCCCGCCAGCAACTCGTCGCGCACGCTGTCGAGCCGGGTGCGTTCGAGTTCCTGCTGGACCGCCTGCACGTCCACCTGGTGGTAGTGCAGCGCGTGCAGCGTCGCCGCGGTCGGCGAAGGCACCCAGGCAGTGTTGGCGCCGGCCTTGGGATGTCCGATCTTCTGTTCGAGCATGGCTGCCATCAGGTCGGGCATGGCCCACATGCCCTTGCCGATCTGGGCGCGGCCGCGCAGGCCGGCGTCCAGGCCGACCAGCACGTTGTTACGTTCGTAGGCGGTGATCCAGGCGGTGGACTTCATGTCGCCCTTGCGCAGCATGGGGCCGGCCTCCATGCTGGAATGCATTTCGTCGCCCGTGCGATCGAGGAACCCGGTGTTGATGAACGCCACGCGCGACGCCGCGGCCGCGATGCAGGCCTTGAGGTTGACGCTGGTGCGGCGCTCTTCATCCATGATGCCCATTTTCAGGGTATTGCGCGGCAGGCCCAGCAGGTCTTCGACGCGGTCGAACAGCTCGCTGGCGAATGCGGCCTCCGCGGGGCCGTGCATCTTGGGTTTGACGATGTAGACCGAACCGGTGCGCGAGTTCAGCTTGCGATTGCGGTCCTGCAGCGCCGCCAGGCTGGTGACCACGGCGTCGAGGATACCCTCCGGGATCTCCTGGCCGTCGCGGTCGAGCACGGCCGGGTTGGTCATGAGGTGGCCGACGTTGCGCACGAACATCAGCGAACGGCCGTGTAGCGTCAGGGCCGAGCCGTCCGGACGCGTGTACTGGCGGTCGGGATTGAGCTTGCGGGTGAAGGTCTTGCCGCCCTTGGTGACGGCTTCGGTCAGGTCGCCCTTCATCAGGCCGAGCCAGTTGCGGTAGATGTGGACCTTGTCGTCGGCGTCGACCGCGGCGACCGAGTCTTCGCAATCCATGATGGTGGTCAGCGCGGCCTCGACCAGCACGTCCTTGACGCCGGCCGCGTCGGTGGCGCCGATGGTATGGGCGCGGTCGATCTGGATCTCGAAATGCAGGCCGTTGTTCTTGAGCAGGATGGCGCCGGGAGCCGCCGCGTCGCCCTGGTAGCCGGTGAACTGGGCCGGGTTCTTGAGCGTGGTGGCGCCATTGGCCAGCGCCACCTTGAGCTGGCCATTCTCGACCGTGTAGCCGCGGGCGTCGGTGTGCGAGCCCTGCGCCAGCGGCGCGGCCTCATCCAGGAAGGCGCGGGCGCGGGCGATGACGGCGCGACCGCGTTCGGGGTTGTAGCCGGCGCCGCCGTCGCCGGGCGTGGCGGGAATCGCGTCAGTGCCGTACAGCGCGTCGTACAGGCTGCCCCAGCGCGCGTTGGCGGCATTCAGGGCGTAGCGGGAGTTGGACACCGGCACCACCAGTTGCGGGCCGGCCTGCTGCGAAATCTCGGTGTCGACATTGTCGGTGGTGGCGCGCACGCTGGCCGGTTGGGGCAACAGGTAGCCGATGCCTTCCAGAAACTGGCGGTAGGCGGCCGGATCGGCGATGGGACCGGGATGGGCGCGATGCCAGGCGTCGAGTTCGGCCTGCAGGCTATCGCGTTCGGCCAGCAGGGCGCGGTTCTTGGGCGCCAGGTCATGCACCAGGGCAGCGAACCCCTTCCAGAACGCGTCAGCGGCCAGCCCGGAGCCGGGCAGCGCCTCTTGTTCGATGAACTGGCTGAGATTGGCCGCCACTTGCAGGCCGTGGTGCTGGATGCGTTGAGTCATGCGGATCTCTGACGGTAGGAGGTCTGGACGGCGCGCGCGCCGGGCGAATCTGTCCACACATCATCGTTCGCGCCCGCCGCAAAGTCCATATCAAAACCTGCTGGTCATACCAGTTTGTTTTCGCCCGGCTCGGCAAACATCGTTTTTTTATGGTTTTATATCAGTTACTTACGCAGGTGGTAGGCGGCAGGCGGTTTGCTGTTGGCGCTTGGTCATACCACTGGTCCGGAGAACGCATGCACGCGGAAACTGAAGCGAAACCCCGCCAGGTGGCGGATGAAGTGGCGGAGCGCATCGAGCGCCTGATCCTGGACGGCGTCCTGAAGGCTGGCCAGGCGCTGCCGTCGGAGCGGCGGCTGACGGAAAAGCTGGGCGTGTCGCGCACCGCGCTGCGCGAAGGCCTGAAACTGCTGCGCGCGCGTGAAATCATCCACACTTCGCAGGGCAAGGGTTCGTTCGTGGCGCGCATCTCGAAGGTCGACGCCGGGCCGCTGATGCACCTGTTCAATTCGCAACCGCGCACGCTGTACGACCTGCTCGAAGTGCGCTCCCTGCTGGAGGCCGATTCGGCACGGCTGGCGGCCCTGCGTGGCACGCAGGCCGACTTCATCATGATCCGCCGCCGTTACGACGAAATGGTGAACGCGCAATCGGCCGACACCGCCACCCATGCGCACCTGGATCACGCGTTCCACCTGGCCATCTGCGAGGCCTCGCACAACCCGGTGCTGGTGCATACGCTGCAGTCGCTCAACGACCTGATGCTCGGGTCGGTGTTCGCCTGTGTCAACAACCTGTATCACCGTGAACCCGCGAAGCGCCAGATCGACAAGCAGCACGCGCGGCTGTTCAATGCCGTGATCGCGCGCCAGCCGGAGCAGGCGCGCCGCGCCGCGGCCGACCATGTCGACAGCGTGCGGCAGAACCTGGCGGAAATCGAGCAGGAAGAACAGCGGCTGGTGCGGGCGACACTGCGCCTGGAAGGCTGGGCCTAGCCGCGTTGCGCGCGCCAACGGTAACGACGGCCGCGCGTTGCGACGGCTCGCGGCCTACCGTCAGCGACCATCGCCGCCCTCAGCGGTCCTCGGTCATGGCGCCCGCCAATGCCAGCGGCTTGCCGGCATAGACGCGGCCAAAGCGGTTGCCCAGCAAGGCTTCCAGCGGGATCTGTTCCTGGCCCACGAAACCGCGTTGCGGCAGCGTGCCCTGTGCCACCAGGTCCAGCGCCGCGCAGATGCCGGCGGCCGTGGACAGCTGGATGGCGCTGAGTCGGTGGCCGTCGACGTCCGCGCCGAATACGCGGATGGGGTATGACTCTTCTTCCAGCCGGCCGTGGCGATGGCCCGAGGCCTGCGCCTGGATCACGATCACGTCCTGCTCGGTGGTGGGAATGGCGGTTTCGAAAATGTCCTTGAGCAGGTCGCGGCGATCGCGCAACCGCAGATCGTTGAGCAGCAGCTTCATCAGATTGCAGTGGCCGGGATAGCGCACCGACTTGTAATCGACATTGCGCGCGCGGCCCAGCAGCGTTGCAGGCAGCGTGCCCAGGCCGCCCGAGGTGTTGAAGGCTTCGTACTCGACGCCGTCCAGCGCGAAAGTCTCGTAGCCCTCCAGCGCCGGCACGCTGGTCAATTGGCCGTCGACGATCGCCTCGCATGGGTTGCAATATTCGTTGATGAGCCCCTCGGTGCTCCAAGTCAGGTTGTAGCGCAGGCTGTTGGACGGATAGCGCGGCAGCGCGCCCACGCGCATGCGCAGGTCCAGCAGCGTGTCGAAGCGTCGCGCCAGCGCATTGCCGACGATACCGATGAAGCCCGGAGCCAGGCCGCACTGCGGCATCAGCACGGCGCGGGCGTCTGCGGCCAGCGCCTGGATGGCATGGGTGCTGGCGACGTCTTCGGTCAGGTCGAAATAATGTACGCCGGCCCGCGCGCACATCTGCGCGACGGCGATGGCGCGGTGGAATGGCAGGGCGTTGACGACCGCATAGCGGCCCTCGATGCAGCGGGCCAGGGACGCGTCGTCCGAGATCTGGCGGGTGTCGCAGCCCAGTTCCGCGACGAGGTTCAGTCGTGCCGGGTCCTGGTCGGCAACCAGGACCGAATAGTCGCCGCTGCGTTCGAGCATCAAGGCAATGGCGAACCCGATTTTGCCGGCGCCCAGGAGGAGGACGGGCTTGGTGGAGGTGGACATGGTGCGGCTCCTGCATAGAGGGGGAGGGATTGGCCTCATCCTATGCGCGGGCGCTGTCGATTTGTAGATAGCAAAGCGTCGTAACGGCTATGAGTGGCGTCGTTATGACTTAATTGAATGTCGAATCGTCAAAAGAAAAGCCCTCCGGGTGAGGCCGGAGGGCTTTGCGGGTGGATTGCGGGCCTGGAGACCAGGCCGTGCAATCAGCTGCCCATGGGGGGGTAGTCCATATTGCCGAAGGTGACCAGGCCTTCCGCCTTGGCCTGGGCCAGTTCGGTTTGCACCTGGCTGCGGCTCAGCGACGTGGCAGCCGCGTGCGGGGCGGGCGGGTAGTCCATGTTGCCGAAGGTGACTTCACCGGCGTTCTTGGCCTGGGCCAGCTGTTCCTGCACTTGCTGCGAGGTCAGGCTGGACTTCTGGGCGATGGCGGCGGGGTAGCCTTCTTCGCCGAAGGTGTATTGGCCCGAAACCTTGGCTTGTTGCAGTTCGGCCTGGACCTGGGCGCGGGTGGCGCCTTGGTCGGCTTCAGCGGCTTGGGCGCCGGCGGCCAGAACGGACATGGACAGCATCAAAGCGGTAGCAAGGGTTTTCATAGCAGACCTCCATATGTCTTGAGCTTGGGATCCGATCCTCTGGCCTGATTGCCGGGGGTCGCTTGCTGTGTCCCGATGAGATGCATTCTCGGCCTAAATAACCCTGGGATAAACCCTTATTCTCTGAAAACATCTTTCCAAAATAAGTACTAATCGCCCGATAACTTACCAAATGGCACCATGGGTGGCGATATTTCCATTTGATGACGCAATAGGTAGTGGTTGGCGGACGAGCGACCCCCATCGGCGCCGTGCGTCCGGCCGTTGTGGGGGCGGCAAGGCGCGCCGGCGGTCGGCGGGCGGGCGAGTGACGAAGTGGGAGGGGGCGAGGCGGGATACG
>NZ_QHHO01000049.1:238494-249953 GCF_003184165.1 Achromobacter sp. RW408
TCCGCCCCCATCCCCGCGATCTGGCCATCGATCAAGGCCTCGAACGGCCGCAGCAGTTCATCGAAATTACGTGGCGCCTCCAGCGCATTGAGCGCGTGCGTCACCGCCTCGATGGTGGACAGCGCACCCGGAATGTCCGCGTGCCGCACCCGGTAGCGCGTCGCCAGGCCGGCCGGGAGCATCACGCGCGGCAACGCGGCCAGTTGCGGATTGATGTGCAGCAGCTTGCGCGCATGAGTCCAGGTGCCATCGGGCACAATCAATTGCACCGGCGCGCCCGTCGCGGCGGCGCACCCCGGAATCAATACCTCCGCGCCCTCGCCGGGAAACAGCACGCAGGGCGCATAGCCAGGCTCGGCCCACTGCTCATGCTGAAAGCGTTCGCCCACCAGGCGCCGCGCGCCATTCAGCCCCAACACCGCAAGCCGCGCTGTGTTCAGCGCATGGCGCGCCTCGCTCGGATGCTGCAACACCACCACACGGGTTCGCGGGAGCAGCGCCGGGATCAGGGCGCACAGGCAATGGGATTCGGGGCGCTTACAGCGCAGGCAAACAGGGCGTGACATGGGGCGACACTATAGCCAAGCCGGCCGCATCGAAAAAAAAGTGAAAAAAATGCTGCATGACTTGCACACTTCCAAAAAAGTATGCATAATCTCGTTCCTCTGCTGTTGAACACGAAACGAAACGCAGCCGGTAGCAAGAAGTCGAAAGATGGAACGCAAACTGGAAAGCGACGCGGAAGGTAAGACATCAGCGCCCAGGTGGCGGAATTGGTAGACGCGCATGGTTCAGGTCCATGTGCCGCAAGGTGTGGAGGTTCGAGTCCTCTCCTGGGCACCAATTATTACATCACGAGGTACCTGTCGTGATGCGCCAAGAAAAACCCCGTTCGCGAAAGCGTCCGGGGTTTTTTCTTTTGCGGCCCGAATGATCGGGCCGGCCTAGACAGCCGGCCGATCGTTCGCTCGTTCGCAAGCGCCTAGGCCAGCACCCGCGTCATGACGACGTGCGCGATGCCGGCTTCCATGAACTCCTCGCCTTCCACCTGGAAACCATGGGCCTCGTAGAAGCCCTTGGCGTGGGTCTGCGCATGCAGCACCAGCATGCGGTGGCCATCGCCATGGCCCTGCCCGATCAGGGCGTCGAGCAACTGGCCGCCCACGCCCAGGCCGCGTGCGCGCTTGTGCACGGCCATGCGGCCGATGTGGCCGTCGGGCAGCAGACGGCCGGTGCCCAGCGGCGTGCCGTCGGCGGCATAGGCCACGGCGTGCACCGAGACCGCGTCGTCGTCATCCATCTCGACTTCGGGCGGCACGTTCTGCTCGACCACGAACACGTCGTAGCGCACC
Organism: Achromobacter sp. RW408; assembly: GCF_003184165.1. Classification (NCBI taxonomy): domain Bacteria; kingdom Pseudomonadati; phylum Pseudomonadota; class Betaproteobacteria; order Burkholderiales; family Alcaligenaceae; genus Achromobacter; species Achromobacter sp. RW408. The sequence continues at coordinate 239,847 of NZ_QHHO01000049.1, forward strand.
GACGACGCGTCGTCGCGCAGGCGATCCCAGGTTCCCAGGGTGATACGTACCGTCGGCTTTTGTTGGTTGGCCATTTTTTTCCCTCGCGCCACTGCTGAATATGAATCCACTGTCGACATTTTCGCAGGGATGGCGCATCGGCGAAACAGGCGTACCATCGCGGCTGGCCCATTCCCGCAGCTGATCGCCATCATGCCGCAAGCCGCAACGCCCGCCTGGTTGAAATTCGCGCCCGCGCTTTTCCTGCTGCTGTGGTCCAGCGGCTTCGTCGTGCTGAAAGTGGGCCTGGCCTATGCCGACCCGATGACGTTCCTGGCGCTGCGCTATGCCTGTGTGGTGGCGCTGCTGGCGCCGTTCCTGCTGGCGTTGCGCCCGCCGCTGCCGCAAGGCGCGAGCGCCTGGGGCCACCTGGCCATGGTCGGCCTGCTGCTGCAGGCGGGCTATTTCTGTTTCACCTATCTGTCGCTCAAGCAGGGCATGTCCGCCGGCGGGCTGGCGTTGATCACGTCGCTGCAGCCCATCCTGATCGGTCTGCTGGCGCCGGTGATCGCCCACGAACGCGTCGACGCGCGGCGCTGGGCCGGGCTGGGACTGGGCGTTTCCGGCGCGGCGCTGGTCATCGTTGCCAAGGCCTCGGTCGACCTGGCCTCGACGCTCGGGCTGGTGTTCGCCGTGGCCGCGCTGCTCTGCATCACCAGCGGCACGCTGTATGAAAAGCGCTTCGGTGTGCAGACCCACCCCGTCACGTCCAACACGGTGCAATACGCCGTGGGGCTGGCGGTCACGGCGCCGCTGGCATTCTGGCTGGAACCGATGCACATCGACTGGACCGCGCCCTTGCTGGGCTCGCTGGCCTACCTGGTGGTGGGCAATTCGCTGGTCGCGATCTCCCTGTTGCTGGCCATGCTGCGCCATGGCGAGGCATCGCGCGTATCGGCGCTGTTCTTCCTGGTGCCGCCATCGACCGCGGTCATCGCACTGCTGGTGCTGGACGAGCCGATCCCGCCGCTGGCCTGGCCCGGCATGGTGCTCGCGGCGCTCGGCATCCTGCTGGTGACGCGCTCGGCGCGCACCCCGACGGCGGCGCGGCAAGTAGAATGAGCGCCTTTTCGCGCCCCCGCCACCCGCCGCCATGAATGCCGTCATCACCGCCGCCCTGCCGGTCTTCGCGCTGATCCTGACCGGATGGCTGGCGGCGCGCTGGCGCATCCTGGGGCCGGCCGCCACCGACGCCCTGAACCGCTACGTGGTCTACCTGTCGCTGCCGGCGCTGCTGTTTCGCGCCATGACCCAGGTGGACCTGGCGCACATGGCGCATTGGGGTTTCGTCGGCGCCTTTGCCGGCGGCATCGCCGTCACCTTCCTGCTGGCGTTCCTGCCGCGCAAGCGTGGACCGCGCGGATTGACCGACCGCGGCATCGAGGGACTGGCCGCCGCCTATGCCAACGCCGGCTATATGGGCATCCCGCTGTGCCTGGCGCTGTTCGGCGCCGAGAGCCTGGCGCCCGCGGCCTTCAGCACGCTGCTGACGGCCAGCGTGCTGTTCGGCTGCGCCATCGCCCTGATCGAGTTCGACCGCCAGCAGGCGCCGAGCCTGGCCGCCACGCTCGCCAAGGTAGGCCGCGCGCTGATGCGCAATCCACTGCTGGCCGCGCCCATGCTGGGCCTGGCGTGGGCCGGCACCGGGCTGGCGCTGCCCGAGGGGCTGGATCGCTACGTGTCGCTGCTGGGCGCGTCGGCCAGCCCGTGCGCGCTGGTGACCATCGGCCTGTTCCTGGCCCAGACCGAATCGGCCAGCTCCGGTCCCGGCGTGCTGCGGCTGGTGGCCGGCAAACTGCTGCTGCAGCCGGCCGTGACCGCGCTGCTGGCGTTCCAGGTGTTTTCCATGCCGCCGCTGTGGGCCTGGACGGCGGTGCTGATGAGCGCCTTGCCGATCGGCACCGGCCCCTTCATGCTGGCGCAGATGTATGGCCGCGACGCGCGCGTGACGTCCCGCGCCATCCTGGTGTCGACCGTGCTGTCGGTCGTGACCGTGAGCCTGCTGGTGGCGTGGATCAGTGCCAACCCGATCATGTGATGGCCAGCGCAGGCCAGAATATAACCATTAGTTATTAAGAAAGCGCAAATTGATTCTTTGAGAAATGTTCGACGCGCTTTAGACTGGACACCACGATGACGGGTGCGGCGACGCGCCCGTTTGCTTTTCCTTCGCCGGATTTCACCTTACCGATCCCCCCGGACTCGACCATGAGCACCAACGCCTCCACCCTGCCCCTGCCCTCGGCGCTGCCGCCGATCCAGATCAACCGCAAGCCGCTCTGGATCGCGCTGCTGCTGCTGCTGGCAGGCGCCCTGTACCTGAACCAGACCGTGAGCTGGCGCCAGGGCGCGCTGTGGATCGTCGGCGCGCTGCTGGGCGTGGCGCTGTACCACGCGTCGTTCGGCTTCACCCAGGCCTGGCGCGTGTTCGTGTCGGACCGCCGCGGCGCCGGGCTGCGCGCGCAGATGTTCATGCTGGCCCTCGGCGTATTGCTGTTCTTCCCATTCCTGGCGCAAGGCTCGCTGTTCGGCCAGCCGGTCAACGGCCTGGTCTCGCCGCCGGGCGTATCGGTGCTGCTGGGCGCGTTCCTGTTCGGCATCGGCATGCAGCTGGGCGGCGGTTGCGCCTCGGGCACGCTGTTCGCGGTGGGCGGCGGCAATACCCGCATGCTGGTCACGCTGCTGTTCTTCATCGTCGGTTCGGTCATCGCCACCGCCCAATTCGGCTGGTGGTCGACCCTGCCCGCGCTGGCGCCCACCTCGCTCATCAAGACCTGGGGCCTGGCGCCCGCCATCATCGCCAACCTGGCGGTGTTCGCGCTGATCGCCTGGGTCGCCACCAAGCTGGAAAAACGCCGCCACGGCCATGTGATCTCGTTCGCCTCGCGCACCGCGCGCCCGACGTCGCTGTTGCAGGGGCCCTGGCCGCTGATCTGGGGCGGCGTGGCGCTGGTGGCGCTGAACTTCGCCACGCTGGCGCTGGCCGGCCGCCCCTGGGGCATCACCTCGGCGTTCGCGCTGTGGGGCGCCAAGGCGCTGGACGCGATGGGCGGCGACGTGGCCACCTGGGCCTACTGGAGCAAGCAGGCCGCGCTGGGCGCGCCGCTGCGCCAGGACGTGACCACGGTGATGGACATCGGCCTGATGCTGGGCGCGCTGGCCGCGGCCAGCGCCGCCGGCAAGTTCGCGCCGGTCTGGAAGGTGCCCGCGCGCTCGCTGGCCGGCGCCGTCATCGGCGGCCTGCTGCTGGGCTACGGCGCGCGCCTGGCTTTCGGCTGCAACATCGGCGCCTACTTCAGCGGCATTCTGTCGGGCAGCCTGCACGCCTGGCTGTGGCTGCCGGCGGCATTTGCCGGCAGCGCCCTGGGCGTGCGCCTGCGCCCGCTGTTCGGTCTGGCGGTCGAAAAGACGCCCGCGGCATCCAGCTGCTGAGAAACACTGTTCCAGCAACGGCCCCCTGACCAGGGGGCTTTTTTACGTCCGCGGCCCGCAGAGCCAGCACTGGCGCCGTTTCCACGTCCCCACGCCGGCCCGTGGCGGCTGCCGGGCCGCACGACCCGTTTACCGGTTTTACAGCCGCCCTGGTGTATGGTTGCTGCATTCCGCAATACGGAGATGGACATGCAATGGATTGCCGGCCGCTACACGGCCTTTATCTTGACCCTGGTGGCCGCGGCCGCGACCACCATCCTGGTGTTCACGGATTCGTACTGGTGGCTGTGGGCCGCCGTGCCGCTGGTGCTGTTGAGCCTGCTGGGCGTGTACGACCTGATCCAGACGCGCCACGCCATCCGCCGCAACTATCCGGTGCTGGGCAACCTGCGCTTCCTGTTCGAATTCATCCGCCCCGAGATCCGCCAGTACTTCCTGGAAGACGACACCCAGGCCTCGCCGTTCTCGCGCGCGCAACGCTCCATCGTGTACCAGCGCGCCAAGCGCGAGATCGACAAGCGCCCCTTCGGCACCCAGGAAGACGTCTACGGCGATCGCTACGAGTGGATCAACCATTCCATGTCGCCCACCCATATCGGCGACACCGATTTCCGCGTGACCGTGGGCGGCCCGGACTGCGCACAACCGTACGCAATGTCCGCCTTCAACGTGTCTGCCATGAGCTTTGGCGCCCTGTCGGCCAACGCGGTGCTGGCGCTGAACGAAGGCGCGCGGCAAGGCAACTTTGCGCATGACACGGGCGAAGGCGGCATCAGCCGCTACCACCGCCAGCCGGGCGGCAGCCTGGTGTGGAACATCGGCTCGGGCTATTTCGGCTGCCGCGACGAACACGGCGCCTTTTCCGAGGAAGCCTTCGTCAGGAACGCCTGTACGCCACAGGTGAAGATGATCGAGATCAAGCTGTCGCAGGGCGCCAAGCCGGGCCACGGCGGCATCCTGCCGGCCGGCAAGGTCACGCCGGAAATCGCCGAAGCGCGCGGCGTGGCGCCCTGGCAGGACTGCAACTCGCCGGCCAGCCATTCGGCCTTCGATACGCCCATCGGCCTGATGAAGTTCGTCGCCCGCCTGCGCGAGCTGTCCGGCGGCAAACCGGTGGGCTTCAAGTTCTGCGTCGGCCACCCGTGGGAATGGTTCGCGATCGTCAAGGCCATGCTGGAAACCGGCATCACGCCGGACTTCATCGTGGTCGATGGCGCCGAAGGCGGCACCGGCGCCGCGCCGGTTGAGTTCGTCGACCATGTCGGCACCCCGCTGCGCGAAGCGCTGCGCCTGGTGCACAACACCCTCATTGGCGTGAACCTGCGCGACCGCATCAAGCTGGGCGCCTCCGGCAAGATCATCACCGCGTTCGACATGGCCCGCGTCATGGCCATGGGCGCGGACTGGTGCAACGCCGCGCGCGGCTTCATGTTCGCCATTGGCTGCATCCAGGCCCAGGCCTGCCACACCGGCAAGTGCCCCACCGGCGTCACCACCCAGGATCCGCTGCGCCAGCGCGCCCTGGTGGTGCCGGACAAGGCCGAGCGCGTCGCCAACTTCCACAAGAACACGCTGCACGCGTTGGCCGAACTGCTGGCCGCCGCCGGCCTGACCCATCCCGGCCAATTGCGCCCGCACCACATCGCCCGCCGCATTTCGTCCAGCGAGATCCGGCTGCTGTCGGCGCTGTTCCCCGAACTGGCACCCGGCGAACTGCTGCGCGGCGAGTTCCGCCACCAGGTGTTCCGTACCGGCTGGTCGATGGCGCGCGCCGATTCGTTCCAGCCGACCCACGACATCAGCACCGCGCTGGCGCAGGAACACGCCATGGCGCATCCGCCCCATCCCGCGACGGCCTGAATCGCGCGCAACGCCGCACGGCGCGGCGGCGCTAGAGCCAGCGCTCGAACATCCGTGAAAAGAATTCCATGAAGCGGTCATCCACGCCCCGGGCCCGCCAGGCCTCGGGCGTGATGCGCACCGACTCGGCAACATCGCGCTGGAACAGGGCCTCCATCTCGGCGGCAAACTCCGGCCCCAGCACCACCGCGTTGACCTCGTAGTTCAAGGCGAAGCTGCGCCAGTCCATGTTGCTCGACCCGACCGTGGACCAGACACCGTCGACCACCGCGGTCTTGGCGTGCAGCAACGCGTCGCGCCGCTCGTAGAGCTTCACGCCGGCATCCAACAGTTTGCCGTAGTGCGAACGGCCGGCGTTGAACACCAGCGAGGAGTCGCTGAAGCCGGGCAGCACCAGCACCACGTCCACGCCGCGTTGCGCGGCCGCGGCCAGCGCGTCGACAAAGGCCGGGTCCGGCACGAAGTACGCCATGGTGATGTGGATGGATTGCTGCGCGCTCTCGAATGCGGACATCAACGTCAGATAGACGGTGTAGCCATCGCTGCGATCGGGCTGGTTGGCCAGGATCCGCACCCGCGTCGATCCCGACGGCGGCGCGATCGCCTCGCCGCCGCCCCGCAGCGGTTCCTTGGCCTGTGATTGCCAGCCGTCGCGGATCACGGCTTCCAATTGCGCCACGGCCGGACCCTCGATACGCAGGTGCGTATCGCGCCAGGGCGCGGCACGGGCGTCGGCGCGCCGGGCATCGGCGCCACTGCCCACGCCCCCGGAGCCGCCACTCCCGCTGGCCGGCGAAGATGCGTACACGTCGCTGACGTTGATCCCTCCGAGATAACCCACCTTGCCATCGACCACCAGGATCTTGCGATGATTGCGCTGGTTCGGAGACCAGCCGGCCCGGCTGCCGTTGACGGGGCTCACCGGATTGAACACCGCGACCTGCACGCCCGCGTCGCGCAGGCGCTGGAACAAGGCATCCGGCGTCTTGATGGTGCCCACGGCATCCACCATCAGCGCCACGTCGGCGCCGCGGTTGCGCGCCGCGATCAGGGCTTCGGCGAAGCGCGCGCCTTGCGCGTCGTCGTCGAAGATATACGTCTCCATGTGCACGTAATGTCGCGCCTGCGCGATCGAGCGCAGCATGGCCTGGTAAGTGCCGGGGCCATCGGCCAACAGGCGCACGCGATTGCCGGCCGTCAGGGGCGCGCCGCTGACGGCCTCTTCGACCGCGAGGTGCCGGGCCAGGAAATCACGGTTGGCATTGCGCGGATCCGCCGCGATGGCCTGGCCGCGGCGATAGCTGTCCTGCGCCGCATCGGTGGACAGGCCCGCTTGCGCCTTGCGCGCCGCGCGTTCCTGGGCGTCGGGCACGCTGGCGCAGGCGGCCAGCAGCGCGGCGCAACATGCCAACGCCCACGCTCGCGCCCACCGGCACCACCCGCGCCCAGGGACGGCCGGGCCGGACCTGCCCGGCGACGGCGCCGCAGGCGGCCTCATGGCATCGCGGCTCAGCGCCGGTTGGCCAGCAGGCAGCAACCCAGCAGCACGCCCACCAACGTCGCCACGCCGACCGACTTCCATGCATTTTCGTGCACGTATTCATCGGCGTAGGCCTTGGCCCGGCGCGCCCGCTCCCGGGCTGCGCCTTCCCAATCGCCAGCGGATTCACGCGCCTCGGCCAGTTGACGCTTCAGGCGCGTGCGCGCCGCTTCGATTTCGGAGCCGGTATACGAGGCCGTGGAACGCAACAGGTCTTCGGTGCCGGCAAGCAGTTCGTGCAGGCTGTCGCTCACGCGGTCGCGGTGCAGGGCCATTTCGGCGCGTTGGTTCTTTCGATTCATAGTCGCTCCTTATTGCTTGTCGATCGTTGAGCTTCCCGGCTGGCCGCCTGCCCGGCATGGCGCCGGACCAGGTTGGACATGCTGCTACGCCGGGCCATGGAACCATTGTGGCCATTCCCGCCGCGCTGCGCCCGAGCTTTCGCAACCAGCCGTTAACCGATATTTCAGTGGCGCGGCGCTTGCTGAGGAGCTTGCGCCTGGAGGGAACCGTACGCAACGCCATTGGCCGCCGGCCGGCATGGCAGCCCTCCGGGTGCGCGCCCAATTTCGTAAAAGTCCATTGCATTTCAGGGGCTTAGACTTGACACCAGAACCCCTCTGGCGGCCACAATAAGCCTTTGCAATGCGCTTCACCCGCCTCAAAAAGGAACTGAACGCATGGTCTCTCCTTCCGCACTTCTTGCCGACGCCGCGCCGCGATTCCTGGCGCCGCAACCGCAACCCGCCGGCGCCGAGCAGCGCGAACTGCACGCGGGATTGCGCGATCGCCCCGCCCATATCGACCCCAAGTTCCTCTACGATGCGCTCGGCTCGTCGTTGTTCACCGCCATCACGCAGTTGCCGGAGTACTACCCGACCCGCTGCGAAGCCGAGATCTTCGAACGCCATGGCGCGGACATCGCCCGCCACATCGGCCCGGTCCAGGCCATGATCGACCTGGGCGCGGGCGACTGTGCCAAGGCGGAGCGCCTGTTTGCCAGCCTGCGCCCCCGACACTACGTCCCGATCGACATTTCCGCCGACTACCTGCAATCGGCGGTGCGCCGGCTGCGGCTGTCGTATCCCGAATTGCGCATCACGCCGATCGGCCTGGACTTCTCCCAGGCACTGGCGCTGCCGGCCGACATCGCCATGGAGCAGCGCCTGTTCTTCTATCCCGGCTCCAGCATCGGCAATCTCGACCCGGAGGCGGCGCTCGCCATGCTGCGACGGATCCATGTCCAATGCGCCGGCGGCGGACTGCTGGTGGGTGTCGATCGCGTCAAGCCCAGGCAGGTCCTGGAACCGGCCTACGACGACGCCCTGCACCTGACCGCGGCCTTCAACCTGAATCTGCTGCGCCACGTCAATAGCGTGCTGGGCGCGGATTTCAATGTCGATGACTGGCGCCACGTGGCGCTGTTCAACAGCGACCGTTCGCGCATCGAAATGCACCTGGAGGCGCGTCGGGCAACCACCGTCAGCTGGCCCGGCGGCGCGCGTCACTTCGTCGCGGGCGAACGCATCCACACAGAGAACTCCTACAAGTTCAGCCCACCTGCATTCACCCGCCTGCTGCAGGACGCGGGCTATCACAGCATCGAGCACTGGTCGGACGCCCGCGGCTGGTTTTCGGTTTTCAGCGCCCGCGCCTGATGCGGCGCCCCCCCAAACCCGCCACTGGAGGATCGCCATGGAACCCGCCTGCCTGCTGACCCATCCCGCCAACGGCCCCTACGCCGCCGGCCAGGCCGGCCAGCACGACCGGTACGACGCCGTGCGCGCCACCACCACGGCGCTGGCCGCGCCGCTCAGCCCGGAAGACTGCCAGGTGCAATCCATGCCCGACTGCAGCCCGGTCAAGTGGCACCTGGCGCATACCACCTGGTTCTTCGAAACCTTCCTGCTGACCCATTTCCATCCGCCGACCGCGGTCTTCCATCCCCAGTACCGGATGCTGTTCAACTCTTATTACAACGCCATCGGCGCCAAGCATCCGCGTCCCCAGCGCGGCCTGCTGTCACGGCCGCCGTTGGCGGACGTGATACGGTATCGCCAGCATGTGGACGAGGCCATGCATGCGTTGATATCGCGGCTCGGCGGCAACGACCCGGCGTTCGACGCGTTGCTCGAGCTGGGCTTGAACCACGAGCAGCAGCACCAGGAACTGATCCTGACGGATCTGAAGCACATGCTTTCCGCCAATCCGCTCAAGCCTGCCTACGTGGCCGGCGGATCGCCGGCGCTGCCGCCGGGCACGCCGGCCGGCTGGACCCGATACAACGGCGGCGTGGTCCGCATCGGCCATGATGGACGCGGCTTCGGCTTCGACAACGAAGGCCCCGCGCACGAGGTGCTGCTGACGCCGTTTCATCTGGCCGACCGGCTCGTGACCCAGCACGAGTACCTGGCCTTCATTCGCGACGGCGGCTACAAACGCCCCGAGTTGTGGCTGTCGCTCGGCTGGGAACGGGTCTGTGCCGAAGGATGGCGCGCGCCGCTGTATTGGGAAGGCCAGCGCGACGACTGGCGCATCTTTACCTTGCGTGGCCTGCAGGAACTGGAGCTGCAGGCGCCGGTCACCCACATCAGCTATTTCGAAGCCGATGCCTACGCCCGCTGGGCCCGGGTACGCCTGCCGCGTGAAGCGGAATGGGAGCATGCGGCGCGCCAACTGCCCGACGAGGCCTGGTCGGCCCGCGCCAACCTGCTGGAGAACGGCCACCTGGATCCGCGGCCGGCCCCCGCGCGGCTCGGCGCCAGCGGACCGGTCCAGTTGTTCGGCGATGCCTGGGAATGGACCGCCAGCGCCTATGATGCCTACCCCGGTTTCAAGCCCGACAGCGGAGCGGTGGGGGAATACAACGGCAAATTCATGTGCAATCAGTACGTGTTGCGCGGCGGCTCCTGCGCCACGCCGCGCGGCCATATCCGTCCCAGCTACCGCAATTTCTTCCCGCCCGAGGCGCGCTGGCAGTTCTCGGGGATCCGGCTGGCACGCGATGCCTGAGGCGCGGCCGGGCGGATGTAGAAAAAAATCTCCGCCTGGTTGCATTCCCAAAAAATTCCGTGCTAGAATTTTGTTCTTCGTTGCTTGGCTCTCTTTCAACAGCGGGTCAGCAGCAATGAAGAAGATGTGGCGCATTAGCTCAGCCGGTTAGAGCGACGGAATCATAATCCGCAGGTCCCCTGTTCGAATCAGGGATGCGCCACCAAAGAATTCAAAGGCCTCCG
>NZ_QHHO01000049.1:249963-380082 GCF_003184165.1 Achromobacter sp. RW408
CTGGCCAGCTTGAAGCGCGAGTTCTGATAGTCGATGACGCGGCGGCCGAAGACTTTGCGGTTGCGGGTGTACTCGGCGGCTTCGTCGATCATGCCTTCGAGCGAGGCGCCGGCGCGCAGCGCGATCGCCAGGCGCTCGCGCGCGAGTTCCTGGGTCAGGTATTCGAAGGCGTTGTTCTCGCGCCCCAGCAGGCAATCGACGGGCAGGCGCAGCCCGTCGAAATAGAGCTCGCAGGTGTCCTGGCAATGCTGGCCGATCTTGCTCAGCGGCGTGCCTTTGGTGAAGCCGGGCTGGTTTTCCTCGACGCAGAACAGCGACAGGCCGCGCGCGCCCAGGTCGGGATCGGTGCTGGCCAGCACGATCGCCAGACCGGCATTGACGCCGTTGGTGATGAAGGTCTTCTGGCCGTCCAGGACGTAGTGGTCGCCGTCGCGGCGCGCGCGCGTGCGCACCGCCTTCAGGTCGCTGCCCGCGCCCGGTTCGGTCAGGGCGATCGCGCCTATGATGTCGCCGCGCGCCATGGCGGGCAGCCAGCGTTCCTTCTGCGCGGTGGTGCCGAAGGCGTCCAGATACGGCGCCACCATGTCGGAATGGATCGAGAAGCCGATGCCGAGGAAATTCGCGCGCGCCAGTTCCTCGATCACGACGGCGGCATGGCCGAAATCGCCGCCGGCACCGTAGGGTTCGGGCAGGGCGCAGTTGAGCAGGCCTTCCGCGCCGGCGCGGCGCCACAGCGAGCGCGGCACGATGCCGGCCTTTTCCCATTCGGCGTAGTGCGGCGCGATCTCCTGGGCGACGAAGCGCCGGACCTGGTCGCGAAAGAGTTCGTGGTCGTCCCGGAATACGCGGCGCATGCGGCCTCCTTACTTGCCGTAGGAGTCCGTGGCGCTGGCCTGGCCGTGCAGGGTGGGCGCGGTGGCGCTGCCGGTCAGGAACAGGCTGTAGTGATCGCCGGGTTGCAGGGCCGGCAGGGCCAGCGAGGGCGAGAGCACGGTGCCGCAGCCCGCCGCCAGCGTGGCGCTGACGGGGTTGATGGCGCGCGCCATCGATGCACCCGGCTTGACGTCCTGGAACAGCGTGGGGCCGGTCGGGCTCACCTCGAGCTTGGCGCCGGGACAATCGGCCGCCAGGTTGTAGAAGCGCAGCTCGGCCTTGAGCGCGTCCTGGGCGCCATTGCTGTCGTCGATGGCCGTGTAGCTGACATTGACGCCGTCGCGCCGCACCACCAGCGTGGTGAAGGTGTCGGGCTTGACCTGCAGGCTGGCCGCCGGCTTGCCGTCGATCAGCAGGTTGAACGGCTGGTTGCCCTTGACGATGGCGTAGGTGCTGGCGGGCTGGGTCGGGCTGATTTCCTGCGATGGACCGTTGGCGATCTGCACGCGCACGGGGCCCGTTTCGGGATTGACGACCCGCACGAACGATGAGCCGGCCGGCGGACGGGCGGCATACAGCTGGGCGAGCACGCCTTCGGCCTGCGTGGCGGCGCTGGCGCCGGCCAGCGCCAGCGTCAATGCCAGGATGGGGAAATGGGTGCGACGGATCATGCTTGCGGCTCCGGTTTCTTGCTGAGGCGGGCGTCGAGATACATGCGCTCGAGCTGCTTGCGGTCGGCCTTGTCGGTGCTGGTCGTCGGGAAGCGGTGGCAGGCCACCAGTTCGGACGGGATCATGTAGGGGGGCAGCTTGCGGCCCAACAGGGCTTTCCAGTCCGCCAGCGCGGCGGGCAGCGGCTGCAGGCCCGCGGCGCCGGGCTCGGCCGGTTCGACGAATCCTATGAGACGGATGATAGCGCCATCGGGCCGCCGCAGCGCGACGGTGGCGCCCGCGCGCGCGCCGGGCAGGGCGGCGATGGCGGCATCGATCTCGGCCAGTTCGATGCGGTAGCCGTGCAACTTGATCTGGTCGTCGATGCGGCCGCGGAACGTCACCAGGCCGCGCGCATCGATCTCGCCCAGGTCGCCGCTGCGATAGCCGCGCTTGCCATTGCGCGTGAACATGCGCGAGGCGTTCAGGTCCGGGCGATTGAGGTAACCGCGCATGACGTGGTCGCCGGCAATGCTGATTTCGCCGTTCTCGATGAAGACCTCGGCATACGGCTTGGCGCGGCCGATGGGAAAGGGGTTGGGCGCTTCGGCACGCAGGGCGGGGTCGATCTCGACCCAGGTGGTGGAGCAGGTGGCCTCGGTGGGACCGTACGAGTTGATGATGCGAACGTCCGGAAAACGCTGCCACAGCTCCTCGGCCAGCGTCGGCGTGAGCGACTCGGCGCCGAATACGAAGGCGCGCAGCCGCGGCAGGTGGGCGTGGTCGAAATCCGGGTTGAACAGCTGCTGGCGCACGAACGACGGCGTCGAGGCCCAGACGTTGATGCCGGTGTCGGCCAGGTATTGCACGAAGCGGTCGCGCTGCGCGATCGTCTCGCGCGGGCACAGCACGCAGGCGCCGCCCAGTTCCAGCGCGCCGACCCAGTTGAACAGCGAGAAGTCGAAGCTGAACAGCATCTGGTCCATGAACGCGGGCGCCGGGCCGAGGTTCAGGCAGTCGCGGATCCAGCCTGCGAAGAGGGTGACGCTTTCGCGGCCGATCTGCACACCCTTGGGGTCGCCGGTGCTGCCCGAGGTGAACATGATGTAGGCCAGTCCGGCCTCGGCCAGCGGCGCGGGGCTGGCGCAACCGGCAGCGAAGGTGTTGGCCTGGGCGTCGTAGCGCAGGCCGGCGCGCACCAGTTCGCCGATGCGGGCGATGCGTTCGGGCGGGTTGATGACGTCGACCGGCACGAAGGGCACCCGCAGCCGCAGGCACCCCAGGATCGCCACCAGGAAGGCGGCTTCCTTGTGGCCGGAGATCACCAGCGGCACGCCGGCGGTGACCCCGGCGCGCAGCGCGTCCTGTTCCCAGGCCTGCGTGGCGGCGCGCAGCGCTGCCCAGGTCAACGCGCCCTGCGCGTCGACCACCGCGATGGCGTCGTCAGCGATGGCGGTATCGGCGAAATCGTAGGCGTTGAAATCGAAACGCATGATGCTGCCCCCAGGAAGACGTCAGGCGCGCGCGTGCTCCGCGATGAAGGTCGCCAGCGTGTGCACCGACTCCAGGTGCACGTCGATCTCGGTCGGCGGGATCTTGCAGCCGAACTGGCGTTCCACCGCCAACGCCACGTCCACCGCGGCCAGCGAATCCACCAGCCCGGATTCGATCAGCAGGGTATCGGGATCGACCTTGGTGAGGATGATGCCTTCGATCAGGTCGGCCACCTTGGCTTCGATATCGTTGATGTCCATAGCGTACTCCGCGACCGCGCCGCGGTCAGAATTGGAAATAGAGGAACCGGGTTTCCTTGTGCAGGTTGACCAGGCAGAAGAACAGCAGGGCCAGCATCGCGGCCAGCCAGGGCAGGTTGGGACGCCAGCGCATCCAGGGCGAAGGCGCTTCCTGCGGCTTGAACAGCGCCGGCGAGTAGCGGCCCAGGATCTGGTGCGCATTGGGCGCGAACCAGGCGATGCCCAGCAGCACCACAGCATAGATCAACTGCAGGTGGTGGCCGACCAGCACGCGCCAGGCATCGCCCCAGGCCAGGCCGCTGACGTGGGTGGCCAGGTCCAGCGTTTCCATGCCGCGCAGGCCGATCATGCCCTGCATCAGCAGCATGGCGTCGCCGACCCCGTGGGCGCGGAAGAACGCTTGCGCCACCAGCACCGCGACAAAGGTCAGCAGCACGCAGGCGGCTCGCTTGACCACGTTCAGGTTGCGCGCGGCGGCGGGCTTGCGGCCCACCACGAAGATGCGCCAGGCGTGGTTCACCGACAGGTACATGGCGTGCAGCAGGCCGAATACCAGGAACTGGAAGCCGGCGCCGTGCCAGACGCCGGCCAGCGCCATCGTGAACAGCGTCGGCGTGACGATGCTGGCCAGGAAACCGCCCACCGTGGCCACGCCCTGCGCCCCGACCGGCAGATTGCGATCGGTGCGCCATTTCGAAATGGCCATGGCCACCGGGTAGTAGAGATAGGCGGTCAGGTAGCGTGTGAGTGTCATGTGCCAACGCGCCCAGAATTCGATGATGCTGCCCGCCTTGTAGGGCGAGTTGAAATTCAGCGGGAAGCGGATGCCGAACATCTTGGCCAGGCCTAGCGCCATGTCCGAATAGCCGGAGAAGTCGAAATACAACTGCAAGGCATAGCACAGGCTGGCGCCCCACGAGCCCCAGAACTGCAGTTCGCCAGGCGCGGCGAAACCGGCATCGGCGTAAGGCGCGATGCCATCGGCCAGCAGCACTTTCTTGGCCAGGCCGATCACGAACAGCATGCCGCCCACCGACAGGTTCTCGGCCTTGAAGCGGTAATTCTCGGGCTGCGCGAACTGCGGCATCATCTCCTTGTGATGCAGGATCGGGCCGGCGATCAGATGCGGGAAGAAGGTCACGAACAGCACGTAGCTGAGCAGGCTGCGTTCCTTGACCACGCCCGCGCGGCAATCCAGCAGGTAGCCGATCTGGGTGAAGGTGAAGAACGAAATGCCCAGCGGCAGGATGATCGCGTCCATGGTCGAACTGGTCATGCCCAGGTCGGTCAGGAAATTGAGCAGCGTCGCGAAGTATTTGTAGTGGAACAGCAGCGCCAGGTCGGCGCCCACGCCCAGTCCCACGATCAGCCCCTGCAACCGGGGCCGTGCCGCGGTGTGCAGGATCAGCAGGCTGACCAGGAAGTTGAAAGCGATCGAACCCGCCAGCAGCACCACGAACTGCGGGTTCCACCAACCGTAGAAGACGAACGAGGTCAGGCACAGCCACAATGCCGCCAACCGCAGATTGAAGCGGCCCGCGCCGTAGTACACGGCCAGCGTGATGGGCAGGAAGATCAGCAGGAACAGATAGGAGTTGAATAGCATCTTCGGTCAGGGCAGTCGGGCCAGCACGGATTTCTCGTCGTCGGTCAGCGGCAGCGACAGCGCCATTTCCGAAAACTCCCAGATCACCAGCTTCAGGCTCTTGGGCCATTGCTCGCGCTGCTTGAGGGCCACCAGCAAGGCCCCGGAGAACTGCCCGCCATCCAGGCTCAGGTTCCAGACCTCGCGCCCCAGTCCCATGCCCAGCCGCTCGGCGAAATTGCTGCGGCGGCCGTTGGAGCTGCCAGCCAGCAACACCTCCACCGGTGGCGTGTCATCGAGCAGCCCGCCGCCGCGCACCGGTTCGATCTTCCGCGGCTCGGCCAGGTCCAGCTCGGGACGCCAGCCAGGTCGTGCCTGTTCCAGCCCTGCCAGCACGATCAGGTCGCCCATGCGCGGCTGCGGCGCACCCGCGGGATCTTCCTTGAAGGCCTGGGTGCCGGAGCCGCCCAGCAGCGGCAGGGCGGCCTGCGCCACGCGCGCGGCCGCGGCCTGCGCGCCGGTGGCGTTCATGTGCACGTCGGTGCGGAAGTAGCGCGGCGCTTCGGCCTGTGCCAGGGCGTCGCGCAGATCGACGAACGGCACGCCCTGCGCACGCAGGGCGGCATTCCAGTCGTCCAGCGTGCGCTGCATCGGCAGCGAGACGGTCTGGCCGCACAGGTGATCGGCCTCGATGCGCGACTTGTCGGGCACCGCCACCACCAGCAGTTGCACCTGCCGCTGGCGCAGTTGTTCGACCCAGTGGCGCATCAGGCGCAGGCGCTCATCGAAGACATGCACCCCGGGTTGCGGCCGCAGGCCGTCACGGTAGAACAGCCATTGCGGGCAGCCCATGGCCACCTGCTCGCCCAGGTCGCCGAGCAGGCGGTAGCGGATCGCGGCATTCCAGGTGTTGACCGCGCCCTGCGCCGGCAGCCGCAGCGACTGGTTCAGCACGGTCCCCGCGGTGCCGTTCATCCAGGCCGTGGGCGCGACGTCGGCGGCCCCCAGCCTGGCTTGCGCCAGGCACCAGGCGCCCCAGCCCAGGCCGAGCGCCAGCAGCACGCCGATCACGATCGCGTTGCGCCGATGGCCCGTCTCGGGCGGCGCCGCCTTGTCGGGTTGCGCCACGGCGCTATTGCCCCACCGCCGCCTTCATGCGGCCGCGCCAGGCGTCGGCGGTCATGATGGAGGCGTTGTCCCACAGCCCCTTGGCATCGGGGCCCTGCGCATAGGTGGGCTCGAACATCTGCCACACCAGCACCTGCGGCCTGTTCTGCTTGAAGGCGGGCGACTCCAGGTATTCCAGCAGCATGATCCAGTGGCCGACGTTGCCGGGCTTCCAGTTCACGGAAACCGGGCGATCCAGCAGATTGGACAGCTTCTGCGGAAAGCCGAAGTAGGGTTGCACCATGCTGTGGCCGGTCACGTGCACCGGGGCGGGCGCGTCATCGATCAGGCTCTGGTTGTCGGCCTGGCGGCGCACGGTGAAGGTCTCGCGCCCCGCCTGCTTGCGCTGTTCGGGCGTCAGGAACAGTTCGGCCAGATCGCCATAGCGGCGTTCGTTGACCACGCTGCCCAGCGCCATGCCGGTGCCCGGCTTGCCGGCCAGCGTCTTCACGTCCTGCCTGATGCGCTGGGCCAGGGCCTCGGCGGTGGCGTCGGCGGCGGCCTGGGTCCAGTGCTGGTCCGTGCGATAAAACACATCCTGGCCGCCATCCTTCAGGCGGCGCAGCACGGCCTCGTCGTCGATGGTGGAGATGCCGGCGGCCTTGAGCTTGTCCTGTATGGTCTGGTAGCGCTTCCTGACATCGGCGCTCAGCGTCGTGCCGTCCGGCAGCTTGTCCTGGTAGAACAGCGTTTTGTCTGGCAGTACCAGCACTTCCAGCTGGACGCCCCTGGCGGCGAGCGCGTCGCGGGTTTCGCGCACCAGCTGGGTGGCGGCGTCGATGCCGCGCGTATCCACCTGGGTCAGGCTGCCCCAGCCCGGGAACAGCCAGTTGTCCTTGCCTTGGATGACGATGGACGAGGCTCGCTGCGCCTGGGCGCCCGCGGCGGCCAGCGCCAGCAGCAAGCCGCACAGGGCCGACGCCAGGCGCGGGCGGCGGGGCAGGGGGCGGATAGCGGTAGTCATGTTTGCGGATTCCTTCATGGATACGGATCGGCGGGGCTCAGTAGGACAGGGTCAGGTTGATGAACAGGCCCTTGGCCCGGTCGGCCTGGCCGCCGCCGATGTTGAAACGGTATTGGGTGGTCAGGTCCAGGTAGGACCGTGGCGCGTTGTAGTGATCCTCGCGGAACCAGTAGCGCAGGTTGAAGCCGGGGCCCGCGCCCAGCGACCAGCTCGATCCGTTGCCTTGCAGCGGATGGGTGCTGCTGTCGCCCAGCTGGACACCGGTCACCTTGTTGTTGGTCCACAGCCAGTCGGCGCCGATCACCCCATAGGGAAAGAACACCAGCTTTTCGCTGATGGCGTCCAGGCGATAACTGCGCCCGATCCGCAATTCCCCCGCGCCGAACGCCTGGTCGCGCTTGAGCTTGCCGCGGACGCTGTCCGTGTCCTTGCCGGTGGCGTTGTCGCGCAGCCAGAACCGGGCCGGCATGTCCTGCCAGGAATACCCGGCCTGCACATAGCCTTCCATCGTGAACCAGTCGGGCCGGTCGATGCGCAACGTCGTGCCTTCGTACAGGCCGTAGGTGACGTAGGCGAGCCAGCCTCCGCTGCCGGCGTCCGCCTTGTAGTGGGCGGTCTGGTTGGCGCTGTTCAGGCCGCAGAACGTATCGGTCGAGCGCGGAGTGAGGATGCCGGTGCGCGTCGCCGTTCCGAGGTTGAACTGGCGCTCCAGGCCGAAGGTCAGCCCCACCTCGGTGGATGGCGTGAAGCGCATGCCGAGCGAGCCGACGGTGGTGGGGATGCCGGCGATGCCGTCGTTGTTCTGGCCCGCGACATCGATCACCCCTTCGCCGCAACGGTTCCTGACGGTCTGGCTCTTGGTGCGGCTGCCGTTGTCGTACAGCGTATTGGACAGCCGTCCATACAGTTCGAACGTGCGCGTCGATGAGTTGAGGAACTCGGACGGCCGCCAGAAAATCTCGGCGGTGCTGAACACCGCATCGCCCGGCACCGTGATCGCCGCGCCCCCGAGCCCGGAAGACGCCGGCCGCGCGCCGCGATAACCGGCGGAAACGTAGCCGCCCCATTCGCGCGACAGGCCGGCGATGCCGCTGCGCGTGTCGTAGCGCTGTTGCGGTGTCAATTCCAGTTTGCCGGCATCGGCCTCGTCGATGGCCTGTTTCAGTTTCTCCACGGCGCCGCGTTTGTCGCCGACGCCCGACAACGCATAGCCTTCGTCCAGGATCACGGTCGGCGGCGCCTTCCCGGTGGCGCGGGCCGCCTGGAAGTCCTCCAGCGCCAGCCGGGGTTTGCCCATGCGCTGGTGCAGGTAGCCGCGCTGCATCAGCAGGGCGGGGTCGTCGGGCTGCGCGGACAGCGCTTCGCCCATGCGTTTCTCGGCCTCGGCCAATTGCGCCGCGTTGCCCGCGGCCAGCGTGGTGGTCAGCAGGCGCTGCAATTCCTTGTTGGCGGGATCCTGCTCGGCGGCCTTGCGCGCCTGCGCAATGGCTTCCTGGTAGTCCTCGCGCGCATAGGCGGCGTAGGCCAGCGCCGCGGGGCCGCCGCTGCCGGCGGCGTCCGACGGCAGCAGTTCGCAGGACGTGCCGTAAGGCGTATCGCGGCAATCCTGCAGCGGCGCCGGGTAGTTGGCCAGCGTCAGCGTGGCCGGCACGGTGGGCGCCGAGCGCGCCCGCTTGATACGGGCTGCGGCGGCTTCGTCCTTGGCCCCGAGCGGCTCCAGCAGCGCCAGCGCGCGCTTGGTCTCGCCGCCGGCGAGCGCGGCGTCGGCCGCGATCAGGCGCACATTGCGGCGCTGGTCGTCGTCCAGCCAGTCCTGCTTGAGCGCGGCATCGAAATCGGCATTGGCCTCGTCGGTCTTGCCCTGGCGCTGGCGCAGGTAGGCGCGCATCACCAGTGCCACCGTGTTCTCGTCATCCTGCCCGAGCGCGTCGGTGGCGGCGTCCTCGGCCGCGCCCAGCTGGTTGTCCAGCATCAGCGCGGTCATCAACAGCAGGCGGTGGCTGGCGGTATCCGGGGCCAGCGCCACGGCCTCGCGCGCCAGCGGCACCGCGTCGCCGGGTCGGTTTGCGATCAGCGCCTGGTAGCCCTGTTCGGCGGGCTTGATGGCCAGGCGGCGTTGCATCGTGGCGCGGCGCGCGGTCAGGTCGTTCTTGTTGGGGGCGCCGAGCGCGATGGCCTTGTCCGCGGCGGCCTGCGCCTCGGCGTACTTGCCCTGGGCTTCCAGCGCATCCAGCCACAACATGGCCCACGGCCCCTGTTTGGGGTCGATGCTGAAGGCCTGCTCGGCGCCGCGCTGCGCGGCAACGTAGTCGCCGCGGTTGTAGTCGGCGTAGGCGCGCGTGGCTATCGGGAAGCCGCGACGATAGGCGGCGGTGGCGCCGGGCGCGCCGCCGCCCGCGGCGGCGGCCGGCGCGGTGCGCGGTCGCAGATTGGCGCGCGCCTGGCGCAAGGCGGGGGTATCGAGGCCGCTCTTGATGGCGTCGGCGGCGGCCTTGTCCGCCTCCCGCAGCTTGCCCTGCTTCTGCAGCGCGTAGATCAGGAGCAGGCGCAGCCGCTCCACGTCCGGGCGCAGTGCGATGGCCGATTCGGCCTGCTGCTGGGCCTGCGCGTAGTTGCCCGCGTCGTAGCTCTTGTAGCCCTCGTCGGCGAACTGATAGGCGGCGCCTTCCAGCGGCGCCTCGGCGGCGCGTGGCGCCGACTGCGCGGCGGCGGGCCCGGCGTGGCCGGCGCAGGCCAGCGCGGCGGACAGCAGGAAGGAACGGGTCAATGGCTTCATGGAGTCGCGGGTTTGTTTTCGCCGTGCGTCGGCGCGATATCGGCCTGGCCGCCTTGCTGGAAGTGGATCGCCTCTCTGAGCGTGCCTTCGTCCAGCCAGCCTTGTTCCATCAGGATTTCGCCCAGCGGCCGCTTGTCGCGCGACTGGATCTCCAGCGCCCGCGCCAGCTTGTCCTCGTCGATCGCCTGCCAGGACAGCAGCAGCTCGCCCAGGCGCTGGCGCTGTTGCGCCAGCTGGTCGGTGGACGGGAAATCGTGCATGGTCTTGTCCCAGGCAAGCCGCTTGCCCGTGATCAAGTGGCCGATGAACAGTTTCCAGGCGCGCGCCGCGGCCATGGCATTGATGAAGTTGCCGACGATCATGCGCGGGATCGACAGGATTGCGTGTTCCCAGCCATACATGCGACCGACGAAATAGGCGCGCTGCACCACCCGCAGCAGCAAGGCCACCGCGTTGATCCACATCAGCGTCACCAGCCAGCCGCCCGGGCGGAAGTAGGACGGGTAATACACGGTCCACCAGCCGAACAGGTCGGCCAGGTAGAACAGGAAGAAGTTGGCCAGCAGCAGGTATGCCAGGATCGCGATGAACGAGGTCACCAGGCCCTTGCGGTCGCGGAACAGCAGGTATTTGGTCGCCAGCGAACCGGTCCAGCCGACCTGCTGCCAGCCCTGCAGCCCGATGCCCAGCGTCCAGCGCGCCTTCTGCCGGTAGGCGGTGCGGAAGGTGTTGGGAAAATACTCCCGCACCCCAAGCGGCATGTGGATGGTCGACACCTTCTCCTTGCCCAGTCCGAACCAGGCGCGGCGCCGCGTCACGTACTCGACGCCGAACTTGCCGAAGATCTGCCGCATGCCGCGCTGCGCCAGCCGCGCGCCGATGTCGTAGTCCTCGGTCAGCGTGTCGGTGTTGAAGGGCTGGTTGTCGGTCTCGGCGGCCAGTTCGACCAGTGCGCGACGCGAGAAGCAGGTGCCCACGCCAGCCGAAGGCACCATCTTCGACAGGCTCTCGCGCACCACCAGGTCCTTGGTGTGCCATTCCGCGAACTCGTCCATGTAGGTGCCGGCCACCAGCTCGTACCAGTGGCGTTCCAGCGACGTCACCGGCAGCTGGATGAAGTCGATGCGCGGCAGCAGGTAGTTGTAGTACTTCAGTTCCAGCGGGTGCAGCACGTCCTCGCTGTCGTGCAGGATGACGCCGGCGAACGGCACGGGCTGGCGGGCGTCCTGCGCGAAGATGGCCTGCACGATCCAGTTCAGGCAGTCGGCCTTGCAGGTCGGGCCATCGTGCGGCACCTCCACCCTTATCAGCTGGCGATATCGCCGCCGCATGCGCTCGACTTCCTTGATGGTGCGTTCGTCGTTCTGGTAGGTGCCGGCGAAGATCATGTAGTTCTTGTATTCGAGCGTCGACACCATCGTCTCGAGCATCGAGGCGATGACGTCGTACTCGAGCCAGGCGGGCACCATGATCGCCAGCGGCTGTTCTTCCTTGGCGCGCAATTGCGCTGCCGTCAACGGCGTGTAGCGGCGCTTGACCGTCAAGGCGCGCCGCAGCTCGCGCACCCAGTACCAGCCGTCGATGAACAGGTCATCCAGGCTCGAAAGCAGGATGATCACGCCAACGACGGCGGTCACGATCTCGAGGCCGCGGTAGTAGTCGGCGATGAGATAGGGCCAGTAGAGCGAAGACATGGGCGGGCCGATCCGGGTTTATCGGGTTTCCTTGTTCTTCCTGCGGCTGACGCGCATCGCGACAATCAGGATAAGCAGCAGCACCAGCAGGCCGACGCTGATGGCGGGCACGCTCCACGAGATGTAGCGGCGCCATTCGAAGAAAGCGCTTTCCCCGGCGCCCGGCGGATGGCTGGCGTCGGGGTTGGCGCTGTCGATCCAGGCCACCGGGCCGGCGGCGCCAATCAGCGCGACGTTGCCGCGGTTCAGCACGAACGGCGCGTCCAGCATGCCGGCCCGCTGCCCCAGGGTGTGCCACAACACGCCGTCCTGGCCCGCGGCGCTGACCACTTCGGCCGAGCTCAGCTGTTCCAGGCCCGATATGTCCAGCCAGGTCGTGTCCTTGCCGTCCACGCGCAGTTGCTTGCGATCGGTGACCGTCACCATCGGCTTGGCGCCTTCCACCGGCACTTCCATCGCCAGGAAGGGGCGCGTCGGCTTGAAGGCCTGGCCGCCGGCGGCCACGGACAGTTCGGCGCGGGTCGTCGAAATGCCGCTGGCCGAAGCGATGCCGATCAGGCGCTTGAGGTTGTCGGGCGCGCTTGCCAGATAGCTGTCGGGTACGACGACCTGTGGCGTGCCGGCAAGCAGCGGCAGCAGGCCGACGAAGGTGCCGTCCGGTTCGGCCTTTTCCGGCTTGACGTAGCTGGTCGGCAGCACGTTCACCGGATACCCTTGCGGGATCTCGTTGCAGTCCACCGACACCGGCTGGCGCTGGAACGTGACGCGCACGGCGTTGGTGACCCCCAGCACGTAGCCGGGCACCCGGGCGGTCAGACGCTCGGGGCGACCGTCGGCATCCAGCTGTTTGGCGGCCAGCAGGATGCCGTTCCAGAAGACGGAGGCCACCGGGCGCGTCGACGAGGCGCCGGGCGCGGCCGAGACGTCCATGACCAATTCGCCGGGCATGCGGCCGTCCGCCGACACAGCGGCCAACGGGAACGTCGTGGTCCAGTCGCCGCTGGCGACCACGTTGAAGCTGTTGGGCGATCCGCCCAGCGCCGTCAGGCGCAGGCCGCCGTCCTTGAAGGTTTCCGGCGGCATCGCGGCCTTGACCCGCACCTGGCGCGTCACCAGGATGCGTCGCCAGGCCGTGTCGAACGCGCCCGCGCCCTGCGCGCCGGCATCGGCGGCCAATGCGATCACGGCTTGGCGGCCCATCGCGGCCAGGCGGATTTCCTTGGACTGCATGTCGGCGTTGGCCAGCGGCACGCGCCGCTCGCGCCAGGACTTGAAGGCCGCCGCGGCGTCGGCATCGTTGGCCAGCTGCGATTGCAACGCGTCCAGCGCTTCGTTCAACTTGCCGCGCAGCGTGGCATCGGCGATCACCACGTCACCGGCGACGGCGGGCGCGCCCATCACCAGCAAAGCGCCGATCTCGGCGGCATTGGCGATCTTGTGCTTGCCGTTGTCCGCCAGCGCGGCGAAGGCCGGCACCTGCGCCAGCCCGGCCGGCGCCTGCAGGCCGCGCGTGTCGATCTCGTCGCCCACCGAGGGGAAGGCGCGCACCGCGACGCGCTTGCCGGCGCGTTCCAGCGCCACGCCGACACGCCAGGCGCTGTCGAAGGCCTGCTGGTCCAGCTTGGCGCCGGCCACGATCAGGGTCGGCTTGCCGGGCAGCGTGCCCCAGGCATCATCCAGGTTGCCGATGGCCGAGGCATCGTAGCGGTAGGTCAGGCGCGTCTGCGGCGAGATGGTCAGCGCGTTGGCGGTGGCGCGGTTGCTTTCGCAGTGGCGCAGCGCGATTTCGGATTGCCAGTCCACGCCCACCCGCAGGAAGCCGGTCTCGCGGCGTCGCGGGTCCACCGTGTAGCCGTGCGCGATGCTGCCGTCGCCGTCGGCGATGCGTTGCGCATTGAGCGGCACGCCGTCGGCCCACAGCACCAGGCTGGTACGGCCCGGCTCGCCCTTGGTGTATTTGGCATCGAAGTTCAGCGTGGCGTCGGCGATCGGCACGCCGCGCGGCACCGGCACGTAGAACTCATGGCGCGCGTCGCTGTTGCTCAGGACCACCGGCTCGCTGATGCCCAGATCGGCCAGCGTGGTGTTGCGCGTCACCCAATCGTCGCCCTGCAACTGGCGCAGTGCGTCGCCGGCCGGGCTGGCCAGCGTCCCCAGCGGCAGCAACAGGCCGGCGGCCATCAGCGCGCGTCGAAGCGTCAGGGCGGAAAAGGAAGAGGGTTTTGGCATGGGAACTCCGGGCGGATATGCAGGGCAGGGCGTCAGGCCGCGGTGCCGGCGGCCGGTCCATGAGGATCGAATTCCGAAACCGGCCGGCTGCATAGCGCATCGACGATGCGCCCGCTGGCCTTGCCGTCCCCGTAGGGATTGATGCGGCGCGAAAACGAGGCATGCAGGGCGGGGTCGTCCAGCAGCCGGTTGACCTCGGTCAGGATGCGCTGCGTGTCGGTGCCTACCAGCGCCACCGTGCCCGCCTGCACGGCCTCGGGGCGTTCGGTCACATCGCGCATCACCAGCACGGGTTTGCCCAGGTAGGGGGCTTCTTCCTGCACGCCCCCCGAGTCGGTCAGGATCAAATAGGCGCGTTGCATGAACCAGACGAAGTCCAGGTAATCCAATGGGTCGATCAGGTGTACGCGTTCCAGTCCCGCCAGGTCCTTCATCACGACGTTGCGCACTTGCGGATTCAAATGCACGGGATAGACGATCTGCAGATCCTCGCGTCTGGCCAGTTCCGCCAGCGCGGCGCAGATGTTCTTGAAGCCGCCGCCGAAACTCTCGCGCCGGTGGCCGGTGACCAGCATCAGGCGGCGCCGCGCATCGAGCCAGTGGTAGCGGGCCTCGAGTCCGCGCGCCAGCGGCCCGTCCGGCGCCAGCTTGGCGCAGGTCAGCGCCAGCGCGTCGATCACGGTATTGCCGGTCACCGTGATGCGCCCGGCTAGGTTTTCGCGCAACAGATTGGCGCGCGACTCGGCGGTCGGGGCGAACAGCGCGTCGCCGATCGCATCGACCACGCGGCGGTTCATTTCCTCGGGGAAGGGCATGGCCAGGTTGCCGGTGCGCAAGCCCGCTTCGACATGGCCGATGCGTATCCGGCGATGGAATGCGGCCAGCGCGCAAGCCGACGCGGTGCTGGTGTCTCCATGCACCAGCACGTAGTCCGGTTGTTCTTTTTCCAATACCCCGTCCACTTGGCTGATCAACCGCGCATACAGACCGTTCAAGGTCTGGTTGGGCACCATGATGTCCAGGTCATGCCGGGTGCGCAGATCGAACAGTGCGAGCACCTGGTCCAGCATCTGGCGATGCTGTCCGGTCACGCAGACCACGCTGTCGATCTGGGATTCTTCCTGCAACGCGGCGACCAGCGGAGCCATCTTGATGGCTTCAGGACGCGTTCCGAATATGGAAAGTATCTTCATCGCAATCAAGCGGCCGGAGCCGGTGGCATTTTCTTGCGTTTATTATGTCTTGAAAGTATTCGTAATATGTGTCGGAAAATTTCCCGGACTTCCGTTCAGCTGACAGTGATTTATCGAAGCGCCCCGGGGGAAGATGAAAGCGGCCCACTCTCTCGACCCGTAAAATGGGGTCACATCATCTTTCAATATGCTGTCTATGACATATCGCCCCATGTCCCTGCGAGTTTCCTTTGGTTACGAACACGACAGGTCGTGTGCATCTACGTGATTCCTTGAAGGCGAAGTCGAAAATGCCTTGACCCCGTAGCGGCTTCACGCTTTTACATACATCCGGCGCGCCCTCATCTCCTGGCCGGCGCGGCAGCAACCCGGAGCGCCTGTCATATGAAGCCATCGAAACCACGATCCGCCGGCGGTCAGCGCCGCACTCGCGGCGCGCATGTCCGCGCCATGCCGGCCACGTCGGCAGCGCGGCGCCGAGGCCGCGCATGAGCGGCAATCACGAACACGGTGACGTGCGCGCGTTGCCCGAATCGCGTCTCTGGATCGCCTTCGCGCTGACCGGCACGTTCATGGTGATCGAGATCGTCGGAGGCCTCTGGACCGGCAGCCTGGCGCTCATCTCCGATGCCATGCACATGATGACGGACGCCATCGCGCTGCTGCTGGCGCTGATCGCGATCCGCGCGGGCCGCAAGGCCGCCGATCTGATGCGCACCTACGGCTATGCCCGCTTCGAGATCCTGGCTGCCGCGATCAATGCATTGGTGCTGCTGGGCGTGGCCTTCTACATCCTGTACGAAGCCTGGCGCCGTCTGGAGGCGCCGCCAGATATCCAGTCCGCCGGCATG
The DNA here is from genome assembly GCF_003184165.1 of Achromobacter sp. RW408. Lineage (NCBI taxonomy): Bacteria > Pseudomonadati > Pseudomonadota > Betaproteobacteria > Burkholderiales > Alcaligenaceae > Achromobacter > Achromobacter sp. RW408. The sequence goes on from NZ_QHHO01000049.1 coordinate 265,700, forward strand.
CTGGCCGTGGCCATCGCGGGGTTGGCGATCAACCTGGTGTCGATGCGGCTGCTGGCCGGTTCCAAGGACGACAGTCTGAACGTGAAGGGCGCCTACCTCGAAGTCTGGGCCGACATGCTGGGCTCGGTCGCCGTCATCGCCGGGGCCGTGATCATCTGGTTGACGGGCTGGCGCTGGGTGGATTCGGCGCTGGCCGTGGCCATCGGCTTCATGGTCTTTCCCCGTACCTGGGTGCTGCTGCGCGAATGCATCAACCTGCTGCTCGAAGGCGTGCCGCCCGGCATGAGCCTGAGCGCGGTGCGCGACGCCATCGCCGGCACCGACGGCGTCGCCAGCGTGCATGACATTCACCTGTGGGCGATCACGCAGAAGCAGCCGCTCCTGACCGGCCACGTGGTGTTGGCGGCGGGCGCCGACGGCGAAACCGTCCGCCTGGAGATCGAGCGACGCCTGCAGGAAGATTTCGACCTGCACCACACGACGCTGCAGGTCGAACGTTCGGATCGTTCCGAGCAGGAACACATCCACTGAGCGACGCGAAAAAAAATGGCCGACCCGTGAAGGTCGGCCATTTGGCGCTATGGCGGAAATTTGGTGGAGCCGGGGGGAATTGAACCCCCGTCCGCAAGCCCTCCGCAACCAGTTCTACATGCGTAGTCGATCTATTTGGTTTTAACCCTGGACTTAGCCAACCGACAGGCCGGACCAGAGCGATTCACGTAATTTAAATTTGAACCGTGTGACCCCAGTTCAAACCGATTCCTTGTGAATGTCGCTGCTGCGGTTCGAGGGTTGCCCCCCTGGGAAGTTGCCTTCCTCCGCCTGACCCAAGGACAGATCAGTGCAGCGGCTCACCGCTTAAGCGGCGAGAGCGAAACGCTCGTCGTTGGCGTTTGTAGTGTTCCAGTGGTTTAACGAGCGTACTGGTGCTCGGCATGCCCTGAGTTGTTTCGCGACCCACGTCGAATCCGGATCGGCCCCAAGAACTTCTATTGTACTGGTAAACGCGATAGTCCGCTGCCTTTCCGCGCCCGCCCGCCCGAGCGTGGCGCGGATGCCTCAACGCCGTCCCGCCCGGGAGGGTGCATGGGTGGAGCAGGTGGCCGGCGCCACGCTTCAGGCGTTGGCGCAGGCCGCCTTGGAGGCAGGCCGCGCGCGCGAGGCCGCCATCAGCGCGAAAGCCAGGGCCACCGACAGGGCCACGATGACCGCCGCCGCCCAGCCCAGCGATGCCAGGCCGTACTGGTCGATCACGTGGCCGCCCACCACCGCGCCCAGGCCGATGCCGATGTTGGCGCCGGAGATGTTGAGCGAGGCGGCAAAGGCGGGCGCCTCGGGGGCCGACTTCATCAGCCGCACGTGGCAGACGATGAAAAGCGCCGCCTGGGCGATGCCCCAGACCGTCAAGGCCACGGCCAGCAGGCCATGCGACTGCATCACCGGGCCCACGAATGCCAGGCCCGCCGCCATCAGCGACGAAAACAGCGCGGTGGCGCCCAGCGGGCTGCGGTCGACCATGCGGCCGCCCAGCGTGTTGCCGACCAGGCCAACGGCGCCGAATGCCATCATGGTCCAGCCGACGATCTGGCCGTTGAAACCGGCCAACCGCTCCAGCATGTCCGCTAGATAGGTATAGGCGGTGAACATGCCGGTGAACACCAGCAGCGACAGCAGCACGTGGCCGACCACGATCGGGTTGCGCAGGATGCGCAGCTGCGTCACCAGCTTGACGCTCTCGGCGCGGATGCGGGTACTGGGGAAGGCCAGCAGCAGCAACAGCGCCTTGGCGAATGCCACCGCCGAGAGCACGCCGAAGGCCGCGCGCCAACCAAACGCATCGGAAATCAGCACGCCGATGGGAATGCCGAACACGGTCGCGGCGACGATGCCGAACGCCACCATCGAGATGGCGCGTCCGGCGCGGGCCGGCCCGACAAGTTCCACCGCCGTGGCGCTGGCCAGCGACCAGAACACCGGCAACGCCAGGGCGGGCACGAAGCGGGCCACCGCCATGACCCAGATGTTCGGCGCCGCCGCCGCCAGGGCGTTGGACAGGCCGAACAACACCAGCACGCTGATGAACAGGCGCTTGCGTTCGATGTTGGCCATCAGCGCGGTCAGCAGCGGACCGGTGGCGGCCACCGTGAAGGCGAACAGCGACACCAGCAGCCCCGCCTGGGATACCGTCACGTCGAGGTCGCGGGCCAGGCTGGGCAGCAGGCCGACAATCAGGAATTCGGTGGTCAGAATGGTGAAACCGGCGGCAGAAAGTAGCAGGATGGGCAAAAGCATAGGCAATTCCAGGTGCGCGCGACGCCGTGAGGCAACGCGCGGTGGGCGGATGAATGGTCTAACAGGTCTAGGTTGCGCGCCGGGGAGACGTCGGCGCGCGGGCGCATGAGGGCGGCAAACCGTCGATGCGTAACGAGAAATGCCGTGCGGGCGTTGCCACGCGGCATCCGGCATTGGCCGGGAAAGGCAATCGGGAGGCACCCGGATTGCCTTGCATGAAACGTACTTTAATTCACCGGCGGGTAGGGATAAACCCTTTTGCACCGGATAAATTGTTCGGTCAGGTCAACCAATCCGACCGAACCCTTGTCATCCGGACCGCGCGTCGCCGTGACGGGCGGCGATGCGGGTCGCGGGGGATCGGCGCGGATGCCGGTGCATCAACGCAGATCGCGCGGCAGCAGCGGCTCGATCGCGGACCACAGCTCGGCCGGCGTGTTGGCGCAGGTTTCCGCTTCCCAGCTGATGATGTCGTCGTCTTCGCCGACGTAGCCGTAAGCTGCCGCCACCGCCGGCATGCCGGCCGCGTGCGCGGCCTGGATGTCGCGCAGGTCGTCGCCGACGTAGACGCAGCGGTCGGTGGCGAAGCCGGCCTCGCGCGCGGCGTGCTGCAGGGGCAGCGGGTGCGGCTTGGCGTGGGCGGTGGTGTCGCCGCAGACGAGCACGGCGCTGTCGCGGGTCAGGTTCAGGTGCTCGACGATCGGCAGCGTCAGGTAGGTGACCTTGTTGGTCACGATGCCCCACGACAGGCCGCGCTGGCGGATGTCGGCCAGCAGCGCCTCGATGCCGGGGAACAGCTTGCTGTGGACGGTGGAACTGGCGGCGTAGTCTTCCAGGAACTGCAGGCGGGTCGGTTCGTACTCGTCGTCGCCCGGCTTCAGGCCGAGCGCCACGCGCAGCAGGCCGCGCGCGCCCTGCGAGGCGACCGGACGCAGCGTTTCGTAGGGCAGCGGCTCCAGGCCGCGGCGGGTACGCTGCTGGTTGGCGGCGGCGGCCAGGTCAGGGGCGGTGTCGGCCAGCGTGCCGTCGAAGTCAAACAGGATCAGGGCGCTCATTTGCGGGTAGCCATCAGGTAGTTGACCGAGGTGTCGGAGGTCAGCGAATAGATTTGCGTGATCGGGTTGTATTCCATGCCGCGCATGCCCACCGGTTCCAGGCCGGCGCCGCGGGCGGCGGCGGCCAGTTCGCTCGGCTTGATGAACATGTCGTAGGTGTGGGTGCCGCGCGGCAGCAGGCGCAGCACGTATTCGGCGCCGATGATGGCGAACAGGAACGACTTGGGGTTGCGGTTCAGGGTCGAGAAGAACACCCAGCCGCCCGGCTTGGTCAGCGCCGCGCAGGCGCGCACGATGGAGGCGGGATCCGGCACGTGTTCCAGCATTTCCATGCAGGTGACCACGTCGTACTGGCCGGGCTGCTCGGCCGCCAGCTGTTCCACCGGCACCTTGCGGTACTCGACTTTCACGCCCGATTCCAGCCCGTGCAACTTGGCGATCTTGAGCGACTTGTCGGCCAGGTCGATGCCGGTGACCTGCGCGCCGCTGCGCGCCATGGCCTCCGACAGGATGCCGCCGCCGCAGCCGACGTCCAGCACCTTCTTGCCGGCCAGGCTGCCCACGCTTTCCTGGATCCATTCCAGGCGCAGCGGATTGATGGCATGCAGGGGCTTGAACTCGCTTTCAGGGTCCCACCAGCGGCTGGCCAGCGCGCCGAACTTGTCCAGTTCGGCCTGGTCGGCGTTGACGGTGGCTTGGGCGGTATCGGAGGTGTGGGTGCTCATGGGCGGTCCAGCGTAAGGCGGCACTCTATATATAGAGCGGGACGGCGGCGCCGGTGGGCGCCGGGGTGATTGCACCGCATTGGTGCAAGCCAGGCGAAAAAAAGGGCCTCGCTATGCGAGGCCCTTTATTGTAGCTAGTCCGGCAATTACTTGCGGCTACCCACGATTTCGATTTCAACGCGACGGTTCTGGGCGCGGCCTTCCTTCGTCTTGTTGGAAGCGATCGGGTTCTTTTCACCCTTGCCTTCCGTGTAGATACGGTTCGGATCGATGCCCTTGCTGACCAGGTAGGCCTTGACCGAAGCGGCACGACGCTCGGACAGCTTCTGGTTGTAGGCGTCCGTGCCGATCGAGTCGGTGTGGCCAACGGCGATGATCGTTTCCAGCTCGATACCGCGAGCTTGCTGGGCGACTTGGTCCAGCAGCTGACGGCCTTCGGGCTTCAGCGTCGACTTGTCGAAGTCGAAGAACGTGTCAGCGTTGAACACGACCTTGGCCGCCATCGGGGCCGGCTTCGCCTTTTGTTGGGCAACCGGAACGCCGTCGCAGCCGGGGATGCCGGTGGCCGGGGTCCAGAACGCATCGCGCCAGCACAGTTCGTTCGTACCGTTCTTCCAAACGTTACCGAACGGATTGCGCCAGTTGTCCACCGTCTGGGGATAGGTCTGGGCCGAGGCTACACCCGAGGCCGTGACGGCGGCGAAGGCGAGCGCCAGAGCGAATTTGGAGGGTTTGTTCATGTTTCTCCTCGTTGAGCTTGAAGCTGGATAAGTGACTCGCAGCGAACCCCCGCCGCATATCAGGAAAACGGGGCCAGTATAGCAACGCCAAGAGCTGGTTCAAAGGAATAGCTACTGGGTTTCCTGCGTGCTGGAAACAATCTTAAGGCATTTGGGGGGCTTTGGCTTCCCTGGACAGCCGCATTGGTGCTGGATATGACGTTTTCCGCGCTCCATCCGTTTGCCATGTTGGTTTTTGACAACAGGCTCGCGGGACCTTGGCGAACGCGTCGGTGCCGCTTGCCGCCGACATCCGGTTGCGGGGCCGCGCCGATGGCCGCTCGGGGCCCTTGGGGCCGCGATCCCAATCGAATGATAGAATTTCCTGTTTACCCGGCCCGGGTTCCTCCTTACACGATTCTGTCGTTATATATATGGATTCCTTTGCCAAGGAGACGCTTCCGGTATCGCTGGAAGAAGAGATGCGCCGCAGTTACCTCGATTACGCGATGAGCGTGATCGTCGGGCGGGCGCTACCGGATGTGCGGGACGGGCTCAAGCCCGTCCACCGGCGCGTGCTCTACGCGATGCACGAGCTCAACAACGACTGGAACCGCGCCTACAAGAAGTCGGCGCGTATCGTCGGGGACGTCATCGGTAAGTACCACCCCCACGGCGACCAGTCCGTCTACGACACCATCGTCCGCATGGCGCAGGATTTCTCCATGCGCTACATGCTGGTCGACGGCCAGGGCAACTTCGGCTCCATCGACGGCGACAACGCCGCGGCGATGCGCTACACCGAAATCCGTCTGGCCAAGATCGCCCACGAGCTGCTCGCGGACATCGACCAGGAAACGGTCGACTTCGGTCCCAACTACGACGGCAGCGAGCAGGAACCGCTGCTGCTGCCCTCGCGCCTGCCGAACCTGCTGGTCAACGGCAGCTCGGGCATCGCCGTCGGCATGGCCACCAACATCCCGCCCCACAACCTCCAGGAAGTGGTCGACGGTTGCCTGTACTGCCTGCGCAATCCGGCGTGCTCGGTCGATGAACTCATGGAGATCATCCCGGCGCCGGATTTCCCCACGGGCGGCGTCATCTACGGCATGTCGGGCGTGCGTGAAGGCTATCGCACCGGTCGCGGCCGCGTCATCATGCGCGCCAAGACCCACTTCGAAGACATGGAAAAGGGCAACCGCCAGGCCATCGTGGTCGACGCGATTCCCTACCAAGTCAACAAGAAGACGCTGCAGGAACGCATCGCCGAGCTGGTCAACGACAAGAAGATCGAAGGCATCTCCGACATCCGCGACGAGTCCGACAAGGACGGCATGCGCCTGGTGATCGAGCTCAAGCGCGGCGAAGTGCCCGAGGTGGTGCTGAACAACCTCTACAAGAACACGCAGCTGCAGGACACCTTCGGGATGAACCTGGTGGCGCTGGTCGACGGCCAGCCCCGCCTGCTCAACCTGAAGCAGATGATCGACTACTTCCTGCAGCATCGCCGCGAAGTGGTCACGCGCCGCACGGTGTTCCAGCTGCGCAAGGCCCGCGAACGCGGCCACGTGCTGGAAGGCCTGGCCGTGGCGCTGGCCAACATCGACGACTTCATCGCCATCATCAAGGCCGCGCCGACGCCTCCCGTCGCGCGCCAGGAACTGATGGCCAAGTCGTGGGATTCTTCGCTGGTGCGCGAAATGCTGTCGCGCGCCGACGGCGACACGCCGGGAGGCCGCGCGGCCTTCCGTCCGGACGACCTGGGCGCCGAGTTCGGCCTGCAGGGCGACGGGCTGTACCGCCTGAGCGATACCCAGGCCCAGGAAATCCTGAACATGCGCCTGCAGCGCCTGACCGGCCTGGAGCAGGACAAGATCGTCGGCGAATACAAGGACATCATGTCCACCATCGCCGACCTGCTGGACATCCTGGCCCGTCCCGAGCGCATCACCACCATCATTGGCGAGGAACTGCAGGCGATCAAGGCCGAGTTCTCGACCGGCGCCAAGGACACGCGCCGCTCGGAAATCGAGCTCAACGCCACCGAACTCGACACCGAAGACCTGATCACGCCCACCGACATGGTCGTGACGCTGTCGCACGGCGGCTACATCAAGAGCCAGCCGCTGTCCGAGTACCGTTCGCAGAAGCGCGGCGGCCGCGGCAAGCAGGCCACGGCGATGAAGGAAAACGACTGGATCGACCAGCTGTTCATCGCCAACACCCATGACTTCCTGCTGTGCTTCTCGAACCGCGGCCGGGTCTACTGGCTCAAGGTCTGGGAAGTGCCGCAAGGCACGCGCAACTCGCGCGGCAAGCCCATCGTCAACATGTTCCCGCTGGCCGAAGGCGAGAAGATCACGGTGGTGCTGCCGGTCAAGGAATTCAGCGAAGACCACTATGTCTTCATGGCGACCTCGCGCGGCACGGTCAAGAAGACCCCGCTGTCCGACTTCTCCAACCCGCGCAAGGCCGGCATCATCGCGGTCGACCTGGACGACGGCGACTACCTGATCGGCGCCGACCTCACCGACGGCAAGCACGACGTCATGCTGTTCTCGGACGCCGGCAAGGCCGTGCGCTTCGACGAGAACGACGTGCGCCCGATGGGCCGCAATGCCCGCGGCGTGCGCGGCATGATGCTCGAGGACACGCAGAACGTGATCGCGCTGCTGGTGGCCGGGGATGAAACGCAGAGCGTGCTGACGGCCACCGAAAATGGCTACGGCAAGCGCACCCCGATCACCGAGTACACGCGCCACGGCCGTGGCACCAAGGGCATGATCGCCATCCAGACCAGCTCGCGCAACGGCAAGGTGGTTGGCGCCGTGCTGGTGATGCCTTCGGATGAAATCATGCTGATCACCACCGGCGGCGTGCTGGTGCGTACCCGCGTCGCGGAAATCCGCGAAATGGGCCGCGCCACGCAGGGCGTCACCCTCATCAACGTCGATGACGGCAGTTCGCTGTCCGGCGTGCGCCGGGTCGTCGAAAGCGATGCCGACGATGACAGCGAAGACCTGGACGACGGCCAGGAAGAGGGTCAGGAAGAGGGCAACGGCGACGCCGGTGCAACGGATTCGACGGAACCTACGGAGCAATAATGGCCCGCCCCTGGAACTTCTCGGCAGGCCCCTCGGCCTTGCCCGAGGTGGTACTGCAGCAAGCCGCTGCGGAAATGCTGGACTGGCACGGCAGTGGCATGTCCGTGATGGAAATGAGTCATCGCGGCAAGCACTTCGTGCAGATCTGCGACGAAGCGGAAAGCGACCTGCGCGATCTGCTCGGCCTGTCCTCGGACTACGCGGTGATGTTCATGCAGGGCGGAGGTTCCGGGGAGAACGCCATCGTTCCCATGAATCTCATGGGACGGCGCGGCACGCCGGCGGCCGACTTCGTCGTGACCGGCCACTGGTCGTCGCGTTCCCACAAGGAAGCCGGCCGCTACGGTGACGCGCAGGTCGCGGCCACCAGCGGCCAGGCGACGCAGCTGGACGGCCGCGAGCAGGCGCCGTACACCTGGGTGCCGCCGGTCGACACCTGGAAGGTGCGCAAGGAATCGGCGTACCTGCACCTGTGCAGCAACGAAACCATCGGCGGCGTCGAATTCCTGGATTGGCCCGACACGGCCGCGCTCGGCGCGCCCGACGTGCCGCTGGTGGTCGACGCTTCCTCGCATTTCCTGTCGCGTCCGATGGACGTGAGCCGCTGCGGCATGATGTACGCGGGCGCCCAGAAGAACGCCGGCCCGGCCGGCGTCACCATGGCCATCTGCCGCCGCGACCTGATCGGCCACGCGCTGCCGATCTGCCCGTCGGCGTTCGACTACGCCAACGTGGCCGCCGAGCATTCGCGCTACAACACCCCGCCGACCTTCGCGATCTACATCGCCGGCCTGGTGTTCAAGTGGGTCAAGGCCAATGGCGGCGTGGCCGGCATGGAAGCGGCCAACAAGGCCAAGGCCGAACTGCTCTACGGCTACCTCGATAGCACCAGTTTCTACCGCAATCCGATCCACGCCCCCGTGCGTTCGCGCATGAATGTGCCGTTCGTGCTGCGCGACGAATCGCTCAACGACGCCTTCCTGCAGGGCGCCGACGCCGCCGGCCTGACGCAGCTCAAGGGCCACAAGAGCGTGGGCGGCATGCGCGCCTCGATCTACAACGCGGTGCCGCTGGCCGCCGTGGCCGCGCTGGTCGAGTACCTGAAGGAATTCGAGCGCCGCTATGGATGATGACCTGCAGCGCAAGCTGCGCCCCCTGCGCGACCGCATCGACGCCATCGATGCGCAAATCCTGGATCTTCTTTCGCAGCGCGCCCGCGCCGCGCAGGAAGTGGGCGAGGCCAAGCATGCCGCCCATGCCGACGGTCCGGTGCTGCGCCCCGAGCGCGAAGCCGAGGTCATCCGTCGGCTGCAACAACTCAACCCCGGCCCGTTTCCGGCGGCCGGCGTGGCCTCGGTCTGGACCGAGATCATCTCGGCCTGCCGCGGCCTGGAGCGCGGCATGACCGTCGCCTACCTGGGGCCGCAGGGCTCGTTTTCCGAGCAGGCCGCGCTGGAGCATTTCGGCCATGCGGTGCAGAAGCTGCCGTGTGTGTCGTTCGACGAGGTCTTCCGCGCCGTCGAGGCGGGGCAGGCCGACGTCGGCATGGTGCCGGTCGAGAACTCCACCGAAGGCGCGGTCAACCGCAGCCTGGACCTGCTGCTGAACACGCCCCTGCGCATCCTGGGCGAGCGCTCCCTGGTGATCCGCCATTGCCTGATGTCGCAGTCGGGCAAGATGGACGGCATCAAGACGATTTCCGCGCATCCGCAGGCGCTGGCCCAGTGCCAGGGCTGGCTGACGCGCAACTATCCCGACCTGGAACGGGTGGCCGCCGCCAGCAATTCCGAGGCCGCGCGCGTGGCCGCGTCGGATCCGACCATCGCCGCCATCGCCGGTGAAGTGGCCGCGCCGGCCTGGAACCTGCAGGTCGTCAGCGCCGGCATCCAGGACGATCCGCACAACCGCACGCGCTTCCTGGCCATCGGCAACATCGAGCCGCTGGTCAGCGGCAAGGACAAGACCAGCCTGATCCTGGCGGTGCCGAACCGCGCCGGCGCGGTCTATGAAATGCTGGCGCCGCTGGCCGCCAACGGCGTGTCGATGACGCGCTTCGAGTCCCGGCCGGCCCGCACCGGCGAGTGGGAATACTATTTCTACGTCGATGTCCTGGGACATCGCAACGATCCGAATGTCGCGCTCGCCCTGGATACCCTGCGGGCGCAGGTCGCCTACCTGAAAGTGCTGGGTTCCTACCCGGCGCCGTGAGCCCTTCCATGACCAACACCTCCAAGCCTCTCGCCGCTCCCGCGCACGTCAGCGCCATCGCGCCTTACCAGGCAGGCAAGCCCATCGAGGAACTGGCCCGCGAATTCGGGCTGGATCCGGCCGGGATCGTCAAGCTGGCGTCCAACGAGAACCCGCTGGGCATGCCGCAGTCGGCGCGCGCCGCCATGCTGGCCGCCGCCGAGTCGCTGGCGCGCTATCCGGACCCCAACGGCTTCGATCTGAAGGCCGCGCTGGCCGCGCGCTACGACGTGCCGATGAACTGGATCACGCTGGGCAACGGCTCCAACGACATCCTGGAAATCGCCGCGCTGGCATTGCTGGAGCCGGGTACGTCGGCGGTCTACGCGCAGCATTCCTTCGCGGTCTACCGCCTGGCCACGCAGGCCCGCGGCGCGCGCCACATCGTGGTGCCGGCCAAGGACTACGGCCATGACCTGGACGCCATGTTCGACGCCATCGCCGACGACACGCGCCTCTTGTTCATCGCCAACCCCAACAACCCCACCGGCACCTTTGTGCCGGGCGACCAGGTGGCCGCGTTCCTGGAGCGCGTCCATGCCGCGCATGGCGATCGCGTCACGGTGGTGCTGGATGAGGCCTACAACGAATACCTGGAACCGCAATTCCGGTTCGACAGCACCGCGCTGGTGCGCCGCTATCCCAACCTGATCGTCTCGCGCACCTTCTCCAAGGCCTACGGCCTGGCGGGCCTGCGCGTGGGCTTCGCGGTGGCCCAACCGGCCCTGACCGACCTGCTCAACCGCGTGCGCCAGCCGTTCAACGTCAACACGCTGGCACAGGCCGCCGCCGTGGCCGCGCTGGCCGATGCCGCCTACCTGGAACAGGCGTACACGTCCAACAAGGCCGGCAAGGCGCAACTGTGCGAAGCCTTCGACCGCCTCAAGCTGCGCTACGTGCCCAGCTACGGCAACTTCGTGCTGGTGCACGTGGGCGACGCGCCGCGCATCAACCTGGCGCTGCTCAAGCGCGGCGTGATCGTGCGTCCGGTGGCCGGCGACGGCCTGCCCGAGTGGCTGCGCGTGTCCATCGGCCTGCCGCAGGAAAACGCCCGCTTCATCGACGCGCTGACCGCCATCCTGTCCGAATGAACGGCGCTTCCTCCAAGCCGAATCAGGGGGCCGCTGGCCCCCTGATTCCTGTGCTGGCCGTCGTCGGCGTGGGCCTGATCGGCGGTTCCTTCGCCGCGGCCTTGCGCCGGGCGGGGCAGGTGGGACGGGTGCTGGGCGTGGGCCGCAATGCCGCGTCGCTGGCGCGCGCGGTGGAACTGGGCCTGATCGACGAAGCCGTCAGCGCCGAAGACGCCGCCGCCCACGCAGACCTGGTGTTCCTGGCCACGCCCGTGGGCGGCCTGCGGGACATGCTGGCGCGCATGCTGCCGCATCTGCGCGATGCCACGCTGCTGACCGATGGCGGCAGCACCAAGGCCGAGGTGGTCGATGCCGCCCGCCTGGCGCTGGGCGCGCGCATCGGCCAGTTCGTGCCGGGCCATCCCATCGCCGGCGCCGAGCGCAGCGGACCCGAGGCCGCCGATGCCGGCCTGTATCAGGGCCGTTGCGTCATCCTGACGCCGCTGGCCGAGAATAGTGCCGCCGCCATTGCCCTGGTGCGCGATGCGTGGCTGGCTTGTGGCGCGCAGGTGATCGACATGGACGCCGGCGCGCATGACCGGGTGCTGGCGTCGGTCAGCCACCTGCCGCACCTGTTGTCGTCGGTGTACATGGAGCAGGTCGCCACCGCGGCCGACGCCGCCACGCGGCTGGCGCTGGCGGGCAGCGGCTTTCGCGACTTCACCCGCATCGCGGCGGGATCGCCCGAGATGTGGCGCGATATCTTTCTATCCAACCGCGACGCCATGCTGGCGGAGCTGGCGGCCGTGCGCGCCGTGCTGGATCGGGCCGAGCGCGCGATCGATGGCGGCGATGGCGCGGCCTTGCTGGCGCTGCTGGACACGGCGGCGCAGGCGCGCCGCAACTGGCGCAAGGAGTAAACCCACATGGGCGCTTTGCCTTTCCTGGATCTGCCGCGGGTGCGGCGCGCGCAGGGCGTCATGGCCTTGCCCGGTTCCAAGAGCATTTCCAACCGCGTGCTGCTGTTGGCGGCCATCGCCGACGGCGAGACCGCCATCACCGGACTGCTGGATTCCGATGACACCCGCGTCATGCTGGCCGCCTTGCGCCAGCTGGGCGTGGCGGTGTCCGAACTGGCCGAGGGCCGTGTCACCGTGCGCGGCGTGAGCCGCTTCCCGGTCGAAAGCGCCGACCTCTTCATGGGCAACGCCGGCACCGCCATCCGGCCGCTGACGGCGGCGCTGGCGCTGATGGGCGGCGACTATCGCCTGTCCGGCGTGCCGCGCATGCACGAGCGTCCCATCGGCGACCTGGTCGATGCGCTCAAGGCGCTGGGCGCTCGGATCGACTATCTGGGGCAGCCCGGCTATCCGCCGCTGCACATCGGCCGCGGCGCAATCGCCACGCCGGCCGTGACGCAGGTGCAGGGTTCGGTTTCCAGCCAGTTCCTGACCGCCTTGCTGATGGCCGCGCCATTGCTGGCCGGCCAGAGTGGCCAGCCGGTGGTGATCGAGGTGCTGGGCGAGCTGATCTCCAAGCCCTACATCGAGATCACGCTGAACCTCATGGCGCGTTTCGGCGTCACCGTGCAACGCGATGGCTGGGGTCGTTTCACCATCGCCGGCGGCGCCCGCTATCGCAGCCCGGGCCAGATCGCGGTCGAGGGCGATGCCTCCACCGCCTCGTATTTCCTGGCGCTCGGCGCCATCGGCGGCGGACCGCTGCGGGTGACGGGCGTGGGCGCCGACAGCATCCAGGGCGATGTGAAATTCGCCGACACGCTGGCCGCCATGGGGGCGACGGTGGCATACGGCGACGGCTGGATCGAGGTGACCGGCGTGCGCGTGGCCGAGGGCGGGCGCCTGAAGGCCTTCGATACCGATTTCAACCTGATCCCCGACGCCGCCATGACGGCCGCCGCGCTGGCGCTGTACGCCGATGGCCCGTGCCGGCTGCGCAACATCGGCAGCTGGCGCGTCAAGGAAACCGACCGCATCCACGCCATGCAGACCGAGCTGGAAAAGCTGGGCGCGCAAGTGGAATCGGGGCCGGATTGGTTGCGGGTCACTCCGCCGGCTGACGGCGCCTGGCGCGACGCGCATATCGGCACCTGGGACGATCACCGCATGGCAATGTGCTTCTCGCTGGCCGCGTTCGGCCCGGCGGCGGTGCGGATTCTGGATCCGGGTTGCGTCAGCAAGACGTTCCCGGGTTACTTTGATGTCTATGCCGGCCTGGTGTCGGCATAGCGACCACGGGCCGCGCGGCCCATTTTCCTTACATGACTTCGACTGAACCGACCGTGACTTCCGCCGCTCCCGTCATCACCATCGACGGCCCCACCGCCTCGGGCAAGGGCACCGTGGCCCACCGCGTCGCCAAGGCGCTGGGGTGGGCGGTGCTGGACAGCGGCGCGCTGTACCGGTTGACGGCCCTGGCGGCGATCAACCGCGGCGTCGATGCGGCCGACGAGCCCGCCGTGGCGCGCGTGGCCGAGACGCTGGATGTGCGGTTCGACGGCCCCCACGTCTACCTGGAGGGCGCCGACGTCGGCCATGAAATCCGTCGCGAGGAAGTGGGCAATTTCGCCTCGCGCGTGGCGGCGTTCCCCGGCGTGCGGCAGGCGCTGCTCGAACGCCAGCGCGCGTTTCGCCTGCTTCCCGGGCTGGTGGCGGATGGCCGCGACATGGGCACGGTGGTGTTTCCTGATGCGTCCCTGAAAGTCTTCCTGGTGGCCGATGTGGTCGCGCGGGCCGAGAGGCGGCGTAAGCAGTTGATCGAAAAGGGAATTTCTGCTAATCTAGACGACCTTTTGCGGGATATGCGCGAGCGGGATGCCCGCGACACGCAGCGCGCCACGGCGCCGCTTGCTCCCGCAGCGGATGCACATGTGCTGGATTCGTCGAATCTGACGATTGCGGAAACCGTGCAGGCAATACTGGATTTCTGGCAGGCCAACCCCACGCATTGAGGGGCGGGCACCTTCGCCAGTCGTTTTTTTATCGGCCCTGTCCTGGCCAGGCGACACCCCCACGGGACACCCCGCAAGGGCAAACCGGCAGGCAGGTATTTTGACTCCACTGTGGCGGGCAATCCGCTGCGGTGTGTTTTTAACGGCCATTTCGGCCCAATGGATTTCAACCCCATGTCTTCCGTTTCCACTACCGCCACCGGCGGCGAAAGCTTCGCCGACCTTTTCGCACAAAGCCTCAAGAGCCAGGACATGAAGTCCGGCGAGGTCATCAGCGCCGAAGTCGTGCGCGTCGACCATAACTTCGTCGTCGTCAACGCCGGCCTGAAGTCCGAAGCGCTGATCCCCCTGGAAGAGTTCCTGAACGACCAGGGCGAGCTCGAAGTGCAACCCGGCGATTTCGTCTCGGTGGCCATCGATTCCCTGGAAAACGGCTACGGCGACACCATCCTGTCGCGTGACCGCGCCAAGCGCCTGTCGGCCTGGCTGCAACTGGAAAAGGCCCTGGAAAACGGCGAGCTGGTCACCGGCACCATCACCGGCAAGGTGAAGGGCGGCCTGACCGTCATGACCAACGGCATCCGCGCGTTCCTGCCGGGTTCGCTGGTGGATCTGCGTCCGGTCAAGGACACCACCCCGTACGAAGGCAAGACCCTCGAATTCAAGGTCATCAAGCTCGACCGCAAGCGCAACAACGTCGTGCTGTCGCGTCGCCAGGTGCTGGAAGCCAGCATGGGCGAAGAGCGCCAGAAGTTGCTCGAAACCCTGCACGAAGGTGCGGTGGTCAAGGGCGTGGTCAAGAACATCACCGACTACGGCGCGTTCGTGGACCTGGGCGGCATCGACGGCCTGCTGCACATCACCGACATGGCCTGGCGCCGTGTGCGTCACCCGTCCGAAGTCCTGCAAGTGGGTCAGGAAGTCGAAGCCAAGGTCCTCAAGTTCGACCAGGAAAAGAGCCGCGTCTCGCTGGGCGTCAAGCAGCTGGGCGAAGATCCGTGGGTGGGCCTGGCTCGCCGCTACCCGCAAGGCACCCGCCTGTTCGGCAAGGTCACCAACCTGACCGACTACGGCGCGTTCGTTGAAGTCGAAGCCGGCATCGAAGGCCTGGTGCACGTCTCCGAAATGGACTGGACCAACAAGAACGTCGATCCGCGCAAGGTCGTGACCCTGGGCGAAGAAGTCGAAGTCATGGTCCTGGAAATCGACGAAGACCGTCGTCGCATCTCGCTGGGCATGAAGCAGTGCCGCCAGAACCCGTGGGAAGAGTTCGCCACCAACTTCAAGCGTGGTGACAAGGTCCGCGGCGCCATCAAGTCGATCACCGACTTCGGCGTGTTCGTCGGCCTGCCCGGCGGCATCGATGGCCTGGTTCACCTGTCCGACCTGTCGTGGACGGAAACCGGCGAAGAAGCCGTGCGCAACTTCAAGAAGGGCGACGAGATCGAAGCCGTGGTCCTGGGCATCGATACCGACAAGGAACGCATCTCGCTGGGCATCAAGCAGCTGGAAGGCGACCCCTTCAACAACTTCGTTGCCACGTTCGACAAGGGCGCCGTGGTTCCGGGCACCATCAAGTCGGTCGAAGCCAAGGGCGCCGTCGTGACGCTGTCCGTGGACGTCGAAGGCTACCTGCGCGCTTCCGAGATCTCCTCGGGCCGCGTCGAAGATGCCACCACCGTGCTGACCGCCGGCGAGAACATCGAAGCCATGATCGTCAACATCGACCGCAAGACGCGTTCGATCCAGCTGTCGATCAAGGCCCGCGACAACGCCGAAACCGCCGAAACGATCCAGCGCATGTCCGACGCCAGCGCTTCGTCCGGCACCACCAACCTCGGCGCGCTGCTGAAGGCCAAGCTGGACCAACAGCGCAACGACGGTTAATTCGTGACCAAGTCGGAGCTGATCGCCGCCTTGGCGGCCCGCTATCCTCAGCTGGCCGCCCGCGACACCGATTACGCGGTCAAGACCGTGCTCGATGCGATGACCCAGGCCCTGGCCTCGGGCCAGCGCATCGAGATCCGCGGTTTTGGCAGCTTCTCGCTGTCGCAGCGGTCTCCCCGTATCGGCCGCAATCCGAAATCCGGCGAACAAGTGCTGGTGCCTGGCAAACAGGTGCCGCACTTCAAGGCGGGCAAGGAATTGCGCGAGCGGGTGGACTTGGTCGGCGGCAACGACGAGGACGCTCAATCCTCTGGATCGAGCGAACCGATGCCGTCCATGGCAGGCTTGCACGCCATGCATTGACAGCACCGGCCAGTAAGCTGCCTTCGGGCAGATCGGACCGCGAGCAACGCCCCTTGAGAAATCAAGGGGCTTTGTTTTTGGGCGTCCTTCCGGACACGCCGGCGCCCTTCGAGGAAACCCCGTTGAAGGCCGTACACGAGGTGTGGAGGTCGCTTACAATTGATCCTCTCGAATTCTTAGGAGCATGCGTCATGCGCTACCTTGTCTGGGCCCTGCGATTGCTCGTGTTCGTGGCGGTATTGATGTTCGCGTTGAAGAACACCGATCCCGTCGCCGTGAAGTTCTACGCCGATTACGTGGTGCAGGATGTGCCGCTGATCGTCGTCATGCTGGTGGTGTTCGTGGTCGGCGCGCTGTTCGGCCTGCTGCTGACCGTGCCCGCCGCCATGCGCCGCCGCCGCGAGGCCATCCGCCTGCGCCGCGAACTCGACCGCGTGCAGGCTGCCGTCAACGGCACCACGCCGGCCGTGCCGCCCGAAGCGGTCGCTCCCATGTCGCCCCTGTGACGGCGCCGCGTCGTTCGCACTCCGTCATTTCCGCATTGAATCTACGCAAGAGCCCGCACAGTGGATTTTGAACCTTGATGGTTGATATTCGTGCCGGTGTTGTTCGCGCTCGGCTGGCTGGCCGCGCGCTTCGACATCCGGCAGATGCTGCGGGAAACCCGCAGCCTGCCCGATTCCTATTTCCGGGGCCTGAACTTCCTGCTCAATGAGCAGCCCGATCGCGCCATCGATGCTTTCGTCGAAGTGGCCAAGCTCGATCCCGAGACCACCGAACTGCACTTCGCGCTGGGCAGCCTGTTCCGTCGCCGCGGCGAAATGGAACGCGCCATCCGGGTGCACCAGAGCCTGCTGAACCGTTCCGACCTGCCGGCCGCCGAGCGCGAACACGCGCAGCACGAGCTGGCGCAGGACTTCCTCAAGGCCGGCATGCTCGATCGCGCCGAAAGCGGCTTCGAGCAGCTCAAGGACACCCGCTACGCCTTGCCCGCGCTGCGATCGCTGATCCGCATCTACGAATCCGAGCACGACTGGCCGCGCGCCATCGAGGCCGTCAAGACGCTGCATGGCCTGGTCGACGAGCCGGTGCCGCAGATCGTCCATTACTACTGCGAGCAGGCCGCGACGGCGCTGGCGGCCAAGCCGCCCAACATCGACGCCGCGCATGCCGCCCTGGATGCCGCCGACCACGCCTTGTCGACCGCCGATGCCGGCATGTCGAGCAAGGGCGCCATGGTGCGCACCGCGATGCTGCGCGCCCGCCTGGCCCTGATCGAGCAGGATCCCAAGCGCGAGCGCCTGTATCTGGAGTCGGTCATGACCGACGCCCCGGAATACGTCGGCCTGGTGGCCGAGCAGTTGCTGGCCAACTATCGGGCCGCCGGACAGGTCGAGGCCGGCCTGGAACTGCTGCAGCGCCAGTACACGCGCCATGCGTCGCTCGACCTGTTCAACGTCGTGTTCCGCGAATTGCGCGTGCAGCAGGGGTCGGCGACGGCCTGGGCTTTCGCGCGCGGCGCCTTGCGCAACCATCCTTCGCTGCTCGGGCTGGACCGCTTGCTGGAAGCCGAGCTCGCCAATCCCGAAGGCGCCAGCGAACAGGGCCCCGTTCCCGGGGCGGACCTGACGCTGCTGCGCAGCCTGATCCACAAACATACGCAACGACTGGACCGCTATGCGTGCCGGAGCTGCGGTTTTCAAGCGCGCCGCTTCTATTGGCAGTGCCCTGGCTGCAATGCCTGGGAAACCTACGCGCCGCGCCGTCTGGAAGAACTTGAATGAGCCAATTTCCCGTCGAATCCATTTCGCATAGCCGGGTGCTCGTGGTGGGCGACGTCATGCTGGACCGCTACTGGTTCGGCGAGGTGGAGCGAATTTCGCCTGAAGCGCCGGTGCCGGTGGTGCGCGTGGCGCGCCGCGAGGATCGCCTGGGCGGCGCGGCCAACGTGGCGCGCAACGTCGCGGCATTGGGCGGCCACGTCACCCTGGTCGGCGTGCTGGGCGAAGACGAGGCGGGTGACAGCGTGCGGCGCCTGGCCGCGGAGGCCGGCGTCCAGGCCGACCTGATCACCGACCGCAGCCTGCATACCACGCTCAAGATGCGGGTGTTGGGTCGCCAGCAGCAACTGCTGCGGGTCGACTTCGAGCAGCATCCGCAGCAGGAGGCGCTCGACAGCATCGACGCCGCATTGGCGCGCCACCTCGCCAATCACGATATCGTGGTGCTGTCCGATTATGCCAAGGGGGTGCTGGCACGGGTCGAATCGCTGATCGGCCTGGCCCGCAGCGCGGGGATCCCCGTGCTGGTCGATCCCAAGGGGGACGATTACTCCCGTTACCGTGGCGCCACGCTGGTCACGCCCAACCGCTCGGAAATGCAGCAGGCCGTGGGCCGCTGGAATAGTGAATCCGAACTGACCGACCGCGCGCAGCGCCTGCGCGCCGACCTGGATCTGGAAGCCCTGCTCGTGACGCGTTCGGAGCAGGGCATGACTTTGTTTACCGACACGGGCCGCGAGCACATCGACGCGCAGGCTCACGAGGTGTTCGACGTGTCCGGCGCGGGCGATACCGTGCTGGCGACGCTGGCCGTCTCGCGCGCCATCGGCCTGCCATGGAAAGATGCCATGGGCTGGGCCAACCGGGCCGGCGGCATCGCCGTGGGCAAGCTGGGCACGTCCGTCGTCACCGCCGCCGAACTGGCAGGAGAACTCTCATGATCGTCGTTACCGGAGCCGCGGGCTTCATTGGCAGCAACCTGGTGCGTGGCCTGAATCGCCGCGGCATCGTGGACATCATCGCGGTGGATGACCTGACCGAAGGCGACAAGTTCGTCAACCTGGTCGATTGCAAGATCGCCGACTACCTCGACAAGGACGACTTCCGCCGCCGCGTCGCCGATGGCAGCCTGCCGGAAATCCGCGCGGTGCTGCACCAGGGCGCCTGCTCGGACACCACCGAGCGCAACGGCCGCTACATGCTCGACAACAACTACCGCGTCACGCTGGAACTGTTCGAGTTCTGCCAGGCGCGCCGCATCCCGTTCCTGTATGCTTCGTCGGCCGCGGTCTATGGCGGCTCGTCGGTCTACGTGGAAGACCCCGGCAACGAGGGCCCGCTCAACGTCTACGGCTATTCCAAGCTGCTGTTCGACCAGGTGTTGCGCCAGCGCATGGACAGCCTGACCGCGCAGGTCGTGGGCCTGCGCTACTTCAACGTCTACGGCCCGCACGAACAGCACAAGGGCCGCATGGCCTCGGTGGCCTTCCACAACATGAACCAGTTCCTGGAACATGGCCATGTGCGCCTGTTCGCCGGTTGGGACGGCTATGTGGACGGCGGCCAGAGCCGCGACTTCATTTCGGTGGAGGACGTGGTGGCGGTGAACCTGCACTTCCTCGACCATCCGGAACAGTCGGGCATCTTCAACTGCGGCACCGGCCGCGCCCAGCCGTTCAACGACGTCGCGGCGGCCGTGGTCAACACGCTGCGCGCCGAGCGCGGCGAAGCGCAACTGACGCTGGCGCAACTGGTGGAACTGGACCTGATCCGCTACATCCCGTTCCCCGACGACCTGAAAGGCCGCTACCAAAGCTACACCCAGGCCGACGTGAGCCGCTTGCGCGCCGCCGGTTTCAGCGCGCCCATGCGCGACGTGCAGACCGGCGTGTCCGAGTACGTGCGCTACTGGCGCGCCCGCAAGTAGGCGGCACATGGCGGCCCGCAAGCGCCGCCTGCTCGAGCGTGACAAAGCCGCCGTGCCACAGGCGGCTTTTTTCCTGTCTACGTGATTGCCGGGGTGGATGAAACCGATCACTGCTTGCCCGCCTGTGTGCCTGGACGGGCCATGATCAGGACGTGGCGCAACAGCCGTTGCCCCGCGCTTTTTCCGGAGACCTGTTCATGAATCCCTTCCTGCATTCCACTGTCGCCCGCCGCCTGCCGGCCTTGCCGTGGCACCGCCCGCGTACGGCCACCTCCGCGCGTGCGCGGACCGGCTTGCGCCAGGCGCTGGGCGTCGCCCTGCTGGCGGCCGGCGTGGCGCACGCGCCGGCGCAGGCGCTCGACCTGAATGACGCCACCGCGCAGCAACTCGCGGGCATCCGCGGTATCGGTCCGCGTACCGCGCAGACCATCGTCAGCGAACGTGAGCGCGCCGGCCGGTTCGAATCGCTGGAAGACCTGGCCGAGCGGGTGCGCGGCATCAGCCAGAAAAAGGCCCAGGCCCTCGGGGCGGCCGGCCTGACGGTGAGCGCGTCCGGCGCCGCGTCGACGGCAGCTGGCGCCCCCGCCAAGGCGGAGTCCGCCGCCAAGCCCCTCGCACCACGGGAGCGTGGGGCCGGCACGGCCAGGCCTGGCGGCGCTGGCGTAGCCGCCGCCAAGGCGGCCGCAGCCAAGCCGACGGCGGCAGGCCGACCTGCTGCGGTATCTCCGCCGCGCCCCTGATCCGCAAAGGCCGGCGCTTCGCCATCCACCGGATAGGCGCGAGGAGGCCTTCCCGCGTTGGCCGGCCTTGGGGCAGGGGGGCCGCCCCGTGGCGTGAACCCCTGGCACGAGCGCGGCTTTTGGCGGCGCCCGGCGCCGGGCGGGGTTATGATCGGCAGCATGACTACTACCTATCCCACTATCGAGCAGACCGTCGGCAATACGCCGCTGGTGCGCCTGCAGCGCATTCCCGGAGCCGCCGGTGCGGCCCGAGGCAACGTCATCCTGGCCAAGCTGGAAGGCAATAACCCCGCCGGTTCGGTCAAGGATCGGCCGGCGCTGTCCATGATCAGGCATGCCGAGGAGCGCGGCGACATCAAGCCGGGCGACACGCTGATCGAGGCGACCAGCGGCAACACCGGCATCGCGCTGGCCATGGCGGCCGCCATGCGTGGCTACCGCATGATCCTGATCATGCCCGACAACCTGTCGGTGGAACGGCGCGCGGCCATGACGGCCTATGGCGCCGAGCTGATCCTGACGCCGGCCGACAAGGGCGGCATGGAATACGCCCGCGATCTGGCCACCGAAATGCAGGCGGACGGCCGCGGCGTGGTGCTGGACCAGTTTGCCAACCCCGACAATCCGCGCGCGCATATCGAGACCACCGGTCCGGAAATCTGGACGCAGACCGAAGGCCGCGTCACGCACTTCGTCAGCGCCATGGGCACGACCGGCACCATCATGGGCGTGTCCACCTACCTGAAGTCGCGCAACCCGGCGGTGCAGGTGGTGGGCGCGCAGCCGGCCGAGGGTTCGTCGATTCCCGGCATCCGCAAGTGGCCCGAGGCCTACCTGCCCAAGATCTTCGACCGCAGCCGAGTGGACGCCTACGAATCGATCGAGCAGGCCGAGGCCGAGGTCATGGCGCGCCGCCTCGCGGCCGAAGAGGGCATCTTCGGCGGCATTTCGTCGGCCGGCGCGCTGGTCGCGGCTTTGCGCGTGGCCGAGCGCGTCAATGACGCGACCATCGTGTTCATCGTCTGCGATCGCGGCGACCGCTACCTGTCCACGGGCGTCTTCAACGCCTGAGGCCGCGCGCCGGCGCCGTTGCCCGCGCCCAGGAAAAACGCCCCACGTCCCGGAAACCGTCCGGGACGTGGGGCGTTTGCGTTGCGAGGCCCGGCCATGCGGCGCGGACTGTCGCCAGGGCCTTATTCGGGCTGGATGTTGGCGTCCTTCATGACCTTGATCCAGCGCGCGCTTTCGGCCAGGTTGAAGGCTTCGGCTTCCTGGTAGGTCATGGTGCTGGGCAGGGTGCCCTGCGACTTCAGCGCCTCGACCACCTTGGGCGATTGCGAGGCCTCGATCATGACCTTGTTGAGCTTGGCGACGATGGGCTCGGGCGTGTCCTTGGGCACCCACATGCCGTACCAGGTGACGATGTCGAAACCGGGCAGGCCATTTTCGGCGATGGTCGGCACGTCGGGCAGTTCGGCCAGGCGGGCCTTGGTGGTGACGGCGATCGGGCGCACCTTGCCGCTCTGGATCAGGGGCAGGGCGGGGGCCAGCGGCGCGTACATCAGGTCGACGTGGCCGCCGGCGACGTCGGTCAGGGCCGGGCTGCTGCCACGGTAGCCGACGTGCGAGATGGACGCCTTGGTGGTGGTGTTGATCAGCTCGCCGGCCAGGTGCGGCAGGGTGGCCACGCCGGGCGAGGCGAAGCTCAACGAGCCCGGTTGGGCCTTGGCCTGCGCGATCAGCTCGCCGAAGGTCTTGAACTTCGAATCAGGCGGTACCACCGCTACCATCGGCACCGTGCCCAGCACGCCGACCATGCGGAAATCCTTGATCGGGTCGAACGTCAGGCTCTTGAACTGGGCGGGGTAGATGCCCTGCACCGACGGATTCATCAGCACGGTGTAGCCGTCGGCCGGCGCGCGCGCCACCTGGGCGGCGCCGATGGTGCCGCTGGCGCCGGGCCGGCTTTCGATCACCAGCGGCTGGCCCAGGATCTCGCCCATGCGCACCGCGATCACGCGGCCCACCACGTCGGTCGGGCCACCGGCGGCCCACGGCATGATCACGCGGATCGGCTTGTCGGGATAGGCATCCTGGGCCTGCGCGCCAGCCAGGGGCAGGGCGCCGATGGCGATTGCCGAGCATGCCGCGGCGAGCAAAGTGCGCTTGTTCATCTGCTGTCTTCTCCTACAAAGGTAAGGTTGGCCGAGGGCAGGGCCGCGTACAGCAGCGCCTTGACCTCTTTGAGTTGCTGCCCAGTGGTGGCTTCGTTCTTCTGCATGCGCCCCAGGGGGCCGGCCACCACGATGGCAAAGGGTTGTTCATAGGCCTTGAAGCCCAGCGAGATGGACATCACGTCCTCGACGTTTTCGCCGAGCGAGCGTTGCCAGCCGCGCTGGATGCCGGCCTGCAGGTCGCGCTCGAAGGCGGCCTGGCTGGTGAGGGTGGTCTCGGTGTACGAGGCGAACCCGGGATAGGTCTTGAACCACTTCTGGCGTTCGTCCTCGGACAGCACCGATAGCAGGGCCTTGCCCGAGCTGGTGGCGTGCACCGCCTTGAATCCGCCCGCCTGGTGTGAGAAGCGGATGGTCTGCTTGGATTCGGCGACGATCAGATAGACCACCTTGTCGTCCGCCAGCTTGGCCAGCAGGGCGGTTTCGCCGGTCAGGTCGCGCACCCGCGCCAGCACCGGCTCGATCACCGCGTTCAGCGGGTCGCTGCGGCAGATCAGGGTGGCGACGTGGATCAGCTTCTGCGTCGGGTAATAGCCGTGTTTCTTGCCGATCTCGTAGAGATAGCCGCGCGCCACCATGGTCTTGAGCAGGCCATGGCAGCTGGACAGCGGAATCTCCATCTGCGCGGCGATTTCGCTGTACAGCAATGGCTTCTGCGCCTCGGCAAAGAGGTTCAGGACATCGAGGACTCTGGCAGCTGTTTTCACATCCATGATGTTATTATCCTATATGTGATAAATTTGTGTCAAATTCTTAATTCCTGGCCAAGGAGCCGCGCCATATGAGATGGAAGAACCGTCCCGAGGGATCGAACTGGGGGGACTTCGGCCCTGATGACCAACGGGGCTGCCTGAATTACATCACTCCCGCGAACGTGATGAAGGGAATCCAGGAGGTTCGCGAAGGTTTGAGCTTCTGCCTGTCGCTGCCGCTGGACTATCCCGGCGGCAATGGCGTCAACGTGCGCCGCCATCCGCCCAAGCTGCGCCCCACCGAACGCGACGGCGACCAGTACCTGAACTTCCCCTTGGGCCGCCTGCGCCCGGGATGCGTCGACGTGCTGAGCGACGACATTGTCGAGATGAGCCTGCAGTATTCGACCCAGTGGGATTCGCTGGCGCACGTGGGCGCGTTGTTCGACGCCAATGGCGATGGCCTGCCCGAGCGCGTCTACTACAACGGCTACCGTCCCAACGAACACGTGGTCGGCCCGGTGGACTACGACGTCGACAACGGCTTCGCCAAGACCGACCTGGGCCAGGGCGGCGCCTCCCATGCCAAGAAACTGGACATCACCCAGCTGGCCGAGTCCTGCCTGCAGAGCCGCGGCGTGATGGTCGACCTGGCGCGCCACTATGGACGCGAGCAGAAGTCGGTGGGCTACGACGATCTGATGCGCATCATCGAGGCCGATGGCATCGAGATCGAGCAGGGCGATATCGTGCTGTTCCACACGGAATTCGGCGATGCGCTGCTGGAGAAGCAGCGCCAGCCGGATCACCACACCCTGCATGAGATCTGCGCCGGGCTGGATGGCAGCGACGAGAAGCTGCTGCAGTGGATCACCGATTCCAAGGTGGCCGCCATGGCGTCGGACAACCACGCGCTGGAAATCTACCCGACGCAGAAGCCGAACGCGTGCTGCGCGGCATTGCCGCTGCACCACCACTGCATTTTCAAGCTCGGCCTGCCGATCGGCGAGATGTGGTATCTGGGCGCGCTGGCCCGCTGGCTGACCGCCAACGGCCGCAGCCGCTTCCTCCTGACCGCGCCGCCGCTGAATCTGCCGGGCGCGGTGGGTTCGCCCGCCACGCCGGTGGCCACGGTCTGAGCCAGGGGATGACCTGGACCGGGCCAACCCGGAATGGGCAGGGCCGGGACATGCCATTCCAGCCGCCCGGGGCCTGCCGGGCGTGGGCGCGGCGGGCGCCGCGCCTTCAGCGGCCGACGCGCGCCTCGATTTCGCTGGCCAGGTCGGCCACCGCGGTGGCGTAGAAGTAGCTGCGGTTGTATTTCGTCAGCGCGAAGAAGTTGGGCGTGCCGACGCGGTACTGGGCGGTGCCGCGGGCTTCCTCCACCAGGTCGACAACGCCCATGGGCTGGCTGCTCCAGCCATTGGCCGAGGCGCCGGGCTGCAGGCGCGCGCCGGCCGCGGTCAGCGTGCCCCAGGTCTGCTTGGGTTCCAGTCCGCCATCCACCAGGGCGGTGGGATCGGCCGGCAGAGTCACCGGCGCGAACACCGGCAGGCCGCGTTGCCAGCCGTGCTGCGACAGGAAACTGCCCACCGACATGATGGCGTCGCGGGTGTTGTTGGTCAGGTCGATGTGGCCGCTGTCGTCCCCATCCACCGCGTAGTGCTTGATGCTGGTGGGCATGAATTGCGGCATGCCGATGGCGCCGGCATACGAGCCGCGGGTTTCCATGTCCAGCTTGCCTTTCATCGCCAGCGTCAGGAAGTCGGCCAATTGGCCGCGGAACATGGTGGCGCGCTCGGGCTTGGCGGGGTCCGGATAATCGAAGGCCAGCGTGGTGAGCGCGTCCAGCACGCGGAAGTTGCCCATGTTGCGGCCATACAGTGTTTCAACACCGATGATCGACGCAATGATCGGGGCCGGCACGCCGAAGCGTTGCGCCGCCTGGTTGAGCTGGTCGCGATGTTCGTTGTAGAACTCCACGCCCCAGCCGATGCGCTTGGGCTCGACGAAGCGCGAGCGGTAGGTCAGCCAGCTGCGCCAGATTTTCTTGCCGGGCGGAGAGGGCGCGATCAGCCGCGCCACAGTGGCGTTGTAGCGCGCGCTTTCGAGCGCCGCGACCATGGGCTTGAGCGGCAGGTCGCGTTCGGCGGCCAGGCCTTCGACGAAGGCGCGCACCTCCGGCCGCAGGGCGCCGCTGGGCGTCAGGGCCGCCGGGCCGTCATCGGCGGGTTCGGAGCCGAGTGTCGGCGTACTGGGTCCGATGCGGATGGGGGTGGTGCCGGTGGTGGCCGCCGGCGGCTGGCCGGCGGCTGGATTGGGGGCGGTGGGAGCGGTGGTGGAGCACCCGGCCAGCAGGGCCGAAAGCGTGCCGAGTTGCAGTAATCGCCGACAGATGAACATAATCTTCCTTATGGAGACCATGTATCTTACCCACCCGGCATGCCGCTTGCATGAAATGGGCAGTTGGCATCCGGAGAGCCCGCAGAGGCTGGACGCCATTTCCGACCAATTGCTTGCCAGCGGCTTGATGCCCTATCTGGATGACCGGCAGGCGCCGCAGGCGTCCCGCCACGACGTGCTGCGGGTGCACACTGTCCAGTACCTGGACAGTCTGCGCGAGCATACGCCGGAACACGGGTATTACCCGATAGATCCGGACACCCTGATGAACCCCCATACCTACGAAGCCGCGCTGTACGCGGCGGGCGCGGGCGTGGCGGCCGTTGATGCGGTGATGGGGGGCGAGGCCCGCACGGCTTTTTGTGCGGTGCGTCCGCCCGGGCACCATGCCTGCCGCTCGCAGGCCATGGGCTTCTGCTTTCTGAACAACGTGGCCATCGCGGCCCGCCACGCCATGGAGTTCCACGGCCTGGCGCGGGTGGCCATCGTCGACTTCGACGTGCACCACGGCAACGGCACCGAGGACGTCTTCGCCGGCGACGAGCGGGTGCTGATGTGCAGCATTTTCCAGCACCCGTTCTTTCCCAACAGCGGCACCGAGCAGCCGGCGGCCAACATGGTCAATGTGCCGGTGGCGGCCTATACGGCGGGCGCCGCAGTGCGCACCATCGTCACCGACACCTGGCTGCCGCGACTCGAGGCGCACCGCCCCGAACTCATTCTGATTTCGGCCGGATTCGACGCCCATCGCGAGGACGATATGGGTCAAATGGGGCTGGTGGAGGCCGATTATGCATGGATCACCGAGCAGCTCGTGGACGTGGCCGAACGCCACTGCCAGGGCCGGATCGTCAGCACGCTCGAAGGCGGTTACAACCTGTCCGCCCTGGGCCGCAGCGTCGTGGCCCATATACGGGCGCTGGCGAAGCTGTAGAATCAGGAAAAAATTGTGCAATGCGATCCCGGCGGATCGTTAACTCCCCCCGGGTAATTATTTCCATTTGGAGGCAGCGGGATGAAGGTGTTGGTACCTGTCAAGCGCGTCGTTGACTACAACGTCAAGGTGCGCGTCAAGTCTGATCAGACCGGCGTGGATATCGCCAATGTGAAGATGTCGATGAACCCCTTTGACGAGATCGCCGTCGAGGAAGCCACCCGCCTGAAGGAAAAGGGCGCCGTGGCCGAAGTCGTGGCGGTTTCTTGCGGCGTTGCGCAATGCCAGGAAACGCTGCGCACCGCCATGGCCATCGGCGCCGACCGCGGCGTGCTGGTCCAGACCGACGCCGAACTGCAACCGCTGGCCGTGGCCAAGCTGCTCAAGGCGCTGGTCGACAAGGAACAGCCGCAGTTGGTGATCCTGGGCAAGCAGGCCATCGATGACGACGCCAACCAGACCGGCCAGATGCTGGCCGCGCTGCTGGACTGGCCGCAAGCCACGTTCGCCAGCAAGGTCGAGCTGGCCGATGGCAAGGCCACCGTCACGCGTGAAGTGGACGGCGGCCTGGAAACGCTGACGCTCAAGCTGCCGGCCATCATCACCACCGACCTGCGCCTGAACGAGCCGCGCTACGTCACGCTGCCGAACATCATGAAGGCCAAGAAGAAGCAGCTGGACACCGTCACCCCCGAAGAACTGGGTGTCGATCCGGCGCCGCGCCTGAAGACGCTCAAGGTCAGCGAGCCGCCCGCTCGCAAGGCCGGCATCAAGGTGGCCGATGTCGCGGCCCTGGTGGATAAACTCAAGAACGAAGCGAAGGTGGTTTGAGATGACGACGCTGGTTATTGCCGAACACGATAACGCCCAGCTCAAGGGCGCAACCCTGAACGCCGTCGCCGCCGCCGCCAAGATCGGAGGCGACGTCCACGTGCTGGTCGTCGGCGCCAATGCCCGCGCCGTGGCCGACCAGGCCGCGCAGGCGGCCGGCGTGGCCAAGGTGCTGCTGGCCGACGCGCCGCAACTGGCCGACGGCCTGGCCGAGAACGTCGCCGCCCAGGTGCTGGCCGTGGCCTCGGGCTACAGCCACATCCTGTTCCCGGCCACCGCCTCGGGCAAGAACGTCGCGCCGCGCGTTGCCGCCAAGCTCGACGTTGCCCAGATCTCCGACATCATCGGCGTGGAATCCGCCGATACCTTCCAGCGCCCCATCTACGCCGGCAACGCCATCGCCACCGTGCAATCGGCCGATCCGGTCAAGGTCATCACCGTGCGTACCACCGGCTTTGACGCCGTGGCCGCGCAGGGTGGCTCGGCCGCCGTGGAAGACGTCGCCGCCGTGGCCGATTCCGGCCTGTCGAGCTTCGTCGGCCGCGAAGTCGCCAAGAGCGACCGTCCGGAACTGGCCGGCGCCCGCGTGGTCGTGTCCGGCGGCCGTGGCCTGGGCAGCGCCGAGAACTTCAAGATCCTGGATCCGCTGGCCGACAAGCTCGGCGCCGCCCTGGGCGCGTCGCGCGCCGCAGTCGACGCCGGCTACGCGCCCAACGACTGGCAGGTCGGCCAGACCGGCAAGATCGTCGCGCCGCAGTTGTACGTGGCCGTCGGTATCTCGGGTGCCATCCAGCACCTGGCCGGCATGAAGGATTCCAAGGTCATCGTCGCCATCAACAAGGATCCCGAAGCGCCAATTTTCGGCGTGGCCGATTATGGCCTGGTGGGTGATCTGTTCCAGGTGGTGCCCGAACTGACCGGCGCGCTGTAAGCCTTCGCCTGATATTCATACCCGGGCCCGCGGACGTTATGTCCGCGGGCTTTTTCTTGTCCGCCTGACAATCGAAACCATTTGATATTTACCGAGCAAATCTTTTGATCTTTTGAAGGATTCTGATAATGTATGCCGCGCGCAGCTAGGATTCGCGCAAGTGCTTGGCCTGTACATAACGAAGGAGATTCGGGATGGAATGGTTATTTGACACTCTGCGGAAATACCCTGAACTGGCAATATTCCTTACCCTCGGGCTGGGGTATTGGATAGGCGCCAAGAAGATATTCGGATTCAACCTGGGGGCGGTGACCGGCACCTTGCTGGTCGGTGTGCTGGTCGGCCAGCTCAATATCACGATCGCCCCGATCGTCAAACAGGTCTTCTTCCTGCTGTTCCTGTTTGGCCTGGGTTATGGCGTCGGGCCGCAATTCTTTCGCGGCATGAAAAGCGATGGCCTGCCGCAGGTCATCTTCGCCGTCATAATCTGCGTCATTTGCCTGCTGGTGACCTGGGGCACGGCCGTCGGTTTCGGTTTCGATGCCGGAACGGGGGCGGGCCTGCTGTCCGGCGCGCAGACCATTTCCGCGGTGATGGGCGTGGCGACCGACACCATCAACGGCCTTGGCATCGACGCGGCCACCAAGAAGAAATGGATCGACAGCATTCCGGTGGCGTACGCGGTCTGCTACATCTTCGGCACCGTCGGCAGCGCCTGGCTGCTGGCTTCGCTGGGTCCCAAGCTGATGCGCGTGGACATCGTCAAGGAGTGCAAGGAGTACGAGGCCAAGATGTCCGGCGGCGCCGATTCGATGGAGCTGTCCGGCTATCGCAAGTTCATCTCGCGCGCCTACAAGCTCGATCATCCCGAATTGGCCGGCAAGACGGTGGGCGAGCTGGAGTCGCGCTTTGTCGAGGCGCGCGTGTTCATCGAGCGCATCCGCCGCGGCGACCAGATCCTCGATACCGATTCGACCACCGTGCTGCAGGCCGGCGACGTGCTCGGCGTGGTTGGCCGGCACGACGCGCTGGTGCTGCAGGCGGCCGGGATCATCGGCGCCGAAGTCGAGGACCGTGACCTGATCAACCTGCCCGCCGAGATCGTCGAGGTCGTGCTGACCAACAAGAACCTGGCGGGCAAGACCGTCAAGGAAATCGCCGAAATGGAGCAAGTGCGCGCACTGGGGCGTGGCGTGTTCCTGCGCAAAGTGGTTCGCGGCGGCCATGAGATGCCGATCAATTGGGGGCTCAAGCTCGATCGCGGCGACCGCCTGTTCATCCTTGGCGCCAAGCGCGATGTCGAGCGCGTGGTCGGCAAGGTGGGGTACGTGGACCGCGCCACCGAGCAGACCGACATGGTGTTCGTGGGCTTCGGCATCCTGCTGGGCGGGCTGTTCGGCACGCTGGTGCTGACCGTGGGCGGCATTCCCATCACGCTGTCGACCTCCGGCGGCTCGCTCATCGCCGGCCTCATCTTCGGCTATCTGCGCTCGGTGCATCCGACCTTCGGACGGGTGCCTGAGCCGGTGCACTGGTTCCTGACGTCGGTCGGCCTTACTGCCTTCGTGGCGGTGGTCGGCATCAGTTCGGGGCCGGGGTTCGTGCAGGGCTTCCAGCAGCTGGGCGCCAAGCTCTTCATCGCCGGCATCATCGCCACCAGCGTGCCGATGATATTGGGGGTGTACATCGCCCGCTACGTGTTCAAGTTCCATCCGGCCATCGTGCTGGGCGTCTGCGCCGGCGCCCGCACCACCACCGCCGCCATCGGCCAGATCACCGAGACCGCGAAGAGCCAGGTGCCGGCGCTGGGCTACACGGTGCCCTACGCCATCGGCAACACCCTGCTCATCATCTGGGGCATCGTCATCGTCATGCTCATGACCTAGGGGCCGTTTCCGCCGAAGGCAATCTCGTCCGTCAATCGCAAACCAGGAGTAACTGAACAATGGCTTCCACCGCGCCTCTCACCGTCAGCCTGGCCTCGGCCCTGAAAACCACACGCTCGCGCCAGCGCGACCTGGAGCAACTGTCGCCCTTTGAACTTAAGGATTATCTGATCACGCTGGCCAAGGACACCCAGCAGACGGCCGCGCTGACCATGTTGAACGCGGGCCGCGGCAATCCCAACTGGATTGCCACCGAACCGCGCGACGCCTTCTTCCTGCTGGGCCAGTTCGCCATGAAGGAAGCGCGCCGCGTGCGCGACGATGTGATCCTGGCGGGCATGCCGCCCAAGAAGGGCTGCGCCGATCGCCTGCGCAAGTTCCTGTCCAAGAACAAGGGCGCGGCGGGCGCGGACTTCCTGGCCGGGGTGCTTGAGTACGGCGTGAAGATCAAGAACTTCGTGCCCGACGAATGGATCCATGAGCTGACCGACAGCGTCATCGGCGACAACTACCCGGTGCCGCCGCGTGCCCTGGTGCACCTGGAGCAGGTGGTGCATGACTACCTGATCAAGGAAATGTGCGACGGCCGGCCGCCCAAGGGCAAGTTCGACCTGTTCCCGGTCGAGGGCGGCACGGCGGCCATGTGCTACATCTTCGATTCGCTCATGCAGAACGGGCTGCTCAAGCAGGGCGATACCATCGCGCTGTTCCTGCCGACCTTCACGCCCTACATCGAGATCGCGCACCTGGAGCGCTTCCAGTTCAAGATCGTCGCTATCAACGCCAGTAGCGTGCGCGCCGACGGCACCCACGACTGGCACTATCCGGCCTCGGAAATCGCCAAGCTCGAGAATCCGAAGATCAAGCTGGCGGTGACCGTCAACCCCAGCAATCCGCCGTCGGTGGCCTTCAGCCCGGTCGAGATGAAGCAGATCGTGGGACTGATCCGCAAGAATCCGGACCTGGTGCTGGTGACGGACGACGTGTACGGCACCTTCGTGCCGAACTTCCGCTCGCTGATGGCCGAAGTGCCGCACAACACCATCTGCGTGTATTCGTTCTCGAAGAACTTCGGCTGCACCGGCTGGCGCCTGGGTGTGATCGCGACCCATGAAAAGAACACCATGGACCGCCGAATCGCCGAACTGCCGGCATCGTGGAAGAACCGCCTGAACAAGCGCTATGGCGCCATGACCATGGAGCCCGAGAAGCTCAAGTTCATCGACCGCATGGTGGCCGACAGCCGCAACGTGGCGCTGAACCACACCGCCGGCCTGTCGCTGCCGCAACAGGTGCAGATGGGCTTTTTCGCCCTGTCGCACCTGCTGGACCTGAAGGACGCGTACAAGCACCTGACCATGCGGATCGTGCGGGCGCGGCGCGATGCGCTGTGGCGCGGGCTGGGCGTGCCGTTGCCGCCCGAGGATCCGATGCGCGGCTGGTACTACGTCGAACTGGACTTCATGGTCTGGGCCAAGAACACCTATGGCGACGCCTTCTGCAAATACATGACGTCCAACTACGAGCCGGTCGACTTCCTGTTCCGCCTGGCCGAGAAGTCGGGCGTGGTGCTGATGGACGGCGGCGGGTTCGGCGGGCCGCCCTGGTCCATCCGCATTTCGCTGGCCAACCTGGATGATGGCGACTATTCCAAGATCGGCAAGCACATGGTCGACGCCGCCACGGAATACGTCGAGGCCTGGAAGGCCGGCCAACTGGTGCGTTCGGGTCCGACCGCCGGCAAGGGCCAGAAGGTCAAGCCCGCCGCCGCCAAGCGCAAGGCCGCCGGCAAGCAAGCCGCCAAGAAGGCGGTGAAGCAGGCGGTCAAGAAGGCCGCCAAGGCCGAGCGCTCGGCCACCAAAGGGGCGAAGTAGCCGCCATCGTCCGCCAGATCCAGGGTGACATGACCTCATGACGTGCTCAGTCGGGTTTTTCAATAATGTTCCCATCGCGGTGCTGTTCCTGACGGTGGGGTTGGGATACCTGATCGGCAAGCTCAAGATCGGGCCGATCCAGCTGGGGGGCGTGTGCGGCACGCTCATCGTTGCCCTGCTGATCGGCCAGACCGGCTGCCAGATGCGCGGCGATCTGAAGGAGGTCGCGTTCGCCCTGTTCATCTTCGCCATGGGCTATTCGGGCGGACCGCAGTTCTTCGCCAACCTGAACCGGTCCAGCCTGCGCTACATCGTGCTGCCCATCATCGAGGCGCTGCTGGTGCTGACCATCGTGCTGCTGGCGGTGCCGCTGTTCGGGCTGGACGCGGGCACGGCGGCTGGACTGGCTGCGGGGGCGGCAACCGAGTCGGCCGTGGTCGGGACCGCGGCGGAGGCGCTCAAGCACCTGGGCCTGGCCGACGCCGACGTGCAGCGCATGGAGGCCAATATCGCCACCGCCTACACGCTGACCTACCTGGTGGGCCTGATCAGCATCGTGTTCTTCACCAGCCAGGTGGCGCCCGCCCTGTTGCGCATCAACCTGCGCGAGGCCTCCAAAGCGCTTGAGGAAAAACTGGGCGGGGGGCCGGGCGAGACCGACGAGAACCTGCTGCCGACCCTGCCGCGGCTGGTGGGCCGCTCGCACGTGGTCAAGGACGCGGACGGCAGGACGGTGGGCGAGGTCGAAGCCGAATTGGGCGGACGCACCGCCATCAGCCGCATCCTGCGCAATGGCGAGGCGATCGAGCCCACGCCTGAGGACCGGCTGGCCACCGGCGATATCGTCGTCGTGCTGGGTCTGCGCCGCTTTGCGCTGCGGGCCGGCTCGGTCGTCGGGCCGGAAATCCAGTTGCCGGAGGCGCATGCCGATGACCTGCAGCTGGCCGAGCTGCAGGTCATCGTCAACAGGAAGACGGTCAATGGCCGCACCCTGGGTGAATTGGCCAAGGGGCCGCGCGCGCAGCGGGCCCGGGGCGTGTTCCTGCAGTCGATCCAGCGGTCCGGCCATATGCTGCCGCTCACGCCTGCCACCGTGGTGCAGTATGGCGACCTGGTGACGCTGGTGGGCGCGGAGCCCGAGCTGTCGCAGGCAGGCGCGGGGCTGGGCAACGAACTGCGGCGCAGCGGCGTTACCGACCTGGTGTTCCTGGCCTTCGGCATTCTCGCGGGCCTGATGATCGGCGCGCTGGGGGCACGCCTCTGGGGCATTCCG
The DNA here is from genome assembly GCF_003184165.1 of Achromobacter sp. RW408. NCBI lineage: Bacteria > Pseudomonadati > Pseudomonadota > Betaproteobacteria > Burkholderiales > Alcaligenaceae > Achromobacter > Achromobacter sp. RW408. The sequence goes on from NZ_QHHO01000049.1 coordinate 299,639, forward strand.
GTGTCGCTGGGCAGCGGCGGCGGCGCTCTGGTGAGCGGCCTGGTGTGCGGTTGGATCAACGCCAAGCGACCCGCATTGGGGCACATGCCGGACCAGGCGGTGCAATTGCTCAAGGATCTGGGCCTGGCGGTGTTCGTCGCCTGCGTCGGCCTGTCGGCCGGGCCGGAGGCGGTGGCGCTGATCCGCGAGCATGGCGCGGTGCTGCCGCTGATCGGCCTGCTGGTATCGCTCGGGCCGGCCTGCCTGTCGCTGTGGGTCGGACACAAGATACTCAAGATAGAGGGGCCGCTGCTGGTCGGCGCCATCGCGGGCCAGCACGTCAGCACTCCGGCGATCAGCGCCATCCTGGGGGCCAGCGGCAGCGCGGTGCCGCTGTTGGGTTACACGGTGACCTACGCCATCGCCAACGTGCTGCTGCCGGTGCTGGGGCCGATCATCGTGTCGCTGGCGCATCACCTCGGTGGATGAGGCCGGCAGGGCGCGTCGCGCCATGAGGCGGAGCGAGGGTTTAACATAGGCTAGGGAAACTACCGAGACCGCCAGCGACCGCGCCATGCCTGTCGCCCAAGGCGGCATCCCATCGCACCCCGCCGCACCCGCCGTCACGGGCGCAGGCTCATGGAGACAAGATGCCCTACCTTACCCCGCTGCAGGATTTCCGCTTCGCGCTGAAGGAACTGGCCGGCCTGGACGACGTCCTCAAGCTGCCCGGATTCGAAGAGGTGACGCCCGATCTGGTGGACGCCATCCTGGAAGAAAACGGCCGATTCGTCGAGCAGGCAATCGCGCCGCTGAACGTGCCCGGCGATACGCGCCCGCCGGTCTGGAACGATGGCCAGGTCACCGCCACGCCGGGCTACGCGCAGGGCTTCAAGGATTACGCGGCCGGCGGCTGGCAGGGGCTGCAGCATCCGCAGGCCTGGGGCGGGCAGGGCCTGCCCAAGCTGGTGGCGGCCGCGCCCGGCGAGAACATCCAGGCGGCCAGCCTGGCGTTCTCGCTGTGCCCGATGCTGACCGACGGCGTGATCGAGGCCATCCTCACCGTCGGCTCGGAAGAACAGCGCAAGAAGTTCGTGCCCAATCTCATCGGCGGCAAATGGACCGGCACCATGAACCTGACCGAGCCGCAGGCCGGCTCGGACCTGGCCCAGGTCGCCACCCGCGCGGTGCGCCAGGAAGACGGCAGCTACCGCCTGTCGGGCCAGAAGATCTTCATTACCTACGGCGAGCACGATCTGGCCGAGAACATCATCCACCTGGTGCTGGCGCGCACGCCGGACGCGCCGCCCGGGGTGAAAGGCATCTCGCTGTTCATCGTGCCGAAGTTCCTGGTCGGGGCCGATGGCTCCCTGGGGCCGCGCAACGATGTCTGGTGCGCGTCGCTGGAGCACAAGCTGGGCATCCACGGCAGTCCCACCGCCGTGCTGCTGTACGGATCCGGCAAGGGCGAGGCGGGCGAGGGCGCGGTCGGCTACCTGGTGGGCGAGTTGAATCGCGGCCTGGAATACATGTTCATCATGATGAACGCGGCCCGCTATTCGGTCGGGCAGCAGGGCATCGGCGTGTCCGAGCGGGCATACCAGCACGCGCTGGCCTACGCGCGCGAACGGGTGCAGGGACGCGCCGTGGAAGGTTCCAGCGCCGCCGTCGCGATCGCGCGCCATCCGGACGTGCAACGCATGCTGCTGACGATGAAGGCGCTGACCGAGGCGGCGCGCGCCGTGTCCTACGTGACGGCGGCGGCCCACGACAAGGGCACTCACCATCCCGACCCGGAGCAGCGGGCCCGCAACCGCGCTTTCTACGAATACATGGTGCCCATCGTGAAGGGGTTTGCCACCGAGTCGGCGGTGGAGGTGGCCTCGCTTGGCGTGCAGGTGCACGGCGGCATGGGCTACATCGAGGAGACCGGGGCGGCCCAGTATTACCGCGATGCCCGCATCCTGCCGATCTACGAGGGCACCACCGCGATCCAGGCCAATGACCTGGTCAGCCGCAAGACCCAGCGCGATGCCGGTGCCACCGCCTACGCCGCCATTGCCGCCATGCGCGAGACGCTGCGGGCGGTCGAGGCCGAGTCCTCGCGCGCCGCGGCGTCCGAGCGCGACGGCCTGCGCCTGCTGCGCGACAACCTCGACAGCGCGATCCAGGCCTACGAGTCGGGGGTGGAATTCATCCTGGAGCAAACGGCGGTGAACATTCGCGCCGTCTATGCCAGCAGCGTGCCGTACCTGATGCTGGCCGGCGTGGTGCATGGCGGCTGGCAGATGGCGCGCGCCGTGCTGGCGTGCCGCCGGCACCTGGCGGCGGGATCGACCGATCCGTTCCATCGCGAGAAGCTGGCGACCGGATTGTTCTACGCCGCCCACATTCTGCCGCGCGCCCTGGCGCTGTCGGCGGCGGTGCGCGCCGGCGTGGTGGCGGACGCCTGCGGCGCCGCCGCGAATATTGCATAAGGTTATATGTCTTGCGTATTTCCCCTGCAACAGGTTTGATGGAAGAATCGTTTTGGAGGGCGGCACAGGCCGCCGCCGAAACGTTTTTCCAGCCGGCCGCCGGACAGGGCGGCCGGTCGATTCCGCAACCCGAGTCCGCAAGCAGGAGACACCATGAGCCATCTACGCCTGGGCGACACCGCGCCCGATTTCGAGCAGGAATCCTCCGCCGGCCCGATCCGTTTCCATGAGTATCTGGGCAATAGCTGGGGCGTGCTGTTCTCGCATCCGGCCGACTTCACGCCCGTCTGCACCACCGAACTGGGCTACACCGCCAAGCTGGCCGACGAATTCGCCAAGCGCAACGTGAAAGTGCTGGCGCTGTCGGTGGACGGCGCCGACTCGCACACCAAGTGGATCGAGGACATCAACGACACCCAGTCGACCAAGGTCAATTTCCCGATCCTGGCCGACAAGGACCGCAAGGTGTCCGAGCTGTACGACATGATCCACCCCAACGCCAATGCCACGCTGACGGTGCGCTCGGTCTTCATCATCGACCCGAACAAGAAGGTGCGCCTGATCATCACGTATCCCGCCAGCACCGGCCGCAACTTCAACGAGATCCTGCGCGTCATCGACTCGCTGCAGCTTACCGACAGCCACAGCGTGGCCACGCCGGTCAACTGGGAAGATGGCGACGACGTCATCATCGTGCCGTCGCTGCAGGACGAAGCCGTGATCAAGCAGAAGTTCCCCAAGGGCTACAAGGCGGTGCGTCCATACCTGCGCATTACGCCCCAGCCGAATAAGTAAATAAGAAATCCGTTTATGGGGCGGCCAGCGCCGCCCGTCCGGACGGCGCCCGAAAAAGCGCCAGCAAAGCCGCGTATTCCCTGGGAATGCGCGGCTTTTTCACGCCTTGCGGCGGGCGCGCTATATGCCTGGAAGCGATGAGCAATCAAAGAATGATTCGTTCCGTTCAGAACAGGCCGCCGGCACACTTGCTTCCACATTGCCAAACACGCGAAGGGAGCAAGGAATGTCTTTCAGGAAAGCCGGATGGTTGGCCGCCTTGGCCGCAGTGACGATGTCTCTTGCCGCGATCGCGCCGGCGCAGGCGCAGCAGAAGCAGACGCTGTTGAACGTGTCCTATGATCCGACGCGCGAGCTGTACCGCGCCATCGACGACGCCTTCATCAAGCAATACAAGGAAAAGGCCAACGTCGACCTGACCATCCGCCAGTCGCACGGCGGTTCCGGCCGCCAGGCGCGCTCGGTCATCGACGGCCTGGAAGCCGACGTGGTGACGCTGGCGCTGGCCTACGACATCGATGCCATCGCCGACCGCGGCCTCCTGCCCGAAAACTGGCAGGCGCGCCTGCCGCAGAACAGCTCGCCCTACACCTCGACCATCGTGTTCCTGGTGCGCAAGGGCAATCCCAAGCACATCAAGGACTGGGACGACCTGGTCAAGGACGGCGTACAGGTGATCACGCCCAACCCCAAGACCTCGGGCGGCGCCCGCTGGAACTACCTGGCTGCCTGGGCCTACGCGCTGGAAAAGAACGGCGGCAGCGAAGACAAGGCGCGCGCCTACGTCGGCGACCTGCTCAAGCACGTGCCGGTGCTGGATACCGGCGCCCGCGGCGCCACCACCACCTTCGTCGAACGCGGCGTCGGCGACGTGCTGCTGGCGTGGGAGAACGAGGCCTTCCTGGCGCTGGAAGAATTGGGTCCGGACAAGTTCGACATCGTGGTGCCGTCGCTGTCGATCCTGGCCGAGCCGCCCGTGGCCATCGTCGACAAGATCGTCGACAAGAAGGGCACCCGCGCCGCGGCCCAGGCCTACCTGGAATTCCTCTACACCCCGGCAGCCCAGGAAATCATCGCCAAGAACTACTACCGGCCGATCGACAAGACCGTGGCCGCCAAGTACGAAAGCAAGTTCCCCAAGGTCAAGCTGGTGACCATCGACGACAAGATCTTCGGCGGCTGGCGCAAGGCGCAGAAGGACCACTTCAGCGACGGCGGCACCTTCGACCAGATCTACCAGCCGCAGAAGAAGTAAGCGGACAACCAGCGGACGACGGCCATGACTACAGCCTCGATTCCGACCGCAAAGGGCGCGCGGGCGCCTTTTGCCGTTCGGCGCAACAGCCCGGGCGTGCTGCCCGGTTTCGGCATTTCCATGGGCTACGCGGTGCTGTACCTGAGCGTGCTCGTGCTGATTCCCCTGGCGGCGCTGCCGATCAAGAGCGCCTCGCTGGGCTGGCAGGGCTTCTGGGACGCGGTGACGGCGCCACGGGTGCTGGCGTCGTATCAACTCACCTTCGGCGCCTCGCTGCTGGCGGCGTTGGTGAACCTGGTGTTCGGCACCATCGTGGCCTGGGTGCTGGTGCGCTACCGCTTTCCGGGCAAGAAGATCCTGGACGCGCTGGTGGACCTGCCGTTCGCGCTGCCCACCGCCGTGGCCGGCATCGCCCTGACCGCGCTGTACGCGGAAAAGGGCTGGCTGGGCGCGCCGCTGGCCAACTGGTTCGGCCTGAAAGTGGCGTTCACGCCGCTGGGCATCGTGATCGCGCTGATTTTCATCGGCGTGCCGTTCGTGGTGCGCACGGTGCAGCCGGTGCTGGAAGACATCGAGCGCGAGATTGAGGAGGCCGCCGCCAGCCTGGGCGCGGACCGCTGGCAGACGATCCGCCGCGTGCTGCTGCCGAGCCTGGTGCCGGCGCTGATGACCGGCTTCGCGCTGGCGTTCGCCCGCGCGGTGGGCGAGTACGGTTCGGTGGTGTTCATCGCCGGCAACATGCCGATGGTGTCCGAGATCACGCCGCTGCTGATCATCGCCAAGCTGGAGCAGTTCGACTATGCCGGCGCCGCCGCCATCGCCACCGTGATGCTGGTGCTGTCGTTCGTGCTGCTTTTCGTCATCAATCTGCTGCAGGGCTGGCAGGCCCGTCGTGGCCTCGGGAGACAGGCATGAGCTTTGTTGACCGTCCCGCCCACCTGACCGAGCCGCGCTGGGTGCGCGGCATCCTGCTGTTCCTGGCGCTGGGTTTTCTGGCACTGTTCCTGCTGGTGCCGCTGGCCGCGGTGTTCTACGAGGCTTTCCGCAAGGGCTGGCAGCTGTACCTGGAGGCCATTGTCGAGCCCGATGCGCTGGCCGCGATCCGCCTGACGCTGGTGGTGGCGGCGATCGCGCTGCCGGTCAACCTGGTGTTCGGCGTGGCCGCCGCCTGGGCCATCACCAAGTTCCAGTTCCGCGGCAAGCAGTTCCTGATCACGCTGATCGACCTGCCGTTCTCGGTGTCGCCGGTGGTGGCCGGCCTGGTGTTCGTGCTGCTGTTCGGCACGCAGGGCTGGTTCGGCGACTGGCTGCAGGCGCACGACCTGAAGATCGTCTATGCCGTGCCGGGCATCATCCTGGCCTCGCTGTTCGTGACCTTCCCCTTCGTCGCGCGCGAGCTGATCCCCCTGATGCAGGCGCAGGGCAGCGAGGAAGAGCAGGCCGCGCTGACGCTGGGCGCGAGCGGCTGGCAGATCTTCTGGCGCGTGACGCTGCCCAACATCAAGTGGGGCCTGCTGTACGGCGCCATTCTCTGCAATGCGCGCGCCATGGGCGAGTTCGGCGCGGTCTCGGTGGTGTCGGGCCAGATCCGCGGCCTGACCAACACCATGACCCTGCACGTGGAGATTCTCTACAACGAATACCAGTATTCGGCGGCGTTCGCGGTGGCCTCGCTGCTGGCGCTGCTGGCGTTGGTGACGCTGGTGGCCAAGAACGTGATCGAGTGGCGCAACGCGCGCTACCTGAAGGCGGCGGAGCTGCCGGTCGAGTATCCCGGGCCCGCGACGGCCATCAAGCCGGCCGTCGCCTGACGCGGCCGGCCAGACGGAGACAAGCATGAGTATCGAAGTACGCAATCTTTCCAAGCGCTTCGGCCAGTTCCGGGCGCTCAACGACGTTTCGCTGCACATCGAGACGGGCGAGCTGGTGGCGCTGCTGGGGCCTTCGGGCTGTGGCAAGACCACGCTGCTGCGCATCATCGCCGGGCTGGAGTCGGCCGACACGGGCAGCGTGCTGTTCGCCGGCGAGGACGCCACCGCGGTGGACGTGCGCCAGCGCCAGGTCGGCTTCGTGTTCCAGCACTACGCGCTGTTCAAGCACATGACGGTGTTCGAGAACGTCGCCTTCGGGTTGCGCGTCAAGCACCGTTCGCAGCGGCCGCCGGAAGAGCAGATCCGGCGCAAGGTGCATGACCTGCTCAATCTGGTGCAACTGGACTGGCTGGCGGACCGCTACCCGGCGCAGCTGTCGGGCGGCCAGCGCCAGCGCATCGCCCTGGCGCGCGCGCTGGCGGTGGAGCCGCGCGTGCTGTTGCTGGACGAGCCTTTCGGCGCGCTCGATGCCAAGGTGCGCAAGGAACTGCGGCGCTGGCTGCGCCGCCTGCACGACGAGCTGAATGTGGCCAGCGTGTTCGTCACGCACGACCAGGAAGAGGCGTTGGAGGTGGCCGACCGCGTGGTGCTGATGAATGCCGGCAAGATCGAACAGGTCGGCACGCCGCGCGAAGTCTGGGAAGGGCCGGCCACGCCCTTCGTCTATGGCTTTCTGGGCGACGTCAACCAGTTGCAGGGCGTGGCCAGCCGCGGCGTCTGGGAAGGGGCGGGCCTGTCGTTGCCGGCGCCCGAGCTGGCGCAGGCCGAGGCGCAGCGCGCCACCGCCTATGTGCGGCCGCACGAATTCGACATCGAGCGCTATCGGGCCGGCGCCGCCGGCATTCCAGTGCGCCTGTCCCATGCCTACCTGGCCGGCCCCAGTGCCTACCTGGAACTGGCCAGCGAGGATTCCGACGCCGTCATCGAGGCCGAGGTGCCCGAGCACCTGTACCGGGAGCTCGGCCTGCGCGATGGCGACGTGCTGCTGGCCCGCCCGCGCCGTGCCCGTATCTTCGCGGTGCAAGCATGACGGCGGCCGCACTCGATACCGGCCTGGAGCCGGTCCTGGCAGCACGCTGGGACGAACTGCAGGCGCGGCTGGCCGACATCCAGCGGCGCTATCCCGATGCGGCACTGGCGTCGTCGCTGGCGGCCGAGGACATGGTGTTGACGCACGCCATCTACAGCGCCGGCCTGAGCCTGGAAGTCTTCACGCTCGACACCGGCCGGCTGCACGCGGAAACGCTGGGTGTGCTGGACGCGGTGCGCGAGCGCTATGGGCGCGAGGTCACCGTGTACCGGCCCGACGGCGACGCGGTCGAACGCCACGTGGCCGAGCATGGCGCCTATGCCTTCTACGAAAGCGTCGAGCTGCGCAAGGCCTGTTGCCAGATCCGCAAGGTCGAGCCGCTCAAGCGCGCGCTGGCCGGGCGCGGCGCCTGGATCACCGGGCAGCGGCGGGCGCAGTCGGCCACGCGCGGCGAGCTGCACCTGGAAGAAGACGACGCCACCTTCGGGCTCTACAAGTTCAACCCGCTGGCCGAATGGAGCGAAGCGGACGTCTGGAGCGTGATCCGCGCCCTCGGCATTCCGTACAACCCGCTACACGACCAGGGCTATCCGTCCATCGGCTGCGAACCCTGTACCCGCGCCATCCGCCCGGGCGAAGACCTGCGCGCGGGGCGCTGGTGGTGGGAGTCGTCGGATTCCAAGGAATGCGGCCTGCACGCAGGCAACCGGGTCATCGGCATCGTCGCGGCTCCCCGCGACTGACGCCGCCACCCATCAGAAATCCGTTTTAGGGGAATATTCATGTCCGCAGTGATCCAACGCAGCCACCTGGACTGGCTGGAATCGGAAGCCATCTTCATCCTGCGCGAGGTGGCCGCCGAAAGCGAGAAGCCCGTGCTGCTGTTTTCGGGCGGCAAGGACTCGGTGGTGCTGTTGCGCCTGGCCGAAAAGGCCTTCCGCCCGGGACGCTTTCCGTTCCCGCTGATGCACATCGACACCGGCCACAACTTCGACGAGGTCATTGCCTTTCGCGACGCCCGCGCCGCCGAGCTGGGCGAGACCCTGATCGTGCGCAGCGTGGAAGACTCGATCAAGCGCGGCAGCGTGGTGCTGCGGCGCGAGACCGATTCGCGCAACGCGGCGCAGGCCGTGACGCTGCTGGAGGCGATCGAGGAATTCGGCTTCGACGCCTGCATCGGCGGCGCCCGCCGCGACGAGGAAAAGGCGCGCGCCAAGGAACGCATCTTCTCGTTCCGCGACGAGTTCGGCCAGTGGGACCCCAAGGCCCAGCGCCCCGAACTGTGGAACCTGTTCAACACCAAGGTGCACCGCGGCGAGAACATGCGGGTGTTTCCGATCTCCAACTGGACCGAGCTGGACGTCTGGCAGTACATCCAGCGCGAACGGCTGGCGCTGCCGTCGATCTACTTCAGCCACCAGCGCGAGGTGGTGCGGCGCAAGGGCCTGTTGGTGCCGGTGACGCGCCTGACGCCGCCGCAGGACGGCGATACGGTCGAGCGCCTGTCGGTGCGTTTCCGCACGGTGGGCGACATTTCCTGCACCTGCCCGGTGGCCTCGGAGGCCGCCGATACCGCCGCCATCATCGCCGAGACCGCGGTGACCGACATCACCGAGCGCGGCGCCACGCGCATGGATGACCAGACTTCCGAGGCCTCGATGGAGCGCCGCAAGAAGGAAGGCTATTTCTGATTGCATGAGCGGCCGGCGCCAGCCCGGCCCACAGGGGACGCATATGAACGCAGTAAACGATTCTTTTCTTTCCGGCGCCGACACGGGCGTGCTGCGCCTGATCACCGCGGGTTCGGTCGACGACGGCAAATCGACGCTGATCGGCCGCCTGCTGTATGACAGCAAGGGCGTGTTCGCCGACCAGCTCGACGCCATCTCGCGCGCCAAGTACAAGCGCGTGGCCGAGGGCGCCATCGATTTCTCGCTGCTGACCGACGGCCTGGAAGCCGAGCGTGAGCAGGGCATCACGATCGACGTGGCCTACCGCTATTTCTCGACGCCGGCGCGCAAGTTCATCATCGCCGACGCGCCCGGCCACGAGCAGTACACCCGCAACATGGTCACCGGCGCGTCCACCGCCGACGTGGCGGTGATCCTGATCGACGCCACGCGCGCGGCCGACGGCAAGCTGCTGCCGCAGACCAAGCGCCACAGCACCATCGCCCGCCTGCTCGGCATCCGCCACATCGTGGTGGCGGTCAACAAGATGGACCTGGTGGACTGGGACCCCGCCGTGTTCGAGCGCATCCGCGACGCCTACGCCGACCTGGCGGGCAAGCTCGGCATCGCGCACTTCGACGCGCTGCCGTTGTCGGCGCTGAACGGTGACAACGTGGTGACGCTGTCGGACAAGACGCCCTGGTACACGGGCCAGCCGCTGCTGACGCTGCTGGAATCGCTCGATCTGGCGGCCGATGGCCGCGCCGGGCCGCTGCGCTTTCCGGTGCAATGGGTGTCGCGCCACGACGGCAGCCTCAAGGATGATTTCCGCGGCTACGCGGGCCGCATTGCCAGCGGCGTGCTGCGTCCGGGTGACGAGATCGCGGTGCAGCCTTCGGGCGTGACCGCGCGCGTGCAGGAGGTGCGGCTGTTCGATCGCGCGCTGGATGAAGCGGTGGCGGGCGATTCGGTCACGCTGGTGCTCGACCGCGATGTCGACGTGTCGCGCGGCGACGTGATCGTGCATGCGTCGGCGCCGGCGCAGGTGGCGCGCGAGTTCGAGGCCGAGCTGTGCTGGCTCGACGCGCAGGCGCTCAACCCTGCGCGCAAGTATCTGCTCAAGCATGGCACGCGCCTGACGTCGGCGAAGATCCGCGCGGTGCTCACGCATCGCGACATCCACGAATTGCAGGAAGTGGAGAACACCGAAGGCACGCTGCGCATGAACGACATCGGCCGCGTCACGTTCACCACGCGCGAGTCGTTGGCGATCGATCGATATGCGGATGTGCCCGCCACCGGCGCATTCATCCTGATCGACGAAGCCACGCATCAGACCGCGGCGGCGGGCATGCTGCGGTAAACCGCAAGCCGGGGCGGAAACGCCTCGGCCGAGCTTGTCTCTGCGGTGTTGTTTTTATTCCAAACCTAATGCTGGCGCGGGTTTCCGGGCGATATCGCAAGATGAAATCGAATTCTCCGGACGCCGTCTTCGTCTTGCGGTAAAGTGGGGCTGTCTTACGGAAAGGCTTTTGGTGCTTGTCAAAACCACTGTGTTTTTGTACAGTAGTTTTCATGGCACGCACCGATCATTCTTTTCCCGCCGGTTCTGGGTCCCCGGCTGCCGCCCCCGCCGCCTTGCGCGGTCGGGGTGCGGTTACTAATGTTCGGCATCGCTTCCAGAAAGATGACCGCGTGCAGGTCGACGATGGCTGGTCCGCTTCGGGCCTCCCGGCAGATTTCGTCGATGCTGTCCCCAATAATTCTCCCGATGGCGCGTCCGACACGCTCGGCCTGGTAGACCAGGCCGATGCCGCCGCCGTTACGCCCGCGGCCGCCGTCATCCCCATCCTGCCCGACGACCGCCGGGCACCCGCCGCGCCCAAGACCACCGTCACGGCCGAAGAGGCCCGCAAGATCCTGTCGCGCAACGATTCGCCGGACATCCCCTTCGACGTCGCCGTCAATCCCTACCGTGGCTGCGAGCATGGCTGCGTCTATTGCTATGCCCGCCCGACCCATTCTTACCTGGGCTACTCTCCCGGCCTCGATTTCGAGACGCGGCTGGTGGCCAAGGCCAACGCGGTAGAGGCGCTGCGGGCGGAAATCAGCCGCCCGGGTTACAAGCCGTCGCCCATCAACATCGGGTCGGCCACCGACGCCTACCAGCCCATCGAGCGCGACTGGCGCCTGACGCGCGGCATGCTCGAGCTGATGCTCGAAACCCGCCACCCGGTCACCATCGTCACCAAGAACGCCCTGGTGGCGCGCGACCTCGACCTCCTGGCGGCGTTGGCCGAACAGAACCTGGTGGTCGTCTACATGAGCATCACCACGCTCGACGCCGGCATGGCCCGCACGCTGGAGCCGCGCGCCGCGGCCCCCTGGCGCCGCCTGGAGGCCGTGCGCAACCTCACCGCCGCCGGGGTGCCGGTCGGCGTGCTGGTGGCGCCCGTGATCCCGTTCATCAACGATGACGCCATGGAACACATCCTGCAGGAATCGAAGGCGGCGGGCGCGCACTACGCCAGCTACACCGTCATCCGCCTGCCCTGGGAAGTCAAAACCCTGTTCGAGGACTGGCTCAACGCCCATTACCCCGACCGTGCCCAGCGCGTGCTGCACCGCATCGAAGACCTGCGCAACGGCCGCCGCAACGATCCCAACTTCGGTTCGCGCATGCGCGGCACCGGCATCTGGGCCGACCTGCTGCGCCAGCGCTTTGCCGTGGCCACCCGCAAGCTGGGCCTGAACCGCCATCGCCTGGCGCTCGACTGCGACCGCTTCCAGCCGCCTGCGCCGGTTGGCGCATCCGCCGCCTTGTTCGGCCCGGGCGCCAATATGGCTGATATCCCCGTTTTTCCATCCCCGGCTGGCGCGAAAGCGTCTTCAGGGGTCCCTTTTGCCAGTGCCGCGCCGGCGGCCGGCGCCTACGGGTGCGGTGCGCGCCAGTTGCGCGCCATGGTCGCCGGCCAGCTGTCGTTGTTCGACTGACCCGCGGCTTGCCCGGGTTGCCGCCGTGGCGTCGTGCCGCGGTTCTTGATCGCGTTAAAGGAGTTCCCCATGAACACCGCTCAACTTTCCGTCCTGCCGGATGATCTCGCCGCCGTTTCCCTCACGCCGCTGCGCCGTGCCGCTCAACGCGTCAGGGCCCTTGGCGCCCGTTTTTCGGGGCTGGCCACGCCTTGGTCCGGCGCGGCGACGGGCCGGGCGGCGGCTGGCGCGGCGACGGTGGACCTGGCGTTGCCTGTCGGCGCAGCCCCGACGGCGCCCGTCGAGACCGAGCCACGCAAGCGTGAGCGCGCCCTGCCTGGCAAATGGCCGTTCCCCCCGGCCGCCGAAGCTGGCGCGTCCGTCGTCCGTGGCCCGCGCGAGCGCAGCCTGGGCAATGCCACGGTCGAGCCGGTGTCGGATCAGGTCAGCGTGAAAAGCATGGTGCTGGACGTGGTGCTGGTGTTGGCCTGGGGCGCGATGATTCCCGCCCTCATGTGGCTGGGTGTGGCCGGCGGCTTCTGAAGGACTCGCCGCCGCTCGGGCCGGCACTCGGGCGCAGGGCGGCGCCTTCGCCGCCGGCCCGCCACGGGGCCGACGAAGGCTTTCAGGTCGAGCCAAGCAGTATCACGCCCGCCAGGATCGACAGACAGCCTGCAAGCCTGCCGGGGCCGACCTTTTCCCGCAGCAGGAACATTCCGGCTAGGGTGCCCAGCATCATCGACATTTCGCGGGCGGGCGCCACCAGGCTCAGCGGTGCGCCGTTGCGCAGCGCGTAGAGCACCAAGATGTACCCCAGCGGCGACAGCAAGCCCACCGCCAGGGCCAGGTGCCAATGCCCACGCATCGATTCCCAGGCCTGGGCGCGGCGGTTCAGCATGTGCGGCGTCATCATGGCGGTGCGGGTGACACAGGTGAACCAGTCGAACAGCACCGGGCTGATCAGCAGCACCTTCACGCCATAGGCATCCACCACGGTGTAGGCGGCGATGAACAGGCCGATCACCATGCCCCAGCGCACGCCGACCCAGGCCTGTGGGTTGCGGAAGATCGACAGCCGTCCCTGGGTGGCGATCAGCAACACCCCGATCACCACGCACAGCATGCCGGCAATGCCGGTGCCGGTGGCGGGCTCGCGCAGGAGCAGGAAGGCGCCGGTGGTCGAAAGCAGGGGGCCGGTGCCGCGCGCAATGGGATAGACCACCGATAGATCCGCCACCTGATAACCGCGCTGCAGGCACAGGCTGTAGCCCAGATGCAACAGGCTGGAGGTCAGGATCGCGCCGACTACCGGCCAGGTCCACGTCATGCCGTCATGCAACAGTACCCATACCACCCATGGCGCATACAGCACCGAGGCGCACAGCCCGTAGGCGAAGACGAATGGAGCGCCCACCATGGCCGCGCGCTTGGCGAGCAGATTCCACGTTGCGTGGGCCATCGCCGCCAGGACGACCAATAACAGGGACGAGTACGACATGGGGGGAACAGCGTCTTATGACGTGTTTGTTACATAAACCGCTAGGGTACCGCAAACCCGCGGGCAGGGCGTCATGTTACCTGAGGCGCTGGGCAAATTTTGGTGTAGAATCATTGGTTTGCCAAATCTCATCCTCTGCTTGCGGTACACGGCCAGGCGCGGTTTTTCAGCCCCGGCCCGAACAACATCGAACGGCAAAGCGCTTTAGTCCGCAAAGGCATGATGATCTAGGAGTTCTCAATGAACCTTATCGCTATCCTGGAACAGGAAGAGATTGCCCGCCTGACCGGCGGTCAAGCCAAGCCTGAATTTGCTCCTGGTGACACCGTCATCGTGAGCGTGAACGTCGTTGAAGGCACCCGCAAGCGCGTGCAGGCCTTCGAAGGCGTCGTGATCGCCAAGCGCAACCGCGGCCTGAACTCCGCGTTCACCGTGCGCAAGATTTCGTCGGGTGAAGCCGTGGAACGTACGTTCCAGCTGTACTCGCCGCAAATCGCCGGCATCGAAGTCAAGCGCCGCGGCGACGTGCGCCGCGCCAAGCTGTACTACCTGCGCAACCGCTCGGGCAAGTCGGCGCGTATCAAGGAAAAGCTGGTCAGCAAGCAAGCCTCGGCGGCTTGATCGCTTATCGGCACACGGCCCTACCAGTGTCGGACGCACACGCCATCCAGCGTTTTCGTTCGGCACGGGTTTCCGGGTTAAAAAGGCACCTGCGAGGGTGCCTTTTTCTTTTTGAAAAGCCGAATGTCTGATTCCTCGTCTTCTGCGCGGCCGCGCCGGCCGCTGGCGCGTCCCGGGTTCGACCCGGCGTCGCAACCCTGGGTGGTCGCCAACGATTCCCTGCCGGCGGTGCCGGCCGGCTTGCTGACGCCCGACCTGCTGCGCGGCACGCTCAGCCAGCCGTCCACCTGGACGCTCGAGCTGTCGCGCGACAATGACCTGCGCTATCCCGGCCGCGAAGGCGCCCCGGTGCCCGCGGCCGTGCTGATTCCGCTGGTGACGCGCGACGATGGCGTGCACATCATGCTGACCCAGCGCGCCGCGCACCTGCACGACCATGCCGGCCAGATCAGTTTTCCGGGCGGCCGTATCGAGGCCAGCGATGCGACGCCGGTCGCCGCGGCGCTGCGCGAGGCGCAGGAGGAAACCGGACTGCCGGCCAACCACGTCGAGGTGCTGGGCAGCATGCCCCCGTACCTGACCGCCACTGGATTCTCCATCATCCCGGTCGTGTCTTTGGTTACGCCCGGCTTCCAGCTGGCGCCGGACGCGTTCGAAGTCGCCGAGGTGTTCGAAGTGCCGCTGTCGTTCCTGATGGATCCGGCCAATCACCGTTTGTACGAGGCGCGGCTGGAGGACGGCCGGGTGCGTCACTATTACGGCATGCCGTATGGCCGGCACTTCATCTGGGGCGCCACCGCCGGCATGCTGCGCAACCTTTATCACCTGTTGCGCAACGGCTTCGAGCCGCGTTGAGAGCCGTGCCGGGACCTGCCAACCAGCGGCTTCAATACCGTTGTTGTCCCGCCAGGTTCTCGTCCAGGATGCGCAGGTACAGCGCGTAGCGCGCCGGGTCGATCGCGCCCGCGTCCAGCGCCGCGACCACGCCGCAACCGGGCTCGTGGCGATGGGTGCAGTTGTAGAAACGGCACGACTCGATCGGCTTGGTGAATTCCGGGAAGCCGCGGATGATGTCTTCGCGGCTCAGGTGCTGCAGGCCGAAGGCCTGGAAGCCGGGCGAGTCGATCAGGTCTCCGCCTGGCGCGGGCAGGTGATAGAGGCGGGTGCTGGTGGTGGTGTGCTTGCCCATGTCCAGCGCCGTCGAGTGTTCCCGGGTGGGCGCCGCGGCGTCCGGCACCAGCGCGTTCAGCAGCGTCGACTTGCCCATGCCGCTTTGTCCCAGCAGCAGGTTGGTGCGGCCGGCCAGGCGCGGCGCCAGCAGGGTGTGGACCTTTTCGGGTTCAAGCGCGCTCAGTTCGACGATGTCCACGCCCAGCGCGGCAATCGGCGCCAGGCGGGCGCGGGCGGCGGGTAGCGCGTCGATGATGTCCGTCTTGTTCAGGATGATCAGCGGTTCGATACCGGCGCTCCAGGCGCCTGCCAGCGCGCGGCCGGTGAGGTCGTCGGAGAAGGTCGGCTGCACCGCCACCACGATCAGCAACTGGTCGACGTTCGAGGCGAACTGCTTGGACCGCATTTCATCGGAGCGGTACAGCAGATTGCGGCGCGGCAGGATCGCATCGATGGCGCCTTCGTCCTGGCCCTGGCGCGTGATGCGGACGCGGTCGCCGACGGCGGCGCCGGCCTTCTTGCCGCGCGGGAAGCATTTGCGCAGGCTGCCGTCGGCCAGCTCGACGGTGTAGTGGCGGCCATGCGCCGCGATGATGCGGCCTTCGTTGGCGGCATCACCATGCGCGCCCGTCTTGGGCGCTTCCTGGAAGGCGGCCTTGTTGCGATCGTTCATGCTCATGCCGCGGGCGCCGTCAGGTGGCGGATGCGCACGGCGGCGGGGGGATGGCTGTCGTAGAAGGCGGAGTGCACGGGATCGGGAGTCAGGGTGGCGGCGTTGTCGTCGTAGAGCTTGACCAGGGCCGATACCAGGCGGTCCGGCGAGCTCTGTTCGGCCGCGTAGCGATCGGCCTCGAACTCGTCGCGGCGCGAGTACCAGCTGGCCAGCGGCGTGAAGATGAAGGTGAAGACGGGAATGGCCAGGAAGAACAGCAGCAGGGCCATCGCGTCGTTGCGGCCGCCCAGCTGGGGCAGTACGCCCAGGCCCACGTAGAACCAGGGTTGCTGCGCGACCCAGCCCAGAATGGCGAAAAATACCAGGGCCGCCGCGAAGCTGAAAACGATGCGCTTGATGATGTGGCGCTTGGCGAAGTGGCCCAGTTCGTGCGCCAGCACGGCTTCGATCTCGTCGGCGTTCAGGCGCGCCAGCAGCGTGTCGAAGAACA
The DNA here is from genome assembly GCF_003184165.1 of Achromobacter sp. RW408. NCBI lineage: Bacteria > Pseudomonadati > Pseudomonadota > Betaproteobacteria > Burkholderiales > Alcaligenaceae > Achromobacter > Achromobacter sp. RW408. The sequence continues at coordinate 316,141 of NZ_QHHO01000049.1, forward strand.
CGATGCGGCGCGAACGGCCGAAACCGGTGAAATAGGCGTTGCCGTGGGCCGAGCGGCGCGAGCCGTCCATCACGAACAGGCCGTTGAGCGCGAAGCCGCAGCGCTGCGCCAGGCGCTGGATGCGGCCGGCCAGTTCCGGATCGGACAACGGCGTGAATTTGTTGAACAGCGGCGCGATGAACATCGGATAAACGATGAGCAGCGCCAGGTTGAATGCGGTCCATAGCGCCCAGGCCCAGACCCACCAATACTGCCCCGCGCTGCCCATCAGCCACAGCACGGCGGCCGCCAGGGGCAGCCCCAGCACCGCCGCCACCAGCAGGCCCTTGGCTGCGTCCGAGATGAACAGTTCGGGCGTCATGCGGTTGAAACCGAAGCGCGCCTCCAGCTTGAACTGCCGCCACAGCGTGAAGGGCAGGCCCAGCAGGCCCAGCAGCAGCGCCACCGTCACCAGCAACAGCATCTGGCGCAGGAAGTCGTTGTCGGTGAGCTGGCCCACCCAGAGGTCGATGACCTGCAGGCCGCCCATCAAGGTCAGGCAGATCAGCAAGATGGCATCATAGGTGCGTTCGAACATGCCCAGCCTGACCCGCGCCACCGTATAGTCGGCCGCGCGCTGGTGGCTGGCCAGGCCGATCCGATGGGAGAATTCCGGCGGCACCTGGTCGCGATGGCGCGCCACGTGGCGGATCTGGCGGCTGGCCAGCCACATGCGCACGGCGATATCGGTCAGCAGGAAGGCAACGAACAGCAGTGTGAACATGGGCGATGCGGCTGGCTCAAGTGGGGATGTGCGAAAATTGCGTATTGGAAAATCGCGTGTTTTATAGGCAAATTATATGGCTGTGAACGAAAATCGCCTGGTTTGGCTGGACATGGAAATGACCGGCCTGGACCCTGAAAAAGAACGCATCATCGAGGTCGCCGTGGTGGTCACCGAGGCCGACCTGACCGTGGTCGCCGAAGGCCCCGTGCTGGTGGTGCACCAGTCCGACAGCCTGCTCGACGCCATGGACAACTGGAACAAATCCACCCACGGCAAGAGTGGCCTGATCGACAAGGTGCGCGCCTCGACGATTTCCGAAGCGCAGGCAGAGGATACGCTGTTGGCGTTTCTCGCGCAGCACGTGCCGGCAGGCAAGTCGCCGCTGTGCGGCAACACCATCAGCCAGGACCGCCGGTTCATGTTTGCTTACATGCCGCGCCTGGAACAGTTCTTTCATTACCGCAACCTGGACGTCAGCACGCTCAAGGAACTGGCGCGCCGCTGGGCGCCGGCCGTGTACAAGGGGTTCGAGAAGAAGAGCCGCCACGAGGCGCTGGCCGACATCTATGAATCGATCGACGAACTGAAGTACTACCGCGAGCACTTCCTTAAGGTGTAGCGGATCGCCGCCGACCGGCGGCGCCATATTCCCGCGAGCCGTCATGCCGTCCTCCCAATCCGTTGCCCGGATCCGGGCCGCTGAACGTCAGGCCCTGGCCGAGGGCCGGCGGCTGATGCCGCTGGCAGGCGCGGCCGCCGCGCGTTTCGTGGCGGCGCGGTTGCCGCCCGGCGCCACGGTGCTGGCGTTGGCCGGTCCCGGCAACAATGGCGGCGATGCCCTTGAGGCGGCCACGCGGCTGCGTGAAATGGGATACGACGTGCGAGTCGTGCTGCCCAAGGGCGCCGGGGGACTGCCGGCCGATGCTGCCCGCGCCTACGCCGGCTGGAGCGCGGCGGGTGGGGTGTCCCTGGACGCGCTCGACTCGCTGGAGGTGCCGGAACTGGTGCTCGACGGCCTGTTCGGCATTGGCCTGAATAGGCCGCTGGATGCCTTCTGGCAGGCGCTGGTGGACGCCGTCAACGACTGGAGGGCGCCGGTGCTGGCGTTGGACGTGCCCAGCGGCATCGACGCCGATACTGGCGCGGCGCTGGGGCGGCCGATCCGTGCGCGTTGGACCTTGTCCTTCATCGCGCGGGCCCGGGGGCTGCTGCAACCGGGGGCCGCGCAGGCCGTGGGGGAATCACATCTGGATACGCTGGGCGTGGCAATAGCGGCGGACGGCGACGCCTGAACGGCCGGTTTCAGGCTGGCCGGCCGCCGAAGCGCGCCGCGATGTCCGCGGCCAGCGGGCGGTATCTTTCATTGTCGCGGCCGGCCAGGGCGTTCAGGTGCGCTTCCGAGGCGTCGAACACCCGCCAGTAGATGCGGCCGCAGATCTCGCGGGCCGCGTGGCCCGGCCAGTTGTCGGGCAGCATCGGGCCGGGCAATTGCGGATCGTGCAGCACGATCCGACGCCAATTGTGCAGCAGCATGACGCGCGCGATGAAGGCGTCCGAAGGCGAGGGCGGGGCTTCCAGCAGTTTTTCCAGCGGGCCGAAATTGCGGCTGAACTGTCGATATTGCTCGGCCACGTCGTCCAGGTTCCAGCACTGCGAGGCCAGGCTGGCTATCGGCAGGCCGCCGGCGCCGGCCAGGTCGCGCGCCGACAGCACCAGCGCCTTGTCCGGAATGCCCAGCTTTTCCAGGATGTCATGGGCCGCGCGGGCCTCGGTGTGCGGATGGGCGAACAGCCCCGGCGCGATCATCCCGAACCCTTCCCAGACCAGCTCGCGGCGCAGCTCCGCGCGCTCGGCCAGCCCGTTGCCGGTGCGAGGCAGCGCCACCAGCGTCCATTCCCCGTTCCATTCCCGCGGCGCGCCGACGTAGATGCGCTGCGAGGCGTGCGCCGTGTGGCGCAGGCCCTGCTCGGAAATCAGGTAGAGGCTGCGCCGGCCGTGGCGTTCGGACTGCAGCCAGTTCTGCGCCACCAGCCGGAACACGCTGGTGCGCAGCAGCCGTTCGTTGATGCCCAGCGGGGCCAGCAACTCGATCAGGTCGCCGAGCCAGATGGCGCCGCCGTGCGGCGCAAGGGCGTCGCCCAGCAGGCTGACGCAGAGCGATTTGGCGCGCGGCGGATCGCTCTTGATGAGGCGTGACAGGTAACGGTCCAGGGGCGACTGAGGGTTTGCCATAAGGGGGGCCGCAAGGGGCCGATATCGGGATCCTGGATATGATACATAAATCCAATGTGATACAGATTTGAGTTTGACAATGGTTTTTTTGTATTAAATAATCCGCCTATGACATGACGGCACTGCGCGGCGTTCGCTTTGCGCTATCGCAAACCGTCTCAAGGAGACAACCATGTACGCTCAACTCGTCGAAACCGGCGTCAAGCAGGTCAAGACCGCGGACCAGCTCGAAGGCCGCGAACAGACGTTCCAGCGCCGCATCGACGAAGGCGTGCGGATCGAGGCCAAGGACTGGATGCCCGAGGCCTACCGCAAGACCCTGGTGCGCCAGATCTCGCAGCACGCGCACTCCGAAATCGTCGGCATGCTGCCGGAAGGCAACTGGATCACCCGCGCTCCGTCGCTCAAGCGCAAGGCCATCCTGCTGGCCAAGGTGCAGGACGAAGCCGGCCACGGCCTCTACCTGTACAGCGCCGCCGAAACCCTGGGCGTATCGCGCGACGACCTGATCGACGACCTGCACGCCGGCCGCGCCAAGTACTCCAGCATCTTCAATTACCCCACGCTCAGCTGGGCCGACATCGGCATGATCGGCTGGCTGGTCGACGGCTCGGCCATCATCAACCAGATCCCGCTGTGCCGTTGCTCCTACGGCCCCTACGCCCGCGCCATGGTGCGCGTCTGTAAGGAGGAGTCCTTCCACCAGCGCCAGGGCTACGACCTGCTGATGCAGATGTGCCTGCACGGCACGCCCGAACAGAAGGCGATGGTGCAGGACTCGCTGAACCGCTGGTGGTGGCCGGCCCTCATGATGTTCGGCCCGTCGGATGCCGACTCTCCCAACAGCGCCCAGTCGATGGCCTGGAAGATCAAGCTCTTCTCCAACGACGAGCTGCGCCAGAAGATGGTCGACCAGACCGTGCCGCAGGCCGAATACCTGGGCCTGACCATTCCCGATCCCGAACTGAAGTGGAACGCCGAGCGCGGCCACTATGACTTCGGCGAGATCGACTGGAGCGAGTTCTACGCCGTGCTCAAGGGCAATGGCCCATGCAACCGCGAACGCCTGGCGGCGCGCGTCAAGGCGCACGAAGACGGCGCCTGGGTGCGCGAGGCGCTGGTCGCCTACGCCGACAAGCAGGCCGAGCGCAAGGCGGCCTGAGCCTTGGCCGGGCGGCGCCCGGCCTTCCAACTCCTTACTCATCCAATACCCGGGGCGCCACGCGCGCCCGGCATCCGAGGATATCCATCATGAGCAAAGACTGGCCTCTGTGGGAAGTGTTCATCCGCAGCCAGCACGGCCTGGCGCACAAGCACGTCGGCAGCCTGCACGCGCCCGACGCCGAAATGGCGATCAACCACGCCCGCGACGTCTACACCCGCCGCAACGAAGGCCTGAGCATCTGGGTGGTGCGGGCTTCCGACATTTCCGCCAGCAGCCCGGGCGACAAGGATCCCTTGTTCGAGCCGGCCAACAGCAAGGTCTACCGGCATCCCACGTTCTTTCCGATGCCTGAAGAAATCAAGCACATGTAAGGCGGCGGGGGAGACATGGACAAGATTTTCTTCGAATACCTGCTGCGCCTGGGCGATACCACGCTGATCCTGTCGCAGCGGCTGGGCGCCTGGACCGGGCACGGCCCGATCCTGGAAGAGGACCTGGCGCTGACCAACACCGCGCTCGACCTGCTGGGCCAGGCCCGCATGTGGCTGACGCTGGCCGGCGAGGTCGAAGGCGCCGGCCGCGACGAGGACGCGTTGGCCTATCTGCGCGATGCCCATCAGTTCCACAATGCGCTGCTGGTCGAACGGCCCAACGGCAACTATGCCGACACCATGGCGCGCCAGTTCCTGTTCGACGTCTGGCACTACTTCCTCTTGCAGCGCCTGGCGCAATCGTCGGACGAGCGCGTGGCCGGCATCGCCGCCAAGTCGCTCAAGGAAGTGACCTACCACGTGCGCCGTTCGTCGGACATGGTGGTGCGCCTGGGCGATGGCACCGAGACCAGCCACGCCAGGATGCAGGCGGCGATCGACGACGCCTGGCGCTTCACCGGCGAACTGTTCACCGACGACGCGATCGACCAGGACATGGCGGCGCGCGGCATCGGCTGTGAGCTGGCCGCGCTGCGCGCGCCCTGGGAACAGCATGTGCGCGAAGTGCTGGAGGAAGCCACGCTGACCGTGCCGGACTCCGCGGCCGCAAACCATCCGGCCCACCGTGGCGGCCGCCAGGGCCGGCACACCGAGGAACTGGGCTACGTGCTGGCGGAAATGCAGTACCTGCCGCGCGCCTATCCGGGAGCCAAGTGGTGAACGCCGTCGCGCCCGTGTCCATCGAGCAGGTCTACGCCTGGCTGCAGGAGGTCCCCGATCCGGAGATCCCCGTGCTGTCGGTGGTGGACCTGGGCGTGGTGCGGGACGTGTCCTGGGACGGCGACGCCTGTGTCGTCGTCATCACGCCGACCTACTCCGGCTGCCCCGCGATGCGGGAGATCACCGAAGACATCCGCCAGGTGCTGGCGCGCCACGGCATCGGCGAGGTGCGCGTCGAGACGCGCCTGTCGCCCGCCTGGACCACCGACTGGATGAGCGAAAAAGGCCGCGCCGCGCTCAAGGACTACGGCATCGCCGCGCCCGCGCAGCAGGCCATCGACATCTCGGGCATCAGCCGGCGCAGTGCCGGGCCCGCCATCGAGTGCCCGCGCTGCGGCTCGCGCGACACGCGCCTGGTCAGCAACTTCGGATCGACCTCGTGCAAGGCGCTGTACCGCTGCGTCAGCTGCCGCGAGCCGTTCGATTACTTCAAGACTCACTGAGAGTGGTTTCGAGAATGAGCCTGAACCAATTCCACCCCCTGAAAGTGGCCTCGGTGGCGCGCAACACGCGCGACGCGGTGGTCGTGACGTTCGACCTGCCCGATACGCTGGTCGACGAGTTCGCTTTCCAGCCCGGCCAATACCTGACGCTGCGCACGCAGCTCAACGGCGAGGAACTGCGCCGCTCCTATTCGATCTGTTCGGCGCCGCGCGACAAGCTGCTGCGCGTGGCGATCAAGAAGGTCGACGAGGGCGTCTTCTCCAGCTGGGCCAACCACGAGCTGCAACCGGGCCAGACGCTGGAAGTGATGGCGCCGGCCGGCAACTTCACCGTCGACTTCTCACCTGAAAACCAGCGCCACTACGTGGCATTCGCGGTGGGCAGCGGCATCACGCCGGTGTTCTCGCTGGTCAAGACCGCGCTGTCGACCGAGCCGAACAGCAAGTTCACGCTGTTCTTCGGCAACCGCGCCTCGTCGGCCGTGCTGTTCCGCGAAGAGATCGAGGACCTGAAGAACCTGTACATGGACCGCTTCTCGCTGGTCTACGTCATGAGCCGCGAAACCCAGGACATCGAGCTGTTCAACGGCCGCCTGGACGGCGACAAGGTCGACCAGCTGATGTCGGCCTGGATGAGTCCCGAGGATATCGACTACGCTTTTGTCTGCGGTCCGCAGACCATGACCGAGAGCGTGGTCGAGCGGCTGCAGGCCCGCGGCATCCCGAAGGCGAACATCAAGTTCGAACTGTTCGGCGCCCCGAAGGGGCCGCGCGCGTTGCGCACGGGGCAGGACGCCCGCCAGGCGCCCGGCAAGGGCCAGTGCGAGGTGACCGTGGTGCAGGACGGCCACAGCCGCAAGTTCGTGATCGACAAGAACAAAGACAGCGTGCTGGATTCGGCGCTGGCGCAGGGCATCGAGCTGCCGTATTCGTGCAAGGGCGGGGTGTGTTCCACCTGCCGCTGCAAGGTGGTCGAGGGCGAAGTGGACATGGACGCCAATTTCGCCCTGGAAGACTACGAAGTGGCCCGAGGCTTTATCCTGAGCTGCCAGAGCTTTCCGGTCAGCGACCGCCTGGTGATCGACTTCGACCAGGAAACCTGACCCGGCGCGCGCCAGTCACACCCCTATTCCATTTGGAGAGACGCAGTGTCCCAGAAATTCTTCGAACGCCACCAGCCCCAGCTGGAACAAGCCCTGGCCGCCGCCGCATTGCGCGGCTACTGGAGCCCGTTTGCCGAGTCGCCCAGCCCCCGCAACTATGGCGAGACCGCCAATGACGACGGCCGCGCCGCCTTCGAGGCCCTGCGCGGCAAGCCGTTCCCGCTGAACCTGCACGACGCCGACGGCACCGTCGGCGGCGAAAAGTCGCCCTACGGCTTCGACCTGGGCATCACCTATCCGCACGTGCCAGCCGCCAAGCTGGTGGCCGCCTCCAAGCGCGCGCTGCAGGACTGGCGCCGCGCCGGCCCGCAGGCCTGGGTGGGCGTGTCGCTGGAAATCCTGGCGCGCCTGAACAAGCTCAGCTTCGAAATGGCCTACGCGGTGCAGCACACCACCGGCCAGGGCTTCATGATGGCCTTCCAGGCCGGCGGCCCGCATGCGCAGGATCGCGGCTTCGAGGCCGTGGCCTACGCCTGGCAGGAAATGTCGCGCATCCCCGGCGTCGCCATCTGGGAAAAGCCGCAGGGCAAGAACGACCCCATCCGCATGGAAAAGCACTTCACCGTGGTGCCGCGCGGCGTGGCGCTGGTGATCGGCTGCTCGACCTTCCCGACCTGGAACGGCTACCCTGGCCTGTTCGCCAGCCTGGCCACCGGCAACACCGTCATCGTCAAGCCGCACCCGGGCGCGATCCTGCCGCTGGCGCTGACCGTCAAGGTGGCGCGCGAAGTGCTGCAGGAAGCCGGCTTCGATCCGGATGTGGTGCTGCTGGCCGCGCACACCGCCGAGGAAGACACCGCGCGCCAGCTGGCGCTGGATCCCGCGGTCAAGATCATCGACTTCACCGGCAGCACCGCCAACGGCGACTGGCTGGAAAACAATGCCCGCCAGGCGCTGGTCTACACCGAGAAGGCCGGCGTCAACCAGGTCATCATCGATTCGGCCGCCGACCTGAAGGGCGTGGCGCGCAACCTGGCGTTCTCGCTGGCGTTGTATTCGGGCCAGATGTGCACGGCGCCGCAGAACATCTACGTGCCGCGCGACGGCATCCAGACGCCCGAAGGCCGCGTCAGCTTCGATGAGGTCGCCGCCGCCCTGGGCGCCGCCGTCGACAAGCTCGGCGCCGACGCCGCCAAGGCCGTCGAGCTGACCGGCGCGATCCAGAACGAAGGCATCGTCGAACGCATCGAGAAGGCCCGCGCGCTGGGCCTGCCGGTGGTGGCCGACAGCAAGGCGCTGACGCACCCGCAGTTCGAGAACGCCCGCGTGCGCACGCCGCTGCTGCTGCGCGCCGAGGCCGGCAACCCCGCCATCAGCCAGGAATGGTTCGGCCCGATCGCCTTCGTGGTCGCCACCGATTCCACCGCCCACAGCATCCAGATCGCGCGCGACAGCGTGATCGAGCACGGCGCGCTGTCGCTGTCGGCCTACACCACCAGCAACGAGGTGGCCGAGCAGGTGCAGGACGCGGCGGAAGAGTCCGGCGTGTCGTTGTCGCTGAACCTGACCGGCGCGGTGTTCGTCAACCAGACCGCCGCCTTCAGCGATTTCCACGGCACCGGCGCCAACCCGGCGGCCAACGCGGCGCTGTCCGACTCGGCCTACGTGTCCAACCGCTTCCGCGTGGTGCAGACCCGCCGCCACATCTGAACGGTGGATCCGGACATGACCTATCAAGACATCCAATTCGAACTGGCCGACGGCATCGCTCGCCTGACGCTGAACCGCCCGGACAAGCTCAACAGCTTCACTGCCAACATGCATGGCGAAGTGGCGGATGCGCTGACCCGCGTCGAAACCGAAGGCGCGCGCGTGCTGGTGCTGACCGGCGCCGGCCGCGGCTTCTGCGCCGGGCAGGACCTGAGCGAGCGCAAGCCCGCGCCCGACGGCACGCCGCCCGACCTGGGCGAGACCGTCGACAAGTTCTACGCGCCGCTGGTGCGGCGCCTGAACGCCTTGCCGATGCCGGTGGTGGTGGGCGTCAATGGCGTGGCGGCCGGCGCCGGCGCCAACCTGGCCTTCGCCGGCGACATCGTCATCGCCAAGGAATCGGCCAACTTCATCCAGTCGTTCTGCAAGCTGGGCCTGATCCCCGACACGGGCGGCACCTTCGTGCTGCCGCGCCTGGTGGGCCGCGCCCGCGCCATGGGGCTGGCCATGCTGGGCGACAAGCTCAGCGCGCGCCAGGCCGAGGCCTGGGGCCTGATCTGGCAATGCGTGGCCGACGACGCGTTCGACACGACCCTGGAAAACCTGGCGCAGCATTTCTCGCGCGCGCCGACCAAGGGCCTGGCCTTCACCAAGCGCGCCTTGCAGGCCAGCCTGGGCAATGACCTGGCGACCCAGCTCGACCTGGAGCGCGACATGATGCGCGAATTGGGCCGCAGCGCCGACTACGCCGAAGGCGTGGCGGCCTTCCTGGGCAAACGCGAACCGCAGTTCAAGGGGCAATGATGAGCAGCACGCACGTTCCGCCCGTCGAGGCGCCGACGGATCCGCAGGAACTGGCGCAGGCCGTGGGCACGGTGATGTACGCCGGCGACGCGGCCTCGCAGGGCCTGGACATGAAGGTCGAGGAAATGGCGCCGGGCTATGCGCGCCTGAGCATGCGGGTGCGCCCCGATATGCTCAACGGCCACAAGACCTGCCATGGCGGCTTCATCTTCGCGCTGGCCGACAGCGCCTTTGCCTTTTCCTGCAATTCCCGCAATGTCAGCACCGTGGCGTCGGGCTGCACCATCGATTACCTGGCCCCCGGCTTCGAGGGCGACCTGCTGACCGCGGTGGCGCAGGAGCGCTCGCTGGCCGGGCGCACCGGGGTGTACGACGTGACCGTCACCAACCAGGACGGCCGCAACGTCGCCCTGTTCCGGGGCCGGTCCTATCGCATCAAGGGGCAGATCGTCGGCACGCCGGCCGAGGCTTGAACGCGTCAACCAATCAGAGACAAGGCCACCGGCCGAGGCGGGCGCGCGGCGCGTCCCCCGGCACGGAGGGTAGAGCATTCCAGGAGAGAGATAACCATGCCCAACACCATGAGCAAGCCGGGGCTGGACCCCATCGAGCATGCCAGCCAGGATGAGCTGCGCGCGTTGCAGCTCGAGCGCCTGAAGTGGTCGCTCAAGCACGCCTACGAGAACGTGCCGCACTACAAGAAGGCGTTCGACGAGATCGGCGTGCATCCGGACGACCTGAAACAGCTGTCCGACATTTCGAAGTTCCCCTTCACCACCAAGAAGGAACTGCGCGAGAACTATCCGTTCGGCATGTTCGCGGTGCCGCGCGAGCGCATTTCGCGCATCCACGCGTCCAGCGGCACGACCGGCAAGCCGACCGTGGTGGGCTACACCCAGCGCGACCTGGACAACTGGGCCAACCTGGTGGCGCGCTCGATCCGCGCGGCCGGCGGCAAGCCCGGCGACACGGTGCACGTGGCCTACGGCTACGGCCTGTTCACGGGCGGCCTGGGCGCGCATTACGGCGCCGAACGCCTGGGTTGCACCGTCATCCCGATGTCGGGCGGGCAGACCGAAAAGCAGGTGCAGCTGATCAACGATTTCCGTCCGGACATCATCATGGTCACGCCCTCCTATTTCTGCAATATTCTGGAGGAGCAGCGCCGCCAGGGGATTGATCCGCGTCAAAGTTCGCTGCGCATCGGCATCTTCGGCGCCGAGCCCTGGACCGGGCAGATGCGCGCCGACATCGAGGCCGAGGCGGGCATCGACGCGGTCGACATCTACGGCCTGTCCGAAGTGATGGGCCCGGGCGTGGCCAGCGAGTGCGTCGAGACCAAGGACGGTCCTGTGGTGTGGGAAGACCACTTCTACGCCGAGATCATCAATCCGGACACGGGCGAGCCCGTGGCGGACGGCGAGCCGGGCGAACTGGTGTTCACCTCGCTGACCAAGGAAGCGATGCCCATCATCCGCTACCGCACCCGCGACCTGACCCGCCTGTTGCCGCCCACCGCGCGCAGCATGCGCCGCATCGGCAAGATCACGGGCCGCAGCGACGACATGCTGATCGTGCGCGGCGTGAACATGTTCCCGACCCAGGTCGAGGAGCTGGTGCTCAAGATCGCGCAACTGGCCCCGCATTACCAGCTGGTGCTGTCGCGCACGGGCAATATGGATGAGCTCGAGATCCTGACGGAAGTCCGCGCCGAGTTCGCGACCCTGTCGGACGCCGAGCGCGCGGCGCTGGGCAAGCAACTGCAGCATGCGGTCAAGACGCACATCGGTGTCAGCGCCCGCATCCAGGTGTCGGACGCCGGCCACGTCGAGCGCACGCTGACCGGCAAGGCCCGCCGTGTGATCGACAAGCGCCCCAAGGGCTGAGCGCGCTGCGCGTCCCCGCCGCCGGCAACGGCGCGGGGCGGCCACACCGCCATGAAAAAAGCAGCCCTCGGGCTGCTTTTTTTTTGCGCCGTCGCTGCCCGCCGGGCGCGCCGTCAGGCCTGGCGCGCCACGGTCCGCACGATATGCCGATACCAGAAGTGCAGCAGGGTGGCTGACAGCGCCAGGCCCGCCATTGCCATCAACCACATGCTGCCCGCGCCTTGAGGCGAGCCCGGCACCAGGATCTCGCGCAGCCCGTCCAGGCCGCCGCGGCCCGGGCCGAAACCGAACCACCAGCCGCCGACCAGGCCGACGCCAGCCAGCGCCACCGTCTGCAGCAGCAGCGGCACCACCGCGACTTTATAGGCCCGCAGCAGGTACGAGTTGATGCACTGCATGGAGTCGAACAGGTGGAACAGCGGCAGCACCGCCAGCAGCGTGGTCGCCACCGCGGCTACCTGGGGATTGTCGGTGTAGGCCGCCAGGATCAGCGGACGGCCGGCCAGCAGCACTACCGCGGTGAGCAGGGCGCCCATCAGTCCCAGCGCCAGGCCGGCCATGCCGGTGCGGTGGGCATGCGCCAGGTTGCCGGCGCCGATCGCCTGCGCCGTCAGCGCGGCGGTGGCCACGCCCAGCGCCATCGGCATCATGTAGCACAATGCCGCCAGGTTCGACATGATCTGGTGGCCGCCGGTCACGAAGGTGCCTTCGCGCGCGACCAGCAAGGCCATGAAGGTGAAGGCCGAGACCTCCACCAGATACGAACCGCCCATGGGGATGCCCAGTCGCAGCAGTTCTTTCAGCGTCTTCCAGTCGGGCCGGCCGACGTGCAGGTGGAACCGACGGTAATAGCGGTCGTGGGTGATGACCCACAGGCCCAGCCCCAGGCTCATCCACGACACCACGGCGGTCGCCAGGCCGGCGCCGGTGGCGCCCATGGCCGGCAGGCCGAGGGAGCCGTAGATGAACAGCCAGTTGAAGAAGGCCTTGAAGCCGATGGCGGTGAGGTTGATCGCCATCACCAGCTTGGGCCGCGACACGGAGGTGCCGAGCGCGTAGATGGTGCGGAACACCAGCGCGGCCGGCAGCGCCAGGATCAGCGCCCGCAGGTACGAAGCGATGCGGTCGCGCACGCCGGGATCGACGTTGCCCGACATCGACAGCCAGAAATCCGGGAACAGCATCAGGATGCCGCCCACCGCCGACAGGCCCAGCGCCAGCCACACGCCCTGGCCCCAACTGCGGCCCACTTCGCGGTTGTTGCCGGCGCCGAAATGCTGCGCCAGGATCGGGATGAGGGCGTGCACCACCCCCATCAGACCCACGAAAACGGTGATGTAGATCGAGGCCGACAGCGCCATCGCCGCCAGGTCGTTGGCGCTGGCGTGGCCGGTCATGGCGGTGTCCAGCACGCCGAACGAGATGCCGGCCCATTGGCTGATCAGGACCGGCCAGGCCTGTTTGGCGATGTTGCGCAGGGTGGCGCCGAAACCGGGCACCGCCGGTTGGGCGGGCGTCATCGGGTGGGGCCGACTCGCAGCAGGCGGAACACTTCTTGGCGGTCGGCGCGGCGGCCGCCCTGCCACAGCACGTCGGCGCTGTCGCTGTAGGCGGCGGTGTTGTCGCGCAGGCTCTGGTTGGTGGTCTGCTGCAGCACCAGCGTGCACTTCGAATCGAACGTGAACGTCAGGTTGTTGAAGATCAGGAACGAGGCGCGCTGGCCGCTGCCCAGGCTCAGTCCGCGCACGCATTCGCCCGGACGGAGGTTCTGTGCCAGGGCCTGCGCCAGCTCGCCCGACACGGTGCGGTAGCTGCGGGCGTAGTCGACCGCGGGCTGCCACAGCAGCACCAGCAGGATCCAGGTGACCGTCAGGCCGCCGGCCGACAGCACGGTGCCGCGCCACAGCGCTTGCGGCTTGACGCGCAGGCGCCAGACCACCAGCGCGATCCAGCCGAGCGTGAAGACCACCGCCAGGGCGAAGGCCACCCAGGAGATGACGGGCTCATACCCGGTGGTCTGGCGGCCGATGTTGCGCGCGATCTGCGCCGGCCAGTGGAAATGCAACGCGATCCAGCCGAGCCACGCGGTGGCGGCGGTCAGCGAAAAGCACATCACTGCGAACCAGTCCAGCGTGTTGACCACGCCGCGACGCAAGGTCGGCAGCGAAAACGCGCCCAGCACCGCGCAAGGCACGGCCAGCAGTACGTATTCCGAATCGCTGGCCTCGTCCAACCCGAACAGCACGAGGGCGGAACAGATCAGCAGCATCAGCGGCAACCAGATATGCGGCGCATAGATCCAGGCGCGCCAGCGCCAGATGGCCAGCAGCGCCAGCGGCCAGGTGGGCCACAAATACCAGGGCAGGTCGCGCAGCGTGCGGCCGAGGTCGTGCCAGGCGGGCACGGCGAAGGACGCCAGGTTCCAGGTCTTCCAGTTGCGGATCCAGTATTCGCTGGCCTGGGTGGCCGGAATCCACCAGGCCAGGATCAGCGCGGCGGCCAACGCGGCCGCCCAGGGCAGCCAGCGCTTGCATTTCCAGAGCGGGCCGCGCGGATAGAAGGCCAGCAGGGCGCCGACCATGATCGGCAGCGCGCCGATCCAGCCGCGCGTGAGAAAGCTGGCGGCCAGCGCAATGCCCAGGGTGGTCGAGCCGGTGACCGGACGATCGACGGTACGCGCCAGCGAATAGAAGGCCAGCGCCTGGCACGCCATGATGGCGGGCACGACCGTGGTTTCATGGGTGCGCTGCAGGATGCCGACCGTGGCCAGCAGCAGCAGCAGCGCGGCGTCGGCCAGCATGCGGCCGTAGTCGCGCGGTTCCGGCTCGCCGCCGAAGGGCAGGGCCAGTGGCTGCGCTTCGGCGCGGCGGCCCAGCAGATAGGTGCCGTACCAGACGCTGGTGGCGGTGATGCCGAACCAGAGCAGATTGGGCAGGCGGCCGGCGGTGATGTCGCCGATGAAGGGGCCGAACAGCCAGATGCAGATGGCGCCAACCCAGGTGATCAGCGGGCCTTCCTCGGCATGCGCCAGGTGCCCCACCTGCGGCAGCAGCCAGGTGATGCCACCCTCGCGGATGGCGGTGATCATGGTCGCCAGGCCGACCGCGTCGTCGGTTTTCCACGGGTCGCGCATGAACAGGCCGGCGACGATGTACGCCAGCGCCAGCCCAAGCAGGATCAGCCTGGGCAGTTTCGCGGTGGCCACGGACGTCAGCCGGGCCGGAGTGGAAATGGAAAGTGGGGACACGGGCGTTAATGTAACCGAGAGATCGGGAAGCGCCAGCCCCTGGTTGATCGACAAGCAGGGCCAGGGGAAAAAAAAGCAGCCCGGAGGCTGCCTTTTTGCTGTGACTCCCGTGGGAGCAACAGGATCAGGAAGCGGACTTGACCGTGCCAGCGGTGCGGGCGAAACGGGCGCGGAATTTTTCCACGCGGCCGGTTTCGACGATACGCGTCTGGGCGCCCGTGTAGAACGGGTGCGATTCGGAGGTCACGTCGCACTTGAAGAGCGGGTACGTCTTGCCATCGAGTTCGATGGTTTCGCGCGTCTGGACGGTCGAGCGGGTGATGAACTTGCTGCCCGTTTGCAGGTCGGCGAAGACGACTTCGCGGTATTCGGGGTGAATGCCTTCTTTCATGGTGCTTTCCTAGGACTCCCCCAGGGAGTCATGTCAAAAGTTAGGGTCGCCAGCACGAACCACTTTCAGGTTCCTGCCACGTATCCGAAAAGTAACTGTGCATTCTAGCATGGGAATCACGGGGCGGGCGAGGCAATCCGGGCGGACCTGCCCGGATGCCCATTCAGGGACGGATAGGCGCCGGATCAGAGGTTCGTGCGCAGTTTCCAGATCTCGGGGAACAGCACCACTTCCAGCATGCGCCGCAGGTAGTCCACGCCCGAGGTGCCGCCGGTGCCGCGCTTGAAGCCGATGACGCGCTCGACCGTGGTGACGTGGCGGAAACGCCACAAGCGGAAGGCATCCTCCAGGTCGGTCAGCTTTTCGCCCAGTTGGTACAGGTCCCAGTAGCGGTCGGTGTCGCGGTAGACGGTCAGCCAGGCCTGTTCGACGCCATCGGAGGCCAGGTAAGGCTGGGTCCAATCGCGTTCCAGGCGGTCGGCGGGGACCGTCACGCCGTGCCGCGCCAGCAGGCGCAGGGATTCGTCATACAGCGAGGGCGCCTCGTAGGCCTGTTGCACCTGCGCCAGCAGGTCGGCGCGATGCGCGTGCGGCTTGAGCATGGCGGCGTTCTTGTTGCCCAGCAGGAACTCGATCTGGCGGTACTGGTAGCTCTGGAAGCCGCTGGAACGGGCCAGATAGGGCCGCAGGGCGGAGTACTCGGGCGGCGTCATGGTCGCGAGCACGTCCCAGGCATGGACGAGCTGTTCCATGATTTTGCTGACCCGGGCCAGCATCTTGAAGGCGGGCTGCGGGCGGTCGGCCGCCAGGTTGGCGATGGCGCCGCGCAGCTCGTGCAGCATCAGCTTCATCCAGAGTTCGCTGGTCTGGTGCTGCACGATGAACAGCATCTCATTGTGCTCGGGCGACAGCGGGTGCTGCGCGCCCAGCAGCTCGTCCAGGTGCAGGTAGTCGCCGTAGGTCATGTCGCGCGCGAAATCCAGCTGCGCTTTTTCCTCGTGGACGATGTCTTCGGGGCGTTGGTTCTGGCTCATGCCTGGCCTCGCTGGCAGGGTGGGGCCGCGCGGCGGGCGGAGGCGGGCAGGCTGCGCCAGCCGGAAAATGGCAGGCGGGCGCAGGCGAGCGCCATGCGCGGGTCGTACGGAATGGTCATGGTCGTGCTTCTTTCGAATGGGGCGGTCGGCGCAGCGGCGGCGCCATCATTGCGCCGCGGCCCGCACGGTCCGCCCGTGGCCGGTGTTTCAGCCCAATTCGCGCAAGACGGCGCGCACCGGGCTGGCGTCAGCCTGGATCAAAGCCAGCGGCAGTGCGATCAGTTCGTAATCGCCCTCCGGCACGTCGTCGAGCACCAGGTTCTCCAGTACTCGAATGTCGTGCCGCAGGATGGTGTGATGGCTGTCCAGGGTCTTGCTGGACGCGGGGTCGATGCTGGGGGTGTCCAGCCCGATCAGCATGACGCCGCGTTCGGCCAGCCATTCGATGGTTTGCGGCGCGTAGGCCGAAAAGTCGTCGGTCCACCATTCCTGCGCGGCATGCTTGGCGGTACGCAC
Organism: Achromobacter sp. RW408; assembly: GCF_003184165.1. Classification (NCBI taxonomy): domain Bacteria; kingdom Pseudomonadati; phylum Pseudomonadota; class Betaproteobacteria; order Burkholderiales; family Alcaligenaceae; genus Achromobacter; species Achromobacter sp. RW408. The sequence continues at coordinate 332,649 of NZ_QHHO01000049.1, forward strand.
CAGGATGCGCGGCGGCAGGTTGTTGGCGGCGTGGAGCAGGTGCTCCGGGGTGATCAGCGGGCCGCAGTCGATCGCGTGGATGACGCGACAGGGGCCCAGGAACGGTTCGAGCGAGACCGCGCCGATGGCGGCGGCGCCGTTCTGGTAGTGCAGCGGCGCGTCGGCGTGCGCGCCCACGTGCGGCGACAGGGTGATTTCGCTGACGTTGACGGGGCAGCCGGGCGCGAGCGACCACTTCCATTCCTGGCGATACGGGGTATCGCCGGGGAACACGGGCGAAGCCGTGGAGACGGGAGGGGAGATATCCCACAGGCGTTTCATGGAGGGCGCGGGTCGCGAAAAACGGAATCGGGAAAGCGGAATTAGGTTAAGCCTAAAGCAATTTCGGGCCGTAGTCTAACGAATTCCCGTGGCGCGCGCAGCCCCTCAGATGCGGCCCAGTTCCGCCATCGAGGTGACCGTGTCGCCGGCGATGATGAGGTGGTCGATCAGGGCGACGTCCACAAGGGCCAGCGCCTGTTTCAGGTGGCGGGTGAAGGCCTGGTCGGCCGCGCTTGGCTCGGCCAGGCCGGAGGGGTGATTGTGGGCCACGATCAGCGCGGCGGCATGGTGCCTCAGGGCCTCGCGCACGACTTCGCGCGGATACACCGAGGCCTGCGACAGCGTGCCGCGCGCCAGTTCGCCGCTGGCGATCAGGCGCAGCCGGCTGTCCAGGTAGAGCGCGATGCAATGTTCGACCCGGCGGTGGGCCAGCGTGACCCGGCAGTATTGCTTTACCCGGGACGGGTGGTCGAGCGTGCTGTCGCGCGCCAGTTCCTCTTCGACCGCGCGTTTGGCCATTTCCAGTATGGCCGCCAGGGCGCAGGCCTTGGCGGTGCCCAGCCCCGGCAACGCCTGCAGTTCCTCGGGGGTGGCGCCCAGCAGCCCGCGCAGGCCATGGAAGCGGTCCAGCAATTGGCACGACAGGTCCAGCACATTCAGGCCCGGCACCCCCGTGCGCAGGGCGATGGCGAGCAGTTCGGCATTTTGTAACGCCGACGCCCCCAGGCGCAGCAGGCGCTCCCTGGGACGGTCGGCTTTTGGCACCCGCGCAGACAATTTCATAAGAGGCTCTAAAATCAGGGTTTACTTACTGTCTGAATACGGTGGCAGATCTTGAGCATCGCCTCTAACGAAGTGAACGTTTTGGTCCGTCCGGACTCCTACCTGACGCTGCACTACCGCATCACCCTGGCCTCGGGGCCGGGCGAGGGGTCGGTATTCACCGACACCTTCGACGGCCGTCCGGCGACGTTGCAATTGGGTAGCGGCCAGTGGGCCCCCGGCCTGGAAACCGCCTTGCTCGGCAAGGCCGAAGGCGACCGGTTCAGTGTCACGCTGGAGCCGGCCGATGCCTATGGCGAGCGCAATCCCGAGCTGATCCAGCGCGTGACGCGCAAGATGCTGGCCGAACATGCGGGCGCGGACGCCACCTTCGAGCCGGGCGACCTGGTCGAATTCGCCGCGCCCAATGGCGGGCGCTATTCGGGCGTTCTGAAGGAAATCAACGAGGAATCGGCGTTGTTCGATTTCAACCACCCGCTTGCGGGCGTCCGTTTGCGAGTCGACGTGGCGCTGCTGGGAGTTCTCTGATGAGCCAGGTTGTCCCCGTCACCGCGGCCGACGCCGAAGTCGTGCTGGCACAGCCGCGCGGCTTCTGTGCCGGCGTCGACCGTGCCATCGACATCGTCGAGCGCGCGCTCGAGTTGCATGGCGCGCCGATCTACGTGCGCCACGAGATCGTCCACAACCGTTACGTGGTCGAGGACCTGCGCGCCAAGGGCGCCATCTTCATCGACGAACTCGACGACGCGCCCACGGGCGCGATCGTGGTGTTCTCCGCCCACGGCGTGTCCAAGGCGGTGCGGGCCGAGGCCGAGGCTCGCGGGCAGCAGGTGTTCGACGCCACTTGTCCGCTGGTGACCAAGGTGCATATCGAGGTGGCCCGCATGCGCGCGGCCGGGCGCGAGATCATCATGATCGGCCACAAGGGCCATCCCGAGGTCGAAGGCACGCTGGGCCAGGCCCAGGGCGGCATGTACCTGGTCGAGACGGTCGAGGACGTGGCCGGCCTGCAGGTGAACGACCCCGAGAACCTGGCCTACGTCACGCAGACGACCCTTTCCGTGGATGACGCGGCGGCGGTATCCAAGGCGCTCAAGGCGCGTTTCCCGAGCATCGTCGAGCCCAAGAAAAGCGATATCTGCTATGCCACCCAGAACCGCCAGGACGCGGTCAAGGTGCTGGCGCCGGAATGCGACCTGGTGCTGGTGGTGGGCAGCCCCAACAGCTCCAACTCCAACCGCCTGCGCGAAGTGGCGGACCGCAAGGGCGTGGCGTCCTACCTGATCGACGGCGCGCATTCCATCGACCCGGCCTGGCTCGAAGGCCGCAAGCGCATCGGCGTGACCGCCGGCGCCTCGGCGCCCGAGATCCTGGTGCAGCAGGTGATCGCGCGGGTCAAGGAACTGGGCGCGGTGTCGGTGCGCACCATGCCGGGCCTGGAAGAGAACGTGGCGTTCCCGTTGCCCAAGGGGCTGTCGCGCAAGGTGGCGCAGACCGAATCGCTGGAATAGGCGCGGCCCCCGCCGCGGGCGCCGCCAAGAACAAGAATCGAGGAGACTTCATGCAGTTGTACAGCTATTTCCGCAGTTCGGCCGCCTATCGCGTGCGCATCGCCCTGAACCTGAAGGGCCTGCCGTACGAATACCTGGCGGTGCACCTGCTGAAGGATGGCGGCCAGCAATTGTCGGCCGACTACCGCAAGGTCAACCCGACTGCGCTGGTGCCGACGCTGGTCGACGGCGACGCGGTCATCGGTCAATCGCTCGCCATCATCGAGTACCTGGAGGAAACGCATCCGCAGGTGCCGCTGCTGCCGGCCGACGCCATCGGCCGGGCGCGCGTGCGCGACCTCGCGCTGGGCATTGCCTGCGATACGCATCCCTTGAACAACCTGCGGGTGTTGAAGTACCTGAAGCACACGTTGGGCGTGGACGAAGCCGCCAAGACGGCCTGGTATCAGCATTGGGTGCGCCAGGGATTGGAAGCCCTGGAAGCGCAACTGGCCGGGTCGTCCGCCACCGGCAAGTTCTGCCATGGCGACACGCCGACCATCGCCGACCTTTGCCTGGTGCCGCAGGTGGCCAACGCGCGCCGCTTCGAATGCGATCTGGCCGCGATGCCCACGGTCGTGCGGATTGACGCCGCCTGCCGCGAGTTGCCGGCGTTCGACGCCGCCGCGCCGGGCAAGCAGCCCGACGCGGAGTAAGGCTGGCGGCCCCGCGCGGGGCCCCGCCAGCCTTAGCCGAGCTGCACCGGCACGAAGATCTTGTCTTCACCGCGCTGCACCAGAAGCGCGACCGTCTTGCCGGCCTTTGACAGCGCGTCCTTGACCTGGCTGATGTTGCGCACAGGCTGGCCGTTGAGCGACAACAATACGTCGCCCGGCTGGATGCCCGCCTTGGCGGCCGGGCCGGCCGATTGCTCGATCAACAGTCCCTGCGTGCCCGCCGCCTCCTGCTCCTGGGGCGACAGCGGCCGCAAGGCCAGGCCGAGCTGGCCCTTCTGCACGTCGCGGCTGTCGCCGGCAGCCTGCGTCCGGTCCTTCGGCATGCCGCCGAGCGTGGCCACGACTTCCTTGGGAGCGCCGTTGCGCCACAGATCCAGCGTGATCTTTTCGCCGGGCTTGGCCAGCGTGATCAGCGAGGCCAGGTCGCCCGACGACACGATCGTCTTGCCGTCGATCCTGCGCACCACGTCACCGGGCTGCAGGCCGGCCTTTTCGGCCGCGCTGCCTTTTTCGACGCTGGAAACCAAGGCGCCGGACGGCGTGTCCAGCCTGAACGAATTGGCCAAGTCCTGGTTGACCTCCTGCACCGTCACGCCCAGGCGTGCGTGCTGCACCTTGCCGTGCTCCAGGATCTGGTCCTTGATCTTGTACGCCACGTCGATCGGGATCGAGAACGACAGCCCCTGGAAGCCGCCGGTGCGGCTGTAGATCTGCGAATTGATACCGACGACTTCGCCGCGGTCATTGAACAGCGGTCCGCCCGAATTGCCGGGGTTGACCGCCACATCGGTCTGGATGAATGGCACCGAAGTGTCGTCCGGCAGCGAACGGCCCTTGGCACTGACGATGCCCGCCGTGGCGGTGTTTTCCAGGCCGTAGGGCGAGCCGATGGCCAGCACCCATTCGCCCACCTGCAGCTTGTTGACGTCGCCGATCTTGACCACCGGCAGGTTCCTGGCGTCGATCTTGATGACGGCCACGTCGGTCTGCGTGTCGGCGCCCAGCACCTTGGCGCGGAATTCGCGGCGGTCGGTCAGCTTGACGGTCACTTCCTTGGCGCCTTGCACCACGTGGGCGTTGGTGAGGATGACGCCGTCGTTGCTGACGATGAAGCCGGATCCTTCGCCGCGCACCGGCACTTCGCGCGAAGGCATGCCGCCGCGCGCGCCGGGAATCTGCCCGAAGAACTGGGCGAAGGGATCGTCGTCGTCGTCGGACACTTTGCGCGTGCCGCTGATGCTGATGTTGACCACGGCGGGGCCGTAGTCGCGCGTGATCTGGGCAAAGTTGGGGGCGACCATCATCGGGGCGCCCGGCGTGGCGGCGCTGGTGGCCGCGATCTCGGCGGCAGTGGCGGACGGCGCGCTGGCCGCCATCGAAACGCCGCCGAACGTGGCGGCGGCGCCCGCGCCGCCAATCGCGCCGGCGGCCAGAAGCGCCAGCACCAGGCGCGAGGGTTTGATCTGCGAAGTCTTCATGTCGGCTCCTGCGTTCATGTGTGGGGACATGGCGCTATCTTCGGGCCTGACACTTAGGTGAATCTTAAGTCGGGGCGGGGCCGCGCGCAAAGGCGACCCTGGCCCGCAGGCCGCTGCCGCCGGGCGCATCTTCAAGGGTGATGGTCGCGCCGTGGCGTTCGGCGATGGCGCGCGCGATCGCCAGTCCCAGGCCGCTGCCGTGCTGGGTGTTGCCTTCGAGCCGGTAGAAGCGGTCGAACACGCGGGTGCGTTCCCCGGGCGGGATGCCCGGACCGTTGTCGTCGATCAGCAGCAGCGCCTGTCCGGCGGGCGCTTCGAGCCGGATGTCGACATGGCCGCCGGGCGGCGTGTATTTGATCGCATTGTCGAGCAGGTTGCGCGCCAGCAGCACCAGGTCGTCGCGCCGTCCGCGCACCCAGGCTTGCGGCTCGCCATGCATTTGCACATCGATGTCCCTGGCGTTGGCGTCGGCCAGGGTTTCGGACAGGGCCAGCCGCAGGACCTCGGCCAGGTCCACCGGTTCGGGCGCGGCGCGTTCGGCGGCGTTTTCGTGGCGCGCCATGGACAGCAACTGCTCCACCAGCCGCGTGGCGCGCTCGATGCCCGCCGCCAGGCGTTCCTCGGCGACGCGGCGGCTGGCGTCGTCGCCGGCGCGTCGCAGCGATTGCAGTTGCAGTTTCAGTGCCGCCAGCGGTGAGCGCAGTTCGTGCGCGGCATCGCCGACGAACTGCTTTTGCAGCGCGAACGCGCCTCGCATCCTCTCCAGCAGCAGGTTCAGTTCCTGCATCAGGGGCCGGATCTCGTCCGGCAGGTCGGGCACGTTGATGGGTGACAGGTCCTCGGGCTGGCGGTCCGCCACCTGGGCCCGCGCGCGCTTGACCGGCCGCAGCGACCAGCTCACCACGCACCAGACGATCAGCATCAGCAGCGGCGCCGCCGCCGCGATCGGCGCCACCGTGCGCCAGGCCAGCGCGCCCGCCATGCGCTTGCGGACGTTCATGTCCTGCGCCACCTGGATCACCTGGAACGGCGTGGCCAGTGAATAGACGCGATAGGTGTTGCCTTCGACCTCGGTGTCGGCGAACCCCAGGACGATCTGGTCGGGCAGGGGGCGGCGCGAACGCGAATTGAACACGCGCACGCCATCCGGCGTCCAGATCTGGATGATCAGGTCGTCGGCCATGGGCGTGGCCGATCCCTGGGCGTGGGCGGGACCCATGCGCAACAGGCCGTCGCCCGTGCCCAGCGACAGCGCGGTGCGCTGCAGCAGCGAGTCAAAGATGTCGTCGGCCTGCTGCAAGGTGCTGCGGTAGCTGATGGCGCCTTGCACCAACGCGCCGACCGCGATCGCCGCGAGCAGGAAGAACAGCAATCGGGCCCGCAGCGAATAGCTAAGCGGAATGCTCATGTTTTGGGAATGACATAGCCGACGCCTCTGACGTTCTGGATCAGGTTCTGCCCCAGTTTCTTGCGCAGGCCATGAATATAAACCTCAACCGCATTGCTGCTGACGCTGTCCTTCCAGCTGTACAGCTTCTCCTCGAGCTGGGCGCGCGAGAAGATCATGCCGGGCCGCGCGATGAGCGGTTCCAGCACCGCCCATTCGCGCGCGGTCAGCGGCACCGGCGTGCCGTCGACCGTGGCGGCGTGGGATTGCGGATCGATGGTGATGCCGTCGTGTTCGAACACCGGCTCGGCGCGGCCCGCGCTGCGGCGGATCAGCGCGCGCATGCGGGCCAGCAGTTCGTCGACGTCATAGGGCTTGACGATGTAGTCGTCGGCGCCGGCATCCAGCCCGGCGATGCGGTCGCTGACGGCGTCGCGCGCCGTGGCGATCAGCACCGGGGTGCGGTCCTTGCGCGCGCGCAGTTCGCGCAACAGCGTCAGTCCATCGCGGCGAGGCAGCCCGAGGTCGAGCAATACGAGGTCGTAGGGATCGGTGCGCAGGGCCAGTTCGGCCGCGTGGCCGTCCTTGACCCAATCGACGGCGTAGTGCTCGGCGCGCAGGCAGTCCAGCACGCTTTCCCCGATCATGGTGTCGTCTTCTACGAGAAGGATGCGCATGATAGTCGTTGCCGTGATGTGTCCAGCGGGTTGGACGCGCGCGGCAAGGCGGGAGTTCCCGCAAGGGAAGTGGCGGGGGACACCGGGCGGTGGATGCGGCCGGAAATGAAAAAAGCAGCCCGGTCGGGCTGCTTTTTGAATTCTGGTGCCGGCAATAGGAGTCGAACCTACGACCTTCGCATTACGAATGCGCTGCTCTACCAACTGAGCTATGCCGGCAAGACCATTTGCTTCGTTTCCGGCAAGCCAGAACTTCAAGCAAAACATCTTTTTCTTCGCAGTTCATGCCCTGTTTATGGGGCCCGATCTGGAAAGACCGAAATCATATCAGAGTTTTTCTGCGATGGGAAACATGCGGCGCCCCTCGCGTGAAAAAACATCGGATTTGCACACTTCGAATTTTTCCTTCATAATCTCGTTTCTTAGCAGTTCCCCGATAGCTCAGTCGGTAGAGCGACGGACTGTTAATCCGCAGGTCGCTGGTTCGAGCCCAGCTCGGGGAGCCAAAGAATTCAGGGCCACTCACGCAAGTGAGTGGCCCTTTTGGTTTTCCGTGTCGCTACGTGGCGATACGTATGCGTGACCTTTCCAGCGGCGGTTCATGCCGTGCTGCTCCATTTCGTGTTGCTCCAGTTGCCTCGCTGCGCGTAATATTTGTTATGTAATAACATTTCCTTTTGTGGGTGGCGTCATGCGGATGAAAGATGAGAAGGCAGGTGGCGGGTCGGAAGCGGGGCCGGCGGCCGGGACGGGCGAGGCGTCGGTCGAGAAGCTGATTCGCGGTCCGGACGGCGGCGGTCGCCGGCGCGATGCGCGTCTGCCCGTGACGGTGTTGTCGGGCTTCCTGGGCGCGGGCAAGACCAGCCTGCTCAATCATGTGCTCAATAACCGCGAGGGGCGGCGGGTGGCGGTCATCGTCAACGACATGTCCGAGGTCAATATCGACGCCAGGCTGGTGCGCGAGGGCGGGGCGGCGCTGTCGCGGGCGGACGAGAAGCTGGTGGAAATGAGCAACGGCTGTATCTGCTGTACGTTGCGCGAAGACTTGTTGATCGAGATCCGCCGGCTGGCCGCCGAGGGGCGCTTCGATTATCTCTTGATCGAGTCGACCGGCATCTCGGAGCCGCTGCCGGTCGCCGAAACGTTCACGTTCCGCGACGAGGATGGCGCCAGCCTGTCCGACCTGGCGCGCCTGGACACCATGGTGACGGTCGTGGACGCATTCAATTTCCTGCGCGACTATGCCAGCCATGACAGCCTGGCCGCGCGCGGCGAGACGCTGGGCGACGAGGACGGGCGCACCGTGGTGGATCTGCTGATCGAGCAGGTGGAATTCTGCGACGTGATGGTGCTGAACAAGACCGATCTGGTCGCGGCGGACGAATTGGCGCGGCTCGAGGCCATATTGCGCAAACTCAATCCGCGGGCCGATATCGTGCGGGGCGAATTCGGCCGGGTGCCCTTGGCGCGCGTGCTGGACACCGGGCGCTTCGATTTCGAGGAAGCGGCGCGGGCGCCCGGCTGGCTGAAGGAATTGCGCGGCGAGCATACGCCCGAGACCCAGGAGTATGGCATCGGCAGCTTCGTGTTCCGCGCCCGGCGTCCGTTCCATCCGCAGCGCCTGTGGGATTGGATGCAGCAAGAATGGCCCGGGGTGGTGCGCTCGAAAGGGTATTTCTGGCTGGTGACGCGTCCCGCCTTCGCGGCTTCGTGGTCGCAGGCCGGGCCGGTCACGCGCCATGGCGCGGCAGGATACTGGTGGGCGGCGTTGCCCCGCGAGCGTTGGCCCGATGATGCGGATTCCCGTGCCCGGATCATTGCCGACTGGGATCCTGTCTATGGAGACCGCTGCCAGGAACTGGTGCTGATCGGCATCGGCATGGACCAGGCGGCTCTGGACGCGCGCTTGCGCGCCTGCCTGATGACGCAGGAAGAAATGGCCCGGCCCGCGGCCGAATTGGCTACGATTCGGGATCCATTCCCCATTTGGGGCGCGGCGCAATAGAGAGGGCGGGCGGGAGTCCGTGGCATGGATGGCGGCGGAAGGCGACAAACGCATCGGCGTGACGGTGATTTCGGGATTTCTGGGCAGTGGCAAGACGACGCTGTTGAACCGGCTGTTGCGCGAACCCGCTTATGCCGACGCGGTAGTGATCGTCAATGAGTACGGCGATATCGGCGTCGATCATCACCTGGTCCGCATGGCGCAGGACAATATCGTCTTGATAGAAGGCGGATGCCTTTGCTGCGTGGTCAGCGGCGCAGTGGCCGATACCTTGCGGGAACTGTTCATGCTGGCGCTGAGCCGCCGCATCAAGCCCTTCCGGCGCGTGCTGATCGAAACCAGCGGCCTGGCGGATCCCGCCCCGATCCTGTTCACGCTCAAGCACGATCGTTTCCTGGCCGAGCGCTATGCCTACCAAGGCGCCATCGTGGTGGTGGACGTGCCGCATGGCGCGGCGCACATGGCCGATCAACCCGAGGCGCTGCGGCAATTGGCGTTGGCCGACACGGTCGTGCTGAGTAAATCCGATCTTGCGGATGCGGCGCAGTTGCGTCGCGTCGAACAGGCCGTCGCGACGATCAATCCGGGGGCGCGTCGTTGCGTGCAGCGCAGCGATGCGCCCCTGGCGAGCGCGCTGCTGGAGGGGCCGGATACGCAGGCGCGTCGTGATGGCGCCGATCTGGCCGGATGGCTGCAAGCGTTCGCCAAGCCGATGGCCGGCCGCCATGCGCAGGTCGCGAGCTTCTCGTTGCCGTTGGTCGCGCCGATCGGGCGGGCGGCTTTCCTGGCGGGCGTATCGCGTGTGCAGGAACGGTTCGGGACGGCCTTGCTGCGGATGAAGGGATTGGTGTGCTTCGACGGCGAAATCCTGCCGTGCGAGGTCCATGGCGTACATGGCGAGCTATATCCGATCCGGCCGTTGCCGCAATGGCCGGATGACGAGCGGCTGTCACGGCTGGTCTATATCGTCCGCGGCGTCGACGTGGCGCAAGTGCGTGCCGAAGTCTGCGCCGCGCTGGGGCAGTTTCCCCTCTGATCCCGCGGCTGGATGGGGCGATCGCTGGCGGCGTGGCCGCCGGCCGGGCTTCGCGCCGGAACGGGGATTCTTGCGGTGTGCCGCTACGGCAAGCCGAGGCTTGCGCCAAGGAGCGGATGGCCGGGAAGATCGACGCTTCAGGTTCCGTGCCGGCAGGTCATGGGTCGTGGCGCGCGCAAGCGCGGCGGCGATTGCCAGGGGGCTTGAAATGGTCTGGTGGTTGCCATTTCAGGTGCTGAAAATGCACGGAAGTACGGTATAACCGCAAAGTCTGGTGCAAGAATCGAGACAATCATGGACCGATTGAAAGCGATGCAGGTATTCGTGGAGGTCGCCGACCGGGGAAGCCTGTCGGCGGCGGCGGTCCATCTGGATATGTCGCGCGCCATGGTGTCGCGCTACCTGGCCGAAATGGAGCAATGGGTGGGCGTGCGCCTGCTGCATCGCACCACCCGGCGCCTGAGCCTGACGCCGGCCGGCGCCGAAACCTTGCCGCGGTGCCGGCAGATGCTTGACATGGTGGGCGACCTGCGCAGCGCCGTGTCCACTCCCGAGGACACGCCGCGGGGGCTGCTGCGCATGACCACCAGCATGTCGTTCGGCTCGCGGCATCTGGCGCGGGTGGTCACCGATTACGTCAAGCTGCATCCGGGTACGTCGGTCGACCTGATGCTGGTCGAGCGGGCGGTCAACCTCGTCGAAGAGCGGGTGGATCTGGCCGTGCGCATCACCAACGACCTGGATCCCAACCTGATTGCCCGCAAGCTGGCCGTGTGCCGTTCGGTCGTCTGCGCGTCGCCCGAATATCTGCAGCGTGAAGGCGAGCCAGCGCGGGTCGAGGACCTGTCCTTGCGCAATTGCCTGACCCACTCCTATTTCGGCAAGAGCCTGTGGCGTTTCGAGCGTGACGGGGTGCCCGTGGACGTGCCTGTCAGCGGCAACATCAGTGCCAATGAGGTGTCGGTGTTGCTGCAGGCGGCCCTGGAGGGCGCGGGCATCGCGATGCTGCCCACTTATTACGCCGCCGAATATGTTGCGCAGGGGCGGCTCAAGGCCATCCTGCCGCAGGCCAGGCCGCAGGAGCTCGGTATTTACGGCGTCTATGCGTCGCGCCGCCAGATGCCCCTGATCCTGCGTTCCATGCTGGACTTCCTGGTCGAAAGGCTGGGGCCGGCGCCATGGGATCAGTCCTAGGAATTGCTGCCGTGGGGGGATTGCCGGGTCGCCTGGGTTGAGGGCAGGGTATATAACGGTATAATTTGATTGCTGCCTCGACAGGCTGAGCGCTGCGCATCAGGGCTTTTGCCAATGTCCGCTAGCATGTAGTCTTAGAAAACATCTAAGAATCGTGGTTCCGATGTGTCGTGGTTCCGGCCGCACGGCTGGACATTGCGGGGTCGGATGCCAGGAGCACCAGGGGAGGCTCGCCGGATTTTCCGGATGACGGTGGCAGGCGTGTGGCGCCAGTGACCGATGCCTGACGATTCAGGTTCTTGATATCGATTGCCGCAATATCGATCGCCGCGAGAAGGCTGCCAGGCGGTGGCGCATCCCGCAGGCTTGTTGGCTCGTTGGCCAGCTTTTTCCAGATTTTGCTTATACGGTTCTTCGTTGACGGATTTACCGCTGACGAATTTGTCCCCGCCCTCGTCGGGGCGTATGCGCAGCCCATCCGGCGCGAACCCGCCCGCGAAACCGCGTAGCGATGGGTACGCGGCTCATGGGGTTGTTATTCGTGGGGCGTCCCGCGATGTGTGGCCGATGATGCGTGGCCGTTGATGTGGCTGTTGATGTGGCCCGCGATGTGGCCCTTGATGTGGCCCTTGATGCGGTGCTTGGCAGTAACTACAGGATTCTCGTGAGAAATACGCAAACCAGCGCTGTCTGTGGCGGTCCGGCCGATGTGGCGGTCCGGGTGGCTGCGCGGGTCGGTGGCTGTGAGGGTGGTTCGCCGGTTCGCCAGGCCCCGGCCCAGGTGGTTCTGGCCGAAGGCGCGCTTGCTCAAGGCGTTTTCACCCGAGCTGTCTTTACCCGGGGCGCCTTCACTCAAAAACGCATTTTTCCTGACGCGTTTGCCTGGAATATCTTTAACGATTCTTCGGCCGCAATTTTCTTCGGCCACAATTCTTCGGCCACAATTCTTCGGCCGCAAATGAAAAAGGCCCGGCGCATTCGCCAGGCCTTGATCAATTTGGTTGCGGGGGCAGGATTTGAACCTACGACCTTCGGGTTATGAGCCCGACGAGCTGCCAGACTGCTCCACCCCGCGTCTGATGTGTGAATCATACATCATTTTGAAATCTTGTGCATTGCACCCAGGCGCGCCGGCGCGCCATTGCCCCGTCCCAGGTGCAAAAGGCGGGCCAGGACCGCCACGGCACGGGCCGCCATGCCCGGCGGATCCAGGCAGATCACCTGGGCCGATGTCACCGCGCTCAATGCCAGCCAGCCCCCTTCCGCCAGGCAATAGGTTTCGCCTGCATTCAACGGCGGCAACGGCGCCAAACGCGCGCCGGGCGGCAAATCGGGCCGGTATGACGGATCGATCGCGATCAGGCGGCCGCTGACGCAGACGACGGCGGCCCCGGCACGCAGGCGTACTTGCCGGCTGGCGCCGGCCGGCAGGTCGAAGCGTAGGGATTGCGGTTCGGGGGCGGAAAAAAGGGCCATGGTCATCTCCAATCTGACCCTCACAGGCTACGCGCGCCCTGCTTTGCGCAACAGCCACACAATCCGGCTTTCTGTACCGATGCAGTCTTCCGATTTTGGCCCTGTTATGGTGTACTTTGCGTGAATCTGTGCCTACCCTCAACCCAACCCAGGGGAGCATGATCGGCGCATGGACCCGCAACCGCTATATCTCCGCCTGGCGAACCACTACCGGCGCGCCATTCAGACCGGGGTCCTGGCCCCCGACCAGCGCATGCCTTCCGTGCGCACCCTGGTGCGCACCCACCACGTCAGCCTGTCGACCGCTTTGCAGGCCTGCCGGCTGCTGGAAGACGACGGCCTGATCGAGGCCCGGCCACGGTCCGGCTATTTCGTCCTCAAGCCACGCCGCAACAGCATTCCGCCGGTCAACGAACCCGACATCCGCCAGGCGCTGGGCGCCGCCCAGTACGTCGGCATCCACGACCGCGTGTCGGACTTCGTCGCCAAATGCGAGGCCCATCCCGTCAGCGCCAATTTCGCGCTGGCCGCGGCGGTGCCGGACGCCTATCCCATGGAAGACCTGAAGCAGGCCATGATCCGCGCGCTGCGGCAGGCGCCGCAGGTGCTGGTCAGCCCGGTGCCGCCGCAGGGCCACCCGGAACTGCGCACCGTGCTGGCGCGACGCGCCCTGGCCAACGGTATCAATGCCACCCCCGACGACGTCATCGTCACGCACGGCTGCATCGAAGCGCTGAACCTGGCGCTGCGCGCGGTGGCGCGCCCGGGCGATACCATCGCCGTCGAATCGCCGACCTACTTCGGGCTGCTGCAGATCCTCGAAAGCCTGGGCATGCGCGCGCTGGAAATTCCCACCAGCCCGCAGCACGGACTGTCGATCGAAGCGCTGGACCTGGCCTTCCAGACCCACGGCAACATCCGCGCGGTGGTGGTGGTGCCCAATTTCCAGAATCCGCTCGGCTGCGTCATGCCGGATGCCGAGAAGGCGCGGCTGGTGGCCTTGTGCGAACGCCAACAAGTGCCGTTGATCGAAGACGACACCTATGGCGCGCTCACCGACGACGACACCCCGCTGCCCGCCGCCAAGTCCTGGGACCCCACCGGCAACGTCATCTACTGCGCGTCGATGCACAAGACGCTGGCGCCCGGCATGCGATTGGGCTGGCTGCTGGGCGGCCGCTGGAAGGCCCGCATCGCGATGCTGAAATTCGCGCAAAGCCGGCCCAACGAGCCGCTGGCGCAGATGGCGGTCGCCGAGTACCTGGGCTCGCGCGCCTACGACCGGCACCTGGCGCGGCTGCGCCGGCTCCTGAAGACGCAGCGCGACCAGACCGCCGAAGTCATCGCCGCGCACTTCCCGCGCGGCACCCGCCTCAGCATGCCTACCGGCGGCATGCTGCTGTGGGTCGAAATGCCGGACGGCCGCTCCGGGCTGGAAGTGTTCGAAGCCGCTCTGCAGCAGGGCATCCGCGTGGCGCCCGGCGCCATGTTTTCCAACAGCGCGCGCTATAACCATTTCCTGCGCATCAGTTGTGGCCAGCGCCACACCCCCGAAATCGCGCGGGCGCTGGTGACCCTGGCGCGAATCGTGGGCGCGCGCCAGCCATGAATCCGCAGTTGCACCAGTTCATCGTCGACTATGGCCTGTGGGCGGTCTTCGGCGGCACCCTGCTCGAAGGGGAAAGCGTGGTGGTGCTGGCGGGTTTCCTGTCGCACCAGCGGCTGCTGCACCTGCCCTACGTGATGCTGTGCGCATTCGCGGGCTCGTTCCTGGCCGACCAGGCGCTGTTCTACCTTGGCAGGCGCTATCGCGAACATCGCTACGTGCGGCGCATCCGTGCGCAACCGGCCTTCGGCAAGGCCCTGGCCGCGGTCGACCGCTATCCGCACGGCTTCATCCTGGCGCTGCGCTTTCTCTACGGCCTGCGCACCGTGGGACCGGTGGCGCTAGGGGTCTCGCAGGTTCCGCCCATGCGCTTTCTCGCGCTCAACGCCCTTGCCGCCGCCATCTGGGCGCTGTGCTTCAGCCTGGTGGGCTATCTGTTCGGGCAGACCATCGAGTCCCTGCTCGGCCGCTTGCACGGCGTGGAAACCAAGCTGGCGGTGGCCGCCGTGATCGGCGCGGCAACCTGGCTGGTGTATTGGTGGTATGCGCGCCGCCGTCGGCGGCGCTAGGGCCCTATGCGCGGCGGCGCCAGGCGGATGCCGTGTCAGAAAACCAGCTTGCCGCTGGCGCGCATCACGTGGCGGCGGCGCGCCTTGCGATACAACGCGCCGATGAAGGGCAATAGGGCCAGCCGCCGCAGGACCGGATGGCGCTGGTCGAAGTCGTGCCAGGCCTTGAAGCCATGGCCCAGGCGCTCCCAGCTCTGGCGCGCCTCGGGAGAAAGTTTGCCGGGGTCGAAGGCCGCCAGCTTTGCCGCTTCCGAACCCCGGGCCGCCAGGCCACGGTTCCGGTGTTCCAATGGATACTGATTCCGCATGGGGCGGCATATTACCCGGCTTGCGTGACCCTTGCCGGCCTGCGTCAGGCACCGTTCGTGGGCGACTCTGGCGCCGCCTTTGATCGCACTTTGCAAGCCGTTGTAAACAAAGGAAAAAGGCATCCTATGCCAGCGCTATCCCAAGGCTTGTCCACAGAAGTTGTGGGTAACTTCGGCGGGCCGTGAGACTGTGCGGCTACTTGAGCGCAGCGACGATCTGGTCGCGCACGCTCTCGAATCCGGCCACGTACTGCGGGTTTTCGGAACGGGCGAGCAGGCTGGAATAGTTTTGCTCCAGCTGGGCCTCGATCGCCTCGCGCAGTCCGGGCGAAGCCTTGGCCAGGTGCAGCATCGTCAACAACGCCGAATTGAGCGCATCGATGCGGCCGCCCTGGTGCGAGATGGTATGCACGATGACCGCGATTTGTTCCTGGGTGTCCATGGGTAAGCCTCCTGGATTGATGTCGGCGCAAATCCTAGCATGGGCGCGCGCGGCCACTGGGCAAGGCGCGCGCTGCGCGCTAGCATGAAGCGTAGCGCGGCGCGGCGACGGCGCGCCAAGGCAACCGGGAGCGTACCCATGAAGACGATCCACGACTACATGCCCCCCGACGCGGCGGCGCTGCGACGGTTGCAGGAACGGTTGGGATACGGCGACGCCCAGATGGCCGAACTGGCCGGCCTGGACGATGCCGTGCCCTGGTCCAGCTATATCGGCGGCCCGCAACCGCGGGCATTGGGACAGCACCGGCTGCTGGCCATGGCCGCCCGCCTGGCCCTGGACGACCCGGCCTGGCAGGCGGTGCTGGCGGCCATGCGCGAGATCGGCGCGCGCTTCGACTATGACATCGCCCGGGCGCCGCTTGCGACGCCGACGCCGGCGCCGCCTCCCGCGCAGGAAAGCAAGTTCGGCATGCAGCTCGTCAGCGACCACGGCGCCTTCCACGAGATGGAGCAATTGCGCGAATTCGCGCACCATGCCCAGGCGTTCGGCGTCACCGACCTGGTGCGCGTGGCGCGCTACGACAGCGGCGCCGACCTCTGTCGTTTCACCCTGGTTCCGGCGCGGGAGCAGGATGCCGCGCGCCGCGACCGGGTCTTCGACGCCGCCTCCCGGACCATCACCCGCTTTGTCTT
Source organism: Achromobacter sp. RW408 (assembly GCF_003184165.1). Lineage (NCBI taxonomy): Bacteria > Pseudomonadati > Pseudomonadota > Betaproteobacteria > Burkholderiales > Alcaligenaceae > Achromobacter > Achromobacter sp. RW408. The sequence goes on from NZ_QHHO01000049.1 coordinate 348,853, forward strand.
CGACGGCCGCGTCTACCGCGGCGGCATCCCGCCGGAATCCGACGGCTGACACATGCATTGACTTGCGCCGCGCCGCGCCTGTATGGTCGGGCGCATGAACGAACGCCTAGACGCCATCGACCGGCAGTTGCTCAGCCTGCTGCAGGCCAACGCCCGTGAACCCGCCGCCATCCTGGCGCGCAAGCTGGGGTTGGCGCGCACCACGGTGGTGACGCGCATAGCCCGCCTGGAACGCGAGAACATCGTGGCAGGCTACGGGGTGCGCCTGGGGCGCTTGCTTGAAGAAGCCGCGGTGCGTGCGTATTGCTTCATCAGCGTGCTGCCCAAGACGCCGGCCGCGGTGATCCGCGAACTGGAGAAAATGCCCGAGGTCGAGGAAGTCTCGTCCGTCAGCGGCCCCTACGACTACCTGATTTTCCTGCGCTGCGAAACCCACGAACAACTGGACGCGCTGCTGGACCGCATTGGCCTGATCGATGGCGTCAAGCAGACGCAGACCTCGATCGTCCTGAGCCGCAAGGTCGATCGGCGCAGCGCCGTGGGCGCGCCCTAGCGGCGCGCTGACCGGCCCGCCGGCAGCCGCCACGCGACGTTGGCCTTTCTCCGTATTGTGTATCCCGGGGACAGCGGGAGCGGCATAATGTTGTAATGTGAATTGTCGCCTTTTACGGATTCCCCATGTTCGCACGCCTTGCCCTCGCCTCCGCCTTGCTCGCCCTGCTGACCGCCTGTTCCAGCATGAGCGAAGTGACGCCCACCGGCAAGAACAGCTACAGCGTCACCTACAGTTCCGGCACGCAATTGCTGACCTGGGTCGAAATCAAGAACCAGGCGCTGCAGCGCGCCGACCAGTATTGCCAGTCGATCGGACGCAAGCTGCAAAAGCCAGCCATCACCTCGAACCACGCGACGGGCCTGGGCTCCAAGCGCGCCACCGTCACGTTCGAATGCGGCGAGGTCCCGCCGCCCAAGAGCGCGCCGCAGCAATAAGCCGGGAACGCATCGTGAAGACGCCCCCGCCCGTCGGCATCACCATGGGGGATGCCGCCGGCATCGGCCCCGAAATCGTCGTCAAGGCCTGCGCCCAGGGCTTGAATGCCTCCTGCGTGGTGTATGGGGACGCCGGTGCCTTGCGCCGCGCCGCCAGCGCGCTGGGCGCGCGCCTGGAGATCACCGAGATCGCGCGGGCCGGGCAGGCCAGCGGCGACGCCGGCCGCATCGAGGTGGTGAACTGCAGCCCCGCCCTGCCGCCCGACCTGCCCTATGGCCGGATCAGCGCCGCCGCCGGCCGCGCGGCCTATGACTATGTCTGCGCCGCCATCGACGACGCCCGGGCCGGCCACATCCGCGCCATCGTCACCGCGCCGTTGAACAAGAAATCGATGCACGAGGCCGGCATCGATTATCCCGGCCACACCGAGATCCTGGCCGAACGCTCCGGCACCGATGATTTCGCCATGATGCTGGCCAACGACGAGTTGCGCGTGCTGCTGGTGACCATCCATGTGGCGCTGGCCGACGTCATGGCGCGCATCACTCCCGAGGCCGAACTCACCGCCATGCGCCTGGCCGACCGCGCCTGCCGCCAGATGGGCATCGCGCGCCCGCGGGTCGCGGTCGCCGGGCTGAATCCGCATGCCGGCGAAGGCGGCAAGTTCGGGCGCGAAGACATCGACATCATCGAGCCTGCCATCCGCCGCGCGCGCGACGAGGGCATCGACGCCAGCGGCCCGTGGCCCGGCGACACCATCTTCATGCGGGCGCGCCGCGGCGAGTTCGACATCGTGGTGGCCCAGTACCACGACCAGGGCCTGATCCCGGTCAAGTACCTGGGCCTGGATCATGGCGTCAATGTCACGGTGGGCCTGCCGTTCGTGCGCACCAGCGTCGACCACGGCACCGCCTTCGACATCGCCGGCAAGGGGGTCGCCGACCAGGCCTCGCTGATCGCCGCGTTCGACCTGGCCCTGGCCATGACGCCCTGACCGTCCAAGCCCCCGCGTCTACAATACGCCCCGATTCCGGCGCCCGTCGCGCGCCGCCGCCGCTTTTCCTCCCCTCCCTATCTCCATGTCACGCCTTGCCCGCCTCCTGCCCGACCGCTTCACCCTCTACCTGATCTGCACCGTCATCATCGCCAGCATCGTGCCCGCCCACGGAAAGGGCGTGGTGGTGTTCGGCTGGATCACCAACATCGCGGTCGGCCTGCTGTTCTTCCTGCACGGCGCGCGCCTGTCGCGCGAGGCCATCATCGCCGGCCTGACCCACTGGAAGCTGCATCTCACGATTTTCTCGGCCACGTTCCTCATGTTCCCGCTGCTGGGCCTGGCGCTCAAGCCGGTGCTGGAACCGCTGGTCACCCCCGAGCTCTATCTCGGCATCCTGTTCCTGTGCTGCCTGCCGGCCACCGTGCAGTCGGCCATCGCCTTCACCTCGATGGCGCGCGGCAACGTGCCGGCGGCGGTCTGCAGCGCCTCGGCCTCGAGCCTGCTGGGGATTTTCCTGACGCCGCTGCTGGTGGGCACCGTGGTCGCCAACGCCGGCAGCGCGCCGATCTCGTTCGATGCGGTCGGCAAGATCATGTTGCAGCTGCTGCTACCGTTCGTGCTGGGGCAGTTCGCCCGCCGCTGGATCGGCGCCTGGGTGCACAAGCGCAAGGCGATGCTGAAGTTCGTCGACCAGGGATCGATCCTGCTGGTGGTCTATACCGCGTTCTCCGAAGCCATCAACGAGGGCCTGTGGAGTTCCACGCCGATCCCGGCGCTGCTGGGCCTGGTGGTGTGCTGCGCCGTCATCCTGGCGCTGGCGCTGGGCCTGTCGGCGCTGGCCGGCAAGATGTTCGGCTTCAACCTGCCCGACCGCATCACGCTGCTGTTCTGCGGCTCCAAGAAGAGCCTGGCCAGCGGCATTCCCATGGCCCAGGTGCTGTTCGCCGGCCATGCGGTGGGCGCCATCGTGCTGCCGCTGATGCTGTTCCACCAGATCCAGCTGATGGTCTGCGGCGTGCTGGCCGCGCGCTACGGCAAGCGCCCCGAAACGGACGAGTGAATCGCCACGCCCGCATGAAAAAACCGCGCTCGGGCGCGGTTTTTTTTGGGGCTGGGCGCCGGGCGCTCAGTACATGTCGCGGGGCTGCGCGCCGGAGAAGTTCAGGAAGCGCGTGCTCGAACCCTGGAAGGTCAGGCGCACCGTGCCGATCGGGCCGTTACGCTGCTTGCCGATGATGATCTCGGCGGTGCCCTTGTCCGGCGAATCGGGGTTGTAGACTTCGTCGCGGTAGATGAACAGGATCACGTCCGCGTCCTGTTCGATGGCGCCCGATTCGCGCAGGTCGCTCATCACGGGGCGCTTGTTGGGACGCTGTTCCAGGCTTCGGTTCAGCTGCGACAGCGCGATCAGCGGACAGTTCAGTTCCTTGGCCAGGCCCTTGAGCGAACGGCTGATTTCCGACACCTCGGTGGCGCGGTTCTCGCCCGAACCGTTGCCCGACATCAGTTGCAGGTAGTCGATGATGATCAGGCCGAGCTGGCCGCACTGGCGCGCCAGGCGGCGCGCGCGGGCGCGCACTTCCATCGGGCTGAGCGCGGGCGATTCATCGATGTAGACCTGCGCGTCCTGCATCAATTGCACCGCGTGGGTCACGCGCGGCCAGTCCTCGGCAATCAGCTTGCCGGTCCGCATGCGGTGCTGGTCGAGCAGGCCGACCGAACCCAGCATACGCATGGCCAGCTGCACCGCGCCCATTTCCATCGAGAATACCGCCACCGGCAGGCCCTCTTCGATGGCCACGTGTTCGCCGATGTTCATCGAGAACGAGGTCTTGCCCATGGACGGGCGGCCGGCCACGATGATCAGGTCGCCGCCCTGCATGCCCGAGGTCATCTTGTCGAGATCGGTGAAACCGGTGGGCACGCCGGTCACATCAGAAGTGCTTTCGCGGTGATAGAGCTCGTCGATGCGTTCGACCACCTGCGTGAGCAGCGGCTGGATTTCCTGGAAGCCGGCGGCGCCGCGCGCGCCTTCCTGGGCAATCTGGAACACCTTGGACTCGGCCTCGTCCAGCAGTTGGCGCGCTTCCTTGCCCTGCGGATTCATGGCGGCCGAGGAGATCTCGTCGGCGATCGACACCAGCTTGCGCAGCATGGCGCGCTCGCGCACGATTTCGCCATAGCGGCGGATGTTGGCGGCCGACGGCGTGTTGTGCGCCAGCGCGTTCAGGTAGGCCAGGCCGCCGGCGTCCTCGGCCTTGCCCGCGCTGACCAGCGATTCATGCACCGTGATGACGTCGGCCGGACGCGCCAGGCCGATCAGGCGGGCGATGTGGTGCCAGATCAGCCGGTGGTCGTGGCGGTAGAAGTCCTCTTCGACCAGCACGTCGGCAATACGGTCCCAGGCTGCGTTGTCCAGCAGCAGGCCACCCAGCACCGACTGCTCCGCCTCGATCGAATGGGGAGGAACGCGCAGGTATTCGAGCTGGGAATCGGCAGGTGTGTTCATGGCTTCAATAGTAACGGCTGCAGGATATCCGCGACGCGGAAGAAACCCTGCACATCGCGCGACGGCAACCGGCCCAGGAGCGGGCGCAACGGCGTGGCGATGAAGGAAAGCACCCGGGTCAGGCGGCGCAGGCGCGCCTTGACCTCGGGATCGGGATTGCACTCGAAATAGACTTCCAGCGCCAGTTTACCCAGGGTGCGGCCGACCTCGTCGGGCAACTTGCGCAACGATGCCAGCGACGCCAGCATCTGGAACAGATCATAGGCTTGCGCCAGTGGCCGCGACAGCGTCGAACCGATGTTTTCCTCGAAGTCGATGCGCCACAATTCGCCATCCTGCAAGGTGATGTTGCGGATCTGGGCGCCGCCATGCCACAGCCCACGGGCGTGGAAGGCGGCCAGGTCGGTCGCGGCCGCCCGCGTCAGCCACAGGCGCGAGGTGGTGTCTTCGTTGCGGATCAGGTCGGCCAGGTCGTCGCCGACGAACTCCAGCACCAGCAGCCCCTCTTCCTGCCACCAGACCTCGGGCACGCGGCAGCCGGCCTGCAGCAATTGCTTCAGGCGCCGGGCCTCGTGCTCCAGGCCGTTGCGCAACAGGATGCCGGGCCGCGGGAATTCGCCCAGGAACAGCTTGCACCCCAGCCCAAGGAACAACGCGCGCGCATAGCGCAACACGTAGCTCACGCCGCTCGCCAGTCCCGGGCGCCGGCGCTTGACGATGCAGCGCACCCCATCGATGGTCGCATCGCGCACCGACGGCTCGCGCTCGGCGTCCAGGCTGTCGAGCCAGGCTCGCAATCCGGCGGGGGCGTTGTGGTGGACGGGCGGCTGGGTCAAGAGGTCCTCGAAGGAAACGGCGTGGGAGACAAGCGTGCAGCCCGCAAGACTACACGCAAATGGCGGCGGGTACCGCGACGGAACACAAGCCGCAAAGAAAAAAAGCCGGCGCGCGGGCCGGCTTTTTTTCTACCGCGGGGCGAGGCTTACGACAGTTCGCCTTCGACCAGCACCGTGACGTCGACGGTCACGTCGGCGTGCAGGGCGACCTGGATCGGGAACTCGCCGATGGCCTTGAGCTGGCCGTTGGGCATGCGCACCTGGGCCTTTTCGATGCCTTCGAAACCGGCCTTCTTCAGACCTTCGGCGATGTCGGCGTTGGTGACCGAGCCGAACAGACGGCCGTCGACGCCAGCCTTCTGGACGATCTTCAGTTGGTAGCCGTTGACGCGCTCGCCCAGGGCCTGGGCGGCGGCCAGCTTCTCGGCCTGGATCTTTTCCAGTTCGGCGCGGCGGGCTTCGAATTCCTTCAGGGCGGCGTCGGTTGCGCGACGGGCCTTCTTCTGGGGAATCAGGAAGTTGCGGGCGTAGCCATCACGCACGCGGACGACTTCGCCGAGGTTACCCAGGTTGACGACTTTTTCGAGCAGAATAACTTGCATTTCAGTGCCCCGGATTAGTTGTGGTTGTCGGTGTAAGGCAACAGGGCCAGGAAGCGCGCGCGCTTGATGGCGGTGTCCAGCTGGCGCTGGTAGATTGCCTTGGTGCCGGTCAGGCGAGCCGGGATGATCTTGCCGTTTTCTTGCACGAAGTCGCGCAGGGTGTCCAGATCCTTGTAGTCGATCTCTTCGACGCCAGCGGCGGTGAAGCGGCAGAACTTACGACGCTTGAAGAGCGGGTTCTGCTGCGTGAATTTGCGTTTTTCCTTGCGTTTTCCGAAGAAAGCCATGATATGTGCCTTATGTTTGAGAGGACCGGGTCTGCCTTGATCGGGCCCGACTCCCCGTAACCTATCCGTATTCAGAAGGCGCTCTCGCGCCCGTTGCCCTTCCCGTCAAGCCACCAGCGGATCGCGTCCTGCGCTGCCGCTGATCCTGCGCGCCTGCTGCAGATGCAGCTTGAACTTCACGGAGTCCTTGCGCACCGGGGCCAGAAACCCCTGCACCTGCAATTCGGACCCCAGCGCCGTTCCTTGCAACAGCAACGCCAGATCGCCCAGTGCCACGGCCGAGATCGTCAGTTCGACACGGCGCGGATGGCCGGCTTCGATGACCTCGGATTCGTGCGCCAGCACCATTTCCAGGGCTGGCAGACCGGCGGGAGTGTGGCGCAAAGGCTCGCATTCGAGAACGCGGGCGCTGAGTTCCAGCTTGTTCATCCTGCCAGGCACCAAGGGGACTTCATGGGATGGGCTCTGCCTGAGCCCTGCTTACTCGGCCTGAGCCGCGACAGCTTCCGCCGAAGCCTTGCGGGCTTCTTCGCGCTCGACCGACTTCATCATGATCGAGGGAGCGGTCTGGGCCTTCTTGGTCTTGATGACCAGGTGGCGCAGCACGGCGTCGTTGTAGCGGAACGAGTGTTCCAGCTCATCCAGCGTGGCTTGGCCGCACTCGATGTTCAGGCAGACGTAGTGAGCCTTGACGAGCTTCTGGATCGGGTAGGCCAGTTGACGGCGGCCCCAGTCTTCCAGGCGGTGCACCGAGCCGCCTTGGCCCGTGACCAGCGCTTGGTAACGCTCGACCATGGCGGGCACTTGCTCGCTTTGGTCGGGGTGAACGATAAACACCACTTCGTAGTGACGCATGAGTAAAACTCCTTGAGGATGTCTTGCCTGCCGTCCGCCCGACACCGTCATCAGTCCGCGCGCACATCGTGTTCGCGATCCGTTCCGGCTTTCCAGTGCTTTCTCTATCACTGGTCTTTTTCTTCGAGGCGTATGGCTTGCAAGGGGCAGCCCGCTACCCAAAAAACATGGGCGGTCGAGCAAGAAAGCTCTCGATTATCGCCGATCGGGCTACTGGGCGCAAGCCAGCGGCGCTCAGGAAATCGGGGACGCGTTATCCGGTCCCACGGGATGCGGCGCAGCCGCCACACCGATCGGCTGCGGCCGGCTGACCAGGCTGACCATCACGTAGCTGATGATCATGAGCAGGAACCACGAGCCCAGCTTGGCAATGGATACCAGTTCCCAGCCTTGCGACTGGTTGGGATAGCGCCAGGCGTTGGCAAAGGTGCCGATGTTCTCGGCGAACCAGATGAACAGCGCCACCAGCACGAAGCCCAGCAGCAACGGCATGCGGCGGTAGTCGCGCCAGATGCGGAAATAGACCCAGGTGCGGGCGAACAGCAGCGCCGTCAGGCCGAATAGCGCCAGCCGGAAATCCACGATGAAATGATGGGCGAAGAAATTCACGTAGATCAGTACCGACAGCGCCACGGTCGCGGCCAGCGACGGATGGGCGCGGAAGCGGAAGTCGAACAGGCGCCAGACCCGCGCCAGATAGCTGCCGACCGCGGCATACATGAAGCCGGTGAAGAGCGGCACGCCGCCGATGCGCAGCACGCTCGCCTCGGGGTAGATCCAGGAACCGGCCGCCGTCTTGAACAGTTCCATGCCGGTGCCGACCACATGGAACATCAGGATGACCTTGGCCTCGCTCCAGGTTTCCATGCGCAGGGCCAGCAGCGCCGCCTGGATCGCCAGGGCCGCCAGCGTCAGGAAATCGTAGCGCGCCAGCCAGGCGTCCTTGGGATACCACCAGTGCGTGCCCAGCAGCAGCGCGCACATCAGGCCGCCGAACAGGCAGGCCCAGGCCTGCTTCACGCCGAAGCGGAAGAACTCGTAGAAGGCGACGCCCAAACGACCGCGGCCGGCCAGATGATCGGCCAGCCGCGCTTCCCACCCCTGCAGTCTCGCGATGAGCGGCCAGTCATTGGCCGCCGGATGCCGCACGGAGGACTCAGCCTTCCACCACGGCGTAGGCCGAGTGGTTGTGGATCGATTCGAAGTTCTCGGCCTCGACGCGGTAGCGCGCGATGCCGGGATGCGCGTTCAGGCGGGCCGCCACGTCGCGCACCAGGTCCTCGACGAACTTGGGGTTGTCGTAGGCGCGTTCGGTGACGTACTTCTCGTCGGGGCGCTTGAGCAGGCCCCAGAGCTCACACGAGCCTTCGTCTTCGATCAGGCGGATGACGCCGTCCATGCTGATGTCGGATTCCAGGATGGCCGAGACCGTCACGTGCGAGCGCTGGTTGTGCGCGCCGTATTCGGAGATGGCCTTGGAACACGGGCACAGGCTGGTCACCGGCACCTGCACCACCAGCTCGAACTCAACCTGGTCGCCCTGGGCGCGGGCGATCCACTGCACTTCGTAGTCCAGCAGGCTCTGCACGCCGGAGATCGGCGCCGACTTGTTGATGAAGTACGGGAAAGCCGCGGTGATGTCGCCGCGCTCGGCATGCAGCAGCGGCAGCATGTCGGCCGCCATGGCGCGGAACAGCGTCGGCGTCATGGGAGTGCTGCGGTACTTTTCCAGCAGCGCCACGAAGCGGGACATGTGCGTCCCTTTTTCTTCGGGGGGCAGCGCCACCGTCAGGGTCCAGTTGGCCACGGTGCCCTGGGGCGAACCGTCGGCGTTCTCGATGAGCATGGGGTGGCGCACGCCACGGATGCCCACGCGCTGGATCGGGATGTGCCGCGTGTCCGTCGAGCTCTGGACGTCGGGCATCACGATGGCGGGGTCGATCGGAGAATTCATTTCGGCTTACCTGTCTGGGCGACGAGCGTGGCGTAAACACGCAGACCCAGGAATCTTTAAGAGGGGGCCATTATCGCCCAAAGTGCCGCCAGCGCCAGGGAAAACCCTTTCATTCGTAGGCTGTCGGGGCCGGAACACACTGTTTCGCCACACGGACCAAACCACCGGGCCGGTCCGTGGGTGCGCGCAATCAGGCCAGCAGCGCGGCGTAGCGGGTCCGGATCGATTGCTCGATGCCCGCGGCATCCAGGCCGATCCCGGCCAGCAGCGCCAACTGATCGCCGTGGTCGATGAATTCGTCGGGGAAGCCCAGTTGCAGCACCGGAATCGAGACGCCTTCGGCGGCCAGCACCTCCAGCACCGCGCTGCCAGCGCCGCCCATGATCGCGGCGTCCTCGATCGTCACCAGCGCGTCGTGGCGGCTGGCCAAGTCGAGGATCAGCGCGCGGTCGATCGGCTTGACGAAGCGCATGTCGGCCACGGTGGCATCCAGCTTTTCGGCCACCGCCAGCGCAGGCTGCAGCAGCGTGCCGAAGCCGAGGATGGCGATCTTGCGGCCTTCGCGCCGCACCACGCCGCGGCCCAGCTCGACCGTATCCAGGCCGGCCGTCTCGGCCGCGCCGCAGCCCGCGCCGCGCGGATAGCGCACCGAGGCCGGGCCGGGATACTGATAACAGGTGGACAGCAGCAGGCGGGTTTCGTTTTCGTCCGAGGGCGTGGCCACCACCATGTTTGGCACGCAGCGCAGGAAGGCGGTGTCGTAGTTGCCGGCGTGGGTGGCGCCGTCGGCGCCGACGATGCCGGCGCGGTCGAGCGCGAAGGTGACGTCCAGGTTCTGCAGCGCCACGTCGTGGATCAACTGGTCGTAACCGCGCTGCAGGAAGGTCGAGTAGATCGCCAGCACCGGCTTCTGCGCTTCGCAGGCGACGCCGGCGGCGAACGTCACGGCGTGCTGCTCGGCGATGCCGACGTCGAAGTAGCGTTGCGGGAAGCGCTTCTCGAATTCGACCAGACCGCTGCCTTCGCGCATGGCGGGCGTGACAGCCACCAGGCGCGGATCCTGCTGGCCCATGTCGCAGAGCCAGTCGCTGAACACCTGGGTGAAGGTGCGCTTGCCGGGCGCCTTGGATTGCTGGATGCCGACGGCGGGATCGAACTTGCCCGGGCCGTGGTACAGCACCGGGTCGGCCTCGGCCAGCTTGTAGCCCTGCCCTTTCTTGGTGACCACGTGCAGGAACTGCAGCCCTTGCAGCGCCTTCAGGTTCTGCAGCGTCGGCACCAGCGCATCGAGGTCGTGGCCGTCGATCGGGCCGACGTAGTTGAAGCCGAATTCCTCGAACAGCGTGGCCGGCGTGACCATGCCCTTGGCATGTTCCTCGAAGCGGCGCGCCAGCTCCAGCACCGGCGGCACGTGTTGCAGCACGGCGCGGCCGACGTTCTTGGCGGCGGCGTAGAAGCGTCCGGACATCAGGCGCGCCAGGTAGCGGTTCAGCGCCCCCACCGGCGGCGAGATCGACATGTCGTTGTCGTTCAGGATCACCAGCAGGTTGATGTCGGCGGTGACGCCGGCATTGTTCATGGCCTCGAAGGCCATGCCGGCGGACATCGCGCCGTCGCCGATCACGGCGATGTGCTGGCGCTGCACGCCGGCGTTGCGCGAGGCCACCGCCATGCCCAGCGCGGCCGAGATCGAAGTGGACGAATGCGCGGTGCCGAAGGCGTCGTACTCGGATTCGCTGCGCTTGGGAAAGCCCGAAATGCCGCCCACCTGGCGCAGCTTGGCCATGCCGGCGCGGCGTCCGGTGAGGATCTTGTGCGGGTAGGATTGGTGGCCCACGTCCCAGACGATGCGGTCATGCGGCGTATCGAAGACCTGGTGCAGCGCCAGCGTCAGTTCCACCGTGCCCAGGTTCGACGACAGGTGGCCGCCGGTCTTGGAGACCGACTCCAGCACGAAGCCGCGCAACTCGTCGGCCAGCCGCTTGAGCTCGCGACGATCCAGGCGCTTGAGGTCTGCCGGGGATTGGATGCGGTCCAGTAATTCTGTCGTCATGCTTGTATGGGGTTCGTATGCCCGGCCTGCGGCCAGCCCGGACGGGTCACGGTTCAGCGATCTCGAAGGACGATGAAATCGGCCAGTTCGGCCAGGCGCGAACCGGCATCGCCCAACGGCTCGAGCGCGGCCAGCGCGGCTTCGCGCAGCTCGCCGGCAAAGGCGCGGGCCTCGTCCAGGCCCAGCAGCGAAACGTAGGTCGGCTTGTTTTCGGCAGCGTCCTTGCCCGGCGTCTTGCCCAGGCTGGCGGAATCGGCGGTCACGTCGAGGATGTCATCCACCACCTGGAACGCCAGCCCCATGGCCTGCGCATAGACGTCCAGCGCCTGGCGCGAAGCCGAGCTGGCGCCGGCGACGATGCCGCCCAGCGCCACGCTGCAGGCCAGCATGGCGCCGGTCTTCATGCTGTGCATCAGTTGCAGGTCGTCGCGCGACAGCGAACGGCCGACGCTGAACAGGTCTATGGCCTGGCCGCCGGCCATGCCCTGGCTGCCCGCGGCGCGCGCCAGCGACTGCGTGGCCTGCACGATCAGCGCCGGGGCGATCGGCATGGAGGCCAGCAATTCGAAGGCCAGCGGCTGCAGCGCGTCGCCAGCCAGCATGGCGGTGGCTTCGTCGAACTGCACGTGGGTGGTGGGACGGCCGCGGCGCAGAACGTCGTCGTCCATGCAGGGCAGGTCGTCGTGCACCAGCGAGTAGGCGTGGATCAGTTCCACCGCCGCGGCGGCGCGGTCCAGGGAGGCCTCGACGGCCAGCACGCTGCCGCTGACCGGGCAGGCCTGGCCGGCGGCGTAGACCAGCGCGGCGCGCACCCGCTTGCCGCCGCCGAGCACGGCGTAACGCATGGCTTCGTGCAGGCGGGCGGGCACGGCGTCGGCAGGCGGCAGGAGGTCGTCGAGCACGTCTTCGACATGCCGCACGCGGCCCTGCAGCCACTCCGGGAAAGCGAGTTGTATTTGCTTCATCCGATTCTTATTCGTCATCCAGCGCCGCCGGATCCAGCGGGCGCAGCAGGTCGCCCTCGAGGACCTTGACCTGCTGTTCGGCCTGGGCCAGGCGGTCCTGGCAGACGCGCGTCAACGCCACGCCGCGACGGTACGCGGCCAGCGATTGCTCGAGCGGCAGCGAACCGTCTTCCATGGCCGCGACCAGCGATTCGAGTTCGGCCAGGGCCGTTTCGAAATCCTGGGGCAAGGGACGGTCGTCGGTCTGCGGATCGGCTTGTGCGGGTTTGGCCAAACGGGTCTCCGAGGGCGCTAGGGGTGGATCAATCCGTGAATTGTACGAGATACCAAGGACACATCCCGATGCGCCCGCGGTCTCAGGCGCAAGCCCCCGCCAACCCCGCGATCGCGGCCCGCAGCGCCGGCGCCACATGGGTGCGCAGGCCGGCTTCGGGCAACAAGCCTTCCGGCCCGCCGCAGCTCATGACGAACACCCCCTCGCCCGTTATCGACACGAAGGGCACGGCGACCGCGTTGATGCCGGACTGCCACTCGCCGATCGCGAAGCAGCAGCCGGTGTCGCGCAGTTCGGCGCGGGCGCGCTCGATGGCGGCAGGCGCCGGCGCCGCCGGCCCCAGCCGTTCCAGCACGTCGGCACAGGCGGCCGCCGGCAGGCTGGCGAGATAGGCGCGGCCCATGGCGCTGTCGAGGCTGGCGCGGTAGCCGACCGGCAGCCGCAGGTACAGGGCGGACGAACCGTGGATGGCCTCGACGTAGGTCATGGCATCGCCGTCGAACGCCCCCAGCGCCACCGCGCCGCCAGTCTCGCGCGCCAGATCGGTCATCGAGGCCTTGGCCAACTCGCGCACCTCCAGTCCGGCCAGCAGGCCGAAACCCAGCGCCAGCACGCCGTAGCCGGGCGAGTACTTGCCGGTATCGGGGTGATAGCGCAGGTAGCCCAGTTCGGTGAGGGTGTAGGTAATGCGGCTGATGGTGGGCTTGGGCAGGCCGGTCAGGCGGGCCAGATCCAGGTTGCCCAGCGCCGCCACGCCGGGCCGGAAACAGCGCAGCACCTCCAGCCCGCGCGCCAGCGCGGTGATGAAATCCGGTGATACCGGCCCCTCGCCCACGGCCCCCGCCCGCTTGCGGCGCGCCGGCGCGCTCAATTCAAGCTTCTGGTCGGGCTTGGCGGCGGGATGGGGAATGCGCTTGGGGTCAGAAAAAGATTGCATTTCTATTCGCTTCGTTTTTATAGTTTATTTCGAATAACAAAACTAAATTCCAATATTCGGAATTTAACACACACGCGATTTCAAGGGGAAAACATGATTCGCAAGCGCTATCCATTCCTGGCGGGTTTACTGCTCAGCGTCGCCGCGCTGGGCGCCCAGGCCGATTCCTATCCGTCGCGTCCGATCAAGGTCGTATCGCCGTTCCCGGCCGGCGGCGCCACCGACGTACTGACCCGGGTGCTGGCCGAGCGCATGGCCAAGACGCTGGGACAGCCCATGATCGTCGAGAACAAGGCGGGCGCCGGCACCTCGATCGGCGCCGCCTTCGTCGCGCGCGAGGCGCCGGACGGCTACACCATCCTGATGGCCACCAACTCCACCCTGGTGACCAACCGCTACCTGTATAAGGAACTGCCCTACGATCCCGACGGTTTCGCGCCGATCGGCATGGTCGGCGTGGGCCCGCTGGTGCTGCTGTCCAGCCCCAAGCGGCCGTTCAACAGCACGGCGGACGTGGTCGCGTACGCCAAGCAGAATCCGGGCAAGCTGACCTTTGCCACCTTCGGCGCCGGCACCTCGTCGCACTTGGCGGGCGAACTGTTCAAGGAACGCGCCGGCATCGACATCCTGCACGTGCCGTTCAAGGGCGCGACCCAGGCCCTGCCGGCGCTGATCAGCGGCGACGTCGACCTGTTCTTCGACATGGTCGCCACCGGCATGCCGCAGGCCGAGGCCGGCAAGGTCAAGGTGTTCGCCATCACCAGCCCCAACCGCCTGGCCACCGAATCGAAACTGCCGACCCTGGCCGAGCAGGGCTACGCGGGCTTCGACATGACCGCCTGGTTCAGCTTCGTGGCGCCCAAGGGCACGCCGGCCCCGGTGCTGGAAAAGCTGCAGGCGGCCCTGGCAGATACGCTCAAGGACGAAGCCGTGAAAAAGCGCATGCTAGAGATGGGCATCGACCCGCGTTCCGGCAGCCCGTCGGAATTGGCCCGGCAGATCAGGAACGAGCAGCCCATCGTGTCGCAACTGATCAAGCAGGCCAATATCGTCCTGCAATGACGGCCACCGCCGTTTCGTGACAAAAGGTTCACGGACCCGCAACGTCCGCGAACCTGCGCCCAGGGCGCCCCTAGACCGACAGCGCCCGCGCGGCCCTGTCGGTTTTTCATGCGCAACCTAACCCCTGGATACAGTACCCGCGCCGCCCCGGCTGCTAAGGTGAAAAGCGAGGACGGCCGCCGCGCCCTCCCCCGCCTCACTTGTCTCCGGGAGTCCGATGCCTTTGACCGATGACCGCTACGCCCGACTGGATGCCGCCCGCTGGCTTGCCGCCGCGGCGGTGGTGCTGCTGCACAGCGCCGCCCTGATCGTCAGCGAACCGGCGGCGTTTGGCAATGGCGCCTGGCTGGCCGCCAATCTCTACGATTCGGCGGCGCGCTGGTGCGTGCCGGTGTTCGTGATGGTCAGCGGCGCCCTGCTGCTCGATCCCGACAAACCGCAGGACGCGCGCCGCTTCTACAGCAAGCGGGCGACGCGGATCCTGACGCCGCTGGTGTTCTGGAGCCTGTTCTACCTGGCCTGGCGCACCGGCCTGGACTGGTGGGACGACGGCCACGTCGATTTCTCCTTCTGGCCGCGCAAGGTCGCCCAAGGGGAACCCTACTACCACCTCTGGTATCTCTACATGATCGTGGGGCTGTACCTGTTCGCGCCGCTGGTGCGGCTGCTGTATGCGCGCAGCAGCCCGCGCTCGCGTTCGCTGTGGGTGGTGGGCATCCTGGGCCTGGCCATCCTCGATGCGCTCTATCGCCGCGCCCTCGGCGCGCAACCCGGTTTCTTCCTGACCTGGTTCCTGCCCTACCTGGGCTATTTCGTCGCCGGGCGCCAGATCTTCGACGGCGAGCTGCGCGTGCCACGGCCGGCCCTGGTGCTGGCCGCGAGCGTGGCGGCCACGGCCCTGGGCGTGTACACCATGTCCAGCAACCGAACGTTGAACACCTATTTCTACGACTACTTCAGCCTGACCGTGCCGTTCATGTCGCTGGCGGCATTCCAGTTCATCGTCTCGTCGCCGCGGCTGCCACGATTGGCGTCGCTGGCTCCGCTGACCTTCGGGGTCTACCTGATCCATCCGGTGTTCCTGGATGTGGCGCACCGGGCCGGCGCCATCAGCGGCGCGCGCCGCGACGCCTGGGTCGTGCCGCTGTTGACCCTGGCGGTGTTCGCCTTGTCCGCCGCCAGCAGCTGGTTGCTGCGGCGCCATCCCGCCACCCGCAGGCTGGTCTGAAAAACCTACGATGCGCAAGGTTATTCAGGTTTTGCGCGCGGTCAAACCAGCGCGGCCGGATCTTCACTAAGCTTCACCGATCTTCACGGGCGTGGGGAAAAGGGTTGGGGTACAATTGACGGCTTACTTGATCGGCCAGACACCGATTTTTCTTCGCGCCAGAACGGATTTAGCCACCCCTCTTGCATACCGCGATTGCAAAACACGACAGCGCGCAAACGCGCAATAGTGAAGCAGCAGTGGTGAAGCAACAGCGACGCAACAATGTCGCAACAGCGGCAGGGGATGTGACGAAGCTCAAGCCGTCCTGGCTTTTTAACGCCGGGCCGCCCCAGAAAGAGGCCCCCATTTGAGGGCAGGTCAGCCCAGCTGGTACGTAGTACACAGTGGGCGCGGCGTTGGGGGAAATATTCATCCGAGCGGAGGGAATCATGACCGACATCGGTCGGATGGCACATGTTGTGCCAGCTCGCACCCAGCTACCCGTCAGTGCTTATTTTGACGAAGCCCTCTTTGCCCGCGAGCAAGAACTCATTTTCAAGCAATCCTCGCTGTACGTCGGCCACCAGAAGCTGGTGCCCGAGGTCGGGGATTGGCGCACCTTGGCCCAGGAAAATGGAGGGCGCGTGCTGGTTCGCAACCAGCAGGGCGTTGAACTCATCTCAAATGTCTGCCGCCACCGCCAGGCATTGATGCTGGGCGGCCAGGCCGGCGACGTCACCGGCCACTGCAATTCGCACGGCAGCCTCAAGGCCACCGGCGGCAACATCGTCTGCCCGCTGCACCGCTGGACCTACAACAACCAGGGCGAGCTGCTGGGCGCGCCGCAGTTCGAGACCACGCCGTGCATGAACCTGCAGAAGTTCCGGCTGCGTGATTGCCATGGCCTGCTGTTCGAAGGCCCGCGCGACCCGGCCGCCGACATGGCGCCGCTGTTCGCGCGGCCCGAGTTCGACTTCGGCGATTACGTGCTGGACCACGTCGAAGTGCACCAGTGCAACTACAACTGGAAGACCTTCATCGAGGTGTACCTGGAGGACTACCACGTCGGCCCGTTCCACCCCGGCCTGGGCCGCTTCGTCACGTGCGACGACCTGACCTGGGAGTTCAACGACTGGTACAGCCTGCAGAAGGTCGGCGTGCACAACGCGCTGGCCCAGCCGGGTTCGGACGTCTACAAGCAATGGCACGATCGCCTGCTGTCGTTCCGCGACGGCGACGCGCCCGATTTCGGCGCGGTCTGGGTCACGTATTTCCCGACCCACATGATCGAGCTGTATCCGCACGTGCTGGTGCTGTCGACGCTGTATCCAAAGAGCCCGCAGGAAACCGTCAACGTGGTCGAGTTCTACTACCCCGAGGAAATCGCCGCCTTCGAGCGCGAGTTCGTCGAGGCGCAGCGCGCGGCCTACATGGAAACGGCGATCGAGGACGACGAGATCGCCGAGCGCATGGACGCCGGCCGCAAGGCCCTGATGTTGCGCGGCGTGAACGAGACCGGTCCCTACCAGTCGCCGATGGAAGACGGCATGCAGCACTTCCACGAGTGGTACCGCCGCATCATGCAGGAGCGGCTCTGAGGACACGCTCCGCCAACGCAAAAGGGCTCGCGATCGCGAGCCCTTTCTTTTTGCCGGGGCGGCAGTTCAGCGGCCGAGGGCGGCGGCGACTGTGCGCTCCCCGATCGCCAGCCCGACCGTCATGCCCACGCCCGAGTGCATCACCGCGACCGTGGTGGCGGCGTCCACCGGCATCACCGAGAACGGCGCCGGCCCATGCGTGCCATAGACGCCCTGCCAGCGCTCCAGCACCCGCAGCCGCGCCCCCAGCGCCTGCGACGCCAGGTCCAGCATGGCGTTGTCGATGGCCTCGTCGTTGAACGGGAAGGCATCCTGGCCGTAGCGGTGCGAATCGCCGATGATCAGTTCGCCATAGGGCGTGGGGCTGATCAGCAGGTGGATGCCGTTTTCCAGCAGCATCGGCGTGCGCGCCTGGATCTGCTCGCGCAGCGCCAACGCCGACGGCAGGTCCGAGAAGGCGCCGTAGTGCACGCAGGACAGGCCAGTGAGCAGCGGGCGGTCCAGCGCCATGGGACGCGTCTCGAAAGCCGCGCGCAACATTTGGAGGCGCGTCACTTCCAGGTTCAGCGGCGCGAACCGTTCGGGCAGCAGCGTCAGATAGTCGTGGCCGGGGCAGACGAAGACGTGCGCACCGGTGAAGTCGCCCGCGGTGGTCGCGACCTGCCCTTGCTCGACGGCGCGCGCCAGGGTGCCGGTGACGAATTCGACGCCCAGCGATTCGGCCAGGTAACGCGTGATGGCCGGCAAGGCCTCGCGCGAATAGATCTGCAGGTCGTCCAGCCCGCGCAGCGCGGCGCAGTGGTGCGCCAACTGGCCGTCATACAGCTTTGCCACCTCACGGCCCGACAGCAGCTCGGCGCGATAGCCTTCCTGTTGCAGGCGGGTCCGGGCGAATTCGTCCAGCACGTCGGCCTCGCCGGCGTCGCGCGCCAGCACCAGCGCGCCGTTGGCGCGCACATGGAAGCCGGCCTGGGATGCCAGGTCCAGCCACAGCTCGCGCGCCTGTTGGGCGTGCGACAGCATCATGCCGGGGGCCTGGCCGGTGACGATCACCTGGCCGAAATTGCGGATGGTGGCGCCATGCGCCTGGCGGCTGCGTTCGATCACGGCCACCGACAGGCCGCGCTTGCCGGCGGCCCAGGCATGGGCGATGCCGAGCATGCCGGCGCCGACCACGACTACGTCGAATTTTTTCATTTGGAGAATGAGGCAGAAAGGTTGCACGGGAAGCGCCCGCCCGGGCGCCTGCCCTGCCGCGGCGGCGTGGCCGCCGCGGTGGCCCGATTACTTCTTCTTGGGCTCGGACTTGCCGTCGTAGCGGCGGGTCCATTCGGCGATGATGCGGTCGCGGTTGGTGGCGGCCCAGACGAAGTCGTTCTTGATCATGCGCTTGGTCAGGTCGGCCGGCAGGTTGGGGTTGGACGTGGCGATCGAGGGAATCGCCAGCACCGCGAAGTTGGCCTTGTACAGCTCGTTGGCCTCGCGGCTGGCCGAGAAGTCGGCCAGCTTGCGCGCGGCTTCCAGGTTCTTGGTGCCCTTGACGATGGCGGTGGCTTCGACTTCCCAGCCCAGGCCTTCCGACGGGAACACGGCTTCGACCGGCGCGCCGTCGGCCTTGAGCTTGGCGGCGCGGTAGTCGAACGACACGCCGATCGGGAATTCGCCGGCGGCCGCCATGTTGCACGGCTTGGAGCCCGAGTGCGTGTACGAACCGATGTTCTTGTGCAGGGCGTCCATGTAGGCCCAGCCCTTTTCTTCGCCGAAGATCTGCAGCCAGGCGCTGACGTCCAGGAAGCCCGTGCCCGACGAGGCCGGGTTCGGCATGACGATCTTGCCGGCGTAGACCGGCTTGGTCAGGTCCTGCCACGATTCGGGCTTGGGCAATTTCTGCTTTTCGGCTTCGACGGTGTTAAAGCAGATGGCGGCGGCAAAGCCGTCCATGCCGACCCAGGTGGGTTCGGCCTTGGCATCGCGCATGTTGGCGGCGATCTGGTCCAGGCCCTTGGGGGCGTAGGGCTGCAGCATGCCTTCCTTGTCCATCAGGCCCAGCGAGGTGCCGGCCAGGCCCCAGATCACGTCGGCCTTGGGGTTGCCCTTTTCGGCCAGCAGCTTGGCGGTGATGATGCCCGTGGAGTCGCGCACCCACTGGATCTTGATGTCGGGGTTGGCCTTTTCGAAGGCGGCCTGGTAAGCCTTGATCTGGTCGGCTTCCAGCGCCGTGTAGACGGTCAGCGTGGTCTGGGCGGAAGCGGCGCCGGTGATGCTGGCGAAAGCGGCGGCCAGGGCAAGCAGCGTGAAGCGTTTCATGAAGGTACTCCGTGGGTGGGCGGAAAAAGGGTGAGTCGGGTCGCCGCGGCCGGCCCATGCCCGCCGCGGTGCGTTGCGAAAAGAGGTTGGGTCAGGATCCCGGCGCCGGCGGCCTCAGGGGCGTTGGCCCGCCGCCAGGCGGGATTCGATATCGGCAATCACGCCGGGCAGGTCGGCCACGGTGTCGATCAGGTAGTGCGGCGCGGCGCCGGACAGTTCGCGGCCGGCGCGTTCGCGGGCCGCCTGGCGGCCGTTGTCGTCCAGACTCAGGTATTCGTCCAGCGTCAGGCCGGCCGCATTGCCCGACAGCAGCAGGCCGACGGTCCACATGCCGGCGCGGCGGCCTTCCTCGATGCCGGGGGCGGTGTCGTCGACCTTGATGCAGCCGGCCACGTCCGTCAGGCCCAGCTCCACCACGTTCTTGAGCGCCATGGCCGGCGCCGGGCGGGCGCGCGGCACATCGTCGCTGGCGACGATGCAATCGGGCTGCAGGCCTTCGCCGGCGGCGCGTTCCACCACCCGGCGCATCACGCTGTCGGGGTAGCCGGAGCACGAGCCGATCTTCAGGCCGCGCTGGCGCAACGCGCGCAGCAGCTCGGCCGCGCCGGGGATGGCGGCCGAGTACTGCGCCACCTTGTCCAGCTGCATCGGCAGGAAGCGTTCGTAGATGGCGGTGACGTCGTCGTCGGTCGGCAGGCGGCCGAACCGGGCCTGGTACTGGTTGGCGATGGCGGGCTCGTCGCACAGCGCGCGGATGTGATCCCACTTGCCCACGCCCATCGGGCCGCGGGCCTGTTCCAGCGTGACGTCCATGCCGAACTCGGCGAAGGCGTCGACGAACACCTTGGTCGGGGCGAACGAACCGAAGTCGACCAGCGTGCCGGCCCAATCGAAAATCACCGCTTCCAGGCGGACGGGCAGAGGCGAAACAGTCATGAGGGTCTTCCTTGCAGAATATTCAAATCAAAGGGCCGCGGGCCGGCGCCAGGCCTGGCTGCGCGCCACCAGGGCGCGGCTGGCCAGGTGCAGCAGCAGCGCCGCGACCGCCGAGCTAGCCATGATCACGGTGCACATGGCGGCGGCCGGGCCGATGAAACCGGCGTCATCCATGTTCAGCACCGCGACGGCGGCCAGCACCGTGGACGGGCTGTACAGGAACACCACGGCCGACACGGTGGTCATGGCGGAAACGAACAGGTAGCGGGCGACGTCGAGCGCGGCCGGCAGGCACATCGGCAGCGTCACGCGCAGGAAGGTGGTCATGCGCGGCACCTTGAGCGAGGCCGAGGCGGCCTCGAACTCCGGGTCCAGCGCGTTCAGCGCGGTGGCGGCCGTCAGGTGCGCGCTGGTGTAGAAGTGCACCACCGTGCACAGCACCAGCAGCGGCATGGTGCCGTACAGCACATTGAGCGGATTGGCGGCGCCGTTGAAGAAGAAGATGTAGCCCAGGCCCAGCACCAGGCCGGGCACGGCCATCGGCATCAGCGCCAGCATGCCCAGCACGCCGCGCAGGCCTCGCGCCGAGGCGCTGCGGGCCGGCACCTTTTCCATCATCCAGGCGCCCAGGAACACCACCACCGTGCCGATCAGCGCGGTGCAGAAAGCCAGTTCCAGGCTGTTGCGCCAGGCCAGCCAGCCGCCGCCATCCATGTTGTCGAAGTCGTACGAACGCAGCGACAGCGACAGGTTGTAGGGCCACATCTTCACGAACGAGGCCCACACCGCCACGCCGATGATCAGCAGCAGGAACCCGGCCATGGCGCCCGCCAGCAACAGGAAGGCCGCGTCGCGCCGGCGGTTGGCGCCGGCCGCATAGGGCTGGGCGCGGCCGCTCAGCTGGGCGCCCTGGCGCGCCCGCAGGCGGCGGTCGAGCACGAAGGTCAGCAGCGCCGGCAACAGCAGCAGGATGCCGATGGCGGCGCCCTTGGGGAAGTTCTGCTGGCCGACCACCGCCTTGTAGGCTTCCATCGCCAGCACGTTGTAGTCGCCGCCCACCACCTTGGGCACGCCGAAGTCGGTCACGGTCAGCGTGAACACCACGCAGCAGGCCGAGAACACGGCATAACGCGTGCCGGGCAGCGTCACCGTCATGAAGGTGCGCAGTGGCCCCGCGCCCATCGCGCGCGCCGCGTCATAGAGGCGTCCATCGGCCAGCGTCAGGCCGGTCAGCAGGATCATCAGCGCGTGCGGGAAGGTGTAGAACGCCTCGCCCACCACGATGCCCCAGAAACCATAGATGGTGGCGCCGCCGGACAGGCCTTTCAGCAAGCCCTGGTTGCCCAGCAGGTAGACCAGCGCGATCCCCGGCAGCAGCGACGGCGCCAGCAGCGGCAGCAGCGCGATGGTGCGCAGCAGGCCCTTGCCGGGAATGCGGCTGCGCGTCAGGGCATAGGCGAAGGCGTAGGCGCAGGGCACCACCAGCATCATGGTGACCACGCCCACCGTCAGGCTGCGCCCGACCATGCCCAGGAAACCGTCGGCGCCGATGATGCCCAGCACCACCGACAGGCCGGCCCAGTCGCCATTGGCGTCGGTGACCGATTTGGCCAGGATGGCCACCAGCGGCAGGGCCAGGAACAGCGCCAGGCCCAGCGCCAGGGCGCCCTGCCCCAGCGTCAGTCCGAAGGCCCCGACCCAGGCGGGCAGCGGCCGGCGGCCCAGTGACGCAGAAACGGGGGCGACGGACGTGTCGGCGGGCGCGGACATGGCGGCGGGTGCGCGGCTCGAAGCCGGATCAAGCGTAGGCGCGAATCGCATGGCGCGGCAGCTCCACCCAGCAGCGGCTGGCGGCGTGAGGGCCCAGCAGGGCGTCTCCGGTTTCGGGGGACACGATCGAATGCACGGTGGCGCCGGGCACGCCTTCCAGGCGCAGCGCCAGGCGGTAGCCGCGGCCCAGGAACACGCCATCGAGCACGTCGGCCAGCATGGTGTTGGGCTGCTCCGGACGCGCCACGCTCACGCGCACCGCCTCGGGCCGCACGAACAGCTTGCCGACGTTGCGCTCCAGCGCCTCGTCCACCGCCAGTTCCTGGCGGCCGACGCGGGCGCGGTGCGCGTCGATGCGCTCGAACGGCAGCCAGTTGGCCTCGCCGACGAAATCGGCGATGAAGGCCGAGCCAGGCTGGCGATACAGTTCGCGCGGGGTGCCGAACTGCTCGATGACGCCGCCGTTCATGACGGCGATGCGGTCGGCCATGACCATCGCTTCTTCCTGGTCGTGCGTCACCATCAGCGTGGTGATCGACAGGCGCTTCTGCAGCGCGCGCAATTCGATGCGCAGGTGTTCGCGCACGCGGGCGTCCAGCGCCGACATCGGCTCGTCCAGCAGCAACAGGGACGGCGACGGCGCCAGCGCGCGGGCCAGGGCGACGCGCTGCTGCTGGCCCCCGGAGATCTGTCCCGGATATTTATGAGAGGCGCCGGCCAGGCCCACCAGCGTCAGCATTTCCTCGACCCGGTCGGCCACGTGCTTGCGATGGGCGCGCTTGCCGCTCAAACCGTAGGCCACGTTCTGGGCCACGGTCAGGTTGGGAAACAGCGCATAAGACTGGAACAGGATGCCGTAGTCGCGCTCCTGCGGCTCGGCATGGGAGATATCCCGGCCCGACAGCAAAATGGTGCCGCTGGCCTGGCGCTCGAGCCCGGCGATGGCGCGCAGCAGCGTGGTCTTGCCGCAACCCGACGGACCCAGCAGGCACACCAGTTCGCCAGCGCGAATATCCAGCGACACATCCGACAGCGCCGTATGGCTGCCGAAGCGCTTGACGAGATTGCTGACCGAAAGAAAGCCCCCGCGCGGCGCTCCGTGCGGCGGCGCGGCGCCGGTCGGAACAGTATTGGTATCGCGTTGGAGCTGTTGGGCCATGGGGCCTCCGGTCTGGGAACGAAGGCAGTATGGAAGGCGCGTATTGAGTGTTTATGACACTTCGCGCAAATGCAGTAATAAAAACATCAAATTATTTTGGTGTACTGGCGGTCTTGCGCAATCCGTCCACCAATTCATCCGTTTACAGGCCCTGCCCAACGTGCTCGTCGCCGAACTCAAATCCTTCTATGCCGTGGCTCGCTGCGGCACCGTCACCAAGGCCGCGGCCCAGTTGGGCGTCAGCCAACCCACGGTGACGGGGCAACTGCGCCAGTTGGAATCGCGCTATGGCGTCGAGCTGTTCCACCGCCAGGGCCGCGGCATGCGACTGTCGG
The DNA here is from genome assembly GCF_003184165.1 of Achromobacter sp. RW408. NCBI lineage: Bacteria > Pseudomonadati > Pseudomonadota > Betaproteobacteria > Burkholderiales > Alcaligenaceae > Achromobacter > Achromobacter sp. RW408. The sequence goes on from NZ_QHHO01000049.1 coordinate 372,490, forward strand.
ATGCCGGACACAGCCTGATGCCGATGGTCGAAAAGCTGGTGCAGCAGGAAACCGAGATCGATTTCCGGCTGCGCGACGCCAGCGACCTGCGCGAGGGCAACCTGCGCATCGGCGCCACCGGGCCGTACTACATCATGGACACGGTGCGCCGCTACAACCAGCTCTACCCCGGCATCGACCTGACCGTGGCCATCGGCAACTCGCAGAGCATGCTGCAGGCGCTGCACGACTATCGCATCGAGATTGCCACGTCCTCGTTTCTGATGGATGACAAGCATTTGTACCGCCGCATGATCGCGGCCGACCCGATCCGCGTGGTGACGCACCGCGGCCACCCGCTGGCGCGGCGCGGCAAGGTGGCGCTGGCGGACCTGGCCGATCACGCGCTGCTGCTGCGCGAACCCGGATCGATGACGCGCCAGCTGACCGAAGAGGCGCTGCAGGCGGCTGGCGTGACGGTCAAGCGCACGCTGGAAATCGGCAGCCGCGAATCGATCCGCCAAGCCATCCTGTGCGAACTGGGCATCAGCCTGATTCCCTCGCGTGAAATTCCGTCCCATCCGGAACTGGCGGCCCTGGACATCGAGGGTGCCGACGTCGTGATGCATGAATACCTGTACTGCCTGCGCGAGCGCCAACCGGTGCAACTCATCGCGCGCTTTCTGGAGATGGCGCCGGCAGCCGGCTGATCCCAGGGATCACTGCCCGCCTCTTCCCCTTGCGGCCACTCAGGAGACAATCATGGCCTTGACCCTGCAGGACATCGAACAGCTTTTCCTGGAACGTGGGCACCGTTCCTATCATGGCGAATCCGTCAGCCATCTGCGGCATGCGTTGCAGACCGCGACGCTGGCCGAACGCAATGGCGCCAACGCCCAATTGATCACCGCCTGCCTGCTGCACGACCTCGGGCACCTGATCGCCGACCATCCCGACACGCCCACGCTGCGCGGCATCGACGACAAGCACCAGTATTTCGTGCTGCCGTTCCTGCGCGGGCTGTTCAGCTCGGCGGTGCTGGACCCGATCCGGCTGCACGTGGAGGCCAAGCGCTACCTCTGCTACGTGGAGCCGCAGTATGAAGCGTCGCTTTCGGAGGATTCGAAGCGCAGCCTGGCGCTTCAGGGGGGCAGCTTCGATGCGTGCCAGGCGGTGGATTTCGCCAGCATGCCGGGCGCGCCGGATGCGATCCGCCTGAGGCGCTGGGACGACATGGCCAAGGTGCCGGGGCTGGCCACGCCGCCGCTGGACCACTTCCTGGAGATCGCCGAAAGCGTCTCCGGACGGGTCAAGCTGGCGGCGGTCTGGTAAGGCCGCCACCCGCGCCGTCGGAATACCACGGCGCGGTTTCAGGCCCGGTTTGCGGCGGGGCCGGCCGGTGCGTTCACTCGCCCTTGGCCACCGGCCGGGACGGATCGCTGCACCACTCGCTCCACGAGCCCGGATAAAGGCGCGAGCCGGCCAGGCCGGCGATTTCCATCGACAGCAGGTTGTGGCAGGCGGTGATACCCGAACCGCACTGGTGCACGATGGCCGCAGGGTCGCGGCCATCCAGCAAGGCGGTGAATTCCTGGCGCAACTGCGCCGCGTCCTTGAAGCGGCCGTCGGCCTGCAGGTTCTGGCCGTTCGGACGATTCAACGCGCCAGGGATGTGGCCGGCCACCGGATCCATCGGCTCAACCTCGCCGCGATAGCGGTTGGCGGCGCGCGCGTCGATCACGGTGAATCCGGGCCGGGCGATGTTGTCCAGCACCGCCTGCGCATCCACGCTGCCCACGAGCGGCGCCGCCGGCGTCACCGGCGCGCCCGCCTGCACCGGCGCGGCCGCCTCGGTGGAAGTGGGCAGCCCGGCCGCCTGCCAGGCCTGCCAGCCGCCGTCGAGCACGGCGACCCGGTCGTGGCCCAGCCAGCGCAGCATCCACCACAGGTGCGCGGCGTACATGCCGCCGCTGGCGTCATAGGCCACCACCAGGGTTTCAGGCGTGACGCCGTGCGCCGCCATCAAGGCGCCGAACTGGCCGCGGTCGGGCAGCGGATGGCGGCCGTTCCTGCCGGTCCGGGGGGCCGCCAGCTCGGTTTCGTGGTCGAGGTAGCGGGCGCCGGGAATATGGCCGGCGGCATAGGCCTCACGGCCGGCCGCGTGGTTGGTCAGGTCGTGGCGCACATCGAACACGCGCACGTCCGCCGCGCCCAGGTGCGTGGCCAGGTCGGCCGCGGAAATCAGGGTCATCGTCATCGGAAATTCTCCTCTGATAGGGTCGGGTTGGCGGGATCAGGTCGGCTTGGGGTCACGCATGGTGCGCCAGACCGACAGCAGGCCCGCCGAAATGATCAGGCCCATCCCGGCCCAGGCCAGGCCGTCCAGGGTATCGCCCCAGAAACCCATGCCGAGCAGGGCCGCGAAGATGATCGTGCTGTATTGCAGGGCCGCGGTCAGCAATGCAGACCCCAGGCCGAACGCCCGCGTCATGGCCAACTGGCCGAACAGGCCCGTCACGCCCACGCCCAGCAGCGAGCTGTAGCCGGTCCAGTCGGCCTGGCCCCAGCCCTCGAAGCCCAGGCCGGCGAAGCTGGAGGCGCACACCGCCACCGAAAAGAACAGCACCGTGCGCCATTCGGGCTCGCCGATGCGGCCCAGCTGGCGGATCTGCATCATGGCGATGGCCGACATGGCGCCCGCCCCCAGGCCCAGCAAGGCAGCCAGCCACTGGTCTTCGTTGATGCTGGGACGCAGCACCGCGATCACGCCCAAAAAGCCCAGGGCCACGGCCGCGATCCGCACCGGGTCGCGCTGCGCCCCGCCCCACCCCAGCATCCAGCACGCGATGAACAGCGGCGCCGTGTAGTTCAGGCTGGTGGCGGTGGCCAGGGGCAGATGGGAGATGGCGAAGAAACCGAGCCACATCGAGGTGACGCCGGACAGGTTGCGCCACAGGTGCAGTTTCCAGCTGGTGGGCACGATCGACTGGCGCCCGGCGCGCGCCCAGATCAGCAGCAGCACCACCGATGGCAGGCCACGGAACAGCACCACTTGCGGCAGCGTCGCGCCGTGCTCGGTGCCCAGCTTCACGAACGACCCCATGATGGCGAACATGGCGGACGCCAGCAACATCCAAAGTGCCTGCATCGGGGTCTGCGCTCAGGTAAAAAGAGGGAGGGGAAATAGGGGAAAGCGATACTATACTCTCCGTCACCGGGAGCGGCGCGGCGGTCGGGGAACTGCTGCGCCGCGGCACAGTCCAATCCCGCACAAGTCCCGCTCGCTGAGGAACAAAAAAAGCATGAAACGCATCATCCTTTTCGTCATTACCAACCTGGCCGTCATGCTGGTGCTGTCGGCCACGCTGCGCATCCTGGGCGTAGACCGCTACCTGACCGCCAACGGCCTGAACCTGCAGGCGCTGTTGATCTTCTCGGTCGTGGTCGGCTTCACCGGCGCCATCATCTCGCTGCTGATCAGCAAGCCCATGGCCAAATGGAGCACCGGTGCCCAGGTGCTGGATCCGAACGCGCCGCGCAACCAGCGCGAGGCCTGGCTGCTGGACACCGTCCACCAGCTCGCCGATCGCGCCGGCATCGGCCGCCCGGAAGTCGCCATCTACGACGGCGCGCCCAACGCGTTCGCCACCGGCGCCTTCAAGAACGACTCGCTGGTGGCGGTGTCGACCGGCCTGCTCGAAAGCATGAGCGAAGAGGAAGTGGCGGCGGTGCTGGCCCACGAAGTGGCCCACATCGCCAACGGCGACATGGTCACGCTGACCCTGATCCAGGGCGTGGTCAACACCTTCGTGGTGTTCCTGGCGCGCGTGGTCGGCTACTTCATCGACCGCGTGGTGTTCAAGAACGAACGCGGCCTCGGCCCCGGCTACATGGTCACCGTGATCGTCTGTGAGATCATTTTCGGCATCCTGGCCTCGATCATCGTGGCCTGGTTCTCGCGCCAGCGCGAATACCGCGCCGACGCCGGCTCGGCCCACCTGATGGGCGCCCGCGAACCCATGATCCGCGCCCTGGCCCGCCTGGGCGGCCTGGAACCGGGCGAACTGCCCAAGTCGTTCGAAGCCTCCGGCATCACCGGCAAGGGCGGCCTGGCGGCCATGTTCGCCTCGCACCCGCCGATCCCGGCCCGCATCGCCGCGCTGCAGAACGCCCGCGTGATCTGATCCCGGCAACGGCCCACGAGAAAAGCCTCCGCGCCGCGCCAGCGGCTTGCTGGCCCCCCCCGAAGGCGCGTTTTCATCCTGAGGCGGCTCGGCAATGAAAAAAAGCCCCTTGAGCGATCAAGGGGCTTTTTGTTTGGGGCGCGCCCGCCTCAGCACTCGACGATATTCACCGCCAGGCCGCCGCGCGCCGTTTCCTTGTACTTGGTCTTCATGTCGGCGCCGGTCTCGCGCATGGTCTTGATGACCGAATCCAGCGACACGTAGTGCTGGCCGTCGCCGCGCAATGCCATGCGGGCGGCGTTGACGGCCTTGATCGAGGCCATGGCGTTGCGTTCGATACAGGGAATCTGCACCAATCCGCCGACCGGGTCGCAGGTCAGGCCCAGGTTGTGCTCCATGCCGATCTCGGCCGCGTTCTCGACCTGCTCGACCGAGCCGCCCAGCGCAGCGGCCAGGCCGCCAGCCGCCATCGAACAGGCCACGCCGACCTCGCCCTGGCAGCCGACTTCGGCGCCGGACAGCGAGGCGTTGTACTTGTACAGCAGGCCCACGGCCGCCGCGGTCAGCAGGAAGTCGCGCACGCCCTCGCGGTTGGAACCGGGGACAAAACGGTCGTAGTAGTGCAGCACCGCCGGGATGATGCCCGCCGCGCCGTTGGTCGGCGCCGTCACCACCCGGCCGCCGGCGGCGTTTTCCTCGTTCACCGCCATGGCATACAGGTTGACCCAGTCCATCACCGACAGCGGATCGGACAGCGTGCGCTCGGCGCGCTGGGTCAGGTTGCGGTACAGCTCAGGTGCGCGGCGGCGCACCCGCAGCGGACCTGGCAGCTCGCCGTCGGCTTCGGGATAGTTGATGCCGCAGCCGCGCGAAACGCAGTCCTGCATCACCTGCCAGATGCGGTCCAGCCCGCCCGCGACCTCGCCGGCCTCGCGCCAGGTCAGCTCGTTCTTCATCATGAGCTGGGCCACGCTCAGGCCGCTCTCGCGGCACATGGTCAGCAACTCGCGGCCGGTGCGGAACGGGTACGGCAACTGGTCGTGCGCGGCGATGACCTGGCTGTTGGACGCGCCCGCCGTCACCACGAAGCCGCCGCCCACCGACAGGTAGCGGGCCTCGCGCAGCGACTGGCCCTCGGCGTCGAAGGCGTGGAATTTCATGCCGTTGGGGTGCTCGGCCATGGCTTCGCGGCGGTAGAACATCATGTGTTCCTTTTCCACGAACGGCACCGGATAGTGGCCCAGCAACGGCAGCTGGCGGCTGGCCCGCACCGAGGCGATCATGCCGGCGATGGCGGCGGGGTCGACGGTATCCGGGGCCTCGCCCATCAGGCCCAGCAGCACGCCCTTGTCGGTGCCGTGGCCCTTGCCCGTGGCGCCGAGCGACCCATAGAGTTCGGCGCGCACGCTCGCCACCTTGGGCAGCAGGCCGTCGCGCTCCAGCCCCTGGGCAAACAGCAATGCGGCCCGCATGGGGCCGACGGTATGGGAACTCGACGGGCCTATGCCTATTTTGAACAGATCGAAAACGGAAACGGCCACCGCAACTCCCCTGCATCCAAGAATGATCCGGCAATGATACGCGCAAGGTCCGACACTACGCAGCAAAGCCCTGCGGGGCGTATGCTGTATTCCAGGGACGGGTTTCCCCACCAGCCCCGGCATGCGATCATTACAGAATTATTTCTTGTCATAAAAAGAATGGAACCACCCCAGGATGTCCGGACTCATTACCCTGCTTGACTTCGCCGGCTACGTCGCCCTGCTGCTGTGGGGCGTGCATATGGTCCAGACAGGCGTGCAACGCGCCTTCGGCGCCGCACTCGGCGCCGCTCTCGGCCGGGCGCTGGGCACTCGCTTGCGCGCCTTCGCCGCCGGCCTGGGCATCACCGCGGCGCTGCAGAGCAGCACCGCCACCGGCCTGATGATCACCGGCTTTGCCGCGGGCGGCGTGGTCGGCCTGGTGCCGGCCCTGGCCGCCATGCTCGGCGCCAACGTCGGCACCACGCTGATCGTGCAGTTGCTGTCGTTCGACCTGACCTCGCTGGCGCCCATCCTGATCCTCGCCGGCGTCTGGATGTTCCGCCGCTATCCGCCGGGCCGCACCCGCGACCTGGGCCGCGTCTTCATCGGCCTCGGCCTGCTGCTGCTGTCGCTGCACCAACTGGTGGAACTGTTCGAGCCGTTCCAGACCGCTCCCATGCTGGGCATGATCCTGGACGCCCTGGCCACCCAGCCGGTGGCGGCCGTGCTGCTGTCTGCCGCCTTCACCTGGGCCGCCCACTCCAGCGTCGCCGTGGTGGTGCTGGTCATGTCGCTGGCCAGCCATCACATGGTGGCGCCGCACGTCGCCTTCGCGCTGGTGCTGGGCGCCAACCTCGGCACCGCCATCAACCCCATGATCGAGGGCGTCACCGGCGACGACCCCGCCGCCCGCCGCCTGCCCCTGGGCAACCTGCTGACCCGCATCCTGGGGGTGCTGGCCGGCCTGGTGCTGCTGCCCTGGCTGCAACCGCTGATGAGCGAGATGTCCAGCGACCCGGCGCGCGCCGTCGCCAACTTCCACACCCTCTTCAACGCCGTCATCGCGCTGGCGTTCCTGCCGCTGCTGGCGCCCTACGCTGCCCTGCTGACCCGCTGGCTGCCCAAGCGCGCCGATCCCAATGACCCGTCCCGCCCGCAATACCTGGACGAATGGGCCCACGACGTGCCCGCCGTCGCGCTGGGCAACGCCGCCCGCGAAGCCCTGCGCATGGCCGACATGCTGCAGACCCTGCTGCTGTACGCGCGCGCCGGCTTCAAGCGCGACAATCGCCACCGCATGGTGCAGGCGCGCCAGCTCGACACGGCCCTGGACAAGCTCGAAAGCGCCATCACCACTTACCTGGCCACGCTCGACCAGGAAAACATGACGCGCGACGACGTGCAGCGCATGGATGACATCCTTGCCTTCATCAGCAACATCGGCCATGCCGGCGACATCGCCCACCACGGCCTGCTCAGCCACATCGCCAAGCTGCGCAAGCAGGGCTGGACCTTCTCCCCCGAACAACGCGCCAGCCTCGACGACACCCTGGGTGAACTGATCTCCAACCAGCGCCAGGCCGCCGCCCTGTTCGTCAACGACGACCTGCGCCAGGCCCGCGCCCTGGCTGGCGAAAAGTCCCGTTTCCGCACCATCGAAACGCAGGCCGCGGACGCCCATCTGCAGAAAATCAAGGGCGGCCAGGTCGACGCCGCCGAAGTCGGCGCCCTCTACCTCGACATCCTGCGCGACATGAAGGGCATCAACTCCCACCTGGTCGGCGCCGCCGCCTATCCCCTCCTGGCCCGCCACGGCGAACTCCTCCCCAGCCGCCTGCGCGAAGCGGGGAATTGAGAGCCCCCACGCCGCGCGCGCTTCGCGCGCTAGCTGCCCCCCGAGGGGGCTG
>NZ_QHHO01000049.1:380092-404618 GCF_003184165.1 Achromobacter sp. RW408
CTTCAACATCCACGAAGGCGAGCTCTACGTCACCGACGCCGTCAGCAAGCTCGACTACACCCTGACCGGCCTGGGCGTCACCGTCGAAGGCGTGGCGCTGCCGCAGGTCAAGGGCGAGCCCATCAATCTCTGGCTGACCGTGGACAACAGCACCGACGGCGGCTGGATCCGCGCCAAGGGCCCGCTGGTGCTGCAGCCGCTGTCGCTGGAACTGGCGCTGCGCATGGGCAACGTCGCGCTGGCGCCGTTCGCGCCGGCCGTGCGCAGCCTGTCGCCGATCCAGCTGCTGGACGGCCGCCTCGGGCTGACGGCGCAGGTGCACGTGCTGGACAACAACGGCGCCATCGACGCCTCCGCCACCGGCGTGCGCGCCGAGCTGGCCCAGTTCAAGGCGCGCGACGAAACGCTGAAGCCGGCGCTCGACATCGCGCTGCAGCAGCTGGTCGTCACCGCCGACCGCCTCGCCATGGGCCCGGGCACCAGCAATTTCACGCTGGCCGCGGCCGGCATCCAGGGCGGCGGCAAGCTCGACCTGAAGGGCGCCTTCGCGCCGCAGCCGCTGACCGTCAAGACGTCGGTCGACCTGTCCGGCCTGAACGTCGCCTCGTTCGCGCCGTATTTCGCCTCCAGCCTGAACGCCACCGTGCGCGCCATCACGCTGGGCGCCAAGGGCGACGCCGACTTCGCCGCGGCCAACGGCAACGCGCCGATGAAGGCTGGCTGGAAGGGCGGCGTCGAGATCACCGACGTCGACCTGCAGGACCGCGTCAACAAGGACGACTTCCTCAATTGGAAGCGCCTGGCGTTCTCCGGCATGAACGTCGCCGTGGCGGGCGAGAAGATCGCCGCCGGCCTGGGCGACATCGCGCTCGACGACTTCTACGGCCGCATCCTGCTGAACGCCCAGGGCCGCCTGAACGTCATGGACCTGGTGGCGGCGCCCGGCCAGGCCGGCGGCTCCATCACCCAGGATACGCAGACCCCCGGCCGGCGCGCCGAACCGCCGGCGCCGGCGGCCAAGGGCGGCGGCATGCCCGACATCTCGCTCAACAGCGTCACCTTGACGCGCGGCCGCATGACCTTCACCGACCGCTTCGTCAAGCCCAACTATGTGGCCGAGCTGTCCAATATCGACGGCTCCATCACGGCGGTCTCGTCCACCAACCCGCAGCCCGCCAAGGTCAAGGTCACCGGCCGCGTCTACACCACCGCGCCCCTGTCGATCAGCGGCGTGGTGCAGCCGTTCGCCAAGTACCTGTCGCTCGACCTGAAGGCGTCGGCCAAGGGCGTGGACCTGCCGCGCTTCAACACCTACTCGGCCAAGTACGTCGGCTACCCGATCAAGCGCGGCAAGCTATCGGTCGACCTGGAATACAAGATCAAGGACCGCGCGTTGCTGGCCACCAACCACGTGGTGCTGAACCAGCTCACCTTCGGCGACAAGACCAACAGCCCCGACGCCACCAAGCTGCCGGTGCTGCTGGCCGTGGCCCTGCTGAAGGACTCGCGCGGCAACATCGACATCAACCTGCCGATCTCCGGTTCGCTCGACGACCCCGAGTTCTCGGTCGGCGGCATCGTCGTGCGGGTGCTGCTGAACCTGGTGGTCAAGGCCGTCACCTCGCCGTTCAGCCTGCTGGCGTCCGCCTTCGGCGGCGGCGAGGAACTGTCGTACGTGGAATTCGCGCCCGGCAGCGCCGCGCTCACCGAAGACACGCTGCAGCGTATCGAAACGCTGACCAAGGCCCTGGCCGACCGCCCCGCGCTCAAGATGGACCTGAGCGGCCGCGCCGATCCCAAGACCGACCTGGACGGCCTGCGCCAGGCCTGGGTCGACGCCCAGATCCGCCTGGCCAAGGCCCGCGATGTCGCGCCGCGCGGCAAGAAGCCGAACCCGGCGGGCGTCGAGGTCTCGGGCGCCGAACGCGCCAAGTACCTGGAAGAGGTCTACGACGACACCGACATCAAGGACAAGCCGCGCAATTTCATCGGCATGGCCAAGTCCGTGCCGCCAGAGCAGATGGAGGAGATGCTGCGCAGCGTGGCGCCGGTCGGCGAGGAACAGTTGCGCCAACTGGCCGACGCGCGCGCGCAGGCGGTATACGAAAAGCTGCAAGCCCAGGAAGGACTCGCGGATCGCGTGTTCATCGTTGCCCCGCAACTGGACGCCGATGGCATCAAGGACGAGGGCCTGCCCTCGCGCGTGGACTTCTCCCTGAAGTGAACCCCGGCGGTTCGCCAGGACGCGCCCGCGTCCGGCGGCCGTCCCTTGCCCGGAGATGCATGATGAAAGACCAGGACGCGCATTTCGACAGCCTGCTGCCGCCCCTCAAGCTCGACCGCCGCGGCTTCATCGCCACCACCGTCGCCGCCGGCTTCTCGCTCGCCGCCGGCCCCGCCGTCGCGCAGACCGCCATCAAGACCGACGCCAACGGCCTGACCGCCGGCAAGGTCGACATTCCCGTCGCCGACGGCAAGATGCCCGCCTACCGCGCCGCGCCGGCCGGCAGGAAGAATCTTCCCACGCTGCTGGTGGTGTCCGAGATCTTCGGCGTGCACGAATACATCCAGGACGTCTGCCGCCGCCTGGCCCACCTGGGCTACCTGGCCATCGCGCCCGAACTGTTCGCGCGCCAGGGCGACCCGTCCAAGTACACCGAGATTCCCAAGCTGCAGGCCGAGATCATCGGCAAAGTGCCCGACAAGCAGGTGCAGGCCGATCTCGACGCCACCGTCGCCTGGGCCGCCGCCAACGGCGGCAGCGACGATAAGCTCGGCATCCTGGGCTTCTGCTGGGGCGGCCGCCAGGTTTGGCTCTACGCCGCCCACAACCCCAAGCTCAAGGCCGGCGCCGCCTGGTACGGCCAACTGGCCGGCGACCCCACCGAACTCAAGCCCCGATCCGTCCTCAGCCTGGTCAACGACCTCAAGGCCCCGGTCCTTGGCGCCTACGGCGGCAAGGACGCCGGCATCCCCCAGACCGACGTCGACAAGATGCGCATCGAACTCGCCAAAGGCCCCGCCGCCGCCAAGGCCTCCCGCATCGACGTCTACCCCGAAGCCCCCCACGCCTTCCACGCCGACTACCGGCCGAGTTACCGCAAGGCCGAGGCGGAGCAGGCTTGGCAGAGGATGCTTGACTGGTTCAAGCAGAATGGGCTCGGGGCTTGAGGCGAGAAGCTCGTTCTTCGTAGGCCGCTCGGGCGGAGTGAGGGGAGAGATCTTGCGTTGCCCGCCGGGACCGGCTGCGCGGGCAGCCGGTCCCGGCATACGCTTTGGCGGTGCGTCGTGAGAGCGGCGCTGCGCGCGGGTGGAGAGGAGGGAAGGTGGCTGCAACGTCGTTGACGGGCGGCCTGCGGCTATCCGTTGGACGCCAATCCCGACACTCCAGATTCCGTTTCCAAACGCTCATGTCGCACGCACACGCGCAGCGTTCATCCTGAACTGCAAGACCCCGCGTAAGCCAAAAAAGGCCGCCCGCGCGGCCGGCTTTGGCGGGCCCCGCAAATTCCTCCGCCCCCCGTAGATGCGGCCAAGCATGCCAAGCACCCACCTCGCCCCAACAATGCGGAAACCAAGACATCCTGAGCCCGGCGGGACGGCGGCAGGCGGGGGCGGGGCGTGTAGATGCGCCCGACGGAATCCGAAGGAGTCGCCGAAGGCGAGGACGAGGATGAGGATGGGGCAGTCCGGAGCGAACGCTCCGGACCGCAATCGTGGGCGCCCGCCACCGGGTCCGCCCGCCCGAGGGGCGACCTACGAAGACCGACTCATCATCGCCAACAGCAGCCAACGCAATGCTCGAGCAATGTACAACTAACGATTAGCCGCCACAGCCTCCGCCACAGCCTCCGCCCCAGGAACCGGATTCCCCCACCCGCCGCCGATCGCCCGAATCAGATCCACCGCAGACCGCGCCTGCTCACCGCTCAACTGCACCGCCACCCGTTGCTGCAGCAGCACACTGCGATCAGCTTCGATCACGTCGAGATAGCTGATCGAGCCTTCGCGGTATTGCGTGTGCGACAGCTTCGCGGCGCGGGCCGAGGCTTCCACCGCGGCGTCCTGCGCGCGCGTCTGGTCGGACAGGATGCGCAGGTTGGCCAGGTTGTCCTCGACTTCGCGGAACGCGTTCAGCACCGTCTGGCGGTAGACCGCCACATCTTCCTCGTAGACCGCGCGGGCGCGGTCCAGGCCGGCCTGGCGGCGGCCGCCGTCGAAGATCGGCATCGACAGCGCGGCGCCGACCAGCGGGCCCAGCAGGAACGTGCGGCTCGACCATTGGAACAGGTTGCCCAGTTCCGACGACTCGTAGCCGAAGGCGCCCGTGATGTCCAGGCGCGGGAAGAACGCCGACTTGGCGGCGCCCACGCGGGCGTTGGCGGCGGCCATGGCGCGTTCGGCGGCGGCGATGTCGGGACGGCGTTCCAGCAGCGTCGACGGCAGGCCGGCCGGGATCGACAGCGCCACCTTTTCGATCGGCTTGGGCGGCATCGCGAATTCCGACGGCGCGCGGCCCAGCAGCACGGCCAGCGCGTGTTCGCCGGCGGCGCGGCGGCGGTCGATGCCCAGCGCTTCGGATTGCGCCGAGGCCAGTTCGGCCTTGGCGCGCGCCAGGTCCAGCTCGCTGATGTCGCCCGCGTCGTAGCGGCGCTGGATCAGCTGCAGGGTCTCGGTGCGCAGTTGCACCGTCTGGCGGTACAGCGCGGCTTCGGCATCCTGTTCGCGCACCAGGAAATAGGTGGTGGCGACGTCGGCCTGCAGCGCCAGCAGCACCGAGCGGTACAGCGCTTCGCTCTGCTGCGCGTCGGCGGTGGCGGCGTCGGCGGTGGAGGCGACGCGGCCGAACAGGTCGGCCTCGTACGACACCGTGCCTTGCGCGCGCCAGGTGGTCACCGGCCGCGTCGACGTGCCGTCGGGCAGGCCTTGCGATACGGCCGAGGGGCGCTGGCGATTGGGGCCGAAGGCGGCGTCCAGGCTGGGGAAGAAACCGGCGCGGGCCTCGCGTTGCAGCGCGCGCGCCTGGGTCAGGCGGGCGGCGGCGGCCTGCAGGTTCTGGTTGGCTTTGTGCGCCTCTTCCTGCAGCTGGTTCAGGCCTTCGTCGCCGAACACTTTCCACCATTCGCCGCGCAGCGCTTCCTCGGACGGCTGCGCCGGTTTCCAGGTGCCGGCTTCGGCGGCGGGCAGCGCGGCTTCCTTGTAGGCCGCCGGCGTGGCGGCCGCGGGCCGTTCGTAGGTCGGGCCCACCGCGCAGCCGGCCAGCACGAGCAGGACGGCAAGCAGGGCGGAACCGCGGATCAGTCTTTTGGTCTTCATGACGATTCTCTTGGGCGCGCGCCCCGCCGTGCGGGACGGGGCGCGCTGGCTATTTTTTTCCAGGCCGGATCAGGCGTTGTGCTGCGTGGCGGGCGGCGCGTTCGGGTCGATGTGCGGCATGCACACCGGCGCCTCGTGCGGCGCGGCCGAGTGCAATTTCTTGCCGCCCATCGAACGCAGCAGCACGTAGAACACCGGCGTCAGGAACAGGCCGAACAGGGTCACGCCGAGCATGCCGAAGAACACCGCGACACCCATGGCGTGGCGCATTTCCGAACCGGCGCCGGACGACAGCACCAGCGGCACCACACCCATGATGAAGGCGATCGACGTCATCAGGATCGGACGCAGGCGCAGGCGGCTGGCCTCGATCGCGGCTTCCAGCGGCGTGCGGCCGTTCATTTCGAGCTCGCGGGCGAATTCCACGATCAGGATCGCGTTCTTGGCCGACAGCCCCACCAGCACCATCAGGCCGATCTGGGTGAAGATGTTGTTGTCATTGCCCGTCAGATACACGCCGGTCAGCGCGGCCAGGATGCTCATCGGCACGATCAGGATCACGGCCAGCGGCAGGGTCAGGCTTTCGTACAACGCGGCCAGCACCAGGAACACCAGCAGCACGCTGATCGGGAACACCCACAGGCCGGCGTTGCCCGCCAGGATCTGCTGGTAGGTCAGGTCGGTCCATTCCAGCTTCATGCCGCGCGGCAGGGTTTCGGCGGCCACGCGCTCGGCCGCGGCCTGGGCCTGGTCGGACGAGTAGCCCGGCGCCGGTCCGCCGTTGATGTCGGCGGCGGTGTAGCCGTTGTAGCGCACCACCATTTCGGGGCCGAAGGTCTGCTTGACGGTCACCAGCGACGACAGCGGCACCATGTCGCCGGCGGCATTGCGGGTCTTGAGCTGCAGGATGTCATCGGCATGCGCGCGGTACTGCGCGTCCGCCTGTGCCCGCACCTGGAACACGCGGCCGAACCGGTTGAAGTCGTTGACGTACATCGAGCCCAGGTAGATCTGCATGGTGTCGAAGACTTCCGTCACCGGCACGCCCAGCTGCTTGGCCTTGACGCGGTCCAGGTCCACGTCCAGCTGCGGCACGTTGATCTCGTAGCTGGAGAACGCGGGGCCGAGCTCGGGCGCCTGGCGCGCCTTGGCCAGGAACGCGGACTTGGCCTTGTCCAGTTCGGCGTAGCCGGCGGCGCCGCGGTCCTCGATCTGGAACTTGAAACCGCCCAGCGTGCCCAGGCCCATCACGGGCGGGGGCGGGAACACGGCGATGAACGAGTCCTGGATGGCCGCGAACTTCTGGTTGAGCGAAGCCGCGATGGCGTTGCCCGACAGCGCGGCGCCCTTGCGCTCGTCGAAGGGTTTGAGCATCACGAACACGATGCCGGCGCTGGAACTGTTGGTGAAGCCGTTGATGGACAGGCCCGGGAAGGCGATGGCGCTCTGCACGCCAGGTTCCTTCAGGGCAATGTCGCTCATGCGGCGGATCACGGCGTCAGTGCGGTCCAGCGAGGCGCCGTTGGGCAGCTGGGTGAAGCCGATCAGGTACTGCTTGTCCTGCGCCGGCACGAAGCCGCCCGGCACCAGGTACGACACGCCGATGGTGGCGGCAACCAGCACGGCATAGACGCCCATGGCGCCGGCCTTGCGGCGGATCACGCCGGACACGCCCACGCCGTAGCTTTCCGAAGCGCGGCCGAACATGTTGTTGAACCAGTTGAAGAAGCGGCCGAACACGCGGTTCATGCCCCGGGTCAGCCAGTCGGGCTTGTCGTGGTGGCTCTTGAGCAGCAGGGCCGACAAAGCGGGCGACAGGGTCAGCGAGTTGAAGGCCGAGATCACCGTCGAGATGGCGATGGTCATGGCGAACTGCTTGTAGAACTGGCCGGTCAGGCCGGTCATGAACGCCAGCGGCACGAACACCGCGCACAGCGTCAGGGCGATGGCGATGATGGGGCCGCTCACCTCGCGCATGGCGCGATAGGTCGCGTCACGCGGGCTCAGGCCCGCGGCGATGTTGCGCTCGACGTTCTCCACCACCACGATCGCGTCGTCGACCACGATCCCGATGGCCAGCACCATCCCGAACAACGACAGGGCGTTGATGGAATAGCCGAACATCAGCAGCAGGCCGAACGTACCCACGATGGACACCGGCACCGCCAGCAGCGGGATGATGGACGCGCGCCAGGTCTGCAGGAACAGGATCACCACCAGCACCACCAGCGCGATGGCTTCCAGCAGCGTGTGCACCACGGCCTCGATACTGGAGCGCACGAACTGGGTCGGGTCGTATTCGATGCGGTATTCCACGCCCGGCGGGAAGTCCTGGGCCAGCTCGGCCATGGCGGCGCGCACCTGCGAGGACACGTCCAGCGCGTTGGCGCCCGGCGATTGCATGATGCCCATGCCCACCGCCTGCTTGTTGTCCAGCAGCGAACGCAGGCCGTATTCCTGGGCATCCAGTTCCACGCGGGCCACGTCCGACAGGTGCGTCACGGCGCCATCGGGCGAGGTCTTGAGGATGATGTCGCGGAATTCCTCTTCGGTCTGCAGGCGGCCGCGCGCATTCACGTTCAGCTGCAGCGGCACGTCGCCCAGGGTCGGGGACGCGCCGATCACGCCAGCGGCGACCTGCACGTTCTGCTCGCGGATGGCGGCGACCACTTCGGCGGCCGTCATGCCGCGCTGCGCCACCTTCTGCGGGTCGAGCCACACGCGCATCGAGTAGTTGCCCGCGCCCCACACCGTCACTTCACCCACGCCGGTGATGCGCGCCAGGCGGTCCTTGATGTTCAGGATCGCGTAGTTGCGCAGGTAGGTGATGTCGTAGCGGTCGTTGGGCGAGATCAGGTGCACCACCAGCGTCAGGGTGGGCGAGCTCTTGGTGGTCGTGACGCCCAGCCGCTGCACGTCCGGCGGCAGGCGCGGCAACGCCTGCGACACGCGGTTCTGCACCAGCTGCTGCGCCTTGTCCGGGTCCACGCCCAGCTTGAAGTTGACCGTCAGCGTCAGGTTGCCGTCGCTGTTGGCCTGCGACTGCATGTACAGCATGTTTTCCACGCCGTTGATGGATTCCTCCAGCGGCGAGGCGACGGTTTCGGCGATGACCTTGGGGTTGGCGCCCGGATACTGCGCGCGCACCACCACCGAGGGCGGCACCACTTCCGGGTATTCCGAGATCGGCAGCTGGAACATGGCCAGCAGGCCGCCCAGCAACACCAGCACGGACAACACCCCGGCGAAGATCGGCCGGTCGATGAAGAATTTCGAGATATTCATGAACGTTCTCGTTCTGCTTTGCGGTTCACCGGCGGCTTAGTTGGCGGCCGCGGTCTTGACCGGGTTGCGTTGCGCCGCGACCATGGGCACCACGGTCGGGCTCACGGCGTCGCCGGGGCGCACGCGCTGCAAGCCATTGACCACGATGCGTTCGCCGGCGGCCAGGCCGGAGTCCACGACCCGCAGGCCTTCCTGGTTGGCGCCCAGCTTCACCTGGCGGTAGTTGGCGTGATTCTTGTCGTCCAGCACCAGCACGTAGCGCTTGTCCTGGTCGGTGCCGATGGCCTTCTCGTCGATCAGCACGGCGCTGCGCGGTTCGCTGCCGCCCAGGCGGATGCGGGCGTACAGGCCCGGCAGCAGGGTGCCGTCGGCGTTGTCGAATTCGGCGCGCACGCGGATGGTGCCGGACGTGGCGTCCAGGCGGTTGTCCACCGATTGCACGAAGCCGGTGCGCGAGTAGCCATCCTCGTTGGCCAGGCCCAGTTCGACCGGCACCGAGCCAGCCTTGCCGTTGCGGGCGGGGTTCACGTACTTCAGGAAGGTCTGCTCGTCGACGTCGAACGAGGCGTACATCTTGGAGACCGACACCAGCGTGGTCAGCGGCACCGAGGCGGCGCCGGCGGCGACCACGTTGCCCACCGTGACTTCCGCGCGCGACACGCGGCCGGCGACCGGCGCTTCGATGCGGGTGTAGCCCAGGTTGAGCTTGGCATAGTCCAGCGCGGCCTGCGCGCCTTGCAGGTTGGCCGCGGCTTCACGCGCGGCGTTCTGCTTTTCCTCGAAGTCGCGACGGGCGATGGCGTTGTCGGCCAACAGGCGCTGGCCGCGGGCCAGTTCGGTGGCCGTGTACGAGGCGCGGGCCTTGGCGGCGGTCAGGGCGGCGGCGGCGCGGTCCACCTCGGCCGCGTAGGGGCGCGGGTCGATGGTGAACAGCACGTCGCCCTTCTTGACGATGCTGCCGTCCTGGAAGTGCACCGCGGTCAGAGTGCCGGACACCAGCGGGCGGATGTCCACGCGGTCGATGGCTTCCAGCCGGCCGGAGTAGCGTTGCCAATCGACGATGGTCTTGCTGACCACTTCGGCCACCTCGACAGGGGTCGCGGCGGGCGCGCCTTGCGCCTGGGCCGCGTTGGCGCCGGCGGGGGCGCGAAACAGGGCATAGCCACCGCCGGCCGCGATGACGGCCGCGAAGACGACGAGCACAGCAATACGATTACGCGAAACCATGATGTTCCTTGATGGGTGATGTCGGGGTGAAGCGCGCTTGCCGTGACCGCGACGGGGGCGGGTTGGCGGCGGGGCGGGCATCGCGGCGGGTCTGTCAGTCCTGAAACACCGATGTCATATTGCAGTGCAACATGCAACGCGGTTACGTTTCCCTGGTGGAACCCGCCTTTTTTTGGGGGACGGGTTATACCGGGATCGGAATCTGAGGATTGACAGGCCCTGGGATGGCGCCGGGCGGCACGGGCACTTCAAGATGCTTTGCATTCTGAGTGTTTTGCCGGCGCGGATAAACACGTCTATCTCGGCAACACTGTTCGGCAGATTTGTCTAATCTCGGACGAATTCGGGTTATGCTCCGTACACCCCGACCAAATTGCCCTTAAAGGACACCGTCGCCATGGACCGTTTTCAGGCTATGCAGGTGTTTGTGCGCGTCGTGGACGCCAATAGTTTCACCCGGGCGGCCGACAGCCTCTCGCTTCCGCGCACCACCGTCACCACCATCATCCAGAATCTCGAACGCCTGCTGGGCGTGCGCCTGCTCAACCGCACCACGCGTCGCATCGGCCTGACGCCCGACGGCGCCGGCTACTACCAGCACTGCGTGCGCATCCTGGCCGACGTCGAGGAAACCGAGGCCTGTTTCCAGGAAGCGGCGCTGCGCCTGAAGGGCCGGCTGCGCATCGATGTGCCGACCTGTATCGGCCGGCTGATCCTGATTCCCTCATTGTGTGATTTCCACGACAAGTACCCCGATGTCGAGCTGGTGCTGGGCATGGGCGACCGTCCCGTCGATATGGTGCAGGAGGCGGTCGACTGCGTCATCCGCGCCGGCGACCTGGAAGATTCCAGCCTGGTGGCGCGCCGCATCGGCACCCTGCAGACCGTGACCTGCGCCTCGCCGACCTACGTCGCGCGCCATGGCATGCCGCAGACCATCGAGGAACTGCGCAACCACCACGCCGTGCATTATTTCTCCAGCCGCACCGGCCGCAACTGCGCCTGGGACTTCAAGATCGACGGCAAGCACCAGGAAGTGGACATGCGCGGCACCGTGGCGGTGAACGAGGCCGGCGCCTACCTGGATTGCGGCCTGAAGGGTTTCGGCCTGATCCAGACGCCGCGCTACATGGCGCTGCCCTACCTGCAGTCGGGCGAGCTGATCGAGGTGCTGCCGCAATGGAAGCCCAGCGCCACCGCGATCTCGGTGCTGTATCCGCAAAGCCGCCAGCTGTCGCCCAAGGTGCGCGCCTTCGCCGACTGGGCGGCGGAACTGTTCGCCAGCTGCCCGCTGCTCAGCGGCCGCGACGAGACCGATCCGGCCGCCGCCAGTTGCGGCGTGTTCCAGCAGCGCCAGATCAGCCAGGCCAAGCAGATGGCCGTGGCCGGCGTGGCCGCTGCCAACGACCCCATGCCGCGCCGCCGTACCGCGCGCGAAGAGGCCGCCGAATACGCGCTGTAAGGCAGGCCGTGTCCGAGGTGGCGGGCCCGCGGGTCCGCCACGCCCGCAATTTGCCGGCAAAATCCCTGAACACCGGGAAACCCCGTAGTAAATACAGGGCTTGCGTCCCTCGTATTTCCCGAAACGTCTGTATAGTCC
Source organism: Achromobacter sp. RW408 (assembly GCF_003184165.1). Classification (NCBI taxonomy): domain Bacteria; kingdom Pseudomonadati; phylum Pseudomonadota; class Betaproteobacteria; order Burkholderiales; family Alcaligenaceae; genus Achromobacter; species Achromobacter sp. RW408. The sequence goes on from NZ_QHHO01000049.1 coordinate 391,521, forward strand.
GACAGTCAAAGCCTCAACGCATTCACTGTCGATCCGCTCTATGCAGCCTGTACTCCCCGCTTACCTGATCGCCCGTTGGCTTTTGCTGCTCGTTTTGTTGGCGGGGGTGTATTTCCTCAGCGGCTTCCTGGTGCCGGCGCTGGCCGCGCTGATCATCGGCCTGGCCAGCTGGCCCCTGTACCAGCGGCTGGTCGCGCGCTGCGGCGGCCGCACCGCGCTGGCGGCGTCGCTGGCCCTGCTGGTGGTGATCGTGGTGCTGATCGTGCCGTTGTCGCTGGCGCTGTCGTACGCCATCAAGGAGGCCAGCACCTTCTTCGCCTGGGCCATCGCCGCCAATCGCCATGGCGTCGCGGTCCCCAACTGGATCACCTCGATGCCCGTGGTGGGCGACCGGCTCTCCGAATACTGGCAGGCCTATATCGGCCAGCCGCATGCGCTGGGCGCGCTGGTCGAGGCCGTCAGCGGCGAACACCTGGGCAATATCTACCGCATGGTGCTGGCCGCCACCGGCAACGTGTTCCAGTTGCTGCTGACGGTGCTGTTCATGCTGATCACACTGTTCTTCGTCTACAAGGACGGCATGCGCATGGTGGCGCAACTGGACGTGCTGGGCGAACGCATCCTGCCGGCGCGCTGGCAGCGTTTTTCGCGCGTGGTGCCGGCCACCATCAATTCCACCGTCACCGGCATGGGCCTGATCGCATTGGGCGAGGGCGTGGTGCTGGGCATCGCCTACTGGGTCGCCGGCGTGCCGTCGCCGGTGCTGCTGGGCGTGGTCACCGGCTTCATGGCGTTGATTCCCGGCGGCGCGCCGCTGTCGTTCACGCTGGTGTCGCTGTACCTGGTCGGTTCCGGCCATGTGGTGGCGGGCATCGCGTTGATGGTGTGGGGCAGCGTCGAACTGTTCATCGTCGACAAGACGCTGCGTCCGCGCCTGGTGGGCGGGCCGGTCAAGCTGCCGTTCCTGCCGACCTTCTTCGGCCTGGTGGGGGGCGTGAAGACCATGGGCATCGTCGGGCTGTTCGTCGGCCCGGTGCTGATGGCGCTGCTGGTGGCCGTGTGGCGCGAGTGGGTGCACCACGAGGAAGCCGAGCGTGACACCGCCCGCCTCCGGGCCGCGCCCCCGCCCGACCAGGCGCCGGCCGCCGGCCCGCGTATTTAGGTGTAATCTAGCTCTCCCCGCGCTCGCCGGCGCCTCGCCCGGCACGCGCCTGCCCTGTGCGCAGACGCTTTGCAGCTTACGCCGCGGGGTCTGAGGGGTTGGCAGGTTCATCATGTCCGCGTCGTTGCAAGAAGATGAGTTAGCGGTCCTGCGCGAGCAGGGTTTCGTGGTCGCGCGCCAGTTCGCCGACCCGGCCGAGGTGGCGGCGCTGCGCGCGCTGGCCGAGCGCCATCTGCGCGAGCACGTGGCGCCCATCGAATACGAGGCGGACCTGCGCTATCCCGGCGCGCCCGAGTCGCGCAACGCCGAAGGCGGTCTGACGGTGCGGCGCCTGCTCAGCGCTTATGGGCGCGATCCCTTGTTCGCGCAATGGGCCACCAACGCGCGCATCGGCCAATCGCTGGCGCGCTATTTCGGCGAGACGCCGGTGCTGTCCACGGTGCACCACAACTGCGTGATGACCAAGCATCCCGCCTATGGCAGCCTGACCGGCTGGCACCAGGACATCCGCTATTGGTCGTTTTCCGATACCGACCTGATGTCCTGTTGGCTGGCGTTGGGCGACGAGAACTGGGACAACGGCGGCCTGTCGTTCATTCCCGGTTCGCACGCGGCGGCGTTCAAGCCGGCGCAGTTCGACGAGCAGAAATTCTTCCGCGATGACGCGCCCGAGAACGCCGCATGGATCGCGCGCGCCGTCTGTCCCGAGCTGCGCGCCGGTGACCTGGTGTTCTTCCATTGCCGCACGCTGCACGCGGCGCAGGGCAACCGCAGCGACCGCGTCAAGCTGTCACTGGTGCATACCTACCATCCGCAGTCCTGTCATCCGGTGCCGGGCACGCGCTCGGCCAGCCAGCCGGGCGTGCCGTTGGCCGCATGACGGCGCTCGCGGCAGCGTGAGGGCTGGTCCGCCGACGCACGGTTGAGGGCAGCGCGATCGCGCGTGCCGCGCTATGTGGTAATTGGGATCTGCTATTAATAATTGAATTACAATTAAATCGCGTGCGATACGCGCGATTGCCGCCGGCAAGACGGCCCGCGCTTCCGATTCGCGCGCGCTCCTTCTTTCAAATAGGCTGCTCCCGTGCCCAAAAACAAGCCCGACGATACGGACAAGACGCAGGCGGCGACCGAGACCCGGTCTTCGCTCTTTGTAGGCTCGACCGAAAAAGCCTTCCAGGTGCTGCACGCCTTCGACGGCCCGAAACGCCACATGACGCTGGCCGACATTGCGCGTGCCTCGGGCCTGGACCGCAGCGCGACGCAACGCCTGGTCTACACGCTGGAAACGCTGGGCTATCTGCGCCGCATTCCGGACACGCGCAATTACGGACTGACGCCGAAGGTGCTGCAGTTCTCGTACAACTACGTGCGCGCCAATGAGTTGATCGACAAGGCGTCGCCCTATCTGCTGGACATCAGCCGCACGCTGGGCGAAACCACCAACCTGCAAGAACTGGACGGGCACGAGATCGTGTTCGTGGCCCGCTTCCCAGGGCATCACCTGGTCAATGTGGACATCGCCGTGGGCAGCCGCCTGCCGGCGTATTTCACCGCGTCGGGCACGGCGATCCTGTCACGCCTGTCGGACGAGCAGCGCCGTGAAATCCTGTCGCAGACCCGCCTGGAGCCGATCACGCCCTACACGGAAGTCAATCCCGACAAGCTGCTCGAACGCGCGCAGCGCGTGGCCGAAAAGGGCTACGCGATCATCGTGAACGAAACGGTGCTGGGAGATATTTCGGTGGCGGCGCCGGTGATCGATCATCGGGGATTGGCGGTGGCGGCGATCAACATTTCCGTGCCGACGACGCGATGGACCGTGGCCAGGGTCGAGGCGGAGTTGGCGCAGCACGTGCAGGTGGCGGCCACGTCCATCTCCAAGTCCAAGTTCTCGGCGTATTCGAGGTAAGGGCCGGGCGCGGTCGATCGATTGCGCCCAGTCCTTCCCGAATCGCCTGTCTCAAACGCCTTCGAACTCCGCCAGCAAGGGCTTGACCACCGACCGCAAGGACGCCTGCAGGTCGGCCCCGGGCTGCACCAGGGGATCCAGCACTTCCGGCGCATCGACGCCGATGAGATCCATCACCGACTTCATCGGTCCGGGATTGGTCTCGGCGAACGCAAGGTTCATCAGGGGGATCAGGCGACGGTGCAGCAGCATGGCGTCGCGCGTGCGGCCTTCGGCGGCCAGGTCATAGACCTTGCGCCAGGCCTTGGGCAGCAGGCTCGCCGTCACCACGATCCCGCCCTGGGCGCCGGCGGCCAGGTGAACCGGCAGCAGCGTGTCCTCGCCGCTGAACACGGCGAACGATTCGTCCACGCCGGCCACCGTGCGCAGGAAGTGGTACATGTCCGTGTTGCAGGCCTTCATGCCGATGATGTTCGGGTGGCGCGACAGTTCGTGCAGCACTTCGGGCGCGATCGCGATGCGGGTGCGGTACGGGATCTCGTAGATCATCACCGGCAGCGGCGATGCGTCGGCGTAGCGCAGGAAGTACTCGCGGATGCCGGCCTGGGTCGGGGTCGTGTAGTAGGGCGTCAGCACCATCAGCGCGTCGGCGCCCGCGTCGGCGAATTCGCGGCCGGCCTGCAGGGCGTCGTGAAAGCCCGGGTCCAGCACGCCGGGAATCACCGGCACGCGCTTGGCCACGGCGTCCACCGTCAGTTTGCACATGCGGATGCGTTCGGCCCGCGCCAAAGCCCCGTATTCACCGGTGCCGCCGAGCGGCACGATGCCGTCGATGCCCTGCTTGAGCAGGTAGGCGATCAGCGCCTGGGCCGCCGGGACGTTGATGGTGTCGTCGGCATTGACCGGGGTGGGAATCGCGGGAAACACGCCGCGCAGGTGGCTTGCATTCAACATGGAAAAATCCTGATGGAAGGGAAACGGCGCCGCGCCTCAGCCCGCCAGGCTGCGGCGGCGCAGCCGGTCGGCGAGCCAGATCAGCGCGGCGATGAAGATAAACAGGCAGGTGGACACGGCGGCGATCACCGGGGAGATCTGCAGCGTCACCTCGTCCCAGAACTGCTTGGGCAGGGTGGCGTTCAGCCCGCCCGAGGCGAACAGCGCGATCGTCAGTTCGTCGAACGAGGTCGCGAAAGCGAACAGGAACGATGACATCAGCCCCGCGCCAAGGATCGGGAAGGTCACGAAGCGCAGCGTCGACCAGGGCCCCGCGCCCAGGCTCTGCGCCGCCAGGTCCAGGCGCGTGTCGTAGTTGCGCAGCACCGCCATCATGGTGATCACCACGTACGGCACCGCCACCACCGTGTGCGCCAGGATCAGGCCGACGGTCGACCCGACCAGGCCGACGCGGGCGAAGAAATAGAACATGCCCACCGCGATGATCATGCGCGGCACCACGATGGGCGACAGCACGAAGGCCAGCATGGCGGACTTGCCGCGCATGTCGGCGCGCACCAGCAGGAAGGCGGCCGGCGTGCCGATCAGCATGGCCAGCAGGCCGGTGCCCACGCCCACGACCAGCGAGCGCGTGATGGCCTGCATCCACACCGGCGACGTGAACATCTGCTCGTACCATTGCAACGAAAAGCCCTTGGGCGGCCAGGTCAGGCCGGACCCCGAATCGAACGACAGCGGGATCATCAGGAAGGCGGGCGCGGACAGGAAGGCCAGCACCGCCAGCACGATCCACCACAGGGTGCGCGATTGGCCGGTGCCTGACACCGAACGGCGCAGGCGCGTGGGCAGCAGCGAGAACAGGCGGTCGGACAGCGCGGCCAGCAGGTCCAGCAGGGCCTCGCCCGCGCGGCGCGCCAGGCCGGGCTTGGCCGAGGCGCGGGGGCGCGACGCGCCGGCGCCGGTCATGGTCGACAGGCCCAGTATGCGGTCGTACAGCGCGAACACGGCCAGCACCACCACCAGCAGCAGCACCGACACCGCGCCGGCGAATTCCCAGTTCATGGTCTGCTGCACCTGGTCGATGATGATCTGGGTGATCATCGTCTCCTTGCGGCCGCCCAGCAGCGCCGGGGTGATGAAAAAGCCGATGGCGGTGACGAACACCATGATGGCCGCGGCGGCCACGCCGGGCATGGACAGCGGGAAGTAGATCTTCCAGAACGCGGTGCCCGGGCGCGCGCCCAGGGTGGAGGCGGCGCGTGGCAGGTTGCGGTCGATGTTCTCCATGACCGACAGCATCGTCAGCACCGCCAGCGGCATCAGCGCATGCACCATGCCGACCAGCACGCTGCCGAAGTTGTAGAGCAGGTTGGCCGGCGCATCCAGGATGCCCAGCGCCTGCAGCATCTGGTTGACCACGCCGTTGCGGCCCAGCAGCACGACCCACGCGAAGGTGCGCACCAGGAAGCTGGTCCAGAACGACAGCAACACCCAGAACAGCAGCGACGTCTTGCGCCGGGCCGACAGGCTCGAGATCAGGTAGGCGACCGGGTAGCCGGCCACCACGGCAAAGAAGGTCGTCCAGAGCGAGATCTTCAGCGTGATGAGCAGCACGTTGACGTACACCGACGACTCGAACAACCGGTGGTATTGCGTCAGCGAGAAACCCTGGTCGCCGTAGAAGCTCAGCAGCAGCAACTGGCCGACCGGATAGATCAGCAGCACCAGCAGCAGGATCACCAGCGGCGCGGCCATGAGGAAATGGCGGCGGCCCTGGCTCATGCGCTTGCGGGGAGGGGCAAGGGGGCTCATGCGGTCACTCCGCGATGGCGACCGCGTCGGCGGCCTGCCAGGTCACCGACAGCGGCTGGCCGATGGCGTACTGCTCGGCCTGGCGGCGCGTGGGGTAGGCGACCACGAGCGGGGCGCTGTCGGGCGCGCCCGAATCGAGATAGAGCTTGGTCAGGCTGCCGGTCACCATCACGTCGAGCAGCTTGCCGGTCAGGGCCCGGCCATGGGCCTCGGCGGGGCCTGCCTGCAGATTCTGCGGACGCAGCATCAGCGTGACCTTCTGGCCGACCTTGACCGTGGCGCCATTGGAAAGTGCCTGGCCGCTGACGCCCTGGTGCGCCAGCCTGACGGTCAGCGTGGCGCCGTCGACGGCCGTGACCTCGCCCTGCAGCAGGTTGGATTCGCCCAGGAAGTCCGCCACGAACAGGGTGCGCGGGCGGAAGTACAGGTCGGCTGGCGTGCCCAGTTGCTCGATCGCGCCGCCGTTCATCAGGCAGATGCGGTCGGACATGGTCATGGCCTCTTCCTGGTCATGCGTCACGTAGACGATGGTGGTGCCCAGTTCGCGATGGATGCGCTTGATCTCCAGCTGCATCTGGTCGCGCAGCTTCTTGTCCAGCGCGCCCAGGGGCTCGTCCATCAGGATGATCGCGGGGCGGTAGACCATGCAGCGCGCCAGCGCGATGCGCTGCTGCTGGCCGCCGGACAGTTCGCGCGGCAGGCGCGCGCCGACCTGCGGCAGCCGCACCATGTCCAGCGCTTCCTGCGCGCGCCGCTTCGCCTCGGCCGCCGGCACCTTGCGCATCTTCAGGGGAAAGGCGATGTTCTCCAGGATGGTCATGTGCGGGAACAGCGCATAGTTCTGGAACACCATGCCGATGTCCCGCTCGTACGGCGCGCCGTGGGTGACGTCGTTGCCGTCGATCAGCACGCGGCCTTCGTCGGGCCTGGCCAGGCCCGCGATCAGGCTCAGCAGCGTGGTCTTGCCGGAGCCGGACGGGCCCAGCAGGGTCAGGAATTCGCCGCGGGCGACATCCAGGTGCGTGGGCGCCAGGGCGACGAAATCGCCATAGCGTTTGCCCAGGCCCGAGATTTGCAGATTGGAAGAAGACATGGCGTTCGGCGTATGCAGAGAATTACTTCAAGACCCAACCGTTGAAGCGCTCGAGCACGTCGCGCTGCTTGTCCAGCCAGTAGGCGGCGTTGATGTGCAGGCCGGTCTTGATGTTGTCGGGGTGGGTGGGGCAATTGCGCGCCACGTCGGCCTTGATGTGGTCGAACGCGGCGGGTTGGGTCACGCCGGCGGCGAAGAACTCGACCAGCGCGGCCTGGCGCTTGGGGTCCGAGGCGAACTTGATGAATTCGCGGCAGGCGTCGGCGTTGGGCGTGCCCTTCAGGATCGACCAGTTGTCGCAGCCCCAGATGTTCTGGTCCCACACGATCTGCACGGGCGCGCCGTTGGCGATGGCCGATTGCGCGCGCGAGACCCAGGTGGCGATCATGTCGACTTCGCCGGAGCCCAGCATCTGCTCGACCTGCGCGCCGGTGTTCCACCACACGTCGACGGACGGCTTGATCTTGTCCAGGCTGGCCAGGGCGCGGTCGATGTCGCAGGGATAGACCTTGTCGGTCGGCACGCCGTCGGCCATCAGCGCTTCCTCGATGGTGTCGAACGGGTGCTTGCGCAGGCCGCGCCGGCCGGGGATGTTCTTGACGTCCCAGAAGTCCGCCCATGACGCCGGGGCGCGGCGGCCCTTGAAGGCGTCGGTGCGGTAGGCCAGCACGGTGGTGTAGACGTTGTTGCCTACGCCATAGGGCGACATGTATTGCTTGGGAATGGTGGCCACGACCGGGTCGGATTCCAGGCCGTGCTTTTCCAGGTAGACCTTGCCGCCTTCGGTGAGCATCAGGATGGCGGGCTGGCTGATCTTGGCCATGTCCCAGGTGTAGTTGCCGGTGTCCACCATGCTGCGGATCTGCGCGGTGGGCTCGGCGTTGGCCTGCACGCCCACCACCTGGATGCCGGTGGCGTCCGTGAACGGCTTGTAGAACACCGCGCCATAGGCCTTGCTGTAGATGCCGCCGTCGTCGCGCACGACGATGCGCTTGGAAGCCGCGCGCGACGGCGTCCAGATCATCGGCATGGCCAGGGCGGCGACGCCAGCGGCGGCGGTCTTGAGCGCGCTGCGGCGCGAGGCGTTGTAGGAGGTGGATTTCATGGAAGGGCTCCAGCGGGACGGCGGACGGGAAGGGCGGCTTCAGGGCAGCAAGCGACCGGGATTGAAGAGAGCGGCGGGGTCGAAGCTGGCTTTCAGCGTGCGCATCATGGCCAGTTCGACCGGTGACTTGTAGTGCGCCATTTCGGCCAGCGACGTGCGGCCCACGCCATGCTCGGCGCTGAAGGTGCCCCCCAGCGCATCGGCCACGTCGTTGACGGCGCGGCGAATGGCGGCCGCCATGGCGTCGCGCTCGGGCAGCGCGTTCCAGGCGTCGAACGTGAAGAAGGGAATGAAGTGCACGTTGCCGTCGCCCAGGTGGGCCACGATCAGGATGGGCAGGTCCGGCACCAGGCGGCGCACGGCCTCGGTGGCGGCGGCGATGAAGCGCGGCACGCTCGAGACCGGCACGGCGCTGTCGGTGGTCAGGCCCACGCCGGCCTTCTTGTTGCCTTCCGAGACGCTATGGCGCACTTCCCAGAGCGCGGCGCGCTGGCTGTCGTTGCTGGCCACCACGGCATCTCGCAGCAATCCCAGTTCGAAGGCTTGTTCCAGGATCTGTTGCAGGACCTCCTGCAGCTCCGCGCCGCTGCCAGTGTCCGACAGCTCCACCAGCACATGCCAGGGGTGCGCGCCGGGCAGTGGATTCTTGCGGCCGGGCACATGGGTCATGACGATGTCCAGCTGATTGCTGTCGATCATTTCGAAGGCTGACAGGCGCGAGCCGCATTGCTGCTGGAACAGGCCCAGGATGTCGAGCGCAGCCTGCGGATCGGTGGGCGCCAGCCAGGCGATGGCGTGGCGATTGGGCAGGGGGTGCAGCTTCAGCACGGCCGCGGTCACGATGCCCAAGGTGCCTTCGGCGCCGATGAACAAGTGCTTCAGGTCGAAACCCGTATTGTTCTTGCGCAAGGCGGTCAGGCCGTTCCAGATCGATCCGTCGGGCAGCACGACCTCCAGGCCCAGGATGTTGTCGCGCGTATTGCCGTAGCGCAGCACGCCGGTGCCGCCCGCGTTGGTGGCGATGGTGCCGCCGATCTGGCACGAACCTTCCGCGCCCAGGCTGATGGGGTACAGGCGGCCTTGTTCCGCCGCGGCCTGCTGCACCGTGGCCAGCACGCAGCCGGCTTCGACTTCCATCGAATTGTTGGCCGGGTCCACGCGGCGGATCTGGCGCAGGCGCGACAGGTTGACGATAACGGGCGGGGGGCCGGCCTCGTCCGGCACCGCGCCGCCGCACAGGCTGGTGTTGCCGCCTTGCGGCAATACGGGGGTGGCGTAGTCGTTGCACAGGCGCACGATGTCGGCGACTTGCCGGGTCGACCCCGGCAGGGCCACGCACAGCGCCGCGCCTTTGTAGCGGCCGCGCCAGTCTTCGGTGTAGCCGGCCATGTCGGCGTCGGAGCGCAGGACTGCGCTATCGCCCAGCGCCTGGATAAGCGCATCGAGCAGGGGGGTACCTATGGTCATGTCTGTCGTCCCGTAGGGATCGGAAAGGTCGAGAACCGATCACGTTGAGACACAGCATACGATTACTTAAATTGCTTTTCGATTTAAATAATCGTATATCAATTGAATTTAGGGTATGTCCTAAGCGGGAAGGCCGGAATGGCTCACGCTAAAACAATCGAAATACAATTGATGTGTTTGTTATGTAATTTAATTGAAATCCAGCCAACAAGGAAGAGACATGCTGCCCAGCGTGATGGATTACCGGGCGCAGGCGCGCAGGCGGCTGCCCCGGTTGGCCTTCGATTATCTGGAAGGAGGGGCCGAGGACGGGATCTCGCTGCGCCATAACGTGGCCGCCTTTGGCGAGCTGGAATTCGTGCCGCAAGTGCTGGCGGACGTCACCGACTGCCACCTGGAAAGCACCGTGCTGGGCGCGGCCGCGGCCATGCCCGCCATTGTCGGGCCGACGGGCCTGAACGGGCTGTTCTGGCCCGATGCGGACGTGCACCTGGCGCGCGCCGCGCATCGAGCCGGCCTGCCGTTCGTGCTGTCCACCGCATCGACCTCGCTGCTGGAAGACGTGCGCGCGGCCAGCGCCGGCGAGTTGTGGTTGCAGCTATACGTGCAACGCGACCGCCGCATCGCCGAACACCTGATGGACCGCGCATGGCACAGCGGCTACACGGTGCTGTTCCTGACGGTCGACGTGCCGGTGCATGGCAACCGCGACCACGACAAGCGCAACGGCTTCCAGCTGCCGCTGCGCCCTTCCGGCCGCCTGCTGCTCGACCTCGCGGCCCATCCGGGCTGGTGCTGGCGCATGTTGCGCGGCGGCGGTCCGCAGCTGAAGAACCTGGCTGTCAGTTCCAACGCGCGCGAGGACATCACCGAGCAGGCGTCCGCCCTGAGCCGGCAGATGGATATGGCCCTGACCTGGGACGACATCGATTGGCTGCGCCGCCAGTGGCCCGGCCGCCTTGTCATCAAGGGCATCCAGACGCTGGCCGATGCGCGCAGGGCGCAGGCCAGCGGCGTGGATGGCATCGTGCTGTCCAACCATGGCGGCAGGCAGCTGGAATGCGCACCCTGCCCGCTGGAAGTCCTGCCGGCTGTCGCGGCCGAACTGGGGCAGTCGCTCGAGGTGCTGGTAGATGGCGGGGTGCGGCGCGGCAGCGATATCGCCAAGGCGGTGGCGCTGGGCGCGCGTGGGGTGCTGCTGGGCCGCGCGCCGCTGTACGGGCTGGCGGGACGGGGGCCGCGCGGCGCGGGCGAGGTGCTGGCGATCCTGCGGACCGAACTGGAGAACACATTGCGGCTGCTCGGGCGTAATCGCATCGGCGCGCTCGACGCCGCGGCGGTGCGCAGGCGCCGGGCCATTTTCGATTGACACAGGGAACCAGACATCATGCGTGAAAGAATCGTCTTCATCGGCGGCGGAAACATGGCCAGCGCCATCATCGACGGATTGTTGGCCCGGGGCCGCGAGCGGGCGGATTTCCTGGTGGCCGAACCTTTTGAACCTGCCCGCGCCAGCCTGCTGGCGCGCGGCCTGGCGTGCCAGGCAAGCGCCGGCCCCGAGATCGCCGACGCGGCGCTGTGCGTACTGGCGACCAAGCCCCAAGCGCTGCATGACGCCTGCGGGCAAGTGCGGGCGCATCTGTCAGCGCCGGCCACGGTGGTCAGCATCGCGGCGGGCGTGAGTCTCGCGTCGCTGTCGCAATGGCTGGGCGGCCATGCGCGCATCGTGCGGGCAATGCCCAATACGCCGGCCAAGGTCGGGCTGGGCATGACGGGCCTGTACGCCACCGCCAGTTGCGGCGCGGCGCAACGCGCGCAGGTGGATGCGCTGTTCGCCGCGGTGGGCGAATGCATCTGGGTCGATACCGAGGCCATGCTTGACGCCGTCACCGCCGTGACCGGCAGCGGTCCGGGCTACGTGTTCCATTTCATGGCGGCGCTGGAACAAGCGGCGCGGGAGCTCGGCTTCGGCGCGGTCGATGCGCGCCGCCTGTCGGTGGCGGCGTTTCGCGGCGCCGCGGAACTGGCGGCGGGCGACGACGCGGCGTTGATCGAGCTGCAGGAACGGGTGACCTCCAAGGGCGGCACCACCTACGCCGCGCTGACGCATCTGCGCGAGGCGGGCGTGGCCCGAGCCATTGCCGAGGCGGCGCTGAAGGCCGCGCAACGCGCGCGCGAATTGTCGGCGGGCTAGTGTGCTGTGCCGGGTCAACGCCGCCGCCCCAGCCACCACAGCAGCAATACCGACGTGGCGATTGCCGCCACGTTGAATTGCATGGCGCTGGCGAACGCGCGCGCATAGCGTTCGCCGTCCGCGGCATCGGCGTACGCATCAAGCGCGCCGCTGAACAGCATGCCGGCGGCGGACACGCCCAGCGCCGCGCCCACCTGTTGCAATGTGGCCACCACGCCCGCGGCCATGCCCGCGTGGCGGTCCTGCACCAGGCCCAGCGCGAGATTGACCAGTGGCGTATTGACCGCGCCTTGCGCCGCGCCCAACCAGACCAGCGCCGGCACCAGCGACCACGGCGCGAGCGCGGCGCCGGCCGACCCGACCTGCAGCATCAGGGCGGCCGTGGCGCCGCCGTACAGCAATGCGGCCAGCATGATGGCGCGCGTGCCGAAGCGCGCCACCAGCCGCGGCGCCGCCATCGAGCCGGCCACGAAGCCGACGCTGGCCGGCGCGAACACCGTGCCCGCCGTCAGCGCGTCCACGCCCAGGCCGGTCTGCAACAGCAGGGCGTAGCACAGGAACAGGGCGCTGGCGGTGGAGAACACCAGCGTCACCAGCAGGCAACCCGCGGCGAAACGCGGCTGCGCCAGCAACGCCATGTCGACCAGCGGCGCGCGGCCGGCGGCGCCAGCGCGGCGCTGCGTCCACACGAACAGCGCCAGCAACGCGATCGCCGCCCCGCCGCAGGCCAGGGTCCAGGCCGGCCAGTGGCGCGCAGGCCCTTCGACCAGCGCCAACAGCAGCAGGCCAAGCCCCGCTCCGACCAGCGCCGCGCCGCCCCAGTCCATCGGCGCGCCCGCGGCGTCGCGCGACTCAGGAATATGGCGGGCCAGCCGCCACGCGAGCATGCCGACCGGCACGTTCACCAGGAAGATCGTGCGCCATGCCAGGCCGAACAGGTCGGCATGCACGATCCAGCCGCCCAGCACCTGGCCGGCGATGGCCGCCAACCCCAATGTCATGCCGAGCAGGCCGAAGGCGCGGCGTCGCGCGTGGCCGTCGTAGCTGACGCGGATCAGCGCGTAGACCTGCGGGAACAGCGTGGCCGCGGCCACGCCCTGCAGCACGCGCGCGCCGATCAGCGTGTTGGCGTCGGGCGCCAGTCCGCACAGCGCCGAGGCCAGCGCGAAGCCGGCCATGCCCAGCATGAACAGGCGGCGGCGCCCATGGCGGTCGCCCAGCCGGCTGCCGGCGATCAACAGCACGCCGTAGGCCAGCTCGTACGCGACGATGATGAAATTGATCTGCGCGAAGCTGGCCGACAGCGTGGTCTGCATGCTGGGTATCGCGACGTTGACCACGAACAGGTCGAAGATCGTGATGAAGCCGCCGGACAGCAGCACCGCCAGGCCAAGGGGGC